>JBFIHX010000030.1:0-3066 GCA_041601615.1 Thermoplasmatota archaeon | reverse complement strand
GCAAGGGCCGTGTGCGCCTTGCCGGGCGCTGCGTTGACCGCCCTCCGCAGTCGTTGGCGTCTGGATTCTGGGGGGTGCGGCTTGGGCGCAGGGGAGGCGTGGGTGGTCGGGTGTCCGGTTTGCCTGGTTGGGGGTGGTCGGGGGGTGGGGTGCCGGGGGGTGCCGCGCCGGGTCCTGGTTCGGCGTGCGCCTAGTAGGGGGCGCCTGGCGGCAGCCAAGTCGGGCGGGCTCGGGCCTTTCGCGCTTCCAATCAGGTAGCGTGAGGGGTTGTCTTGGGTGTGATATATCGCGGTGGCAAGATCAGTATATTGCATATGATTATAATAATTGTTAGCTATGCCAATTTTGAGTGACATGACAAAAACAACCAAAGCAGCCGTTCCCGCTCTCGTAGCGGCGATCCTCTTGGCTGCAATCGTCACGGCGCAGCCCGTACAAATGGAACAACAGGTGTCCGCCAGCGACCCAGGCCACGGGCACCGGTTCGGCTACGCCGCCGCCATCGACGACGACACCCTCGCAATCGGTGCATACCAAGACAAGGACCTTGGCTTCCGAGCCGGCGCGGTGTACATCTTCACCCGCGCCGGGGACTCGTGGACCGAAGTCGCCAAGCTGAAAGCATCGGATGGTGCCGAAGGCGACGAGTTCGGCGCCTCGGTTGCGGTGCAGGGCGACACCCTCCTGGTTGGCGCGCCACGCCACGATGCCCTCGGCCAAGACTCCGGCGCTGCATACGTGTTCCAGCGCTCGGGGGACACCTGGGCACAGGCCACCAAGATCGTGCCGCGAACCATAGGTGCGAGCGACCTGTTCGGCCATGCGGTCTCGCTCTCCGGTGACACCGCCGTCGTGGGCGCCCCCCAGGACGACACCCGGTTCTCCAATGCAGGCATGGCCTACGTCTTCCAACGAACCGCATCAGGCTGGATCGAGCAAGCCCGACTCTACGCAGCCGATGCCGGCGGCGGCGATTACCTGGGGCACTCGGCCGCCATCAGTGGCAACCATGTGGTGCTTGGGGCACCGTTCTACGACACCCCCGAAGCTCCCAACAGAGGATCCGCGTACATCTTCGAGCGCGTGGGCTCAGCTTGGACGCAGACGGCACAACTCGAACCCCTCCACAGCCCCCGTGACTCCCTCGTCGGTTTTTCAGTTGCCATCGACGGAGAAACGGCGTTGCTCGGAGCCTTCCGCAGCAACATTGGCCACCAATTCGGTGAAGTCCACGCCTTCGTCAAGTCGGGCTCAGAATGGGTGTACGAAGCGGGCATGCAGCCTGCCGATGGCGCCGACGCAGACCGGTTTGGTCACGCCGTCGCCCTCGCCGGCGATGTCGCCCTCATCGGCGCCCCCACCGACGACACGCACACCTACAACGGCGGCAGCGCCTACATCTTCGAGAGGCGCTCAACGTGGACGGAGGTCCAGGAATTATCGGCAGACAGCATTGACCGCGACGACGCGTTTGGCTGGTCCGTCGCGTTGTCCAGAGGTCAGGCGGTCGTAGGTGCGCGAGCCGACGATGTGTACGTCGGACAACGCTGGGACTCTGCGGGCACCGCTTCCATTTATGCCCTGGATCTGGACGCTGATGGCATCCACGATCGCTTGGACAACTGCATCGGCCTGGCCAATCCCGATCAGGCGGACCGCGACGGGGACGGTGCGGGCAACCTTTGCGACCCGGACAGTGACAACGACGGTATTCCCGACGATGAAGAAGTTGCCATCGGCACGGACCCTTTCAACCCCGACAGCGACGGTGACGGTTTGTCCGACGGCGCTGAGGTCTACGATCATGGCACCAATCCCCGGGACCCAGACACGGATGGTGATGGGTTGTCCGATGGCCACGAAGTCTCCGATGGCATCTGCACCGGTCCGCTGGACGCCGACAGCGACGCTGATGGCTTGACCGATGGCGCCGAAGCCAACGTCCACGGTACAGACCCGTGTGACTTCGACAGCGACCGTGACGGCTTGTCCGACGGCGCTGAGGTCAACGATCATGGCACCAATCCCCGGGACCCAGACACGGATGGTGATGGGTTGTCCGATGGCCACGAAGTCTCCGATGGCATTTGCACGGATCCGCTGGACGCCGACAGCGACGCCGATGGCTTGACCGATGGCGCCGAAGCCAGCGTCCACGGTACAGACCCGTGTGACTTCGACAGCGACGGTGACGGTTTGTCCGACGGCGCTGAGATCAACGAGCATGGGACCAATCCCCGGGACCCAGACACGGACGGGGACTGCCAAGGGGACGGCGTCGAAGTGGACGGCGGCAGCGACCCGCGGGACCCTGCCTCGGCGGCAACACCGGTTGGCGCACTTGGATTACCGCTTGCCCTGACGGGAGCCCATGACCCGACGGGCCTGGGACTCTGCCTGCCACACGAATTGCCATCGATCGTCTAGTGTAGTGCGGAGTAAGTTAGCCGGTATTTCTTGACTTTGCGCACGATGTCCTTGGCTTTGGCTGTCCACTGGAATGGGATCGGATTTTCGTTGTGGGTTCTGATCCAGTCTTCGATCGCGCGCTTCAATTCGTCGACGCTTCGGAATGCACCGCGGCGAATCCGGTCCGACGTGAGTTTGCCAAACAAGCGCTCCACGACGTTGATCCAGCTACTGGATGTTGGAGTGAAATGCAACGTAAACCTCGGGTGCTTTTCCAGCCATGCGTTGACGAGGGGCGTCTTGTGGGTTGCGTAATTATCGACCACCAAATGCAATTCACAATCGGGAATTTTGGCATCGACTTGCTCAAGGAACTCAATGAATTCGTATTGCGTGTGTTTGTCATGGAGCTGGTGGACGACTTCGCCATTGTGCGCATCCAGGGCCGCGAACAAGGTCGTCGTGCCGTGGCGCTTGTAGTCGTGTGACTGATGTTCGGGCAAGCCGGGGCGGATGGGAAGAATGGGGCGCGAGCGATCTAAGGCTTGGATCTGCGACTTTTCATCGACACAGAGAACCACCGCGTTTTCCGGAGGATTCAGGTACAAACCGACAATGTCTTCCACCTTCGATTCAAATTCGGGGTCGTTGCTGAGT
>JBFIHX010000029.1:0-3186 GCA_041601615.1 Thermoplasmatota archaeon | reverse complement strand
GTCGTCGATCCCGACGGCGCCTGGACCTGCCACGTCGGCCTGCCGGCGGCTGAACGCACTTGCCAGGAGCACTTGCTAGGTGGCCGGCCAGTTGAGGGGTTGCGGTACCGGACCCGGGAGCCGGGGACGGATGTGTTGTCGATGGTTGGCGGCGGCCAGCGGATTGCGAATACGGAGCATCCGGCGTTTAGTCCTTGTACGCAGTGTGAGCGGAGGTAGACGCAGGCAAGGCAAGCCGGCCTGGGACCCAGGTTGTCCCTCCGTAGGGAAACGTGGGGTGCTGTCTTCCGATGGAAGCAACGTTTGGCAGCGTTTGATACATAGTAATTACGTACAGTATCCAACCTATCGCCAACGGTCGTTCTACGGCCATTAAATGTGCATGGGCCATGTTCCAAGCATGGTGCGGTCCCCCCCGGCAAGTCTCGGGGTTTGCAGTTAGCATGATCATCGCCGGCCTCGCATTCATTCCTGTGGCCGAAGCCAACCACACGCCGTGGCCTCATGCGTGGGAAGATCAGGTTGAGCAGGCTGTGGACAAGGCCAAGCGCGCAACCCCTCCCATGCCGAGTGCGGTGCCACTTTGTGTCCCGGCCTGGTTAGAAACATTTTGCTTCGTCGAATGGTGTGTCGATCTATGGGCTCCGAGCGACCCAGACTTCTTGATAATTGCTATGGTGGCCGACTCAAATCACTATGGGATCGCCTATTTTCCGGACGTTAGTCAGCCTGGCATCGGCGTGCACGCTTACGAAGATGACTCCTGCGACAGTATCACGGGCATGGACGCATGACACTGAAGGAATGCGCTTTCATTCTCATTGTGGTGCCTATCCTTTCTGGGTGCATCGACGATGACGGTGCAACACCGCCGGAGGCCGCGGGCGCTACCGATCCATGGGGGCGCAACGAAAACCCCGGTTTCACGAATCGGACGGACGGGTCCGTTCCCGCCATGGATCTACAGTTGACGAATTGCACGTTGATAAGAACGTACATCAGGACGCCCCGAGACACAATTTCCGCGCAGGGGCCGGACGAATGGAGGTCGACAACGATTGATGATCGGCACGTGTACTACACGTTCTTCTGCACTCGTGTCGGCTTCAATGGAGTTGAACGTGGGCCGCTGGCGTTCGTGCTGGAGACGATCTCCATTTCGGGCGTGCCAGCGCGATGTGACGGGTCGTCGTCGGGGTTGCCCGAATTCGTGTATGCCATCCATTCAACCGATGCCCGCCTTGGCAACGCGCTTTCCGTGGCGATCGGGGCTCCAGCCTATAATTCTTCGATTTCATGGGGTGCATTGGCTAACTCGGGCGATCTAATGAATCGCCTTGAAATCCAGCCACATGGATTTGAAGCGTCCCAGGTCGATGCCATTCGGCCAACCCTCGAGCCCACCTCTGAACGGTCGACAAGCGTTAGTTTCTTTCATACGAATGAAACGACAACTGCAAGGCTCACATTGGATGCCATTTCCCGCTACATATTCCTCAATGACTATCGGGGCGTGGGCCAGTTCAGCGAACCGGCCATGGCCAGCCAAAGCCCCGTCGCCACTTATCCCGTTAGCACGTCGTATGATTTTGAATACAATGCATCGGGGGTGTTGGTCCATTGGGACGAACCATTGTGTGGCTCCTAGCTGTCCTCGTGGCCGCCCCGCCGTTGGCGCATGCAGGTAACCCGTCCCTAGAGTTTGGCGCTGGTGCTACGGTAGTAGGGACAAAACTGACCTGGAATGCTGACTGGATTGCCATGGTATTTGGACCCAGCGCCATTTTTCAAATGGGTGGCGAATTCCCCTCTGGCTTTCGCGAGCAGACGTACCAAGTCTACGAGGTTTCGGCGCAAGCCACGCCTGGGGCGGGGGGTCAACATGATGGCCAATGGGAGGACGGTGTCGCTACTGATGCTGAGTCGACGCTCGCATGGCGCAAGGAATCAACTTGGGCTGTTGTTTTCCTGACGGCAAGAAGCCTGACCGTCAATTTGACCTCGGGCGCCCTGACGATCCTCCCGGATGATTTGGGGTGCCCCAATGACTGGATGCGGCGCTCTGACCAGGCGGCCAATTGGCTGCCGGCCGGTACCTGCGTAGGTGACGGTGCGGGCGTGGTCGTCCGGCAACTTGAATTCGACGAAAAACCCGTCGTGGACGTGTCCCTTGACGGGGGCAGTCAGTTGATCGTTCAAAATTTGACCGTGGACTGTCCGCAACAAGATTCGTGCCCGTCCGGTGGCCATCGAACCAATCATCGCGTGCCCCCTAATCCGCATGTGACGGGCGCTGTGCAGGACCGTAGTTTTGCCAAGTTGACGTCCCCTGCGGGCCATCTGCGCCTGACGGGTTCTCCCGAGTTCGTGATCCTTGGAGGAACTCGACTCAATGCGACGTTCTCCGGTTCGGTTCGGCTCCCCTTGGCCGGCGCTGGGGCGTGCGACCTCTTTTCGGCGTGCGCCTTGGATGATGAGCAGACGCTGCGCTTGTGGGGCGATTTGACGTTTTCGGACTTGCAGTCTTCGAGCGAGGGTCGGTTGCATGCTGAGGTGTCTGGGGACATCGCGGCGGCGCGCCTCGACAATGCTCCCTTGGCCGTCGAAACAGGCGTGGTTGCAGTGGCCGTGGGCGCGACCGTGCTGGCCTTGCTTGCCAAGGTTGCGCTGGGAGCGCTCTCCACACGTCATTTGGACAATCCGCTGGGGCAGCCCAATCGCCGCAAGCTTCACGATTTCATTCTGGCGCATCCAGGTGCGACGTTTCGTGAGGTGGTTCGAGGAACCGAGATTCCAACCGGAACGGCCCGGCATCATTTGGCGGTGCTCTTGAGGGAGAATCTGATTCAGGAGCACGGCCACCATGCAACGCTTCGCTATTTCGAGAATCACGGGCGATTTGACGATTCATGGAATACGGTTGTGTTGCTGCGGGAGCCCGAATTGAACAAGCTTCACCATTGGCTGCTGGACCATCCGGGTGTGATTCAGCGTGAAATCTTGGAATCCATTGGATACGAATGGGGTTGGAGTCGATCGACGACCCAGCATCGTTTGGCTCGGCTGGCCGCCGAGGGCCTGGTGGACATCAAGCTCCAGGGTCGCATGAAGCGCTATACGGCGCGCAGAAGGGCGCCAGTGCCTGTGTGATGGCGGGTCTTACTCAACATACCTCAACGCCTCAGC
>JBFIHX010000028.1:0-3507 GCA_041601615.1 Thermoplasmatota archaeon | reverse complement strand
CCTCGGAGTCCGCTTGGCGCTTGGTCAGCCCCCTAAGCTCGTCGCTACGCGACTCGCTCAGGGTCCGCTCGGCGCTGCGCGCCTCGCTGCTGCCCGAAAGGCGTCATCGCCACCGTGCCTACAGCACGATGTCGATGTCTAACCTTTCGGCCAGCTCTTTGTACCGATTCCGGATCGTGACTTCCGTGACGCCGGCGACTTCAGCGACTTCGCGCTGGGTGCGGCGCTCGCCACTCAGAATGCTGGCGATGTAAATCGCAGCGGCAGCGATGCCGGTCGGGCCACGGCCGGAAGTAAGTTCGCGGTCCGCGGCCTGCTTCAGGATGTCCATGGTGCGCTGTTGGGCGTCGCTGCTGAGCTTCAGTTCCGAGCAGAAGCGCGGAATGTAGTTCTGCGGCGCCGTCGGCATCAGCTTGAGCTTGAGTTCACGAGCGATGAACCGGTAGGTGCGGCCAATTTCCTTGCGGGAAACACGGCTTGCGTCGGCAATCTCATCGAGCGTGCGAGGCACGTCACACTGGCGGCAGGCGGCGTAGAGACTGGCCGCGACGACACCCTCAATGGAGCGTCCGCGAATCAGGTTCTTCGTCACCGCGCGTCGGTAGACCATGGCGGCGGTCTCGCGCACGTTGCGCGGAAGACCCATGCCACTGGCCATGCGGTCCAGTTCCGAGAGAGCGAAGGCGAGGTTGCGCTCCGTGGCGTTGCTGACACGAATGCGGCGCTGCCACTTGCGCAGGCGGTAGAGCTGAGCGCGGTTGCGCGTCGGGATGCTCTTTCCGTAGCTGTCCTTGTTCTTCCAGCCAATCATGGTGGAGAGACCCTTGTCGTGGATCATCTGCGTCATGGGGGCGCCGGTACGGGCACGCTTCTCGCGCTGCTCTGAATCGAAGGCGCGCCACTCGGGGCCTTGGTCGATGAAGGCATCGTCGAGCACCAGTCCGCACGTCTCGCAGACAAGTTCGCCACGGCCGTGGTCGGTTTGGATGTGGTCGGACCCGCACTCGGGGCAGGTGGTGATCTCTTCGACCTGGGTTCGTTTCTTCTCGGTCATTGGACTTGCAGGGTTCTGGGCGGTATCGGCTTCAGCAGCACCGGAGTGCGTGCATGGCCGGGGTGGATGCGGCGCGGGCCGGAGCAAGCGCCTGGATGCGGACGGATGCAGGGCCGTCCGGGATGCTGTGAGAAAGGAAAATGGGATGCGAGGGGGTGGAGCGGGATCGGGGGTCGTTGGGGGAGCAGGGGAGGCTCGACGTGCGGACAAGTCCAGGCGCGGCACCTTGGTCGTGTCCGGCGGGGCAGGTGGTGGTCGAGTGAATCGACCCCGTGTTGTTCCCCATTCGAATCGCTCCGTCTCCCGGCCCCGATAGAAAACGGTTCCGGGGCTTCCTGTGTTGAACAGGATTTACCAATGCATATAAACATTTCTCCAAAATCGGCGATTGCTGCATAAGCCTTGCCACATTCGCCCCGATTTGGTCTTTGAACGCTTCGCAACGAATCCGGCCAATGACCGTCGCCGCAGGACAAAGATACCTTCAAAGGCAAAAAGCAGGTCGTTGAGGGCGCCACCGTGTTGCCGGGCGATGCAGGAACGGACGACAGTCCACCGACCGGACCTCCAGCGGGCGCCCCGCACGGACTTGGCGGCCCACTTCGTAACCCCGGAGCCGCATCTTGGATTGCCCGCGAACGGATGAATCCTGGCCCTGCACCCAAATGGTGGCTCGCCGCAGTCCTCATCCTTTCCGTTTCTGTCACCGTGGCCCTTGCAGCCATCGGGCTCTCCCCTGGCGGTCGCGTCGACGCAGAAGAGTCCTTTCTCGAAGGCGATGCATTTC
This sequence comes from Thermoplasmatota archaeon, assembly GCA_041601615.1. Classification (GTDB taxonomy): domain Archaea; phylum Thermoplasmatota; class E2; order JACPAO01; family JAHFTW01; genus JANQNI01. The sequence goes on along the minus strand of JBFIHX010000028.1, from coordinate 1,666 downwards.
TACCCGCGCTGCAAGCATTCGCAAGCGCGCCCGTAGCCCGCGCCTGGTCTGCCGTGGCCGGCGGAATTCTCGTTGCCTCCACGGCCTGGGCTACGCGCCGTCTCCTACATGCCGACGGCCCCGCACTTCTTGCCGGCCTCCTGGTCGCATTCGACCCGCTCATGCTCACACACGGGCGCCTCGCGACCCAAGTGGCTCCCGCCACCAGCCTTGCAGTCCTTGGCCTCGCAGCCTTTCTCACAAGCCGCCCCAGCGCTCACTGGTTTGGCAGCGCCGCCTTCGGACTCGCCTGCTTTCTCGACCCCATGAACCTCCTCTGGGCCGGGCCCCTGGCCGCCATCATGCTCGTGCGCGGCCACATCTACGCCGCCCCGCAGCACCTACTCACTTCTGGCACACAGACTCTTGCCATCCCTGCCGCAGCCGCAGTCCTCGGTATGATTGGCGCCGACAGCCTCGCGCGCGGATGTATGCAGGTAGGCCGCTTTGAAGGCCTCGTGCTCGCCGCCGTCCCCCATGCAGGCGGAGGCATCTACGCCGTCCCCGACCCGGCGCTTTGGCTCGCCGGCCTCGCAGCACTCGCATTCCTCGGCGGCACCGCACTCGTCACCGTTCTCGGGGGCTTCCGACTGCAACGCCTCCCCGGACGACTGCAAATTCGCCTCCCGCAACCCCTGCGCCGCGAACAAGGCCGCGCCCTCTGGCTCCTGCTCCTTGCCACCCTCGCGCCCACACCTGTACTATGGGTCCCCGTTCTTGCCATGGCCATCGCCGCCGCCGTGCAGGACCTCAGCCGGGACGCAAGCGGCTTCGGCGTCGTCGTCGGCACCTTCGTCGTAGGCTTCGCCATCGCCTACCTCGTACGCCTCCTGCCCGTCGTCCTCGGCACCGCCGGCCCCGAAGAAGCCGCAGACCTCGCCACCGTCGTGCCCTGGACCCAAATTCGAGACTGCTAACCGTCGACGAGCCCACAGAAACCCCAACCGGCGCCCCAATGGCCCAGGAACGCCTGCCCTCTCCCGACCACTCCACTGCAAATGTAGTGGGCTGGATGGCGAATCGTTCCAACATTGAACGGGGTCCTTAATATAGGGGTTATGAGTCAGCAGCAACAATCCAAGCCAGAGGACTCTCGACCAAGCGTCTTGAGCACTCAACGAATGGGCTGCCGACCCCGGTGGGGTCTCGGCACATGCGATGGCTCGGATCCAATGGAGAAATCAACATGAACACCAAGACCATCATGGCGGCCCTTCTCGTCGCTGCATTCGTCTTCACGGCCATGCCCGTCGAAGCCAGCAGCCACGAGAACTTCGGCACTCAGGTGAAGCTCGGAGATTCCGACTTCATCCCGACCGCCTTTGGAGCAAACACGGTCCTCGCGGCCGGCAACATCCTCGAGGTTGACCTCGGTACGGGTCTCGAAGTCCAAGACAACTGCTTTGTCTACGACGCCGACGCCACCGGAACCGTCACCAACTTCGACGTCCTCCTGATCAGCTGCGCCGGCTTCGCCGCCGGTGCCCTCGTCAAGGACGCCGACACGGTCCTCAAGACCGGCGCCCTCGTTGGCTCCGTCTACGCGGCCACCGTGTACGCTGACATCAACAACAACGGCCGCTACGACGCTGGCGACTACGTCTACCTGACCACCGGCGGCGCCGGT
>JBFIHX010000027.1:0-4753 GCA_041601615.1 Thermoplasmatota archaeon | reverse complement strand
TGGATGAAGTGCGGCACCTTGCCAGCATCCGTGGAACTCCACTCATAGAACCCGTTCATGGGCACCACGCCACGATGCTCCATCATCGGCCTCCACATGGGCGAGGTCAACACCTTCTCGACTCGCGCATTGATGATCGGCTTTCCACGCAAGGGAACACCCCATCGCATCGACTCCAATCGCGGCGAACCTTCACCTGTGACCAGCACGGAAACCTCCTGGGTCGGAGCAACGTTGTAAGACGCATCCGAATCAGGACCCGGCACCTCGACCAAGTCCTCCACCCACTGACGGACGTACCGCACCAACTCCGCGTCCCAGACCTGGACAAAGCGACCGCACATGCAATCTGATGGCCCCTGCGGCGGTTGAAAGAACCCCACAGAGTAGGCGAGCAACGTGGCCGAGAAGGTCAACAAGATAGGATTTTGACATCGTTTGGAGTGGCTGTCTTGATGCGTCGCTCATTTGCCGTTTCGTGGTTGGTCATGGTTGTGGCCATTTCTGGTTGTGTGGATCCAGAATCTCCCGAGGACGCGCAAGATGCCCTCGAATCCACGCCTCCTACCACTGCCGATTCCGTGCCTCAAACCATGAACGATTCGCCTATGAATCCCGATTCGGCAGTGGAACTGGGAACCATGGTCGTAGCGTTTACGGATGTCGGCCAAGGCGACGGCATAGTGGTGCGGTTCCCGGATTCGGTCGTCGTGATTGACTCCGGCCGCAACTCGGCCGCCAGCAACGACGGCTTGACGAACTACCTCCACGCGCAAGGCGTCAGTGTCATCAACCATTTCGTCATCACGCACGCAGACGCCGATCACAGCGGCGGCTGCGACGACGTGTTTGCGGAGTTTGAAGTCCGCGAGTTCTACCACCCTGGCGCCCCGAAGGACACGATAACTTGGCAAGACTGCCTCGATTCGGCCTCCGCCGAGGGCAGCACCACCCACACAGACCTCTCGGATCTGGACCCCGGCGACTACCTCCCGTTTAGCTCCGTGGCCAACGTGACCCTCCTGCACTTGGACGCCAACGCATCGGACGCCAACGAAGGCAGCATCACCCTCCGCATCCAGCACGGAACCAACACCGCCATCCTCGTCGGAGACTTGACTTGCGACGGCGAAGACACCGTGCTTGCCCGATTCCCGGCCTCCTATCTTGACGCAGACTTGCTCCAAGTAGGCCACCACGGAAGCCGATACAGCACATGCACACCCTGGCTCAACGCAGTCACCCCAGCCTTCGCCGCCATCAGCGTCGGCCAAAACAGCTACGGACACCCACACCCAGACGCATTGCAACGACTCAACAACGCCGGAGCTACGACGTACACCACGCTCGATCACGGCACCATCGAATTCACGAGCAATGGCACGGCCTGGAGCATCGCAACACAAAGCGCGGCCCCACCAAATGGGCCCTCTTCGAGCCCCGAACCCGCAAAGCAACTCACCATTACAGCCACCGTGGACGAACCCGAGCCTTGCCAATACTCCATGGTCAGCGTCAATATCCACGCCCAACGACCAGACGGATCATCGTTCCCAGGCGCCACCGTCACCACCACCTGGAACTTCAAGAGCAGCAGCCCCACAGAAACAACAACGACGAACCAAGACGGCTACGCACTAGAAAGCCGCAGCATCGGAGGTGCCTCCACCGGATACACCGTCGTCGTGGACGTCGAAGTGGATCTCGGCGGACAAACCGGCAGTACGAGTACGAGTTTCACCCCCAAGACGTGCTAACATGGTTCGCGCCTGGAAGCCGAAGAAACGACCCAGCCCCCCTGAAGTGGTCAAGGGAATTGTGGCGCGAGGCGTTCGCACCGATTCGGAAAAAATGCTTAACTCCTGGCACATCCAAGATCAAGAACGGCGTAAAGCAGAACGCCGACTAGCGGCGCTTCGCGCCGACCTCCAAACAGCCGATGAAGCAGTCGCAATCGCGACGGCAAGCTCTGCCATATGGACACGCCAGTTCGAGTCTGCTGCATCCGAATACAAGAGAATCAGCGCAGGCCGTGACCATCGGCCGGAAGATAACAATCAACTCGCGATGAAGGAAATGCGCCGCTGCGAGGCTGAGAAAAAGAACGCAGCCGCCATCCTCGCTGAAGAAGAGCAAAAAGTGAAGCGAGTCTCCGCGGAGCTTCAACAGGCCGAGGAACGCCTTGCCAAGACTCTAGAAACCACCGCTGAAACCGGACTCTATTCTCTCACCCAGAGCAGCATCTCGTTCATCAAACACCTCGTCGGTGCCAGCGGCGTCCTCGCAACACTTTGTGCGGGAACCCTCGCGTTGGCAGCTACGACACGCAACGGCACCGGATTGACCACGAGCCTAACATGGGCCATGATTTTGGCCCTCGGGGGCATCGTCTTGGGCATCACGTTCCACGGCATCCCGTTCTTCTCCCACCTCGGCGACTGGTTCCGCCATGGATTCCGCGACATCCAACACGACAGCATCTCCAAGGCATTCCTGCGCGAACGCCACGTCCAAGTCGCCCAACTAGTCCTGGTATTCGTGCAATTGATCCTCTGGAGCGTGGCGATTGGATTGCTGATGGGCAACCTGATCGGAGGCGGAGCTGCGGACTTGGAAGCGCAGGTCCCGAGTGGTGGCCCATGACGGAGTCGTTTGACCCGCAGGAAATCAAGGAGCCGGAGCGGGCAAATGCCCCGACACTGCGCGATACCCTGCAACAATCCCTCGAAGGGACATGGGGTGCCAAGTACGTCCTCAAACAACCCAGCTACTGGGGCCACCAAGTCAAATTCGCCAATTGGACCGTCGCAGTGGCGCCCAACGAGCCATACGTCGTCGCATCCACACGCAATCCCAGTACGCCGGATGAACTCGCCAAGGAATCCTACCGCGCCGTCCAAAAAGCCCTCGACTTGATGAGCCTCACAGGTGCCGGACACTACGAATTGGGCGATCCCTGGGATTGCCGCGTACTATGGTGGCCCGATGACAACGGACTGCACTTGCGCATTAGCACAACGGTCCATTTCCCCAAACTACCCTACAGCATGAGCGTCGAAAATACGAACGAACCCCGAACCAATGGACCCCTAGGCCCGCCCAGGTGGCATCCTGCCTTGCGCCACTTTCGCCGAGGTCAATTGGCCGACGAAGTGTTCTCCGCATTCCAGCACACGTACCTCGCCTTTGAGGCCCTGCTTGAAGAACGCTTCCGCGCACCCGAGCCAAGAGAGAAAGCAAAGCAATGGCTCGACCGGGGATTCAGGAACGTCAAAGACACCTACTCCCAGGAAGCCCAGAAGAAGCTCCTGAGTGAGAAGGGAATCCAGGCATTCAAGGACGACGTGTACGAGGAAGTACGCAACCGCATCTTCCACGCAAAATCTTCCCTGGGCCCGCACCTTCCCATGGACACCGATGCAGCGCCTCAGGTTGCCGTGGCCCTACAAACACTTACCTGGCACGTCCTCGAACTTGCTCGCCCCATCATAGGCTGGCCGCAAAACCGACGCCAGCAAATGGAACATGAACTAGGAAAAAATGCGGAATCCCGGCTGGAGCCTCCGAGCATCACATTGCTGGCCGGCAAGAAAGAGGGCGGCACCGACGATGAAGACTCGCTCGTAGGCATCAAAATCTTGACGGAGAAGCACGCCAAACTTGGTTCCACTTCCGAACCTGTATTCTCGACGACCATTCTCTTCGATGAAGCCCTCTCACGTCGGCTCAACAATGTCCAGAAATTACAGATTCAATTTCCAAAACTTGGCCCCTGCGAAGACGACCTAGGCATGCGATTCGGCCTCGATGGAGTCACTCGAATCACGGTCGATGTCACCCCGAACTCCGGGTTTTCTCAACTCATTCGGACCCACTACCCAGAACGAAGCGGAGCATAACCGCGCCCCTCGGATCTTCGGCCGGGAACTCAGCCGGATCTGGCAAGGCCGACTGGTTCCCATCAAGAATGCTACTGGTGGCAGTCAGCAAATATGTGCAACAGCACCTACCATTTCCGGCACAATACAGACCAATATAATATTATATTGATTTCATAATATTTTGTATAAGCAGCTAATTTGGGCTGGATTATGAAAATACTATGTAAATTTAATATGTATTTGGCATGTATTCATTGATCACCGACTGCGCTTTGGATGCGTTTTGCCGAAACGGTTAACACCTTAGATGAGGTGGCCGTACGATGTCCGGCAGATTTTACCGGCATCTACTCGCCCTTGGAGCGGTGGGACTTCTACTGATTGGGGTAGCACCAACGGTGGTAGCTGTAGGGCTTGCACCTCCCTCCCCTTACGCTCCCGGAGATTTATCAGAGGCAGGGCCAGTTGTCTCCACCGAACATGTTGAGCTTCGATGGAATCCGGTTTCGGGAGCGACCAACTACGAGGTGGCCATTAGCGTGTTCCCCTATGGATCTAGCTACATTGTCTACAATGAAGGCCAAATCTATGGCACAAGTGTTGAAGTCCCATCTGGCGTGCTTTCTGCCGGCCAAAAGTATCGGTGGAATTTGCAAGCGCGAGATGATGCAGGGAATTATAGTGGCTGGTCCAGTCGATTGTATTTCCAAACATCGCCGGAGCAGGTTCCTTATCCGCCCACCGCCTATACCCCCGGATCACCAAGTGAGTTTAACGCCCCCTTCCTAGGAGGCACCCAAATGCTAGCTTGGAGTGAGGTCGGCGGTGCGACGGGTTACAACCTCATCATCAGCCAGCGAGGGAACGGAGGA
>JBFIHX010000026.1:0-5182 GCA_041601615.1 Thermoplasmatota archaeon | reverse complement strand
CCGTTAGATGGCCGAAGGCAGTGGCGTGGCCGAACGACAGGCCAATGGATTTCCGGGGCCGTGGAATGGACCCGCTGTGGCGCCAATGACACGCGGGCGATCGTTGAAAATCCCATATGGCGAGCGTCGGGGCGAACTGGTCGATGTGAACGATGTGGAGTCTGGCCTAGCCTGTGCGTGTATGTGCCCGGTGTGCGGCGCTCGCCTAGTCGCGCGCAAGGGCAGCAAGGTAGCCCACCATTTTGGCCACTTCCAGGACACCGGCTGCAACCCAGAGACCGTTGCTCACGCCCTTGGCAAACGATTGCTCATGGAGAGGCTGTCCCAGGCGCTGGCCGAAGCCCGGCCAATTCCAATTCGCTGGCCGTGCGGGCTTTGCCAAGACACACACGAAGGAGACGTCGGCCGGCGCGCCGCCACCGTCCAAGCCGAGATGGCGCTTGGGGAATGCCGACCAGACATTTCCTTAATTGGACGAACTGGCCGACCCGTAGCCCTATTGGAAGTGGTTGTTTCGCACCCGCCCGACGATAACGTACGCAACTTCTGTGCACAGCGTTCTATACCGCTCTTTGAGTTCCACATCTCGTCGGGGGATATTCTGCGGGCACTCCAAAATCGCGACGAGTTGGAGGCCACTTCGTCTGACTACTGTCTGCGACCCAAGTGCTACAATTGTCGCGCACCAATGCATCGGCGGTTCGTTGCTGTGGTCGATGCCGAGTGCTGGAGGTGTGACGGACCAATGAAAGTAGCAATGTTGGATAACGGAGGGTTAATTCGAGGCCCAGACTGTTTCACCGAACCAGAGCTGGCTAAGGCTCAAGAATTTGGAGCCGTAATCAGAGAAAATTACAGCAAGACTCTGGAAGACAGGTACATGGCCAACACGTGCAAAAGGTGCAAGGCGTTTGTCGGTAAATTCCACTTGCATGATTACTGGCACCTCTTGGAGGAGGCCCGCTTGGCGCCTTTGGGGTTCGGGTGCCCGGACTGCATGGCTGAAGAACCGGCCATCTAACAACTCCTTCAACCCGACCGCCCTTCGGGCGGCGGGTTAAGTCGTGGCCGTTATCCGGCCTATTCCGGGCGCATTCGCAGGGCAGGGGTTACGGCAGGGTGCACGCAGGCGCTAGGTGCGTCTGGCCGTGAGGCCAACAAGTGGTCGAAGAATCATTATGAACGCGAGCATCATTCTGGTGGCGGAGCGGTCCACATGAACGTCCTATCCACATCCATCCTGCTCGGCTTCGTGACTCTCGGCCTATCCTCCGGATTGGTGCAGGCGACGGAGCCGGGGGTCGGGGCCTTCGCCGCCTGCGTGCAACGTGAAGTGGCCTACACAACGCTTGAGACGCGAGGCTTACCGCATGACTGCAAGAAGCATATTCGGGCATCAATCAATTGCATCACGGATGGCGACAGCGGCGACCTGGGCTACAATACGGTTGGCGCTTTGACAGCATGGGCGGACAAGGCACTTAATGCTGCCGAGCAACGTGATGTCGTCTACCCCACACCCCCCGACCGATATGGCGAGTGGGGTTACGGAACGTGGGAGACCTGCTTGTGACCTGGCATCGATGGTTTCTCGTCGCCGCGACTTTGATGGCGGGCTGCTTCGAGCAGGCAGATGAACCCATACACCCTTCAAACGGTGACCTGCCATCGCCAGGCCATAATCAGTCGCCAGGCGGTGACGCCGCCAGAAATGTTCCTCAGATCCTTGACTTGTTTGCAGGTTCAGAATGCCATGGCGTCCAAACGACTTTTGACGCGCCTGGTTCGCGGTATTCAGACGAAGTGCCGCCGGAATGGCGCTATACTGGACCCGCCACGAGACATTATGGGTTCGTTGGCTACGAATGCCAACGAATCGGCCTCCCGACCCTCGAGCGCGGCCCCGCCGCGCTCCTCCTTGAATTCCATGCAAACGCCGTGCCGCCCGAGGCTTGCACCGGCCCCGGAGGGGAACCTATGCGCATCGTGCGGGGCATCTATACTAACGACGAGGAGGTTGCCCATGCGTTCAATGAATCCCTAGGCATGGCACCAATCCTCAGCCAAATTGAACTGGTTCTAGAGCCAGTGAGTGCAGGGGAAAAGGCCCGCTACCAATGGACAACCGTCTATGGCCAGTCCAGCGTGGAACTGGTGCGAATTCCTCGCGACAAGCCGACGTTTGATTTGGACGAGGTTTGGCTTGGGCTAGGTGAATCGGGCCCGTGGCGCGCTGAGTTTAAGGGCACCGCCACTCGATATGATTCAAGCCAGCCCGGCCTAGGAACCATGTCCAACGAAACCCTCCACGCCAGGCTCTACGGCAGCGAATGGGCTGGCACCACAGGAAACTACGGGCATGTGGAATTTTCGGCCGAGGTGACGAAGTTCACCAATCTCAGTTGCGAGGAAGAAGCATGAGACTCCCCGCAGTGTTGCTTTTGATTATGGTTCCCAGTGGCGCCGCAAGTCTGGTCCATGAGGCGGAGTTTGCTTCTCCGCTGATCATGCAAGGTGACCTCGAATTGTCCTTCAATGGCCGCCTACTTCTTCTGGCCGCCCCTGGTGAAGCCGAGACGCTCCTCAATTGGCCGGGGCAGCTCACCGCATATCAGGAAACACAGTGGCAGGCCCGGAGCACCAACGATGTGCTTCGAGCAACCAAAGATGGATGGATCCCCAGCGCCGAATCCTGGGAGGGTCGTGATGTGGCCATGCATGCCTCGGCCACTAAGCCTTTGGCCGCAATACAAGTCTGGGCAGATGAAATTCGCGTCGTTCTTGATTCCGGAGACGTGCATGGCTCAAGTGAACGCGTTGCTTCGTGTTGGGGAAACCTGGTGGATGACAACCGATCGCGGTCGCCAGCATGGCACCGCAACCCTTGTGCCGAGGGCGAGGTGGGCTGGCGATTCGCGTCCCCCCGTGGGGCCCGCATTGAAGCGATCGGAGTGAGTTACGTCGAATTTCTGGGATTCAATTGGTCTTGCACATCGACGGATTGCCCTCCCTCAGAATCGGTCTTCGGCACTCAGGCTGATGTGGTACCAACGCCGTTGGCTTCGGTGAGGACATACACATATACCGTGATGAATGGCGCTAACGGGGTTCTGGCCATCAACACGACGACGAACGCGCTGTACGCAGCGAGTTCCGTCATGGCGTTCAGTTTGGATGGCGTTGCCAGGCTTCCCGGATATGAAGGGCCGCTTGCCGATCCGGCGGGAAATCAGACACTACGTGTGGATGGCTTATTCGCCGGGACCGAGTTGTCGGCTCTTCCCGGTGGTCGGTTTACGGCGAAGCTCGTGCCGCCAGAGGTCATTTTCTTGGACGAGACGCCCCTCGGCAATGCGGGAACAACCGTAGCTGCCGCTGCCACGGTAGGCTTGTTGGCGCTGCTAGCCAAAGTTGTTCTTGGCTTGTTGACGAGAACTCGCGCACCGGCCTTGCGCAGCCCCCGCCGCCGCCAACTCATGTCCTACATTGAATTGCACCCGGGGGCGACGTTTCGCGAATTGGTGCGTGGAACGGAGATCCCGGCTGGCACTGCTCGTCATCACATCGTTGTTCTCAAACAAGCCAATCTTATCATGGAGAAGCCACACAATCAAACTTTGCGATATTTTGAAAATCACGGAAAATTTGAGGATTCATGGAACTCCGTGGTGCTGCTTCGGGAGCCCGAATTGAATTCCTTGCACAAATGGTTGCTGCGCCATGATGGCTCCACGCAGAAGGATATCCTCGCCTGGGCAGAAAGCGAAGGTTGGAGCCGCAGCACAGCACAGCATCGACTCAAGCGCCTGGAAGCCGAGGGCCTTGTTTCGATGCGCCCCATGGGTCGGTGGAAAACCTACACTGCCCGCGAGAGAGCACCCGTTCCAAGCTAATCTCGGCCGGATAACAAAGCGCTCAACGCGACCCTTCGCCTGCGGCTCAGGGCGCGTTAGCTAAACCGTTAGCCGGACCGGCTACTCTGGCGCGAGAACGCAATCGATGGCCCATCTCCCCATCGGACTGGCGAAGGGCTAATGGGGAGCTGGGCCGTCGGGAGGCCACAGAACATGGCGCGACGAGGCAAGGATACGGAGCAGCTCGTGGCGTTGCTTGAAGCGGCCCTCGGGGAAGAGGATCGCGTTGACGTCCAGTCTCCGGACTACATCCCTGATCGTGATACGGGCAGGAAGCGCGAAGTGGATGTCGCGGTAAGAATCAAATCCGGGACGCACCAAGTGTTGATCATACTTGAATGCCGAGATAGGCAGAACGTCGAAGACGTAACGTGGATCGAGCAGCTGGCGAGTAAGCGCAGCAGCGTCGGTGCCGACAAGGCAATCGCCGTCTCCACCAGCGGTTTCTCAGAACCCGCGCGGCGCAAGGCCAGGGCCTGTATGATTGAGCTGCGGACGCTCCAGGAGTTCAAGGGAATCTCGGCCCAAACGTTACTCGAAGCCTTCCCCATACCCGTGGCCCTCCACGAAGTCATCAATGCGAAGACAACAATCCACGTTGCTCCAGATGACGATCGCGCCTATTATGCGGACTTGGCTGCAGTGAAGGCACGCCAAGGCACCCGACCGCTTTTTGAAGCGGAATTCAAGCTGACCGACCCCGTAATCTTCTCCCGCGACAATTCGATAGGCATGAGTTTCCTCGAGCTTCTGGGCCGCGCGCCAATGGTTGACGACGTCTTTCGTGCCCAGCAGGATGGAGAATGGATCCCTACAGTGGGCGTCTTCGGCGATCCGGAGCAAGCTTTGTTCATTGAATATCCACAAGGCCAGAAACGTCTACTGGCGTTGGAGGGAGAGATTCAGGTTGCTATCACCGAAGACTCGGTCAATCCACATTCGATGCATGTGTATGCGGATGAACGTGGCAACATAGCTGGAGCAGCGACGTATACCTGGAATCCCGGAAGGGGCGACTTCAAATTCAGAGCCGTTTTTGGCAAGGACTAGCTCGGTTTGGCAGAGTCCGGCTAACAACTCACTGAACCCGACTCGCCGCCTTCGGCGTCGAGCGGGTTACTTCGAGGCCGTTAGATGGCCGAAGGCAGTGGCGTGGCCGAACGACAGGCCAATGGATTTCCGGGGCCGTGGAATGGACCCGCTGTGGCGCCAATGACACGCGGGCGATCGTTGAAAATCCCATATGGCGAGCGTCGGGGCGAACTGGT
>JBFIHX010000025.1:0-7187 GCA_041601615.1 Thermoplasmatota archaeon | reverse complement strand
CGTGGGGGCCGATGCGAACCGACGCCTGGCGGGGGCATTTCTATTCATCGTCATAGCGGCATTGTCCCAATCGCTATTGACCGTATGGGGCGGGGCTGGCCGCTCACTCATGTCGCCATCTAACGGTTGAGCTAACGCGCCGAGCGGAGCGAGGTCGCGTTGAGCGATTTGTTAGCACGCGCACACATGTGGAGGCGCGGGCCCCCAAAATGATACAAGTCATTTTGGCCTCCTGATCGTATTGTCGCGACAGGCGATGTCTACGCGGGCTTCAACGGCAGCTTTCCACTCTGGTGCTTGGGATTGGTTCACTATTGGGCGTTGCAGCCAATTCCTTGGAGCGCATCCCGTTTTAGTTCAACAGAGAATGTTTGGCGTGCGAATTCATACTGTAGCATAAACGGTCCATTTGCATCTGGATAGCAAAACGCGATGTTGCCTTCCACGGTGTCTCCATCAAACAGGATTGCATCAGGAAAGCCTACCCGACAGGCTTCATTCCCCACATTGGGAGACGACTGGCTGGTCATGTAGGAGTCGCCATTTTGGTTTCTGGCTACGAAACCAGATTCGCTCACAGCTGTCTTCGATGGGCCATCGAACTGCATTTTGACGTGAATGCAAGCAGAGCCTTGGATTTCTAACATGTCTCCGGACAAGCTCCCATCAGCCGAGGAGAACCCTATGCGCTTAGCAACTTGGCCGGCGATATCAATACCAAAGACGTATCCCCCGGCCGCCACAGCAAGGGTGTTGCTCGATGCTGCGAGCGGTGTTAGCGTGCGTCCTTCTAAGATGTTGGCCGACCATCGTGCTTCCCCTGAACCTATGTCAATAGCCTGAATTGCTTGGCGCCCATAATCTTCGCAAACGCCAAATGCGTATTCGCTGCCTGGAACCAAAGCGGTGCACCTTATGCTAAACTGAAATTCTAATGGATTCAACTCGTAGATGACTGTGCGGCTCGACGAGGAGGCCCAGAGTGCGCCGTTAATCAACGCCATCTCGCGGGTTAAGTCGGATGCCTGTGTTTGTGCCCACGCATGACTCTCAATGTCCAGCACGTCAATCGACTTCGATGACATCGCAGCGAATACGTTGCGTTCATTAGAGGCCACGCGCCCCACGGTTTCGCCAGGAAGAGTTGGCGCACGCCAAAGGACTTCTCCCGAGATCACGTCGAGTGCCGTAAGGTTATAATCAAGTCCATTTGTAGAACCGAGGTACGCAATATCGCCATTCACGCTGATACTAGGGGCGCCTGCCAATCCGGCTTGCGTCCACAATATTTGAGCCTCCCTCACGTCCACCAGCTTAATGCCATGACTGGTGCGCCATAACACCTGCACATCATCCACCAGAACCAAGCCACGACCAACGGCATCTTCACAAACGATCTCGTCAGCTGCCCCGATGCCCTTGCGTTCAGTGCCGCCAACACCGTAGATTACGAGAACACCTGGTTCGTTGCAGGAACGACCGTCGCTTGATTCGACTGCCGCCTCCACAACGATGTATCCTCCGACTAGGACTGGTGGCGAAAGGGTAGCATTCGGGATAGTTCGGGACCATAGTACGGTTCCGTTCTGCAGGGAGATTGCCATGACTTCCCCCGCGTGGTTCGCGTGGTTTTTCGTGCCTACGGTGCAGGAAACGATGATGGAGTCAGGGCCCAATAGAGTTCCCCCATTGACACCGCAAGGTGCCTTCATGATCCATTTTGTCAATCCAAGCACGACTGATTCTGCGATGGCGGATTCCGGCGTAGGCTGCACTGGGTCAGCGTCGCGCCCGTCCCCCCCAGGCTTCGCATTTTCTTCACCGAAGCACCCCGCCAGTGCAGAAACTAGGACCATCGTCAAAATCCAACCAAGCCCCCTCATGTAGGATTTGACTCCGTATGTATTATCTGGCCCTTTCGGACCTAGCGGCGCATGGGCGGGGGCGCCGCCAGAAGCGTGCTAACGGTCGAACTGACCCGCCGCTCGCGAAGCGAGTGGGCGAGCTTTGCGAGCGGTCGGGTCGAGTGACTTGTTAGATGGCCGTACTGCCACGGACGATCTCATAGGTCCAATCGCATCAAGACACGGGGAAAGCCGTCGAGAACAGACTTGGTCTCCACCGCTTGACGGAAACCCGCCTTCTCGAACAGCGCCTTGGTGCCCACGTATGCCATCGTCGTGTTGATGGTCTTGCCAGAGTTGTCCAACGGATATCCTTCCAAGACGCGCGCGCCTTGGGAGCGGGCGTATTCGACGGCTCCTGCGAGTAGGTGATGGGAGATTCCCTCGCCCCGGTGGCCTGGCTTGACGCGGATGCACCAGACGCACCAGGCCTCGGCGTCGTCCACGCGGGGGATTGTCCTGCTCCGGTCGAACGTGGTCTCCGCACGCGGCGCGACGGCAGCCCAGCCGACGGGCTCATCGCCGTCGTAGGCCAAGACTCCAATCGGGCCATCCTCGAGCAGTTCCGCCACACGCTCCCCGCGGGCGGGCCCGGTCAAGGCCTTGTTCTCCTTGGATGGCAATCGATAAGTCAAGCACCAGCAGACGCTGGCGTCCGGTCGCTTGGGGCCGATGACTTCTTTCACATCCTCGTAGGACGCAGCCGGCCTGACCTTGATCGTCACGATGCGCAGTAAGCCAAGTCAGCTCATCAACGAAGCGGACCCGACCTCGACACCGGGAATTCGGCCATCTAACGGTCGAACTGACCCGATGCTCGCGAAGCGAGTGAGCGAGCGCAGCGAGTATTCGGGTCGAGTGACTTGTTAGGTGGATGACTCCTTTGCTTCTCCGCCATCACGAAATCAACCAGCCACTAAGATGCATCCAGGAGATGTGCGGCGTGGCACAGCCAAACGGGGGCCGCATTTATGCGGCGTACTGCCAATCAAATAATTCAAACTGTGCAAGGCTACAGTGCCACACACCATTGGCATCTTCCCAGCAACCTTCCCCCTCTTGAAACAAGACATTACCAACGGTGGGTGAGAAATAAATCTCTTCATCGATTGGCATATCGGTGCCGGGCCCCCAGCTTCTACCCTGCATATGCAACATCACCGACCAAAACGACTTCTCTCCCGCATCGATCCACCCCCAGCGAACGGGTTCAATCGCTCCCTCGCGGTGGTACTTGTAGCCATAAAATTCCGTTGTGCAGCTAAACTGGCGTTTTTCCAACGGGAAGATTCCGGAGGACGGACAATCCTGTGAGTATTCGGCCCCGCTTGACTCTGCGGCCGCCACCATACTTAGGCTATCAACATCGATCCAGTAGCGAGTGGGATAAACTGTCGAGGAACCAGTGTCACTTCTTTCTTCACTCACAAAATAGGTCTCGAATCCAGATTTTTTCTCCTGTCCGATTACGGTCAAATTAATCCAAGTTCCATTGGACGAATCATGGTAGTGCCAATAATCTCCAGCGCTCCAAGTTGGAACGTGGGCGAGCTCACCCCCCTGCCCAGACGGGTCTGACAATTCAATGCACCCTGAAAAAGAGAGTGCGATGAGGGCGGCCGCCACGCTCCGCGGAATCGCTTGCAAAATCAACATAGTAGGCACCCCCAGCAGGCCGTAGGTAAAAAAAAATTGGCGAACTTCTGGTTAGTGATATGCCGCATCCACGCAGATTAGGAACTAGGTGGAGGTCGAAATGCCGAATTGGGCTTTGGAAACCCAAATGGGAATCATGCCACGGCGCCTTGTTTCATGGATTTTGTGTCGAAAATTGGTGCGGACTCGTAATCCACCTAACGGCCTAACTGACCCGCCGCTCGCGAAGCGAGCTTGCGAGCATAGCGAGTGGTCGGGTCGAGTGACTTGTTAGACCGCCGCAAGTCCTACCTGAACTGAATTGTCTTGCCCGATCTCTTGTCCTGAATCACAATGGTGTCTCCGTACTCGATTAGTTTTGGCAAAAAGCTCCCCCGAGGGAGGCCAAGGCGTGTTTCGTAACTTGCCCTCTTTCGGCGGAAGTCTCGCTCGACGGCTTCGAGCCTTCGCTGAATGGCGAAGAGGGCGCCGACATCCGCGAAGGATTTTTTCGTCGCAGAAATGCCACCGCCCGGCGAAAGAATCACCCGACCTCCGGGGGTTTGGACAGGTACATTTATGGAGGTCCTTTCGACCCTGGCGGTTAGCTCGCGGTCGGTGTGGTTCGTGGATGGGGGAATCCCCTTCATGCTCCATGAATCGGCAAGGTCTGGCCAGTTGTCTTCCACCACGGCGAGCAAGCGTTGCTTGAGCATCCCGTCCCCGTGAGAGTCAATGGCTACCACGTACATGATTGCGTTTTCGACGTCCAAGTGGGCATACGCCACAAGGTCGGTCCGCCCAGCAAACTCGGAGCCGCCTATCATGGGTCCGAGATGAAAGTGATGAAGCCCCCAGCAGTTCAAGAGCAAGTCCCGAAAATCGGCGCGTGAAATGTGCTCGTGCATCCGGGGGCGCAAGGAGCTACCGCCCCGCGCTCGTGAAATCAGGTCCTCGAAACCAGCCTTCTCCTTCGGAGGCAGTCGAGCATTCGACGCCTCGTCCGAGATACGGACATCCCATTTGATTTTCGGAGGCAAGCGTCGCATGACGTTGTGGAATCGAAGCACCAGGTTTTCATCAGAGTCGTTTCGACCCGGCCCATAGCCAAGTTCCGCAAGTCGGGACTTGGCAATGCTTGCCAGGTCTGCAAACAGATGCATCTTCATGTCCCTCGATTGAGCAGCGGACGCACGCCATTTGGCGTTTGGGTGGCGTCAAGCGGTCTAACGGCTGAGCTAAGCCGCGAGCCGAAGGCGAGTCGGCTTGAGCGATTTGTTATGCATCTGCAATAATCTCAATCAAAAACAGAAGGCCGTCCTCCACTCTCGTTCGAATAGCGTCCAATTGGGCGAGGTCAAAAGTGCCCGCAGACCCGTGGGTTCCGTCGTTGAAAACGCGGAAGAGCTGGACGATATTGTCCATGTCCCTTTCGACAAACTCCTCCAATGTGTCCTCTGTGATGCCCTGCTGGTACAGGAAATACCTGATTTTGGATCTCCGGGTTGGAGTACCATTTTCGGTCTTTTGGCAGTCAGGGAGGACGGAGCAGACTAGTTCATCCGGTGCCTTGATGTCTAAGATGCGGCTGATGATTTCGCGTGCACTCGTGCAAAAATGTCGGGCCGCATCAGGGTTGTTTGGGTTCAGGGAAAAGAGGGCACCTTGCCAGCGCTTGTCCAGATCCTCGGATATTCGGCTGAGGCCATCGAGCAACTGTGCATTCTCCAGCTCTTCTGCAGGTGTGGAACCGGCATCGGCGTCTCCGAGGAGTCGATTAGTAACCACCAAGCTGTTGGCCGTTTCTCGCTCACTCAAATCCAGAACACGGTTGTATCGTCCGTCCCCCTGGTTGGCAATTATGGATCCGTCCAGCCTCGTGTGCGATTGGTGAAGGGCTTCGACTGAAGCCCTGTATGACGAGAACTGGCTAGTTTCCGACGCATTGTGCCGCGCCAGGCGGGTGAGTTCGTTCTGAATTCGCTGACGGTTTGCCCGGACCCGAGCGTTATGCGCCCGAGCCGCGGTATTATAATTGTTCACAGCAGTACGCACACTCTGGTTCCGCTGCCTTACAGCGTGATTGTACTTGTTGACAGCTTGGTTGATCTTGTTCACTGCCTGACGCTGTTTCTGCTGTGCTTGTCTAATTTGGTTCCTTGCCTGCGATGGAGATATTCGACGAACCATGATCGGTTTGGCCTCTGTGGGTTCCAGTACCGGTGACTTTGTTTAAATATCGTGCGGCCACAATTGCGATGCATAACTACTCCTTCAGGGGTTTTCCCCTCAAGTGGGATCTTGCGGTCTGAGTTTATATACGGCCTTGGCGCCGCCGTTTCATCGGATCTTGGCTCTCTCCGAGAGGCGAGTCGGTTAGGTCCATTCAAGCACTTGGTTCGGGGGGTTATGTGGATGCGGTATAATTCCGGTGGGGTCGTGTGGCGGGTTCGCGGCGTGGTCATCTTCTCGGGTTCGTCCGTCGGGCCATGGGCACGGAGGCGGCCAGGGGCCGGTGCAGGTCGGGCCCCAGGTAATCCGTGATTCGTCGCTGCGCCATGCGTGGCCGCATCAGGACTTCGCCGTCCTGATTGGTGACGCGCCAGCCTCGGCCCTCGACCTCGATGTGTCGGGTCGTAGGTATGCCGTCGCGCAGTTGCACCGCGAGCAACGGGGCACGCCGACTGAACCGTTGCATGTCGATACTCCAGAGAATCGGAACCGCGTGTCGAGCGGCAAGCCGCTTTGCCCAGGCAAGATGGGCAGCAAGGTAGGCTTCCTGTTCCCAATCCGTGATCTCGTCGCGTAGGATTTGCGCGTCGATGGGCGCCGCCAAGACGAGCCCAACGTCCAGAGCGTGAAACTGCGCGTCGAGGTCTTCGCTCATGCAAGCGTCCCACTGGAACGGGGTCATTGCTCTGCGGATCAAGACGCGGTCGGCGGCGTAGTCGGCGGCGTGGCCATGTTGGAGGTGGGCAAATCCGATTTCGTGCGGATTGATGCAGTGGGCACCATCGAGGACCAGGACGGCCTTGTCGGTGGCGTGGACGGCGTCGGCCAGGAGCGCGTGATGGAAAGCCCGGAGGCCCCGTGCGTTGCCTGAGAGAAGCACGGGGGCGGATGGGAGGTCCGCAAGCCACGCCACGGATTGCATTGCGTGCGCGACACGGATGGAGCTTCGTGCAGGAGGGGAGCGAAAGTGCTTCAGGAACGGATGGGCTCGATGAGGCGCCGGCCTCGCGCAGAGGCACGCCCGACCTCCTTGGCCACAGGGTAATGCTTGAGGATGCCCGTCCGGGGCTGAATCAATTCGAGAGCCTTGGCCGGCGGCACCCGCGCATCAAGCCACGAGTCCATTTGCTCAACTTCGAGGATCGCGGGCATACGGTCATGGATGCCATCCATGTCTGCCGTGGCAGGACAGGTCACAAGGGTGACGCATAGGGTTTCGGTGTCGTGGATGCGTCGGACACCGAACATCGCCGCCACTGCCAGAAGGCCCTTGGGGCGGTGGATGAAGTGCGGCACCTTGCCAGCATCCGTGGAACTCCACTCATAGAACCCGTTCATGGGCACCACGCCACGATGCTCCATCATCGGCCTCCACATGGGCGAGGTCAACACCTTCTCGACTCGCGCATTGATGAT
>JBFIHX010000024.1:0-10079 GCA_041601615.1 Thermoplasmatota archaeon | reverse complement strand
TGGTGGTGGTGGTGGTGGTGGTGGTGGTGGTGGTGGTGGTGCTTGGATTGGGCGGGGGTGGGGGCGCGTGCAGCAAGGGGGAGGGTCATTCTGGTGGCGGTTGGGCTTCGTCTGCGGGTTCGAGGTGGGGTCGGTATTGGGAGTAGACCATGCGGCTTCGGGCGCGGCTGGCGCGGTTGCGTCCGCCGCGCCGGTGGGGTGGTTGTTCGTGCAGCACGAAGATGTAGAAGGCGCGCAGGCCGTACTCGAGGGCGACGACGATGAGGAAGAAGAATGCCACGAGGTCGGCGTAGTCGACGAGATCTCGGAGGCGGCGGCTGGACTCAGCAAGAGATGAGAATTCGGCTTGTACGATCACGACGCCCAGTAGGCCAAGGGGGAGCATTTTGGCGACGTCGTGGCTGGTGGCTTCGCTGAAGTAGGCGGCGATGCGGATGGCGGCGACGAGGGAGAAGGAGAATGTGACCACTTGTGCGGGGGTTTGATTGCGGCTGCCAAGAAACAGGAGGGAGAGGGAGAGCAAGAGGAAGAATGCGAAGCTGACGATGGGAAACAGCATGAGGTAGATCCAGCCGCGTCCGGGGCCGGGGACTTGGGTGCGCCCTCGGACGGTGCGGCCGGCGAACATCACGCGTTTGCTGATATGCTGGTAGAACAGGTTGACAATGAGGGCGTAGACTAGGATGCCTGTGGTGTAGACGGAGAAGCCTTCGATCGCTTCGCCGTTGCGGTCCCAGAAGGCGGCTGCGGACGCCGAGATGCCGCCGAGGCCGCGTGCCATGTGCTTTGGTGGAGGCGCCCGGAATGTAGCGCCGTCGCCCGAGCCGGCCTAGGACCGTGTCTGTTGGGCTGTGGGGGGCTGAGGGCCAGGGACCGATTCAGGTGCCGGTTCAGGTGCCGTCTTCGGGTTTGCCGGGCCGCTTTTTGCCGGGGGGTGCGGCGCGTTGCGGGGGTGCGCTTGGGGTTTTGGTGTGGTTGCTGAGGTCGGCAATCATGTAGCAACTGCGCAGCGCATATTCGAGGACGACGACGATTGCGAAGTAGAGAATGACGAGATCGGAGTGGTCAAAGAAATTTTTGAGCTGGCCGACACTTTCGCGGGCGCTTTGGAATTCGGCTTGCACGAGGATGACACCGAGTAGACCCAGGGGGAGCATTTTGGCGACGTCGTGGCTGGTGGCTTCACTGAAGTAGGCGGCTGTTCGCACGGCGGCGACGACGGCGAAGCTGAGGGTGATGACTTGTTGGGGACTTTGGTGTTCGCCGCCTAGGAACAGGAGCGCGAAGGAGAGGACGAGGAAGTAGGCGAAGCTGACGAGGGGGAACATCATGAGGTAGACGAAGCCGCGTCCGGGACCGCCCACGTGGTCGCGGCCGTCGTAGGTCTTGGCGGCAAACATCACGCGCTTGCTGATGATTTGGTAGAACAGGTTGACGATGAGGCCGTAGACCAGGATGCCGCCGGCGATGATGCCGAGGCTTTCGATGGCTTCGCCGTTGCGTTCCCAGAAGGTGCCAACGGTGGTGAGGGCGTCAGTCTGCAACCATTGCATAAGCACCTACAATGGGAGGAGAAGAAGAAGGTTCTTGGTTTGG
Organism: Thermoplasmatota archaeon; assembly: GCA_041601615.1. Taxonomy (GTDB): domain Archaea; phylum Thermoplasmatota; class E2; order JACPAO01; family JAHFTW01; genus JANQNI01. The sequence continues at coordinate 8,483 of JBFIHX010000024.1, read as the reverse complement.
TCTTCAGCGTAGTGTGATGATGGCTCCGAGAATCATCAGGTCAAGGTCGGTGTTTTTGTGGAGGGGCGATGAGTTGCGGGCGCCTCCTTCGAGCAATTCGACGGAGCCGCCGCTGCGGATGCCGAGTTGTGCATAGGGTGCCTTGAGCTGGAGTGTGTTTTCGGTGGGGTCCAGGATGTAGGTGGCTTCTGCGGTTCGGCCGCCGGGGGCTTTGAGGTCGATGCTTGATCCAAGGGAGGCGGAGGATGATTCAATGGTCCTTCCTGCGTTTCCGAAGCTGGCGTAGCGGCCGGGGATGTTTTGGGTGGCGCAGTCGAGGCTGAGGGCGCCGTGGGATCCTTCAACGGTGCATTGCCAGCGGTATACGTCGTTGCCAGCGACGAAATCCCACCAGTATTCGATGGAGGGCTGGTTGTCTTCGAATGCGTCGATGTGGAGGGTGAGCATGAACATGGATCCGTCGGAGTCTGCGGAGAGTCCGATGATGTCTGTGGGTCCGGTGTTGGGGTCGCCGTCTTCGTCCATGTAGTCTGGAGTTGCTGCTCCGCTGCCGGGAATCAATAGAATTGCTGTGGTGAGCAGCACGGAGGATGCTGCCTTTATGGTCCAAGCCATATGTCAAACTGCATCATTGTCATGTATAAGTTGATTGGGTAGAATATTGAATGATTCAACAATGCAACTGGTCGTATTGTCGAAATGTGAATCGTACCAAAACTATCCATTTCATCGTGGTGGCTCCGTCGGGCAGACTCAAAACAGAGTGGATTGGCCTGTGCGTGAAGACTCGGATTGCCAGGGTTGGGGATCGATCTTCGTGGTCTCTGGGGTGCGTTGGACCGATGCTCGTTGGATGCCCAATTGTTGGGCTACGATGCCGTCCACGAGATCCAGGAATGCCCGCTCCGATTCTCGGGGGATGGTTGCGCCGGCGGCGCCCTTGTGTCCGCCGCCTTGGCCTCCGAAGGCTGCGGCGCCTTCCCGCATCGCGGTTGCAAGGTCGATGCGTCCTTGGATCTCGTGGGGGGCGCGGCTGCTTACCTTGGTGCGTCCGTCGTCCGTGAATGCAAGGGCGAGCAGGGGCATGTCTCGACGCAGACCGAGGCTGTCGAGTGCCATGCCACAAACAATGCCGACCACGGTGTCGCGCACTTTGTCCTGGACGTGCGCCCATTGGATGGCGGTCTCTTCACGAACGCCCGCGTCCACGAAGGCGGAAACGGAAGCTGCTAGGTGCCTTCGGTGGCCGGTGAGGAGGCTGAGCGCTTGTTGGTATGCGTCGCCTCGGTCGCCGCCGGCCACGCGAAGCCCCACTTCGGGCTCGCCGTACCGGGCGGTGCTGTTGAGGAGGGTGCCAAATTCACGGATTTCGCGCACAGGAGTGCCGGGTTCGGCGCCTTTGATGCGCACGACCGGTCGCCAAAGTGTTGCCACGTCTTCGGCGCTGGCGCCGCAGTCGAGCCAGTTTTCCACGATGGCGGACCGAATGAGGCGTCGTTCTTCGTGGCTTAGACGGCTCCAGGTTCGTTCTCCCGATTCGTCGCTCAGGGGCACACCCAGATTCTTCAGAAATGCCTCGGCGGATCGCCGGTCGCCGGTGACGATGGGTACGCGGGGTTCGCTGCCGTAGCCGAGGAATTTGGAGAGGGCACGGGTCTCGGGTCCAAACCAACCTAGGTCCGTCTCCACTTCCAGAAGGTTGTGCGCCGTGCCGTGCTCCACGAGGGCCCGGTTGGTGCCTGCGAATCCGCTGTTGCGGGCGCTCTTGTCTTCATCCTTCGGGCCCTGGGGTGGCTTGCTCGTGTCGCTGGTGGTCCGGCCTCGGTCTTGTAGGTCTGCGGCGGCGCCTACGAGTGCGATGGGTAGGAGATCGAGGTTGGCGGCGTCCATGGCATGGGCGACTAGAAATGCACAGCCGGCGCCGGAGATGTCGCCGCCGGATAATTCGTCCAGCAGCGGATTGACATGCGGAAAATCCTCTTCGGTACCGTCGCGCACGAGTTCGTGGTGGTCGCAGACGAGGCGGGGCGTGTCGGGAAAGTGCATGTATGCGGTGCTGCCAAAGTCGCAGAACCAAAGCGCGTCGTGGCTGCCGGCTTGCAGGGCGTCCACATGGACCGCGTCGAGGCTTTTGGCGGCGACCGTGCGGCCGGGGATGCCGGCGCGTTCGAGGGTCTGGGCGGCGATGGCGCCTGAGGTGACGCCGTCTGCGTCGATGTGGTGCACCACGGTCACTGTGTGTCCGGCCTCGGCGCGTTCGCGCAACCACGCTGCGGCACGACGGGCTCGTGCGAGCAACGGCTCGGGGACGCCGGGCAGGTCCACGGCTTGGAGGAGGGCGGGTCGGGGCAAAAAGGGCGGGGAGAGGGCCGGGTCGGTGAAACGATTCGGGGATGCAACCCAAATGCTCAAAGGAAACGGGGCGACTTCAAGCCCAATGCGATTCTGGATTGTTTTGCTTTTGGTTGCCCTGGCTGGTTGCCTTGATTCGACCGAAAATTCGCAAGAATCATTGGGTTCTGCGGACGCGTTGCGATTTTCGGCCATTGGCTCCTTGAAACCTGTTGAAATCGGAGTCCCGGAGCGCGTGGATTTGGATTGCACGGGTCGCTGCGTGCTTCCCGTGGTTGTTCCCCGCCTCCCCGACCAGGCCTACTTGGAGGTTCTCGTGGCGTGGGACGGCACCAAGACGACGCTTGAATCGGACCTTGCTGGCGCGGTGCGTGGCTTCGATTCCATGCGCTGGCTCCTGGAGGAACCCGGCCCCGTGGACATTCTACTAGCCGCCGACGGTGCGTTGTCTGTTCGCGTGCGGGTGCTGGGACTGGGCGTGGATTTCCTTTCCGGCGACGAGATGCTTCCCAACATCGTGACCTATGCCCCGGTGCAGATTGCATTTGGGGAATGTGACCGCGTTGAACGCTTCGAGCAAGGCGCCACGCGCTGCCTGCGCCTAGGCAATGCGATTGGCAACACGGGGGACGGGCCCTTGCAAGTGGACTTGGCTCCCGAGCAGGGCGTGCTAGCGCCCGCTGGGCTTGGCTCGTTTGATCAAGTGATTCCGTTGCGTAGCGGCGGCGAAACTCGGCACCCTGTGGGCAACGCCGATTTCCACCTGACGCACATGCATTTTCACTACGATGGCTTTGCCCGCTTCAGCCTCTACGAATGGGATGAGGCGACGGGGCTTCGTGGCGGGCTTGCAGCCGAGCACAAGAAGAGCGGATTTTGCTTTCTGGACTGGGGCCAGATGCAGGAGCCGGATCGAGCGCCTAGTTCGGGCGGTCGCGCCGAGGTCTACTGCATCGCTCCCGGCTGGAACGGCTGGAGCATGGGTGTCTCAGCCGGTTGGTTTGACTTCTATTGGAGCAGCCTGCCCGATCAATACATCGATGCAGCAGGTGTTCCGGACGGCACCTACGAACTTGTGAGTGCGGCGGATTGGAGCGACAGCCTCCTCGAAACCGATGAATCGGACAACGCTGCAAGCACCATCCTTCGCATCACGGGCGACAAGGTCACGGTGCTGGAAGAGCGGTCGTTCTACACGATGCCCGAGGATACGCGAAATTTGTGAACCGGCGCCCGTGGAGCAGCACGAACGGGGCGATCGCCTAGCTTCGAAACACCGGTTCGGTCACCACCGGCAGTTCGAGGGTGAGTCCGTCGAGGACCACGCCGCCAGCCAGGCGCTCGGCGTTGCCAAAGAACATCGGCTCGATGGAGCTGACCATCAGATACAGTGTGTCGCCTGCCGCGAGCCGGGTGCCGATGCCGCCGAGTTCCATTTCGAAGTCCACGGCGCCCGTATTGGGGCCTAAGGTGCGAAGGGGGCGCACTTGGTCGTCCACGATGTGTTCCATGATGCCGTCGGTGCGGGCCATTTGCAGACTGAAGTAGACGATGCTGTCGGCGCCGGGGCTCATGATGCTACCTTTGATGGTGGGGATGCCGGCCACGATGGTTTCGGCGTCCACGGTCACCAGTTCCAATGGAATGGCGCTGCCGCCGCCGGCGCCCTGGATGATCGGGAACGGCCCGCCTAGTTCGAAGGCCCGCATTTCGGTCGAGGGCAGGGGCCACTCGTTGCCGACGATGGCGGTGTCGTCTTCGAGGCTGATGCAGAAGCGGGGGCCAAGGTCTACGTCAAGGCCTAGGAGCCACTTTTGATGCCAGCGAATCTCTAAGTCTGCCTGTTCGCCGCACGGACGGCCGCCGGGAACACCTTGCAGACCCGCAGGAATCGGAGAGACGCCCGCAGCAAGGGATTCGGTGTTCAGGATGTGGCCCGCGTTGTGGGTGTAGAGCCAAGTGGGTGCGCCCGTGGCGTTGATCGCGAGGTGGTTCCAGACTGCTTGGTTGAGCGGGAACAATGTATCCGGCATGCCCTGAACAAGCAGGGTCGGGATGTCGATGGCGCCGGGGTAGTACTCGGGGCTTGCGCGGTTGAAGCCGTCCACTAGGTCCGGTACTTGTCCGAATTGGCCCGCGGGAAGCTCGTTGCTGGCTGTGGCCCAAGTCCAACCCTTGTGGAAATCCTCGCTGAAGACGACGCTTTGCTGGGCGTTTCCGGCCAGGTAGAACAGGTCCACCCAGCCACTTTTGATGGCGCCACCGGGGGCAAGGGCCGTGGTGATGTTGTGCCAGGTGATTTCCGGAACTATGGCATCGAGGCGGTCGTCGAAGGTGGCGGTCATGAGCTGGAACGCGCCGCCGTACGAATAGCCGATGCCGCCGAGCACCGGGTCACGGGTGGTTTCATTTTCCATCAGGACCCAGTCCCAACTGCTGATTTCGTCCAGCAAGGCGATGGCGTCGCGCACTTCGTAGTCCGGGTGCATGAACCGCACGTCCGAGTCGTCGCGGGCGTCTCCGTGGCCGCGTTGGTCGTAGCTGACGACACCAAAGCCGGCGGCGATGTAGTCCTCGGCGCGGTCGTCGGTGGACCATTTGCTGCCGGTGAATCCGTGACTCTGGACGAGGACGGGGAACTGGATGCTCTCGTTGGCAATGGCGGGCTTGTACACGGTGACGGGAATCAAGTGGTCGTCGAAGGTTGCAACCTCTAGGAACGTCTTGACAGAGGCGCCGTCGTTGGGGTACCACGGCAGTGCGACGGGGGCCGGCGGTGTGATAGTGTCGTTGACGGGGAGCGGATCGGAGATGAGCGGAGCCAGCGGCTCATCTGTTTCCTTCGAGGCTTGTTCGTTTCCACCAAAACAACCGGCAAGTCCAACCACCATCAACGCGAGGGCGATGGCTGCCGGACGCATCCAGACCATGCGGTTCGAGGTGGGCAAGGCCACTTAATCGTTGGTGGTGGCAGGTTGTGGGGTGTCGTGCCCTTTTTGCTCCACTGCCTGAGCCTTGCGGTTCTCCTATGCACAAAATGCACCGGCTCTTTGCACATTCAGAATGATTGCTGCATGTGCAAACACCCATTGTCCACGCCGCATTCCCGCACATCTAGCGGCGCTCCCTCCAGCAGGACCTTCGACGCCTCATCGATGCAGGATTCCTAGAGCTTCAAGGCGAGCGGCGAAGCGCGACTTACGGAGGTACCGCGGACCGCCAGCGAGGTGGGAACACTGCATGAGTCCGCAGCAAACCAGCCCGGTCCCCTGACGGTTCTTATCAACCGCCTCCGCCTCGCGGCGCCCGCCATGGCCGTGGACCCGGAATTGTCCAAGATGTTCGACCTCGCGTTCTTTCGCGACAACGGGTGGGTGCGCCGCGACTGCCCCACCTGCAAGGACGCCTTCTGGACCCTGGAAGCCGACCGGACGCTCTGCGGCGATTCTACGTGCGAGGAGTACCAGTTCTTGGGCAACCCGCTCACGGACAAGCCGCTGGGCTTGGCGGCCATGCGCGAAGCGTTTCTGTCTTACTGGGAAGGCCACGGACACACCCGCGTCCCCCGCAACCCGGTGGTGGCTCGCTGGCGCGACGACTTGTACCTGAACATTGCAAGCATTGCCAACTACCAACCGCATGTGACCTCGGGCGAAGTGCCGCCGCCGGCCAATCCCCTGGTCGTGAGCCAGCCGTGCATTCGCCTGAATGATCTGAGCAACATCGGGCGCTCCGGTCGCCACTTCTCGTGCTTCGAGATGATGGGCCACCACGCATTCAACAGCAGCGACTGGGGCGATTACTACTGGACCGAAGAGTGCGTCTCGAACGGGCACAAGTTCCTCACCGACGGCCTCGGCCTCGACGGCACGCGCATCACCTACAAGGAAAGCATGTGGAACGGCGGCGGCAACGCCGGCCCCTGCTTCGAAGTGTTTGCCGGCGGCCTCGAAGTAGCCACCCTCGTGTTCATGTGCCTCGAAGCGGACGACGACGGCCCCTTCGAGATCAAGGGCGAAAACTACCGGATGATGGACCTGCGCATCATTGACACCGGCTGGGGCCTGGAGCGCCTTGCTTGGGCCAGCACTGGCACCCCCACCGCCTACGACACCGTGTTTCCCGAAGCGATTGCGCACATCAAGAACCTCGCCACCGTGCCGATTGCCGACGACGAACGCAGCCAACGCCTCGTGGAAATGCACGCGCGCGTCCAGGGCGTTCTGAATCTGGATGTGGGCACCAGTCTGGACGTGCTTCGCCAAGAAGTGGTGGACCGCATGGCCGAACACGGCATCGAAACCACGAGCCAAGAGCTGGAGGCCCTGATGACACCCATCGAGGCGATGTACGGCCTCTGCGACCACCTGCGCTGCCTGAGCTTCATGGTCGGCGACGGCGTCGTCCCTGGCAACGTCAAGGCCGGCTACCTCATGCGGCTGATGTTCCGCCGCGCCTTCCGCTACCAGCAGCAACTGGGCATCGAAACCCCGCTGTCTGATCTCATGGCGTGGAACATGCAGAGGATGCTGGATCAGTTCCCCGAATTTGAGGCCGCGATTGGCCGTGCTCAAGAAATGGCAGACCTTGAACTGGAACGCTACACGGAGAGCCGCGAACGTGGCCTTCGCCTCGTCGAGCGCACCCTGCAAAAGAAGCCCGTCCTCACCGTCGACGACCTCGTGGAATTCTACGACACGCACGGACTCGGCCCCAACACCGTCGCGGAAGCAGCGGCCAAAATGGGCATCAAGGTCGATGTGCCGGACACCTTCGACGCGCTCATTGCCGAGCGCCACGGCAGCGAAAAGAAGACCAAGCCCAAGGCGCTCGTGCCGGCGGACGTTCCCGCCACGCACCGCATTTTCTACGAAACGGAAGGGCAGTGGCAGAGGAAGTTTGAGGCGGATGTGACGTGGACCGGCACCAAGGACAAGGAAACGGTCCTGACACTTTCAGAGACTTGCTTCTTCCATGACACGGGCGGCCAACCCGGCGACCAGGGCACCCTGCGGCTCGCTGATGGCACCGAAATCCAAGTCACAAACACCAGCAAGGACGGCGACCACTGCCTGCACCACATCGAGGGCAACGCCCCCGCCGTAGGCACCAAAGTCACCGGCCTCATCGACTGGGACTTGCGCATGGATCATACGCGCAGCCACACGGCGACGCACATCATGAACCAGACCGTGCGGCGCGTGCTTGGCGGCCACTCCTGGCAAGCTGGGACCCAAAAGTACGCCGATTGTGCCCGCGTGGACATGACGCATTTCCGGCGCCCGACGCGGGAGGAACTGCACGAAATCGAAGCCATGGCCAACCAGATTGTCATGGACGGTCGGCCTGTCTTCCGCGAATGGTGGAAGCGCCATGAAGCCGAAGCCAGGTGGGGCATGCAACTCTTGCAGGGTGGTATCCCGAAGGGCACGGACGTTCGCGTGGTGCGCATTGGCGCTGCCCTCGACGCGGCCGATGATTCTGATTACGACGTGGAATACTGCGGTGGTACCCACTGCGCCAGCACCGGCCAAGTGGGTCCGATCAAGCTGTGGCGCACGGAGCGCATTCAAGATGGCGTGGAGCGGTTCGAGTACTCGGCCGGCAAGCACGCGGTCGGTCGCTGGCAAGGCGAAGAAGAGCTCTTGCGCGACGCTGCGACCGCCATGCAAGTTTCGCCCTCAGAGGTGCCCCGTTCGTCGGCGCGCTTCTTTGAGGAGTGGAAGGAGCGCGGCAAGCTCATCGAGGAACTGCAAAAGCAGCTTGCAGAACTCAAAGCCGAGGCGGCTGCCGGCGACGCGGAGCAAGTGAATGGCGTCCGAATCATCGTGGATGGCGCGCTCGATGCTGGAGCCCTCCAAAAGACTGCGGCGAACCTAGTGGCTGAACCGAAGACCGTGGCGCTTCTTGCGGCCCCGGCGGGCGGCACGGTGCGGCTCTTGTTTGGTCGCAGTGCGGACGTAAACCTCGACATGGGCGCGCTTCTTCGTGAAGTCGGCCCGCTCATGGGTGCCAAGGGAGGCGGGCGACCGGACTTTGCCCAAGGCGCTGGCTCGGACCCAGACATGCTGGGAGCTTGCTTGGACGCGGCGCTTGCTGCGGTCAAGGCGAAACTCGCGTAGCAAATCCTG
>JBFIHX010000023.1:0-11959 GCA_041601615.1 Thermoplasmatota archaeon | reverse complement strand
TTGCCAAATGCGTCACACCCATTGACGATCTCTGAAGCCTTGTGCTTCTATCTGTGTGACGACCTAGACCGTCCGCGCATGACAAGCCAGGAAGCCGCCAAAATACTTGATTTCAGTAGCCGGGGCCAAGTCGGCAGCACCCGCCACCGCGCCCGTACCAAGCGCGGCAGGGGTGCTCCAGATCGTTGACAAGGCTCATTCGTCGCCCCGATCGTTGTGGACGGAGTTCGAGGCGTTAAGCGCGTTTTCCTGCGTTCTAAGCGCACTTGGCCCCAAGTCGCCCCGGTCGCCACGGCGCAGGCCAGAATCGGTCGCCACGGCCACATAAGCGCCCCGCATCATCATCTGAAACTACCGCTTCGACCCCGACATTGTTGCTTCGTGCAACGTCCCGAAGTGGAGCTTGTTGTGCTTGGGCGGTGGTCTATCCGGAACCAGCATCCGTGTCCATGGACTGACTTGCCCAATACCGATTGCTGGTGATTTCGCGGCGGCAAAAGGGCGTACACCTCGTACACATTTTGCCCTGAAAACGTGTACGCTTCAGAGGGTCTGTCTTTTACTCTCCTCTAACAAGGTGTGTGTTAGAAACGTACACGTTTGTGTTTGTGCCCTGTTTCCGGGCCCCCGCCAAGACGCCTGAAAACGTACCCGAATTCGCCTCCCCGAGGCAGGCTTCAGGCATAGTACCAAGCTTCCGGGGAATCCGCGTAGCGACATTGAATGCGTGGAGGATTGAGCTCGTTCGGTTTGTCTGCTAAGACTTGCTGGAGGCGGCCTTGATGCCCGAGGCTGCCGGTGGCCCGGTGGATGGTTGCCAAGATGCGCAGCGGACCGTCGTGCAGCGCGGGCTTTGAGCGGCCTTCGACATGGTGGCGGACTGGATGGAGGACCGCCACCGGGACGATGAAGCGTGCCTGGAGTGCCTGGGTGACGTGGATGCAGAGGGCGTGTGCCGGGAAGGGATGTGCCCCCTGCACGATGCCTTGGCGCTGCACCGGGGCCGGAGCGGGCAGGACGAGGAGGAGTAGGCGTGGCGGGTCACCATGCGGTCGGGGGTCAGTGGTCGGTTCGGGTCGTCGGTTCTGGATGCAGGCTGTCTCGTGGTGGTGTCGTGCAGCGGGGCAAGCCCTCGGGCACCTCAACCCTCCCCCGTCAAGGATGGTGGGTGTGGGAGAGGGTTGATGGTGCCACTGCGGGCCAGGGGCCCCGCTCGATGCACGACAAATACAGCATCGACAGCCTGCCCATGAACCGCCGCCTCCAGTGTGGGGGGTGGGGTGCGTGAACGGCTATGCCTGGAACTGTCCCTGCGTGGTGTGTGACTGCGCTTGGAAGGTTCGAGCGGAGTTGCAGGCCGCCGCGCAGCGAGCGCAGAGGGTCTCGGAGGGAGCCTGATGGGCGTCTGCGACGTGTGCGGGGCAAGCGTGGTCGTCGTCGGCAGTGGAGCGTCGGGTCGCATCTACTGGACGTGCGAGCATGGGCCGGCGTGACGTACTGGGCTTCGAGTGCCGGTCATGCCCGCGCCTCTTTGGGCCGTACTCGTCGGAGGTCCAGCGCGGGGAGGCGATGGAGGCGCACCGCCTGGATCGGCACCCGAAGCGCGGGTGCGCGTTGTCAGGGACGGGGCGGAGGTCGAGTTGGCGCTGCCTCGAAAGGCCGTGGAAGGAGAGCCGTGGTGGCGGCCGTTCGTCAAGGCATTGGAGGCGTGCGACGCAGGGCACCCGGAACGTGAGGAGGCGCGGCTCCTGGCCGGCAAGATCCAATTCGTCGGCGAGGCGCTGCGAGGCCGGGACGACGCGGCGAACTCGCGAGTGGAAGGCGAGTACGGTGGGCCGGGTCCGATGGGGGACCTAGACGACTTGGAGGATTGGGTCGAGAAGAACCCGACTCAAGCCGGCGACTTGTTGGATGCGCTTTGCTTGGCGATGCAGGAGGTGGGCTCGTGATCGGGGACGCCTTGCACCGGGCGGTCTTGGGCCTCGTGCCGGACGTGGCCGACGTACAAGAAGGGGTGCGGCGGGTGAGTCAGGCACCGCCGTCGCGGCCGGTCCTGTTGTCCGTTGTCCACCGCGGCGTCGTGGTTGGGGAGCCGGTGACGGTGGTTTTGCTGTTCGGGCAGATGACGACGGTGTACGGACACCGCGTTCCGCATCCGGCATTGAAGGTCCAGGTCTTCCCGGAGCAATCGTTGACGGTGCCGTTGGAGTATGGATCGCTTCAGGGGTGGCACAGTGTTACCGACCGGGACGGGGCTCCGGTTCTGGGCGTGGCACGGAGCATCCGAGATCAAGCACGGGAATACCTGGAATACCTTCTCGGTCGAGGGCATCGGCTTGGGCCGGAATCGGTGTGGAGGTCGATTTGATGGACGTGGTGAAGGCCACGAGCCTCGATGCGCTGCGGGCGGCGCTTGGTTGCACGGAGCCAGGGCCCCGGTTGGTGTGGCCGGAGGGGTTGTGGCACGAGGATCGCATTCACGCAGTCGGCGAGGTCGAGGACCTGGACAAGCTGGCCGTGCAGTTGACCGAATCGACATGGACGTGTTGCTCGGGCTTTGCGTGGCGGGGCTTGGTGTTGCTCAACGACGCGACCGGCGCAGACGGGGCGCAGGAGTACGCCGTGTTCCGTTCAGATACGCGGGAGCGCGTGGAGTCGTTGACGGCGTCGTGGATGAGCGTCGAAGAGTTCCGAGGCGCCATGGAACAACTGGACGAAGACGAGGGCGACCGCGACGTGAAGGCAGCGTGGCCGGATGCGGAGCATGGATCGTGGTGTCGGTGGTGTGCTTGACGGTGCGGTCCAGGTGCGGCGTGGGCTTCACGGGGGACGTGGGCGAGCCGTTGCCGGAACACGGCGGCCGGCAGGAGTGCATGGAGGGGAAGGTCACGGTGGGCTTCGACCCGCCGTGGCCGCCGTGCCCGTGTCACCGGACGGGGCCGAGGACACCCGGAGAGTGGCGGCATCTGCGCGAATTGCCGTGGTCCTGGTATCGAAGCTTACCAAAAGGCCGGGGCGCCTCGCAAACGTCATGAAAGGCGGAGGACGCGGGAGTTCAAGCTTCCCGTGTTCGTGGAGCGGGAAGGCCGTCGTCTCGGCACTACGCAAGATTGGCGTCAAAGCCGCCCTGGACAAAGGCCAAGTTCCCGCAGGGTGGATGCATGCAGCCATCGGCGCGAGGCGAGCTTGGAAGCCTGGGTGCGACGTTGGACGGAAGTATATGGAGGGGGAGGAGTGGGTAAGGGTAGCTACGCCGGAATCTTGCAGGATTGAAAAAATCCGCATAATTTAATCGGCAGTGACAATAACATGAAGTTGAAAACTGCCAGTGGCTTCAACGCGAAGTCGCCATTCGCCGCGTTCCAGACTTTCGCCTTTTTCTGCGACGATGCTCACGCCGTTGTTGGTCGCCTCCCCTCCGGCAGCGGTAGCTTGTCCAAACCGTAGGCCAGATTCCTCCAGAACCACCCACTCCGCCCCACTAGGAGAACGGACCTTGAGTTCCCATGATCCCACAGATAATCCCTCAAGAGGCACAATGGAAACCCGCAGGGAATCATACGAATTACTGACCTTGAATTTCTCGGTTGCAAGCGTAGAGAGTCCGGGGCCAGCTTCAACCACGCCATCATAGATGGGGCTCGAAGCCGCCGATTCGCCGCCCTGCGGAGTCCACCGGGCCGCGTTACTGGAAGAAGAGGGCCCGATAGCGGAGCCGACATTGATAACGGGAACTGTCGCAGTCACAATGACATGCTGCTGGAATCGACCATCTGATTCAACGTGCATTGCCCAGGTTCCGGGCTGTGGGTTCTTCCAAATTGCGCCGTTTTGAATGAAGCCCTGCATTGACCCTTCTGTGCCAAATCTGACGCCTACTGCATCAAGTAATACAATTTCTGTCCCATTTGAGTCTTCAACCGAGATTTTAAAATCGCCCACAGTAATGCTTTCGCGCTCCACCATATCAAGTTCTAGCATAGTTGCCCCTTGTGGGACCATAAAGGTCCAGGTGTCGCCTTGAGCTAGGCCAGGGAAGGTTTCCACCATCTCGTCGAATACCACGACAGATTGATGGGGTGCGCTGGTTTCCTCTTTCAAACTAGGGTCGAAGTCTTGGGCATCTAGTTTTTCAGGCTCACTGTTTCCAAGACAGCCAGCCATGAGGCTTGTCAAAACTAGCATTGTTATTGCGATTGGTATGATTGGTTTCATCTGTTGAACTCCTGGTTATTCTGCGATAATTGTGATTTTTTGTTGATAAATTCCTGTTGATTGGGCCTTAATTTGCCATTCACCAGGGATTGGATTGCTCCAGTTTGCTCCATTTTGAACGGAGCCTGCGCCAAGACCTATATTTCTTGTCCCGAGTCGAACTCCAAGAGAGTCGAGAAGAACCGTTTCGTTTCCGAGAGGGTCTGTGACAGACAAATAATAGTCACCTACTGTTACTCCTTCAAGCTCATCCATTGTAAGAGTTATTGATTCATATCCTTGTTCTAAGGTAAACTCCCAGGAGTTTTGAACATCAACCCCAGGGCCGACTAGAATAGTTTGATTAAAAAGCATAATGGGTGATTTGCCTTTATTTTGGCTCGGAGAATCATCTCCTGCCGATTCATCTCCCCCAACATTATTTATGCTTTCTCCGCCCCCGCCACCAAAACAACCGGCAATAAGTACCGGTAAAGCCATAAGAGTTAGGGTTATGATTTGTCGCATAGTTTAGGACTCCAGTTGTAGATTTTAGCACTTGTGGGGATATTGCTGCACAGCAGCGAGGTGATTAAGGTGGAAAAGTGTTCATGCGGGATGATACTAGATTAGTGACCTAAGGACCCTATTTGGATCACAGTTTTCGACGCCACCATTCACTATGATGGTTTCGTAGTCACATTCATGGCAATTACCTTCGCTGAGGAGGAAAATAAAGATATTTCCCTCGCATTCTTCTTCATCACATTGGTTTTCCGTTAGGATATATATCTGAAGGCCGCCGTTTTGGCATTCACTTCGCATTCCACAAACGGGGCGATCCCAGAGGTACACGCCGCCAGTGGTTTGCATGCAGAACTCGCCAAGCCACGCGCCGTCACCTTCGATGACGACGGCGCCAACTATGGGAAGTTCGGGATCTTCTGCCGAGACGCCTTGCATAAAGGCGAGCGGGAGAGCGAAGGCAAGCAGGAGTGCGAGCTTCAATTGCATGTTGCACCTCCTTGGTCGTTGCCCTGGACACCGACTCGGCCAGTGGCTCCGGTTTTTCCAGAGGCACCATTGCCTGCGTCCGCGACACCGCCGTCGCCGCCAGCTCCTCCGTCGCCGCCGTCGCCGCCGGCTCCGCCGCAACCACCATTGCAGGCAAAGACGCCAATCGTGGTGCCGCCTTCGCATCCGGTGCCACCTTGTCCGCCTTTCGTGCATTCAAGATCACGCTTGCCATTGCTTACGGTGTCGCCAGGGGTTCCGCCGCCGTCGCCGCCAGCGCCACCATCGCCGCCGTCGCCGCCACCGTCACCATCGCCGCCGTCGCCTCCGTCGCCACCGTTGCCACAGTCGCCCGAATCGCCGCCGTCGCCGCCAGTGCAGCCTGCGACCGATACGGTGGTGGTGTCTTCGCAGCCCGTGCCGCCTTCGCCACCTTGGCCACCGCTTCCGCCGTTTCCACCGTCGCCGCCGTCACCGCCGGCGTAGTTCATGCAGTCGTCGTATTCTTGACCGTCAAAGGTGGTGTGGCAAACATCTTCGGCGCCGGTGCCGTTACCGCCATCGCCGCCGTTGCCACCGTTGCCTCCGGCTCCGCCGTCACCGCCTGTGCATCCAAAGACGGTGATGAAGACGCCATTGGTGCAACCGCTTCCGCCGTCGCCGCCGTCTTCACCGTCACAGCCGTCGCCGCCTGCATAGCCCATGTAGTAGGATTCGTAGTCGCCATCTGAGCCGTCTTCACCTTCGCAACCTTCGAGGCCAGGGGCACCGTTGCCGCCGTTGCAGCCATCCACGGTAATGTTGATGCCTTCTTCACAGCCTTCTCCGCCATCGCCTTCGTCAGCAGCAACGAGCGGGGCAGCCAGGAACGCGGCGAGAGCCACGACGAGTAGGGTTCGGGGATTCAGTTTGGGGTTCATTAGCAGATCTCCAGATACTTGATTGGGTGGCACGGATCAAAGTCCATGACGATGCGATATCCCGTTTGAACGGGAGCGAGGGCCCATACGGTTTGGATGGGGTTGGGGTCGTTGCCGCCTGCCGTACAGTTGCCTTCTGAGTTGCAGCCGTTGCCGCCCGTGCAACCATACACGATGAATTTGTAGGCTCCGACGCAACCCGTGCCAGGATCTTGTCCGTTGCCTCCAGTGCATCCGGAAAGCGTGATGGTGATGGTTGCATTGCATCCATCGCCGCCGTGTCCGTTGGGATCGTCGCTACCTTGGCAGCTCTCGCCGCTGGGGTCGAGGTCGATGATGATGATGCCATTGCAGGCAGGCGATTCATGGTCGGCTGCGACCATGGGCATGAGTGAGATTGCAAAAAGCAAGGCAATCAGCGTGTGCTTCATGGCCAACCCTCCGGCAGGATGCGGGTTCCGCCGCCTTCTCCTTCCTCGCCATCGTCGCCGGAATCGCCGCCTCCGCCGCCTTGGCCACCGCTGCCACCATTACCTGGTACGCACTCATTCCAGTTTTGGGGCGTGTTGGGGCCAAAGTCAGGGCATTCGGTTCCACCTTCGCCACCGTCTCCGCCATCTCCACCAGAGCCACCGGAGCCACCGGAGCCACCGGCACCGCCAGTGCATCCACCGACAGTGATGTGGGTGCCGTTGCCGCAACCGGTTCCACCGTCACCGCCATCGCCACCATCACTGCCTTCTCCGCCGTCGCCACCATCGCCACCGTCACCGGCACGACAATTTCCCCAGGATTCATACTGGCCTGGAGGACATTCAATTTGTCCCCCACCGGCATATCCTATAGCTTCGCCAGTATATTCTTCAACTATTTCTCCAAAAATTTGTTTTGCTGCCCATTTTCCAACCGTTACCCAAAAAGTGGAAGGAGTGCCAATAGGGGGTTCTACCCCATCTTCACACCAAGAGGAAGTTGCTATATAATCAGATGCGGGGCAAATGGACTCGACATCAAGGCATGATTCAGAATCTGATGCCAGATTGTCATCAGGGGCGTTGCACGGTCCGTTGGATGTCGAGCCATGAATAGGTACGACAGGAGCCAGGGACAGTGATTCGCCTCCCGTTGCAGATACGACTGGCGCAAGTGCCAGTGTAAGAACCAGGAAGGCTGTGGTCAGATACGTGGTTTTGGAATTCATTGTGTGTTCCTGCCCGTGTGCGGGCGACCTAGCATTGGTGGGTGGTACATAGCTTCCATACTCCCTATTTGCAAAATTTGATGGCGTTGGGCCGATTGATTGTCCCTGAACCATCGCTAGTTGGGGTCAGCGGCTCAGGCGGGATAGCAACCGATGGAGTTTGTCGGTAGCTTCAAAGTGCGATTGATTATCGGGATTGATTTGGACAAAGTTGAATCGATGAAATTCATTCAACCATCGCATTACTATGGAAGGTAGGGTGCCGGTGATCCGGGCCAAGTCCTTCTGTTGGGTTGGTTGCTTGACGAGACAAAGAAGCATTCGGCGACGGGGTGGGATTTGCATCATCCGTTGCAGCACAGCAAGCTCCTTTGGCACGGAGGGTCGATGGACGAGGATTTCACGCCCCCATTTGGTGCGGATCAACGCACCCTCTCGTTCAAGGCTTTGGACGTGGTAGGCGACGGTTTTTCGGTGAATGCCTAGAATTTGGGCAAGGTCTGCAATCGCTGAAACCCCAATGCCATCGAGGACAGCAAAGATTCGATCCGACCCAGACACTCCACGTCGTTTAACGAGAACCGAGAGTGGTTGCAACACAATCGACATACTAGGCTCAGGCAAAGGGTCGACCACCACATGATTTTTGGAGCAAACACCGGCATTAGGCGTCATAATCAATCTCCAATACGTCCGAAGGCCAGTGCGCGGCGTCAATTTCAACGATGATCCCTCCCGGCCCACAGGCATAAAGGGTCATGTCCGTTCGCTGCCAGAGCCCCCAAGTGCCTTTGTCAAGATCACAAAGAAGGTGGGCGTAGTCAGAGGATATGTTGGGCCATGCGAGGCTTTGCCATGTGGCGTTTGCTCGGGGCTTCAAGAGTTCATCAAATGCACTGGGCCGGCGTCCGGTTGAATGGGGTTGGCCTCGTTTTGGGTGCGGGTTGTCGCCTGCCATCACTGAATCTCCAGGGCATTAGACAGTCGGTGGAGCCCGCCTCGGGTGCCGATTGGTGATTGATGAATCGAGGCAGACAGTATCCCAAACTGTGCCTGCGCGTGGCCCTGATCTGCCCGTTGTATCCTAGGTGGCTCGGAGCTGTGTGACGTGGTGGCGTCTGCGAGTTTGGGGTTCAGTGGGTCTGCACCAGGGCCGTGCCGGCATGGGTCCGGTATCATGCACAATCCCCTGTCTTGATGGGAGGCAAGTCCTCGATGCAGGGGCTAGGGCGTCGTGCTTCTCGTTGAGACCTAGCGATTAGAGGATGGCGTAGGGATCGGGCGCGGCTAGGTTGTACGACAAGGGCGAACATTGCAGCCACGTCGTCGGGCGCGATTATGAGAAGCGCGTGGGTGGTGAGGATGGCGTATTGGACGGGTCCAAAGCCTTGGCGCAACAGCCAGCGTCGTCCGTCAGTCCATAGGTCCTGAAAGCCCGCGTCAACGCGAAGCAATACGGCAAGCACGCGACGCGCCAGATTCGCATCCAAGTCACCGCAGCGTACCCGAAACCACCTCTCCCATCCTTCCACAGGATTGGATATCTGCACGAGCCGGGGACCCGGATGGACACCGGAAACAACAGGAGCGGGAGCACCTGTCACGTTGTCCACGCCTTGCCGGTCTTGCCGTCATAGAACCGGATCGCGCCGCGATCGTCTTGCCAAGCTTCGACTACACCCTCATCCAGCAACACGTACAGCAAGGCGGTTGCCTCGTCGAAGGCATCAGGAATCAAGTCACTCCACGAACCCACCCTGGGCGCCAACGGATACTCCCAACCGACCCGGCGCCGAGGCGCCTGCCGCGTTGTGCTCGAATGAAGCCTCCGCCGAACACGCGACGGGCCAGGTGCCTTGGAGCGAGAACTACCTTGCAAATTGATCGACTCCTTGTAAGTGGAAGGGGAAGGTCCAGGCCGTTGTGAACGAAGACGTGGTTCATGGTTGCAGATTACCCGCAGGAGATACCTTGCCTGGACCAGAGAGGGAAAAGGGGGCGCCGTTGCACGAGCCCAAAAGGGCGTCCATGCCACCATGCAACGGCATTGTGCTTGCCTCGCATGGTGAGAGCCACGAGGCAGAAGGTGGGTCGGATGGACAGGGATGCCCGCCGCCAAGACACGACGACGGCGGGCGTTTGGTCGGTGGATCGAGGCGTGCCCCCTCGACTGGTGTTCCTTCCACTGGTTTACCCGTAATGATACGGACTAGATACGGGAAACAAGGTTTTTGACTTAAGCGTTGTTCGGGATGAATGGAAAATAGGAGGCTTTTGAGGAGGTCGTCTCCCTTATTGCGGGCTGCACATTCGGCAAAGTCGGATGGCCCCTCTACAGGCTCGTGACTCGGACTCGAAATCACGCGGCTACTCGTTCGAGTTGCCCTTGGAGCAAGAACGCGAGGTTGAGCGCTTGATGGAAGTGCTGCCGTTGTGGAGCAACAAGCGGGCGTTGCTCTTGGAGGCGGTCAGTGAGAAGGTCGCCCGGGGATGGGCGACGGTCGCTGCACGGGACGCCGCCGAACGGGCACTCCACGAAGAGCGGCCCTCGGGCATCCATGAGGCTGCAAGACGGGATCGCCGGTAGCCATCACAAGTGGTAATCGGTGTCGCCGCCCACGGGGAGCCCTCCGCGCACAGTCGCCACAAAGCCGTCGAAGTCGAAGCGATTCCAGAACGTCGCCCTAGCCAACTCAGCCGCCCTGGCGGCATCCACGGCCCGCGCTTGGCGCAACAATCGCTTGGCCCCGGCTTCGTCACCCGCTCCGGCCAACAATTCCGCTTCGGCCACGAAGGCATAGCACCGGAGCTTGGGCGTGTGGGCGCCCTCCTGGCTGCGATGGTACGCCTCTTGAGCCTCCAGAACCCGTTCTCGCAGGTGCAATGCCAAGCCCATGACAAACGGCGCACGAGCATTCTCCGGGTCCAACCGCTCCGCCCGCGCAGCACGACGCCCGGCCCGCATGGGCTGACCGTGGGCAATGTCAGCCTCCGCAAGCACACACAGGCCCGCGCTGCGCTTCTCGCGGCGCGTCTCCGGCCACCGATCCAATGGCGCGTCTGGATGATTGCGAAGCGCCCGGAGCGGAGCCCGGTAACGGTTCCAACCTGAACCAACAATCACGAAACCAGCAAGGACAATCCACGGCACCCAGGACGTGGACATGGCGGGACCGGCTGGCGCTTGGACGACCGCCAGGGTGACGCCTTGGCTGCTTGCGTCGCTCGTCGATCCCATGACGGTGGCCGTGAAGGGCGACGTGGTGGCGTCGAGGGTGACGGTGTAGTCGCCAACGAGGTCCACGTCCACGCCGTCCAGGCGTTCCAGGACACCGGGAAGGGTGCCTTCGGCGTCCGTCAGGCGCAGCTCGCGGGCTTCGATGCGGGGCTGCGCGATGTAGAGTTCGTAGGTCTGGGTGGTGAGGGGGATGGTGAGGGTGGCGTCGCGGGCCTGGATATTGAGTTCGTCGGCGCTGCCGACGCCCGATTCGGGCAAGCCGTAGCTGCCCGTCGTGTCGTTGACGCCGCTGCGCTCCCTTTTCCCGTTGACGCTCATGTCCCACTCCCAGGCCGTTATAGAGAAGTCGCCCGTGACGACGGCCAACGCTTCGGTGCAGGAGGCTACCTGGGCGGTGCCAGTGGTGTCCACTTTCAAGGGGTTGGACACGCCGTTCAGGGCGGGCCGCCGCGTCTCGTCCCGGTTCACGGGCGGTTGGAGTGTGGTGCAGGCGCGGTGCTGGACTTCGATACTCGCCCCGTCGTCAAGGGGCGTGATCCAGAAGTGCAGTTCGGGTCGAGACTCCACACCCTCGATGGTCGCGGGGCCGCTAGGTTGAATGGAGCGCCGTTCGGCTGGGGTACTCGTTGTCCGCACCTTGGCTTCGACGTGGTTGGCCGTCACGGCTACGTCAAGTCCATCGAGGCGGAACCCATGCGCCGCTACAGGAAAGCCTGGGTTGTCTTGGTCGATGAGGAGGCCGACGAGGGCACCAGACGTGCTGCCCGAGGCGGCTTCAAGGGACTCGACCCGGACCTCGCCCTGGTCTTGCGCGACCGCCAGCGCAGGGGCCGCAAGCAGCACGGCGATGACGAACGAGGCAAGGGTTTTGGGTCGGTTCATGGTGGTCACTTCTTCTGGATGTAGATACCAACGTGGACGGGCCACCCTTCGCCGGAGATGATGCGCTGAACCCACTCACCCAGATTCTCGATGCACTCTTCGTCGGGGGCGACGCCCACGGGGAAGAGGTTGATGATGATGGGGTCGCAGATGTGGATTGGGCCGCCGGGGGCGAGGGTCTGGCGGTAGGGTTGGAAGCAGTCGTCGGCGACGGTGCCGAGGAGGCTCCGGTTCTGGGGAACTTCCGGCGCGTCACCGCACAGAGGGAGCACGTCGCCGGGGACCACGTCAGGGTCGAGAGCGTAGGAGACGTGGACGAGGCCATCGCCTGCGGTCTGCGCAAGCGTGTCCGGCGCGTCGGGGATGGGAGCTGCGCTGGCCGTGGGCACGAGCAGGACGGCGAAGGCGAGCAGGGCAGCAACGAGGGAGGTCTTGGTCATGGGCACCACCGACCAGGGTAGGGCACGCATTCGGATAAACGGCGACTCGGGACGAGCGAAGCAGGCACCG
>JBFIHX010000022.1:0-14974 GCA_041601615.1 Thermoplasmatota archaeon | reverse complement strand
TTTCAAGTGCGCTTTGAGGCCCTTGATTTCGCGGATTTCGCTGGGATCTTCACCGCCAAGCATCGCGACGTAGAACCTAGGGGCTCCGCCCCTCGGATTACCTGGGGGACCGCCGGCCTCCGGCCGACGATCCAGGGCGATCCGCCTGCGAGTCCCCTGCGATTCAAGCTTTCAAGTGCGCTTTGAGGCCCTTGATTTCGCGGATTTCACTGGGATCTTCACCGCGAAGCATCGCCACATAGAAACTGGCATAGTCCAAGAATTGGATAGCGCGGGCCTGTTCGATGACGTGCTGTTGGAAGCTGTGCACCGGGTTGAACTGGCGGTGGTGCCAGGGTAGGCCCCAAGCGGTGTAGCGGTCGCGCATGAAGCCGATGCGCTTGACAATCTGCGGGTTTTGTTCCGCGTGGCTAAGCGCCAGGACGGTGAAGTGGCTGCGGTTCGGGTCGTCGCCCCAGCCGGTGAGGTCGTTGTGGTTGCATTCGGGGATGAGGTCCACGTGGGCGATTTTCTTGGCGTTCTCGTTGAGCATGCCCCGGAAGTGCAGACCGACGCCGTAGAAGGCCGGCGTGGCGTAGATTTGCGGCACTTTTTCGTGCAGCTTTCGGGCCAGTTGTTTGGCTTCGTTTTGCTCCTCGGGTACATCCGGGCCGCACGCCGCATCCACTTCGAGCACGGCGGCGACGGCTCCTTCGACGGGCACTTGGTCGTGCATCATGCCGGTTCCTTCGAGGAATCCGAGCAAACTGAACCAACTGTAGCCGAGGGCGGCGCGTGGTTGGTAGCCTGTGGGCTGGGGCACAACGTAGTCGCCGAGTTCTTGGATGGTGCCACCGGTTGTGAAGACGGTGACCGGGACCTCGCGGCGGCGGCTTTCTCGTGTGACTTCCAGCGTCTCCTCGGTTTCACCTGAGTACGAAACTGCAAGGGTCATCCAGTCGCGCTTGACGTGGTGCGGGAACTGGTAGTGCTTGACGATGGAGAAGGGCATGTCCAGGGCTCTCGTGGCCGCGTCTTTGACGAGGTTGGCGGAGATGCCGCTGAATCCCATGCCGGCAAACAGCAAGCCAGAGGCGCGGAGGGGGCCGGGAGCGGCTTTCAATCCGGCGGCGTGGCCTTCGCGCAGGAGGTTGGACTTGTTTTGAATGGCGCCAAGGAAATTGCTGGCGTCTAGTGGCCAGGATTCTTGGTCAAGAGAGGAGAGGGTCACGGTCTGCATAGCTCCTGAAGAAGTGTGGTCTGTATGAGCATTGTTGATGAGAATTCACAGAAGTTTTGCACCCGCCGCCACCCAGCTTCCCACGGTCTTGCCCGCTCCGACCCAGACCCCTGCTCCAAGGACGGTGCCAGGAAGGAGGCTGGCGTTGATGCCTGTGCGCACCCCGTCGCCGATCACGGCTCCAAATTTGCGGCGGCCGGTGTCGACAATGAAACCATCCCAATCCACGCGCACGGTGGCGTCGCTTAGCTTGAGGTTGGCAATTTTCGTGCCGGATCCCAAATTGCAGTCGTGGCCCAGGAGTGAATCGCCGACGTAGTTGTGGTGCGGTGCTTTTGCGCCAGCCAAGAGGATGCTGTTTTTGACTTCGGTCGCGCCGCCGATGCGGGCACCGGGGCCAATGTAGACGGCTCCTCGAAGGTAGGCGTTGGGCCCCACGTCGGCGCCCGCAGAAACGTACACATCACCTTGGATGTAGGTGCCGGAGCGCACGGTGGCGCCGGGTTCGACCCAGAGGCGTCCGTGGACCACGACGCCCGGTTCTACGTGTCCGCCGCCGCCGTGGGCGTTTTCGTGGAGCATGTGGGCGAGTTCCGCGGGCAAGAGGGCTTCATGGGCGGCGAGGTAGTCCCAGGGGTTGCCCACGTCGAGCCATCCTTCTGCCTGCACTGCCTGGACTCGTCCCTGTTGGGCCCATGCGGCAAGTACGTCGGTCAGTTCCAGTTCTCCCCGTGGCGAAGGGGTGATTGCGGCACAGGCGGCGAGGGCTTCGGCCGGCATTCGATACAATCCCGTGTTGATGGTGTTGGAGTCGGCGGTGCTTCGCTCCGGTTTCTCTTGCAACCCAGTGACGCGATTGCCGTCCAGTTGGAGCACTCCGTAGCGGCTTGGGTCTGCCACCGTGGCGACGGCGACTTGAAACCCGGATGCCGCAGCGAGCGCCTTGAGGGTGTCTGGGTGCACGAGGCAGTCGGCCACGGCCACGAGCGCATCGCCGGAGACTTGTGTAGCACCCATGGCCACAGCGTGTCCCGTTCCTTTGGCTTCGCCTTGGCGCACCACGACCACTTCTAGGCCGAGCTCGGGCGCCACGCGCTGCGCTTCGGTTTCCACGCTCTCTGCCAGGTGTTCCACCACGAGCACGACGCGAGTGACTCCAGCTGCGGCGAGGCCTTCGAACATGCGGTGCAGGAGGGTGCGGCCGGCGACGGGGAGCAGGGGCTTGGGCAAGCGCGTGCAGAGAGGCGACATGCGCGCACCTCGGCCGGCAGCCAGCACGATGGCGTCCACGAGGTGCCAGGGCCGGGGGGCTTCAAGAGGCCGCCGCCCGGAAACCGTCAAAGGCAAGGTCCGTGTAGCCGGATCAATGGTGGTCGCGGCGCAGACCTGGCTTCGAGCCGGCGTGGTCGTGTTCGTGGCTGTGGTTGCGGTGCTCGTCTTGCGTGGCGCCGGACGGCCAGGTGCGAGTTCGCCCAGCATGCACTGGACGCAGCACTTGGATGATTTGCGGCGGCGGCTGCTTGTGAGCATGGCGGCGCTGCTGGGTGCGTCGGCGTTCGTGTTCAGCTTCCGATGGGACCGCGGATCTTGGTATCCGGTGCCGGCGCTCCATGACAACCTAGCAGCACAGGCGTTTCATCGACTTGCCTCGGACCTGGTCCCCACTGGTGTGACTTTGGTGCAAGTGCGGCCGTTGGACGGATTCATGGCGGAGTTGGCGATCGCGTTTGGCATCGCGGCGATTCTGACGCTGCCGATCACGGTTGGGCAATTGGGTGGCTTTTTGCTTCCGGCACTCAAACCCCAAGAGCGTCGGGCGTTGCGCTCTGCGTTTCTGCCGATGCTGCTCTTGTTTGCGGCGGGCGTGTCGTTTTGCTACGCCTACGTTTTGCCGTTCATGTTCGGCACGCTGTACGGCTACGGTACGGCGCTGGGCGCGCAGCCGCTGCTGGAGATCTCCGAATTGGTGAGTTTCAGCGTCAGCCTGTTGTTGGTGTTTGGTGCTGCGTTTCAGACTCCGGTCGTGATGTACGCATTGAGCCGCGTGGGCCTCGTGGAGGCCGCAACCTGGACGAGCAAATGGCGCCATGCCACGATTGCGATTTTCGTGGTTGCAGCGCTTGTCACGGACCCCACCGTAATCAGTCAGGTGCTGGTGGCGTTGCCGCTGCTGGGCTTGTATGGATTGGGAATCGTCGCGGCCATGGTCGCCGAGCGCCGGGCCTTGGCAAAATCGACCGAAATCAGCTCAACTTCTCGTTAAGATCGAGCTTGATGTCCGCAATGGAGCGACCCTCGACGGGGATCCCGAGGTCTCGGGCGGTCTTGCGGATGTTCTCATCGACGCGTGATTCAGAAGCGGCTTGCGCTTCCTTTTCGCCGGCGCCCATTTCTCGTTCAAATTCGGACTTGCTCTTCTGGAATTCGCCGCGTGCACGTCCAAGTGAGCGTGCGAGTTTTGGAATTTGGGTGCCCCCAAAAAGCAGAACCATGAGGGCGATGACCACGACGAGTTCGGTGCTAAGACCCAGGACCATCCAAATCGCGGCACGTTCGACCCCCCGATAAAGGGGGCCTATGACTCTGGCGTGGGCTGGCGGACGCGGTGAAGCCCCCGCGCCGCGTCTTGCCACGCTTGGAGGCGTTTGGGTGTGATGCTGGTGGGACGATCGGGGCCGAGCCGGTCGAGAAGGTCGTCGAGGGTGAGTTTGCGCAGGTCTTCGATTCCTTGTACGCCTGATTCGACGAGGGCGAGGGCAAAGGAGGGGCCGATGCCGGTGACACAGAGCAGTTCGGCGGTCGCTTTCCAGTCACGGACGCGGCTGGCGGGCACGCTGGCGGCGCGGGCAAGTTCGTGGTCGGTGCGGCGGCGTAGGCCTGCGGTGGAGCGAACGCCTGCGTGGGCAAGGAGGGTTGCAATATCGCGGTCGATGCCGGGCAGGTCGGTGATGGGGCGCTTGATGCCTGGGTAGTCGTGGTATGGTTCGGGCGCGGCGGTGTGTTCGCGCTCGTGCATTCGGTCCACTTCGGTGTGCACGTCGGGTCCCGGGCCTGGGGTTTTTGCGGCCGGGGGTTCGGCTTCGGCCTCCGCCTCGGCTTGTGCAGCGGCTTCGGCCTCGGCTTGCTGGCGTGCCTTGGCTGCTTCCTCCCGGGCCTGCACGGCGGCCATGAATCCACCTGAGGGTTCTGGCTTGGGTTCCTGCGGAGGCGTTTCGGTGGGTTCGTCGACCCCTGGCGGCGCCTCGGCGGGTTCGTCGTTGACGATTTCGGTCACGTCGGCGTTGGTGGGGATTTCGATGCGCGGCGTCGCCGGTTGTTCATCGCCGTCCCATGGTTCTTCGCCGTCCCATTCTTCCTCCAGTGGCGCCCACATGCCATCGCCTTCGTCGGCGGGTGGCTCTTGGACCCGCAGCACGGTCTCGGCGCGTGGCAATTGTGCTACGTCCAGGAAGCGGCGGCGCCGTCGGTCTTGGTGTATGTAGAGGGCAAGGTAGGGAAGGAACGCGGCGGCTCCGATGAGGATGGCGACGGCTAGGAGGAAGGTGTGTTGGAATGCGATGCCGTAGGCGTGGATGACGAACACCGTGCCAAGGGACCGTTCGCGAAGGATTTGCGCAACGAGGCCCAGGAGTGGCACGGCGACGAAGCTGGCAAGCAGCGCGAGGGTGAAGTGGGAGCCGCTGCCGTGGTACAAGCCCGCCGTGGGGCCGGTGCGGCGCGTGCGGAATCCGAGCGCTCCGCC
Source organism: Thermoplasmatota archaeon (assembly GCA_041601615.1). Lineage (GTDB taxonomy): Archaea > Thermoplasmatota > E2 > JACPAO01 > JAHFTW01 > JANQNI01. Next base: position 10,013 of record JBFIHX010000022.1, on the reverse strand, counting down.
AAGCAGGACGCCGGACGCGATGAGAATCAGCGGAAGCATGAGCTTCCAGACGTTGTAGCACACGTTGCGGATGAGCACTTGGCCTCCGTCGTGGCACAGCGTGTCGTCGCTGCGCACGAGTTCGGCGTACAGGATGGCTAGGACGCAATAGCACAGCACCAACCCGCCGGGAATGACGAGCGCATTGCGTTTGGCCACCGGGTTGTCACTCGGCATCCGGTCTCAAGGGAAACTATGGCCCCCCAACATAAGCGAATCCCTTCGGTGTCGGCAGGCGTAGAGCCCGTGGGAGGCCGTCTTGGGGCCGGGAGGGATTGGGTGGGAGGTCGTGTGGAGTCAGTCGACGGTGACACTTTTGGCCAGGTGCCGAGGTCGGTCAATTTCGCGGCCAAGCCCAAGGGCAGCGTGGTACGCCACCAGTTGCGAGGCCAGCCCATGTACGACGGCGGCAAGCGGCCCGGCGGGTGCTTCGAGGACTGTGACGGTTTCGCAGACGCCGTCGAGGTCTTCGAGCGATGGCCCGGCGGTGCGGATGACGTGGACGGGGGCGCCACGGGCGCGCACTTCCATGAGGTTGTGCAGGGTTTTGGCGGCGTCTTCGTCGTCTCCCAAGAAAAACAGGCATGGAGTCTCGGAGCTAAGCAGCGCTTGGGGTCCGTGTTTGAGTTCGGCCGCGTCGAATGCTTCGGCGTGCACGTAGGCGATTTCTTTGAGCTTGAGGGCGGCTTCGGCGGCGGTGGCAGCGTGGACGCCGCGACCTAGAATGAAGGCGTCGTGGGCCCGGCCTAGGGATTGGGCCAGGGGCTGCATGGCCGATTCTTGCAGCAGAACGGCCTCGGCGTATCGGGGGAGTCGTTCGAGTTCGTCGCGTACGGCCTTTGCCTCATGTGGAATCAAGGAGCCTTGGAGTACGCCCGTGCGCAAGGCGAGTGCGGCAAGACAGGCGATTTGGGCGGCGTAGCTTTTGGTGGCGGCGACGGCGACTTCGGGGCCGACGCGGAGCATCATGCTGGGGACGGTTCGTTCGAGGGTGCTGCCGCGGACGTTGGTGACGGCGAGCAGGGGGTGGCCGCTGGCGCGGAGTCGTTCGAGGGCGAGGAGGATGTCGCGGGTCTCGCCGCTTTGGCTCATCAATATGAACAGGGTGTCCGTGGGTTCCAGAACGGGTCGGGAGGCGACTTCGCTGGCGTTGATGCTGTGCGTGGGGAGACGGGCCCAGGCTTCGAATAGGTGTCCGCCGACGCGGGCGGCTTGGAGGCTGCTGCCGCATCCAACGAGCACAATGCGCCGGGCGTCGGCGAGGAGGGATTCGGGGATTTCTAGGGCGCTGTCGAGGCGTCCTCCGAGGGCGCGGTTTAGGGCGGCGGGGACTTCGTGGATTTCTTTGGCCATGAAGTGTTCGTGGCCGCTGCGTTCGGCTTCTTCTGGGGTCCAGTCGATGCGAGTGGTGGCGAGTTTTCGCGGGTCGCCGTGGGCGTTCCACATGCGCAGGCCGTCCGCGTCGACGATGCCGTGGTCTCCGTCTTCCAGGTACAGCACGTCGCGGCCGTGGTCGAGCAGTGCGGTCACGTCGCTTGCAAGTACCGTGCCGGCTGCGGTGGGCAGGGCGACGAGGGGCGTCTGGTGGCGAGCAAACAGCACCGCGTTCGCCTCCGTGTCCAGAATCAGGAAGGCGTAGGTGCCGGTGATGCGGCCGAGGACGGTGGCGAGGGCTTCCAGGGGGGTTTGGGTTTGGCGTGCTTGTCCGTAGAGGTGGACGATGCACTCGGAGTCGGTTTCGCTGCGAAACACCGCGCCGGAGGCCTCTAGGGCGCGTCGCAGCGCGGGGACGTCGCCAAGGGTGCCGTTGTGGACGACTGCGAATTGGCCGGTGGCGTCTAGGTGTGGGTGGGTGTTTTCGAGGGTGACGGCACCGTGGGTGGCCCAGCGTGTGTGGCCGATGGCGACGGTTTCGCTGCCGGGGGCGGAATGTTCGAGGCTGGCGACGCGGCCGGTGGCTTTGGCTACATCGACGGCGCCGTGTTCGTTCCAGGCGATGCCCACGGAGTCATAGCCTCGGTACTCGAGTCGTTCGAGGGCTTTGTGCGTGTGCCGGGCTGCGCCGGGAATGCCGTGAACGCCTACGATGCCGCACATTAGACTGCCACTCCATGATCGGGGACATCGCGTACGGTGCGGCCGGCGGAAACACGGGCGTTGTGGCCTAAGGTGCCGTCGAGCAGCACTGCGCCGTCTTCCACGAGGGCATCGGGACCCACGATGACGGCTTCGGTGCCGGCGCAGAGCACGCGGCGGCCGAGGCGGGCGCCATTGGCAAGATATGCGCGTTCCACTTGGCTTTGGGCGCCGATGTGGACATTGCTGGCGAGGGCGCAGTCGGTGAGCACTGCGGCGGCGCCGATGCGGACGTGGTTGCGGGTGCTGGTGCCAGGCCCAAGGATGGCGCCGGCGCCGATGTGGCAGTGGTCGCCGAGGGCGACGGGGCCTTGCAGGATGGCGCCGGGCCCGATGCTGCTGTGGGGGCCGAGGCGAATGGCGCCTTCTAGGACGGCGCTGGGGTGGATGGTGCCTTGGCGGTTGTCCTTGAGTTGGGGCATGAGGCGGCTGTTGAGTTCCACGAGGTCCGGCCCCGAGACGAGGTCGGCTACGTCGGAGCGGCGGGCGTCCAGGCAGGCCCAGGCGCCGTGTTCGTCGATGTCTGCGTTCAGGGCGCCGCGCAGGCCGTAGTCATCGGCAGGCAGGGACGCCAGGAGGCGACGTGGTAGGCGGTACGCTCCGGCGAGTGCTGCGGGTCGTTCGGTGCCGCTTGGTGGTTCTTGGACGTGTGTGATGCGGCCGGCTTTGATGGTGGGGATGCCGTGGCGTGGCTGAAATCCGTCGGTGGCGCGCACGGCGGTGGGGCCGGTTGCGTCGAGCAATTTTGCCACTAGTTTCGGGTGCATCCAGCCGTCTGCGGGCAGCACGGGAACGAATTCGGGGGCCTCTTCGAGGGGAACGCGGCGCAAGGCGTCGGCGGGGCCGGCGGGGCGGGGCTGGTGGACGTAGTCGAGTTGCAGCCCGTGGCGGGCGCCGTTTCCGAGGTAGCCTTGGAGTGCTTCGTGTCCGTGCCCTACGACGACCGTGACCGCTTGGGCGCCGCCGTCGCGCAAGGCTTCGAGCAGTGGGTCGATGACGGGGCGGCCGGCGGCAACGAGGAGGCTCTTGGGGCGGTCGATGGTGAGCGGCATCATGCGACTGCCTCGACCACCCGCAAGCACCACTGCGTCCATGTGCCTTCGATGGGCGCCGGGCCTTATCCGCTCTTTGCTTGGCTTGGGCAGTTCGATGTAGACCTACGAATGGGCGGAATCCGGGGCGTCCTTGGCTTGCTGGGCCTCATATCCGGCCAGGAAGATGCGCCATTGTACAGAGCGAATTACCAACAGGGACATGTAGGGCACCCAAGCCAGAAGGGCCGCCAGAAGGATGAATCCGAGCAGGAACGTTTGCTTGAACGGCACATCCACGAGGTCGATGACGAAGGTGGTTCCAAGGAGGCGCTGTCGGTACGCTTGGATGGCAAGCACCAGGACCGTCACCGCCACGAGGCTTGTGAGGATCCAGGCCGCGGCGTGCACGCCACTGGAGAGGCGCAGTTCGTCGCTGGGGCGGTGGCGCACGGCGCGGGCACCAAGCAATCCGCCAAGAATCAGAGCGACGCCTGCCACAACGAACGGCATCAGGATCAACCACACTTGCAGACAGTTGCCGCTGATGAGTGCGAGTCCCCGATCGTCGCACGGCGTGTTGTCGCTGCGCAAACCTTCCGCGTAGACGATGCCGCCGATGCCGTAGAACAACAGGATCGAACCCATGGACACGAGTAGGTTCCGGGTGCGTCGGCGGGGGTCGGTCGACATAGGCGCAGCAGGAAAACCACCAAAGGAGATGATAAAAGGTCCCCGGGGCACGAAAACCGAGTCCTTCAAGGGGCCCGAACCTCCTTTCGGCACAACGCGGGGCAGACGAGTGGAGCAATCCGCGCCGTCCGCTTCCGCAGTCCCGGGATGTTCATGGCACGACGCAGACGCAGCGAGAGCCGCACAGACCAACCAGTCGCCTGGCCTCGTACTTTGAGCCTCTTTTCGTTGGCATTGATGTTATTGCTTGGTTCCATGTCGTTTGGTGTGTACCTTACGGATGAGGGCGCCCAGTTGCAAGGCGTACAGAATGTCCTCCACGGGTCTTTGGAGATTGAGGAGCGCTCGCCTCATTTCTATGCGGTCCAAGAAGGCGTCATGCTGCCCGGATGGAACAGCACCACATCCCACAACGTCTTCGTGAGCCTGCTTGCCGTGCCCGCTTACGGCGTGTTCTTGACGCTTTCCCATGTCGCCTCTCCGGCTACCATTCTCTTGCTTGGTTGGACCGCCGCCGCATACGGCACGACCACGCGCGGCTGGGCAAGGCTCTACCATCAGCGCACGGGCAGAACATGGTCCTGGTCGAGGCCAGACACCAGCACCAGCAAGGACGAAGCACCAACCCTCTGGGGCCGTGCCGCCCACCAATTTCGCTCCATGAGCACGGGCCATTGGGTCTTGGTCGCAGCACTGGCGCTGTGGACGTTCACCCAATGGATTCAGTTGCCAAGCATCGACTTTGGACTCTGGGGGGAAGTTTTTGCTGTACAGGCCACTCATACGCTGCTGTCGGCCGTCGGATTTGTCCTGTTTTTCCGCCTCGTGCAACGCGAAACCGGCTCGCTGCGAGCAACATGGCTTGCCAGCGCTTTCCTGCTGCTAGGCCCGTTCACGTTCTGGGGCACCGGCATCAAGTACCACGCCGCGAGCATGGTGCTGACCATAGCAACCCTGTGGGCCTACGGCAAACCCGGTCGCGTCGGCAAGCCCCTGGCATTTGTGTTCGCCGCCCTCGGCACTGCATTGACACCCCTTGGCGCCCCGCTGTTTCTTGCACTCGCCGGCATCGAGGCGCTACGCACAACCACAGCCCTCATGGCCCACTTCTCCCTCGCCCCTGCGAACCAAACGGACCCGGAGAACCAAGCTGACGAAACCGACGAAGCTGACGACGCAAAACGGGCGGACCCAATCTCCGAACACCCAGCGCGATTCGCCGTCCCCGGCCTGTTGCTTCTTGGAGGCGCGGCGGTATTCATGCTCTTCAACCGCACCACGTCCGGAACTTGGCTCGGACCCATGGCGGCATCCTGGGACGGCACCGCCGGAGGGCTCTGGTCTTGGCTACAAGATCGCGTGCGCTACGAAAACCCGGGCCGCTCCTGGACGAACTTGTGGCGAGTCTTCGTCGACGCTCGCTTGCTTGCCGGCGGCCCGCTCTCCATTTGGGCACTGAGCCCACTGGCCGCCCTTGCGCTTCTCGTGCCAGTCCGCTTGCGACGCAATTGGCCACGATCCGTGGCGGTGGCAGCCCTTGCTTCGTTGCTGTTTGTGGCAGTGTTCGTGCACGCGGCGCACACCCAAGGCGACGGCCAAGACAACCGATTCTTTGCCACCGCCCTGCCTGGATTCCTGTTCCTTGGCGCCGTGGTGGCTGCCCCCCGGCTAGATTCCTTCCACGCTACGCATGTCCGGCTGCTTGCCCGGTCCGCCTTCATCGGCTTTGCCGGTTCCATGCTCATTTTGCTCATGCTTGCGGCGGCTGGAATCTCCATCATCGCCCACGACGAACTGCGCCAAGTGTTGAACTTTGCCTGGATCACCGGCACCGTATCCTGGGCGACACTTCTGGCCATCGACGCTGTACCGGCCATAGCCCGTCGCTTTGGAACGCCGCGAACGGACCGCGCCTACGCTATCGCCATGGGACTCGGGCTTGCGTCCAGCGCCCTCTGGCTGTTTTTGATGATGATTGGTGTTCACCGCAGCCTGCCCCCGTGGCCGTTTGGCTCCGGTGCCGAAGGAATGTCGTTCTTGCTGCCCAGCCTAGAATCTGTGCGCATGTGGTGGATTCCGCGCATTCTACCCTAGCCCATACCAAAGGAATCGAGGCGGCGGTAGCGTCGGCGCCCGGAGCAGCGACCTGCAATGCTCTGGCGTCCAAACCAGCAGCGAGGGCGACGGCGACGTGCGGACTCATCTAGACCCAGCAAGGCCGAACCATCGAAGGGCGCACGCCAGTGGCGTCCATGGACGTTCAGCGGCCGTGGGCGCAGTCGTTGGCTGGAGCACGCCCTTCCGATGAATCAAGCCATGGACGCAACCAGGCGGCACCCGAAGCGGCTATCGGGAACAAGGAAAGAGGTGGAAAGAGGATGAGGAAAAGGAAAAGAGCGAAGACGAGAAACCGTCCGAACCGAACTAGTCTCGTCGTCGGCGCGCAACCACGGCCAAGCCACCAAGGGCCACCATGATTGCCACGATCGGAAGACCCGGAGTCTCCTTCTTGGCCATGGCCGACGCAAGATCCGCCTTGCCCGGAACATCCGGCAAACCATCCGCATCCACCGTCGTCGAGTAGCCGGTGCGAACACCGTTCGAGTTCTCATAGTACGCCGTCACGATATACTGCGTGCCAGTCTTGCCCTCCGAATCCGTGAACGAAGACGAATCAGCAGGCAAGTCCAACAGCAGCTCGAAGGGCGAGTCCGATTTCCAGACCTGGTAGCCAGCTTCGCCTTCCACATCCGTCCACGCGAGTTGGTTGGCACCATCACGGCGCGTCACCTTCAGCGAACCCGCAAGCTCCTTGTTGGCACCCTCCACCGTAGATTCCGCAATCGGCGGCGCAGACGGAGGCAAACTCGGAGGCTCTTCCGGCGGCGAAACCGGAGGCGACGGAGGCGTCTGGGGCGGAGACGCAGGTGGTGGCGGGGGAGGGGGCGTTCCGCCACCACCCGTGCCAACACTGCCACCGGCACCAGAGATTCGGATGTCAAGGTAGCCAGGGACCACGGGCGTGTCCGTGCCCTGATGCAGCCAAATGTTGTCCTCGCTGCCAACGATGCCGTTCAAGTCGGCGTCCCACCAGAGGACCTTGAAGTCGGTGCTTGCAAACGCAGTTCCACCATAGGCTTGGATGTCACCATTGCCGGCAAGCACTCGAGTACCACTTGCGTGGTTGAAGGATCCCTGCGAGTACTTCGTGATGCGTGCATCCCAAGCCGTCAAGGTCTTGCCCGTCGATCCGCCAAGATCCGTGGGGTCGTCCGAGCCAGCAAGATTGAGGTACACGAAGTCGTCGACGTTGAATCCCGTATTCGTGCCGGCCTCGATGAAGCCAAACTGGCCTGCCGTGGTGGCGTGCACGGAGCGCGTCGCTCCCTGCTCAATGGTATCCCCGGACTGCACGAAGGTACCCGCAGCCTTGTTTGTGTACGGCGTCAAGCGAAGCACTTGACCCGACTGGAAGGTCCCGCTGAAGTCCAAGTAGTAGACATCGTCCATGAGGTTCGAAGCCTCACCGAGGTCCGCCCGCACGACCGAGGGATCCAAGACGCTGACGCGGGGGACAACCTCTGTAGACGATGCTGTGAGGCGCGAGCCAAAGCCCGTGTTGAGCTTGATGTCGCCCACTTGTGGGAAGGGGAAGCAACTGCCTGGGCACCCCGTGTCTCGGCTAGCGTAGATCGTGATGCCGCTCGTTGGATTGAACAAGCCCTGCGTCAGCGCCGCGTCAGCAGCCCCCACGAGGCCTGCCGCAAGCGTTCCTGCCGCTTGCAGGCGGTAGTCGCCTTGTCCAAGCACCGTGTCCTCGCTCCAGATCAGTTGTTCGCTCAACGCCGGCTCCCAGGAAGTGTCGGGGCCGGTGGTGCGCAGGAGGGAAGTCGTGTCGAAGGTTACACCACAGTCCGTGTCGCCAGGGCACACTGCGAGCGTATCCACCGCGGCACCACTGGCCCAGACGCGCCGGTTGCCGTTTGCAACCGTAGTGCTGGCAGTGATGTAGACGTCTTCGGTCGCAGGATCCCAGACATTGTCGTTGTCGTCGTCGACGAACTTTGCGCTCGCCACGGTCTGCAACGCCATGCGGGTATCGTGCTTGTCGGAGAACACCTTGATGTGGAACCCTGCATGGCCCAGACCCGAGGTTCGGTACGCCGTGTAATCGGAGTCACTGGCAGCCACGAGGCTCCCAGCAGTTTTGCCGGAGACGTGAATACGGATGTCGTTGACTTGGATGCAGCGCTGATCCGTGGCCGCCGTCGGCGTGCAGTCGCCGCCTTGCAAGTTTGCGTCGGCGTTGTCCGGGTGTTTCATGTAGACCGGCTCTTCGTCGTCGGCAAAGCCGTCGGCGTCAAGGTCCACGAAGAACATCATGTCCTCGATTGCGTACTGAATGCCCGAGTCGATGGTCTCGCCGACGCCCGTGGAGGGTGCTGTGGCGCGTGTGCCGGCAGATCCCGCGCTGGCGGTTGTGCCGCGCTTGATGATTTGGTCACCATACAGCACATGGTCGTCGGTGCCGTCCGGGTCCGCGATGTGCAAGTACAGCGACTTGGCAATGGTGTCCGGCTGCGTCGTGGTGCGCACGAGGGAAATGGCACAGCTTGTGGCGCCGCAGCGACCGTTGGTGTTGACGGCGCTCGCCGTGCTGGCAAGGCGCTCCACAATATCCTCGTGATCGGTGTTGCCGTTGGCAACCATGGTGCCGGCGGTGACGAATGTGCCCGCGACAATGCGCGGCATACCTTGCGCTGTGTAGGTGGTGGAAAGGCTAGTGGCACTCGTCAGGTAGTATCCATCCTGGGAATTGAAGACCCCTTTCGATGCAAGGTCCAATACCCGAACGGTGAAGCCGCCGCACGAGAGCGTATCGGTGACCGGCGCCTTGGTCACGTCGTCCGAAGCGTCCACCGCTCGCGTGAAGTCCGTATCCGAGGACTTGATGATGGCGGGTGTGAGGCTGAACGGCGAGCCCGTCGTTGTCGTGGCACCCACCATTCGAAGGTCGTTGATGGAAAGAGTCGCGGGGCCACCGCCACCGTCGAACACCTCACGATCCACGTAGACTGGGTCGCCGCCTGTGTGGCCAGGAATGCCGTCCGATTCAAGGAAGCACAACCAAGTAGAGGCCGGGCCGATGGAAGCAACCTTGGTGAATGTCTTGGACAAGTACGCGGTGTCCGTGGATTTGATCCAAGCCGCACTGGTAGAGCCGCCGAAGATTGTGATGCGGTAGGACCGGTCGGTGGAGACCAGCTCGCCGGCACAGCTTCCGTCCGTTGCAATGTGGAAGAACCATGCGCGCTTCGAGATATCGAGCGAATCATCGTCGACATAACCAACGCAGAAGTCAACTCCACCCGGAGTTACGAGAGACGGCACGAAATCGTTGGCGGTGACCGCGTCCACGAAAGTTCCGTACGATCCAAAAGAGACCGACGAAGCAGGGGTAGGCAGCATGCCCAAGAGGAGGACCATGCCCAGCGCCAGGGGCAGGTATCGAGGAGTCATCGAGGGGAAAATCCCTTACCCTTATTTAAGCCAATATCGACGAAAACGGGCGCGTGCGCTAAGGCACTGAGATTCTCAAAAACGAAGCGAGCAAAAGAGAAAGGAAGGAGAAGGAGGGAGAAGGAAGGGGCCGAAGCCCCAAGTTGCTACCACCACATCCTCAGCCCTTGCGGGCCGACGATGCAATGCTCTGCCCTATCGGGCTAAGCATCTTAGTTGCGGCGGCGCACGAGGACGAGAGCGGCACCGAGGGCGGCAACCAGCGCGACCAGCTCGAAGCCGGGCGTGGAGGTGTTGTCCTCAGGGGTCTCGGGGGTCTCGGGCGTCTCCGGGGTGGTCGGGGGCGTCTCCGGGGTGGTCGGGGGCGTCTCCGGGGTGGTCGGGGGCGTCTCCGGGGTGGTCGGGGGCGTGGTGGGGGTGCCGACTGCGGCGAGCGGGCCGCTCACGCGGACGCTGTACAGAGGGAACAGGGCACCAGCGCCGGTAGCGCCGGAAGCGAGGTACACGCTGTCACCGGTGTCGAGCAGACCGTTGATGTTGGCATCGAAGAAAGCGATACCAGCGCCACCGGCGAAAGCCTTGACAGCGGTGCCG
>JBFIHX010000021.1:0-16227 GCA_041601615.1 Thermoplasmatota archaeon | reverse complement strand
CTTGGTCATGGGCACCACCGACCAGGGTAGGGCACGCATTCGGATAAACGGCGACTCGGGACGAGCGAAGCAGGCACCGACGATAAGCCCGACTGGTTAGAGAAGGTACGCAGAGGAATCTTTCTAAGGGCCGGAATCGGCTATCGGAGGGGGGTGAGATACGTCCGGGCCGATTCGATGTTGGCTTTGGGCCGATTTTGCATCGATGCCCGGTTCAAGGTTGAAAGACCTATTGGCGTAAACGCCGGCACCTTTCGGAAGGCGTCTTGAATGCGATTGGCAGCGAGGAAGGCTTTCTGGCATGAGGCCTCCACAATTCCGGCCTTCGCTCGAACAAGAACGCGACCTCGCCTGCTAGGACCGGCGGCAAGCCCTTCACCAATTCATCCACCGACTGCACGAACACCACACCCGTCCAAGAACACAAGAGCATTTTCCATGCCACGGCGCCAGCATCAGCCAAGACTTTCCGGCCACAACCCTTGGACACTGCGCTCCAAGAGCGCCATGTAGTGCCGGCGATCCACGATGGGTTCGCGCCCCGGCAGGTCTAGAGGGGCTACGCGCTGCGCCTCGGGAACGCCGGGGGTGCCGCGTTGGACGACGTATTGGACGCATTGGCCGGGTTGTACGTCGTGGCCGGCGTGGCGCAGGGTGCGCAGGGCGGCGGCGGCGGTGTGGGTGTTTGCCTTGTAGTCGTCGGGGTCGCGGGTGACGGTGATCGTCACAGCCAGGTCGGCCAAGGGCACGCGGCCGGCGTCCAGGTCGGCAAGGTATGGCTTGACGGCGGCGCGGGCGACGGGGATCGCGGCGCGAAACTCGGCGGCGGTTCTTGCCCGGGCCAGCACGGCGAGCACGGCTTCGGTGGCACGATGGACCCATGGGGGTGTGTCGTGGCGGCGCGTGGCAATGCCGCGCTGCTTGATTTCTCCAACGTCGTTGCAGGCGTAGTAGCGGTTCGGAGCCCCCACAAGAGGGCCGTGGGTCAAGGCCGGAAGCGTCACCATCCACCGATAATGGTCTTCTACTTCGAGGGGCACGCCGACGGCCTTGGTGATCCGGCGGGCGAGCCGGGCGGCGTCCTGGCGCGTGGCACCGGGCCGATGCAGAAAGAGCGAGTCGGTGAGGCCATGCACAAGACTCCAACCGTCGGCCTCTGCGACCTCGCGGGCAGTCGTCATGCCCTCCCGGCCCCATGCCTGGATTGCCTGATGCACCTCCGCACAGCCATACCTTGCGTGTTTGTACCTCGCATATCCAAAACAGACGACGCCAATCGCCTTCAACTCGGACTTGATGGCCTGGGCCCAAGCGAGGCGATCGGGGTCCATGTCATGGCGCTTCTCGATGGCCTTGACGTAGCGGCGGTGCAATACGAACGGCTCCAACGCGCCTGACTGGTGGCCTTGGCGGCGGGTGCAAAAATGGGCGCCAAGGTCGGGGACAAGCGGGGCGTCGGGGCAGCACGGGCAATTGAGGGTGTCCGACGACAGATTACGGTGGACGATGAGCGAAGGGTAGTAGCCGCTGAAATCGAGTTCCTAGACATCCTCGTAAATTCCCGGCATCGGCACATGGACTTGGCCCCCCCGATCCACGGCCGCGAGCGTCGAAATGGACTTCCAGCCCTCCACCAAGTTCCGTTTCCACGGCACCGCCACGCCGGCCGCCTGGGCGCGGTCGATGTGGATCTGTTGAATGCAGTAGCCTGGGCTATGCGTGCTGACCTGTTGGGCGCCTCGATTGCTGATGCGAGACAAGTAAACGAGGCCGTGCAAGTTGGCGCGGGTGTCGCTGTCTTGCAAGAACTTCGTCTTCAAGTCGATGTGCAATCGGCCCCGGAGGTCCCAGGTGGCGGCGCGGTGCAGCGTTTGACCATACACATGGAAGGATTGCTCGGGTTGGGCGGGTTTTCTGGGGTCCGGGTCGCGCCCGAGGCGCACGCGGGACTGAAGGCCGGTGGCTTGGATGCGGTCTAGTAGAAGTGGAATGGTGCCCGTGTGGCCGTTCTGGGTCAACAAAACGTCAGGGTCGCGGGCCTTCAGGATGGCGGCGAGACGCAGGAGAGCGTCGTAATCGTTGCCCATGTGCAGTTCTTCGCCGTCGGCCTGAAGCGACGAGAGACCGCCGCCGGGGCCGGTCTCCGCGTGGACGCGCAAGGTGCGAAGGTCGGGCCAGTCGTAGGAGAGTCCGTTGCGATCCTCGGACTCATGTGGCCGCAGGGTGCCAGGTCGAAGGCGGCAAAACGGAAACACGCCATTGCGTCGCATCCACCGCGATTCGACGGGGTGATCCACGTCAAAGATGTGAAGGGCCTGGATGCCCAGGTCGCGGCGCATGTCCGTTGCGACTCGGTGCATGTCTTGGTAGCGCTGCGTCAAGACGCGCAGGACTGGATGCAATGGCCCGTTGAGGTCAAGGCGGGTGCGTCCATGCCAAACGCGGCGCACATCCGACCGCTTGCGTAGCCATGCTTCAGCGTCCGTGAGCGATCCTTGCCGAGTTGCGACCGTGAACGGAGCCTCAAACGGAACCGAGTGCGCTTCAGGCTGGGATTGTCTGCTGACCCAGACCCGGATGCTGCGTCCATCCCTGGATGGGAACGCATCCAGCAAGAACTCCAACTGCATCACCTCCGGCGTGTCCTTCTAGGCGCTCCACGCGCTCCGTGAGGGCGCGGTTCTGGGCATGGGTGTGCAGGAGCATCGACAGGAGGATGTTGGAGCGCGGGTCCATGTCGCCAGCACGATTGCGAGCTGCGGCGGTTCGGTACGCGGCTTGCAGAAGTTCGTCGTAGGCGTCACGAAGACTACGCGGCAATTCTCGTTGGAATGCAGTGAGGCGAGCCTCGAAATCTTGGACCTCGCGGGTGGGAGTGGGAACGGACTGGCCCATGAAACTAGCTAGGTTGGGCCGATTGCTTGAGGGTGCGCGTGGAGGGGGTCGGGGAAAGCGTGCAGTGGTGCGGGCCGGTGACCCCGGGAATTCTCATGGAGAATCCCACTCATTGGCCGGAAGGTCCCGGGGCTGGCACCACCATGGCAGCGGGGGTTGGAGGTGAAAGCACTCAGGGCTTGCACAGGGACATAGGTGTCGGGGGCCTAACGGTTGAGCTAAGCCGCCCGAGCGTCAGCGAGGGTCGGCTTGAGCGATTTGTTATGCGGTTCCGGAACCTTTGCCTTTGGATTTCGCGCGCAGCATCCGATACGTTTCGCGGCTCATGTAGTCCAGGAAAGTCTTCCGTAGATCGGCGCTGTTGAACAGCTCTTTGGCTCGGTCTTCGTTTTTCTCCAGACGATCCATGACCAGATTCTCGAAGATGCCTTCAAGGAAAAGCCGGTACTTATCCTCGCTGTTGTTGCGAGCAACGTCTCGTATCTGGTCGTCCTCCATCGCTTCGGCCATCATCTGTTCCACCAGGACCTTGTCCGCGTCGGTCCAGTCGGTGCCGAGGCGTTGGTTGACCTCTTTAATGATCTTGCTGAGCTTGTCCCGCTTGTCTTCCTTCGGGACGCCGCCCTCGCCGGGGCCCTTGGGGACGGTGCCGCCTTCGTCGCCGAGCTGGATGCTGCCTTTCTGTTTCTTTTCGAGGCGGAAGTATTCGAGGGCGACGTCGTCTTCGATGTCGTACTTGGTGCCCTTTCCCTTGGGGAGGTAGCTCCGCAGCGCACGGCAGAAGACGAAGAACTGCTCCAGTTTGGCGTCGGTGAAGTGCCCGACGTGGCCGACGAACTGGTAGAGGTTCGTGAAGGCCTTGAGGTCGCGGGCGAAGTCGTCTTTCTGGTCGTCGTCAAGGGCGTCAAATGCGGGCATGACGCCCTGCAGGATCTTGACGAGGGCCGGGTGGTCCTTGGCCGGCTCGTCTCCCGCGAAATAGACCTTGCAGAAGTCTTGGACGTCCGTCTCGGCGAAGACCATGGCGCTAAGCAGTTGGCTGCGTAGCCGGTACAGGTCCTGTGGGTCCGTGGTGGATTCGATGCGGGCGTCCCGGTAGTACGGCTTGAACGCCTCCAGGATCTCCTCCTGGGTGTTGACGAAGTCCAGGACGAAGGTGCCGTCCTTGCCGCCCGTGGTGCGGTTGAGGCGGCTGAGGGTCTGGACGGCGTTGAGTCCGCGCAGGACCTTGTCCACGTACATGGCGTAGAGCAGGGGTTGGTCGTAGCCGGTCTGGAACTTGTCGGCCACGATCATGATGCGGTACTCGGGGTCGTTGAACTTCGCGGCGGTCTTGGAGTCGGGGAAGCCGTTCATGCTGGCTTCGGTGAACTCCTCTCCGGTGTCCTCGTCCACGAGCTTGCCCGTGAACGCCACGAGAACGTTCCAGGGTACGTTGTTCTTCTCGATGTGGGCATCGAACGCCTGCCGGTACTTGCGGGCTGCTTGGCGGCTGCTGGTGACGACCATGGCCCGGGCGCGACCGTTGATCTTGTGCTGGACGTGCTGCTGGAAGTGTTCCAGGATGATGGCGACCTTCTGCTGGATGTTCGTCGGGTGCAGGTCCAGGAACCGGGCGATGGCCTTCTTGGCGGCACCCTTGGCCAGTTCCGGGTCGTCGTTGATCTTTTTCTGGAGGCCGAAGAACGACTTGTACGTCACGTAGTTCTGCAAGACATCCAGGATGAAGCCCTCCTGAATGGCCTGTTTCATGGTGTACAAGTGGAACGGGTGCGGCTTGCCGTCTTCGCCTTTCACTCCAAAGACTTCCAGGGTCTTGGACTTGGGCGTGGCCGTGAACGCGAACAGGCTGAGGTTGTTCTGCTTGCCCCGAGCCTTGGCCTGTTCCCAGGCACGTTTCTCCCAATCCGCCAGTTCCTCCGGCGCGTCGTCCTGGTCCGCCAGGACCTCCTTCATTCGCTTGCTGGTCTCGCCGCTTTGGCCACTGTGGGCTTCGTCGATGATGACTGCGTAGCGTCGCTTGGGGAGCTTGCCGATGAGACCACTGACGAAGGGGAACTTCTGGATGGTCGTGATGATGATCTGGTCCCCGCTTTCGAGGGCGTGACATAGCTGGTCGCTGCTCTCCTCGATGCGCTTGACGACACCGGGTTGGTGGTCGAACTGGTAGATCGTGTTCTGCAACTGCTTGTCCAGGACGACGCGGTCGGTCAGGACGATGATCGAGTCGAAGACCCGCTCGTTCAGCGTGTCATCGTGTAGGGTACTGAGGCGGTGGGCCAACCAGGCGATGGTGTTGCTCTTGCCGGATCCGGCGCTGTGCTGAATGAGGTAGTTCGTGCCCGCGCCGTCGTTGCGGGAAGCGTCGACCAGGTTCCGCACGGCATCCAGCTGGTGATAGCGCGGGAAGATCACGGTCTCCGAGGTCTTGCGCTTGCCATCGACCACCTTCTCCTCGCGTTGGACGTTGAGGAAGCGACGCACTATGTCCAGGAGGCTGTCCTTCTGGAGCGTGTCCTGCCACAGGTAGCTGGTCTTGTGGCCGTTCGGGTTTGGCGGATTGCCCGCGCCTTCGTCGTGTCCCTTGTTGAAGGGCAGGAAGAACGAATCCTCCCCGATGAGTTTCGTGCAATAGTGGACTTCGCTGGTGTCCACGGCGAAATGGACAAAGGCCCGTTCCTTGAACCGGAACAAGGGGTCGTTGGGGTTGCGGCGGCGGTACTGCGAGATGGCGTGCTGGACATTCTGCCCCGTCATCTCGTTCTTCAGTTCCAACGTCGCAAGCGGAATGCCATTGATGGCGAGGACCATGTCCACCGACTGGTCGGGGCTCTTGACGGACTGGTGCACCTGGCGCGCCACGCCCATCCGGTTCTTCTGGTACAATTCCAGGGTCTCCGGGTTCAGCAGCGTGTTGGGCTCGAACTGCGCCAACTTCACCGTCGTGCCATGGATGTGGAACCCGTGCCGCAGCAGTTCCAGCATCCCGTCCTTCTCCGACCGCACCTGCTTCGTGAACGCATCCAAGAACCGCGACTGCGCCTCCGCGCCGAACTGTTCCTCCAGATACGCCCACGTTCCCGGTTGGCTGTCCTGGATCCACTCGACGAGCTCGCCCGGCCACAACGCAAGTTCGGCGTCGTAGGCGTGCGGGTCGAGCTTGGCGTAGCCCGCGTCAAACAATTGCTGCTCGATGTGCTCCTCGAAATGGATCTCCTTCGTGCTAGGCATGGACGGCCTCCATGGGAACCTTGAGTTGGCCTGTTACGGCATGGGTGATGAGGGCCTGGCGGCGCTGGATGAGCTTCTCGATTGACTCAGAAATCTTTACCTGGGCGGCACGAGCCTGCACAGAATTTCTGTTGAGCTTTGCCAATATGGAGGATTGTTGAGCGGGTGGAATAAGTGGCACCGGAATATTGGGGATATCCGCCATGTTGAGGTGCGCGACCGTGGATCCAAGTGAGTGGAGGTCAATGAACAATCGGACGATTGGCGATTCCAGATACGCCGCAACCAAGCGTGCGTCCATCTTCTCTGGGTGCGGGCGAATAAGGACCGTCCGCTGTCCAATCAATACTCGGGGAGTCTCCGGGATTACGCACGCTTCGCCAGCCGGGGCTTCACGAGTGAAGATCACGTCGCCGGGGCGCGGGGCGCCTCGTCGGGTCCACTCAGCATAGGTTTCTTCATTCGCCCATTCAGCGCCGTCGGTGATTAGCCGGCCGTTGCGCACGTTGGATGTCTTGACAATCATGGCCGCGCCATTTGGGTCGGACGGAGCGGTCTTGTGCTCCGTGTCAATGATGTCGCCGACGACATGCTTCAGTTTGGTGAGCTGCCACGTGCCCCCAATATGTGGGACGTATTCGTTGCCGGTCGCGATCAGGCGAGCACCGTCGTCTAGGCCAAGGAAGATACTACGAACTGCTGTTTGCCGGCGTTCTTCAAGGAAAGTTAACTGACGCCTCTTAGCTGCGATGAGCGCGTCGATTTGGGCGGCTTCCTTGTCCAGGAACGAAGCTATGGCACGCTGTTCGTCGAGGGGCGGAAGCTCAATGCGTGTGTCGAGAAAGGCGTCGGGCTCAAGGTCCCATTGGTTGGGGCGGATACCCTTTGAGGATGCATGCCAACGAGCAATCATCGGTGGACTACGAAGAAGGTGGTGCAGGAAGGCACCATCGACCGCGCTTCCGTTGACTTCGTAGATGTGGTATGCTGGACTCACGATGCCGCGGTGAGGACTCACGGCCAAGCTTCCTTGCCAGGCTTTCATCTTATTGATGGCAAGATCGCCGACACAAACTAGCTGGTAACCAGAAAGATCCTCGGAAGCGCGGTTGAAGTTGTCATCACGACTATCTTTGGGGACAACGCCGTGATCCCGGTAGACCGAAAGAAGGGGTTCGTCCGGGTGGCCGACCCGCTTGACGCGCCGAAGCAAACGACGCAGTCGAACCTTGCTCACGCGGCCACCTGTTTGAGGAGTCCGCTGATTTCGGTTTCGAGTTGATCGAGCGCCGCGTCAATTTCTGCGAGCGGCCGTGGCGGGATGTATTCGTAGAAGTGGCGGTTGAAGTTGATCTCGTAGCCGACGATGCCGACATCGCCGTCCTTGGCGTCGGTCTTGGCTTCATCGACCCACGCATCAGGCACCCACGGTTGGACTTCCCGAGCCATGTAGTCCTCGATGGGCTCGCCGAGGGGGACGCGTTCCCGGTCGCGGAGACTGCTGTCCGGCTCGGGGTCGCCGTTGCGCTTCGTGATGACCGGCGCACTCGGGTCGTGCTCCGCCAGGGCGCGTACGATGGCACCAACGTTGGCCGGAGTCCACTTGCCCCCTGCTTCATCCAGGACCGCCTTGACCTGGTCCCGGAACTGCTTCCCGTCGGTCGTCACTTTGGGGCCGATTTTCAGGAGGCCTTCGATGATGCGTTCCTGGATGGCCTCGCCTTCCGCGATGGCCTTCTCCGCATGCTCAGGCTTGAGCTTCTTGTTGACCTTCGTCAGGTTCTGGAACGGGGTGACGCTGCGGACCTGCTCCACGCGCTCTGGGCTCGCACTGTAGTTGAGTTGCAACGGCCGCTCGACGGTGATCACGCGGTAGCCGAACTCCGTGGAGTCCAGGATCTTGCACTGCTTGCCCTCTTCGAACTCGTCGTAGAGGCGGACGATGTTGGCGCGGTTCGCGTCCGTGAGCTCCTTGCGTTTCTCGCCCAAGGACTTGCGGGCCTTCTGGTACTCGTCGCGGGCGTCGATGAGCTGTACCTTGCCCTTGCGCTCGGAGTCCTTCCGGTTCGTGACGATCCAGATGTACGTGTTGATGCCCGTGTTGTAGAACAACTGGTCCGGCAATCCCACGATGGCCTCGACCATGTCGGATTCCATGAGCCACCGGCGGATCTCGGATTCTCCGCTGCCTGCGTCGCCGGTGAAGAGAGGGCTGCCGTTGAACACGATGGCGATGCGCGACCCGCCCTTCTCGGGGGACTGCATCTTGCTGATCATGTGTTGCAGGAACAGGAAGGCACCGTCGCTCTTGCGGGGCAGGCCTGCATGGAAGCGGTTGGCGCCGCTGCCGGTCTCCGCTTCGTCCAGGAGGTCCTTGACTTTCTCGTACACGCTCCAGTCCACGCCGAAGGGCGGGTTGCTGAGCATGTAGTCGAATTTCTTGTCCGGGTGCGCGTCGTCCGTGAGGGTGTTGCCACAGGCGAGGTTCTTGGTGTCCTCGCCCTGGATGAGCATGTCCGCGTTCGCCGTGGCGTACGTGAAGTCGTTGTCCTCTTGGCCGTACGCGACGACCTTCGCAGCGGGGTTCAGCTCCAGAATGCGGCTCTTGGCGACGGACAGCATACCGCCAGTGCCGCAGGCGGGGTCGTAGATGGTGGTCACGGCGCCGGGTCGGCTGATGACGTCGTTGTCCGTGGCCAGCAGCAGGTCCACCATGAGGCGGACGATGTCGCGGGGCGTGAAGTGCTCACCAGCCGTCTCGTTGCTGATCTCCGAGAACTTCCGCAGCAGCTCCTCGTAGACGTAGCCCATGTTGTGGTTGTCCATGTCCTGGGGCCCGAGCTTGGCGTCCTTGAACTTGGACAAGACCGAGAAGAGGCGCTTCTTCTCTTGCAGGCGGTCGATCTGCTGGTGGTAGCGGAACTTCTCCAAGATCTCGCGGGCGTTGGGGGAGAAGCCGTTGATGTAGTTCTTCAGGTTGGCCGCGAGGTCTGAGGAGTCGTCGGTGAGCTTGCTGAAGCGGAACTTGCTGGTGTTGTAGAACGGCAGGCCGGTCTTGCGGGTGACGTAGCGCTCCAAGTCCACGCCCTTGGCTCCGGCGCCCTTGACCGCAGCCTGCATCGCGTCGCGGTGTTCTTCCATGACCGCATCCAGGCGCCGCAGGACAACCATAGGTAGGATGACGTCGCCGTATTCGTGCTGCTTGTAGGCGCCGCGCAGAGACTCCGCGATGCTCCAGATGAAGGAGACCACGGAACTGTGGTTATCCATCAGTTGCACCCCTTGACGTAGCTCAGAACGTGCCCTTCCAGGATGGCTTGCATGGTGGTGTCCTCTTCGATGACCTTCTGACGGAACGCCTTGTGAATCTCCGCGTCGAGCTCAATCGTGACGCGGCGCAACGGAACAGTACGGTCGACCACAACTCGAAAGCCGGTTGCCAGTATTTGAAAGGAGCAGGTTCACAGGTTCCTGGGGAATCCGGCCGGCAAGGGAACCGCATAACGACTGAGCTAAGCCGCGAGCGCAGCGAGCCGGCTTGAGCGATTTGTTCGGTGGCAATCCGCCGGGTTTTTGCACGGGGGCTGATTGGGGTGGCCTTTCATCCAACCCAGAGACGCGGGATTGATAGAGGGAAAAATCGACAGATTCGAAACGGGTTACCTTCTAATCACCACAGTTCTTGATTACAACAGGGCAGACTGCAAACGGGCTGCCTTTACTTTGTTTCCTTAGTCTAAGATTCTATGTTCTACTGAGAAGATGTGGAAAGGCAATGTCTGGCTAGCTGTTCTTTTATTGACGGTTCTATGTGCGCCACCAGGCGTTCGGCAATCCGCTTTTCCAACGCCTGCAATTCTTCGATTCTGATACCTGGGCCACCACGTAAATACAGAATCGGATAAATATTGACGGATGTTGGTTCCGGCGTACCGATATAGATTCTTAGCTTGCATATTTCTAAATCTACGGAATCTGGAAACTGGCGGCCAATCCAATTCTCCATCTCGGAGGAAAGTATTGCCGTGCATGGAAGTACATTGGTGACGGTTTTTCCTATGGAGGGGACTATGATTTCGGCAATTATATCCAAAGAGCACAACACTTGCAGGATTTTTGATATAACTTCCGATGGTGTGGTCTCATGGGCCTCTACCTTAAGATTCAATCCGACTCGGTCTGTCAGGAACCCTGTCTGAAGGGAGAAAAGCGCTGGCGCAAGGAATCTCTGAAAATGGAAGCTCAACGAAGCATCCGGTACTGCAAGTAGGCATTGGAACGTGACGGGGACATTGGAATCGCCGAATTTCTTTCGCAGCCACTCCAATCCCTCCGGGGTCGCGAGTAATACTAGAACTGTAATCCTCTCGCACCCCCTATCCTTGAGGTCCTCGAGAATTCGCGACATCATTTGTCCGTGATGAATGGAGTCATCGACAAGTAGGATTGCCTTCCCATTTAGGTCCGGTGGCAAGTTCTCGAGCGAAGTCATTCGACTTGGCTCTAGATTAGCCCGCAGCCCGGCTTCCTGCAGGAGTGCAGCTCCCTTTCTCGGAATTCCAATCAGCCAATCAAAGCCTTGCTGAAAAGTGATTTTCACCTGGGCACTAAATAGGTCCAGCACTGAATCAACGGGAACAGGATTGACAGGGTCTGCCTGGAACAGACGGCGCAACAAGGCACTGCCTTGCCTTGGGTCACTATGCACCGTGTCCTGGAGCTGAACCAAGCGTCCGGGATGCGCTTGGTCGGCGAGTTGAATTGCGTGGATCCAATCGACAGAGGTCGTGCCCACATAGGTTGGAGCGCATGCCAATGGATAAATGGTGGCTAGCGGCTCCTTGGCTACTTGGGTCACAGCCTCGCTATGTGGGCAGCCGCAGTCGCGACTGGGCTTGGCGGGGTGGGGCTAGTCTGGTGGGCAGGCTCTGGATTGGGCTTCGTCGACTATCTTTTTGCCTTCGGCTTCTTCCTATTGGGAGCATCCCTCAGTGGAATCGGCGCGCTAATTCAAGGGCGCCTTTCCAATAGTCGAATTCTTAATTCAGCAATCGCGTTTCCTGTTGGCGTAATTGCCAAGGCGTGTTCACAAGGTCAGAAGTTCATTGAGAACTTCATACACGGAGCTTCGTCCGACAAAGGAATTGCCGCTCGGGCGATTGCTGAACTTGAGGACGGAACCTCATTGGCGGTAGCTGTAGTACGTTTTGCGTTGGAGATAAGACCGAACTCGGCAAACCTTCACGAGTTTGCTCAGGCCATGCGCAAGGATATGGCACGCATTGCGGAGGAAACAAGTTTCGTTGAAAACCACCTAAAGTCAGAAGATAAGGCTCAGGTTACATCGTGCCTTATGGGGGTGGAGGCGGCTCTTGCGAACGTAATCAACATTTCTCGCCAAAAGACACTCAGCGGGGGCGATGTTCGTGCCGTGGTCGATGAATTCTCGGCAACGCACTCCTACTTGGCGAGTCTCAAGGCCATTATGGCCCGACTCAATGGGCGGTCCGGCTAGAGCTTGACGGAAGTAGGTCGCATGCAACGCATGTTTTTGTCACTCCGGGTTCAAACTGTGTTCGGAGCAAGGTCCTTTACAACCGGCAAATAGCCGCCGAACGGCCGAACTGACCCGATCCGACCGCCGGGAGGAGTCGGGTCGAGTGACTTGTTAGGTGGCCCCCGGTAGACGCAATGCTACTGAGGATCGCACATGGTCAGGTCCGCCCGAGTTGCTTCCACGATGAACCGTAGACAGCCTGAGCATCAATCAGGCTTTGCCTGTCGATGAGTTCGAACGACTCCCAATCGGGGAAGTAGAGCCCGCAATCCGCCAGTATCTCGACATCGTGCCGATTGGCCTCTGTGATTTCGTTGACGACCTCCGACCAGTACCTGTCCGCCAACGGTTCCGAAGTCGGGTCAGCAACGAGTGCTTCGAAGTTGGAAACGAGAGCACCGTGCAAGGTACCTGTCGTTGTCAATAGGTGGCATCTAACGATTCGCCTGTCCTGCCATGCCCAGGCCGCGACTCGGTCTTCGGCCACATCGCGATGCGAATTTAGATAGTAGCTACTGACTCGCGAAGGTTTGTCAGGGTAGTTTGCCTTGCGCCGCGCTTCTAGCAGTTGCTCCGCCTGGAGTGCTCCTTCACCCTTCAGCGAACGAGATTCGAAATGCTCTGATAACTTGGCGAGCGGAGGCAGGACGCCTTCCCCGATGCGCGCGTTGTGCAGCATGAAGCCAAAATCCAGCGGCCCGACGGGGCCATCACCCACCTGCCAATCCGAACGTGACGGCACGGCAATCCAGTATTCGTGGTGGTCCATCGGAAATCGGACCCCCTCTCGGACCACGATGCCTGCGCTCCAATCTACTTCGACCATGGGGTATCCTGCATCACGAGTGGCGTCCTTAGCCTTGGCCACCTAACGACTGAACTGACCCGCCTCGACCGAAGGGAGAGGTCGGGTTGAGTGATTTGTTAGCAAGCGTCGGTAAATAGCCCCCCTATTAGCAGATAATCACATCGTAATGTGCGGATTATCGATAATCTTAATTGTATTACCATTTTTGGCGATTATTTCGGCTTTGACAACTACAGTGAGGGGAATCTCCTTGCCTTCATTATCGATGAGAATTTCCTCCTGTTCAGGGAAGCCTAGTGTCGGCCCCATTTCGCCCATTTGCTCGTTGGAATCCTGGAGCGTTAGGCCTTCCTTCTTGCATGCTTGGGTGGACAAGGTGAGCACAACTCCTTCGCGCTTACCACCATCGGTTGCGAAGCCCACCGCCACGTCTCGGTTTCGCGAAGTAGAAACGCGCCTCCGAATCTTTGATCGGTCCTCTTGGCTCTTGGCAACTGCCATGTGATGATCTAGGTCCGCATTTTTTCTCGTTTCGCCGTAAAGGTGCATGCCATATCTGGCCACACCATATATCATTTCAGCACCTACTTGCGTCGTATTAATAGGCAGCCAATCGCCGGACTCGTATTGGTTTATCCGGATGCCCCTGTACAGATAGGTATCTTCTTGCATCGTAGCCCCCACATGTCCAGATGGTTGCTAAACGTTGGGACGCATTCATCGGCTGACGGAGAATCCTGGCGCTTGCTAACGGTTGAGCTAACGCGCCGAGCGCAGCGAGGTCGCGTTGAGCGATTTGTTAGCGCGCTTAGATGCACAATGGCCCGTCCCGGGCCCCGTACAGGATTAGGGCGAGTGATCTTTTGGCCTTTTGACAAGCCGCCAAAATAGGACAATCCATGCCAAGGCACCTCCCAAGGCCGCCACAGTATCGGTGCGAGAAAGTGAGTTATCCGTCTCAATCAGCCACGCGAGGGCGGCTGCCAATGCCCCCAATAGCCCTGCTACTACGGTCGCAAGTGTCCACTCTTTTATCAGACGGACATGGAATGCAAGTGATGTCAACCGCGTTAGATTCGCCTTGTACTGGGCCAAGTAATGGGCTGCCGCATGCGCATGCCAAGTTGTGCCTGCATCATGCTTCTCCAATGCCAGACCAGGGTGGATGCTCTGCCCAAGACGCACACTGAGAACCTTGTAGCCAAACCATAGCGCAGTGAGGCCACAGGACATGACAAGAACCAATGTTGTCCACATCATTGCATGGGCCCACGGCGTCGGGAACCACGAGTTGGCGAGCGCAACAATGCCACCACTTAGGAGCGTGGTGAGTATTATGGTGGGGAGGGCAAGGAGCCGCTCACCCTTCGCGCGGAGAGTCCGCTCCCGTTCCGCTTCCGCTTCCCACATGTCCCGCCCGAACATGTGCTTGGGTTCGTGCGTGGATGCATCCGACTCCTGTATCGCGGCAATGAATCCATCTTCCAGTGCCAGGCCTGTCGCTTCTGATCGGAAGAGATCCCCGCGCTTCATTTGTGCTCCACCACGAGTCCGGCCAGGGCCTTTGAGATCTGTAGGCCGGCCTCAATTTCGAGCCAGCCCCACTGGCCATTAGGGTTCATTTCCAAGAATGTGTAGTCGTTTCCAGTCCGTAGGAGGTCGCACGCTCCAAAGGATAGGCCGCGACTAGACACCAGGGCGCGGAGCTTGGCTGCCATGTTGTCGGGCAAATCAGCCATTGTCCAGTCGGCGCCTGCGGTGCTCGACCGCCAATCCAATTCAGACGGAGTCCGGGGTCGCTCCGCCACGAGAACTTGCGCTCCAACGACTGTGGCACGAACATCTGCGTCGGCGTGCACTTCCTCCTGAATGAGCATTGGGACGCCTGGTTCCGTCCTTCGCATCGGGTCAAAACCTTCGGGTAGGCGGCTGGCGAATACCATTGCCGCACCATCCGAACGAGTCATCAGTCCATGAGTAACCGGTTTTCCAATCCGTTTCCCCACAGAACGGCCCGGCGTCTTGGTGCCGGCCCAACTTTGGGGAACGTGCAGGCCCAGCCGATGAGCCAGAACAAGGTTCCCGAGCTTGTCGGCCGCAGCGCGATTGGCCTTAGGGTGGTTAACCCATTTTGCCGGTGTTAGGGAAAGAACGGATTCCAATCCCTGCATCGCCTCGCGGGCAAGGAATCTTGCATGGCTTTCCTCATAATCAAAGCCGGGCGGGACCGGCTTGCGGTAAAAGACGGTGTTGAGAGATTCAACGGCCCGGCCTGCCACCTCGAGTTCCAATTTTCCGTCATTCTCCAAAGAGAAGCCGATTTCGTCAACTGTCTGGGGTCCCGTGACAATGCGCAGAGCCTCGTGACCCTCCGCCTCCAATGCGGAGCTAAGCAAGCCAACAGTTGGATCGTCTGAGTTCGACCAAATCGCAGCGAGTGCCAACGAATCAGCCCCTAAAAACTCGAATCAATGTCATCATCGTCGCCGGGCGAGCCTTCCGTTTTCGTGAGCATTGCCCTTTTTCGTGGCCTTTCATGTTGAAAATCAAGATCGTCGTCGTCACCTGGCGCGGCTTTTGACTTGGTGTGGTATGCAGAGCCGAGAAAATCCACGTCATCGTCGTCGCCCGGTGCGGCATTCGTTTTCGTGGCGTAGCCCTTTCTTCGCGAAAGGATTGCCTCCGCGGGCAGTTCTTGTGCCTGACCCAAGAGCCAATGTCGTGTCATCGGCCTTGCATGTTGCGCGGCGGCTTAAATGGGTACGAGAACAGTGAAGGTTCGCTGCCTCGGAAATCGGAGCGCGCTAACGACTGAACTGACCCGTCGCTCGCGAAGCGAGCATGGCGAGCGCAGCGAGCGGTCGGGTCGAGTGATTTGTTCGCAAGCCGTGGCGACCAATGCCAAACTTGACGGCTCGGACGTTTTACAACGCCCAGAGCAGGAAGAAGAAGCCCACAAGCCACGTCAGAGTCTGCGCTACGGCGAGAGGCGATGCATATCGCCCCCACTTGAACGCCTGCAATCCGGACTTTGACATCAAGGTGGATTCGTTGTCTGCTTTTTCCTTCTGCCTTTCAGATGCCTCGTATGTCTCCTTCTTGCGTTCTGGTGGCGCCCGGTCATTTGCTTTCAGCATCACGTCGTAGAGCGAGTATCCTTCCTCCATCGCAATCGCATGACCGATCTGCTGGGCTCTCTTTGAGGCACTGACAAATTGTGCTAGCACAGAGCCGACCCCGGACACCAGCGACGCAGCAAGCAGTGAGCCTGCCGTCACGTATTCGATGCCACGATAATCAGTGGGATACCCTGCGGCAAAGAGCAATGCTAGCGAGCCTGCTGTGATAGTGAGCATGGAGGCAACCAGCCAGCGACGGGAATCCTCTGCACTTTCGATGTACTCGCGCCGAAGGTCACGCCAAGACGTTACTGGCGGGCCACGCACTTCGTCGCTTTCGTGGTTGGAACTCATGCTCCGGGACTATCCTTCACATGCATTGCAGTTCGCATTATGCGCGTTGTCGCCGCCCGGGGTTCCCCGGGCCTCAGCCGCGGCGTGCGAACGGTTGAGCTAACGCGCCTCGAACGAAGAGAGAGGTCGCGTTGAGCGATTTGTTAGATGGCGGACCCTGTATACTCGGCTAACCCCCAGCGCGGCTGACTTTTCCACCATCGGCGTTGTAGATTTGCTCGACACAATCGGTTACGGTGTCGATTCCAACGCGATGCGCTTGT
>JBFIHX010000020.1:0-17120 GCA_041601615.1 Thermoplasmatota archaeon | reverse complement strand
TTGCCAAATGCGTCACACCCATTGACGATCTCTGAAGCCTTGTGCTTCTATCTGTGTGACGACCTAGACCGTCCGCGCATGACAAGCCAGGAAGCCGCCAAAATACTTGATTTCAGTAGCCGGGGCCAAGTCGGCAGCACCTGCCACCGCGCCCGTACCAAGCGCGGCAGGGGTGCTCCAGATCGTTGACAAGGCTCATTCGTCGCCCCGATCGTTGTGGACGGAGTTTGAGGCGTTAAGCGCGTTTTCTTGCGTTCTAAGCGCCTTTGGCCTCAAGTCGCCCCGGGCACAGCCCAGAATCGGTCGCCACGGCCACACAAGCGCCCAGCAGCAGCATCTGAAACTACCAGTTCGACCCCGACATTGGTGCTTCGTGCAGCACCCCGGAGTGGTTTACGAACTTCTTGGGCCGTGGTCAATCCCGGCCCAGCATTGGCGGCCTTTTACCGACTCGTTGGCTGGCGTTTGTCGGCGATTTTGCAAGGTCGGCAAGGCGTACATGCTGCACACGTTTTGCCCTGAAAACGTGTACGCTCAGGAGGGGCTGTCCTTTACTCTCCTCTAACAAGGTGTGTGTCAGAAACGTACACGTTTGTGTTTGTGTCCTGTTTCCGGGGCCTCGGCATGACGCCTGAAAACGTACCTGTTTTCGCCTCATTGAGGTGGGTTTCGGGCATGGCTTCAAGCGTCTTGGGAATCCGCGTAGAGCCATTGATTGCGTGGAGGATTGAACTGGTTCGGTTTGCCTGCTGAGACTTGCGGGGGGTCCCCTTGATGCCCGTGGTTGCGTTGGGTTCATGGATGACGGCAGCATAGCTGAGTCCTTGACTTCGTGGCATGGCGAGTCGGACATGGAGCTTACAATCGGCAGTCAGACTGCTTCGCATCGCAAGGCTGGATGCAGTTTGCGATTCATGCGATCAAAGCGGTGGGCTTGAGCCGGGAACGGGTCCAGTCGAACGGTTGGCGATGAGGGCTTGAGTTTGAGGGAGTGCCATGTCGCAGATTGCAACCCAGATCAAGCCGAGTGTGTTGGGCTTCGTGGGCTTGCGACTTGCTCGTCGCACTGATTGTCTGGGCAAGGCTTCGGTTGGCCTCATGGAGGGCCTGGGCCGGGTCTTTGAAGACTCCCACGCAAGGCCCGAATGGGGGCTCCAGTTCGTGCAAAATGCACGAGCTCAGACGCCGCGAGTTCGTGCAAACAGGAGGATTCCCTATTACTCCTCTCTAATGGGTGTGTGTCAAGTTGCACGAACTCGTGGGATTGAAACGCGCTCGCAGAGGCTTGGATTCGTCGCCATTTTGAGCCACCAGCCACGCCAGCAGGCCCCGGGAATCAAGTACACACGGACGCAACAAACGGCTCGGACAGGTATGAAGCAGCCTCCCGAGCCCGTCGGCAAGACGCCCAATCCGCGCCCCACGCCCGGCTTGAATTCTAGCACCAATCGCGAATTGCCATTGGCAAAGACAAACACGATAGTGAATGCCTGGCCGCTGACCCCGCTAGCGACCACGCTGTCGGCTACAGGGAGCCTTGCCGCGTCGAAGCCAGGATCAACCTATGCCACGCACTTGTTGATTGGCCCATTCCTATCGCCTTAACCAAGTTATTACCCGGCTATACTTATTCAAACACTTCGCTGTGGACCATCTGTATCTAGTTGAGGTTAAGTCTCGCCACCCTTACCAAACATCGCGAACCACCCTTATCTGAGTCCCTGCCCTCCCCCCTCCCTGGTGGCGTCCATCATGCTGAATCCAAAACCATGCACACTCCTCATCCTTGCAAGCCTCCTGGCCATCCCCAGCATCGCCGCCGAGGACAGTCCAGCAGCCCCGAAGGACCTAGCCGTGGCTTCCGACGGTGCATCCGGTGTAGAACTACAGTGGCAAGCCCCCTCCGACGCCACACCCGATGCATACCGAGTCTATGCGGACGGCGCCCTCGCCACGATGACCAACAAGACAAGTGCCCGCGTGGAGTGGGCGGTCGCTTACGCCGTGACCGCAGTGTACGGCAACACAGAGAGTCAACCAATCTACGCAACGGGAATGCTGGCGTTGCCGTTGCTCCAAAATGCGCAGGACTCCAACGAGGAAGACGGATGCCAGAACTTCCCCATATTGATACAGCCCAACACGTTCCCGTTTTTGTTCGTGGCCTTCCAGGAGGATTGCTACAATTGGCTCTGGGATCGACTAGGATTTTCACCAAGTGAAATCCTCTCGAAGGTGCCTGGGCCCTTGACCCTTCTTCCGGTCCACATTCAACTACACACTTGACGAGGCAGACGAAATGAAATTCCGAACCACCCCCCCGCTCCTTGCGCTCCTTCTCTTGATGGCACCGCTTGCAAACGCCAGCGAAATTGCCGGCAAGATCACCGTTGAATCCGCCGTAGTCCACGACGCCCAGGGCAGCATGGGCCTTGTGTCGCTCAAATTTCTAGCAAACAACGGCACCACCCCCTCTGGATTCCGGCTCGACGCTGAATCCCTCCGCATCGAACTGGACCAAACCGAATACTCCGTCACCCTTGGCCAGGAGCGCGTCGATTATTCTGCTGCCACCACGCAGAGCCAGCACTCCAAGACCCGCCTCCAAGGCGGAAGCCAAGGAATGGATACGCGTTGGGTTTTGGAGTCAGTCGAAGGCTCATCGCCTCCGCTGCTTGCCGCTTCCACTAGTTGTGTGCGCCTAGATTCATCGCCGCGTAGCCTGGAAACGTCGCACCCAGTTGTCAACCGCGCAGAACGCCCCGACCGCCGCACCCCCGTGGCGGACGCGATCCGATTGCGACCCTGCGGCGAAACCAGCATCACGGTCACGGGCGACTTCGTGTTGTCCTTGTGGGATTGGGACGCCCAACTCCAATCCGATTCCGGCACCCACCTGATTGACACGGGAGTCCACCCTCGATCCGACGGCGTGGGCGAACAAGCCACGGAAGCCTACCTGTTTGCAAAGAACGCCGTACTCTCGCTTTCCATCGACTCTGATCCCGCTGCATTCTTCGTCCAAAACGCCAGCCTCGACGCTGCCACCACGCGCCTCTCGGGAGCCCGGGGAGACCTTCGACTCGACGAGTCCACCCTCCCATTGACAGGCGATGTAGTGGAAATCGACGGACAAGTCCAGATTCAGTTCCAAGGCCAAGGCACCAACACCCCACTCCAGGCCGACCTAGAAGGCAGCGCCACCGTCGCCCCCCTAGGCGCGACACCCCTCACCATAAACGCGCCCACCACCCCAGGCACAAGCCCCGTCGCCTGGATCGTGCTTTCCCTCGCACTCCTCGCAGCACCTCTAGTTGCCCGCCACACTGCATGGCCCATCATGGTCGGACGCCTCCAATACTTCACGAGCGGCTACGCCCTCGACGTTGGACCCCGCACGATCCGAGAACGAATAGGGGCCGGCTGGAGTCTACTTGCCGAACGAGCACTCGACAAGGATCAATGGAGCAAAGCCCGCCGGTACGCACACCGCGCCAATCGATTGTTCCCCGTCCTGCCCAATGCCCCGTTCATCCTGGCAGGAGTCGCCAACCGGCTTGGAGAATACGACCGAGCCATCCGATTCTTCCAAGAAACCCTTCGCTTGGCACGAACCCGCCAACGTCGCGCTTACGCACTTTGCGGAGCCGCAAGCGCCCAACTATCGCTGGGAGAACAAAACCGCGCCACTGCGTACCGATTGCTGGCCCAGGCCCGACAAGAAAGTGCAGCCGTGACGGCCATGTGCCTTCGAGCTGACGCTTGGAAACGCCGAGGCGCAGACGCCGCTACGCGCCCACGGTAGCATCGGAGTCAGAAAATTACTGGCGGTTTCTGCGCTCCACATCGTGAACGTCACGAATCTGTCCAGGCCCCGAATCGCCGGTCCCGCCTTCCAGGATGCCGTCGATCCAGAGCTTGTCGCGGATCTTCGGCATGACCACGCACGATTGAAAATGCGACAACGCGGCGTGAACATACTCTCGGAAATTGGTGAACTCGCCAAGAATTGCGCTGGATGCCTCAAATGCCTCTTGGTGGCCAACCGCAATCCGAACGCTTCGCGTCTCCCGCGCAACGCCAGCATCTCCGTCCTCGGGCCCAGCAACCATCCGGTCCCCGGACAGGGCAACGGCGATTTAACCCGATGGAGCCCCATGTTTTGCACTCATCGCCAGATAACTTCAAATCACTGCTGCTAAATGAGCATAATACGCAGCCAATATGGATGCTACAGCAGCAACCCGTCCGGTTCAAGGGAAAATCCCCGAGAGTTGGCGGGTTGCGGCCGGCCTAAGGATTGGGTTGGCCAAGGGAGGCCCGGCATGGATAGACGATGCGAAACCGGGCGCATCCGTGACGCACCATCACTTGCCCCTGCCCCAGCGTCACGGAAGCATGGTATGGAGCCGGGGCGGGGGCAACCCCCGGAGACATGGTCGCAAACCACCACGCCGCGCCACTTGCCGTGCATGCCACCCACCATCAGCACAGGCTCGGCAAGCGGCAGTGGGCTCCGGGGGGCGCCCAGGCCAATCATGGAGCATGTAGCGTATCTCCGCGCAATCGCCAGGATCGGTTTTCACCAGAGTCTTGGCCTGGGCGCAATCAAAGTCTCCTGACAAGTGACGGCAAGACGGCGCCAAGGCACGTCGTTTGCAATGATGCAAGAATGCGGATTATGGAGTCGGTTTCTTGATTGATCATGAGGCACTTCAGGTGTTGATTCCGAGGCGGCGCTGGATGAGCCAGTTTCACCGATTTTCCATGTCGTGCCCCCCTACGGCATGGTGGAAGGAACCCTGGTACTTCCTGACCTCCTCCTACAAGGCTCGCCGTGCGACGCGCTGGTTACGACTGGCAGACAAGGCCCGTTGCATGATTGTCAAGGACGACCATGGAACCATTTTGGTCTGGGTCCGGGGAACGCTCCTAGATGAGCCAGATCTTCACTTCGCGATTGCTGAAATGCCTCCAGGTGCCATCGACGAAGAATTACACAATGCCGGGCCGAATCCCGGCTCTGTTCCCGTGCCGAAGCGTGGAAAATCGGGGTCCTGGACTCGCGTGGTGCCCGTTCAAGGTACTTGGAGACATGTTCTGCAATCGTTTGCAATGGATCCATTCGAGTATGTGCCAATCTCACGGATGTGGGATTACCGCACTCGCAGGGATGCAGCCCGTTTGGATGCTGGACGAGCAAGCTTGTGGCGCAACGACAGAGGAGTTTTGCAGATACGATGCAGGCACAGACGCCGACGGGCTCGCGCATGGGAATCGATTCTGAACCAAAGTGTCCCGGATCGCCGAGTCGATCCGACTTCCAAGGAGGTCTACCAGCCGGATCCTAGGTGCCTCAATGAGGTCCAGCCGCGCAAGATCAGTTGGTATCAGGCATTCACGGAGTGGGCGCCGATTCGAGACGACGGTGCCTTGCGCCGGCAGGTCCTCCAATGGCGCATTTTGCTGCCCTTGTTTCTGGCCGCCCATCGAGGCGAGGTACGAATCCTCCAGGATGTGCGTGGTTGCACATTCACGCAAGCCGCCGGGCAGGAACCCAGGCGCTGCTATCGAATGGAGGATGCTTTGTGGACGCCCCATGCACGCCGAGGGCTTGTGGCACGAGTCGCAATCCAAGAGCCCGTTTCTGAGAAGGCCCCGCCCGAGGAGGTCCACGTTGAAATGCGACGACAGCACCGAGTTCCACCAACCAGGAGCCAGCCCCCATGAATCCAGCCCGTACTACCTTGGATTCTACGGGCAAGCCCGGTAGGCCAGGATTTCTTGCTTCAGAAGGTTCCAGGCAGCAACGTGCAGTGGGGAGCCGTGGTAGTGCAGGTCGTTGCACTGGGTTGAGTCGAACGGGATTCTTGATTGAGCAAGTGCAGAGAGTCGTTGAGGAGCATCCGGGCGTGTGGGTACAGCGGGCCGTGGAGATTCTTGGCTGTGAGCACCATGCTAGTTCCAAGACGATGGTCCAGGTCATCCGTTTCATGACCGAGGATGGCCGGATCGTGCGGCGAGCCTGGGGCGGCAGACATTGGCTTTTTCCCTGTCGTCCCGATTTGGAGGATTGGTGGAAGCAAGTCGCAGCGCTTCGCAAACATGACATGCGTCGCCTCTACGAATTGGTCTGCGATTCACCTTCCATGATCTCCAAAATATGTTCCAATGCAAAGCGGAGCCTGGGCTGGCCTGCAAGCACTACCCAGGACAGATTGAGGACTTTGGCGGAAGCTGGGCTGTTGAGATTTGAATACCGGGGACAGGGCCAACGACACGCCATAGCAACTGCTGGCCAGATTCATCCATCTGCGGTGCTTGCTTTGCGATATGATTGTGCCAATTAGTATTGGTGTTGGGCCGATTCGGGAAACGCATTCCGTTCTTACAGCGAGCATCTAAGTAGTGCAGGAGATTCTGCTCCTTGATTGGGTTTGACAACGACAACAGGTTCCGGCCGTCCTGGCGCCACATCCGCCACTCCTCGTTCAGGTCCTCTGCTTGCCACGCGTCAATCCCGAATCAACCCGCGCGGACCACGAGTCAGCGCCGCCTTCCAACAGAAGGCAACCCAAGCCTTCGCGTGGCCAATTTGGCGACTCGAAGGATCCAAGGTGACGCAAATGCACCAAGACAACAAACACCCAAACCGCCTGCCGGCCTGGAGCCTTGTGCTCCTATTGACCATGACCACAATTCCTGCCATCAGTGCGCAGGAGCCCATAGACTTGGAGCAAACTGCTGAATTCGCTGCGGAAACAGCTGGCCTCCAGCGGACGGAACTGCCCGGCACCCCTTTCAGCCCGACCATCCCCAAGCCCAGCCTCGGTGCCACGACCATGACGCACACGAGCTTTTCAGACAACTTCAATGACGGGACCCCCGACACCGCGAAATGGTCCTACCTTGGAGCAGCGGAAGGAAACGGTTGCGGCTATGTCAGCAGCCCCAACGCCTTGCGACTCGACGGGGCGGGCTCTCGAAGCCTAACCACGGTAACGCTCAGTGCAACCGGCGCGTCTTCGATCTCGTTCTACGTCATGTCGCCATCCGCCGCAACCGAGACCTCCACTTGCGAAAATCCCGATCCCGGCGAAAACCTACAACTGCAATACAGCACCAACGGGGGGACATCCTGGACGACGATGACCACCTATTCGGCCGGCACATCGTACACCTCGTTTACGGCGCAGTCCATATCCGTGCCGAGTGGCGCCAAAACATCCTCCACGATGTTCCGCTGGTATCAAGCAAGCAGCAGTGGCCCCAGTTTTGACCACTGGGCCATCGATGACGTGACAATCACTGGTGCCTACCCTACGGGGGGAAGTGCAGACACGACGCCCCCAACGCAGCCCACGGTGTCTTCCACGAGCCACACCGGCACCACCACCTGGTACAACAACAACGCCTTTTCGGCGACCTTTGCATCCTCTGATTCCGGTAGCGGAGTTTATGGATACTCGTACGCGGTCGATTCTGTACCTGACTGTGTCGCAGACACCACTGCAAGCAGCACTACGGTGTACAATGTTGCCAACGGCGCGCACGTGTTCTATGTTCGCGCCATCGACAATGCTGGCAACTGTGGCTCCTACGCATCCAGGGCTTTCCGCGTTGATGTCGCCAAGCCCACCATAAATGGGCTTTCTAGCAGCAGCCACCCAGGAAACAGCGCCTCATCTTGGTACAACCAGAAGGACATCTACGCAACCGCCTCCGGCAGCGACTCGGGAGGAAGCGGATTTGCCGGATTCTCCTACATCTGGACAACCGGAAGTTCCGTACCTGAATGCAGCAAGACCCCCACAAACGGGGCGTTTACCTCCGGCACCAGCTTTAGCAAACTAGGCGTCGACTTTGGCGCTTACAAGCTTCGCGTCATGGCCGTTGACAACGCCGGCAACTGCAGCACCTACAGCCAAATCGCCACCAGCGTCGACTCCGTTGACCCAACTTTCGACCTACAGCGACCATTACCCAACTCTCAAGCTGGGCCAAAGGACTCAATTCAAGTCGAATATAGCGACAAAGATGGTGGATCAGACCTCAATCAAATTACGAAGGTGAATGTGGGTGCCGTAAAGTTGTTCATCGACGGCGTGGACCGGACCGCCGAGGCATCCAAGAGCACCGGCGACCTATCCTACACACCACAAGGTGCCGGTTGGACCGCAGGACCCCACACGGTCGAGGTCCGTATCGCGGACCAAAGCATAGGTGCCAACACAGTGGTTGCATCTTGGTCGTTTACATCCAACCCGCTCGCTGCCGGTGATGGTGATGGCGATCTCGTCCCGGACTTGGTCGAGAGCACCATTTGCAAGACCTTGGAAAACGAGGGCACGGATCTCGATGGAGATTGCAATGACGAGAAAACCGACTACACGCCTCCGGTTGCTGGCCTGGATGCCTTGGAACGCCTCACGAATGATCTGAACGATTACATCCGAGGCATTCAACAGAAGAGCCCGGTCAAAATCAATGTAAATCTCTTCAACTGAGGTGTCCGCATGACCAAAAATGTAACTATTGCGTGCATCCTAGGGGTGCTCCTTGCACCCGCTATGGTTCAGGCGCACCATGATGGTGACATCGTAGACGATTATGCCGAGCGGCTCTCTTGTGGGGCCCCTCTCATACGTCTAGCGATTGGACTAGGCTCGGGGACGC
This sequence comes from Thermoplasmatota archaeon, assembly GCA_041601615.1. GTDB lineage: Archaea > Thermoplasmatota > E2 > JACPAO01 > JAHFTW01 > JANQNI01. The sequence continues at coordinate 8,444 of JBFIHX010000020.1, read as the reverse complement.
TTGGAGAATGCAACAGCCTCGACTACCAAAACCAAGCGTTTGGATCAGCCGTGAACTGCGAGAACTCGCAGTGCCAAATGACGGCCCTGCAAGTCGAGCAGCAGGCAAACGCAGTTCCGACAAGCCCCGTGCCCCTGCCCCCGGAAGAAATCGAAAGCTTCGGGCCCCTGTTCTTTACAGACCTGAACTACATCGCCCTGGAAGGATACTACGCAAGCGAATCGACGTACTGCGTACGCATGGAAATCCGGGACGCCAACGATCCGCCACCCGTCTGCGCCCCAGCGGATGCACTTAGCGGCGTCTTAATCGACACGGGTCGCATCGAGATCCTCCCCTTTGAAAAAGGAGGGTCAACGCAAAATGTGACCCAGGGCGAGTTTGGAACGCTTCCTGGACATGACGGGCGAGTTGTCCGCATCGAGCTTGCAATCCACGCGAACTTCGTTGCGGATCGACTCTACCAAGGACCAGACATTGGCGAAGCTGACGCCTGGTTCCCCGTCAATCCTCAAAGCACCGCTGAGGTGGAGTGGTTCAGAGAGAACCCCGACGAAACCAGTCTGGAAATAGCCTGGAGCGCCTATGGATTGGATGGAGAACATCTGCACTCGGGATCCAGGTCAATTCCGTATCTGGGACAGGTCATCGCGGCCGGCGCTCGATAGCCATCAAAAGCGTAACATAGGCAAATCAACGTTCGGTCCTGTTTTCCTCCTTATTCCCCTTTCTATCGCAGCGAGCAGCCCCCATGTCCCGACAAATACGAGTCATTACCGTCTTCACATTCTTGATTTGTGCCAGTATCGGGCCGATTGTACAAACGGCCCAGGCAGCAACCGATCAGCCAGTTTGCGGTGTAAGCATGCCCGAGTGCCAGACCAGCCAAATTTTGGCTCCGGAGCCCAAGGAGCCCAACACACCGTGTGTCCCTCCGGGAAAGAACCAGAATTGGACGATTCTCGAAGGGGAAGTCATTCAATGTCGGGGCATAAAAGCTGTTCTGCGCAGCCTTTTTATTAATACGGGTGCAGAACTTCAATTATATGGTGGATCCGAGATTATTATAAACTCCACTACTGATTCATGCGGTGGCGTATGTGGGATCGAGGAATTTGGAATTGACGTAATTGGACCCTACTCCATGGGGCCCTTGGTCCCAGGTTCACCCGTTGGTGGTAGGCTCTTTGTCGAAAACTCAACGCTTCGAGCCAACGATTCCCAACATACAGCATATGGGCTGGTCGTACGGACGGGGGCCTCGCTAGTCATGAAGAACTCCAATGTTCGTGATTTCCATGGCTTTGGCACCATGGCTAATGCCCATTGGTTCGAAGTAAAGAATAATTTTTTCTACAATACATATTTTTTGGGATCAAGTACAGAGAATACGTTCATAGAGGATAATATTTTCATCAATTTCCAGGAATTTCGCCCCCATGGTACGGTCAACTCATTTCAAAATAATACTATTACAAATTGTGTGGGGAGGACGGAACCTACCGCTGGCATTGGAATAGATTTACAGTTTTCAAGCGATAACGTGAAAAATATATATCATAATACTATCGTCGGGTGCAAATCTGGCATCATTTCATCATATGAGAATTGCCCCGCTCAGCCAAATGCTAAAGCCCATTACAATGATATTTTTGACATATACAATCCAAATGGCAGAGAATATTTATCAACCTTAGCAGGGAGCAATGATGATAATTATTGGGGCATGGATCCACCTGATCCAAGACTCTTCTTTAATGGTGAGCCCCCAGATACGTGTGGTGCCATTCCGCAACGGTGGGCAACAACACCATATCACCCCGAGCGTCTCCCCGAACCCCATATTGCGCCCATGCCGGGTTCCATCATTGCCGGCAACCCGGTCACGTTCGATGCATCCGGCAGCCAACCGAGCCAAGAATTCGGATTCCCGGTCACCCGGTACTTATGGACATTTGGAGACGGCTCGACGAACACAGGCTCGATCGTCGAACACACCTACCAAACTCCCGGAACGTACTCAGCGAAGTTGCAAGTGTACGATGAGGTCGGCCTCAACCATGCCACCACCACAACCCTCAACGTAATCGCCCGTCCGCCCGGGAGCACTCCGAGCATCCAAGACCTCCAGGTACTCCCAGACCCGCCCGTCCTTGGTCAGGGCTTGGATGCCAGTTTTACCATTGACGAGCCTGACGGCGACCTCGTAACGCTCTCCCTACAGTGGCACCAAAATGGCGTGCTGCGAACCGACCTTACTGGGCCAAGCGTTCCTGGCTCGCAGCTGCAACCCCACGATGAGTGGCGCTTTGCCATCACCGCCAGTGATCGCGACGGAACCGGTGCCCCCGCCACCGCGACCGTTGTTGTACCCAACAACCCACCAGAGATAACGAGCCTCACCATTTCACCCGTCGATGCCGGCCCTGGTGATGACCTGGAAGCCCTAGTCACGTCGAGCGATACAGATGGTGATCAAGTCACATATTCTTACTCTTGGAGCCGAAATGGCGAACCAGGCACGCACTCTGGAGCCGTGATTCCCGGCAACATGGTCGGTCCTGCCGATTCCTGGACTGTTACGGTGACGCCCTTCGACGGATACGAAAACGGCGTCGGTACAAGCACCTCGATTCAGATTCCCAACCAAGCCCCCGTCATCGAGGCCCTGACACTTCCTAGTGCCCCAACGGCCGCAGAAGATCTATTGGCAGCGGTCCAGGCAAGCGATCCTGACGGCGAACCCTTGACCATTACCTACGCTTGGAGCCGCAATGGGGATGCCCAACCGGATCAATCCACGGACACTGTACTGAAACAGATCCTTGTGCGTGGTGACGATTGGAGCCTCACGGTGACCGCTTCGGACGGCCATGCGGAATCCATCCAATCCGTGGGCCCGGTCACCATCGCGAACGCAGCACCCCAAATCGACGCGCTCAACGTAGAGCCAAGTGCTCCGTTGTCTACAGAGAACCTCACGGCGATTGCCACTGGAAGCGACGTGGACGGCGACTCAGTAAGCTTCAGCTACGAGTGGACGCGGCTAAGCGACTCACGCAAAGTCACAGGAGCAACGCTGCCCGCAGCCCAGACCATGAAAGGCGAATCGTGGAGCGTTGCTGCGACAGCTACCGACGGTCAGGGGGGCACCACGACCACCTCGCGCCTCGTCACCATCGGCAATGCCGCACCCGTCCTCGAAATCACCCTACAGCCTACCGAGCCACGAGGCACCGATTCATTGACCGCCACCGTGGATGTCATGGATCCTGACGGCGACGACATCACGGATTGTATGTTGTATTGGTACGTTGAATCCTGGATCATCGGACCCCAGGACTGTAACGAAGCAGAATTGCCTCCTGATCAATTGCAGAAGGGCTACGAAGTCCGGGCCTGGGCCTACGCACACGACGCGAGTACGGCCGTGGGCAGCAACACGGCCGTGGGCAGCAACGAAGCCACCACCATCATCCAAGACTCCGCGCCCACCATCACCGCCTTCCTGCCCTCGGCAAGAACCGGCGAGGACTTGGTCGCTCAAGTGGTTGCCTTGGATCCTGACGGCGACGCCGTTTCCTGCACATACGAATGGATGCTCAACGACGAGAGCCACGCCACCGGCTCCTCCTGCACGCCCGTCCTCGGGGGCGAAGTGGTGGAACGTGGCCAAGAGTGGATGCTCATCATCGAGGCGCACGCGGATGGAGCCACCACGCAAGCCACGAGCAACACAATCAGCATCCAAAACGCCGCACCAGTCCTCGCGGGCCTCAGTCTTCCCGCCGTGGACACTTCTCAAGCCCTCCAGGCCGCGTTCGAGGTCGTAGACCCTGAAGGCGACGCCTTGACCTGCACGGCCGCGTGGACGCGTAACGGCGCCGCATATGGAGACCCTGTTACGGGGCCGTGTTCCGGCCTAGAGCCAAGTGTGCCGGCAGAGGCCACGAAACGAGGCGAGACTTGGAGCCTGGAATTCACCGTCACGGACGGCGAAGCCGAGACGACGCAACAAGCTTCGACGACCATCCTGAACACCGCCCCCCGCATCACGGACTTCACCCTTACTCCAAGCGAAGCCAAGGCCGGCACCCAACCCCTTGCGAGCTTTACTGTGGATGATGCCGACGCGGACGACTTGGCATGCACCCTGACATGGAGACTGGAGCGCAACGAGAACCCCCTGCACCAGGTCTACGAGGAATCATGCGCGGCGGGGCTCAACGAATTCACCTACCCCAGTTCCGAGACCCGAGGCGGCGACCGAATCACGGCCACGGTCGTAGTCAGCGACGACCAAGACGAGGGCCAAGCCACTGCCACAAAGATCATCGGCAACACTGCGCCCCGAATCACAGGCACCCCAGAAATCGTGGCGGGGCAAAGCAATGCGGGTATCCAAGCCCGCGTCCATGCCGTGGACGACGACGGCGACGCCCTCTCCTGCATTTTCACTTGGACCCGTGGCGACGAATCCGTCAAATCCACGAGTCCCTGCATGGAAGGAACCCTCGACGCTTCGCACGTTCGCAAGGGCGAATCGTGGACGTTCTCAGTCATCGCCAACGACGCGAGCGACGAGAGCACCCCGTACACCTACCCCAATTCCATCATTGCCAGCAACTCCCTGCCCGTGCTTGGTAATCTAGCGTTGTCGCCCATGCTTCAGTACAAGGGCAAGGAGGTCACCGCAACGATTCAGGCAACGGATCACGACGGCGACGAGGTGACCCTAAACGCGGAATGGCTTGGCCCCAATGGAGTCACGCACGCGGGTTGGAGTCTTCCTGCTTCCAAGGCCCATGAGGGCGATTGGATTTTGACCATTCACTTTAGCGACGGGGAAGAGTCGCTCGATGAAGAATTCGAGGTCAAGATCACGAACCAAGCCCCCGTGCTCCAAGTCTCCCTGGCGCCCAGTACGGCGACGACGCTTGATGCTGTCACGGCCACCGTCGCGGCCACGGACCCAGACGGGGACGCCGTGCAGACCACAGCTCAGTGGACGGGGCCCTCGAATGAGGTCGTCCAGGGCAAGGTGCTGCCAGCAAGCCAAACCCAACGCGGCGAGACCTGGACGTTCATGGCCACGGCCACGGACGGAGCCCTCACGACCGAATCAACCCATTCCATTACAATCCAGAACGCTGCCCCATCGGCCACGGGCGTCCAGGTCTCGCCCACCAATCCAGGCTCTGATGAATCCCTGACCGCCATCCTCCTTGGCATGAGTGACCCGGATGGCGACGTGGTCCAGGGCGTGTTTGCGTGGACCAGCAGCACCGGAACCACGCACACGGGCGCCACCGTGCCCTCGGGGTTGCTTGTTTCGGGAAGTGTCTGGACCGTGCACGCGGCGCCAAGCGACGGATTTCTGACTGGGGCTATGCATTCGGCAAGTGTTACGGTCCTGGCGCCGGATTCGGACAAGGATGGAGTGCGTGATGACGTGGACAATTGCCCCGGCGCCAAGAACCCCGGGCAAGGGGACATGGATGGCGATGGCAAGGGCGATGCCTGCGACAGCGACGCCGACGGCGACGGACACAGCAAGGCCGTTGAGGATGCTGCGGGCAGCAGTGATCAAAACGCTGCCTCGACGCCGGGGGATCTGGACGGCGATGGGGTTCCCAATGCTTCTGATGTTTGTCCTGGAGGCAACGACGCAGCGGACTTGGACAAGGATGGAGTGCCGGATGCGTGCGATGAGGACATGGATGGCGACGGCGTCAAGAACACCGATGATGCGTTGCCCAGGGATGCCTCAGAGTCGAAGGACGCGGACAAGGACAGCGTTGGTGATGGCAAGGACAAGTGTCCCGGCGGCGATGATCGGCTGGACTTCGACGCGGACGGTGTTCCGGATGATTGTGACGCGGACGATGACGGCGACGGCGTACTGGACGCGGAGGATGCGTGGCCGCGAGACAAGACACGGGGCCGCGACCAGGACGCCGATGGCGTACCCGATTCCCTGGACAATTGTCCGGCTACACCCGATGCCGATCAGCTTGACTCGGACCAGGACGGCGTCGGGGACGCTTGCACCGGCACTGCGCCAATCACCCCTGCCGGAAATGATCCTGCAAGCACGCCGCCAGTAGCGGTGCGCCCGGATCGAGTTCGGGTAGCAGTTGCCGATGGCAAAGCAACAGTGTTTGTGTCCTTGCCTGCCGACTCGAAAGCCACGGAGCTCTTGGTGTTCCGGTTCAGCACACCCATGCTGGTTGGCTCCATACCCGTAGAGGCCGGCCAGCAATCGTTTGTCTTTGACGCCGGCGCAATCCCCGATGGAATCCACCATTACGGGGTCGTGGGCGTAGAGCGAGCCGAGGATCGAGCCACGGTCCTAGCCAGCATCCAATCCCCAAGTGACGTGGCAACCGGCTCAGCCGTGGATCGAGATGGGTTTGCCGAGTGCAAGGGTGCCGTGGATTCCGACGGAGATGGCGTCTGTGACGTGGTCGAAGAGGCTCTTGGACTTGATCCCATGAACCCGGATTCGGATGGAGACGGCCGCAGCGATGGCGACGAGTTGCTAAACCTGGACGGCAAAGGCACCAGCGACCCAGGCAACGCACACACTGACCCGTCCGAGGTCCTTCGGCAACAGGCATCCTTGACGCCGTGGGCGTGGCCGGGCATCGCCTTAGTTGCATTGATTCTGTTGGGACTACCACTGGTTGTGTGGAGGGTTCATCGAAATCGATTGCATGCCCCAACCAAAATCTAGACCAGCTTGTTGCGTGGCCGGGGTTTGCTCGACGGCCCCTGGTGGCGATGAGTTATTTTTGGCATTGGACTGAGTTACAGCAGGGCATGGCCGTGTCTTGTAGCTCCATCGCCAGGAGGCATAGCAACGAGCTTCACCTCCGCTTGCTTGTTGTTTGAGCCTCGGCGCGGTTGGGCAGGTTCCGAGAAGAACGCCTCCGGCGTTTCGACGCCGATTCGTGGCGAATCGGGAAGGAAACACTTGTAGAGCACCCTAATTTTTAGGAAATGGAACCCCCATGGTCAACATCGCCTACCAGGATACTTACGCCTGCTCTGACTCCGAATTTCCCTTGAAGGGATTGAGCATGGACTTGGTCATCGAACTTGCCTGCGACGACGTACCAGACGCCGCCACGCGCCGCCATGGCGCAGCACTCCTTCGCGTCCTGGCTGATCGCATGGAGCACGGCAAAGGCACACTCATCGACCTTGCCCCGGGCGAAGAAAAGCCCGGCCAGAACCAAGCCGAAGCCGACACCTGGAAGATCCCCACGGACCTGCACAAGAAGAGCGTCAAGGGCGGACACCGATTCCTGCTTGCCGCCGCTGCGTTGCTTGAGAAGGGCCCCGCACCGACGCTTGCCGAGATCGCGGCAAAGGCCCGGATGAGTATGCCTCCGCTGTACCGCTACCTCAACCCCGACGAAGGGACCGGGGCATACCTGGCGCCCCTCATCAGCGTCACCAAGAAGGGCCGTGCCCAGGTCATCGACCTGACCCCGTTGGGTCGCATCATCGCCAGCCGCATCCGCGCCGGAAGCCTCCCGAGCTAGTGGTTCAACAACGACTCAGGCCGGAACGGATGCGGCGGCCGGGGCCGTCCAGGTTTCATCGGCGCTGAGAGGGCTTGGGGCGTTGACCAGTGCCTTGCCCGGTGGCAGGGGTGCGTTGTATTCCCAGGTCCAGCCCTGTTCTAGCCATGTTTCTACGTCGTCGGCGTCCACGATGCGCTGCTGTGGCCCCTGTGGGGCCACCACGGCCGTTGGCGCGGGTTCGGGTGCTGTGGGGATGAGGGCGGCGACTTTGGCGTCCACGAGGCTCTTGATGGCCACTGGATCAGGGTTGTCAAAGTCCACGGCAGCGATTTCGTCTTCGGTGCAGCCAATGCCGCCCAGGAACGCCAGTACGACGCTCTGGGCCCCATTGTCTTCTTCGTCGGTGCGTCTTGTTTCTAGGAGCTTGATTGCTGCCATGTAGCGTTGCTCCATGTCCTCTAGGATCTCCACGGACAGGCATTTGCGCACGGTGTATTGGGCCTCGATGTCTCCGGTGTGCCCCATCCAGAATTGGCGATAATCGCGCACGACAAGGCCCTTGGATTCAGCCAGGAGCAATTGGGTATCGAAGTAGCTTCGCCAAATGTAGGGCGGAAGCGCGAGGCCCGCCCTGCGGTGAGCGATTCTCATAAGCTCGCAGATGCGCTTGGTGTCGAGGAATTTCCTCTTTGCGTGGCGCTTCATCGCACCTTTCTCGTAGCCGATAATGGGGGATTCTGGGCCTACGTCCTCGCCGTCCTCGATGCGGGAGTTCAGGTACGCAACAAGATCCTCGGCGGCTTCGCCGCCCCAGAAAGTCAAGAACGAGAACCCCGCCTTGCTCAACTCGTCTGGCACCTCCACGCGCAAGGGCAAGGATTCCACCTCGTACCGACCCTGTACGACGGCGAG
>JBFIHX010000019.1:0-27207 GCA_041601615.1 Thermoplasmatota archaeon | reverse complement strand
TGGATGAAGTGCGGCACCTTGCCAGCATCCGTGGAACTCCACTCATAGAACCCGTTCATGGGCACCACGCCACGATGCTCCATCATCGGCCTCCACATGGGCGAGGTCAACACCTTCTCGACTCGCGCATTGATGATCGGCCTTCCACGCAAGGGAACACCCCATCGCATCGACTCCAATCGCGGCGAACCTTCACCTGTGACCAGCACGGAAACGTCCTGGGTCGGAGCAACGCTGTAAGACGCATCCGCGCCGGAAGCCTCTCAAGCTAGGGAACTAAATCCCAGAACAGTCCTCTTCCAAATTGGCCCAGTCCGGATTCAATCAATCCCGGTTATTCCGTCAAAAGGCTATTGGCACGGGCACCGGCATCTTCGCGTTTCTCTCCCGAATTGATGGTTGCATTCAACTCGCCAGTCTTCCGGTAATACTTTACACGCATCGGCCTGTTGTCGCACGCTTCGCCCACGCGCAGCATGTGATGCCGAATGTCCCAAACTGCTCCCCGTTTCGCTGCCCTACTCATCGCAGTCCTCCTCGTCGCCGCTGCTGCTCCGACCACCGCAGAACCCGGCAAGGACCCAAACGGAAAATCAACAGAGGCACCCGGCCAGCAAGAAGAGAAAGACCATGGCCATGGGCAAAAAGCAGACAAAGAAGCGGACCCCGGGCCCGAACCAACGGGGTCCGAATCTCCCACAGAACCGAGCCAGGATTGGTATCTGAACCTCGTCATCGATGATGCCGCCGGCATTGACCAAGAACTACTTCGCATGGTGCGCGAGCACCTGGACGCCGGTGTTCCGGTCACCCTCGAACCCGGAGAAAACCTTACTGCCATCTCACCGCTGGATCTAGGCAAACTAGCCAATTTCACGGACTCTACAAATCTCACCCCTCAAGCACCCGGCGCAGCAGAACCTACGACCTCCCAAAATCAGGCCATGAGCGAAGAGGACTGTGACTTACTGATTCTTGCCATCATGAAAGACCCGCCATTCCTAGACCCTCATGTGCGCCCTGAATGCCTGCCACTATCTGACATTCCAACCGAAAAAATCACCGACAAAATCCCTACCTCGCCTGTGCCATTGCCCGGCCAAGTAAGAATCCATCTAGACTAAGAAAAGGAGGACGCGTGAAATTCACAACAGTTCTCCCACTCGCCGTGCTCATTCTGGCGGCGGCCGCACACGCGACCAGCATCCAGCCAACGCTCATTGAACACGGTCCCGCTGAATACACCGGCAACGCCAACCTCGCGGGCGCACTGGTGGCCCTGGTTCAACCGGAACACCCACAAGGTGCATCCCTGGAATCCGAGTGGACACTGAATGCCGATTTCATTCATGCGGAGCGCGATGAAGCGATGGCCCCAGACACCGACTCCGTTATCGTGCAAACCGAGCCCCAAACTTGGAGCGCCGATTATCGCCACGCGCAAGCAACTAGTCACCCGCGAACGACTGGCTACTCTCTTGGAATCTTCCCAATACCAAATGAAGCCCTGCCAAGCTTCACGATCCAGGCCGGATGCGTTGAAGTCGCCACCACGGCTTCGGGCACCCAAAATTCCGATACCGTTGTCGGTGGCACCCAACGCAACGAACGAATGGCGGATGTGGGAAACGCCCTCCTTTTACAACCGTGCAAAGACACCACTTGGGCAATGCAAGTGAAAGGAAGTTACGAAATCATTTCATGGTCCTGGGAGACAACCATAACCGACCAAGACGGAAATCCCTCTAACTGGACCAGCGGCAGCGACCCTATCACGATTACCCCCCCTGGAACTCCCCCTGTTCAGGGCAAACAAATGAAACAGACGTACCTCATAGTCAACAATGGCACCCTCGTGTTCGTCTCTAAAGAACCCGGCCCGTTAGGCGCTTACGCAACGGCGTTCAGCGGCGACGTACTTGGTATCGCTGCGTTCACAGACGCCAACGCCAAGGATCTTCGGGGACATCTCAAAGTAGAGGGCTCGTTTACAGTAATCAGCCAAAGGGTCACAGACCACGCCAAGACCCATCTTACTGGCGACGTGGCCGCTGCCTCGTTTGACGGGAATCCACACGTCTTAGACCTTATCGCTGCCCCCCGAGCTGCATCACCAAACGCGGCCATGTGGGGTATTGTTCTCCTTGGGGCCGCTCTGGGAGCCCTGCCGTTGGGCGGTGCAATCCAGCGGCACCGCGCCGCCGCATGGAATCGCCGCCACGCAAACCCCCGCACCGGACACGGTGGGCACCTTGAGCAGGCAGAGTATCTTCTGCGCCAAGGCAAAAAACGCCAGGCGCTATGGTACGCTCGCCGCGCTACTCGATTCGACCAAGTTGATGCCTGGGCCTGGGAGATTCGCGGCAGATGCCACCACGCCCTACGACAAGCCCACCGCGCCGGCCGCTGCTACGAAGAAGCCTATCGCATACTGCATGACGAAGCCGTAGAAGTCGAGCACCAACACTCCCTGGCCTTCCGAATCAGCCGGACCTTCGCCCTCCGAAGGCGCGGCGACGACGCCTCCGCGTGGCTCGCCATCGCTGCAAATTCCCACCCCATTTTCCTTGTACGGGCCCAGAACGAGGGGGATTTTACTCGGGTCCGGCGGCATCGCGACTTCGCAGCGCTTCTTGGACGCGGCGTGGAATGGACCACCCCATGATCTACTAGCGACACTCTTCCGCGCCTAGAGGGCCAGTGAATTGAATTGGCCAACGTAGTCCTGATTCAACTTCAGTCATTTGCTGCCGGACTCAGTACGGGGCGCTCAACGGTGGGCCTGCCGCACTGCCTCTTCAACCATGCCGGCCTCGAATGACTCGGCTCGTTCGTGGTAGAGTTTCAGCAGGCGCATCCCCACATCCCACATTTCAGACGGGGACTGCCACCGCTTACCCGGCTCGTCGCCCACGGCCTCCTGCATCCAATCGTAATCCTCGGGCCGGAGGTATGCCTGGACTTTCTTGCGTTTCAAGTCGTCGGGCACGGGTTTGCGGGCCAATGAGGGGTCCTCAAGCCGCCATCCAACGTGGGGGTTATCAATGACTACCCAAAAAGACTAAGAAGGGTTGGCCCCAACATTGATTGGTAGTCATCAAAGACTACACACAAGTGATTCTGTGATCACCGCCCAGCGCAAGCCATACCAACCGCCCATTCCACGCACCCCGCGTCGAAACCACGCCAGAGAGGATCAACCATGAGGCGCGTCGATTGCTACAACTGCGAGCACCCCACCAACCTGGACGGCACACACAACCAACGCTGCGGCAAATGCCACATCATTCTCGCACCCACGCCCGCATGGGTCCTCGAAGCCGGCTGGCCCGAACATGCCATCCCCCGCCACGCACGACGCCGCCTGCGCACCCGCAACGCCGTCGCCGTCAAACATCTCTACTTTCGTACCAACGCCGAACATCGCCTCCGGGGACAACTGGAAGCCATCAGCCAACTCGAACGCATCCCCATGAACGCGCTGGTCCTCTCTCTGCTCGAAGCGGCCATCCAACAACGCAAGGAGGCCGCCTCGTGACCAGCACTCGCTTCCCCACATACACCACCTGGGCCCCGCCGTGGTTGGCGGGGCCCAGGAGCACCCACCTCCCGCACGACGCCAACCGAACAACCATCCCGCTCATCGCGCCAAGACCGGCCACGCCAACCACGACCACCACCCACTGCAAGCGAGGCCCACGCACGGCGCGGTGCCCAAAGCCCCGGACCCCAGCCCCCTTGCGGGGGTCCGGGCACACAAACTCTGCCGCGATCCCCCTGATCGTGTCCATTTTTATCGTCACCTTGGCCACCCCTGCCGCAGCCCAAACCGCCGCCAGCGTCACCTACGCCGAGGCGCCCGACGCTCAATTCTACACGGACCTAGGAACCCTGCAAGGCATCGCATTGCACGCCGGCAACGTGCTCACCCAAACCACCACTCGCATCGCCCAATACCAAGATGGCACATTGGTCAAGTCCCGCGACACCACCAATGATGGCTCCTATGGCTTGCACAACGGCGACGGGGCCGTACTGGACGGACGCCTCTACATCAGCACCAGCAACTACCCCACGCCAATCCATGAACGCCGCGCCGCCATCAGCATCTACAACGCCACCACCCTCGCCTACATCGAAGAATGGACCCCCCAAGGCACCCAAACAGGCGCAGGCGGCGGCATCGGAACCCACGGTAACTCGTTGTGGTGGCCCTTCGCGCACAAGGACTGCGAAGCGTGCATCGGCGAACAAGTCATCCACGAACTGGACCCCACAAAAGGGACCGTCCTGCACACCTACCCGCTCACATCGCCCTCCGGCACTTACGCCTACCAAAGCTGCGACTGGCTCCCCGGAGCCCTCTTGCTATGCCCCAACCACGGCGGCAACGGAATCGACTACAGCGACCTGTACCATTTCGACGGCAGCACATTCACCCACCGCAACCAAGTCGCACATGCCTCCTGGTCGAGCACCAACACCACACGAGGCACCGAGTACGGATCACAAGGCTTCGCCGTCCAAATAGGCCAAGACGGCATGGCCTGGACGTGGTGGGCTGGACGCGACGCGCAAGGCAACGGCCACGGAACCGGCGACATAGCCCGCTTCCAGACGACCATCACGAGCCCAACGCCCCCACCACCGCCACCACCTCCACCGCCGACTGACGACCCCGGCGACACCAACGACCCAAGCAACCCCAACAACGTTGCCGGCGGCGGAGGCATCACAAGCACCACCGCGACCGGCTGGAGCATCCTCGCCGCCGCCACCCTCCCCTTCCTGGCCCTGCTTGCCGCAAGCCAACACCCGGGCTTCCGAGCCCGCATCCAGCAGCAACCCGTGACCTTCGCAGCCATCCTCGCCACTGGGTCATACATCGTGTACGCCGCCCTGCTTCTAGCACTCACCACAACGACCCCCGCCCCAGCGTGAACGCCATGCCCGCAACAAAACCAGTCCCCAATCGCCTCGCCATCACCGCCCTAGCCCTCGTCCTTGTTGCCACCGCCACCGCCACACACCCGCGCCCCGACTTCACGCTCCAAGCCAACACCTCCGCGAAGATCGCAGACTTCGCCACCAACGACGGCACCCTCCAAGGAGTCGCCACAGACGGCTCCTACTACTACACCAGCACCACCTCCGGCCTCGCCAAATACGACGCCACAGGCTCCAGGGCATGGCTACGAGACACAAGCAACGACGGCCAGGGCGGCGCCGCACAAACCGACTTGACCATCCACGCAGGCAAAATCTACGTCGGCCACAAAGCCGGCACCTCCACCAATCCAGTCGGCGCCATCGGCATCTACTCCGCCACCACAGGCACCTACCAAGGCGAAGTGGTCCTCCCGGGCGCAGGCACCCCCAGCACCATCACCTACAATCACGGCGCCTATTGGGTCATCTGGGCACCAAGCAACTCCGAGACCTACCAAGTTCGCAGACTCAACGACGACTTGTCCCAAGTCGCATCCTACAACCTACCCCGGACCTACCCCGCCGACACCGGCCCCCAAGGTGCCGCCTGGATCGACTACGCCCTTCTCTTGCCACGTCACGCAAGCAACGGCCAAAACCTCGGCATCGACGTATTTCGATTCTCCCCGCACCATGCCCAACCCGGATTCAATTACGAATCCACCATGCCCTACGCAACCTGGACAACCAACTCCCGCACCGAAGTAAGCAGCCAAGGAATCGACACGCGCCAAGACCACAATGGCTGGACAATCATCGCCGCCGGTCGCGACGCCAGCACCGGAAACGGCAACGGCAAGGGCGGCATCCTCCACGCCCGCCTTGACCTAGAGCGCACCCAAACCTACGACTCAGCCCTGCTCAGAATAGAGGCACCGAGCCAGAAATTCACCCTCACCAACGGCACCCTTCAAGGGGTCGCCACGGGCCCTGCGGGAACCTTCGTCACCACCAACAACGCCCTCTTGCGCCTCAACGCCGCCGGCATCGTTGAAGCCAGCCGCAGCACAACAACCGATGGGCAACCCACCACAAACGGCGACCTCGTCGCCCGTGGCGACCGCGTCTATGTTCACACCTCAAACTACCCCACAACACCGAGGCAAGCATACATCGCCGCCTACAACGCCTCCACCCTCGCCTTCCTCGACGAACGACCACTAGGCAACCATGACGGCTCCGGAGGCGGCGTCACAGCCTGGAACGATTCGCTGTGGGCGCCGGTCAACCGAGACCTCCAAGGAAGCCTCGCCATTCGCCAGATCAACCCGGACACCCTGGACGTGGTGGCCGAGTACGAACTTGGCGACTACGGCAGCATCGGTCCGCAAGGAATCAGCATCCTTGGCGGCTACGCCTTCATTCCCCACGGCACCGTCGATTCTCTAAACGCCCTTGACGGCTGGCTCATTTTCCACTGGACCGGCACCACCTGGACCTTCCACGGCACCCTTGCCTACCCCACCTGGACCGGCACGGATGGACTTACCCAGTATGCCTCCCAAGGCATCGACTTCGACGTAAGCCCCGACTGCACCGTGACCGCATGGACCGTCAGCCGATACTACGACGGACACGGCCACGACGCCGGAACCGTCGCTCGCCACCCCGTAACACTCGCCAGCCTCGACCCCTGCATCCCGAGTCAAGATCCACCGCCCGGCAACGAAGACCCACCACCAGGAAATGAAGACCCACCGCCCGGTGGCGGCGGCGTCCAGGAATCCCCCAGTCCCTGGCCGTTGCTTTCCCTTGGCATTGCCGCCCTAGCCATGCTCGGTTTTGCCGCTTGGCGCGTCCATGCCAAGCCGCCCGCTCTCGACGCCCCCAGCGACCGCACCCTCCTGGTCGGCGCCTTCGTTGTCCTCGTCATCGTGGCCGTCGTACTCACCACATGGCCCTACCTCCCCTTTCCCAACCCCTGGACGTGACCCAATGAACATCAGCAACAGCATCCCCTGGCTCATCTTCTCTGCCCTCGCAGCCCTCTACCTTCCCCTCCACTTCCAAGAACTACCCGCTCGATTCGACCACCTGCGCCGTTCCATTCGCGTAATGATTCTGGCAGGAATGGCCATTTGCCTGTTTGCCTACTACCTCACCGACGTTCGCGCCAATCCCATCACCCAAGGGAGGTGGATTTCGTGAACTATCCACCCATATTCAACCCGGCCCCGTTCGTCCTTGCCGCCTCCCTTGCAGGCTTGATGGCCATCCCCGCAACGGACGCCACCACCCAACCTGACCCTGGCTACGGCGACGGCAAAGCCAGCTTCAAGGAACTCACCCCCGTCCTGGTGGTCCTCGCCGCGACCGCTACCCTCATTCTCTTGACCGCCCTTCGTGGCCACGGAATCGGCACCACAGGCCCACTCGTAATTCTTGGATTGGCCACCGCCGCCCTTGTTGCCTACGCCACGAACCCTGCACTCATGGGAGGTGCCGCATGAAGCACACAGCCATTCTTGCTGCCGTGTTGCTTGTCCTGGTGCCCGTAATGCTCGTGGCTCCTCCCTCGGCGGCGGTTCCCGCCGACTCGTCAATTGCCTTTGCCTCCAATCCAACCACGAGCTTCCACCAATCAGCAGGCACCGCACAAGGAGTCACAAGCGATGGCACATTGCTCTACGTTACCACCAGCAGCACCTTCGCTCGGTATGACACGAACGGCAGCCAAGGCTGCATCATAAACACGAGTTCCGATGGAAGCGGAGGCACAAACGGAGCACCCGCATACCATGACGCACTCATTTACGTCCCGCGTTTTACTGGAACCGGATCTAGTGCACAAGGCAACGTGGCCATGTACGGCACCAGTTGCATTTACACGGGCGAAATCAGGCTTGGATCAGGCGCCGTCGATGGCATCAGCTACCACCGGGGCTCGTTCTATGTCTTGTGGCGAAACGTCGCCACTGGGGACAGCTACCTCAAGCAATACGACGAATCCTGGAACCTCGTCAACTCCTGGTTCCTGGACAACTACCTTGAAGGCAACGCATACCCTGGCCCCAACGGCATCGCGTGGTACGGCGATTTCATCGTCATTCCCCTCCACGCCAACGGCGGCGGAAGCTACGGCGTCGAAGTTTGGCAGTTTCCCGGAGGCACCACTGGACCCGTAAAGCGATTCACCACAGCGTACCCCTCCTGGACGAACGCGGGAAATGGCCGCAACGAAGTTGGTTCTCAGGGTATCTACATTGTTGATGATTTCGACGATGGCGCATCCACTCCGTATGCGTGGGTCGTGGGACGCAACGCATTGACAGGCAACGGGGACGGAAACGGTGGAATTGCACGATTTGACTTGACGGTGTTCCTGGGCACACACGCCTGGACCTCCGCGCCTGTCACCTACGGCGCCTTGCAACAAGTTCACGACATGGACGACCACAGCCCGCAAGGCATCGCCGTCGATGACCAATACGTCTACGCCCTACAGTCCTGGGAAATCGAGCGCTGGACCCACTCTGGAAATTTCGTGGGCCTGCGCAACACCAGCTCAGATATTCCAGGCTTGCGCCTTGGTGGCGGTACAGTTGAAGGCGACTTCCTCTACATCGCCGGCTCCAATTGGCCAGATTTTCCTCGACAAAGTTGGATCTTAAAATACCGAACCTCCGACCTAGTCCTCGTAGATTCAAAAAGCGCATATGGCGGGGAAGGCGAGGGGGCAGGCATCGGCTTCTTTGGAAGCTCGCTCATGTACTTAGTTGACCGGGGATTCACGGGAGAACTGTGGCTTCAACGCTACAACCCCGATACGCTCAATTTTGAAAGCGAAACCTACCTGGGTCACTACCCCGGCATTTATCATCAAGGCATCGAAGTCATCGGCTCGGGTTCCACGCAATGGATCTACGCGCCCCACCACGACCCCGACGATCCGTATGGGCGCCCCGGAATCCATCATTGGAAAAGCACTGATACAGGCTCAACATGGACGTATCAGGCAACCAGTGATTACACGTCCTGGATCAATCCCGACGACCTCGGTGGACGCGCCGAAATCAACTCCCAGGACATGGAATTTGGCTGCGTTGACTCCACGCCATACGCATGGTCCGCCGGACGACGCGCCACGGACGGCGGAGGACACGGAGCATGGGTGCGCCACAGCGTCAATGACCCCTTGGGGCTCGTTGATTGTACAGGCGCAGCTGGTTCCAGTGTATCGGTATCCACGAGCGCCCACACCAACACCGGAGCCAGCTCAGGCTCCGTGTGGAGCTTCAACGCCGCCCCCGGTGCCACGAACGCCTTGTCCTCGAATTACCTCAAAGTAACGAACGCGGGCGATGCTGCGGGGTCGATTCTGGTAGATCTTGGTCCGTCTTTTACTGGCCCCAACGGCGGCACCATCTCCACATCGAACAACGTGGTGTTTCTGCACGCCAAGGCAACGACACCCAGCAACGTCGTGTCCTGGGCAAGCATCAATGGTGGAGCCTCGGCCTCCGCAACCATTCCGGTCCCGGCCAACTGTGACGTGTGGATCCAGTACCGAATCACGGCCCTTCCAGGCATCTTGCCGGACGGCTCCTACAGCGCCTCCCTCGCCGTTTCTCCCCAGAACTAACACCCAGGTGAAACCATGAAACACAATAAGCACGCAACGACCCTCGCCGCCCTGCTCATCGTAGCGGTGGCCCTCTCTCCCATGGCCCTTGCCCAATCAGGCGGAGGCACAGTTCAGAACCAAACTCCCAGCATAACGAGTGGCCTATCTGGCACCGTCTCCAGCACGAACAACCTCGCAGCGGTCCCCGAAACCTTCAGTTTTACTGTCCAAGACAGCAACGGTGAAGCAGACATTCTGGGCGTAAAAATCGTCAGCACGGAAGGGAGCTTTGGAACGAGACAATGCATAGCACCATTCACCGGCTGTTCAGGCTGGACGAAGACCGACACGACTCCCGGAGACGGCATCCTCGCCTTCTCCTACGAACACACTTGGCCTGCCGGCCAAGCCCCCGGCACATTCACCCAAACGGTCAGCGTCAAAGACGAAGGCAGCTACGTTGCTGGAGCCACAACGGACCAAACGACGTTCAGCAACGCCGCCAATGTCTCGCCCAGTGCGGGCACCTATGCCTCGGACGGTACCTCGGATGGTGCTGCATGGGGCGGCTGGAGCGCCGAGCCCGGTGCATCACTTGTACAAAGCACGAACTACCTCAAGGCCTCCAACCCTGGCACAGCATCGGGCCCCGTGACCGTTTCGTTCTCGGACACCGTGTTTTTGAGCCCAAGCACGGGCGGCAGCATTGACGTGGACGGGAACATCAAGTTCCTCTACGGCACCGGTTCCAGCCCAAGCACCACCACATTCGCTTCAACGGCAACCGACGCGGACGGCTCGTACACATTCAGCGTTCCTCCGGGCGAAACCCTGTGGATTGGCTACGAAATGCAAGCCTTCCCCGGCGTGCTTGCCGACGCCTCGGACTACGCAGCATCGTACACATTCGGATGAGGTGATAAGATGCGCAACCACTTCGTAATCATCGCCTTCGTCCTCCTGGCAACCGCACCCCTCGGGCAAGCGACGTTCACCGAGTCCTACCAAGACGAGGACGACGCCTTGCTCGGCGTGGAAGCCACGGACGCATCCACCACCTCCATCGAATCCCTGCGGCACTTTCGCATAGACAACGCCGCCGCTGTGCCCGTGTACGTCAAGCTCATCGGCAACGAGGGCGAATCCGTGTACCTGTCCGAGGAAGGTTACACGGCCGACGTGTACCTCTCGAAGGACAACGGCGCCACCTGGACCCAAGTGGCCCAGGACGTGAACCACACCAATCCCTCCGCGTCATTGGATATGACGAGCAGCGACGAGCCGGTGCTTCGCGTCGTCTTGCACTTTCCCGCCAGTGATCGAAGTGTGCGGGTCGTGCCCGTCGCATTCCACGTCGCTCTGGATGACGCCAGCAGTAGCGGCCAGAACGGCGGCGTGCCAGATTCGGTCTTCACGCACAGTGCTCGCCTCAACTTCTATGACGATGCCTCGGATGCCGACCAAGACGGCCTCAAGGACGCCTGGGAATACGAACACTTTGGCGGCCTCGACCACCCAGACGGCGCACTCGACGCCGATCCTGATGGCGACGGTTCCACCAATGCCGCCGAGGAAGACGCGGGCACCGACCCGAACGACGACCAAGACAAGCCTGTTGGCAACGACCCCCCAGGTGATGACCCGCCCGGCGGAGGAGGTGTCTCCAACCCCCGTGGAGTTGTATGGATTGCCTCCATTGGCTACGCGGCGCTGCTTGGCGTGCTTGTTGCAGCCCTCGCCATCAGTCGCCGCTACGACCGCCCAATCCTGGCACTCGGAGGGTGGTTTGCGGCCCTCTGGGCCCTCGTCTCCGTTCTCCTTTGGGGCATGGATGCCATTGGTCCTGGCAAGGGCTGGGCGGTCTGGAGCTACCCGCAATGGAACCTTGGTCCCCTGTTCTGGAGTGTTACAGTGGTGGCTGCATTGCTTGGCGGCGCAAGCCTCGTAATGGCAAACCAACGCCAGGACAACCAGCGCCGCACGGCCGGCAGCGTAGCAGGAGCGGTCGTCGTCTTGCTTGGCGGTTCGCTGCTCTATCTTGGCTGGCTCGACGTGCCCACGATCTTCATGGGTTAGCCAAGGCTCTTCCTCCTTTCTGGACGCCATTCCCATAGCGGGGAACGCCGGGCCCATGCCCCGATGCGTCCACTCATGCACGCCACCGTTCGCCTCGCTGCTGCCTCGTTGTTTGCCCTGGCCATGCTCGGGGTCGTTGACGCTCAGGACCCAGAGCGAGTCCTGTTCGTCTCGAACTACAGCGACCCTCCAAGCTTCGGCTACGACTTCGCGGAAGGCGTCGAAGAGGGAATCGCCAGCAACGGTTGGAACGTATACCGAATGACGGTAACGAACGCCAACTTTGACTACCTGGCAAACAACCTCGATGAATTTTCCCAAAGCAGCGGCAAGCAAAGCTACGCTGTTGCCTTTCGCATCAAGGCCGAACAAGTAGACGGCCGAGACTCCGGCTTCGCCGCCGTCTTCAGCACCGAACCCGATTTTGGTAAAGGAACGGGCGCAGGGGCGGGCAAGGTCGATGGAAGTTTTCGCAACTCGGTCAAGGTCAAATTCCAGGAATCCGGCAATGCTTGGAGTCTGAAGCTTACCGAGGTCGTTGAGGGAGTCGAATCGACCCTTGCCACTGGATCGACGCATGGCTCAGACCAGCACAGGCTCTTTCATTTCCTCGTGGACAACCGCGCAGAGTCCGGGCCACGAATCGAGTTGCAAGACTACGCAGGAGCCCCCATCCTCTCAGCCGAATCGAACCAAGCGTTCCACGGCCAGTCATTCAAGTCCCAGTGGTTTGTTGGCTACGGCTTCGGAGCCAACCAACGCGACACCTACCTTGTAGCCGATTCGCCTAGCACTCGTCTCTACGACACCGCCCCCGAGCCTCCCATCGTGGAAGCCGTCGAATTCGACCCCAACCCACCTGAGCACGGGGAGGTGTTGACCGTCATTGCCAGCATCACGGACGACTGGAGCGTCGAGCGGGCTATCGTGTTCTACCGCGTCGAATCCAGTCCCGCGCAGCAAGTGGAAATGCACCATGACGTGGGCAGTCGATGGATTGCAACTGTTCCTGGCCAGGGCGCCAATACGACGGTTACGGTGCGCGTGGAGGCCTACGACGACCAGGACCTGGTCGGGCACTCGGACGGGGAATACTCGTACCGCGTGGGCAGCGGTTCGGCCATCAGCAAGGACCCCAATTCAGAGAAGCCTGTTCCTCCGGGCGGGGGTGGTGTCGAGGGTCGGGCTTCGTTGTCGTGGCACACAATCGGCCTCGTGCTTCTTATTGTGCTCATCGGATGGATTGGAACCGCCCTGGTCATGCGCGAGTGGGGCAAGACGAAGGGGTGGTATGTCGTTGCATCGACGGTCCTCGCCGTGACGATCTTCCTTCTTTTTGAGTTCTTTCCAGCCGTCCAGGCTCGATGGTTTACCGCGCTTGGCGCATTCTCCGCAGCGAGCATTGCCGTCGGCGTTTGGTACAAGGTTCGAGGAAAGCAGGAACCAAGGGAGGGAGCGTGAAGCCAATCGTGGAGCATGAATCCGTCCTGGTCACTGAGGCTTCAACGGACGCTGCGATTCGTTCACGTCGCGTCACTTTGGCCCTCGTCGGCGCCCTCTTGGTTCTCATGTTGCTCTTGGTCATGGCGGCCAGCGGCGTGAAGTTGCCCGATGCTCAGACTACCGCCAAGAACACCGCTGCGACTGGCTTGGGCATCCTTGTTACCCTTGCGGGGCTCGTCTTCGGTGGCGCGGCGTTGTTGCGTGGCCGCATTTTCCTTGCAGCCATGGGCCTCGTTGTGTTTCTTGGCGGCGTCAGCGTCCTTGCAACCACGCTTGGATTGCCCGAACGCTTCCAGACCATCGCCGACGGCATCACCCAGATCTTCGACCTCATCAACAACATCCTGGCCCTCGTCAATCGCTTCCTCGACTGGATTCTCCGGTGAACCCCATGAACCACGAACCAAACAGCACCAAGCGCCTTCGCACCTTCGTTGTAAGCAGCAACCTTGGGGTCTTTGGCACCACCGGCTTGACCCTTCTAGGCTGGCTTCCCAACTTCACCGGGCTCACGCTCGCAGTCGTAGGCAACGTCACCCTCGGCTTCGCATCCATCTTGATTGCCCTTGCGAACCTGTTTGCAGCAGGCGCCCGCCAAAACGAGAATCAAGTCCTATGGAACCTATTGGCCCTTGGAGCCCTCGCGTTTCTGGGCCTTGGAGCATGGAAGACCTGGGGCAGCTACGGGCCCGGTGGGCAATTGGTTTTGATCCTCTTGACCGCCGTAAGCGTCCTCGTTCGCATCATCCCCCGGCTTCAAACTCTTCCCCCTAGCAACCGCACAGGGGGCGTGTAGACATGCACCGTGGACCCAAGCCGCAACACAATGCGACTATGATTCTCGGTTGCTTCGCACCGGATTACTCGTCACTTGCGCTCGCGGCCCCGTATAACGAAAGCCCCCCACCCACAAATAGACCGGAGTGGCACTCATGAGTCGCAAGAGCGGCTTTGCTTCTCGTGAGCAACAAGCCGCAGCCATGTCGCGCCTGAAATCAGGGTCCACCAAGACCCGGCCTTCCCGGCCCTTGTCTCGGCACGCCGGAAAGAAACCCAACGATGTGCTGCCCCGAGTGGGGATAAACACGCTCCGAGCCATCCTCATGGCCAGGGGTTCTCAGGCGTTCTTCAACGACATTACCCAAAGCCACGATCGAACAGGCCCCGTCACGGACCAAACAGTAGTCCGAACATGGCTTCGAGACTCAGGCCGCGCCGACGTACAGGGCGTTGACACGCCCGGCTCCGAGTACCCAAGCCCCAAGTCTCGGCAGAACAACACCTCGTTCAACCTTAACCCCCTCCACGGGGAACTCTTCTCGGTCGAGATTGAAGGCAGCACTCGACGCCACATAACACCCGATCTTCAAGAACGTCGAGAACAGCAAATTGACGCCCTGCAAAAGACCCGGGACATGCTCAAATCGGATCTTGAAAAGCTCGAAGAACAAGGTCAGAAACACAATGGCCCTCCCCTCTCAGATGAAGCCAAGAAGGAGCTTCGCCGCCGACTTCACGAGGGGCGCCGCGTCCTTGCCAATGCGGAAGCCCAACTCGGCGCCTTCCAATCAGGAAAGTTGCTCATCATTGGCAAAATCCGCGACCGGAAACTCATCGAGCAATATGCCGAATTAATCAAAGATGCCTTTGAGTTGGACCCCCGGAGCATGGATCTTGCCGCAATCTATGTCGGCACTACTCAAGTCAAAGAAGCCACCGGATACACGCACCCCATCAAGAGTCCAGGCAAACACCCCGTGACGGTCCCGTTCGTGGCCATCAACAATCGGTACTACGACCTAGAAAAGCCCCTCAAGGACCCCGAATCTCGCAGGCGTCGCTTGACGATGATTCATGAAACCATCCATGTCTTGCGCGGCCACGAATCGGGCCGAACCACTAAGGAAACCCAGCACATTTCCGACTACGGCAAGGACCGAGACCGAGAGGAAGCACACACAGTCTTGGAAACCCAACTCCACTCCGGGCGATTCGGAAATCGCCGTGACGAGTCGTACTACGCATTCATCCCTGACGTACCAGAGGAAGTCGGAGCGGAGGATAACAGACGCATCCGCGCAACGCGATCTGCGCGACGCATCAAGCACCTTCCTCGAATCAATGAGGCCATGAAAAACGCAGACAAGGCCCATATCTCCAGGCTTCGCAACAAGCGCGGCAAGTGGGGCGCGGCGCGGAATCCGGAAAACGTGGACCGCGTGTTCAAAACCAGCGACGGCGACGTAATCCACGTTCACAACCCCACTGGATTCGACGTTGGCGACGTAGAAGCTTTCGTGGATGGACTCGACGGCGACAAGGGCGACCGTGTGCGAGAGTACCACGACGGGCGCCTCGGACGAGTAGCAAAGAACAAAGCCGCTCTCAAGCGCGGGCCGGGGGAGGGGTCAAGGTGAGGACGAGGCGCCCACGCCGGGGTTTCAGGTCGTCTGAGCAACAGGCCGTCGTCATGCTGAACCAACGCCGGGATCGTTCCAGCACCGCCCACCGGCCCCACAATCTGCACGGCGGATTCGACAGCCTCCCCAAGACGCCCACCCGGAGACTCTTGCGACGCAAAGCACCGTGGCGCGACCCGACATTCTTCGACTCTGAATGGCTCGGCTTTGATGACGAGCTGAAGGACGATCTGGCGGCCGAGTTAGGCCTCTGGGATGAAGAGACGGGTCTGGAACTGGACCCGGACCTTGTGGATGAGTTGGAGGCCCACGACCTCGAACATTCTCAATCCGTCCACTCTCGCCTCGTGGATTATCTCCAACAAGAACTGGAGTT
Source organism: Thermoplasmatota archaeon (assembly GCA_041601615.1). Classification (GTDB taxonomy): domain Archaea; phylum Thermoplasmatota; class E2; order JACPAO01; family JAHFTW01; genus JANQNI01. Next base: position 11,279 of record JBFIHX010000019.1, on the reverse strand, counting down.
TGAACTGGATCGTCGCGTCGAAGCCGGCGTCCTGTCGAAGCGCCAACGCCGCAAGGAGCTTGACCACTTCCGAGAAGTAACCGCCTTCCAGGTCGTGGACCGCATGACACCCCATATCCTACTGCTTCTACAACAGGAGGCCGGACTAGCATGAAGCCTAAAAATAAAGCCCAACACGACGCGAAAATGCGAGCCATGCGCGAAGCAGGCAAGGCCCCTTCCAAGCCAAGCCACACAGTGCCCCAAGTTGGCAGGTTGGCGAACCTCGCCCACGCAAAGAATAAAGCATCCAACGGGGCTCCCTGGCGTTCGCCGTCGTACTTTCAAGACGAAATGGAAGCGTCAACCGGCGCCATGGGGCCACTGCTGGGCATCAAGCTTGGCATCGGAAACTCGCACGATCTGAACCTTGACCCCGCCAAGGTCGCAGCCCTAACCATCGACGACTTGGCCAATCACGATCTGGTCACGGAATTTGTGGACCAGGTACTTGGTGCAGTGTTAGAAGACCGCCTGAAGTACCGACTCAAAATCGGGGTATTGAAACAGCCAGAATATGATGAAGAACTCCGTATTTTCCGCAACCAGACCGCCCATCTGGCTCGAAAACAGTACGCCGAGATTTTGCTTGCCAGTATGCAACGGGAGGATGGACTGGCATGAAGTCCAAGAATCGCGCCCGGCACGACGCGAAGATGCGGGCCATGCGCGAAGCGGGCAAGGCCCCCTCCAAGCCAAGCCGCACTGGGCCCCATGCTGGCGGTTTGGCAAACCACGCCCCGGCAAAATCATCAACGCACAAGGCGAGGCTGTGGCGCGACGCGGCATCCTTTGACGACGACTGGCTTGGCGATGAACCGACACTCCGGGAACTCCTGGAATTCGAGTTGAACCTACTCGATGAAGATACGGACGAACTCGACCCTGACGAAGTAGAATCTCTCGATGAGGCCGAAGTGGAATCCTCGGCCACCGTTGGAAATTACCTAGACGAATTACGGGACCGGCTCCAATCTCAACTCAAAGCAAAGGGAGCCCTTACACACGCCAAGATTGAGTCAGAACTGGATTATTTTAACGAGACTACCTCAGACCAGGTTGCCAATCGACTTGCACAGCACCTCGTCGCGGAATTTCGCAAAGAGACGGGGGTCGCATGAAGGGCACACCGAAGGCGCAGCACGACGCCATAATGGCCCGACTGCGCCGAGAAGGCCGCCTGGATGAAAGCGGGCAAGTTCGCCTCGTGTCCCTGGCCCAAGCCCACGACGCCCGGAAACGCGATGAGAAAACCGCAACGCAGCGCCGCAGCGCCGCATCCACCAAGCCGATCCTCGCCAAGTCCGCCTCTGGCGCCGTAGGTCAACTGTGGCGATTGGAGGGCTTGTATAAGTTATTCGACGCCGCCGGATTCAGCCGTGAAGCCGCCGACAAGGCGCTTGCCGAATACCAAAGGGGGTACTTCTACGACAAGCAAAACATGGGCCCGTTCTTACTACACGAGCCTTTTGTCCGCGCCGCCTTGGAGCGCGGCGAAAACGTACCCCGAAACATCCTCGAACTCCACCCCCGGTTATTGCCCGAGGCCAACATCCTGCACGGCGTAACAGAGGGAAGCCGAGACGCCACGCTCTTACATGAAGCCCGGAAACTTCAATGGATCGGTTACAACGAAAGCCGCGAACACTTCCACAAGGACGGCCGGTGGTGGCTTGGAACAGAGAACCAAAGCCGCGACCCAAAAGGCGCCGTCGGTCGCACGGCCAAAGACGCACTCGCCCTGTTCTGGAAGCGACGACCCGGCCCACACAGAAAGGCGGGCGTCGTGGACGAGGGCGGGCCTTGGACCGTAGCCGAGCAACGCAAACGACTGGAGAATGAAAAGAAGCGACTCGCCAAATTGTATGCAGAACTGAAGCTGAAGGCCCCCCGCGTTCCCACCTACGAAGAAGTCGTCGTCTGGGAACGCGAGCAAACCTTGGCACGGGTCCAAGAAATAGCAGCGGGAATCAAGGGCGACACTCAAACCCTGCGCGGGAACCTACGCGACGCCAACAAGTACGGCCTTCGACGGCAACAAGAATTGGACGAGGCTAGGCTCTGGAAGGCACTGCCCGAGGACCACCCGGATCGCCCTCGTCGCTTCAGCGGTGAGCCGAATACGGCTTGGGCCAACGAAAACCTACGCGACGCCTTCAAGCGAGCCGGTTACTCCAAACCCGAAACCATCCAGGCCGTCTTGGCGGATTCGGCGTTCATGGACTCCCTGGACCCCTACGTCGTAGCTCGATTCCAGAAGTTCCTCAACGATCGGGGGCCGGATTCGTGAGGTCCGGTGGTCGTGCCCAGCACGATGCCGTAATGGCCCGCCTTCGACTCGAAGGGCGCCTTGCAACCGGCGGCCAGTCCCGCCTTGTGCCCCTTGGCGCCCTCACATTGTCAGCCCCCGCCGCGCCCAGCAAGACCCCCGTGGGGGACATGGACGAGGAAGGCGACCTGTTGCGCGGCGTTGACCCCAGAAGCCGCGAAGCGGACTTGCTGCGCGAAGCACGAGGCATGGGCTGGATTGGTTTCCACGGACACAAAACCTGGTTCAGCAAAAAGGGACGGTGGTGGGTGGGTCGAGTTCCCGACAACTGGGGCAGCGCCACCGTCGTCAGCACCGCCTTGGAGGCCATGAATAAGGCATGGAGCCAGCACAGCAACGACGGCCACCACCCCATCCTCGACAAGGACGGCCCTTGGACGTGGAGCGAACAACACAAGCGCGTCAAAGCCGAAGCAAGACGCTTGCGCAAGCGGTACACCAACCTTGGTCTCCCACGGCCCGCCCAACCCGTCGAAGACCTGGGGGAGCTTCGGGACCGAGAAGCCCGCGCCGGATACTGGATGGATCGTGACGCCGGGGTGCCTGAAAATGTGCGGCGCATCCGCGTGGCCCTGCGGGAGGCCAACGCCGCCCACGCTCGCATCCAGTTCGCCCTAGCCGCTTCAGCGTTCTGGGATCAGCTTCCTCGCAACGACCCCGACCTACCAAGAAGCCCCGGCTACCACACAAGAGGAACCCTCGACTGGGCCAAGAGCGTGATGCGAAACCGACTCCTGTTTACCACGTCCACTCGCCCGTATCCCCAGAACATCGTGGCCATTGACGCCGCCCTTTGCGACCCCGGCATAATACGGGAACTCGACGCCCCAGTCCACCACGCCGCTCGAAAGCGACGCGACGAACTGGAATCCCTCATCCTCGACAGCAACAGGTGAATCCCATGAACCCAACCACCACACCCGACGCTTTGCTCACCGACCGCCCCCGACTCGCCATGACCCAAGCGACGCTGTACCACATCAGCCCGCTGCGAAGTGAAATCGCAGACTTCCACGGCGACGAAACCGAAGGCAAGGTCGATGCCTTGCTGCACGAGTTGAGCATGGCCATCGCCTCGGATGGCGAAGAGCACGTCCAGGTGCGCGTCTGCTTCGAACGGGGTCACGCCTTCCTGTCCACCCACCGACTCCGGCCAGGGTGTACGGACGGGGGTGTGCGCCAACACGTCCTGAAGACCCTGCAACGGCGCGTGGCGCACCCCTCCATTCGGGAGCCGGGGGAGACGGAGGGATCCCTGAAGCGTCTTTGCGACGAACTTTGTGGAAACCCTGAGCCCTACACGGTTCGGGCGCTTCGTGAACTCGTGAAGGAACCGCCGCCACCCGATGCTGGAGCGGAGGACGACCTATTTGACGGGTGGTTTGAACACCACTCGGCTCTGAGCTTCGCGTTGGACGAGGGGGTGTCGTCCGACGAGGCCGTGCGCCGAGCCTACGTCCAGGCCCGCGCTTTCGCCCCGCACAGCATCCGCCGGAGCGAAATCTGGAGCTTCGCAGTCGGCGTCACCCTGGCCCACGAGGCGAGCCGTGCCGTCCTCGATCATCGCAAGTCGCTCCACGAACGGGAGGCTGAACGTGGCACGTAGTAGGAAGGGCAGCACGAAGTCGGCGGATGAGAAGCGCCGCCTCGCTGCCATCCACGCCAAGGCAAACAACGGGGACCGCCGCGACCACGCCCGCCACGCCGCAGCAGCCCGATGGGCCAAGGAGTACGACGGCTATCCGCACCGAAGCCTCTCCGAGATTGCCAAGCGGCAAGCCGAGCGCAGCAAGAAAGCCCGCCAACGGGACGCGCAAAGCACGAGCAAGAGCGTCATCGACCCGCGCGGCAAGCGCGTCGAGTTGTGGTTCCGCGATCCAGTCCACCACGACCTCTTGGGCATCGACACTGAGCCCGTCGAGGACCGCAAACCTACGCGCCCTCCACGACCCGCAAACGCACTGCCACGCCACGGCGACGCCAAGGCCAAGCACGAGAAAACCGCCAGCAAAGCGCCCGACGCCAGGGTTCCCGACGGCAAGCCGAAGCCCACTCCCGGCAAAGATGAGCCCCCCGCGAAAATGCCAACCGCCACTCCGAAGCCCCGCAAGACAGGTTCCGGCAGCATGGACGTGGTTGAATCGAAGCAGACTCCAATGAGTGTTGCGCCGAAGACCGCGACTCCGAAGAAGGAGGCACCCCGTGAAGTGTCGGCTCCCAGCAAACAAGCCCGTGCCGTGAAGCACTTCGACGCTTCAGCATACGAACGAGCCGAGCGTGCCAAACTACTTGCCAAGCACACCCACAACCGGGCCCAACCACCCGCAGCTCCAGCCGCGACTGGCCTGGAGAATCGTTTGCGGCGCCTCGTGCTGGGGGCCAAGCCCCGCACCAGCAAGGACACCAATCTCAAGGAATGGAGCGTGGACCTTGGCAAGGGCGGGATGCTAATGGATGAGGGTCAAGCAATGGCAATCTTCGATTCCAATGCGCCTCCCATTTCTGATAAGCAGGCCATCGAACTTCAGAAGGAGTCAGGCGCCCGAGTGGCCGTGACAATCCCCTGGAAAGAAGAAGTGGCCAACACCTTCACGATGAATCTGGGCGCATACCTGAAGGAACTAGATGCTCCGAAGAACGCCACTTGGATTCCTGTGGGCGACCACACGTACAGCCCAAAGCGAATCAAGGCAATTTCCAAGGCAATGCCTGGACCCGCCTTGTTCGCTACGACTCGTGGTGGTTTGCTCATCGTGCGACAAGGCAGTCGAGGTGTTCTCCTGGGCAAGGTGTTCCCTTCTGACAAATCCGAGCACGGTTCATTGCCCCTAGCGGAACGCTACGCCTTGCAAATTGGTGCGAACCAACGCGCCACCTCCTAACCCCCTCCATCCTGCTTCGGTGTATGTGGGGCATCAGGTGATGTCCAATGAAGCAACTCGCAACCACCCTTCTTCTCGCTAGCCTCCTGACCGCCCCCATATCGGACGCCGCCGCCATCCACGCGCCGGGCGCCATGCAGTCGCCCTTCGTCGTCGTCCTAGTGGACCTAGAAGATGACATAGCACTCCTGCACCTCGACGTAGACGGCATCGGCAACACCACCATCGAAAACGCAACCGGTAGGTTCGGAATCGAACTCCCCGACGTACCCGACGGAGTACACGCATGGAGCCTCACCATCGAGTATGAAGACGGCACACTCGAAGAACACGAGGGTGTTGTCTCAGTCCTCGACATAGCCGCGTTGGTTCGCCTCGCCGTCCAAGGTGCCCAACGCGCCGGAAACGAAGCAGCCAAAGCAGCCAAGGAAGCTGCAACGGCCGCTCAGCAAGCCGTCGCAGCCGCCGAGGCGGCCCAAATGGCAGTCGAAGCCAATCAATTGCCCATCGATGTGGCCCGCACGGGCGACCTTGCCTCCTTGGTTTCCAACGAAGAGTTTGCTGCCTACGTCGAAACGGAGGCCCTGCGCCGTGCCCAGGCAAACGAAGAAAGACAAGCCTCCCGCAACGAAGCCCAGCAAGCGATGGATGGCTTAGACGAATCTGTTGGCCACCTCCTGCTCGTAGTCGTCCTTGGGGCGGCCCTCGTGGCGTGGTATGTTGCCCAGGTTCGCCGCAATGTGCCGTCGGAACTGGACCGCGCATTACTTCGTGCCGTCGCCGTTCGTCTGGAAGTAACGGCGGACGCTCCTGAATTCATCCAAGCGCTTCACGACCTAGACATAGAACAACGCCGCAGCCCCGGCCTCCTTGATCGCGTTATGGCGGCCCTACCCAAGCGCCGCTCCATTGCCGAAGGAGGTCGTGTTTGATGTACAAAGACCGCACCCCGGCGCACATCGAACCACCTAAACAACCGCGTCGCCTAGTGTCACCGGACGTGCCGCTCGGCCCCGTTCCCTGGCGCCAAGCAAACAAGCGCCGCGCCGGCATATTCGAGCGAATCCTCACGGCGGGCTTCATCCTGGCCCTGCTCTTGTTCGCCTACGATTACATCCTGGGCGGAAGCCAAGCGACCGGTTATCTCTGGTTTCAGGCCCGAGTGGCCCTCATGGACTTCCTTGCGTGGCGCATAGAGGCGTTCGTCTGGATTCTCGTCCCACTCGTGGCGTTCTTGACCGTTGCCTTGCGCGGTGTGTTGCCGGTCATCGAGATTCCTGTTATGCATGGAGATCACGGCGAGGCCCAATGGGTCAAACGGTGGTATTTTCCCGGCACCCTGCGCACCAAGGACGACCTCTGGACTTGGAGGGAAGGACGATACTCTGCGCACGTTCACCGCCGCAACCTAGCCCGTCGGGGTGCGCTTGGTTGGGCCGTCACGGTTCCAGTAGAGCGGTACGTCAACGAGACGGAATTGGAAGTCACTTACGATACCCGCGAGGTCACGACGTACCTGTCGCGTACCATGAATCACCGCCTCCAGCAAGAGGTCCGGGAGCGGACCTTGCAAGATGAGCGGTTCCTGCGGGAGTTGATGTAGCCATGCAATCTCGGATCTGGGCCGTGGCGGCGCTTCTTCTTTTTGGCTTCATCGGTCCCGTGGTGGACGCTCAAGACGCTCGGATTGCATCCAACTATGTTCGCATCAACGTCGAGCCCGCGTTCCAATACCGATCGGACCAGGATGTGGTGATTCCCGTTCAAGTCCGTGCCGTGCGCGATGGGGTTCCCCAATCGGATCGGGTGAGCTTGGAGGTGCGCACGCAAGACGGCGACCCGCTCATCATTCCCGGCGGGCAAGCGTGGCTCCAAGCCGGTGTGCAGCCGTTTCCCGGCGTCGCATGGGTGAACCTGGGACGCCAAGAAGTAGGCCTCTATCGCGTCGTCTTCCACGCCTCGGCGGGTGAATTGGAGCGCGACTGGCTCTCGGAGTTCGACGTGGTACACCCACCGCAGCCCTACGAAGCCGCCTTACTTGGGGCCAAGGAAAAGGAGGGGCGCTTCGTCTTCGAGGCCCACGACCCCAACCAGGTCTTCACGTTGACCATGTACCGGGGTAGCCCATCGGCTGGACATATCCTGGAACAAGTAGAATCCAATCAGACCACGCTGGACGTGCCGTACATTCCGGGTGAGTCCGTCTCCATCCAGGTACAGGACGAGCATGGGTGGAAGAACTCCGAGAATCACCACACGGATTGGGCCACGGGCTTCACTTCGTACCCGGATTGGGTCTGGAACCCCGACTACAAGGACATTCAGAACTACAAGAACCGCTCCTGGCAAGAAGCCACTATCAGTGGCATGATTCTCTTGGTCTTGGCGGCGGCGTTCTACGTTGCAAGGAGGCGTAGCGCATGAGCCACGAGGCCGCCGCGGCCCTCCCCGGAGCCAAGCCGGACGCCTTTGTCCTGGCCAGTGACGGGCGCCGCGCCTTGACCATCCTGGCCCGGATGCCACGCCATCCAGAATACATCACTCCTACCGAAATCCTGCGCCTTGTCTCCATGAGCCGCGAGTATGGTGTGGATTGGAGCGAGGGCCTGGAGCCGACCGGAGCCCCCGGCGAGATTCTGCGAGTCTTTCGGTTCAAGGAAGGCCACGGGCGACGACAACGCACGACCTCGCGCCGCGTCAGGATGCGCCGCGAAGTCATGTTGCAGGACTTCCAGGGCACCCTTGTTCCGGACGGGGATATTCTCTGGGCATGGGATCTCATCGGGCGGCTGCGCTCGGAGGTCAAGCAAGCGATTCAAGACAACCTGGAGGGAGCCTGATGGACGACGGCGAAGAACCGCAGCTCATCAATCCCGACGTTCAGGTCACGCAGAGTGTCAACATCGTTCCTGGCATCCAACACAACCTTGGGCGCATCGCCAACGCCCGCCTTGCTCGCAACGCCGCGCTACCCATCGTACACATCCTCTCGGACCTCTGCAATTTGGACTCCTTGGACGAGATATTCCAAGAGGAATGGGAGGGAGTTCTTGAGGGGGAGTTCGAGAAATGGGCTTGTAACCGGCGGTGGCGCCGAGACATTGAATGGGAGGACATTTTTGCCGCCAAAAGGGCCCTGATGCGCCTCATGGATCGTCGCGGGATGCTCCTAAAGGTGATGGGCACGGACCCGTTGTTTGTCAAACAGGACGCTGTGGAAGCCCGGCTGCGCCAAGGCAAGCTCGGAAGGGGCCAGGGTGCCCCGGAATTCGACCTCGAACTGGAGGCGGGCGACGATGAGTGAAGGCGGCCCCAAGATGCTTCGTATGGTGCGCTGGCAAGGCGTCATGCAGGACGCCGAACGGCTACGAAACTGGCACGACGCCGACGCAACCGAAGCGTTGGCCCGAACGCTGCACATGGGCGACCCTCGGACGGCCAAGAATGCAATCCTTTCGTGGGCTGATTCCGAGTTGTTTAAGCTGGAATCCAACCCGCGTTCGGTGCCATACGATTATGCCAAGCTGGAGTCCGTTTACATGGAGATGTTGAGCAAAGTGGACGGCCGTTTGGCAGTCATGGACACCGAGCTTGGCTACCACTCTCAAAATGTTGGCCCCGAGTTTGACCGTGCCCACTACGAATACCCGTCCTGGTGCAACACCGCCAACCTACGACACTTGTTTAGCGAGGGTCGAGAGGTAACGGTGACGGGCCACATGGGCACGGGCAAGAGCCACTTGGCCGTTTCGTTCATGGAGTACCAACTGACACTCTTGGAGCGGCCGAAGGTCCACATCGTCACCAACATTTCGGGCATCAAGGACACGAGCAATCGGTTCCATGACCGCATCCATCACGTCTCTTTACTCTCCGAAGTCCTACGAATCTGGACGCGGTTGCCGCCGGGGAGTCTGATCTGTCTTGTCATCGACGAACCGGAGACGAACTTGCGTGGTGGGAGTACCAAGAGCGTTCGGATGTTCTCGGATTTCCGACATATGCTTCGCAAGTTGGGCATGAGCAAGCTCGAAATCTGGCATACGGAGAGCGAGCAATACAAGGCTCTGCGCGAACAGGAAGGAGAGAATGTGACGCGGATCGTCAAGACCGAGAAGGAGTCCTTCGAGGTGCATCGTACCTTGCGCAAGGAGGGCTTCAAGCAACTCGTGGAAGGTGTGCATGAGCTTCGATTCCTGAATTACGCACATCGGGGCATGGCCTCGATTGACGTGGACGTGAACATGAACCGTCTCATTCGTTTCATTTCTAAGCTACACCGAGTAGGGGAAATGAAGACCGCTATCCAATTGGCCCTTGGCGACTCTTCGTTCTACTTGGCTGATTTTCAGCCCGAGGACGGGAGTGCTGGCCAGGTGGACGAGTGGGAGAAGGTCATTGAGTGCGTTCTTCGTGACCCTACCCGGTACTTGACGCAGAAGCGGTTCATCAACCGCGTCTTGCTCTGCGAAGAGTTTGCGTTGTCTGACCGTGCTGCGCGGCGAGTGGCGGCCGAGGCGACGCGGCGATGGCGAGGGCAGACGCCCAACTGGCGTAACATCGAGCTTCCTGAGCTCCTGCGCAAGAATGACGAGGGCGTTGGGGAATCTCATTCCACTCGACCCAAACGCTTGAAAAACGCGGATGACCGTGATGTGCGGGGGGAGTCTGATGAGTCCGAGTGAGGCCCCTATGGGGCCTCGACACTGTTTCAATTTGCGGGAAGTAAAGGCGGTAGCTGCTCGATTGCCACGAGGTGATCCTGTGCGCGACGCTCTATTGATGGAGCCGGATGAAGTGCCGATTGATGCGGCGTTATCGGGTAAGCTATCGACCTACATTTTGATGCTATTGCGTCAAGGAATGGCCAAAGGGTAAGGTGGATGAGGACAGGGCCTCAGGCGTGCACGGGGGTCCCGGTCGGAGCCGTCCAGGCTCCATCTGGGGAAGCCGGGCTTGGGGCTTTGACCAATGCCTTGCCATGGGGTAGGGGTGCGTTGTATTCCCAGGTCCAGCCCTGCTCTAGCCATGTCTCTACGTCGTCGGCGTCTACGATGCGCTGCTGTGGCCCCTGCGGGGCCACCAGTGCCGTTGACGCGGGTTCGGGTGCTGTGGGGATGAGGGCGGCGACTTTGGCGTCCACGAGGCACTTGATGGCCACAGGGTCGGGGTTGTCAAAGTCCACGGCAGCGATTTCGTCTTCGGTGCAGCCAATGCCACCCAAGAACGCCAATACGACGCTCTGGGCCCCATTGTCTTCTTCGTCGGTGCGTCTTGTTTCTAGGAGCTTAATTGCTGCCATGTAGCGTTGCTCCATGTCCTCTAGGATCTCCACGGACAGGCATTTGCGCACGGTGTATTGGGCCTCGATGTCTCCGGTATGCCCCATCCAGAATTGGCGATAATCGCGCACGACAAGGCCCTTGGATTCAGCCAGGAGCAATTGGGTATCGAAGTAGCTTCGCCAAATGTAGGGCGGAAGCGCGAGGCCTGCCCTACGGTGAGCGATTCTCATAAGCTCGCAGATGCGCTTGGTGTCGAGGAATTTCCTCTCAGCATGCCGCTTCATAGCACCCTTTTCGTAGCCGATAATGGGGGATTCTGGGCCTACGTCCTCGCCGTCCTCGATGCGGGAGTTCAGGTACGCCACAAGATCCTCGGCGGCTTCGCCGCCCCAGAAAGTCAAGAACGAGAACCCCGCCTTGCTCAACTCGTCTGGCACCTCCACGCGCAAGGGCAAGGATTCCACCTCGTACCGACCCTGTACGACGGCGAGGCCGGTGATGTTCTGGACCATGAGGCCATTTTCGCCCTCATGGTCGCCTAGGATGTGTGGGCGAAGCCCGCCAAAGGCAATCGAATTGACGCAAACGCGGGTACGGATGGATGCCACTGCCTTGACGGTGCGAAGCTGTACGGGCGTCGGGATGAACTGCTTGCGGGCCTTGGGGCGCCGGGGAGCGCGACCAATGATGGGCTGACGGTCGAATTTGCGGCCATTCCAATGCAACCAAGACCTCATGCTCGAC
>JBFIHX010000018.1:0-31454 GCA_041601615.1 Thermoplasmatota archaeon | reverse complement strand
GAGACGGCCGGCTTCGCTGCTGCGTCGGATTGATGCAGTGGCAGGCCGGGTTTCTCTGAGACGAAGTCGAAGAGACGGCCGGCTTCGCTGCTGCGTCGGATTGATGCAGTGGCAGGCCGGGTTTCTCTGAGACGAAGTCGAAGAGACGGCCGGCTTCGCTGCTGCGTCGGATTGATGCAGTGGCAGGCCGGGCTTCTCTGAGACGAAGTCGAATAGACAGCCGGCTTCGCTGCGGCTCTAGAAGATGAGAGCGGCAGTTCGCATCCACCAATTTTTCTCCCTTTCTCCACCCTTGATTCCACAAAATGCCCCCCACATTCGGGGCTGGCAGTTTCGTGACCCGGCGCCAATTAAGCGCCCTTGGAGGGCTGTTACCACCCTTTCTGTTACTCTGTTGCATCAATCGGCCGATGCTCAGCGGCCACTCGGAAAATCCAATAGTAAACCGAATAGATTATCGTTTGAATCTTTACAAGAGCGAATGGTGTTGGCGTGGCTTTTTTGATTTCATGTGGGGATTAATATAGCTTCACGAGTCCATTGGGTCGGAGGAAATATGAACCATGAAACATCGACAATTTAAGGCCCCAATCCTGGAGATAAAGGACAAAAAATGGCTCTGAATTCGCGTGTAGGGCGCCGTTAACTGCTAAATACGGCCTTGGTGATGGAGCGACGCATCCGGTCGTGCCTCACCATGTCCAGCCGTACAACACTCCTCATTGCCATGCTCGCACTTGCGACCCTCACACCCAGCGTCGCGGCGCAGGGCGAACCTCCGTTGCCTCCGGAAGACCCGGAAGGCCTGGTCCCGTACCTGACGGAGGAAGTCCCCCAGTACGTCGTCGATACGGTAACGGGCCTGCCGGCTCCAGAATCCCTTTTGGAATCGGTGCTCACGGAAGTTTGGAGCACCACCGACACCGTCAACGGCACCATCGATGAACTGCCCGACGCAGCAGAAATCATCGCTGGGCTGCTTGCCGATCTATGGAGCACCACCGACTTCGTCAACGAAACCATTGAGGACCTCCCAATCCCCCTCGAAATCATCGATGCGCTGCTCACCGAAGTCTGGAACACCACCGACACCCTCAACGGCACCATCGAAAACCTCCCCACCCTTGAGGAAATTCTAGCTGCCCTGCTTGGAGAACTCTGGAACACCACCGACACCCTCAACGAGACCATCGAAACTCTACCAACCCCGAGCGAAATCGTGGCCATGATTCTGATGGAACTCTGGAGCACCACCGACACCCTCAACGAGACCATCGCCGATACCACCTCGGGTCTCGCCAACATCATCGTCCAACCCCAACTGCTGGCCACCACCAACGACGGCCCCGTCGTCGCCTACTTCGCTGCCCTAGCGGCCGCACCCACGGATGACGTGACCATCACCGCCACCGGTAGCAGCCTTGGCATCAACGACGAGTTCGACGGCAGCGGCGACGCTAGCCTCACCTTCACCCAGGCAAACTGGTTCCGCCCCCAGCCGATGTTCGTGGATGCGACCGGCACCACTCCTGGCGCATACCAAATTACCCACGCCACCGCATCCAGTGACGACCGCTACAACGAATTCCAGGGGCTCACCGTAGATGTGGTGGTCCTCAACGCACCCGACGTGGAAGACATCGCGCCTCTCCTGCAGGCCTCCGTCCACGTCCTGCCCAACGTTCTCACCATCAACGAGACCGCCGAAGAGCCGGGCCAATTCGACTCCGCCCAGTACTTCGTGGCCCTCGGCTCCGCCCCAAGCGGCGACGTGACGGTGGAAGCAAGCTTCCCCTCGGCCGACCTCACCGTGGCCGGAAGCAGCGGCGCCTCGCATACCTTCACCAGCGGAAACTGGTTCATGCCCGCCGCGTTTACCGTGACGGCCGTGCCTGACCAACTGGACGAAGGCGATTCGGAAGCGCACCGCATCTTCAACATCGTCACTTCCACCGACGAATACTACCAAGGCTACGACGCCTCCTCGGTCCTAGCCACCATCATCGACGATGACGTGGCCGGATTCCTAGTGACCGAATCGGACGATAGCACCGAAATGACGGAAGCCTCTGGCACCGACACGGACTCCCTCGACGTGGTCCTGGCCAGCCAACCCGCTGGCGATGTAGTGCTTGATCTTGACCTCGATGGAACCAGCCAATACACCGCCGACGCTGCCACGCTCACATTCACGGCGGCAAACTGGGACACACCCCAAACCGTGACCCTGACTGCCGTGAACGACGCCGTGGACGACGGAGACTCCGCTTTGACCCTCGGCATCGCCGTCAACGCCACCAACAGCAGCGACGACTACGATTCCGTCGTCACGGTCTCCATTGACGTCGCCGTGATTGACGACGACACAGCCGGCGTCACCAACGTCGGCGGCGACACCCTAGATGTCACCGAAGGCGGCGCCACGGACTCGTTCACCCTGGTGCTCGACTCCGAACCCACCGGAACCGTCACCATCACCGTGGGCAGCAGCGACTTGGGCGAGGCAACGGTCTCCCCCACCATCCTGACGTTTACAAGCGCCGACTGGGACACACCCCAGGAAGTCACCGTGACCCCTGTGGCTGATGGTGTCGTAGACGCCGACCAAATCATCGACATCACCCTCGGATTCAGTTCCGATGGCGCCGATGACGGATACGGCTCGTTCAGCCTAGCCGACCTCACGGCCACCGTCAACAACGTGGACACTGGAACGTTCACGTACTCTGGTTTCCCGCTAACAATCACGGAATCCACAAGCGGCCAACTGAATGTGGTCCTGAACGACGAGCCCGAGGGAACCGTCACGCTTTCTGTGGTATCGGAAAACCTCGATGAAGCCACGGTGACCCCGGCCGCCCTCACGTTCGACGGAACGGACTGGAACGTGTCGAAACCCATCACCATTTCCGGTGTCCAAGACAAAATCGACGACGGTAACTACGTAGTTGGAATTCGCGTCACCGTCGACCAAGCCAACTCGGTTCCGGGATTCGCCGGAAACTTGCTCGGCCCCGTCACCATCGTGGATATTGACACTGCCGGCATCACCGTCGATTCCGGCAGCGGCCTCAGCGTCGATGAAGACGCAACGACCGACAGCTTCACCGTGGTCCTCAACAGCAAACCTGCAACGGGAACGGTGGCCATCGACGTGGCATCCTCGGACGCTGGCGAAGCCACAGTCTCTCCCACCACCTTGACGTTCACGGACGCCAATTGGGACACACCCCAGACGGTCACAGTGACCGGCGTAGCAGACAACCTCGTGGATGGCGACCAGGATATCGATGTGACGCTCGCCGTGGACACGGCCATCTCCAGCGACGAGTACGATAGCGTAACAACGTCCCCACTGTCCGTCAGTGTCGTGGATGTGGATGTCCTCGTTCTGAGCCTCGCAGGCGGCGACCGCTCCGTGGATGAAGGCGCCGGAACGCTGACTTTCACCGTCACGTCCAACGTGCCAAGTCTAGAGGATGTAGACTTCACCTACACCACCACGAACGCAACCGCCGAAGGCGGAGAAGACTTCGTTGAGGTGACTGCCCAAGCAAGCAGCCTGCCCGGTGACGGAACGACCACCACGGTCGAGTTCACCATCGACATCACCGACGATCTTCTGGACGAGGACGTTGAATCGTTCACCGTCTCCATAACCGGAGCCAACGTGGGCGCCGTAGACAGCGTGGTCATCACCCTGCGTGACAACGATGCCCTGCCCTCAATCTCCTTCGCGGTGGACACCCCCGCAAGTGGCCCCGAAGGCGCAGATGGAGAAATCACCCTCGTGGACCTGAACGTATCCCTGAGCCAACCTTCCGGCCGCGACGTCACCGTGACAATCGCCGTCACGGGCGGCACCGCAGACAGCGCGGACTTCTTCCTGGATGAAGACAACATCCTCGAAGGCAACCCGCTCCTCGTCACCGGCGTCACGGTGACCATTCCCGCCGGAGAAGTCAACGCTACGGTGCAGTTCTCCGTTCGCGGCGACGACATCAACGAAGTGGACGAAACCGCAAACTTCGGCTTGCGCAACCCGATCAACGCGGTGCTCGGCACGGCTTCCAGTCTCGCCTACGTCATCGAGAACGACGATGTGCCGACCGTGCAATTTGCAGTCGCCGCTTCCTCGGATTCGGAATCGCGCAACTTGGTGACCATCCAAGTGACCCTTTCGCAATCCACCGTCGAGACAGTGACCGTGAATGTGGCCCTCAATGGGACCAGCACCGCCGACGGCAGCGACGCAAGCATCTCCTCTGCGGTGGTTACGTTTGCGCCCGGCCAGACATCCAAGGTCGTAACCCTGCAAGTGGTGGACGACGCGGATGTCGAAGCGGACGAGACGGTAGTGTTGGACCTAGAGACCCCCACGAACGCGCTCCTAGGCACCTTGGTGCAGCACACCTACACCATCGTTGACAACGACTGAGACAAAACAGTTAGCCAGTCGGTTTCCTTATCCCCCTTCTTACCTTCCCCACCTCCTATGCTCCTGCCCGGCCTCGTGACCGATTTCGAATCACGAGCGAATCACACGGTGACAGTTTGACCATACCCTTGCAGCCCGTCAAGTACGGCCGATTCGGCCCTGCCATGGTAGGCGTGCTCCTCCTAGTACCCCTCCTTGCCGGAGCTCCTCCCGCCGCGGCGCAAGATCCCTCCCCGGAATTCGTCCTCGGCGTAGTAGATTCTACCGTGGCGACCGCCGAGGAAACTCTAACTCCCATCATTCTCGGGGCCCTAGAAACCGTCGAAGACCTTCTCGGACTCATTCCCCCACCACCCACACTCCCGGAGCCCCCCATTGCAACGGCCGCACCTGGCTCTCTGCTGATTCCCGCCGAAGGATTCCGCAGCGCCAGCTACATCCTGGTACTCGGCCAAGTCCCCGCAGCCAACGTCGTCGCAACCCCGCACGCCGCCGCAGGCCTCACCTTCGAGCCCGCAAGCATCACCTTTACCCCGACCAACGCCCGGGTCCCCCGACAAATCACGGTCACCGCCACCGGCCCCGCCCCGGAGGCCCCCCTCAATCAGCAAATTGTCCACGCGCTCGAAAGCACCGACGCCGCATTCCACGACTGGAGCGGCGCACCCGTCGAAGCAATCCTCCTACCCGCAACCCCCGCAACCCCCGGCCCCGAAGCCGGCCTCATTGCCGTACCCAGCGAAGTGCTTCTGGCCCAAGACAGCGGCACCGGCACCTACGCCCTCACCCTGCAAAGTCCGCCCACCGCCGACGTCACCGTGCTGCTGGAACCGCTCGAAGGAACCGTCCAAATCGAGCCCGCAAGCATCACCTTCACCCCCGACAACTGGATGGACCTCCAAACCATCACCGCCAGCCTCGGACTCGGCCAACAAATCGGACCAGCCACCGTCGACCGCATCCAGCACATCATCCAGAGCGCCGACCCCCGCTACGACGGCCTACCCGCCCCCGAGGTCCCGGTGCGCGGCGTGACGGTCCAAGGCCAAGGAGACGGCTTCTTCGTCTCCATCCAACATGGACTTGGCCTTACCCCCGCCGGCCCCCTCCTGTTGCAAGAAGGCCAAGGCGTCTACTTCCAAGCCACGGCCCTCCAACGCGGCAACGAACTCAGCGACCCCTACGAGCCCCTGGCAAACATCCCCCTGCGCCTCGTATTCGCTGCATCCTGCGCGTTCACCCCCGGCGCCCCCTGCGACGGCCGGTACGAAACTCCGCCCCAGACCACAGACGCCGACGGCAACGCCTGGTTCGCCGTCCCCGCCAGCCACATCGAAGCTCTGCTCGGCAGCCTCCCCATCGGCAGCGTCACCATCGAAGCCCAAAGCGACAACGCCACCAGCCGCTTCTCCGTCCAAGCACAACTTCTGTGGGACCTCTCCCCCGACTTGGCCCGGCAGCGCTTTGCCGACGCCCTCTCCGACTCCATCGAAGCCCCCGTGCTTGTCGTCCCCGACACCAGCGGCGTCACCATCGACGTGGACCTCGCTCCCGCCAAAGGACGCGGCTGCGCCGGACACGCCTGCTCCGAAAACAGCATCTTCGAACGAAACGGCGCCACCACCATCCACATAGACCTTGGCCGCGACGCCACCATCGGCGCATCCACGGTCCGAGAAATCCACATCAAATCAGGAAGCCCCCTCCTGAGCGACCTCGACGACGATGGCGTCGGCGACCGCGCCGAACTCGACTGCGAAAGCGACCCCCTCGACCCCAGTCGACGCTGCGCCGACCGTGATTCCGACGGCCTGAGCGACAACGACGAAGCCATTCTTGGCACCAACCCCGAGGATCCTGACTCCGACGACGACGGCCTCGGCGACGGCGAAGAAGTGCACACCTACGGCACGAGCCCCCGCGACCCCGACAGCGACCATGATGGCTTCAGCGACGGACAAGAAATCCGCGACACCGACAACCCCGATTCCTGCGACTACGAAGGCGCGACTGTGGTCGAATTCGACGACTGCGACGGCGGCACCGGCACAGACCCACTTGACCCGGACACGGACAAGGACACCATTCTGGATGGCGCCGACAGGTGCGAAGGGCACGACGACCGCAACGACCTCGACACCGACACCATTCCTGACGACTGCGACGACGACCGCGACGGAGACGGCGTCCTGAACGACGACGACGTGTTCCCGGACGACGGCACCGAATGGATCGACACGGACGGCGACGGCGACGGCGACAACGGGGACAATTGCCCCGCAATTCCCAATCCCGGTCAAGAAGACCTAGACACCGACGGACGCGGCGACGTCTGCGACGACGACCGTGACGGCGATGGCGTCCCCAACGTGGACGACATGTTCCCCGACGACCCCACCCGCTGGACCGCCCCCGATGCAGACAACGACGGCGTCCCCGACGAACTCGACCAGTGCCCCGGCCACGACGACAACGTGGACTCGGACGGCGACGGAACAGCAGACGGCTGCGACGGAAATCCCAACGACGGGCCCCTGGGCGACACCGACGGCGACGGCCTGAGCAACCAAGACGAAGCCGCCCTCTTCACGGACCCCCGCGATCCCGACAGTGACCACGACGGCATCACCGATGGCGACGAGATCCACGTCTACGGCACGCGCCCCCTCAATCCCGACACCGACGGCGACTTGCTCACCGATGGCGCCGAGGTCTACGGGTACACCACCGACCCCAACAACCCCGACACCGACGGCGACGGCCTCACCGACGGCGACGAAGTCCGCTTCTACAACACCAAGCCGCTCGACAAAGACACCGACAAAGACGGCCTCGAAGACGGCGAAGAAGTCCTCGGCTGGGACGTGACGGTGGTAGGCTCGGCGACGTACCGAGTGACCAGCAAACCGCGATTCACGGACTCAGACAACGACGGTTGGACCGATGCCAAGGAAAAGAGCGCAGGCACCGACCCACAATCGCGCGACACCGACGGCGACGGGCTCTGGGATCCATTCGACGAACTATACCTCGACCCAAGTGAACAAGTGGACACCGACCGCGACGGAACTGGCGACAACGCCGACACCGACGACGACTATGACGGCGTGGACGACAGCACCGAGGCACGCAGCGACGTAGACATTGGAGTCGCAGCACTTGGGCAAGAACCCGGCGCATTCCTCTGGAGCCCCAGTGACCAACCGGTTCGCGTGGTGGCAATTCCAGGAAATGGCCAAACACTCACTAGCGTCCGAGCCCATCTGGTGACCTCAGATGGCGTATATTTCACCAAGGACATTGGACCATTCATCAGTGGACGAATCAATGAAGCAGGCAATGGCGTCGTCGATCTAACCGAAAATCAACAGGAAATTCAAGACCAGTTTGGCAGCAAGCCCTTCCAAGTTCGCGTAACCGTCCGTGTGGATGGATCCTATGAAACATTTAGCCACCCCAATAATTTTGTTATTCTGGCTGCGTAACGTAGTACTTATTATCACCTAACTCTTCCAAATATTATGATATTTGGAAATAATTCAGTGCAATGATTGATTTTTTTTCTATTTTTGGCCGCCCATGAGAATTTGAGGCCCCAGCGCAAGCTTTTGTCTCGGACTCCGGCCGACCATAATTCCCCTTGGTAAAGCCAAAGGTTAAACAATGAATACAATTGGGGCCATGTGCTTTGGCTGCATTAGGGCCAAGATCGCAGTGATTCACATGAGCCTCAAATCCCAAACTTCTGTTATTCAAGTCATGCTGGCACTTCTTACGATTGCCCTATTGTCCAGTTCGAATGGTTTGCTCCTCGTCGTTTCAGCAAGCACCCCCACGGACACCGATGGCGATGGCCTTTCCGACGACGATGAAGCCACCTACTTCACGGACCCCCGCGATCCCGACAGTGACCACGACGGCATCACCGACGGCGATGAAATCCACGTCTACGGCACGCGCCCCCTCAACCCCGACACCGACGGCGACTTGCTCACCGACGGCGCCGAGGTCTACGGATACACCACCGACCCCAACAACCCCGACACCGACGGTGATGGCCTCACCGACGGCGACGAAGTCCGCGTCTACAACACCAAGCCGCTCGACAAAGACACCGACAAAGACGGACTCGAAGACGGCGAAGAAATCGTCGGCTGGGACGTGACCGTAGAAGGCTCGGCGACGTACCGAGTGACAAGTGACCCCGCCCGACCAAATTCTGATTCTGATGGCTGGTTTGACGGTCGTGAAAAAGCCGAAGGCACCGACCCAAGGAAACGCGATACCGATGACGATGGTTTGCGCGACAGCGCCGACGAACTACCCCTCAACGGAGGAGAAACAGTCGACACCGACCGCGACGGAACCGGCGACAACGCCGACATAGACGACGACTACGACGGCGTGGACGACAGCACCGAGGCACGCACCGACGTGGACATCGGAGTCGCAGCACTTGGACAAGAACCCGGCGCATTCCTCTGGAGCCCCAGCGACCAACCGGTTCGCGTGGTGGCGATTCCAGGAAACGGCCAAACAATCACCCTCGTCCGAGCGCACTTGGTAACCACAGATGGCGTATACTTCACCAAGGACATTGGACCATTCATCAGTGGAAGAATCAATGAAGCTGGCAATGGCGTCGTCGATCTAACCGAAAATCAACAAGAAATTCAAGACCAGTTTGGCAGCAAGCCCTTCCACGTTCGCGTAACCATCCAGGTGGACGGGACTTATGCAACTTATTCGCACCCGGACCGGTTCTCGATTCTCACCCTGAAGCAAACAGCGACAATTCCCTCTCCATCAACACCCACATTCGGCCCCGACGAGGACGGCGACGGCATCCCCTCTAGCATGCTTGTGGGTATGACTGAGTGGACCATTGACGGAGACAACAATGGGAGTACATACACCAATGCAGATGAGCCCATTGCGGTGGCTTTGGACCCTGATGATAGCGACCCCTCGTGGCCCATCCCCATCCTCACGGATGGCCCATATGGCTCCGTGGCGCGAGACGGCGGAGACGGCATCCACTACAAACTCGGCGCCAGTGTACTTGCCAAAGGCATTCTGCTTGACCTTGTGGTCGAAGACACGTTCGATTCCGGTCTGCTCCCATACACAGTGCTTGCCCCATCCATAGCAACTCCGACATTCGGCCCGGACCAAGACGGGGACGGAATCCCGGCGAACGTCACGGTTCAAATGACACGCTGGACCATTGCGGACGATGAAGCCCTGACCCTCTCCAGTGAATCGGTCCCAGCAACAACAATCACGCTCGATCCGAATGATTCGGACCCCGTGGTGGGTGCGCAGACCATAACATTGGCAGTCGTGCCTGAGTCAGGCCCCGACAACGACGGCGACGGCGTGCCGTCTCACATCACCCTGCAAGCCTATCAAGTGACTTTGAACCCACAAGCCACCAACCCTGTCACGGTCACGCGCAGCACTCTCGAAGACGACACAATCACCCTTGACCCAGACGATGACAATGCAGACATCCCCGCCCCGGCATCATGGAGTTTGGAAGGTGTCCCCCTGGGAGCCACGCTAGGACCCGATGCAGATGGCGATGGAATTCCATCCTACCTCCAGGCCGAGACCTACAGAATCACAATCGATCGCATGGACCCGGAATTCATCTCCACCCAACGAACTCCAGGGGACGACCCAACCCCCATCAATATCGACTCCGACGACGAGGATCCCAACAGCCCGGTCCCAGTCATAGACAGGGACGGCGATGGCATCCCGGACGACATGGAGCCGCACTTCTGTAACCGCGACAACCCTGTTCTTCGTTCGGACGGCTCTTGCCCCACGGACGGAAGCCCCGACGAGGACAATTGGACACCACCTACCGCCGACGATGTGGTATTGGACCTCATGTGGTTGCTAAGTGACTTCATCTAATTCATAGCCCCAACAAACCCCTCTCTATCTTGAAAAGGAGACACAATATGAACTACAAAAATCAAAAACTTGCCATCCTGCTGGCTTCTCTGGTAGCTCTTCCCGGCGCGGCAGCCACCCATGACGGCGACCCCATCCCCGACAACACAGAACTTGTCTTCTGCAACGACCCGACCGTCCTCTTCGCCCTCACCACACTCCAGGGATTTGCCGGAACGTGCAACGAAGACGACTACCACCATTTCGTGTTCGCCGTAGCAGATGCAGGGCCCACAACGTGCCAAGAATTCGCTTGCCACAGAGAGTTGTTGGCTCTGGCCCGCACCCAGCGCTATGCAGGCCTGGACATCGACCCTGTCCCTCTTCCCCCAGAGGAGGTGCAAAGCCAAACCGTGAGCACACCCCCGGCGCCGCTCCCTGTGGCACTTATCCTTGACCCAGAAGACCCTGAAGGCCTCTGCGTGGTTGTGCTCCCGGAAGCTGAAGTAGAACGAGTCTGCATCGACTTGGGGCCAGTCCTGGGGCCCCTGGTCCGGGGAAACCTGCCCATCGAACAAGTAGATGAGCAATCACACACCACAGACCCAATCCCCGAAGGCGTCGCAGGTTCCACGCCGGAGCAACGAATTCCTGCGATGAGTGTGGAGTTTAGCATCGGAATCGACTGGGCCGAGGACCACCTCAATCGGCAAATTCGCACAAACCAAGCAGATTCATGGCTCCCCGTGGACATTTTGAACCCTGAAGAGGTCGCCTGGTGGATGGAGAACGGATCATCCACAGCATTGGTGTTCAACGCCTCAGTATTCCAAGACGGCCAGGCAAGCGCCGGCAGTGACGAACTGGACTATGTCCCCACCACATTCCAAATTGAGGTGCCCTATGCCGGCCAGGCAGTCGCGGCCGCCGCTCGCACATTGGATGTCTAAAATTCAACAAACACCGATGCCCCGAATCGGCCCCTTCCTCCCCTCATCCTAAAAATGTTACGCGAATTGGAACAAGACACGTTTCTATTCATGTCCGCACCCTTCTCATCCGGCGTCACTCAATGCTAATCTAGGATGCGACGTATCCCAGAGAAGCCATGGTACTTGTAGGGCGAAACTTGGGGAGGAACGGGCCGGGGCAGCTGCTTCCGATTCGACGAAGAATTGCAGCGACGATACTTGCGTTGGTTCTGTTGGTGCCGGCGACAATCGTGGTTGCCGATTCGCCCACTCTGTCGGCGGCGATTGAGGATGCTACAGTAGGGGACGGCTACGCCATCCTTGTAGAATCTCCCGGAGGCGGCATCCTTCCCGCGCCGGTGACGGGCTTGCCATCGGATCCATCACTTGGCGTGCCCGCGCAAGCCGGTGCAAGTGGCAAGGAGTACATATTCAAGGCCTCCGCGCAGCAGAATCCCGCCGAGCCCGTGGAGATTGACCCACAAGCCGGCTCGGTGACGATTGTCGAAAACTCGGAGGACCCAATTCCGTGGGGAAGCGTAGAGAGCCAATTTGCCCTCTACGACTTAGAGAGTCTTCTCGAGATTGATCCTACGAACCTGGAACTCGCCCTCGATTCTGTCGAGCCCCTGGTGCAGTGCGACAGCATCGATTCAGAATCACCCTGCACTTATGACCCGGATGGAACCATCCACGTTCCCGCCAACTCGGTGACTGAAATCTTCGGCCCCATCGTGGCCTGGGCCCACATCAAGGTCGGCTCGCCAACGGCCGATGGCCACCAACCAGCAGGAGGCTTCCTCAGCATTGTGAAGGACATTTTGGGCGCCGATAAGTACACGCACCGCGCGGACCACGTGGCAACGCCGCTGGTGCTTGAGAACGTCGGAAATTGGTTCATGGGAAGCGAACTGTCTCTGGAAAATCAGACGGAAATGGAGCTAGGTGAATTGGTCTCCTTCAAGCTCCACTTTGAGAATCTCGTACCACTAGCAGAGGTAACGCTCCAAGACGACACAGGCACATTTGCCGATTTAGGGCTTAATGGAAGGCTTAGCGTCGCCGATGGCCCTGAATTGATTCCCCCATCACCGCCGGAAGGATACGAGTGGTACGCCAGCTATTCGCCGGAGAATGCCAACCAAATCGGCTTCCGCACTTTCACCGTAGAAGCCACGGACCTGACGGGCGAACTAGTCTACACAGAGACCTTTGAAGGCCTGGAATTCGAGGTGAAGGCACCACAGCTCGACCTTCAAGTGACCTCGATTCCTGAATCCGTTTTCTTCGGCGAACCATTCGAGATTGAATTTTTCGTGGCAGACACAGATGTGCTGGACGGGACACCTTTGACAGTCAATATTACCGACGAATTGGGCGCGGAAGTATTCAAGCGAACTGACACAACGGTTCGGACTGCTGCCGCTACTAAATTCACAGCCACAATCCCGGGGTACTCTGCAGCAGATCTGGGAGAGAGCGGCGCCACCGAACTCCAACTCACCATCAACGCCACAGCACCTCCCTTCCTGAACGCCACTCCCGTCTTGGTCACCATTGACCTGTTGCCTGGAGACCCCATCATCACGGTGGACGATTTCGGAGTCGGGCCCGACACGGACGGCTTCGAGATCAGCTTCGATTTGTTGGTTGCATCGGCCTCGGGCATCGAGGGTACGGTGGATGTGGATGTGACGCTCGATTACCTTGGCGATTCACCTTTTGATCCCAGCCCCGACTCGGCCAACGACCTCTTGGCCTGCCAATCCTCATCCGTCAGTACCTTGGCGCTTGGCACGGTGCATCCGATGACCATGCAGCCGTGCTCGGATGGTGCGGAGTTGAAGGGTTGGTACGCCCTGCATTTTGCCACCTCGAATGGCGGCGGCAACATCCTTGACGGCAGCAAGACGGTGTACACGCGTGTTGTGTACGACGACGATTCGACGACTGGCGAAGTGACCGTGGAAGACGCGGCGAGTATGCTCCTGGACTTTGCCCTAGACGCGACCGAGTACGCACTGGGCGAAACCCTGACGGCGACGGCGATCATTCGCGACGGCAACGGCTTGGCGAACTTCGGCGAGCTGGTGCTGGATGTGCTTCTCGACGGCGACGTGGTCGCCACATACACTTGCGACGACGTGGTCCAACTGGCCACGGGTTGCGATGGCTTCTCACTTGTTGGAACCCTCAATGAAGCCGGTACCGAGGCGACCCTGGAGGCAGCCATCGATTTGCCTTTGGTGCTCGACGACGATGTGCCGCTGGCACTTCGAGCCACCATCGCGGGTGTCCCCGGCAGCAAGCCCCCGGTATACGCGGATCAGCAGAGTGTTGCCACAATCAACACGCTGTCGTTCACGACGCCCAACGTGGCGCCGACGCTGCTGGATACGGAACTGAATCATACGCTCATTTCGCCGGCCCGCGCTGTGGAAGTTTCGGTCAATCTTACGCTCGAAGATGGCAACTGGGGCTCCAAGTGGGGCGATGTACCCGTGGCGACGCTGGAATTGGCGACGCTGAACGTCAGTGTGGTTAGCGGTGCTTCCGGCATTGGCGTGCCGCAATCCTTCGGCCTCACCTACAACGGTGCGCTTCCTGTTTCGGGTACGGACGAACTCTCCGTGGACCTGAGCACGCTGCAAAGCGACGCTGGCAACGCCACGCTGGAGGGCGTGTTTGCCTTCATTGTACCCGAAGCGATGGCGGCCGGTGCGTACCGTGTACTGCTCAACGCCACCGACGACGACGGCGAAAGCGTCGAAATGGCGTTGCCCTTCGATGTGTTGCCATTGCCGAAGGTGGACGTTGGCGCCCTGACCGATTTGGCACCGGGCGCCGACCTCGTGGTGGATCTTACCGTTACGACGAGCGACGCAAGCGACCTGGAGCCTGGCATGTTCAGCGAAGTATTGGTGCGCGTCAGCCAAACCGACTCTGGCACCAGCTCCACCGCCGCTTTGACATCCTCGAAATTCGATAACTTCGTGGACGCGGGACCCATCACCATCGCGGATGGCATCGGCGCGGTGCAATTCTTGCTCACCCTGCCAGCGTACTTGGATGACGAATTCACCTACGCGGTCGAAGCGATCGTGGTCCCCGTGGGACTCGCCGACGCAAATGATCTTGCGGGCGTTCTTGCGGGCTGCGACCCCGGCCTTGGGCTGGACTCTTGCTCCAACACAGACGTTGGCGCATTTTCGGTGACCAACGCTGCGCCGAGTCTCGAACTTGACTCCGTTGAGTTGGACGGCACCCCCTGGTTGGGCCATCCGGACGTAGTCTACGTACTGCCCGGCGTGGGCGGCAGCAGCGTCGCCTTTGCCTTGGACGTGGACGATGCCAACTGGGGCAGCAGCACGGGTCTGGATTCTACGGAGATTGCCAGCTTTGCAATCGACGCCAGCGGGCTAACCGCAAGCTTGGATGACTCCCTGTTTGGCACCCGCAGCACCGGCGAGGTTTCGGCGCGGATTCTTACCGTCTTGCTGCCCGCGGAAACCGTGGTCGACTCGTACCCGGTGCGCGTCACCGTCATCGACGACAACGGAGCCACCACCATTCTGGACTTGCCAACCATCCGCGTTTCGCCGTGGTTCGAATTGTCCCTCGAGGACGACACCAACGGTTTCCCTGGTCTGCAATTTACGGGCGTGGGCGGAGGCGGAGTTGCTCCGGGCGACACCGCGACCACGGCACTGGATCCACTGCGCGTGACGCTGACAGGAAGCCTTGGCGCAGGCCTTATCGTGTTGCAGTTGACGGACTTCGTGAACGAGACGACGGGTGCTGTGATTCCTGCATCCAGCATCTCCGCCAAGCTCATTCCTTCCGGTACGACGGACCCGTTGGCGACCCAACAACTCGTGTCCACGACCAATGGAATGGCCCAGACCACGTTCTCGGCGACCGAATTGACGCTTGACGTACTCGTGGAAGGCAACAGCTACGTGGACATCGTACTGGAGTTCACGGTCCCCGATGGAACGCCCACGGGCACCTACAAGAACAACGTGGTCGCGGAGGCACTCCAGGCGTCTTAGGTCGTCTGGCCCGATTCCCCTCATCATCCTGAATCCATGTCATCTCGAACTGATTCCCCGACCGCATTGCTGCTTGTCGCCCTGTTTCTCTCGGCGGCACTGGCGCCCCTAGCAGGTGCTTCCGCAAGTCCTACCATTGGGTACGAAGCAGGCGACCATGAGGCGACCGTTGAGCCAGGCGACGAGGTGGTGTATGTTATCGCATTCCAGGTTCGACCCGCCGACGGCGACAGCGCCGTGGACCTGGAGTTCTCGTATCGCAACTTTGGCATCGCGGGCACTGTTGCGTGGCCCACCAAGCTCGCAATCCGTCCCTCAGGGGGCGTACACTACGCGCCACTTTCGGACCTGTCCGGCTACGACAACCCCGTGAGCTTCCCTGGCGCTTCCGAAGGCGCCTATCAACTGCAAGTTCGGGTCACCGTGGGCGAAGGGGTTGGGACCCACAACACATACCTTCGTCTTGCCGCGCTCTCCCCCTCCGGAGTAGGTAGCAGCCCGGCAGTAACCTACGCATTCCAATTCGATACCATCGCAGCACCGGACGCAGACGGCGACGGCCTCTCCGATGCCCTGGAGGCAACCCTGGGCACCTCTCCGAATTTGCCCGACACCGACGGCGACGGCCTCACCGATTGCCAAGAAGTACGACACACCGTCGTTGCAGAGTGCAAAGATCCGGCCTTCGAGAACACCGATGGCGGATTTGACACCGATCCATTGGAGGTGGACACAGACAGCGACGGCCTCACCGATTGCCAAGAAGTGCGCCACACCACCCTCCCCGCCTGCCAAGACCTGGAACTAGCCAGCCCCGACGGCGGCTACGGCACCAACCCCCTCAAAGCCGACACCGACGCGGACGGCCTCGACGACCTGAGCGAAATCAACACCCACGGCACCAACCCCGTAAAGGCCGACACGGACGAGGACGGATTGCTCGACGGCGACGAAATCGACGCCGGCACGGACCCCTTCGTGCGCGACTCAGACGGCGACGGCGTCATGGACGGGCCGGAAGTCAACGTGTACGCCACGGACCCCTGGCTACCCGACACAGATGGTGACGGCCTCTCGGACTGCCAAGAGGTGCGACACACCGTGCTAGCGGCTTGCCCTGACCTTGACCTTGCCAACCCCGACGGCGGCTACGGCACCAACCCCCTCAAAGCCGACACCGATGGCGACGGCCTCGACGACGCCAGCGAGATCACCATCTACGGCACGAACCCGCTCAAAGCCGACACGGACGGAGACGGTCTCAGCGACGCTGACGAACTCCTACTTGGCACCAATTCGCTCACCGCAGACAGCGACGGCGACGGTTTGCTCGACGGCTACGAAGTAAACACCAGCGGCACCGACCCGCTCAAGGCAGACTCGGACGGCGACGGCTTCAAGGATGGCCTAGAAGTTTCCGCAGGCAGCGACCCGTTGGACGCCTCCTCTGTACCCGC
Organism: Thermoplasmatota archaeon; assembly: GCA_041601615.1. Taxonomy (GTDB): domain Archaea; phylum Thermoplasmatota; class E2; order JACPAO01; family JAHFTW01; genus JANQNI01. Next base: position 14,632 of record JBFIHX010000018.1, on the reverse strand, counting down.
CGACCAGGACCTCGATGGCCTCGCCGACGCTTGGGAACAGAAGTACTTCGGCGACTTGTCGGCCACCGCGGGCGGCGACCCGGACAATGATGGGCTGACAAATCTCCAGGAACAATCGCTCGGCACCGACCCCACGAAGGCAGACTCGGACGGCGACGGACTCAACGACGGCGCCGAAATCACCGCCGGCACCAACCCCCTCAAAGCCGACTCCGACGGCGACGGACTCAACGACGGCGCCGAAATCACCGCCGGCACCAACCCGCTCAAAGCCGACACCGATGGCGACGGTCTGACCGACGGCGCGGAAGTGCACCAGCACAAAACCGACCCGCTGAATGTGGACACCGACGGCGACGGACTCAACGACGCCGCCGACCTAGCATGCGGCAGCAATCCTTTGGACGCCAACGTACAACCGGCAGACATGGACGGCGACGGACTCCACGATTGCGAGGATTCTGACGCCAACGGCAACGGAGTCGCTGATGCACAAGAGGCCCGGACGATGACCATCGCGGCCGCCGGCAGCCTCCGGCAATCCATCGTTCCCTCCGTCGCCTTCGACGCAACCGGCCCCCATGCCGTGTCCTTCTCCTGGACCACACCACCCACTGCGGGGGGTCTGCAACTGTGGATGCGCCACCCTGCATCCGGCGCGGCCTTCATTCTCGCGGCGGACCTCGCGCCCTCGACCACGACACACAGCATGAGCCTCGACGAAGGCGACGAGGTTGTGCTCACGGCATGGATCAGCCACGGACTCGGCCCCCGGCGCGGCCACACCGCCACTGATCCCTCCAACACGATCGCAGGATTCCAAGACCTACCCCGGGTCACGGTTTCGGTGGCTCGCCAAAGCGGCCCGACCCTGCCGCCGCAGCCTAGCTACTCCATCACGCCCGCTACCGCCATCGCCCCAGCCACCCTTCGCGCAGCCAACCCCGGCCCGGACTTACTGGACCTAGAGTTGCGCATCGAGTACGTAGATGCGGATGGACTGAGCAAGTACATCTTCGTCAACCGCACGATTCCGGCAGGCGGACAACTCGCCGAGCCAATTCCAGACCTATCGTTGGCCGCCCCGGGCAGCACGTACAGGGTGATTCGAGTCCTGTCGGACGGGACCGAAGTTCTGGTCGCATCGGGAACCGCCACCGACCCCAATGAAATCGCGTCGGATCGTTCTTCGGATGGCACCGCAAAGGCACCCGGCGTCGGGCCAGCCATTTTGCTTCTGGTCGTCGCCGCCGCGGGCATGATGTGGGCACGCAGGCGAACCTGAACCAAACCTGCCCTCTCCTCCCCCAGGTTCGTCGCGCCGCCAACCCTTATGCCCGGCCCCGACTCGGCGCCTCCGTGGCCCCCCGCACCTGCTCCAAGTGCCCCACCCCCGCTGTGACGTTTATTCGCTACAGCGGCCAGCACCTATGCGGGCCCCACCTCGTGCGCTTCGTGGAGCGTCGCGCCAAAAACGAGGTAGCAAGCCAAGGCCGTTTGCCGCACGGCACCATCGCAGTCGCGCTTTCCGGCGGCAAAGACAGCGTCGCATGCTTGCATTTTCTCGAAAAAATCACGCGCACGAACCCGCACATCGACCTCGTCGCCATCAGCATCGACGAGGGCATTGCCGGCTACCGCGGCGGAGCATTGGACATTTGCCGCAAAGTCACCGAGGAGCGCAACATTCCCTGGCACACCGTCTCCATCAAGGACCTGGCCGGCTACGACATTGACGAATACGCCCAAGGCGGCGGCAAGAACCCCACGGGCGAGCCTCGGCCCGCGTGCGGCCCCTGCGGCGTGTTCCGGCGCGTCGGCATCAACCAGGTGGCCCGCGAACTCGGTGCCGTGGCAGTGGCAACCGGGCACAACCTCGACGACATGGCGCAGACCGTCCTGATGAACGTCCTCAACGGCGACGCGGACCGGCTCGCCAGGCTTGCTCCGCACACGACGCCGCAACCGGGGCTCGTGCCGCGCATCCTGCCCTTCCGCACCGTGCCCGAAAAGGAGATCCTCCTCTACGCGATGCTGGAGGACCTGCCGCTGCACCACGAAGCCGAGTGTCCCTACGCGGCGCGCGCGAACCGGTTCAAGATGCGCGATATGATCCTGGAGCTGGAAGGGAGCCAGCCCGGGACGCGCCACAGCCTCATCCGGTTCCACGACCGCGTCAAGCCATTGCTGCCCGTGCAAGCCAAGGGCGCGCTGATTTCCTGTCCGGACTGTGGCGAGCCGACGAGTGGGGCACAGTGTAAGGCGTGTGCTTGGCACGCATAGTCGGCTGATTCCATGACCACGTCGGCTTCAGAGATTCTCGCCTGTTTGTGAGCAACAAGGCTCCAAAAGAAGGAGGGCCAGGAGACGAGCGGGAGGTCTCGTCTCCTGGCAAAACCAGCCACGGGTATGGGAGGAGCGAGGACGTGGGAGGACGCCGACGCACCGAGGCGGTTGGGGGAGGTACTGATCGGAAAGAGGTGGGGTTGAGGGGGGTTTAGTTGACGAAGTCGATGCCGCCGACCGCGCCGCCGGGGGCGGGGCGGGAGTGGGCAAGGCTCGTCGGGCGTGCTTGGCTGAAGTTGTTGCCTTCGTTGAAGCCACGGTTGCGCTGAGCGGGGGCGTTCGCGGTGAACTCCACCTTGACTTCTTCCTGGCGCTTGGCGGCAGAGGCGGCGCCGGGGGCGTCGACGGTGCTGATGCCGGTCATGATGCTCATGACGCGCACGCGGCCTTCGAATTCGGGCAGGACGCGAGCGCCCCAGATGACGTTGGCGTGGCTGTCGAGTTCGTAGGTGAGGTTCTCAGCCACTTCTTCGGCGTGCTTGAGGGTCAGGTCGGGGCCGCCGGTGATGTGGACGAGTGCGCCGGTGGCGCCGCGGTAGTCCACGTCGAGAAGCGGGTGGTTGAGGGCCTCGGAGACGACGGCGGTGGCGCCATCGCTGGTCTTGGCTTCTCCCCAGAGCATGACGGCGACGCCGCCTTCGCCCATGATCGCCTTCACGTCGGCGTAATCGAGGTTGATGAGGCTGGGTTGGGTGATGGTCTCGCTGAGGCCCTTGACGGTCTCGGCGATGAGCTGGTCCATGACCGAAAAGGCTTGGTCGATGGGCAGGTTGGGAACGTATTGCAGGAGGCGGTTGTTGTCGAGGACAATGACGCTGTCTGCCTTGTTGCGCAGCTTTTGCAGGGCCTGGTCGCCCTTGAGGATGCGGGCGCGCTCCACGTTGAAGGGGGTGCTGACCATGCCGACGACGATGGCGCCGTGTTTCTTGGCGATGTCCGCGACGACGGGGGCCGTGCCGCTGCCGGTGCCGCCGCCCATGCCGGCCGTGATGAACACGAGGTCGGCGCCGCGCAGCATTTCTTCGAGTTTGCCGCGGGCTTGCTCGGCGCAGCGTTCGGCCACTTCGGGGTAGCCGCCGGCGCCTAGGCCACGGGTGATGGATTTGCCGACGAGCAGCTTCTTGTCGGCCTCTACGAGGTCGAGCGCCTGCTTGTCGGTGTTGATTGCGATGGTCTCGGCGCCACGGACGCCGATTTTGTGCAAGCGGTTCACGGTGTTGCCGCCGGCGCCACCGCATCCCACGATGACGATCTTCGGCTCACCGAATTGCTCGTATTCTTTGAGCTCTTGTTCTTGTGTGTGGCCGACTGCGGCTCCGATCAGGCTTTGCATGTTGTTCCTCCACGTATGCGTGACGACTGAGTAGAAAGCCGGGGGGCGTCGTCAACCCCCCGGCCCCTTTTTTGGGCATCCCATCCCCGCTTCGTAAAGCCAGGAGTGTTAGAGCGCGTCGAGCAGGTCCTGATTGTCCTTCAGAATCGCTGCCAGTTTGACGAGCTTTTGCATCTTTTCTTCGGCTTCGACCGTCTTGTCTGCCCGGCCGCCTTGTTCTTCGAAGAACTGGCGCAGGGCGTGGCGGATGACCTCCGTCCGCGTACCGTATTGTCCCAGGCCGACCAGGGCGTCCATCTTGGACGTCATGGCCGTTGGGAGGCGAATGGTGATGCGGTCGGATTTGGTGGCCATAGAAAGCCTCGGTTTCGATGCTTCGAGCGGCAGACGGTGTCTGACACCCGATGGACACTATCGGCACCAAACGACACCATTGGTGTGCGTTCGTCCGACATTGTCTGACAGTTGCATTGGAGGTGGGGTATATAGTCTCTTTCGTGGCGATGGGGCGTTCGCCAGAGCCTTTCTCCTGTTGAGTCCCGATTTCCAGAAGGAAGTAAACCCTTGTTTCATATGGAGTTCCATCGGAAGCGGGGGTCTGACGCGTCTGACGGGATGCTGTCGGACGCGTCAGACACCCCACTAGGGATGCTCGGGAGCGACGGGAGGAAAGAGCCGCGCCCTGGGAGGAACGACCCTACCAAACAACCGCAATCCTTCAGGTTGGCGCCAGGAGTGGTGAAAGTACGCTCCATCCTCACCCCGTGTCTGACAATCCTTGTCTGACGATCCGGATCGGACGCCAAGCGTTCCTTCGCCCGAATGTGTCAGACACACGGGCCACTGGGATCGCAGGCATGACCCATGGCGTCGGCCGCAAAACAGCTCGATTCGGCCCAAAGCTAGGATGCAGCGCCGCCCAGGTCCGGAAAACCTTCGACCGCCTCGCCTCGCACCCACCGCCCCAGCTTCTCCCAATCCGCCAAGTACTCCTCCTTCCACTGCCGTCGGTAGATAATCGCCGCCGGGTGGTAGGAACAAAACACAAGCACGCCGCCGGGGCCGACCACGAAAGTGCCGCGCACATCGCCAAATTGCTTGGGCGGATCGTCGACGAGACCGGAGAGGCCATGGCGCCCAAGAGCAACGATGACACGAGGCCTCAGCGCTGCCACTTGTTCGAGAAGGTACGGATGGCACGCCGCCTTTTCGTCTGGCTTCGGGTCGCGGTTCTTGGGCGGCCGGCACTTGACAATACTCGTGACGAACACCTCCGGCCGCTTCAGCCCCGCCGCTTCGAGGCCCAGGTCTAGGTTTTTGCCCGCGGCGCCACAAAACGGGTGCCCCGTCTCGTCCTCGTTTCGCCCCGGCGCCTCCCCGACACACATGATTCCAGACCAAGCCACCTCCATAGGAAGCATTTGAGCAGGGGCACCGCTGACCCCCGCGCCATCACCTGGGACCGCGTGGATGCGATCAGCTCCAAGTCGGCACTGCTGGCAAGCACGCACCCGAGCGGCGATTGCATCGAGAGCAGCTCGATCCACCACGTTCCCGGCGAGGCACGCCGATTATTTGATTCGCATCGACCCACCGGGAACCTTATCGTCTAGAAAGCCAGGTTTTGTTCACGCGCGCAGCCATTCTACTTGCCCTACTCCTACTCGCCGGGTGCCTTGACAACTCGGAGGCAGCAGATCCCCTCGACGCAGATGCCGACACGCCCTCAGAGGACGGCCCCGATGACGCCCAATGGATCGAAGACTCATTCTCCATGGACGGCACCACGAGCACCTCCGCGTGCCTGCCGAACACAGACGGCGGCTGCGCCGGCCCCATCGTCACCAGCAGCGACAGTGTGCTCGTCCTTTCCAGCCGGGGCGACACCGAAATCTACGTCACCGCCGCACTCACCTGGGACGACCTACCCATCGAAGACGACGATTTGTCCATCCATCTTGTGGCCTACGAGTCCTGCGGCAACAACTGCTACCAACTGCGAACCCTGGCGACCGCCCACGGCGCCTCGCCCTTGAGCCTCAACACAGACATCTACAAGCTTGAAGCAAACGAAACCGGATTCGCCCTCTCCATTCGAGACGCAGCCCCCCTCTTGACATCCCCCGCCCATGCAGACGTGAAATATGCTCTTGCATTCCACCTCGAAGGCATCGTTGCACTGCGCTAAGCCGGCGAATGGACCGCCGCGCCCGGAGATTCTCCTTGCAGCGCATCCAAGAAAATCTCTGCTAGCCCCGCCTTGTCCAACGGCCGGGGATTGCGGCTCGTGAACGGATGCCGCAAAATCGCGTGCGAAACCAAATACAGATCATCCCAGGACACGCCGCGATCGGCCAAGGACTCAGATTGCCCCACCTTGCGCCGCAAATGTTGCACCGCCTGCACCGCATCCGCCATGGAAGGAGAGCCGCCGCCAGCTTCGACACCGAGCACCTCACACAACGCCGAAGTACGGGGCCCATCCACCGCAAGCGCATCAAATTGCATCACATAGGGCAAAATCATGCCATTGGCGCTGCTTTGGCCGATGGAAAATAGGCTGCTGAGCACAAGGCTGATGCTGTCCACGATGCCCAACCCAGCCGCATCAAACGCCTCCGCCGCCTGATACGACGCCTCCGCCATCGCCTCACGAACCTCCACATCCGAACCATTCGACACCGCACGCGGCAGGTGCTCCATAATGCCCCCGATGGCCTTCAACGCCCGTTCGTCGCTCCCGTCCGTGTGCGCCGTGCTCAAGAACGCCTCAATCGCGTGCGCCAGGGCATTCAACCCCGAATCCGCCGTCAGCGCCGGCGGCATGCCCACATGGATGCGAGGATCGAGCACCGCCACCTCCGGCACCAAGAGCTTGTGATGAACCACCGTGTGTTCGTGGCCCTTCTCCTCCATGATGAACGCATAACCAGATCGCTCCGCTCCGCTGCCCGCCGTCGTATTCACCGCCACATGCGGCAACTTCCCATCCGGCGCACGCTCCCCATGAGCAATTGCATGAAACGAAGCCCGGCTCGCAGTCAACAGAGCCGCCACCTTTGCTACGTCATGGCACGAACCACCCCCCAGACTCACCACCCCATCGCAGCCGTTGTCTCGAATCGCCGCAATCGCCGCCGCAACAACCTCCAGCCCCGGCGTAGAATGTACATCCGAGAACACAGAAACGTCCACGTCGGCATTGCGAAGCGACCGCTCAAGATCCGCCCGCCAATGCGTGCGCGACAGGCCCGCGTCCGTGACAATCAAGGCGTGATGAATGCCCTGCTGCGCCGCCAACTCCCCTGTCTCCTCCAAGGAATGCGCCCCAATACGGGTCACTTGGCGAGTTGACTCCAACGTCCGCACCGACATGACTTCCCCTCGGGTCCAGCCGGCTAAAAACAAGTGCTTGGCGCCCGAAGGCACACGGGCCCTGTTGCCCCAAACCTGCGCACAACCACCACCACCACCACCACCACCACCACCACCACCACCACCACCACCACCACCACCACCACCACCACCACCACCCCGCCGTCACAACCCCGGCCCCGGCCCCCGCCACCGCCAGCGCCTTCGACATCGGAACCGCCACCGCGACCGCGACCGCCGCGACCGACGCGCACCCTTACAGACCCACAGCACCGAACCACCACCCACCATGCGCATCCACGCAGAACACGTCCCCACGCTCCTACGCCGCGCCGGCGTCGTGGGTGCCGGCGGAGCCGGATTCCCCACATACATAAAATTCCAAAACCCAACCAAGACCTTCATCGCCAATTGCACCGAAAGCGAACCCGGCTACTACGGTGACAAACTCCTGATGCAAGAGCGCCCCGACATCATCTGCAAAGCCATGAGCCTCCTGCGCGACATCCTCGGATACGAACGGGTCGTCTGCGCCGTCAAGAAAAAACACATCCACTACTGCACCGAAATCATCCACTACGCCGAGGAAACCGGCGACTTCGAAATGAGCTACGTCCCCGACCAATACATGATGGGCGAAGAAAAACGGCTCACCCAATTCGTAACCGGCACCCCCGTCCCCAAAGGCGCCATCCCACCCCACGTAGGCGTCACCGTCGACAACACCGAGACCCTCTACAACCTCTACTGGGCACTCACCGAACACCGCCCCGTGATGTACAAGTTCCTCCAAACCATCGGCGAGATCGAACACGACGAAGTGCTGCAAGCCCCCATCGGCACCAGCGTCAACGATATTTGGCGCCACGCCGGCATCGACCCCGACGAAGTGGCCAAAAAATACCGCCTCGTCGACGGCGGCCCCCTGCTTGGCGACGTCATCGAAGACCCCACAAGCCACGTCGTCACCCGCACCACCAACGGCCTATTCCTGGTCGACCCCGCCAAATTCCAAGGCCGCGGCAAACACTACCCCGGCCCCGGACACGAACCACCCAGCCGCATCAGCATCCTCGCCGACGAAGTAGACAGCGTCGAAATTCCCCTACGCGGCCGCTACGGAGAAGCCGCCATCCCCGTTGTACGCATCGGAGACGAGGTTCGCGCCGGCCAAGAAATCGGCGCCTTCATCCCCGAATCACTCAGCGTCAGTTGCCACGCAAGCATCCCCGGCACCGTCACCGCCATCACCGACGCAAGAATACGCATTGAGCGCCAACCCTGAATCAAACCCCCGAGCGACACGACACCGTTTATGTACCCCCCTCGAGTCCGCGAAACTGCGCCACAAGCGTGGCGACCCGGCGATAGGCGGGGACTAGGTGGGGAGTAGGCGCCCCCGTTTCGCGAAGTCTATAGCGCGGCCGAATCCCTTGCACGGCTGCCGGGGTCCGTATCAATCGAGCCCCTGTTTACCAATGAAGCCTCGTCCTCTGAGGTGGTCGGTGGAAAGAACCCTCCCGGAAGGGAGGCGAAATTCCTTCAACGCGAGAACCGGGTCAGGCCCGGAAGGGAGCAGCCTCACCGCGAACGTTCTACGTTTGGAGGATCGCGGGGTGGAGAGCACCAGGGGAGCACTCGAGCGGGTCCCGGTAAGTATGCAAGACGTGTCCCTGCCCGCTAAAGGGTCGGCCACCGCTGTGCCACGCAAGGGTTTGTATAACCCATCCAGACTCAAGGGTCTTATCATGGTCAATCTGCGATGTTCCAAGTGCGGATCAGACGCTGGCTTTTTGATCGAAACGCAGGCCGGCAAGACCATGGACGTCCGTGGCTCCTTGAGCACCGACCGTATCAAGGCAAGCGTGCGCGTCACCTGCCTCTACTGCAACCTGACCTGGGACCATGCACCCGTGGCGCTTGGAGACGAGCCTCGGGAAAACCGCATGGGACGCCGGCAGCTCGTACACTGAGATTGCTACATGAAGCGGCGCCCTACCGGTTGGATCGGCGGGCCGATTCAAACAAATAAGGTCATGCCTTCCTTGACGCTGGGCGCCGAGTGGAACCGGAAAGTAACGCCTGGTTGCGTGATGCAACACTTTGGACATTGCTCGCCGCCGGGTTCCTTTCCCTGACCGGATACTTGTGGATGAACTCCTACTACACGGCGCTCTCCATTCCGGCGGAGAGTCTGTTGTTTCCACCGTATGTATATCTCCAGGCGAGCTTCCTGCCCCTCATCTATCCGTTGGCGCTGTTCGTGGGGCTGTTCGCTGTTTCTTCCCTGCTTCCGGTGGACAACCAACACTGGTCCCGGTATCGAATGGATGCACTAGGAACGGCTGCGGCGGCTGCAGCGCTGGTCGGGTGGGCACGAATGTCCTTGATTCTTGCGAACGACGGATGGGAAACGAAGTGGTTCCGGCTGAACTGGGGTACCGGCTTCTTCTTGCTGCTCCTCATCATGATTTTCTGGGTTTCCTCCAATCCCCGTGCCCGCATCCGTTTGGCTCCCGAAGATCGAAGGGCGAAGCGTGACGCTGCTGGCGTGGTCATGCTCACCTTGCTTGTCCTCCTCTTCTGGGGTTTGGCCACTGGATTTCACGGTATGGCTCAGGCAACAGCCCTCAAGGAAGGTTGCGCCCACCACGACGAAGTGACGTTCATGCCCACGCCAGTAGGCCTGGAAAATAAGTCCTACATCCACATCCTGCACAATGATGGCCGCTACTACCTGCTCGACCCAGACATTGGAAAGAGCTCTCGGGAGTCCATTGTGGTCCTGGATTCACAAGTGAACGTCGTGCACTTCACCCGTGTCGCCGCTCGCACTGATTGCTAGACCAACACGTTGCCTTCATCGAACAACGCATCCCGGTACGCACCGAGCCGCTTCAACCCCTGCACGTCCTGCTTGAACAACGGCACCGTGACGATGGGCACCCCGGGAAGCCGCTCGCGTAGTTCTTGGATATAGTCCATGTTCATGGCGCGGCGCACCTCCGCGAATTCGGTTGCTTCCAGAAGGGCGGAGACAAGGCCCAGAGTCGCCTTGGTGGATTTGGCGGCTTTTTCGACGAATGCTGCCCTTGCCTTCTTGTCTCCGGCCATCGCATCGAACTCCTCCTGCACGCCCGACAATGCGTCGGGTTGCACTTTGTTGACGACGATGTGATGGACCGACATTCCCAAGTCTTCGGTGATGGCGTGGTGCAAGTCCATGGTCTCCTCCACGGGGAGCTTTTCGGGCAAGGTCACGATGACGAGGGCGCTGTGGTCGGGGTCGGACAAGAATTCCCGGATTTGCTGCGCCTGGTCTTGGATTTGCGCAAAGATGCGCTCGAAGTCAATCTCTGGCGGCCCGCGCTTCTTGTCCCCCTTCTTGCGAAACAGGTTTCCGACCCCGTGCGCGGTGGTTTGGAGTCGTTGCCAGACTTGATATCCCCGCATCGCCCATCGCAAGAGGCTCTTTTCGGACATCAACTCGTCCATCGCCTTAGGCACAGAAAGGAAGGACAAGGCGTGGCCCGTGGGCGCGGTGTCGATGACGATGTGGTCGTATTTGCCCTCACGGCGCAGGTCATTGAGTTTGCCAATGGCCATGAGTTCGTTCAATCCAGGCATGTACTTCGTCACGTACTGAAACAGCGGATGTTCCGTGATGTGGGCGTCCGGGACTTCGCGCTCCAGGTGCTCCGTGATGACGGCGCCAGGGTCCAGCATCATCGCCGACAAATTGGGCTGAATGGGCGTTTCCTTGTCGCCCACGGTCACCCCGAGGCTGTCTTCCAGGCGTTTGGCTGGATCCACCGTCACAAGCAGCGTGCGCTTGCCCGCCTTTGCCAGAGCCATTGCGGTGGCCGCCGACGTTGTTGTCTTGCCGACGCCGCCCTTGCCGGCAATGATGGTCAAGCGACGGGCAAAAAGCGCATCCACGACGATGCAAGCTCCCGTCCGGGGATGAAGGCTGCGAAGAAAAAGCTGCAAACGTCCCAACCACCGAGCAATCAATGGGGCCCCGGCGCCTGATACGGGAACGAACAGGCGCCGGGGCAGGGGGTGGGTGTGGTGGTATGGTCTGCCTGCGACGCGGCAAGCCGCATCACTGACAATTACGACTACCGGGTGGGTGTCCTTAAGGCGCGTCCTGTGAACCGTCTCTATCTAGTCAAATTGGCAAAATGGGCCCAAAACAGACACGCCCTTAGGAAGGAATGCGCCGCAGAGGCCGGGCACGCGCCTCCGCCTTCGTCGGCCTCGTGTCGTCACTCCCTTCAAGCCAACAGCCATCGGCCGCCTGTGGTCCACCCCCAACACGGCGTCTGGGAACGCATTGCACACTCCTTCGACGCCACGCGGGAACGAACGTGGAGCGCCGTGACCGATTTCGTCGACGCCCTGCCGCCCAGCCAGCGAGTTCTGGACTTGATGGCAGGAAACGGAAGGCACGCAGCCTACGCCGAAGCCGCCGGCCACCACACCACCTGGTTCGACTGGAGCCGACCCGCCGCCAGCATCGCCGCCGCCCGGTTGCAAGGACCCGTCGTGGTCGGAGATGCCACGCGCCTGCCATTTGCCTCCACCAGCTTCGACGCCGTCCTCTACATTGCTGGACTGCACGGCATTCCTTCCGCCGCCGCCCGTGCTGCCAGTTTGCAAGAGCTGCAACGTGTTCTGGCTCCAGGCGGGACCGCTCTCGTGACCGTGTGGAGCCGCGACGCACCACGCTTTCGCAGCGAAGGTGTCGCCGGCGAGGCACTAGACATATCCATACCCTGGCGAGCAGGGGGCCACGAGGAGGAGCGGACGTACCACTTGTACACCCGAGAATCCCTGCATACCGCCCTCGTCGACGCCGGATTCACCGTCAAGCGACTGGAAGGGGTTGCCGTGGCGGCAGAGGAGGCAGACAACTGGGTTGCAGAAGTAACACCCGCGACCCGAACAAGGCTCGGCGCCTAGAGAGGCAGCTCATCAAAGAGCAGCACCGTGGCTCCCTGCGACGAAACATGCGTAGGGCATCGAGGCGCACGGTCGATCCATGCGACATCCACCACATTGATGGAAACGTTGCAGTACACAAGAACACCATCGACCCAGACGTGTGCAAACGGCACATCATACCAGCCACCCTGATACAAGGGCTCGAAGTACGGCGCGCCCACGCACTGCGTGCCAATCTGGTACGTGCACGTGAACTCCACCGTGTACACGTACGCGGGTTCCTGGTACGAGTCCACTTCATAGCAAACGTTCGCATCCGCATTGGGATCATACCCAAACAGGCACGCGGCAGAGGCCGAGGGCACGGTCGTGAGCGCGACGGCGGCAACAAGGGCCGCGACGAAGAATGCAGAGCGCATACCCGTCCATCCGGCCCCTCCTTCTTTGCACTGCATCGGGATATGCGGGAAATCCAGCACCGCACCCCTTTTGCGCCGCGCCCCACTCGCGCCCAACGTGAGCCTCCCGCTCGTAGTCGTACCCGGCTCTGCCAGCCTAACCCTCGCCACAAGGCTCGCCGATGAACTCGGCGCCGAACTCGCCGAAACCGACATCCACCGCTTCCCCGACGGCGAAGTCTACGCCCGCATCGTCAGCGAAATCGAAGGCAAACACGCCATCCTCGTCCAAACCACTGCCCCCAACGACAACCTCATCGAACTTTTGCTGCTCCAAGACGCCGCCCGCGAACACGGAGCCGCCAAAATCACCAGCGTCATCCCCTACTACGGCTACGCCCGCCAAGACCAGGTCTTCAAGCCCGGCGAAGCCGTCAGCAGCCGAGCCGTCGCCCGCGCCCTCGCCACCACCGCCGACCAAGTCATCACCGTCGACCCCCACAAAGAAGCAATCCTCGACTTCTTCTTCGACGGCGCCCACAGCGTCACCGCCATCCCCCAACTTGCCAAGAAACTCGGAGACTGGGGCGTCGAAGTCATCCTCGCACCCGACAAAGGCGCCCGCGCCCACGCCAACGAAGCCGCCGCACTCCTCGGAATTCCCTGCGACCACATGGAAAAAACCCGCCTCGGCCCCACCGAAGTCGTCATGAAAGCCAAAGACCTCGACGTAGCAGGCAAATCCGTCGCCATCGTCGACGACATGATCGCCAGCGGCGGCACCATGATCACCGCCGCCACCCAACTCAAGCAACAAGGCGCCTCCAAAGTGTACGCCGTCTGCACCCACGGCATCTTCACCGGCGGCGCCATCCCCAAAATTCTCGCCGGCGGCATCGACCGCATCCTCTGCACCGACACCATCCACACCGACGGCTGCGACACCGTCAGCGCCGCCCCCGCCATCGCAGCACAACTACTGGCACCCCTCCTGCACGCCTGAAGCGCAGCAACGCTTAAGCCCCCGACAACCGGGTCGCAAACTATGGTGTCCAAGTCGTGGGTAGCCTGCGCTGCCCTCCTAACCCTCCTCTCCGGCTGCATCAATGATGCCCCCGGAACCGATCCAGCCCCCGAGCCCGTGCAAGGTATCGACGGCGGCAACGAAACCGTCGACCAAGCCGTGAACAACACCGCGCCCGTGGCCCTCCTAGAAGCAAGCGCCATCAACGGCACCGCCCCCCTCAACGTCACCCTCACCCTCAACGGCACCGACGCCGAAGGCACCAACCTCACCTGGACCCTCACCGTCGGCAACCAAACCCTCAACGGAACCAGCCTGCCCGCCACCGTCAACCAGACCCTCGGCGCCGGCAACCACACCATCACCCTCACCGTCAGCGACGGCAACCTCACCGGCAACGCCACGATGCTCATCCAAGTGGCCGAAGCAGCAGAAGAACTCGTAGAGGAAGCCGACGACGGCATCTGCCACGCCGATGCCAGCGACTACCAAGCACTCCCGCCCGCCGGCCCCACCATCCTCTACCTGGCCGACACCTCCTGGATCTACGAAGAGTCCAACGGCATCGCCGGACTCCAATGGAGCAGCGAAGCCAGCCTCGGCGGCGAACACCATGCACTCGGCGAAGGCTGCCTGCAAGGCGACACGTTGCTCTTCTAATGCCCAAATCAGGCGTTCTCACGAAGCAACGCTTATACCACGCCCTCCAGTCGGCCGGCCCATCGGCCCCTTAGGGGGCAGGTGAACCCCCCATGAAGCGTGGAAGTCGAGCCTGGAAGAAACCAGGCAATCAACGCTGGAAGTGGCGCAAGAAGAAAATGCGCCGCCGAAAGCGCGCCCTACGTGCTCGTAAGGGCTGATCAGCCTCCTTTTCCTAGAGCCGGGAATTCCTCTCGGCCCGCATACGCCGGACCCTGCACCATGGCCCCCCTCGGGGCTATAGTGTAACCAGGTATCATCGTGGGCTCCAGTGATGGAGATGATGAGAACAAGGGTCAGCCAAATGAGGGGTAGCTCCCCGAATCCGTGACGAATCACTGGAGCGCTGATCCATCGGAGAGACCCGCTGATCTGGGTTCAAATCCCAGTGGCCCCACTATTGGAGCCAACGGAGTCCAAATCCAAGGCCAACGACGCTCGCGTCGGCAGCCAAGGAACCAAGACTGGCTTGCCTGTCTTGCCTGAACTCTTGAGGCTCATCCGACCACG
>JBFIHX010000017.1:0-54214 GCA_041601615.1 Thermoplasmatota archaeon | reverse complement strand
GTGGTGGTGGTGGTGGTGGTGGTGGTGGTGGTGGTGGTGGTGGTGGTGGAGAGAGGTTTGGAGAGGGGGGAGAATTTGCATAACTAGGTAGCCCCACCCGCCAGCACTTGAGTTCCCAGGGTAAGCAACACACACATTCTCTTCAGGTGGCGAATGTGCAGCGCTGTGGTCTAAGAACCCCGTTTCTAGGGAAACAGTAGCTATCTCAAACGGGGCTGTTAGGCCAAGGCTCACAGGAACCGCTCTCGCAGATCGTTGCTCTTGGGAAGCCTGTAGCGGCGGCGCCACCGTGTGTCGTCGAGGACGGCGTCGAGCACGAAGGCTCGGATCTTGGCGCCTCGGGGCATGACGGTTCGGCCTGCGATTTCACGCCATTCTTCGGCTTCCTTCGTGGCTCGGTACAGGTCCTCGAACGCCCAATCCTTGACCGCCGAGCCATTGATTTCGAGAGGCGCCGTGACGTGGCCCTTGCGCTTCGGCGCCGTGTACGTCATGCGCACCCGTAGGTCGTGCATGGGGCCGTACAAGCCGGCCCAGATGCGCTTGGTGTGAAACGTGGGGCGACCCGCGTACATGCCTGCCTTGACGAGCTCCTTGACGTCCTTTCTGACGGTCGGTTGCTTGGCGCTGCGATGGTGAACGTGCGGCTGCCAGAAGCCCGCGTCGGGCCGTTCATGGAAAGGCCGTAAGACTCGCTGCAATGCGTCGTGCGCGTCCACGTCGAACACGCCGGGGTCCGCGTCCGCGGGGCCGCTTGCGATGCCGTCCAGGTGTCCCTTTGGGCCTTGAGCCGGGTTTTCTCCGAACGTGTGAACCCACACGGTTTGGCGATCAAAGCCCGCCCGTCGCAAGACCTTCACGACCTGCCTCCGCGCCTCCACGACTTTTTCTGGATTGGCTCGAACGCCGGGTAGGCTGATGCTGAACTTGACGATCTGGTCCTGGCCGGTGTGGTACAATGCGGCGCGAAGGCCGCCCATGCGCCGCCTTCGCTCCCAGCAATAGGTACAGAAATGGTACTTGTCGCAGGGGAACCGCGACCGCCTCGCCCCGGACTTTGTTCGCAGCAAAGGCCCCGCGCACCCCGCCGGGTGCCCTTTGACGCCAAAATCATCGGGGGGCTTGATCCAATTGTAAATCGGCAACCAATACGGACGCCCCACGCCATCCGTCTCCGCCATGAAGCGGCGCCGACACACAGCCATGGCGGGCCGCGTGATGCTCCACTTCTCCACATTTCCATCAGTGGCATCTACTGCCGGCGCCGCCCTCGCGTCCCTCCGATTGGCCAGGGAATCTTTCAGTTCCTTGTGAAAAGCTGCCTTCTGCTCCGGCGAGAGAGTGAAGAATTCGCTCATGCTACGCGCCCCGCAGCCATCGCCAACGGGCCCGCCAAGGGCAAGTGCTCATCACGGCCCTGGCCCGCTGCGTGCGGGCCCCGCACGAGCCAGTACGGATTGGCAAGGATCACCTTGTCCTCCGGCCACGCCATGCGACTCGACGCACCCATTACGGGGTCCAGCAAGACCGCTTGTAGGCTCCGGGTGGGTTGGGATTCTGCGTCGTTGAGACGCCGCAGGAGCCGGAGGACCAGGACGATGTAGTACGCCGCATCGTAGTCCCTAGCGTCGTCCAGGTCGTCCAGGGCGGCTTGCAAGTCATGCTGAATCGGCGCAGAGTCCCGAGGCATGAAACCACAACAACCACCCGGCCATACTCTAGTTGTCGATGGCCGAATTCTGGTCCTATTGCACTTGCCACTCCTTACGAGACCCTGTCCTAGTCGCTTTGCAAATTCAGGTTGCCTCCGCGCACTCTCGGAAGGGCGGGCAGGTCAAGCACGCTACGGATTTCAAAGCGCAAGTGCAATGTAACCAAAGGGAAGAAAAGGAAAAGAAGCCAATTTCGGTATGTGATCTTGATATTTTATCGGATATACTCTATCCCCCGCTATGAACCATAGTCGCTGGCTATGTGCTATTGGCCGACTATGAACCACTCCTGGGCGTCGCCTCGGCGGCGTCTGGGAGTTTCTTCACGCGTAGGATGGAGAGTCCTCGCGGTTTGTGGTCTTTTGGGTCCGTTCTGCAAGCCGGGTGAGTTCCAGGACGTGCTCCAATTGGGCCTTGTCTAGGAGGCCGTGCTCGAATTTCCAGTACGCGGCGCCGAGCTTCTCCATGGGCGACTGCCGGGTTCCGTCGGAGCCGGGCAGCACGTCGCGCCGGGCCAATCGGTCCTCCAGCATGGGCCGGTTGTAGTGCCGCTGGAAGACGATCGCCGTCCACCTGGACGGGCCATTCCACTGGTTGAGCATCCAGACCATCAAGACGGACAAGGTGGTCCGTTTCGCATTGGAGGATGGCGGATCGTGGACATTCCAATCGGAGACCTCGGGAATGCGGCATTGATGCAGGAATAGCGGCAGCGCATTGAGCATCGCATCCGGAAACTTGCAGCACCATAGCCCACGAATCCTCCCCTGAACAACGGGTAGTACCACAGGCCCGTGCGGGGTGTTGTGTCCCGCACCCTGCTCCTCGTCATGCTGGCGGGCCTTCTGGCCCCGACCGCTTTCGCCGCCATCGCGTACATCCCGCTTGAGCCGGGCGATTCCGTCCACGCGACGGACGGCCCCACGGACCGTGAACTGGAAATCGTCTCCCTGTTCGGCCAGTCGGTCGTCGTGATCCACATTGCCGAGCCGACCGTCGTTGGCGTCCACGTCGCAGTCCGCATCTACGTCCACTGGGTCGACCCACCCAGGCCCTCCCGCCCGCGCAGTCTTTCTCCAGAAGCCCGACTTCCTCCTCGCGAGCGTGGCCCTCCCGAAGGAAGGTCTACAGGCGCGCGGGGCCAGGCAGTCCATCAAGGAGGGAGGGGGAAGAGCAAGAAATTGCTCGGCATCTGTCATCAATCCATGACGGAGGCGGCGCGGGGTCCATGCCCCCACGCCTGCGTGGCGTCGGGGACGTAAGCCGAGAAGCGGTCGGGAGCCCGATAGCGGGGGCGGCCTGTGCCGACGCGGACGACGAGGCCGATCTCTTCCATCTCGGCGAGGCTGGCGTTGGCGACGTAGCGCGAGAGGCTGGCTTTCTCCATGATGGTGGGCATGGTCAGTTCGGTGCGTTCGCGCAGGAGACCAAGGATGCGCTGCACGGCGGGGTGCCTCTGCACGACGACGGCCTCCATGTCCTTCCGGCTGCGGGTCGTGGGAAAGAGGTGGGTGTTGCGGCCGTGGTGGAATGCCCGGACGGCACGGGCCTTCTCCAGTTTGACGAGGTGGTGGCAAATGGTGCCCCAGCCGAGGTCGAGCGTCTTGGCAAGTTGGGTCTTGGTGAGCCCTTCGTTGGACTGGATGGCCGCGAGGATGACCTGCCGGGTCGTTGGCGCGGTCGAGGCAGCAGAGGGGATGAGGGAGAGAGATCCTGGCATGGACATCGCTCAGCGCCTGCCCTGCAAAGGCATCTGTGACCGCTCGTTTGGAAACAGCCCTATGAGTGGACGCAGATGGTGACGGTGGACTCAGTCCAGCCCGTTCCGGATTTGGGGTTGGGGTAGGAGAACCAAACCTCGGCGGGTGCATTATAGTCGTAGCCCCAGGTGATGCCGCTGGACTCGTCGTCCTGGACGCCGCAGTCGCCGATGATGACCTCCACCATCTCGGTGTGGACGTAGATGTTGAGGGAGGTGTCGGGCCGTTCCGCCGTGGCAGCGGGTATCACTAGGAGGGCGAGGAGGGCAGCCATGATGAATAGTAACTTGTTTCCTTGCATGTGTTTGACAATCATAGATTCGTATTTGATGCTTCTAGGTTTCTTCAAGGACTCATCTAGGAGAAGGGGATTTCTTTCAGCGATGCGCCACCTAAGGCGTCGCCGCTTACAGAGGGTGCGGCTGGGCCGATGATCTCGGACAACATGCCCCCGTCCAGTTGCAGGATGCCGGAAATAGGAAGGTTCGCGTAGCTGGTGTAGTGGAGGGAGTATTGGAGGGCCGTCTCGGCGTTGGGACCTACCAGGAGCGTCGACTGCCATGGGTCCCGTTGTATGTGGGTGGCCCCATCGCCCGTGTCACGGAACATATAGGAAAAACCGTCGGCCGCGAAGGTAAGTTCGTCCGTGTCGGCGACGACCGCATGGTCGAACCGGCCGCCAAATGCGGATGCGCCGCGTTCCTGGAGTGGCTTCCAAGCTTGGTCCCAGTCGCTTCCGAAGTCGAGCAGGTAGGTGAACGCGTCCTCCGTGGAGGGGTCTTGGTCGTCGACAGCGACGATGGTGAGGTACATCCAGGCGTCTTTCTGGAGGCTCTCGTTGCCGACAGTCATGGAGTGGCAGTCGAGCAGGAGGATGGTCAGCAGGGCGGGGCCATTGCCTGGAACCGTGAGGCGGTCGGGAACGTGTGCCTCGACGGCCTCCCGGTCTGCGAGGGCGTTGTGATAGGTCATCCGGCAGTCCACTGCCTCCAGTGTCTGCCCGCCCCAGATGCGGTCGATGGTTGGCTGGGATGGCGTTTCGTTCTGGCCGGGGTCTTTTCCGTCCGGAGTCGGTCTGCTGGGGCCAGGGTCCGGGCCATCGGTGCCGCCAGGTGGTTCGTCGCCGGGTTCGTTGGAGCCGAGACAGCCGGCGAGCGTGGCAAGCAACAGGAGGGGGATGATCAGTTTCATGTGTGGTTCCTCAGGGTGGGGGCGACGGTCCGCAGAGGCGGGGAGAGCCTGTAGCGGTTGGAGGAGGTGGGTTCGAGGATGGCGACGGCGACGAGGTCCGCCAGGACGCGGCTAGCGGTGCGGCGGGAGTGGTGGCGTTGCTGGAGGTGATGCAAGACGTCGTCGCGGGGCATGCTCTGGCTGGTGAGGGCCTGGACGAGGTCGAGGGCACCCTGCTGGTGCAGGTAGCGGCGGTACTGCTCGGCGCGGACAGCGGTAGGGTCGAGGTTGGCTTCGTTGACTTTGCGGCCATCCATCCACTTGCTGGCGATGGCGCCGGCCTTGCAGAGCTTGATGAGGTGGTAACTGGCGGTTCTCTGCTGGAGGTCTGCTTCCACGCCGGCAGCGCGGAGTCGGTCGCGCAGGGTCTGGAAGTCGCCTGGGCCGTGTTCGAGGAGAGCGTCGCAGAGGGCGCGGCGCAGGGGGTGGCCGTGGGCGGTGCCGAGGGCCTCGTCGGCCCGCACGGTTCCGGGTACGTCCTCGACGAGGGTCGCGGTGCCGGTGGTGTGGAAGGCGTGGCTGCCGCTGTTGAGCATCAGGGTGGCGACGCGGCGGCTCTCGCCGGCAGGGACGTGGGCCTGGAGGACATCGTGGGCGTCGAGGACGCGCAGGTGGTAACGGAGGGTGCTCCGGGTCATGCCGGTCAGGCGCGGGAGATCTGCGGGCCGCACAGGTTGGTGGGCGTGGATGGCCTGGAGGATGCGCCTGCGGCTGGGGCTGTCGAGGCTGGCCTTCAGCAGACCGGGCGTGGAGCGGCCCAGGACGACGGTGGCCATGCCGCGCAAGGCGATGGCGAGCAGGCCGAGGGCGGTCAGGGCACCGAGGCCAGCGACGGTGGCCGTGGATTGCCAGAAGGGCTCATTGTCGAGCCCGACGCGGACCGCTTCACCACCAAGGTTCCAGCGGATGGGTGCGCTGCGGAGGTTGGACGAGATGCGAAGGTCGCCCTGCACCTCCAAGGTCTCAGGGTCGTCGGCGGTGCGGGTGCCGTTGACGGCAACGGCACCTACGATGCCCTGCCAGCGCGCCGTGCCATCGAGAGTGCCCTGGACGCGGGTGGCGGCGAGGTGCCAGTCGAGGCCGTCAGAGGTGACGTCGGTGCGGCCGCTGGTGACGAGCAGGACCCAGTTGTCGTAGACGTAACGGCCGCTGCCGGTGGTGGGGTCGATGAGGCTGCGGGAGGCGTTGAGGTTTCGTCCTGCCTCGCGCGGCGCGTCCTCGCCCGGAAGCCAGATTGTGCCCGCAGGGACGAACAGGTCCATCCGCGTCTGCTCCAGGGACGCGTCGTGGGCCAGCGCGTGGGTGTGTGGCGGGGGGAATCGGATGTCCGTGCCGAGGACGTTGGCGCGCCCCTCCGCAGTGGAGTTCGGAGGGGGAAGGAGCGTCGAGCCGGCGGGGTGGATCGTGGCCAGGGTCGCGGTGGTCGGGATGCGGAGGGCGTTGCCCTGCGGCAGGAGGCGGACCTCCTCGTTGCCGGCGTCGAGGGCGACGACGAGTCTTCCCGTGACGACCTGGTCGTGGACCACCTCCAGGTCGCCGTTCGTGCTGTGTGAGTACTCGGACGCCCCGGGGCCGTGTACGAGGGTCACGATGCGGGGGAGGTTGACCCACTGCACCCGCGCCTGTTCCAACTGCACTTCAGCAGTTCCCTCCCTGCCGTCCTGTGGTCGCAGGGAGGCGCCGACGGTGTCCCAGGCAAGATTATGGGGTCCGTCGAGTGCGGTCGTACCGGACGCCTGGAACGTGCCGGCCACCGGCTCAGCTGCTACTATTGACGGGAATACGAAGAGCATCACCGCAAGCAATCCCGCGAGGGCGGAGTTCCTTGTACGTCGGTTTCCGGTTCGGAGCATGATTGGGCGCTTCCAGGAATGGTTTCGGTGCTCGGTCGCCAGGCGACTGGAGTAGTTGTAAGCCTTGTGGATGAGTAGTGACAAATCGACCATGCGGGATTGCGAACGCCCATCAACTCCATATTGCATAATCTCTCAGAGCGCAACCTTGGCGAACAATATGGGTGGTGATGTGTGCGTCGATAGGTGTTTCCAATCGAGAGGTCATAGTCCCCATATACTTGCGTCGAATCCTTATCAGTCATGACTTGCTTGCTCAATCCGAACGCGCGTCGAACCCTGGAAGTAATCTTGTCCAGGCCAGGGGTCCACAAGATGGAGCTGTGTCGGCGCCTTGGTCTCTCCTGGGGTACCGTGGGGCATCATGTCCGTGTGCTCTCTGCTTCCGGTCACCTCCGCGCCCGTCACATCGGCCACCGCATGCACTTCGCCACGCCGCACCAGCTGGCAGGTGTCGGAGGGGACTGGACGCTCGTCCGCCCGGAGGCGCAGCGCGTAGTCCGGGCATTGGCCAGAGGTGATCTTGGTCCGGCGGCGTTGTCGCGCCGCACGGGATTGGGCACCAAGCAGCTTAGGGGGTTGCTGCGGGACCTGGCGGAGGCGGGCGCGGTCGGGTCGGACGACGGATACCACCCTCGCTATCACCTCATTCGGGCAAACATAGGGTCAGATGTAGTGCTCCAAATACCCTCCCGGGTCGAGGAACGATGGCCGTGGTGTGCCACCAGACATGTGCAGGAACCAGGCATCCAGGCTGGTTGAGGCACCCAGCCGCTCCAGGTCCGCCTGGAAGGTTCCTGGCATGTCGGCGAGAGTGCCGAAGAAGTCATGGGCGCCGGTGCTGCCACCTGCCGGCAATTGGTGCCCGGACATGCTGTACTGGAACCCGTTGGGGAATCGAATGTCAGTACGGTGGGCTCCGGTCTTGACCACCCAGTCGTCCTGGACATGGAAGTGCGTCCAGCCCTCGGCCTCCACCTCTGTCTGGAACCGGAGGACTCGCCCGCCGGTCGCGTCGGTCAGGCCTTCGGCGTGTTCCATCCGGGTGTCGTTGCCGCGCCACAGGGTGCTCGCGCCGAGGGTGGCATTGGTCTTGAGGTCGAGTCGGATGGACCAGGGGCCGGGACTCGCGACGCCCACGACGAGGTGCCCGGTCATGGCGCTCGTGGTGTAGAGACCGTCGATGGAATCGGTGGGTGTCGGTGGAATCCAATCAATGTTGGTCCCAGAAAGGGACGCTCGGTCTGTTTGCCAATTGGACATTACGGACGGCCTGACCAAGAGCCCCCCGGATGGCATGTCGTATTCTAGCAGGTAATCCACGCCAACGCCACCCTGTTCTTCTACCGACACGAAGACAAGCAACCAACCTTGGTCTCCCTCCGCCTCCAGCCGGGCCCCGTCCCGCGTCACGACCAGTAAGTCGGGTTCAGGGGGTGGGGTCACGGTGTCCGCTTCGTTCGTGTCCTGGACGCAGCCCGCAAGAGCGAGCACGAGCAAGGGCACCAGCAGGGATGTTCGGGGTTCCATGCCAGACAGTCGCCTCATCGCAACATAAACCCTCTAGCTGGCAAGGAAGCAATCCGTGCCGTGGCCGACCAATCGGACTATGCCGTTCAACCCAATGGTGGACTGCTCCCATTGGAGCGGTGTTGAACATGACCCATCGAAACCTGAAACCTGTACTTGCCGCCGTAACCGTACTGTTACTGCTAATGCCCGCCTCGTCCGCCGCCGTGCTGCCTGCCGGCACCCTGAGCCCGATCACGGGCGACGTCACGGGAGCCGTGTGTATCGGCGAATACCATTACGGCGACGCCAGCGCTCTTATGCAGGCCGCCGACCAGCGCACCCACCCCGTGCTCATCGTCGTTGCAGTCGTTGCCGTCATCCTTCTGAGCAGCGACCTAGAGCAGGAGCCTGATGTCATCTGGTCCTACGAGTGCGATGTCACGAACATGGACCTGCGAGTAACGGGCGGAGAGAGTACACTGCGACGCGTCATCCTCGAACACAGGCCCGACACAGGAAGTGCATACAAGGAGGTCGATTCCTGCGAGTACGACGGAGTGCTCGTCGCCGGCTGCACGGCGGACGGAGGGACCAAGACTCGGACGCCGGCAGGTGGAGAAAGCGGCGTCAACGGTCGCCCAAAGAAGGTGGACGTGTGCATCGACCCGGACGTGCGCGCCATCAACGCACCCCAAGAGGACGCTGTGCCTTCCACAGTCTCCCCTTCCGCGCGCAAGTTCTTCTCGGGACCGGCGTGCAAGACCGTCACCATATCCTGGACTGAGGCGCCCAATCTGTCGCAGTTCCTGCAGGGCAGGCAGGCCCGCGAGGATCGCCTGAACCAGTTGGCTCTCGGGGTGCTCCCGGATGACACGGACGCGACGGTAGTGGGGCCCGTCGGAGTTGACGGCGGGGGCGAATCGGATGGAGACGTCGTCTGCACCCTGCTCGACAACGGCTGTGCGGGGGCCATTGTTGCCGCCGTCAGCGCCACGGTCTCCGCCGACGCAGGTGCGCGCCTCCTCGGCGTCCCGGTAGCCAACGCGAAGGTCGAGGCGTCCTTCAGTTTCGCCTCAGCAGGCGGCGTAACGGTCTCCGCCGGGCAGGCCAGTCACTCCGACATTGTCGTAAAGACTACCGTCGGGGATAGGCAGACATCGCCCACTCCCAAGACATGCACGACGACCCTCACCTCCGGCACCCGTGTGTGCGGCCCCCGATTGGCCTTGCAGACCCTCGATGAGAACCGCTGCGCCACCGCCGAATCGGACGCATTCATTGCCGTGACCGGTATGAGCGCAAACGTCGCCCTAGAGGCACACAGCTCGACCTGCGATGAGGAGGCGACCCGAGTGTTGAACCAGGAGTTCCGCCAACCCCTCGAGCACGTAGGCACCATCTCCCGAGGCGACATCCTGAGAGTCCGTCTCTCGGATATTCAGGGCGACTTGCACGAGCAGTTGCTCGCTGACCTCGTTGCACTCCAGGAGCAGATTGTTCTGGAAGCAACGGCGGACTGGGACCGGTCCAATTCTCTTGTTGCCGACATGAGGGGCGCTCTACTCACTGACGCCGAGCGAGCCGTTTTGCAGGCCGACCCCGTCTTTGACGTCGAAGTCGTAGAGGTCTGAGCAGCCGCCTGTGCCAGATTCCTCCCTTCTCCCTCTTTATCCTTTGATTGCCTTTTTTGGCAGCGCTTGATTCCTGAACGCGATGGCATAGGCCCGTGTCAAGGGGGTCGAACTTGCACGGGCCAAGCAATCCACTTCGTCGCAGGTAGGCTCGCGTGTCGAGCAGGGGTGGAGACGGGGGAAGCGGATGCTCGGACACCTGCTGCAAGCCCGTCCCTGGACGACCCGGGAACCAATTGGGTGGTGGTCAGCGCATGGGACTTTGTATCCAAGGGCGATGGACCGTCGGCGGCCTCCAGCCGCCCGTGATACCATGAAAACAAAGACCCTGTTTCTCGGAACCAGCCTACTGATCGCGGCCTTGGTCGCAGCACCTTCCGTAAGCGCCGACGAGAGCCCAGTTCAGACCGGACTCGTCCTCGACACGCCGGAGATTCCCTTCACCGGCCTCGGCGGCATCCGCCACTACTTTTGCAGTCAGACCACCGATGGCTACGTCTGCTACTTCGAGGGCGAACACAAGGACGACACGGGTACCTACGAGTACTGCAGCGTCGAATGGAGCAGCGGCGGCAGTGATGCGAGCTGGACCGACGATGACGATGATGTCCACTTCATCGAGTGCTTCGATTTGGCCGCGCTGTACAAGTTCTTCGACTGAAGACCCCCACCCCTCTCACCCCTTCTTCCTCCGACTCCCAGGTAATTCGATTCCAGTTCTTTTCTTCCTGTATGCCGTCCTATTGTTTGGCCTCCCGGGCCCCTCAAGGTTCCGATGCTGGCGCGCGAGTGTATGTCCTCTTCCAGCGGTTCCTGGCGTGAGGACGAAGACGACATGATGCTGACGGATCCGTGCTCGCGTCTCGTCGGAGCCTTGTTAGAACCCACCCCAGAGTCGGATGCGAGTGTCGCGGGACGCCTAGCAATCTCGGACGGCAATCCGCAGCATCCAGTCTAGTTCAATCCGCGCTGAACGTGAGGAGAACCGTGACGACAAGGTCCTGCTGCACGGAGACTCCCAAGGTCTTGCCAGAGTTTCCGCAGTAGGGGTCTACGAGCTGGAGTTCGTGGCCGCCCCAGCGCGTCTCGATGCTCTCGCCATCGATCTCCCAGCGCAGTGGGCTGGTCCCGTGGGTTCGTGCATCGACGCGCGCCACGGCACGGGAACGCAACTCGAAGTGGAGGTCCTCTTCCGTGGGGTTGCCCGCCGTCCATGTGAGTTCCACGACGGCCCCGGTGGCGTTTTCCGGGACATCCACATCTAGTACGGCATTCGTACCGCCGCCCATCCGGTTGTTTGCCACGATGCATGTTGAGACGTGGTTGGCGGTTCGCTCCAGGGTGGCCTCGACGGGTGCCCACGGTGCCGGGTCTGCAGGGGTGGCTTGTTCCGAGGGCACGCCAGGACTCGCACAACCTGATATCAGAAGGAGCACAAACGTCACGGCAGCAATCGTCTTCACGCCGGTCATGCTGCAGTATTGCCCATGGGCTTTGTGGATGGCCGGGGTATAATTGGAAACCCCCCGGCCACGACGGACGGAAGACAAAGCCCGGGTGGGACGCCGCGAGAGGCGCTTTCAAGCTACACGGCAGCGTTTCGCTATGGGGTTGAGATGAACGCGGTTGGTGCTGGCGGCGTAGGCGGAATGGGAAAAGAAGGAAAAGCCACCCAAACGGGCGTCCAACCAGAGGAAGTCTATCCCCCGCTATTCTCTATCTCCCGCTGCATTTTGCTAGCGGATTGCGGCCTCGGAGAATTTCCTTGAGGCATATATTGTCTGTCCCATGGCAGATTCGGAGCCCAACCTTTGCCTGTGGGCATCATGCCAACTTCCCATACCTCTATACCCAAAAACCGCCCCCTCCACCCAAGAGGCCCCATGCTCGAGTTCCATCCTTTGCAGGAGCACCAGGCCACTCCTGCCCGCCTCACCGAGCTCTTGCTAGAAGCCAAGGCGGTGCTCCTTGATCGTGGTATGGCTTCGATGGATGAGTATGGGGACATGTTGAAGTGGGGTTTGCCGAAGCGGGATGGGATGTGTCGGTACATCCATGTCTATCATCCGGGTTATTGTTCGTTTAGTGACGCGTTTTATGGCACGATTCATTTCCATGGTGGCGAGATTCGTGGCACGGTGCTCGCGGGGGAGATGGAGCATTATACGTATCGGGCCGTGGCGGACGCGGGCGGCACGCGTTTCTTTGCCGGCGCTTCGTATTCGTTGACAAAATTCACGCATGTGCAGGGTGCGGGCAAGGCGTATTCTTTGCCGGCGCGTGTGCCTCATTGGTTGAAGCCTACGCAGTTGACGATGACGTATTTTGAGGAGGAGGACAATGATGTGATGGGCGATCTTGTCAATCCGGATGGGACGGAGACGGATGATTTTGCGTGGGAGCAGGAGGATGCGGATGCGTTGCTGCCTGAGTTGTTGGCGTTGATTGAGCAGGAGTTGGCTCGGCTTTCGGTTGTAGTGTAGTCGCCTTCGGCCCGTCGGTCGTGCCACGCACGGTGGCGTGGATGTCGTTTTCCGTGCAGGAAACGGGCGAGAATTGGGTGTTGGTGGAGGCCCAGCCGGGCGCGGGGGCGACGCTACGCTGAGACGAGGACGGGTTGGAGTTTGTGCGTGGCGGCCCAGTCGCTGAGCGCTTCAAACAAGCGTTCGAGGTCGCGTGCGCCTGCGGTGGGGTGGTATTCGACGCGGGGTGGAATTTCGTTGAAGGCGGTGCGGGTCAGGAAGCCGTGCTCGACGAGGGCACGGAGCCGGGTGCTGAGCGTGTTGGGGCTGATTTGGAGCCGGGTCTGCAATTCGTTGAAACGCAAGGGGCCGTCGGCGACCTGACACTGGTGGAGAATGTCGAGCATGTGGGGCCGTGAAAGCAGCTTGAAGAGTTGGCCCACTTGGCAACCAGAAGTCGCTTCGCTATCCATTGAGAAGTATGTGGCTATTCGTTCTATATCAATGGGTCGGTCCTGCGTTGAGGATAGGCTTCTAGCGGGCGGAGCGCCTCCTCCAATCCTGACTCGATAGTATATGACTATAGAATGTGTAGCTTGATGCATGTCCAACACACTCGACATGCTGTTGCTCATCGGACGCATCGCCCTTGGCGGCGTGTTTCTGATGTCTGCCCTCAATCACTTCCTGCAAGGCAAGAACATGATCGGCTACGCCCGCATGAAGGGAATCCCAGCCCCGGCACTCGCTGTGTACGGCACCGGTGCCCTCCTGCTCGTTGGAAGCTTGAGCGTACTGCTCGGCTTTGAGCCCCGCGTCGGCCTCGCGCTGCTGGCGCTGTTCTTGATCGGCGTTACACCCACCATGCACGGATTCTGGAAGGAAACGGATGCCATGGCCAAAATGTCGGAGCAGACCGCCTTCATGAAGAACACCGCGCTGCTTGGTGCCGCTTTGGCGCTCCTGTCGGTGGCAGAACCCTGGAGCTTTGCCTTGGGCGCTTAGGCTGCAGGGCCGACTTCGTGCTTCACGGAGGCGACAAACCAGAATCACGGATTTCCGAGTCGCTCCTGGAAAATTCCACTGGCCTCTCGGGCCCACCCTGTGGCGGCTGGCGCGACGTTGGCGGCCCTGCCGTGATGCGGTCCTCATAGCCCACGATGCCTCGAGGATGCATTCCCTTCTCCCGCTCCAATGCTTTCTGCACCGCGAGGGCCTCCTTGCGCTGCACCTTGGCAGCTCGCCGATACAATGCAATGGTGTAGCCGAGCACCACAGAGAGGGCCGCGACCACAAACAGCACCTGCACGGGGCCGAATCCTAAGCGAGCTGCCACGGAATGGATGTTGACACCGCCAAGCCGCACGAGGCCATACACGGTCTCCGGATCCATGTAGGTCGCAATCGCGAGCGCAATGCCTCCCCAAAAGAGCGAAAGTGTTGCTGCGAGGCCCAAGAGTGAACCGGCGCTCTCCTCATGGTCTTTGAGCATGGCACGGGAGGCACGCACGGACAATATGGCGCCCAGCAGGAGAATCGCGGCGCCTGCGATGATGGTGTTGGCCTCCACGAAGTTCCAGGCCGGATTGGCGTAGGCGTCTTTCAGCTGGGTCGCCTGTGTTGCGATGGTGCTTTCGGGTCGCCTCGCTTCGTACGCAAACCATAGGAAACCCGCGTGGTAGAGCACAAGCCCCATGGAGCTTAGCACCACGAACCGCACGAACTTCATACGCGCCAAGCCCGCCGGGATACTTACCAGCACACGCGTGAGAGGAAACAGACGCAGGAACAACACGAGGCTCTGGCCGATGGGGCGTTGGAAGGCGCGCTCCAGGCGTTCGCGTCGCTTGCGCGGCATCATGAAAAAGCCCGGGTACCGCTCCACGAGCCGCCGCCCGCCGCCGCGTGTAATCGAATACAACAGCAAGGCGCCAAGCAGTCCGGCGGCGCTCGTGAGCGCAATCAGCATGAGCAAGCCATTGATGTCCGTGGCATACACCGCGACCGCCATGATCAAGACAATCTCGCCTGGAAACACCGGCAAAAGCAACGCGCCGTCGAGCACGAGCAAGATGAAGATCGCAATCAGCCCATACTGCTCAATGAAGCTCAATGCGAGCGCTACGATGTCGACGGCCATGGTGGCGGAGGCCCCCTATGAAGGCGCGGGGGCTTCACGGTGTCGGACTGGGGCCTACGCTCCTATGGGCCCGCGTGCCCCACAAGATTGCGTCATTCCCGGTAGCCGACCAGTTGTGCGCGAAGCAAGCCCCTATTCGACTTTACGACGGTAGGCCCAGACTCGATTGCGCGTCCAAATGGGTTCGAGGCCGAGCGCCAGCAATTGGTTGGGCAGACGGGCAATGCGGTCCGTGTCTGTCTTGTGTCCGTGTGTTTCCAGCACCAAAACCTCCACATGATCTCGAAAGAACTCCGAGAACGCATCCAGTAGCTCGACCTCCATACCCTCAATGTCCATGAACACGTTGACGCGATCCCAGCCGCGGCGAGCCAGCACCTCCAGGGGTGTGATGTTCGGGACCACCACGGTGCCGGCGGCGGTCGCTTGTTGGCCGATGAAATCCTGGCGCGGGTCCATCTGCACGGGTCGATCAGAAACTGCCGCGTGAATCACTTCGTAACAGGCATTGTTTTGATCGCCATTGCGCACCAAATACTCGACCATTTCCGGGTCCATCTCGATGACCACGTGTTGCTCCGGATGGTCCAATGCGTGCCGATTCACAAGCACACTCACCGCTCCAAACCCGCCGCCAAACTCCACGAACGGCAGCCGACGATCAATGCAGCAAAGCAAGGCACTTGCCTCGTCTTGCTCGTAGCTCTGGGTCCGTACTTGCCAGAGCCAATGCGGCGCCATCCGGTGCGCCGGAACCTTCAACTCGAAACCCCACAACCGAATCGTGTCGCTGAAATTGAATCGGTACGCGGCGCGACGCACCAAACCCTTGTCGTGCGGGGTCTTCAGCAAGGGATGGATGGCAGCCCCGGCACCGACGGCGGCATCGTAGCGACGTGGAATGCGGGCAGGACGGGGCATAAAAACGAAGCAAGAGACAGACCAGGCCCCAAAAGCCGATTCACCCTTTTGCTACCCAAGAAGACCGTGCGGCTTCGGTCCCGAACGGATAAGTTCCCTTCGCAGTTGGCGGCCCACATGAGCGAATCTGCCACCGAACCCGTCGTCGTTGCCCGTGTCGAGGACGGCATCGCCACCATTACGATCAATCGCCCCCACGCACTCAACGCCCTCAACAGCGATGTGCTTGACGGCATTCGCTCCGCCGTAGAACATCTACCCGCCGCCACGCGAGGAATTCTCCTCACAGGTGCCGGAGAAAAAGCGTTCGTGGCCGGCGCAGACATCGCGCAAATGGTCGATTTTGGCCCCGCAGAAGCAGAAACCTTCAGCCGCCGCGGCCAACAAGCGTTCCAGGCGCTGGCAGATTTCCCCGGCCCCGTGGTGGCAGCCATCAATGGCTTTGCACTGGGCGGTGGCCTAGAACTGGCCATGGCCTGCGACATTCTCCTGGCCTCCGAAAAAGCACGCCTAGGCCTTCCCGAAACCACGCTCGCCGTGGTACCAGGCTTTGGCGGCACGCAGCGACTTCCACGCCGCGTCGGACCAGGCATGGCCAAGCGGTTGTTGTTTACCGGCGAGATGATCAAGGCCCAAGAAGCCCTGCGCATCGGCCTCGTGGACGCAGTGGTCGACCCCGACGACCTTATGGATGAAGCGCGCGCCCTGCTTGGCTCGATGCTCAAAAACGGCCCCATGGCCGTGTCCGAATGCAAACGACTCGTGGACGTGGGCCTCGACATGCCCCTCGAAGACGCCATTGCCATGGAGGCAACCGCCTTCGGCGCCATCTTCGGGACCCAGGATCAAGAAGAGGGCATGCGCGCATTTTTGGACAAGCGCAAGCCGGAATTCAAGGGCGCATGACCCCCGACTACGTTTCGGGCCCGCGTCGAAAACCATAATGAGGTCCGCACGCAACGGGTCCCTGTGCGTGTCCTGTTGCCCGTCGCCATGCTGGTGGTGCTGAGCCTCGCCGGTTGCTTCAATGACCTTCCCCTCGTTGGCGGCCCCCGATTGCCCCATGACTACCTCGTCGACAAAGATTACGACCGCTGGGTCATCGAAGTGGACTACGTAGACGGCCACGCCCCCAGCCAAAGTGCACTCGATCTTCTGAAACAGCGCTTGACGCCACTCGTCCACAAAGACTCCATCACCATCACCACCAACGGCGGAGTCGCCGGCCGCACCACATGGACCGATGAATCCATCCGCGCCGCGTCCGCCAAGCACCAAGATCAGAACACAGGCGGCAAAACCATCGTCACCCACGTCCTGTACCTGGATGGCTCCTACAGCAAAGGCAGCGTCCTCGGCGTCACCTACGGCAACAAAGAACTCGTCGCCATGTTCGACGCCACCATCGACCGATCCGCCAACCTGTTCTTCTCCGCCACCACCATCGAACGCGCCGTCCTGGTGCACGAATTCGGGCACGTCCTAGGCCTCGTCAACACCGGCACCCCCATGGCCACCAACCATGAAGACAGCGAACACAGCGGCCACAGCAACAACCGCGACAGCGTCATGTATTGGGCCGTGGAAACCACCGACATCACGCAAATCTTCACCGGCGGCCTCCCCACCAGCTTCGACGACGCGGACAAAAACGACATCTGCAAGGCGGGCGGCAAGTGCTGAAACCCCAAGCACGAACCGCAGTAGCCATCCTGCTCATCGCGGCCACGTTGCTCCCGGGTTGCCTCGGCTCCGGCAGCGGCCTCTTTGGCGGCGACGACGAAGTGGACCCCCTCGACTACCTCCGAGACTCCAAATTCACAACATGGCACATCGAAGTGGACCACACACCCGGCCAGGAGCCGCGACCCTCCGCGCTGACGCTTCTCGAGGATCGATTGAGGAGCATTGCCAACAAGGACCGCATCACCATCGCAGTGGACGGAACACTACCCTCCAAAACCACCTGGACCACCGACGACTTGGTGGCTTTGCAAAAAGCAAACCAAGACAAACAGACCAGCGGCAAAACCGTCGTCACGTACGTTGCCTATGTCGATGGCAAACTGCGCGTCGACAACGAAGACCGGACCGTGCTGGGCCTCACCATTGGCCACGATTTCGTCGTCATCTTCAAAGAGCAAACCGAGGCGGCATGCAGCATAACCGCCGGCGCCAAAGACCCCCGAGACGTAACCGGACCCCTCGATCTTCTGCCTTGCTACGGCGGCGAAGAACGCATCGAACAAGCGGTCCTCATGCACGAATTTGGCCACGCCATGGGCCTCGTCAACCGCGGCATCCCTATGGTCAAGGACCACGAAGGCAAAGGCGCCGATCAACAACGCCACTCCAACAACCCGGACAGCGTCATGTACTGGGCCCTGGACAGCGCCGGAACCCTCGACGAATTCACCAGCCAAATCCCTCTCCACTTCGACGCCGACGACAAAGCCGACGTGTGCGCCGCCGGCGGACGCTGCTAACCGGCCCAATCGGCCCCCGGCATCGAGGGTCACAACGCGACGAGTACCGTCAAACATCCCCCGTTGATGTTCCCCCATGCGCCTCCTCGTCGCAACCCTCGTCTGCCTGCTCGTCGCGGCCCCCATCGCCGCCGCCTACCCCGCAATTCCGAACCCGCCCTTCAGCAATACAGCCCCGCCGCAGCCCCCGGGATTCTCGTGCGACCCCACCGACCCCGCCTGCATCCTAACAAGTGGCGGCCCAGTCTGCTCCATCACCGACCCCGTCGGCTGCATCACAGCCCATCTTGCAAACCTCGGACTCAACTGCCCAGCGCCCCCCGTTCCGCTCGTGCCTTTCATTCTCTCCTGCACGCTTGGCGGAGGATCCGTGTTCGCCTTCTTCGACCCCATCAGCAACACCTTCTGGCTCACTGCCAACGCCGACGACCTCGCCCTTTGGGCCGCCAACTACGTCCTCTGCGACATCATCCTCGGCCCCATGCCCCCCGTTTGCTAGGAGGAACCACCCATGCGAAACCACACCACAACCCTGTCCGCCCTGCCCGTCCTCGTTGCCGTCCTCGTTGCCGTCCTCGTTGCCGTCCTCGTTGCCGCCTTCCTGCTGGCACCCACCGCAAGCGCCTACCCAACCGTACCCACCCCGCCCTTCGGCAGCCCGCCCCCCAGCCAACCCCCCGGAACCTGCGACCCGTTCACCTGCAGCGTCAGCATCGCGCCCTATGTCGCCGTGATCTCATGCATCATCGTATCTTCCTTCCCACCAATGAGCTGCATGGGACCCCTCGGAACCGGATGCACCGTCAGCCCCGTCCCCATCGCACCGTTCGTGCTCGCCTGCGCACCCTCCGCAGCAACCACAACACTCGCAACAGCCGCCACCATCGTCGATGTCCCCGCAAACGCCGCATGGGTCCAAAGCGACGGCGTCGCATTTGCTTCCTGGGGCGCCGACTACGTACTCTGCGACTTGATCCTCGGCCCGTTCCCGCCCATCTGCCCCTAGCGCCGAACCCGCCCGCGCCGCTCAAGTAGCCGGCCCCCGGTGGACCGGCAATGTCGGAGTTCCAGTGCCCTGACTACCCGAGCACTCCCTGCCGCGTCAACCTCGAGTTGATGCCAGAACCCACATGGACCTGGATGGTCCTATTGACGCTCGCGGCAGTTGCCGTATTTGGCTACGGCATCTGGCAAATGGTGCACGTCTGGCGCCTCGGCGCCTCCTGGAAACCGGGCCACTGGAAAGCCGGACTCAAGCGCCTCGTCGTGGGCCTCGCCACCCACCGCAAATTCATGCAGGACAAGCGCCCCGGCACCAGCCACGCCTGGATCTTCTTCGGGTTCGCCGTCCTGTTTGTCGGCACAACACTCGCCGCCATCGACATGGACTTCTTCGAACTCATCCTCAAGCAGAAACTCCTGTTCGGCCCCGGCTACCTCCTGTACGAAGCCACCCTTGACTTCTTCGGGCTCCTGTTCATCATGGGCGTTTCCGCCATGGCGATTCGCCGCTACAAGAACCGCCCACCACAACTACACAAGACCAAGAGCCCCGAAGCGCCCTGGCTCGGCCGCATCGACGGCGACCTCTACGCACTCGTCTTTTTGGGCCTCATCGGCATCACCGGCTTCTTCCTCGAAGCCATCCGCCTCCAGTACCAAATCCAACACGACGGCATCTGGTACGCCCACTACAGCTTCGTCGGCAACGCCCTCGGCCTCCTGATGATCAAATCCGGACTCAGCCTTGCCCAAATGCAAGCATCCTACCCGGCGCTCTGGTGGTTCCACTTCTTCCTCTGGTCCTCCGTGCTTGCCATCCTGCCCTGGACCAAGCTGAAGCACATTCTCACCAGCAGCCTCAACCTGTACTTCCACGACGACGACCGCCAAGCCCGCGCCAACCTCCCGACACCCTTCTCGCTTCAAGAAGTGCTGGAGACCGGCGACACGGACGCCATGGGGAACGTCGGCTACACCACCATTCGCGACCTGACGTGGAAAGACCGCCTCGCCCTCGATGCCTGCACCAACTGCGGCCGCTGCGAAGCCCAATGTCCTGCGACTGCCGCCGGCCGCCCGCTCTCTCCCCGCAAATTGATCCAGGACCTCAAGGCGCATATGTGGGAAGACTACCGCGAAGGCAAACAAGTCGGCAGCGCCAACCACACCCCCGTCAAACTCACCGAAGTCGGCAACCTCGACTTGCGCACCCAAATCGAAGAAGCAACCCTCTGGAGCTGCACCACCTGCCGCGCCTGCATGACCGAATGCCCCGTGGACATCGAACACGTGGATCTCATCGTCGAAATGCGCCGCGGCCTCGTCATGGAGAGCAAACTCGACGAACACCAAAGCAAGCTGCTCGTCAACCTCACCAACGCCGGCAACCCCTACGGATTCCCCAACGTCGACCGCGACGCCTGGACCCAAGCACTACCCGCCGGCGTCAAAGTACCGTCCGCGCAAGAGAAAGCCGCAGCCGGCGAACCCATCGACATTCTCTGGTGGGTAGGCTGCGTCGGGTCCTTTGATCCGCGCAACAACGAAGTCACCCGCGATTTGGCCACGATTCTCAACGCCGCCGAAGTGGACTTTGCCATCCTCGGTAAGGAAGAGAAATGCACAGGCGACCCCGCCCGCCGCCTCGGAGAAGAAGGCCGCTTCCAGCAATCAGTCCTCGAAAACCTCGCCGTGCTCCAGCAATACGGCGTCACCAAGATCTTGACCCAGTGCCCGCACTGCTTCAACACCCTCCTGAACGAATACCCCGAATTCGGCGCCAAATTCGAGGTCATCCACCACACCGAATACATCGAGTTCCTCATCGACGAAGGCCGCCTGCCGCTCAGGGAAGGCGCCGAAATGAAGATCAGCTTCCACGACTCGTGTTACCTCGGCCGCCACAACGGCATCTTCGACGCGCCCCGTCGCGTCCTCTCGAAGACCAACGGCGGCCTGCCCCTGCTCGAAATGGCCCAGAGCCGCGAGCAAGGACTCTGCTGCGGCGCCGGAGGCTCGAACATGTGGTACGAAATCAAAGAGGAAGATCAGCGCATCAACGTCATTCGTGCCAAACAAGCCGCCGACACCGGCGCCGACACCATCGTCAGCGCCTGCCCCTTCTGCCTGACCATGCTCAAGGACGGACTCAGTCTCACGGGCAACGATGCTGAAGCTGGTGGTACCATGATGGCCAAGGATCTAGCCGAAGTCGTCGCACGAAATCTCGACTGGAGCCCACCAGAGCCAGAAGTGCCCGACGAACCCGAACAGGGTGGAGAACTGGAAGAGGCCGCCGCTGCGGAAGAAAAACCGGCCGAAGCAGCAAACCCGTACTCCAATTATGGCGGCGGGGGATGGGGCGGATAGCCTAGAACGGTCGCTCGTTGAGCGGATTGGACTCGGCAGGGCAGGACGGCAAAACAATCGGATTCGAGCAGAACAGATCCCAGACATCGTCGCACAACACCTCGTTTGCATCGTCCAAGGAAGGCTGGACTGCTCCGTGTGCCGTAGGATAGAAGAACGCGGCCGTTGCAGCCCCCCACTCCGGCCACAGGTACACAAACAGGGGCGCCCACTCGGCAAGATCCTCTGATTCGCCCGCGGCGCGTCCTGCACAATGCAGCACCTGATTCACAGCCTGTGGCGGCGGCGAGCCTCCGAGACACAGATAGTCTGCAATGCAACTTGGCTCGAAATAGGCGCAATCTGAATCCCCCACATAGGCAGGGCCCACGTCATAGGTCCAGTTGCACGCCGACGCCGTTCCACTCGACATCATGGCAATCGCAATCAAGCCTGCGGGGAGGATGCTCCAACGCATGGAAGCCCATCGGACGCTAGATTCATGCTGGTTTCTGGGGATGGGTGCAAAACTACGGCCCATTGCCGCCAAGACCGGCCCCACCCGGCAAGCAATCAAGAAAGAAAAGGCGGAGGCAACCGGGAACGTGGAATTCGCGCCGGCCGTGGAAATCCCTTGAGCCGAGAATGTCAAGGGGCCGTGGGGCGAATCGGTCTACAAAATACCGATGACGCAGCGCTTGCCGCCGTCGGCTCCAGGGTCGCCGGTCCAGATGCCGGTGCATTTCTGGTGGTCGTATTCAGAGCAGTGGTAGTGCGCCGGGGAGTCCTCGGAGGCAGTCTCGCACTTGATGCAATTGCCGATGCCAAAGTACAGCGGGCCGTTCATGCTTACGCCGCCGCCACAAGTCCAGTGTTCATAGTGGGCAGAGGCTGGCGTGACGAAGGCAAGGCCAGTGACCAACAGGAGAGAAGCCGTCAGGATTGCAGTTTTTTGTTTCATGGTAGGTCCTGCCCGAGTTGGGCAGGCCCGCATCCACGTCGACGTTTACAACCTCGATTGGTGATGAACGGAATACAAATCCAGCCGGATGAGTCAAGAACGGGGAATGGGCAAAGGGAGTTGGCGGCACCGCGGTCTAGCAGCGCACTTCGACGCAGACGATCCTCTCAAACACCTGGTAGTCCACGCATTTCCAGGTCACGCCCACCACATTGCCATCCTCCATTTGGCGATCCACGCAGATCATGCGGGTGCCGGAGCCACCATTGACGAGGAGACTGTATGCACAGTTGCGCACCTTCTCTGCGGTGGATTGTCCGTTCAGGCATGTGCGGTCGTAGCTGGACTCGGTGGCGGCGCCTGGGAAGGTGGGTGGGCAGTTGGGCAGGCAGTCGCGCAGGTGGCCAGGGAGGTATTGGATACAGGCAGCAATGGCCCCGCCGGGCGTCGAGTAAATGAATTCTCGATCCCAGCACCACAGCACGAACCACGTCGACGCGGGAGCATCAACGTCTGCGACGGGCTCTGCCTGCGCCGGGGCGGCAACGAGGGTCAAAAGCAAACTGGCCATGAAAAGTCCAAGGACATTCATAATCGAAAACGGGCAATCCGGGGGAAAACTGTTCTTCGGGATGATTGGAAAAACCGGCGAAGCAGAGGCCACTCTTTTTATCTGACTCCAGGGTCGGCCGCTTCGCCCAGGGGATTCCCGGGGCACTGCGCGGGGAGATAGCAAAGCGGCTATGCGCGGGCCTGCAGAGCCTGATACGGGGGTTCAAATCCCTCTCTCCCCTCTCCTATGCTCGCCCAATGCCGTCAACACGGCTACTTCCGTGCAGAACTATGCCCTCTGTGTGACGAGAAGGGTCGCTTCCTGATGAAGGACCACGAAATCGACCGCATCGGCCGCATGATGGCCGGCATTCTGCGCCACTTCCCGGAGCGCTTTGAGCTCCAAATGGATGGCCGCGGCTGGGTCGACCTTGAGCAATTCGTCGAATCCATCAAGCGCAGCCGCCAAAACTACGGCCGCTGGCTTCGCACGGAGCACATCCACGCCCTCGTGGAGACCGACGAGAAGGGACGCTACCAAATCGACGGCGGTATGGTGCGCGCCACCTACGCCCACAGCGTCGACGTGAACCTCGACGACCTGCCCGAGGCGACCGCCGACCACCTGTACTTCCCGGTCGCCGAAGAGGAGCTCGACATGGTCCTAGAGACTGGTCTGCGCCCCAGCGATCGCAACATGATCCACCTCTCGGCCACCCCCGAGAAAGCATACTCCGCCGGCCGCGTGCACATGCACGACCCAATCATCCTCGAAGTGGATGTGGGCAAGGCCAACCACGGTGGCAACTTCATCTTCCGCGCTGGCAAGTCCGTCTACGTCACCGACGCCGTGGAGCCCGAGTGCATCGGCATCTACGACGACGAGGACGACATGGCAGGCATCCGTGCCAACCACGGCCCGAAGGACGAAGAGGAATAGCTTCAACGCCGGGAGAGGCCGGGGGCCCTTCGCAGCGCTTCCTGTCGGCGTGTGCTCGCCCGCCGCTGGGCTCTGTCGCTCGACGATTCCGACCCTTCTGCACTGGTTTCATGCGGCCCTGCTCCAAACCAGGGTTATGGACCGCACAACTCCTTCCAAGAGCAGCCGCGCGGCAGAAACCACGTACTGGCTCCTGTTTGGTATGGCCTTGTTTCTGACTTCCCTCGCCCTCTTTTAGCCCCGGCCCGCCCCACCAACCTCATGTAGCGCCCCGGACTCGGCGCCCCCGTCATGTTCAAGGGTCTCCGGGACCGTCTCAAGGGCGTCTCCGAAAAGCTGGAAGACGAGCTTGAAGCCAAGCTGGAAGCGGAGCTGGAGGCAGAACTTGCCGCCGAGATGGACCGCGAGTTGGGCATTGCCCCAGCGACCGCCACCGAACCCACGCCGGAGCCCACTCCAGAACCGGTGTCCGAGCCTACCCCCGCGCCAGTGCCCGAGCCCGCTGCCGCGCCCACCCCGGCCCCCGAGACTACGCCAGCGCCGGCTCCCACGGCCACGCCCGAGCCTTCCTCGGCACCCTCCACGCCTGCCGCACCCGCAACACCCACCCCTGCGTTCGAGGCACCCAAACCGGAGACCTTCCGCACACCCGAGCCGGTGCCTGCCACCGACCGACAGCCGGAACCTGCACGGACACCCGAGCCAGCCCCCGCGCCGGCACCTGCCCCCGCGCCCACCCCGGCGCCCGTTTCTACGCCCGCGCCTGAACCGGCTCCCGTTTCCACTCCCGTTTCCGCGCCCGCGCAAACTTCGCCGCAACCGCAGCAGCCGGCACGACAGCCTCAGCAGCAGCCCATCACCGGCCGCAAAATGCTCACGGCCGAAGAAATCGAGGCTCGGCTGAAGGCAGAATTGGAAGCCGCCGTCGAAGTCCAGAAGGACGTCGAACAAGTCGCCAAGGAATCCGGCGCGACGCTGCGAAAGTACACCATCAGCGAGAGTGCCCTGGAAGACATTCTCTGGGAACTCGAAATCGGCCTCCTAGAATCCGACGTGGCATTACCCGTCATCGAGGCCATCAAGGAGAACGTCAAGGAGCAAATGCTCTCCATGAGCGTCTCCGGCAAATCCGCCCAAGACGTGGTCGAAAAAGTGCTGCGCGCCGCCGTGCGCCGAGTCTTGAACGTCGGCCGCATCGACTTCGACGCCTTCGTGCGCGAAAAACTCGCCAGCGGCAAGAAGCCAGTCGTGGTCATGTTCGTGGGCGTAAACGGCACGGGCAAAACCACCAGCATCGCCCGCATCGCCCACCGCCTCAAGAGCCAAGGACTCATCCCAGTGCTCGCCGCCGGCGACACATTCCGTGCCGGCGCCATCGCGCAGTTGACCCAGCACGCCGATACGCTGGGCGTCAAGGTCATCAAGCACTCCGACGGCGCAGACCCAGCAGCAGTGGCCTACGACGCCATTGAGCACGCCAAAGCGCGCCACAAGGACGTTGTTTTGCTCGACACCGCAGGCCGCATGCAGACCAACACCAACCTCATGGACGAAATGGACAAGATCCGCCGTGTCGCCAACCCCGACATGGTGGTGTTCGTGGGCGACAGCTTGGCCGGCAACGACGCCGTGGAGCAAGCCCGGCGCTTTGACCAAGTCGTGGACATCGACGGCGCCATCCTCACGAAGGTGGACGTGGACGCCAAGGGAGGCGCTGCCCTGTCGGTCGCCTACACCGTCAACAAGCCTCTCCTGTTCGTGGGCGTTGGCCAAGGCTACGAGGACTTGATTCCGTTCGATCCGTCGTGGATGGTGGATCGGTTGTTTGGAGACGAGGACTCGACTCCGGCAGCTTCGTAAGCAAGCAGCGACCCCGCGCCAGGCACGCCTCAGAGGCGCCGTGGAAGGCCAAGGCCCCCGGACCCCTCGTAGCGCAAGCGCAGGCACGAAGCGGCTTCTGAGGGCTCCGGGGGCTTCTTGGAGCGGACGTTCACTTTGATCACTTGTGCAAGGTGCAGGCAGCCCCACCAAGAATTTCACAGCGCAGCCAGATATCCATGTCACCGACCCAGGTGGGCCATTCTTCGATCTCGGTTGGAGATTTGCAATCATCAAGCCAGACGAGGATGGTGAAGTAGAACGTGGGGCAGTCAAGCGACACGCGGGGAGTTGTTGGCGGCAGCGGGACCTGCGCGTGGGCGGAGGGAGCAAGTGTCAGCGCGATGAGGCCGGTTACGGCGAGGACCGCGAGGCCACGCGTGGAAAATTCCATTTTTCCAAATTGAAGTGGGTGCTCTAACCTTTCTGCCGGACGAGTGGAGCACTTCACCTCGCGGGATGGTTTCATTCACCTCTGGCGAAAATCCATAATGCCCCATATTCCCGTTGTTACGCAAAAACGGGTTCCTTCCTGGGGATTTCTCGGCCAACGTATATATTTCCCGGTTTGGTTTCCATCAATGGGATGCACAAGGACGAGCTACTACAGCTGCACAGCCTACTGTGCCAGGTGAAGCGCTATCTGGAGGATGCGAACCTGCCGCTGAACGACGAATTCGGAGAATATGAATCCATCAACGTTTCTCCCCAACATATCCACAAAAGCAAGACGGACCACAAAAAGGCCGTCTTTCTGTTGGGAAAAGGCCTCTCTGAGGTCGTGATGATGGACAACCCCGAAAACCGAACCCGCCTGCGCGACCGCTTCCTGCGGCTTGCTGCCGGCGGCAGCGTCATCGACCCCCCGTCGGAAAAGAAGGTCGCGGCAGTCGCCGAACCGGCCGCTCCTACGGGACACCTCCCAGCGTTTGCCCTGGCCGCCCTACGCCACTAACCTAGCGGATCGGTTTGCCGTACGAAACGGCATCCTGTCCGTCGGGGAAGGCTCCGGGATGCAGGCCTTCAGGGCGAAAGCCATGCCTGATGTAGAAGTCGCGGGCGACTCTGTTGTCGCTTCGCACTTCCAGGCTGAGCCTGAAGGCTCCGGTGCGCAACATCACATCGCGTACACCGGAAAGCAGCGCAGAACCGACGCCCTCCCCGCGATGCAGGGGATCCACGGCGATGGCCATAATGTGGCCCTCGCACGGTTCCTCGCGGCGGGCAACAGCAAAGCCAAGAATGCGACCGCTGCGGGTCTCGCGGGCGACCATGCACGTGTCCTCCACGCACGCTTGGGCAAACTTCTCCGGATTGAGGCCCTCAAGGGACCCACTGGCCATGCGCACCAAATCCCCAAGTTCGGAGGAACGCGCGGTTTCGATCACCAACATACCATTCCCCATTTGACGCGCCTGCTCTTGATTGTTTGGGCTGATACGAGGGGACGCATGGGCTCAGGGGCTCCAAAATCGACAAAAATTCGCCCTGCGAATCCATCCCTCGGGCCTTAAGGAACTGGGGCCCCAAAGGAGGGGTGCCCGGCTTTACATGGCTTCGAGGGTGATTTCGCCGCGCTCGGCCAATGCTTCCGCCTCGACGCGCATCCGCTCCAAGGCCTCAATGCCGACGCAACGCTTGTGGACGAAGAAGTAGCACGTGCGGCAGTCACGCAAGCTGCATCGGGCATCGAGCAAGCCGCTTTCGCGCAGCCGCTTGACGGCGAATCGGATGGTCCGAGGTGGCATTTCTGTCGTGTCGCGCAGTTGGGCGTGCGTGACGGGCCCGTGGTCCCGAACGGCTTGAAAAATCCGCTGCGCGGATTCAGGCAATCGTGCAAATT
Organism: Thermoplasmatota archaeon; assembly: GCA_041601615.1. GTDB lineage: Archaea > Thermoplasmatota > E2 > JACPAO01 > JAHFTW01 > JANQNI01. The sequence continues at coordinate 26,982 of JBFIHX010000017.1, read as the reverse complement.
CCAAGGGATCAACGTGCACCGCGTCCGCCGGGAAATGCAGGAAACGGTACTCGTCCACGAAGCCCATTGCGTGCACGTTCTTGATGGACCTTTTGGCTCCGTGGGGCGGCGGCTTTTGAACGAGCGGCACTTGGCGAGCCCGTGGCCATCCACGAGCGTGTCTGGGAACGCCCCGACGCAGGGTATCCAAGCCAGCCGGCGACAGGCGTGCCTGCACGCCTCACCAATCCCGCGTGGCGGCCCATGGGCACCTACGGTCTGATGGCCACGATGGGCATCGCGTTTGTGCTCCAGATTGCTGTTTCTTCGTTATACGGCGTGGCGTTGCACGACCGCATTTTCCCCATCAACCCGACCTGGTGGCTGTCGCCTTGGACGCTGATTACGAGCACATTCAGCCACGGCGGCTTCTGGCACATCTTCGTCAATGGCCTTGTGCTCTACTTTTTCGGGCCCCACTTGGAGCGGCTGCTTGGCACCCGGCGGTTTGTTCTGCTGTTCGTGGCCGCAGGCGCCATCAGCGGCATCCTGCAAGTAGCACTCCAGCCTGGACTGGCGCTCGGTGCCTCGGGAGCCATCAACATGGTGTTCGGTGCCCTCGTGATGATCATGCCCCGCGCCAAGGTGCTGCTGTACGGCATCATTCCGTTGCAGTTCTGGCTCGCAGGCACGTTGTTCGTTGCGCTGGACGTGCTCGGGGCACTGGGCTACGGCCAAGGTGGCATCGGCAACTTCGCGCACTTGAGTGGCTTTGCGCTGGGTCTGTGGCTCGGTGCTCGCACCAAGCGCGAGTTGTCCGATCGTGGCATCCAGATGCGGCATCCGTCCTGAGACTAGCGAATTTCGCCGTCCCACAAGATGGTGCTGTCGCCGACTCCAAGGATGTAGGAGAGGGTGAGGTGGCCCTCGGTGGTGCAGACAACTTCGTTGCCAGCGCGAATCGAGCCCGTGGGCAGCGTGCAGGATGCGGTGCTGGAAGGTCCGATGGAGACGCGATCCCACTCCGCTTCGCCGCGGTCCGCGTCCACGGCCGAGACCGTTAGGATGCCGCCGGCCCCGGTGTAATCAGCCAGGAACGAGACATGCGGGGGCTCTGGAATTTCCTTGTTGTTGGACTGAACCACCATGAATACGCCTGCGGCCAAAATCATCGTGATCGAGACCATCAAAACAGTGCCGATGGTTGGGGCGACTGCTTCTTGGTCCATAGGGCCCATGGTTCCCCAGATGGCCGTGGGTGCAAGGCCCTGCCGGTTGTTCCAAAAAGGCCCTTGTCCCAAAGCCCCTTTCCGACCCGATTTTGCCCCATTTTGCTAGTAGGAGTAGCCCATCCAGCGCAAGGCGGCGGCAAGGATTCTGGTTGGCCACACGACAAAAGGCGCAGATTGATGTTCGAATTCGGGGGCGGCGGCTGCGAGGCGAAGCCAGGTGCCAAACGTGAGCGAGGAGGCAAGCGACCATGCGAGGACGCGGTCCCGTGCGTTGCTCCAACGAGACCCCCTCCAACGGACGGCGGCCATCGCGGCAGTGAGTGCGGCGGCGAGCGTGATTCCAGCGGTTCGGTGCAGCCAGGTGCCCTCGAAGCTGAAGCCTTTCTGCACCAAATCCAAGCCGGTGCTCTTGTGCCAGAGCAAATTGACCAGGAGCAGTAGGCTCATGCCGACCACGGCGGCAACGACGGCTTGTTCCGTCCACCATCGGGTGGGGCGGGCGCGAAGCAGATGGGCGAGGGCGGGCCAGCTCAACAATACGAGCCAGGGCCACACCGTGACGGCGTGTCGCATGTCGAAGCCGGCGCCCATGTCCAAGAGGCGCTCTCCGACAACCAAGGGCATGGCTAGGGCGATGAACACGGCGGCGGGCCACAGCGGCACGCGGGCGCGAAGGTCGCAGCGGGCAAGGGTGACGACCGCCAGAATCGTCCAGGGTGCCCATGGGAGCACCGAGAGCGCCGCGCCGACCTGGAACCAGTCCGTCCAGACGTAGGTCTGCCACAGCGCGCCGAGGGCGCCCAGAGGGTCGTTCCAGACGGCGTGGTCCAGAAAGCCGCCGTACACCACCGAATCGCCTGCGTAGGTCGCTCCGGGAAGGAACTCGCTGCTGGGCCCACCGGAGGCACCAACCGCGCCGGACGTCCCCTCGGCGGCGGCTATGCGCAAGGATTTCCGAGTCGCCCAGCCTTGCAGCCACCAGGGAACGATGCCAAAAAGTACGCCGCCGCCGCCCGCGCCTGCCTTGGCCCAGAAGCCGGGATGGCGCACGGCAGGCAGCGCCGCTACGAGGAGAGCCGCGCCCAAGAACAGCCCACTGGGTTGATGGTTCCAGACTGCGAGCCCCACAACGCCAGCGGCGGCCAGGGTGCGCAGCGGCGGGGTGGAGGCGCCTTCTCGGTAGCACCAGATTGCCATGGAGCTGAGCGCAAGCGCAAGTCCGTGGTATTTGATTTGGAACGCCCAGAACATCATCGGCGTGCCCGCCACGAGAAGCAAAGCCCCGAACCAAGCCAAACGGGGACCTTGGGGCCGAAGCATGTGCCACCAGAGCGCGGCGGCAAAAGCGGTGGCGGCAAAGGTAACGAGTTGCAGCGCAGCTACATCCAAAAATTGCGAAGCGACCTGACGCGGGGCACCCAAGGCAAGCACGGCCGCAATCCCGAGTCCGAGCCACGTGGCGCGCTCCGGGCGCATCCGTCTTCGCGTGAGCACCCAAGCGGCAGCGCCGATGCCTGCGCCTGCGACGAGCCCAAGAGCCGCGCCGAGGCCAAAGGGGGCAGAGAGCCCGGCCAGTAGGAACCGGACAGGCAGCGCCAGGATGTTCTCCATCCAGGAGCCAGCCAGGACCACATCACCATACAGGACGTCCTGCAAGGAATATTGCCCAAACAGGCTCCCAAAATACCCCTGGTACGAGAGGGGAACGAATTCGGTGACCATCGAGCCGCCGGCAAGGGTCCGCAAGCCAAGTGCTTGGGCCAATTCGTCATTGAGAAAGAACGTAGGCTGCCACAACAGGAGCAGGCTGCCAAAGACGAGCAGGGCCACCTCGGGCAGGGTCCAGGCCCCTTGCGCGTCGTTCACAAGGGGCGACCGGGGGCGAGGTTCAAAAAGGGAAGGAGGGAAGGGAAGAGGCGGAAGGCCAGGAGCCTTACAGGTTCTGCGAGTAGATCAGCGTCTCAGTCGGGTTGTGGACGATGGTCACCTTGGTGGTCGCCGAGTCGCAGTTGATCACGTTGCCAGCGCCAACGTTGGCGCCGGAAGAGGAGATCGTTGCGGAGCCGCCGGCGCAGGTGACGGTGAGGTCACCCCAGGCAACGGGGCCGTTGGTGACCTTGGTCACGGTCAGGTCCGTGGAGCTGCTGGCTCCGGAGCTCTTCGTGAAGCTGATCTGGGGGGCGGATTCGCCGCCGGAGCCGAGGTCACTTACGAGTACGAATACGACGGCAGCCAGCACGACAGTGATGGCGACCATCAGGATAACGCCGATCACGGGGGATACGGCATCGTCGCTGGTCTTGAACGATTGGTTGGCCTTCATGGTAGTTCCTCCCTGCTAACAGGGCCCCCCTGACTCGGTTTGGTGCATATATAAACTTACTCGAGCGGCGTCGGGCGTCCGCCGATGCGATTTTCGCCGCATAATTCCATTCTTTAGGACGAAATATTATCGGCCCTTTCTCGTGAAGAACGGCGCACCGTTTGGTTGGACTCGCATTGGAGCCCCATAGGCCATAGCTATGAGGGACACCGGCAATCGCCGAAGTGTGCCGTCCGCAGGAGAAGTGGAGCAGTTCGCCTATTGTGCACACAACTGGTGGCTTGCAAAACAGGGCCAAGATGCCCATGATGAAGCCAGCGAACGCGGCGTGGATGAGCGCCGGCACATGCAGGAAGCGCAGCAGGTGATGGAGCGGCGGCGGCGCGAGTACAACGACGGCATGAGGTGGAGTTTCCGCATCTTGATGGCCTCGGGCAGTGTCACGTTCTTGACACTGGAATTGCTGTATTTGCGGGCCCACCCGCTGCACTGGGCGTTTTTGCTGACGGCCCTCTTGCTGACGAGTCTTTCTGCGGCGCTGCTGGCCATTGCCATGAATGCAAGGCGCGACGTGGACCGGCTGCGCGACGAGCATGGCTTCGTTGATGGCGAAGTGACCGAGGAGGCGTGGCTTGGTGGCCATCCACTGCACGACCCGGAATGGGGCCTCTCTGGCAAGCCCGACTATGTGGTGAAGACCGAGAAAGGGTTCGTCCCGGTAGAAGTCAAGACCGGGCAGACCCCGCGAGAGCCGTTTGCCAGCCACCGCTTGCAACTTGCGTGCTACCTGCGGTTGCTGGAGGCCAACGGCGCGCCTCTTGCAGGCCACGGGCTTTTGACGTACCCAGAGGGCGTGTTCAAAATCTACTGGAACGAGGACGTCAAAACCGAACTTCGCTACGCGCTGTCTCGAATGGTGCAGGCACATTCCGAGGGCCGCGCCGACCGAGACCATGAGCACATTGGCCGCTGTCGAGGATGCGCCAGGCGCCGCTTCTGCGACCAAAGCCTAGCCTGAAAGGACCCACGCTCCACTCCAACCCAACTCGCCCCGGCCCACCTCGCCCCAGTCCAACTTGCCCCGCCCCGCCGTGGGACCTTCCGCACATCCGCCGCCGACCCAAGGGACGCTACAGGCCGGCAAGCAAGAACCGGAACGCCACCCAGGAACAAAACGTCATGAAAGCAACGTGCCGGAAGCCCGCCGTGACGCGACCCTCTGCCAACACCCCGCCCACGAGACCATTGCCGATGGCTTGCACCATGGCCGCATTGAAGTAAATGAAATTGATCGCTTCCGCGTCGATGCTTGGCCCCACATCAAGACCGATGTTGGACTCCGCGGTGGCCGCACTCGCCGCGAGCACCTGCGGAATAAACTGCACATCCAAACTGGCCAGCACCACGATGAACACGAAAAACACCACGTAAATGACAATCAGGAACGTCATCATCGTGACGCGCCGGTCCGCTTCCAGGCTCTTCAATTCGTGTGCGTCGCGAGCACTCGCCTTGAGAATCTGCGTGATGCTGCCCCCGGTGCGGCTTGCCTCAATGATGAGCTGGACACTACGCCGCACGAGGTTGGTCTTGACGCGGTCGGCAAATTGCGAGAGGGCATCGTTGAAGGGAACGCCCCACGCCACTTGTGTCGCCATCTTCTTAATTTCAGGACTCAGCGCGCCATAATCCGTGCGGCTGGCCGCTTGAAGCGCGTTGGATAGTGTCAGGCCCGCCCGCCGGCTCTCGGCCAAATCATTGAGAAAGTCCGGCATGCGCCCTTCGATGGCGTCCACGCGCTGAATTTGACGATGCAAGTACACGCCAATCGGACCAGTCGTGGCAAGAATCGTCAACGCCGTGAGGTCCTTGGCCACGTCGCGCCCCTGACTAAACGACCCAAGGCGGTCCAAATCGCCGGACAAATTCAGCGTCAAAAGAATCATGAAAAACAACCCCGCGATGCTGCTGAAGCCGTACACGAGGATATCGTTGCGCAGCTTCGTGGTGATTTTCTTGGTATAGAGCCCGCGCCGCCCCTCTCTCCAAATGCCAATTGCACTCGTCAAGAAAAAAATCGCCAAAGTAAGCGGCACCACGGCAATGATGTAGACCGCCCGATCGTCTCTGAATCCACCAAACTTGTCCAAGAGCTGGAACTGGCTTGCCACAAACGACGCCATGATGGCCAGACCAATCGCGATGGCGCCAGCGTACACAATCGGAGGTGTTGCGGCCGGAGCGACCGCCTTTGCCCCCTTGCGTTGCTGGCGAATTGCATGCACGACGTTGTTGACCAATTCGAGCGTCGTCGGCAAGCGTGCCGCCAAGAACATCTGCGTGGAAACACCCAGAAGGCCAATGGTGACAAGCACCGGAAGGTCCGTAGAGACAAGCAAAACACTGCTGCCCACGGTCAGGACTGGATCAAACACCAACACCAAGCCACCAAGCCCAACGAGGGCCGCGGTGACCGCCAGGACCCATCCATGCACTCGCGTGTACCAAGTGACAAGAATGCCGCCCCGGGCGCGCACAGAGAGCCCAACCGCAAGGGCCAGAAGCAGCACTAGGAGCCCCAGGAAGAACGGGAACGCCTGCACCAACGCGGGGTCAAACTCCGTTTTTAGGAGCTTGATGCGCACCAGGAACGCATACACCACAACCATGAGGCCAATGTTGTAAATCGTAGTGATGACTCCGTGCAGCACTTTCACGAGCGTGGTGGACGGAACATCCTCATCGTACCCAGAGCCGCCAAGAGCGCCCAGGTCCTCCAACCGCACCGTACGGCGCCCCACATAGACGCTCATGGCAACAGCCAGCGCCAAAATCATCAATTGGCCAAAACTGCGACCCGCCCCATGCAGCACACTTGACGCCATGCCCGCAAGCAACGCCGCACCTGCGATGGCCCATAGCGGGCGCATGTCGAATGGATCCGCCTTGTCGCTCATCAGTCAGCCCTCATGGTACGCAGGATGTAGATGAAGGCGCCATGAATCACGGGCAGAGCACCTAGAATAATGATGTTCAGAAAGAACGTCGGGTCCGAGCTGTCCGAAGACAACAGCATCATGACACTCAAAATGACAATCAAAAACAACGGCGCGGCCGCCGCCACCACGACGTAGCTCTCCGCCATGACGCCCATGGACTCCAAGAACGCCTTCTGCTTGCGGTGGTTTTCCGCCGTAAAGTGCTCCGCCTTGGCCAAAAAGTACGTCTTCAGGTCGCCGCCGCTCGTAACCGTGCTCACGGCCCCTGTCAAAAATTCCTCAAATTGTTTGCTCGGGCTGCGCCGGCCGGCATCCGCCATGGCACGCACCATGTCCTTGGAAAACAACTTCGTGTCCCGGTGAATCATCGACGCCTCACGAGCTACTTGACCATACACTGGTTGCTTTCCAAGCGCCCCGAACAACTCGTCCGGCACCACACCCGCCGAAGCAAGTGCCGCCAGAAAATTCAGGGCATACGGCAAATGGCTTTCCAGGTCGCGCCGCCGACTCGAAGCCTCCAAATCGGGCTTGAGCAGAAAATAACTGTACGTGATGATGCCAAAAATGGGCGCCGCAAGCAAGGTCCCCACCATCGCCCTCGGCGAGCCCTCTCCTCCCGTCACCACCAACACAATGAGAAACAAAAGCACCCCCATCAGTGCCGCAATCGTCACGCGGAGGTAGACGCTTGCAAGGTACGCGATGGGAACAATGGGGTCGGCGGCCTTTGCCAACTTCTGACCCAATCCCGGGTGACGGTCGATGCGCCGACGCGCCACGGGACCATAGAGACGCAACGAGAACTGCACGAACACCGTCGGCCGCGCATGATGCACCACAATGTCCGAATCGTGGCCCTCCGCGCCCACCAACGAACCCGCCGCCCCTGCCCCCGCAGCACCCACCTGCACGGCCGAATCACTCGGCACTGCCGCCCCCCTCCAGCTCCGCCACAACGCTTGCAGCATCTCGCGTGTACGCACGCACAAGATCCGTCAATTGGTCGACCGTGTCCACCTTCGCCGCGTCCATGAGACGAATGACGCGCTTGCGCTGCGCAAACTCCTCCAACAACTGCTCATGCGTCCAATTGCGCTCCTCGGCAATCTGCTCCAGGAGGTAGCTTCGCCCCGAGTACTGGAATTCATCCGTGGCAGCATTCCAATGGAACACCGTGTTCGTCAACAACTCGCGCGTCGACGGATCCATGCCCACCAACTCCACGACCTCACGAACCCGGCGCGCCCGCTTGCCGCCCACGCGCACCTGGGCCTGAATGGCAATCACATCCAACGCCTGCAAAACCAAGCGCGGAATGTTGATCGGATCATTTTCCAATCGATACACAACACTGCGAGCCGAATCCGCGTGCATGGTCGAATAGACCGTGTGCCCCGTGGCCATCGCCTGGAACGCCACCGTCGCCTCGACACCTCGCACTTCACCCACCAGGATGTACTCCGGGCGCTGACGCAGGGCCGCCTTCAAGAGCTCGAACATGCCGATTTCGCCGGCACCCTCCCCCGTGCTGCCGCTCCTGGTCACGGACTTGATCCAGTTCTTGTGCGGCAAATTGACCTCACGCGTGTCCTCAATGCTCACAAGCTTCGCCGTGTGCGGGATGAACTGGCAAATGGCATTGAGAGCAGTTGTCTTGCCGCTGGCCGTACCGCCACTGAAAATCAAGCTGTAGCCATACTGCACAATCATCCAGAACCATGCCAGCAAATCGACGCTCATGCTGCCAAAGCGCACAAGATCAATGGGCGTAAACGGATCAGGCTTGAAGCGCCGAATCGTAAACGTACTGCCGTTCTCCGTCACTTCACGGCCCAGCGTCGCCTGCAAACGACTGCCGTCCGGAAGAGCAGCATCGAGAATTGGATCGCTGATGCTAATCGCCTTGCCCGAACGCTGCGCCATACGAATGACAAAACCATCCAGGTCTGCGTCATCCAGGAATTTGATGTTCGTACTGATGGTCTCGTGCTCACGATGGAACACGAACAACGACTCGTGCGGACCATCACAGGAGATGTCCTCGATGTTGGCATCTCGCATCAGCACGTGGATTGGACCCATGCCCAAGAAATCACGACGCACATAGTACTCAAGCCGCGCCTGCGCCACCGAATCAATGCGGATGCGGTAGTCGGACAAAATCTGCCGTACCGCCCGCGACAAGTACTCGTCTCGGGCCGCCGCATCAAGGTCCCCAGGGTCCTCATTCAGGCCCCGCACGAGCGCTTCTTCCACGAAATCCAGAACCTCTCGGTCCTCATCACGGACGACCGGCTCAATCGCCTCGTAGATCATCTCCCCCGTGTGCTTATCGCGAAGAATCCGCACAAACGCAAACGGCGGATCCACGGAATAGAACTCCACCTCCTCCCACTGCTTTGGATCAAAGGACGGGATAAACGTCACATCGCCCTTACCCAACTCCTGCGCCCTTCGACCCAAGAGCCAATCCAGCATCCGAGCACGGCGATCCATGCTCGAACCAGGCTCCGCATGATCCGCACTATCCCAACGGTCGTTGCCGCGACCCGTCTTGTCCACGTGCTGCAACGCCGTGTCCGCAAGCCCCTGCGCCTGCAACGACCGCAAACGCTGGGCGAACGTCACAACATCCGGGTCCTCCGAATCCGTCAGCTTGGCCGTCACCTGCGCCTTGCTCTCCTTGGCTCGCGCCACCGCATCCTCGTCGCGCTCAGCTACGTCGCGCATCTGCAATTCGCGCATCCGCTCAGCCAGGCTCAACGGCTCGTCACCCATCGCGCTTTGCCTCGTCGATCAATTCCAGGTACGCCTGCGCCTGCTCGCTTTGCAAAAACGCGCGCACCGTGGACTCCGGCAAATGCCCCAGGAGCTTATCCAGCGCCTGCAACACCGGCCCCAATCGCTCGTCTCTGGTCGGACCGGACGACACACCGAGTCCGGTTTGCTCCAGGCGGCTCAGGATGAGGGTCTGGATATACAACCGGTGAACCGCGCCGCGGCGCGACCACGCTACGATTCCAAGAACGGCGCCGACCAACGCCAGCACAATGCCAAGACCAGCACCTGCCACAAACTGCCCGGACGGAAAGAACGCGTAGGCAACGAACGCCAACAGAAGGCCACCTGCAAGCAGCCCAACGCCAAGCAACAGCAACAGGTGCAGCGTCTTTGCTTCGTCCTGGACGCGCTTCCACTCGTCTTGCTGGCTTGCTGCAAGCCGAACGCCTAGCGTGCGCGCCGGCGGGTACAATAGGAATGCAATGAAGGCACCAAGGCCCAAAAACACGAGAATGGAACCAATCCACAACACCGCCGGAGACGCCGAAGCATCCGCGATCCGTGCACCGCGCCGCTCGAGCACCAAGAGCAGAAGCCCAAGTGCCACCGTGACGGCGCCGATGGTGCGGGCCATGAAGTTGCCACGGACGGTAACGGTGGTGTCGGCCAGGAGGCGCTCGGACAAACCCAGACCTGGTTGCAGGGCGGTCAAATTGCCGCCACGCGGAGCAATCGCAGTTTCTGTGCCCGGAATCGGCCCCAGAGGTTCCGCCACGCGGGCAGCGGGCTCGGGGGCTGGAGTGGGGGCGGGCGCCGGGGCTGGCTCGGAGGCGGGAGCAGGGGTTGGCGCAGGGGTTGGCGCAGGAGTTGGCTTGGAAGCGGGTTCCGCCCGGGGCTCCGTAGTCGGCTCAGGGGCGGACGCCGGTTCCTTGGCAGGGGCCACAACAGGGCCCGGAGCCGCTGCGGGAGCAGACTTCGGTTCGGGCTTGGCAACAGGAGGTTCACGGGGCGCCGGCTCAGACGCTTTTTCAGGCTCCGATACGGGCTCCGGCCGGGGCACAGGCTCCGCGGCAGGAGCTGCAACCGGTTTCGATGCTACCTCTGGCTCGGAAGCAGGCACTTGAGCCAATTTGGCGGCCGGCGAGGCGTTCTCAGCGGAAGCCCCTCCTGTTGGAGACGCAACCGATGTGCCTGCATCCGGCTTCGCGCCACTTTCTGCCAACGCCTGGCGTTCCGCTCGACGCGCACGAAACGCCGCTAGGATATCGTCCGATCCAAGAACGCCAGGTTCCTGCTCCGCCGAGTCGTCCCCATCTCCCACAGGCGGCTGATTCGCGCCCTGCCCTTTATCTTTGACCACTTGAACCCGTGCACCCATCAAGCCAAAACTTCAAGTCTATGCAACACAAGAGCGGGCCGTGGTGGACAGAGACAGCAAGGATCTTGCAGTATCCAGCGTCATCGGCACCGTCCTGATGCTGGGAATCACGGTTAGCGTATTCGCCGGTGTATCCATCGTGGTCCTGAACCAATTCGACGAACAGGACGAAACCCCCCACAGCAGCCTCACCATCATGCGCGGCGACGCCGCCTATCTCTTGCAACACCAAGGCGGCGACCCCGTTGACCTCACTGCTGGCTACGTGCGCGTGGGCGTCAGTGGCGTCTACATTGACTACCCCCTCACAGACTTCGCCGGCGACACGGCCGACGGAACCCATTGGAGACTCGGCGAAGCCCTCTGCATCAGTTGCCTCCTTCCGGGCCAAACCATCACAGGCGCCTACCTCGTCGTGGCCGACACTCTGCTTGCCTCCGAAGGCACCGTCAGCACCACCGGACTCGCAGACGGCGTGGAATTCGACATCAGCAACGCCCAGGCAAGCCCCGCAGTACCCGTCAAAAACAACGCCGTCACTTTCAGCGCCACCGCCACCAATGCCGGCACCGACACCGCCACCGTGGTGCTGCTTGTCATCGTCGACGGCGTCAACCTTGGCACCGACAGCGCCAGCCTCTCCGCAGCCGCCAGCGCGACCCTCTCTGTTCCATGGACCGCCACCGAAGGCGCCCACACCATTGTTTTCAAGCTTGACCCCGACAACCTCGTCGCCGAAACCGACGAAACCGACAACACCGCAGTCCTCTCGCTCACCGTCGCCGCCGGCGTCAGCGACCCAGGTTTCCCCTTCGAGGACACCAACGGCGACGGCGTTTACACCGAAGGCGAAGACACGCCCGTTGACTTCTCCGAAGTCGCCGACGGAACCTACGACTCAGGCACCGAAAACCTCGTCATCCCATCCAGCGCAGGCGCCATCAGCGCCGACACCATCAACTTCGACGGCGCCAACCTCCTCATCGAAGTCCCCCTCACCGCCACCACTGGCACCCTCAACCTTGACAGCCCCGGCAACATCATCTTCTCCGGCGGAGGAGCCACCCAACACAACGGCCGCGACATCAACATCAACGCCGGTGGCATCGTCGACACCTCTGGCGCCGCCCTCATCAGCGAAGGCGACATCCACATCACCGGCAGCAGCATCGACGTATCCGGCGGCGAATTGAGCATCAATTCCAACAGCCGCGACATCGTCCTCACCGCCACCGCAGGCAACATCGACCTCACCGACACCACCGTTTCCTCCGAAGGCCCCTTCGACGCCACCGCCACCGGGGCTATCATCGCCGTGCGCGCCGACATCGACATGATCGGCAGCACCTCCGACCTAACCTGGATCGCCGGCACCAGCATCGATCTTACCGACGCCGCCATCGACAGCGTCGGCGACGTCACCCTCAACGCCGGCACCACCATGGACCTCTCCGGCCTCATCCTTCGCATCACCAACAGTGGACACACCCTGCTTGCCGACGCCGTAGGAACCCTCACCGCCAGCGCCACCACGGACCTACAACTGCTAAGCGCCGCCACGCTCGAAGGGTCCAGCGCCACGCTCAATGGCATGCGCCTCTCCAACACCGGCAGCACCAGCGACCTCCTGGTGCGCACCACCAGCGGCGCCCTCTCCACCATCGGAGCAACCATCACCAGCGACGGCCACATCACCCTCACAGGAGCCACCAGCGTCGACGCCACCAGCGCCACAATCTCCACGCCAAACACCAACGGCAAAGACATCACCATCCAAGCCCTCAGCGGAAACGTGGATGTCCGCTCCGCCTCCCTGAACGCCAAGGACCAAATCTTCCTCACCGTCCCCAGCCTCAGCCAAACCGTCTACGTCAACCTCGCCACCTTCGTCGACGGCAACAACAAAGCTGACGTTACACCCAACGGCTCCTCCTTCGGCACCCCCACCTCCGGAGGCGTCGAGTGAAGGCCAATCGCACCCCCCGCGCCTTGCGACCCGACACCGAAGCCGTCAGCAGCGTCGTCAGTGCCGTGCTCGTCTTCGTTCTCTTCAGCACCGCCTTCGGAATGTGGATGTTCACACAATTTCCCACCTGGGTCGAAGACCGCGAAACCAGCCACCAATACGCCGTCCGCGACGCACTTGCAGACATCCAATCCGGCCTCGAACGACTCAGCGCCTCCGAGAGCGCCGGACCCGTCACCGCCGCCATCCCCCTCGCCGGCCGCCCCATCGCCCTTCTAGGAGGTGTTCCCGCAAACGGCCACCTCTTCGTCGAAGACGGCAGCAACTTCGACGCCACCTTCACCGCACCCCGACTCCACATCGCAGGCGACGACGTAGCCGGCACCCCCACCGCCTCCCCCCAAACCATCACCAACATCGAGGTGCTCAACCACCTCCACCTCAGCCTCGACACCACCAACGTCAACAACGCCAACAGCCAAGCCTGGATGCAAGCAAGCCTCAGCGACGGCACCACCACCTTCACCGCCCGCCTCGTGCACGCCGGCACCGACACCATCCCCTCATGCAGCGGACGCGGCATCGCACTCACCGTCACCACCTCCACCGGCACCCGCCAACACACCATCCTCTGCGAACCCGGCCCCGCCGTCACCGACTTCACCGTCGACATCCTCGACTCCAAATATGGACTCGTCGGCCGCCTCGGCGACCTCGACACCTTCAGCCTCAGCATCACCACCGGCAGCAGCGGCGGCGGCGCACCAAGCGCCAGCGGCACCTTCCTCGCCGTCTGGAACACCGACGGACACACCCAAGTCGCCGGCACCGGCACCAGCAGCCCCGGATACACCGTCACCCGCACCGGCGCCCGCGTCACCTTCGAACCCAGCCGCGCCCGCGCCACCCCCGAAGCACTCTCCTGGGAATTCGGTGCCATTGTCGCCCACCAAAAAGACGCCGACGGCCACAGCCTTGCACCCTCCATCGACATGGCCATCGTCAACGGAGTCGGCACCCTGCGATGGACCCTCACACACCTCACCGGCAGCGGCGACCTCTCCGGCGGCGGCACCGGCACTCTCGAAGTCACCCACCAACAAACCGACGAAGTCGTCCTCTCCGCCACGGCCGCCCAAATCGCCCTCGACACACCCGGCGCAGCCTCCTGGCGCAACGAATTAGCCGCCACCATCATCGCCGCCGGAGCCAGCAGCGACGCAGCCATCACCGGCACCGGAAACGACGCCACCCTGACCCTCACATCCACCACCGTCACCGAGTGGGTGCTGCAATTGCGCATCATCGACGCCTCCGTATCCCTACGCTAGGGACCATCGATAAGAACCGAACAACTCTTTCAGGGGCCCATCGCTGCAACGCCCGACCGTGGCTATCGAGCGATGCGAGACAGGCATCCCCGAACTGGACCAGATCCTCCGGGGAGGCATCCCGAAGGGCAACGTCGTCCTCCTTGCCGGCGGCAGCGGCATGGGCAAAACCACCCTCACCCTCGAATTCCTGGCCCACGGCGCCGAACGCGGCGAAAAAGGTCTCTTCGTCAGCGTCACCGAGCCTCTTGAGATCCTCAGCCGCAACGCCCGCGAATACATGTTCATGGAAGAGAAGTTCTTCGACGAGAACCTCGTACGCCTCGTGGACCTGCGCGCCGTCATGAAGCGACTCGGCCTGGCCGAAGCAGACGCATTCACCTTCGAGGACACCAGCGCCCTCGTCGAAGTCTTCGAGGCAGTCGTCAAGGAATACGGCATCAAGCGCCTCGTCGTGGACAGCATCACCGCGATCTGCCAACGCATCGAACACCAAGGCCGCATCCGCGACTTCATCTTCCAACTCGGCCTCACCCTCTCGGCGCTCGATTGCACCACCGTCTTGACAAGCGAGACGCCCCCACGCAAACTCGTGTACTCCATGTTCGGCGTCGAGGAGTTCATCGCCGACGGCATCATCTTCCTCTCAGAAATGGAACGCCACAACGACCTCATCCGAACCCTCCAAGTCATGAAAATGCGCGGCACCGACCACTCCCGCGCCAAATTCATGCTGGATCTGAGCGAATTCGGCATCAGCCTCGCGCCTCTCCTGAAGAAATTCGGAGACACGGGAGTCCCCCAATGAACGACCTTGCCAGCACCGGCATCGGCCCGCTCGACATCTTCCTCAAGGGCGGCCTGCCCCATGGTTTCACCACCGTCCTCCTGGCCCCCAGCGGCAGCGGCGGGGAGATCTTTGCCAAACAATTTGCCACCGGCCACCGCAACGAGCGCGTCGTCTACGTCAGCACCGACGAATCGCGCAAAGAAGTCGTCAAAACCATGATGGACGCCGGCTGGGCCATGGACGGCCTCGACATCGTAGACATGCAGAGCGCCTTTGCCGACGCCATGCTGGACGCCCAACAATCGGGCCTCGACAACAAGGGAAACCCCCTCCCAGACAACACGCAGCGCCGCTTCGACCCGCGTGAACTCGTGGAAGGCACCAGCAGCCGAGATCTTCTGCGCAGCCACCGCCTCATCCCTCCAGGCATGGACAACGTCCCCTCCACGGACACCGATTACCTTGGGCAATTGATCCGCCCGTACACCCGCCTGCGCAACCCCGACCGCATGGTGGTTCACAGCATCGATTTCTTCCTCAACCTCTACCCCATCGAACAGGTCGTTGCCAGCCTCACGGCCCTCAAGGCCGCCAACTCCAAGGCCGGCGGACAATTGCTCTTGGTCGTAGCCAAAGGCGCCCACGGCGGCACCACCGAACGCCGCCTAGAACTGCTCTCGGACTGCCTCATCGAACTCGAAATGACCCGACGAGGCACCAAGTTCGAGCGCTACTTCATGGTCAAGAAGGTCAAAAACCGCACCACTGGCGTCGGTGTGAGCACCTACGAGATCGACAAGGACGGCTTCAGCCTCGAAACCCTCGAACGCATCGTGTAGGCCCCAAACGGCGCCAAGCGATTCGCAGGCCGGGCCGCGCCAGCCCCCCGGGGCCCACAACGCCCCCTCGTGCGTCAGTCCTTCAGCTCACGCGCCGTGCCCGGCCTCGGCCTCGTAATCCAGTACAGCGCACGCGCCGACAACCACAGCAGCACAAACGCCACCGCCGCCGCCGCCACCTGCACATACAACAATACACCTTCGAGAGGCAACGGCCACACGCCCATCAAATCCAGGCGGCCGCCGACAAACGCCGAAGCCAACACCGCGACGTAGTACACGAACACGCCTACGACGCCGATCATCAAATTGCGCGCCGCAAGCCGGTACGCCCCGAACGCCTCACGGTAGAAACCCTGAGCTTGCACGATTGCCAACACCGCAAACGGAAGGGGACTCGCAAGCAACAGCACCGCGACCGGCAACAAGACCGGACTGACGCGAATGCTCTGGGTTGCACGAACGAATACGATGTACTCGCCCGGCCCCGCCTCAGCCACGAGATCAGGATGAATGGTAATCTCCAGGCCGGCCTCAGTGCGCTCCACCAAAACCGCACCAGGACCCACCAAGGACCCGTTCCAGGTCCTCGCCACATCCACCGTGCGCCCGTTGGGAAGCACAACTCGCTCAAAGTCGAACGCGGAATCCACAAGGATGCGCGGCACCGGTTGGAATTCCGACTCCGGCAACGGCACATCCAGCCGCACCTCAAGCTCATCCAGCAAAATCGTGCCCTCGCGGCCCGTGGACGAAGAGACCGTGGCGGGCGCCAAGAGGTCCCCGTGCATCAGAATCTCAATGTCATGCACATACGCCGAGAAGCTGCGCCCGCTCAGGGACTCTCCTAGCAAATTGCCCGTCTGGTTGCCCAACGGTGGAACATCACGGAAATAGAACTCCAGGCTCGCATTGCGCACACCTGGCGGCAACGGAATCGCACCCGAATCATGACGCCGGTCCTCTCGGCTCCCTGCGTTCTCCGGGTACACGTCCTTGTCGTGGATCCGAGCACCCGTGTCCACGTCCGTAAACAAGATGCCCTGGATGCTCTGACCCCGATCTTCCGGACCGAACGTATCAATGCGACGATCGGCAAAGTAGGACACATGCAACGAAGTGGCACCCACAGGAACCGATACGTCCAGCCGCGCATATCCGCAGCCGCTGACGAACCAACCCCCGCGATCCAACCCCGTGCCCTCCGCCGGATCATGCTCTTGGAAAGTGAAACCACGCCCGTCCGCCTGCACCGTCGCCCCACAACCCCCACTCAGAGTCATGCGCGTGGTATCCACGGACAAAAACAAGTCCAAACGGACCTCTGCGTCGCCCACCGCCGCCACAGACGGCACAGGGACCAACAACAGCAAAGCCACAAGCAACAGCACCGGACGGACCTTCATACGCCCACCTCCAATCGGGCATCGGTGAAGCCAGACACCGAACTGGCCAAAGCGCGGCCCTCGTCGTTGTCCAGCACCAAAAGATCCCCATCGACGCCCCGGCTACGCAACCGGTTGGCCAAATAGTGACTGAATTCTTGCACCGGACTGGCGCCGTTGTACAGCGCAAACGCATTGAGACAGTCCACAACCACATGCGCACCTTCTCCCATCCGGGTCAGGATCTGTTCCGTTCGCATGGCGATCATCTCGAGCATCGTCGGGGACTGCAAAAACATCGCATTGGGAGGCCGTTCAGGAGGTTCAGCCCCATTGATGCAGCTTACCGCATCCACGAAAAACAGGGCGTCCGTATCGATTCCGTTCTCAGCAAACCGGTCGCACAACGTACGAAAAGGTCGGTTCGCCGTGACGAGTAGAACCCGGCGGCCCGCTGCCTGGAGCGAACGCACATGCGAAGCCAAGCTCGCGACATGCGCGTCGGCGCTCGGCACCACCACACGAATCCTCACCAAACTCTACCCTCCAAAGGCCAGCCTCGACCCGGTCACTCCTACCCTCGGACCTTATAAAACGTCATGGTGGAAGATTATCTGCTCGCAGAACTCACCCTACCACGGTGGACGGGGATAAAATCGGGGCACCCAGAGCGGACGCACGCGCCGCAACGAGGACCCTCCTAGAACTAGTGGCCGCGTTGATGCAAAAAAGCTTCGACGTCCTTGGAGAAGGCGTCGTTCTTGGCACTCTTCCGGCCTATACGGAACGCTTCGGTGCAACAAACGCCGTCTACATGAATCGACACTTTGTGCGCTGCGACCCCAGCGCCGGCGCCGTATCGGCACTTACGCCCCTGAACGTCGTAAGCCGCGTCACGGGCACCGATTTTGACATGACAGAGTCCACCAAGAGGCGCGCCGTCAAGCGCCTCAAATCGTGCGAATTCCTATCGGCATTCCACAACCTTGGCGACTTTCCGAAGGCAATGATTTGCTCCCTGCACCGAGGCACTTACCTGGGCAGCGTCAACGCCGGCCTCAAGCCCGAAGAAGGCTACGACGTGGACCTGCGCACCCGCATCCTGTTTGGCGACCCGCACTGCGAATTCGTCGTACGCAGCCGCAGCCCCCGCCCCGAAAGCCCCGACAAGGAATGCGAGGTGCAGCGGCCGCCCGCCCCCGAAGAATGCGACGACCTATCCTACGCATTCTACACATTCCTCCTGACCAGCCTCGTCGACTACCTCACCAACCACTTGCCGGAAGAAACCGTACACGACATCCTGCGTACTTGCGCCAACGAGGTCGGAAGCAAGGTATACGGCCTCATGGATGCAGCGGGCATGCTGCCCAAGGACCCCGTCGACGCCGCCCGAACCGTCCTCTACACCGGCGGCCGCACCTTCCTCGCCAGCGAACCCGGAGAAGTCATCGTCGGCACCTGCCCCCAAGCCGCACACATCATCGCCACAAGCAAGGGAAACGACGATGAGCAGATCGCCCAAGCGGTACGCGAGAACGCATGCCGACTCTGCAAGAACCTCGTCGCAGGCGCCGTGGACCAAGTCGCCAGCGGAGCCCGCGTGGAGCGCGAAACATCCCTAGCGCTCGGCGACAACCAATGCAGGTTCCAGATCTCATGACCGACCCGCCCCGACTGGAACCGGCGCCAACATGGCCCGGCGCGAGCGACATCGTCCTCATTCTCACCCAGGCGGAGCACTACATCCGAACCCTCACAAGCACCCTCGCAGTGCTCCTGGAACGCTTCGAAACCGGTGTCGTCATCACTGCCAACCGCCCCGTCGGCGTCCTGCGCCAACTTCTGGCCGACGCCGGCATCCCCCACGAGCGCCTGAAGTTCGTCGACTGCATCACCGCCCTCACCGGCATCGCCCCGCCCAACGAACCGGACGCAATCTACATCGACAGCCCAACCCTCATGGAAAAAACAGGATTGCGCGCCGAACAACTCTTGCGCCGCCTACCCGCCAACCAACGCTTCCTCTTCGTCGACAGCCTCAGCACCCTCGCAGTCTACAACGGCAACGAGGCCGTGGCCGAAATGGCCCACAACCTCACCAACCGCATGCGCCTGCTAGAAACCGGCACCGGCCTGCTCCTAGTCCAAGGCAACAACTCCCTCAAACTCCAACAGGACGTCAAGGCACACTGCGACCACGTCCGCGACGGCTAGGGCGCTGCGTGCCCTCGGATTACCCTGGCAAGGCCGCCGGCCCTCGGCCGACGACCTAGGGCGAAAAAGGGCCCCAAAACCACCTCCAATCCGCCCCCAGACACAAGGCCCTAACCCAATATCCTCCCCAAGAGTCGCCAGCCCCTTGACGGCCTAGGGCGCTGCGCGCCCTCGGATTACCCTGGCAAGGCCGCCGGCCCTCGGCCGACGACCTGGGGCGAAAGAAAGGGCCCCAAAACCACCTCTAAGCCGCCCCCAGACACAAGGCCCTAACCCTTTATCTTCCTCAAGAGTCGCCAGCCCGTGGACGGGAAGGCCATCCTAGTTGCCTTGTGGGTCTTCTTGCCGGCCTACGTTGCGAACATGAGCCCAGTGTTCTCGGCCAAATTGTTGCCGTGGTGGGGCAAACCAATCGACGGCGGCCGCATCCACAAAGACGGCGCCCGCGTGCTCGGAGACGGCAAAACCTGGCGCGGCCTCGTAGGCGGCGGCATCGCAGGCGGCGCCACCGCCCTCATCCTCTCCTACGCCGCCGCCGGCATCTTTTGGGCCGCCGACTTCGGACGCAGCGCCGGCAGCCACGCCCTCGTCATCTTCATGGTCGGCTTCCTCATCGGCCTACTGGCCCTGGTCGGCGACGCCGTGGAGAGCTACTTCAAACGCCGGCGCGGCAAAGAACGCGGCGCCCCATGGATCCCCTTCGACCAACTCGACTTCGTACTCTTCGGCCTCATCGGATTTGCCCTCGGCACCCCACTTCTTGCCGCCGGCTGGGTGAACACCATGCTCTGGAGCAACTGGATCGCCCTCACCACCATCATCGTCGGCACCGTCGGCCTGCACCTTCTGGTCAACCGCATCGGCTACTGGATCGGCCTCAAGGAGGTCCCCTGGTGATGGACCTGCTCGGCGACGACGACCTCATCGACCTACGCAAACGCGCCAAAAGCAGCGACCCCGCCGCCTTCGTCGACGACGCCCGCCGTCACCGGCCAAGTCTCCCCGAATCCAACCGCGAACTGGCACGCTGGGCCCAAGACCGCCCCGCCGCCCAGCCCGCCGCCAACCCCGACCACTGCCACCAATGCAAAAACCCCCCGCGCATGGTCTGCAAAAGCTGCGACCGCCCCAGTTGCGCCGCCCACTCCTGGGCCATGCTCGGCGTGTGCCGCGGCTGCGCCACGGAAGACCGCATGAAACGCTGGCACCGCAGCACCGTCAGCGACAAGAACTGGCTAGAGGGCCCCTAATGCTCCCCCGCGACCGCAGCCTGCGGCCCGTCATCCCTTTCCTCGTCGGCGTCACCCTGTTTGCAGTGCTCGGACTCTTCAACGAAGCCCGCGACTTCGCCCTCTGGCGCAACTACGCCTTCAGCGGCATCCTTCTTGGAGCCCCCGCAATCTACCTCATCTGGCGCTTCGAAGTGCACCTACCGCACTACATCCAATGGACCATCGTCGGCGCCCTCCTGACCCACTACGGCGGCGGCAGCCTCGGCAGCCCCGATCCCTACAAAATGGGCCTTCTGGGCATGCACGGCGTCAACGGCGCCTACCACCACTTCGACTGGTGGGACCACCTCACCCACGGCGTCGGCATTGGGGCCAGCGCCATGGGCATCGCCTACCTCTTCGAAGTCTATCACGTCCGCCGCGGACAACAATGGAGTGCCAGCACGGTGTTCCTGTGCACCATGGTCGCTTCCATGACCGCCGGCGTCGGCGTCGAACTCTATGAGTACCTCGGCAAAACCGCCTTCCAAACCATCGACCAAGGCGGCTACGAGAATACCATGCGCGACCTGCACTTCAACCTCATCGGCGCCATGCTCGGCGGCGGCCTCGCCGTCACCGTCAATCGCAGCCGCTTCTGGAACCTCGTCCAAGGCCGCTGGGGTATGCCCCACCCCGTACCCCGCAGCGCACCCTGGTGGCAACGCATCACCAGCCCCATGGTCGGATTCCTGACCTTCTGCACCCTCCCCGCCGCCGGCGCCCTGTTCTTGGCCACCAAATTCTTTGCCGAAGAAATCCCCGCCAACGACCTACACATGTACGACCCGGCCCTGCAAACCCTGACGTGGCTCACCGCACTCGGCATCCTGCTGGCACCCCTCACCGCTGCCATGCACCGACGCATGCTCCAAAACCGCCCAGGAACCCCCCTGGCCCCCAGCACCCACGCCAAACCCCTCGCGGACGTAGAACCGACCCCGGCGGAGTCCTGAACATGTTCAAGCTGCTCGCAGCACTCCTCGGGCTTGCCGTGGTCTTCGCGGTGTTCGCCGGCATCTACTACGCCCCCGCCAACATCGAATTGCGCGAAGCCAACAGCGCCTTCAACCTCGCACCCGGCGAAGTGCGCCAAGAAAGCCTCCAACCAAGCCTCGCCGGCAGTGACATCGTCGTCGAAGTCCAAGTGCTCCAAGGTGAGATCGATGTCTACGTCATGGACAACGAATGGGCAAGCGACCTGCCCTCCGACGGCAAACTGGTCCTAAGCCGCCCCTTCAGCTACCACGCCGAACCCAGCCAGACCCACGTCAACGGCACCCACACCTTCACCCTGCAAAGCGACGGCAACACCTGGATCACCGTCGTCTTTGACAACAGCGACAACTACTACGACAACGACGCCGCCCCCCGCGCCGACCCCGCCAACGGCACCGACGGCACCGCCCGCGTCAAAATCACCGCTCGCTTCGTTGACGAAGAAAACCGCAGCCTCATCCTCGGCTACCTCGCCGCCATCCCCAGCGGCCTCCTCGTGGTCGTAACACTCGGCCGAAGCTGGGCTCGACACCGACGACACCTTCGAGAAACCGAACTTGCCGACGCCCTAGCGCGCAGCGAAGATTGAACCAGAAACCAGCTCAACCGCCGTGCCGGCCACAGAAGCGACTGCCCGGCTTGGCGTTGTTCTTGCACGGCGAACCGGCCTGGGTCTTCGCCTGGCACTTACCACCCGCCGCAACTTCCTTCGGCGCTGGCATCTTTGCCGACTTCGACGCCAGCTTCGGCGCAGGTTTCGACACCGGCTTCGACGCCGGTTTGCTGGCAGGATTCGTTTCAGGCTCCGCAGCAGAAGGCTTTGCAGGCGCACTCGGGGAACGAGACGCCGACCCATCCGAACGCTCACGGCGATCAACGCCCCGAGCCGATTCACTGCGCGGCGGACGACCCGGACGCTTGTCCGCCTCGCCAGCCTCTGGAACATGGAACGTGCGACGCGGCGGACGACCCTCTCGCGGAACCGGATCTTCATCCGCAGCTGGCGACACCACAGGCTCACCCCGAAGCGGCCGCTCGTCGCGGCGGTCCCGCCCATCCTGGCGACCCCGACTTGATCCCGCATCCGAACTTCGTCGGTCACGACGCTGCTCGTCCACACGACCTTCCTCAGGAGCGCCCAACTCATCATCACCCGTGCGACGGCGACGGCGCCGCTTGCGCTTGCGCTTTCCCGCGTCGGCCGCAGGGGCATTGGACGATGCCGCAGGCTCGGGTGTTCGTGCAGGCTTGGGCGCAGGGGCCCTTGAACTTTGATTGAAAGAAGAATACCGATCCGAGTCGCCGGCAGACCTTGGCCGATGCGGTACAGCCCCCGCCTTGGGAGGAACGCCAATGCGCCCGTCCTTCTCAGGATAGAACATACGAATCTTCGTGGAGCCCTCCACGTACTGATCGAAGCCCTCATGGCTGCGCAGCGTGCGCTCATCGCCCACCAGGACAAAGTGCCGCTTGGCGCGGGTGACAGCGACATTCAAGCGTCGCTCATCGGCAAGGAAACCCAAACGGTGGCGCGGATTGCTGCGCACGGAACTGTAGAACACCACATCCCACTCGCGGCCCTGCGCACCATCCACGGTACTGATCTCCACATCCGGAAGGAACTGGCGAAGCTTCTCGCGCTGCGCCTGGTACGGCGTAAGGACCGCCATGGTCCAACCACGGTCGCGGATCTCCGTGCGGTACTTTTGCACCATGTGGCGCATGCAGTCCGCCTCGTAGTCATTGGAAATGGAACCATTGCGCTGACGCGGATTCTCACGACCCGTCACGTGCTGGAACGCCGCCGCAGGCAACTCCTCGATGCCCTCCTGGCTTGCCGCCGAAGGCGCCGTCTCAATCTTGCCCTCATAGTAGCGCTTGTTCGAGAATGCCACAATCGGCTCACGCATCCGGAACTGCGTGCGCAGCAACGTCGTACGATCCGGACCCGTCAACTCCTCGATGCGCTCGAACAGAGTCCGATCCAAACCCGCATCCTTCGCGTCGATCGCCACTACCGTCGGCGGCAACTGCTTCGGATCTCCTGCAAGCACAAGACGCCGACCACGAAGCGCCGCCGCGAGGCTGCTGGGAGCCGTGGACTGGCCCGCCTCGTCGTGAATGACGTAATCGAAAACGAACGGCGTCATGCCGCCCTTAGGGTCAATGTACCGGAACGCACCGTAGTTGGTCGTCGCCACCACAATCCCCTGCTCTGCCGCCCAACGCACAAACGCCGGCGCATCACTGGGATCAATGCGAGCCGGCTCCGCCGCCGGATCACGCAAATTGGGCGAGTGCCCCACGCGCACGACCGGAGCCCCACCGCGACGCAGCCCCACAACCATGTTGTCCACGGCCGCATTGCTGTCCGCCGTAACGAGCACACTGTGGCCCGCGCGCGTCAACGCCATCGCAAGATGCACCAACGTGTGCGTCTTGCCCGTCCCAGGAGGCCCATGAATGAGCCGCACGCGACCACCCGAAAGCACCTCCTCAATGGACTGACGCTGACTCGCCGTCAAATTGGGCGCAGCAAACTCCTGCCGCAACGACTCCGGAGCCGGAGTCTCGCCAAGAAGCGCCGCACGAATGAGCCCATCCGGCCCCTCATCACGCGGCGTCGAAGCCGACAAGGCACGCCGAGCTCCAAGAATCGCCGTGTGGTACGCCTCGAACACCTTCGCATCGAACGTAAGATTGACCGTCACCTTGTCCGGAAGCTGATACGGACTGCCCGCCGGGCACTCCACAATGATGCGACGCGTACTAAGCCGAGAAACCAAACCCCGACCCAACTCGCGCCGGTCGCCCGAAGCGACAAAAGAGACCTCGCAGCCTGGACTGATGTTCGTCGGCGGGAACCGAGCACGACGGGTCTCCAAGACCACAGTGTCGCGATCCTTGTTGATCACCCGCAACTCCGTCAACGCAAGACCCTCGCGGCGGCGCTCGCGCTCCGGTTGCCGGTGATGCATGTCCGCCAAGTACTGACGTTCATACTCCTCCGCCATCCCCAGCGCATCGCTCCACTCCTTGAGAGCCGCCGAAGCCGCCTCAACATCGCCCGCCGCAATCTCCGTACGATCCGGCACCCGCTTGAGCGAAAACGCATCCATGGGCGACTTGAACTTGTGACGCTTGCAGTAGGCACTCGCCGACTCCAACAACGCACTGCTCGGGAAGACAAAACGAAGCTCCGGGTGGTTGCCCCACGCCGTAATCAAATCGCCCTTGTCCGCCGCCCGCGCCAACGCCATGAACGCCTTGCCGCGCCACGCATGACGCCGCGCATCGTACAAACCAGGATGAGGCAAGTCCGGCACACCCGGCGTAAACCTGGGAGTGGCTAGACGAAGAAGATGAAACGGACCGCTCTCAGCAGCCACCAAAAGCGCACCCGCAATGCCACTATGGGCACGGGCCGCATCCTGAACCTCCTGCGGATCCACACTCAAACCTTCGTGCGCAATCGCCGCCGCACGCGCCACAACCGGCGTCAAATCATGCAAATCCTCAGCCGGAATGCCACGCAGCGCCAACGCAACGCCCACAACCGACTCCAAGTCCTCCACCGCCATCGCCTCCGCCGGCGCCTCCGCAAGCAAAAGCCCAGCAATCACACGATCCAATTGCACCGCAGCCAAACGCCACTTCTCCTCCCAAGGAGGCGTATTGCAAAGATCCGCCGCCACAGGAAGAACCACCACGTCCTCCACCGCACCCGGCGCCTGCAACGTCTTCCAAGCCGTCGTCGCAAGCCGAAGCACCGCACGCTGATCCGCCGCCGGCTCCGCCAAAAACCAACACGACGGAGCATCCTCATACTTCTCAGGAAGCGCACGCAACCCCAACGTCTCACGAGCACCCTTGACCGGAGTACCATCGTGAATCACCACGACACCCTCCTGCCCAGCCGCCCGCTCCGACGCAGCATCCCGCGCCCGACCCTTCGCAAAAGGCCCCGCCGAAACAGACGGCAAACGCGTAGGAATGTCCGACGGATCCCACGGACCCTCCGGCCCATGCTCCTCCGAACGAGGCTCCGGACGAAGCATCGCCACATGGCACTTGTAATGAATACGAGGCAAGACCCCAATGTCGCGCGCCTGCTCCTCCGTGTAACGATACACAAGAGAACCAAACGCCTTCACCCACGGCCGAGAAATCAAAAGATCCACCGCCGACGGCTTACGCGACAAACAAAAACGGAAACGGAACGGCGTGCCAAGAAGGCGCTCCCCCAGAAGAGGATTTACGCCATCGGCGTCAAGAAGAACCAGAAGGCCATTGCTGGCAAAACGACCCCAATTCTCGAGCTCCACCGTCTGAAGCTCCTCAAGATCAGCAACCACCAAACTGCCCTCCTCCCGAGGCTCCAAGTAATGATGATCCGAGATCGAAGAAGGATGCAACGAAAATCGCTCCGAAAGCGTTCGCCGCACCGACTCCACATCGCTCGGAGCCACAGCAAACAAAACATTCAACGACGGATTGCCATTCACAACATCCGCCAACACCTCATACGTAAGATCCCCCGCAGGAATCCCAAGAGACAACGCAACCAAACCATTGCGGCCGCCTTCGCGCCAGGCTTCAAAGCCCTCCCGCTGCCACGGATAATGCAAAGCCGTACCCTCAACACGGCCAATCGACCCCGATTCACCCCGCGCACGATTCGTCGCGGCACGAACCACCGCTTCTTGGACAGTCTCGGACTTACAGAGTTTGCAGGTAAGCCGCAGATTGCCGTGGGTACAAAATCGAGAAAGACCGACCATTCGATCACTCGGCCCCCAAAGGGACCGTGGCAAGTTGGAAAGAGGTTCCAAGACTACGCAGACGCAGCCAGGATAAAAGGAGGGGGAGTGGTGGGCGACGATGGGTTTTCCCGTTGGCTCGCGCACAACAGTACAAGGCCCAACGCAGACCTGCTTAACTTCCGTGATCGAAACGAGAACGGGTGAACCAGGTCGCTATGGCCGCCCCACCACAAGTGTGATGAGACTCCACTATTGGAGTCGGATGACATGTGCACACGCAGCCTTTTGGAAGGAATATATCGATTCATCTACGCTATTTTCAGTTAGGTCGGTATGGACGTTTCGTAAACGCGGGCTGAACACCTCGTTGCCTCGGTGCGTACACCCCGTTCCGATCAAACCCGTCTTCTACGGGAGTCCTACGATGTTTCGTCTCGACGTCGGCTTCACGCTTAGATGCTTTCAGCGCTTATCCATTAGAGCGTGGCTGCCGGGCGGTGCCTTGTCAGACAACCCGTAAACTAGTGGCTCCCAGGCCCTGTTCCTCTCGTACTAAGGGCCCGTTCGTCTCAAACATCAACGAATCTAGAAGTTAGCAACAAACCTGTCTCACGACGGTCTAAACCCATCTCACGATCCCCTTTAATGGGCGAACAACCCCACCCTTGGCAGCTGCTGCACCACCAGGTTGGGGAGAGACGACATCGAAGTAGCAAGCCTCCAGGT
>JBFIHX010000016.1:0-55528 GCA_041601615.1 Thermoplasmatota archaeon | reverse complement strand
GCAGGGTCCCCAGCCTAGGGGCTTCCAGCCCCTCGGAGTACCCCTGGAAGGCCGCCGTCCTTCGGACGACGACCTAGGGCGAAGTGAGGCCTAGGCTACCATTGCAACCGTCTCTTTGCCGCCCTCAAACCCCAAGCAGCATGTTTCGAGGAGCAGCCGGGTTACGACGTAGGGGTCGACGTTGGCGCTGGGGCGGCGGTCTTCGAGGTAGCCGTAGCCTTGCTGAGCGGTCTGGAGGGGGATGCGGATGCTGGCGCCGCGGTCGCTGATGCCGTAGCTGAACTTGTCCATGCTCTGCGTTTCGTGCAGCCCAGTCAGGCGCTGGTCGTTGTGGGCGCCGTAGTTGGCGATGTGGAGGTCGTGGCGCTTGCCGAGTGCCTCGCAAGCGGCAGTGATGACGGCCATGCCGCCTTCTTCTCGCATCGCCTTGGTGCTGAAGTTGGTGTGCATGCCGGCGCCGTTCCAGTCACCCTTGACGGGTTTGGGGTGGACGGTGGCGCTGACGCCGAAGTCTTCACCGATGCGGTAGAGGAGGTAGCGGGCGATCCAGGTTTCGTCGGCGGCGGCGAGGGCGGATTTGCCCATGATTTGGAATTCCCATTGGCCGGGCATGACTTCGGCGTTGATGCCGGTGATGCCGAGGCCGGCGGCGGCGCAGGCTTCCATGTGGGCTTCGACGATGTCGCGGCCGTACACTTCGTCGGCTCCGACGCCGCAGTAGTAGGGGCCTTGGGGTGCAGGGAAGCCGTTCTCGGGCCAGCCGAGGGGGGTGCGACCTTGCATGAGGGTGTATTCTTGTTCCATGCCGAACCACGGTTCTTCGGCGGCGGTTTTCTCAGCGGCGACACGCAGCTTGGCGCGGCTGTTGGTGGGGTGGGGGGTGACGCCGTCGGCCATCATGACTTCACACATGACGAGGATGTGCGGGGCGCCTCGGATTGGGTCCGGGAAGATGCTGACGGGTTCCAGGTGGCAGTCGGAGCGGTCTCCGGGCGCCTGGTTGGTGCTGCTGCCGTCGAAGCCCCATGCGGGCAGTTCGGCGACGCTGGTGACTTCTTGGATGCCGGTCAGGCACTTGGTTTTGCTGCGCAGCTTTTGGGTGGGTTTGTGTCCGTCCATCCAGATGTATTCGGCGAAAACGACCATGGTTTTTGTCCCCTCAAACCCCCCTACATGCTCTGGGACTTAAAGATTCAGTTGCATCGGAAACTTGGACTTGATGAATCGTTTGAATCGTGTGATGCTTACATAATGCTCATATGCACCGATTAGCTGCGTTTTTTGCATGAGTGATGAGACACCCGTTGCGCTGGTGGACGACACGGACCGCCGGTTGCTTCGTGCCCTAGTTTCCGATGGAACCCAGAGCAACCGCGATCTTTCTGAGGCCACGGACATCAGTCCAGCCACCGTCAACCGCCGCTTGCGTCGCATGGAAGAGACCGGCGTGCTCTTGGGCATCTCGGCGCTCGTGGATGCGGAGGCCGTCGGATGGGGCCTTACGGTGATTGTAGGGTTGCGCATTGACAAGGGACACTTGCGCACGGTCCAGGAGGGCATCGCCAAGGACCCGCGTGTCTTTGCAGTCTATGACGTCACCGGGGAGTGGGACGGCATGGTTTTGGCGCGCTGCCAGGATCGGCGGGACTTGGATGATTTGGCAAAAACCACGCTGTCTTCCCACCACATCCAACGGACGAACACCATGGTGGTGCTCAAAACGGTTGCAGAGCGGAGCATTGTGTCGGTGCCATAGCCGTACGATTGTGCCTTTGCTATGGCGAGTAGTGCATCCGCCAAGCTGTGCCCTGGCGCAAACTGGCTCATGTTGGTGCAGCCGGGTCTGCGCCGGCCGGGGTCATCCATCCTTGGCTTTCCACGGCTCCCTTGTTCCTTTTCGCATCGCCCGTAGCGCCGACGACACCGTGGGGGCCTGCGTCGAGGCATCCAGGGCCATTCGTTGCTTCTTGCTTCGGCTTATTCCGACCCATGGCCGGCTCCGGTGCCTGATCACGTCACGACCTCCGTTTCTTGCTGGGTCCGCGAGGAGTTCAGTCGTTGCGGTCTCACCCGGGGCACGCGGGCCCGATGGGGCGGCCGAGGGCGCGGGCACTCTTGGGACTACGGCGCCGCGACCTTAGGCTTGGGTGGTAAGGGGGGCAGAATCGCGGTTGACGGTCACGTCTTGCTCTGCTGCGCGCAGGAATCGTCGCATGCTTTCGATGGTGGGCGCGGTGATGAGCTGTGGGCCTTCGAGCCGGTGCGTGGGGACGGTTGCGTCGCGGGGCGGAGGGAGTCGCTCGGAGCGAAGAGGGGGCTGCGGGGAGTCCATGCTGCAAGATTGTCCCAATGGACGTTTACCGGCGTTGGTGAACAGGCGGAATTGGGTCGCTGCGTCCCGTACTTTTTCGACGAGCGGGCAAGCGTAAGCACGTGCAGGTCCTCGTTGGCCCGCGTTGTCCCACGCTACCGTGTGGTGCGTGGCCCTTCGTTACCCTGTGTTGTGTGTCTCAAGGGCCAGGTGCTGCCTGCCAGGCGCCAACGGGGTTGCCTCGGCAGTCGCGGATGGGGCGTTTGGTGTACTGATTGAGACTGCCGGCGGGGACCCATTGGTGTTTGGTTGCGTGTGCGGCTACGAAGGTCTCAACGGCAAGGTCGTTGCCGCTGGTCATTTTCACGGCGAGTGCTTCTCCGGTGGGTCGGTGCAGGGCGATGTAGACGCCCCCTGCGCCGACTTTGCCCACGACGGTTCCGCTGCTGGCTTCGGCGAGGTTGGTGCAGAAGCGGCCGGTGCCGCCCACGAGATCCGGGTGTTGGGCCATGGCGTCGAGGGCTCGATTGCCGTGTGCGTCGGTTTCGAGCCACTGGTAGGCGCGGGCAAGTTGGCGGATGGGCAGCCAGAAGGTGGGGACGCCGCAGCCGTCGACGCCTATGGGGATTTCCTTGGCGCCTGTGGCTTCTTGCACGATGGCGCGGATGCGTACTTGCAGGGGGTGCTCGGGGTCCTGGTAGCTGTCGAGGGTCCATTGGTTGTGGGCGCAGACAGCGAGCATGGCGGCGTGTTTGCCGCTGCAATTGTTGTGCAGTGCCGTCCAACCACCGGGTGGCTCCGGTTGAGGAGTCATGGGCGGGTGGGTGCCGCAGTACAGCG
The DNA here is from genome assembly GCA_041601615.1 of Thermoplasmatota archaeon. Taxonomy (GTDB): domain Archaea; phylum Thermoplasmatota; class E2; order JACPAO01; family JAHFTW01; genus JANQNI01. Next base: position 52,377 of record JBFIHX010000016.1, on the reverse strand, counting down.
CGGAGGCATCGAGGCCGCTGTGTGCCAGCATGGCGGCGGCGCGTGTGGCGTGTTTGGGTTCGGAGGAGTGGCTGGCGCAGGCGAGCGCGAGGTCTGCGTCCTCGAAGCCGAGTGTGTCCATGATCTCGATGAATGGGATGGCTTGGAGGGGTTTGGGGGAGCTTCGCCAGTAGGTGGGTGTGTCGGGTTCACCCCAGGCGGCCAGGGCGGCTCCGGCGGGGTCCAGGTGGACCGCGTGGCCCGTGTGGAGTGCCTGGATGCGGCCGTTGCGGCGTTCGATGGCGAGGGGGACGCCGGTGTGCACACTTGGGCTAGGTCGGGGCGGGGGAAAAGGCGGCGGATGGAGTTTGGTTGGTGTGCGGGGGCCGTTTAGGGCAGGCAGGTGGTGGTGAGGGTGCCGATGGTGATGATGTATCCGCCGGGGCAGGGGGTTATGGTGATGGCGGGGGGCAAGCAGCCGGTGGTGAAGAAGGGGGGCCAGTCAATGGAGTAGCCGCCGGGGCACGATACGATGGTGGGCCCGGTGGTTCCGGGCAGGCATGTGGTGGTGAACAGGGGCGGCCAGTCGATGTAGAATCCGCCGGGACACGGGTAGACGCTGGGGCCACCGATGAGGCCTGGAAGGCAGGTGGAGGTGATGGGGCCCCAGGAGATTTGGAAGCCGCCGGGACAGGGTGTGATGACGATGGGGGTGGTGATCGGCAGGCAGGTGGTGGTGAACAGGGGCGGCCAGTCGATGTAGTATCCGCCGGGGCAAGGTACAAGGGTGGGTCCGCCGACGGCGCCGGGGATGCAGGTGGTACTGACGCTGCCGATCTGTACTTGGATGCCGGTTGTGCAGGTGGAGACGATGATGGGGGTGACGGGGTAGCACGTGGTGGTGGCGGAGAGCACTTCCACGCGGGTGCCGCTGCTGCCACAGGGGACGGGACGCACGGGGCCGCCGAACAACGCACAGGCGGTTGTGAGGCTGCCCACTTGGGCGTAGTAGCCGCTTCCGCAGTGGTCGACAGCGGCTACAGTGGAGGCGGAGGCGTTGGTGGCGAGCGGGACGGCGGCGAGCAGGCATGCAAGAAGGAGCACTTGGAGGCGCATGAGTCGGAATCGGCGTGGGGTGCTTGGTTGTTCGTGTGTGGACCGCCTGTATCCAGTTTCCCTTCCAAGTTGATTCGTTCGCAGGTGCTGGTTGCCGCTTCATGTTGGGTGCGCTGGCACTCGGGATGTGGGAAAAGGGCCAAGACCGCGAGGAACCTATTTTGGAGCATGACGGGAGATGCACCAAGCCAGCCGAGCAAGGAGGAATTGCGCGACCGGCTGACGCCGTTGCAGTACCATGTTACCCAGGAAGCGGGCACGGAGTACGGCGGCACAGGGGCGTTCTACAAGCACCACGAATCTGGCATGTACATCTGCGTCTGTTGTGGCGCGGACTTGTTTCGTAGCGATGAGAAGTACGACAGTGGCAGTGGTTGGCCAAGCTATTGGAAACCCGCTCCGGACGCCAACGTCTCGGTCCGCCGCGACGAGAGCCATGGGATGGTGCGCGACGAGGTGCGGTGTGGCTCGTGCGATGCGCACTTGGGGCACTTGTTCGAGGACGGGCCAGCGCCCACGGGGCAACGCTACTGCATCAATTCGGCGAGCCTAGACTTTCGACCGTTGGATTCGTCCTCGTCGGCGGACTAGACGCCCATGATGAACGCGAAGGAGATGTAGGTCAGCAGCACCATGATGAATGCGTGGCGTAGGCCGAGCACGCCGCGTCCGCTTCCCATGAGTCCTGCCATCATGCCGTTTCCGATGGCTTGGACGATGCCGGCAGAGAAGTAGAATGTGCGGTAGTCGTCTATGTCGACGCCGGTGAGGCTGAGGCCTACGTCGGCAAGGTCGCTTTCGGCGACGGCTTGGCCGGCATTGAGGATCTGCGGCACAAATTGGTCGTATAGGACGCCGACCACGAACAGGAACACGAGGAACGTCACGTAAATCACGGTGGTGTAGACGCTCATGCTGAGGCGTCGTTCGCGTTCTAGGGTCTTGATTTCGCGTGCGTCGCGTGCGGCTGCAAGCAGAATGTCGGTCGTGTTGCCTCCGCTGCGGCCTGCTTCCAAAACAAGGCTGACTGTGCGCTGGGTGAGCGAGGTTGCGACGCGTTCACCAAATCGCTCGAAGGCTTCTTCGAAGCCCACGTTCCAGCTCAATTGGTCGGCCATTTTCTTGACCTCGGCACTGAGTGCGCCGTATTCGCCACGGGCGGCGACGTGCACTGCTTGTACGAGGGTCAAGCCTCCTTTGTGGCTGCTGGCAAGATCGCGAAGGAAGTCCGGGAAGCGCAGTTCCATGTCGCGGGTGCGGCGGTGTTTGGTGCTGGCGTGGAAGCCCAAGGGGCCCACGGCGGCGAGCACTGAGATGCTGGCCAAGTCGAGCCAACGGTGCTGCGGCAAACTGAACACGTTGCCGCCGCCTTTCAGTGAAAACGCGGCTACGGCGAATCCGATGGCCAGCATGGCGCTGATGGAGACGAGGACGATTTGTTCGCGCTTTTCCTTGGGCGTCTGTTGCCGGTAGAGGACCACGCGGTCTTCCTGGCGGCTGATGACGAGGCTCATGGAAAGACCCGCCACGGCAGCGATGACAATCAGAAGCAGCAGCAAAAGAATCGACTTGTTGCTCGTGACCTGCTGGACCGCTCCGAGGGCGCCTGCTCCGAACACGATCATCAAGAGCAGGAAGCCGAACATCAGGGTGAATGCCACCACGGTCGGCATGACGACGCTCTTTTGGCGACTCATGTAGTCGCGGCCTGCGTAGGCGCCGTGGTCGTCGCTCAAAAGAACGTACAGGGTGGGCAGTCCGCGAGCGATCATGGTTACGACGCCCACCATGATGGCGCTGGCTAGGTGCAGCATGACGGCGTCGTGGGGCCGGAACGTCATGAGCAGCTCGACAGGTCCGGGCCGGCTTGCGATGTAGACGCCGAGGAGGGTCACGGCGACCGCCACTTGCAGCGTGGTGAACGTGAGGATGCGCATCGCGCCACTGCGGTCGGGCTTGAGATCCATGCGTAGGGCATGGTAGTGGGCAAAGGTGCTGGTCCCAAGCAATCCGAGGACCAAGATGGCGAGGGCTCGGTGGGCGCCGATGGCGTCCAATTCCACATGCACGACGCCGACGCGACTCAGGGCGGCCGTGGCGAGCACGATTCCGGCAAGAATAAGCAGAAGATTGAGCAGGATGGAGCTGACCTTGACGCGGTTCCAGCGCCGCAGTCGTTCGTAGCGGGCCCCGCCGGTGGTGTCGCGGCCGACTCGATGGAGCGTCTGGATGGGAAACGACAAGCCGAGGCTGGCGGCGGTTGCCACGAGTGCGACGGTCCATGCCACGATTCCCCAGAGGAAGCTCACGTCGGACCATGATACGAGTCCAGCGCCAATGACGGCAGCTGCAACTCCCAGAATCAGGATTGTGACGAGGCTGTATTCGTAGCTCTTGGTGCGGACATTCATGAGCCCTCAGGCCTCCGGGGTGCTGATTTTTACAGTCACGGCGAAGCCGAACGTTGCCAGGGGAAGCATGAGCAGGACGAGCATGTACCCGATGGTCATCATGCGGCGTGGGTCGCCGCCGAAGCTTCCCATGACTGATAGCATCACGAGCAAGAACAGCGGCGCTGCGACCACCACGACTACGAAACTCTCGGCAAGAACGCCCAGGCTCTCAAGGAAGCCTTGCTGCGCTTGTCGGTTGTCCAGCAGAAATTGTTCGGCCTTGTTCATGAAGTAGGTCTTCAGGTCGCCGCCAGTGGTGAGACTGGTGATGGCGCCTTGCAGGAAATCCTGGAAACGGGCGCTGGGGCTGCGGCCGACGGCGGTGTTGAGCGCGGTGAGCACGTCGTGGCCAAGGAGAGTCATGTCCCGGTGGATCCAGGCCGCTTCGTTGGCGACTTCGCCGTAAATGGATTGTTCGCTGAGGCTCTCAAAGATGCGCACAGGATTGGCGCCGGCGGCACTCATGGTTGCGATGTAGTTGATGGCGTAGGGCAATTTGGCATCGATGTCGCGAGCGCGACCAACACTCCGCAAGTCCGGTTGGACGAGGATGACGAAGTACACGAGCGCCGCTACGAGGCCTGGCATCGGCACGATGTAGAGGAAAAACACCGGCGGCAGGTCGATGACGCCCACCAATGCGAGCACGCCAAGCGCCATGGTGACAAAGATGCTGATGGTCAACACCACCAGTACCGTGAGGTAGGTAGCCGCCAGGTACACGTCGGGGCGCTTAGCGATGTGCGCCTGGGGCAGGCTGATTTGCAAGCGCGGATTTTCGGAAGCGCGTTGCTGGGCCATGCCTCCAAACCAGCGATAGGCAAGCCGCTCGTAGCGGTTCAGATTCACGGTTTTGCCTCCGATTCGCTTGCGGCGGCGGCATTGGGGATACGTTGACCCTTTTGGGCGTCTGGCATGCTCTCCTTGGTCACCGAGCCGTGTGTGGAGATGCGCTCCGGTTCGACTCCTTGGGGCAATGGTTTGGTGCCGTCGTCGAGCGTATGAGGTACCCAGCCCTGGGGGCTTGGGCTCTGCCCTTCTTCGATGCGTTTCATGAGTCGTTCGGGCCGTCGGTAGTATTCGCGCACCACTCGAGTGACCTCGCGGAAGTCGTGGATTTCCTCGGCGCGCAGCCAGTCGAGCACGTGCATGCGTCGGTCCCACTCGTCTTGCAATTGCTTCGGTGTCCAGCCTTTCTTGATGCGAATTTGCTCAAAGACACTGCTGTGGCCCGTGTAGACGTGCTCATCGCGGTGGTTGTCCCAGTAGAATGTGGTGTTGGTCAAGAGGTCATCCGTGTCGGGGTCAAAGCCGACAATTTCCACGACCTCCTTGACGCGTCGCTCCATGCGGTCTCCGATGCGCACTTGGCTCTGAATGGCGACCGTGTCGAGCGTTTGGAGCATCATGCGCGGCACGTTGATGGGTTCGTTTTCGAGGCGGTACACGGCGCTCTTGACCGAGTCTGCGTGCATCGTCGAATAAACGGCGTGGCCCGTCGCCATCGCCTGAAACAGCGTGAGCGCCTCCTTGCCGCGAACTTCTCCCACGATCAGGAATTCGGGGCGTTGCCGCAGGGCCGCTTCCAGCAATCGGTACATGTCGATGGTGCCCGCTGGTTTTCCGCCCACGATTTCGCCTCCAAAGCCGCTGCGCGTGACGCCGGCGATCCAGTTTTCGTGCAGGAGGTTGATTTCGCGGGTGTCTTCGATGCTGACGATTTTCTTTTCGGGTGGGATGAATTGGCACCATGCGTTGAGGCTCGTGGTTTTGCCACTCGCGGTCCCGCCTGCGTAGATGAGACTGCGCCCTTCCTCCATCAGGAACCAGAAGTACGCCGCCATTTGGCTGCTGACGGTGCCAAACCGCACGAGGTCTGGCGGCGTGAACGGCTCCTCGCGGAATTTGCGAATCGTGAAGCTGCTGCCTCGGCTGGTCACCTCACGGCTAAGTGTGGCTTGCAGGCGACTTCCATCCGGCAAGGTCGCGTCGAGAAGCGGATCGGCAATGCTGATGTGTTTGCCGCTGCGCTGGGCCAGCCGGATGACGTAGGAATCCATGTCCAATTCGCCATCGAATTGCACGCTGCTGCGAATGGATTCGTACTTGCGATGGAAGACGTAGCAAGGGATGCCGGGGCCGTCGCAGGAAATGTCCTCGAGGCCCGGATCACGCATCATCACATCGATGGGTCCGTACCCCAGAAAATCGCGCACGAGGTAGTAGATGATCCGCTCGGTGCTTGTTTGGTCTACGAGAATGTCGTGGTCCACAATCGCCAATCGCACCGCATCGCGCAGGTACGTCACCCAATCGCTCTCGCCGTGGCGCCCGTCCAAGGTGCGCACTAGAGTGTCGCGCAGGAACGTGAAGATCTTGCGTTCATTCTCGGTCAACTCCGGCTCGATGACTTCGTACAGGAACGTATTCGTGTCGGTGTCGAAAGAGACGCGAATGAACGCCTTGTCATCCTCCACGGTGATCAACTCCACCGCCTCATGGCTTGCCGGCAACGGTGGAATCTCCGTGATGGGACGCTGCGGGTCGTATCCCAATTCCTCGGCCAGGATGGAGACACGATCCATGTGCCGATCCATCAGTTGCTCGCGCTTCTGCTTGGAGCGCGAGTCCTGCATCAATTGCTTGGCCCGCTTTTTGAGCAACTGCGCTTCGTCCAAGGCCGCGCGCCGACGAGCTTTCTCCTCGCGTCGAGCCAGCCGCTCCATGGTGCGCGGATCATCGTGATCAGCGACCAACTGCAACGAATCCTTACTCGGCGGCCCTGCGCCATCCGATTTTTTCGATATGCTAGGATCAGAGGAGACCGGTTTGATGGCCGGGCGCGAGGGCGCTGTGGTGGCACTAGAGCGGGCAGGTGGCGATGCCGCTTGCGATGGCGGAGCACCTGGTGAACCGGCCGAGCCAGGCTTGCCTGTCGCGCCTCCGGCTCCATTGGTCGAAGTGGCCGCGCCCGGGCGGGATGCCACTTGATCCGCGGAAGCGGGCCTAGGCGTCTGGATGGTCTTGACGGTCCGAGTGGCCTTTCGCGTGCCGCCGTCTTCGCCGGATTTCCTGGGGCCTTCTTGCTTGGCGTCGCTCATGGGTCCACGTCCGGATGCATGAAAGTTCTAGGCGATAGAAGGTTGGGTGCCGTCCGGGCGGAACAAGCCGAGGAAGCTTCGATGGCGGGCACGACGACGGGAGCCATCAGTGGATCCTCCCCGCCGCCAACGAGCCCGTCACTTCCAGCCGTTCGCCTTCAAGTTTGTAATCAAGCCAACCCGGGCTTCGGCTCAACCCGAGCCCCTCCACGGCCAACTGCGTGCGTTCGTTGTTGGTGCGAAGTTCGATGCAGCCGTCCACGAGGTGCTTGAACATCTGCACCTCCGCTTCCGAATGCATGCCGTGGTCCAAGAGCACCATCGACACTGCACCCGCTTGCCGGGCCCGTCCAATGAGCACCTGCAGGAATCGGAACGTTGCCTGGGCATTGGAATACAACACCAAGGTCGAGGCGCTGTCCACCACCATCAAGTGCTGCTGGCCCTTCTTGATGATCTGACTGTGGATTCGATTCAACGCCAAACTAAGGCTGTTGGTGTCCACGGGACTATCCACATGCTCCACGTTGCGGGCGTTGTCCTTGAGACCCACTTGGCGGCTGTAGGCATCCACGAACCAACACAGCCCCTCCTTCTCATACTGGGGAAAGTTCGGGTCCGCCCGCTCCAGTTCCACGCGCACGTCCTGCGACGCCGCGTTTGTGAGCACCATGACGCCAGGAATGCCCAAGTGCATGTTTGCAAGCAACGCCTGCCTTGCCAGCGATTCCTTGCCCTGGAAACTTGGACCATACAACAGCAGGCGCTCATGATCGGCAACCCCGCCATTGAGCAGCACATCAATTTGTCGAACTCCAGTGGACAGGCTCATTCGTCGTTTCCCCCCTTCGAACCCCGCAGGATTCGGTCAATAAGGAGTGTCAGCACGGAACCAGCGGAATCCGGGACGCTGGCCCGACAACCCACCACCATCACGCCCGCAGGCAAATGCAGCAACCGCGCAACCTCCCCCGGACCGACCGCACCCGCAAGATCCTGTTTGTTGGCTGCAACAACGGCACAACGGCCGCCATCCCAAATTTCCTGGAACATACGCCGCGCCCGTTCAAACGACTCCGGCCGCGTCGCATCCACCATCAACACCACTCCCACCGCTTGCCGCAGCAAGGGCGCAATAAGCGGCGCAAATCGATCCTGACCCGGCGAGCCAAACATCTCCACCACAAGCCCATCCCGATGAATCTGACCTCGATCCAACGCGACCGTGGTCCCGCCACGCTCCGTGCTGACCGCCGAATCGCACACTGCATGAATGAACGTGGTCTTGCCCGCGTCCTCCGGGCCCGTGACCACAATCTTGGGAATGTACACGTGCACGCCCGAGGCATCCGTGCGGTACAGCACCGCCTCGTCCACGTCACGCGGTGCCCCATCCAACCGGCGCACCCGAAAGTACTGGTTCGAGGTGATGCGCTGCTGCACCCCCGAAAGCAGAACTTGATCCGCGAAGCCAGAAAGCATCGGTTGTTCAGCCTCCTCGCCCCATTGGGTGTACAACGCCACAGTGCACGAAAACGCCGCCATGGCATCACCGAGTTGCTTGGACGCCTGCCCGAATGCCTCACCAGAGCGCAGCGCCAACCCAGAAAGTGAATCAAAAACCAGCAAAGCATCCGGATGCAACCGGGCCGCTTCCTCGATCATAGCCGCAAGCCCCGCCACATCGTCCGGATCGGACAAGACAGGCGCCTCGCCATCATGGATGCCCAGCAGCGCCGAGAACGCATCCACAAAAAACAGTCGAGCAAAACCCTGCAGGCCCTGCCCCTCCAGCGCCTCGCGTACCCGCATCGGGCTCCTGTTCGTCACCACGTACACCACCTCACCACCTTCCTGCAAACGCAACCGCGCCGCTTGGTACAGAAAAGGCTCCGCCTCCACTGCCGGCTCGCTGACCAACAACACGCTGTGCGCCTGCCGGCCCTCCATCAGAACCTCATCCAACTTGGGAACACCAAAAAGCGCCACGAAATCCTACGCCTCCGAAAGAATCGCCCCGAGGTCGGCCAAGGATGCGCGCAAGAACTCATCCATCGCCTCTGTAGACACCGTGCGCTCCATTGCAGCCAACAACAGCACCTCGTCGTCGACTCCATGCACCGCGATCTGCATCCCCTGCGACGATACCAACACCGTCTCGATGCCACGATCTCCAAACTCCAGAAGACTCGCCTCAGCAGCCCCCATCAGCGCCGCCGCCATCGCCGCCACCGTATCCACATTTGCTCCACTGGGCCACTCCGCCAACACTGGCAAGCCATCGCGACTCACAATGCAGGCACCCTGCACCCCGTCACGATCCACGAGCCGACGCAGCACCTCCGTGGCCCGATCATGTTCATCACTCACGCGCCACCCCCGCCCTGCTTTCGCATCAAATCCATGGCACGAGCAAACGCCCGGTCTCGCTGCAAGCCAGCCTGGCGCGACTCCAACATCCCCGACAGCACCCGAACCACTTCCTCCGGGTCCAAGGGTTTCGTGAAGAAACTCTCAATCGACGCTTCATTGATCGCCTCAATTGCAATCTGCAAATCCGGAAACGCCGTCATCAGCAGCCGCGGCACCGACGGGGAGCGCTTGTACGCCTCGCGCAAAAACTCCAACCCGTTCATTCCAGGCATCTTGTAATCACTCACAATCAGCGAGATAGGATTCTCCTTCAACAGATCCAAAGCAACGTCGCCATCCGGCGCCGTAAGGATGTCCGTATCCGGAATCGTTGCCTCCAACAACTCCTTGAGACTCTCTAGGATATCCTGCTCGTCATCCACAAGAAGAATGATCGATCGTTTCGCCTCGGGCGCATCTTTGATCAAGGACATGGTTGGTTCGTCCCGCCGCCAGGGGGCAGACGCACAGATTATCCGAGACATACTTTTTAGACCAACGCTTCCACGAAGAGCGGGAGAAAGGGCAGACCGGCCAAACAACCATTCGCCCCCGCCCACCATCACCACCACCACCATCACCACCACCACCACCACCACCACCGCCACCGCGCCCGCAGCCACCCCCCCCCCCGCCCCTCCCAATCATTCCACTTCGAACAACCTGCCCAATCGTACGGTTCGATTCATATAGCACACCCCCGTCGCGCGCCCAGCGACAGGAGGCCGGGCCATCCCGGAACTTCCTGCACGTCGAAGGAGTCAGACACAATGGCCAAGGGATCCGACCGAAAGTCGAACCCTGCGCTCGTGAGTCTCATCGCCGACCTGAAAAACGCAGGTCGCATCAATGAGGCCCCCATCTGGCGAGACATCGCACTCCGATTGGAGCGCTCGTCTCGCAACTGGGCGCAGGTGAACGTCAGCAAAGTAAGCGCACACGTACGCGACGGCGAGCACGTCATCGTCCCCGGCAAGCTGCTAGGAAGCGGCGAACTGGAGAAGGCATGCACCATCGTTGCCTACAGCGCGAGCGCCTCCGCCGTGGCCAAAGTGGCCGCAGCGGGCGGAAAAGTCCTCACCCTCCCCGAAGGCGTCACCGCCTTCCCCAAGGGCGAGAAATGCCGGATCATCGGGTGACCACCATGACAACCACGATCATCGACGCAACCGGACTCGTTCTTGGCCGCATGGCCACCAACGTCGCCCAACGCGCCAAGAACGGCGAGACGGTACACATCGTCAACGCCGAGAAGGCAATCATCACCGGCAGCAGCAAGAAGGCCATCCAGGCCCGCTACCGCTTCAAGCGCGAAGTCGGAACAGCCCGTAAGGGTCCGTTCTTCCCCCGTGAACCCCACTTGCTCGTCAAGCGCACCGTTCGCGGCATGCTGCCCTACCAAAAGCCCGACGGCCGGGAAGCGTACAAGCGCATCCAAGCCCACATCGGCATCCCCCGCGAACTTGCGGGACAAGAACTCATCACCATCGAAGCCGCCGCACGCGAGGCCCGGTCCTTCATGACCGTCTCCGAGCTCAGCCGCTTCCTCGGTGCTCCCGACAGGATGGAGGCATAACCATGGCGAAGAAGGTCATCAACACCAGCGGAAAGCGCAAGACGGCCGTCGCACGCGCCGCCGTCATGAAGGGCAACGGCAAGGTTCGCATCAACAAGATCCCCATGGAGATCTACGGAACGGAACTGCAACGCCTCAAGATTCAGGAACCCCTGTTCATCGCCGGCAAGAAAGCCGGCAAACTCGACATCAAAGTCACCGTCGAAGGCGGCGGTGTCATGGGCCAAGCGGACGCAGTGCGCACCGCCATCGCCCGCGGCATCATCGACTACATCAACGATGAAGAGCTCAAGACACAGTACCTGACGTACGACCGCACCCTGCTGGTCAACGACACGCGCACCAAGGAGACCAAGAAGCCTCTCGGTCGCGGTGCTCGCGCCAAGCGCCAGAAGTCGTACAGGTGATTCATCCATGATGATCCCTGTTCGCTGCTTCACATGCGGCACCGTCGTCGCCTCCGCCCACGAACAGTTCGAGGCGGCGGTAGCAGCAGGCACGCCCGGAAAGGAAGCACTAGACGCTTCCGGACTCACGCGCTTCTGCTGCCGACGCATGCTTGTGTCGTACTGCGACCTGATCAAGGACGCCGCACCCTACGAATAATCGCAGACGCGATATTCTAGGCAGACGGCGCGCCGAGCGTCAATCTTTTCCCTCTATTTCCTACCTTTTTTGAGGCGTCCTTCGGGCGCGAGGCGGCTGTTTTTTGGACGAGCCACACGCGTCGGCGCGACGCCGAAATCACCGAGGAACGGTGCGGACTTGGATCACGCATGATTACGGGTTGCGTTCCCATGGGGCCAGCTTGTATATTCGATTGCCGTCTGAATCATAACCTGTCCAGGGGCGCCCCTTTTCAAAGTAAATGATTTTATCTGGGTGGATCCAGAATGAATATTGATTACATGAAACTATGCCATCTTTTTCAGCAAAAACATCTCCATCGCCGAAGATTCCATAATTCATGGTCAATGTGAAATTCCATGTTTTTTCGCCGTAGCCCTCGTAGCTGGTTGTTCTGCAGCCAAAATTAATGCTTGATGTATCATTTGCGGGAAGGTAATGCCCTCCTGCACCATTTCCATTGTGTGCATAGCGTGAATACAATCCCACGCCGGCCTCGTTCACCACATACACGGTGAGGGGCCTGTTATCGGACTCAATCGGGTCAAGACATCCGCTCAGGATCGACAAGAAAATCAGAAGGAGGAGGGGGATGAGGAAAGCCTTCATGCTTAGACGCAGCCAGTTCCGCTGTAACAAGTGTTTCCAATCGGGGGTTGGGCGACGTTTCCCTTGCGGACTTCGAGGACGGTCTGCAGGAAAAACTCTGGGATGTTGTCTCCGAGTCTCATCCGAATCGCGGCGTCACCTTCACCAGCATTGGTCCGATCATCATCGGCAAATCGATCCGCAAACATAGATTCAGTGGCTAAATGGGGGTGCTCGGGATCCGGGATTTTATTTGCTAAAATGTTGCTGAGGTCGAATTCATAGATTGCCTCTGCCGCGCCAGACACAGGGTTGAAGTCCAAAACATCGTTGGCACTGTGGGGGTCCCAGTCCTTGGCCCATATTTTTACAGTCACTTTCTGGCTTCCAGGATTTAAATCAGCACCAGAGTCAGGTAAATTAACCGCCAGCATGCTCGTCGCTCCTCTGAGACGATATAGTGACCAATATGAAGCTGCTGCAATCGACGATGGCTTGAGCGTTGGGTTTTTATTCTCTAAATCGTCGAGAATTGGGCCTGGAATTTCCGTCCACGATTTACCTGGCATCGAGACATGAGTCGCTTCCCCAAGCCTTACTTCATATCCGCCCTCTGTGAATGGAATATCTATGGTGATTTTGTTGAAATATAGTTCAACAGTCCAATCGTTATGGTCGGGTTTTTCATTCATCTTAAACGCTCCAAAATCAATCGCCAAAAACGCATCATCCCTTGGATTCAAATCCAGCCCATCCTGGACCCCCTCAGGGTCTCCATCGGTGTTCACGTCCAGTGGATCGCTCTCCATCGGGTTGCTCTCGTCAAATTTGATGCCTTGGACGTTGCCACCCCATGCATGGAGCACGGCGGCGATGGGCACGGCGTGACGGGAGGCGCCCCACATGAGCAATTCTCGGCCGTCGCTGATCTTGTCCCCGTCGGTGTCGAGCTTGGTAGGGTCCAGTTCGTACGCGCCTATTTCGGTGTTGTAGTCTGCGAGTCCGAATCGACCGTCGTGGTCAAGATCCTCAAGTCCGTCGATGATGCCATCTCGATCCATGTCGGGGTCTGCAGGGTTCAGGATGGCACCTGTGGCACTAGGCTGCCAAGTGGGGATGCTACGACCTGAGAGCGTTCGAGTGATGTCCGTGCGAGTACCAGTTGACTTGTCAGCTTCCTTGTAGCCCAATTCGAGGCCGTCGCTGAGGCCATCCTTGTCCGAGTCGAAGCACCATGCGCTAGTGACGCTGGTTGTGCCGGAGCTTGCCAGTTCGAGCACGTCCGGTAGCCCATCGTCGTCGGTGTCCAGGTCGGAGGGGTCCGTCTCCCCGGTCACGGCGCAGTAGGCAAAGGCGTCCAGTTGGAGATCCACGCGCCCGTTTGCATTCGCGTCCTCCCGACCGTCCAGGTATTGCCCATCCCCGTCTGTGTCCGGATTCAATGGATCAGTTCCTGTGCTCGGATCGGAGTCTAGGTGGGTGCAGGGATTGTTTTTGTCGAGGGTAGTTCCGAAGACTTGCATCTCCAGTGCATCCCCAAGGCCATCCGAGTCCGAATCACAGGCGGTCGGACTGGTGCCCAGCGTGATTTCATACCCGTCCAGGAGCGTGTCTCCGTCCGAGTCCGGATTCATGGGATCGGACAGCTTGCCATTGGTCCCCGCCGCTGCCGGCATGGTCCACGGTTGCATGAGCTCTGACAGGTCCACCGTTGAGTCCAAGAGATTCAAGGCAGTGGCAAGAGGATAGAGCCGGACCCCGTAGCCGCCTTGGATGTACACGCCCTCGCCATCCATGCCAAAGACGGTGCCGTCGGTGTCTTCGTACAAGGCACCCTCGATTAAGTCGCTGGCGTCGCGCAAGGCGCGGGCCAAGCTCTTGGGCGTCGGAGGTTCTGGTTGCTGCATGGGCGCGGCGCGGGTTTGTGCCTGGTTGCAACTGACGCGAACGTTGTTGCGGGCTTCCGAAGAGTCCGCCAGTCCGTCAGAGTCGGAGTCGGACCGGTCTGGAAGCGTGCGGTACAGCGCCTGCTGCGGGGTGCCCACAGCCCCTATTTCGATGCCATCCTTGATGCCGTCTCCATCCACGTCCGCGTCCGAGAGATACGGTTGATAGGTGGAGATGTGGTATCGTCCGCTCCAGTATGAGATTTCGGCTCCATCCTCCACGCCGTCGCAGTCTGTGTCGGCCTGGTCGGGGTCCGTTCCGTAGGTGTAGAGCTCCTGGTCGTTGTAGACACCATCGTTGTCGTCGTCGCAGGTGGTGCAATCCCAGCGAGCCACGTTCTCTGAGTCGGATAAACCGTCGTCGTTGGTGTCCCAATCATTGGGATTGAATTTGCCAAAGAACGTTACCACCTCGTCGTGGTCGGAAAGGCCATCGTTGTCTGAATCTGTGTCGTTGGGGTCGGTCCTCGAAGAAACCACTTCGTCAAAATCGGTCAGGCCGTCGCCATCGGAATCTCGGTTCAGCGGGTTGGTTCCATGATGAAGCACTTCCCGACCGTCCAAAAGGCCATCAAAGTCGGAATCGGGTAGCAACGGATCCGTGCCTCGTGTCGGTTCATCGCTGTCCCTAAGCCCATCATCATCTGTATCCCAATCAATAGGTGATGTACCAAGTGTGTATTCTCTGTGATTGAGAAGACCATCTGAATCTGGATCCCCATTTCGGTTGGGTACGAGGGCATCAAATTCGTATCGAACCTCCCAGCCGTCCGGCAAGTCGTCTTGGTCCGTATCTGCATTCATCGGGTTCGTATTTTCGATGAACTCGCTTGCACTGGTGAGGCCGTCCGCGTCGGGGTCCAACGCGCCATCGTCTGCACGCGGATTTAGTCGGTATTGGACCTCCCAGCCGTCCGGCATACTATCACGGTCCGTATCGGGGGTGAACGGGTCTGTACCGTGTTCAAGCACCTCGGCGCCATCGGTAAGGTTGTCGTCGTCCGTGTCTGGGTCCGTGGGGTCCGTATGCACATCGAACACCTCGGCGCCGTCGGGGAGGCCGTCCTCGTCTGAATCAAGTTGAAGCGGGTGGGTGCCATACAAATGCACTTCGTGGCCATCACTGAGCTGGTCTTTGTCCGAATCGGGATCGTCCAAGTTCGTACCGAGCCCCAATTCTGGCCCATCGAGCAGTCCGTCGCTGTCGCTGTCGCTGTCTGTGATTCCGCCCATAAGGTCTCCGTCAGCATCTCGGTCTAGTCCTGAGGCTTCAGGGTCCCAGATCGACGCCTCGACGCCGTCCGGTGCGCCATCGTCGTCCGAGTCGGCCATCCACGGCGTAGAGCCATAGTCCAGTTCCCCGGGATGCCGGGAGCCGGGAAGATTCGGGAAAGTACAGGCCGGTGCGCGACCGCCATCACAGAGTCCATCGCCATCGGTGTCCGGGTCGTTTGGATCGGTGCCGTACCGGAATTCAAGACTCCAATTGAGACCGTCCTGGTCCTCATCAGCGCCTACATCCACCGGAACGCGAGGATCCGTGCCATAGTATGCTTCTTGCGCATCATTTGCTGTGTCGTCGTCCGTGTCCGGGTCCATGGGGCTGGTGCCGAGTTGCCACGGACCTTGCGTGTTCTCGTCGTAGTCTACAGGGCGCCCGTAGCGATATTCATCGAGATTGGTGAGAATCAATTCTGGGGTGCCATCCAGGTTTTGATCGAACGAATCCGCATCGCTATCGAGGCTCGCGTCGCCGGAGTCCAGTGGATTGAGTCCGTACTGGATTTCAAATTCGTCCGGCATTCCGTCCTCGTCGGTGTCCCACGCGTGCGGGTTGGTCCCGGCATCCATTTCTTCGCCATCCAGCAGCAGATCATCCTCAGAATCGGCATCATCAGGGAATGTTCCCCCCTGATAGTATGAGCCGATTCCAAAATAATCCCAAGAGAGGCAGCTCCAGAGTGTCAATCCGTGGCAGTACTCCTTCTGATTGATTGCACCGTCCGCGTCCGAGTCCAGATTGGCGTCATCGACGAGCGGATTTTGGTGGAACGCGATTTCCCAGCCGTCCGGGAGACTGTCACCATCCGTATCCACTCGCCCAGGGTCCGTTCGGCTGGAATGAACCTCCGATCCGTCCGAGGCTCCGTCGTTGTCCGAGTCAGGGTCATGGATGTTGCGTAGGCTGTCGCCGTCTGTGTTCAAGGACCGAATGTCGACAATGCCCTCGCGTTCACTCCAGAATTGGTATTCCTCGAGGTCGTCCATGCCATCGCCATCCGTGTCTCTGACGTCGGCCCTGGATCCTGCAAAGTAGAATTCGCCAGGAACAAGCGTGTTGAGTTCCCAGTACCCCCCGTCAATCAAGCCGTCCCCATCGGTGTCGGCCAACTCGGGGCGGGCTTTGATTCCAAGTTCGTATCCGTCCTTAAGGCCGTCATGGTCCGAGTCCCAATCGTTCATGTTCGTGATTCCGTCCCCATCGGTGTCGAGCAGCCCGCCCGGTGCGGAGTAGGCATACTGCGTGTCTCCAATTGTTACGACGCCTCCTTCGCCCTTTGCGAATTTGCCCCAATACAGTGACTCTTGCTTGTCTTGCCAAAAATCACC
Organism: Thermoplasmatota archaeon; assembly: GCA_041601615.1. Classification (GTDB taxonomy): domain Archaea; phylum Thermoplasmatota; class E2; order JACPAO01; family JAHFTW01; genus JANQNI01. Next base: position 35,969 of record JBFIHX010000016.1, on the reverse strand, counting down.
GTCGGAGTCAGCTTCAAAGGGGTTGGAGAGCCACCAGAATTCCTCCTCGTTGGTCAGTCCATCTCCGTCGGGATCGGTAGAGGTCTCGAGGGCGGAGGAGTAGAGTGCTTCGTAGGTAGCTTGCCACTTGTCACCGAGTCGGTCACGATTTTCATCGATCTCGAGGCCGTCGACTACGCGGCCCGTGGTTCGGATTCCATCGTTGAAGCCTTTGCAGGGGTGTTGGACGGGAAGGGAAAGGCTCGTTCCAGGCACGGGGACCGAACCCGGACCTTCATATCGACCATAGCACGTGACCAATGGTTCGGTCTGCGCTGCGGCCGGCTCCAGGATTGGACTCTGGATCATGCTCAATGCGAGCATTACAATGATGGCGGTTGTGTGCAAATTCTTGGTTTGTTTGAGGGATTTCATGGGACATCTTCTCACGGATGGGGCCGTTCATGGCAATTCGATTTGTCCCTAGCCAACTGGATGTTATAGTTAAGTTAATTGGGACAAACTCCGGCATTAAGGTCAATCTAAACCTTGATTTTGGGATCAGAAATACTAGCTGCCGACCCATCGTGGAAGAAGCTGGCAACCACGACACTCCGACTCGGTCGATGATTCAAACCTCGCTTTGCAACCCCTCCAAGGCGCCCTACACAATCCAATCGAATGGGACCTGCCGGATTTGAACCGACGACCAGCGGGTTATGAGCCCGCCGCTCCACCAGACTAAGCTAAGGTCCCGTTGGCGGCGCCAATCCGGGCCCCGTCAAGAGGGTGTTGTTCTTTGCGGCGGGCCATTTTGTCCAATTTTCCCGGTCACGAGTTCAAGTACCGTCTGGATGAATCACTTGATTGTCCAGTTGTGTGCACCGCTGCCCCGGTCCCGAATGCCTTTCAACTCGGCGCAGGATAGTATTGGTTGCCCCATGCAGTTGGGGCGCATCAGGTGTTCAATGACTCAACAAAGCGTATTCCACTTGGAGCCGTTTGCCCGTTTCGTCCACCGCGTCGTGGACCTGAACCGACTGCACAGCCCGGAGGACCCGTTGCATGATGCATTGGCGCTTGACGGCAGCGCGTGGCACGAGTTCGTGGAGGCGGCCGGTCCCGATGTGGATGCGGCGGTGGCGGCACGCAAGGACTTGGCTTTGATCCACGAGGGATTCCCCAACGGCGAGCCGGTACACGAGCAGGCGGCGTACTTGGTGCGGGCGTTTTCGGCGGCGCGACCGTTTGCTGAGGCGAACCACCGCACCGGTTGGGACTACGTTTCCGAGTTGCTGGAGCACAATGGATTTGCGTTGCTGGCAAGCGTCGACGAAGGGCGAGGGCTCGGCAACGATGTCTGGGACCAGTTGCGCGAAGTGTACCCGAACGGCGCCCAACCCCTAGTGCATGAGTCGGATGGCGTTTCCGAATACTTGTTGGAATGGTTCCAGCCACGCATCGCCCGCAACGAGCCCGCGTAGGCAAACCCCAAAGACCGGCGCGCCTGTGGCCCATCGTACCAGCATGAGCGAAACCGTCTTTGACGCCATCGTACGCGGTGACATTCCCTGCCACAAACTGTACGAGGACGACCGTGCCTTGTGCTTCTTGGACATCCAGCCGCTGACACGCGGGCACGCTCTGGTCATTCCCAAGCGTGGCGGCGCGAAGCTCCAGGATCTTGCCCCGGAGGACGCCGCACACCTCATGGTCGTGGCCCAACGCGTCGTGCCCGTGCTCTTGGATGCCGTGGGCGCCTTGGACGCGACATTGGCGATGCACGATGGTCCCACGGCGGGCCAAGAAGTGCCCTATGTCCATTTGCACATCATTCCGCGCAACCGCGGCGACGGCGGTGGCCCGGTGCACGCCTTGTTTGCGGCCCGACCCCATGTGGATGGCGATGAATTGGCGCGCCTTGCCGAGCAGGTCCAAGACAGCCTCGAAATCGTGGCGGAGCCTGCATGAAGTACGCGGTTCCCGTGGATGTGCGGTTCAACGACGTGGACGGCCTCGGCCATGTCAACAACGCGATTTACCTGACGTTCTTGGAACATGCTCGCATGAAATTCTTCACGGAAGAAGCGGGCAGCACGTCGGAGAAGGACTTCCCGTTCATCTTGGCGCATGCGGCACTCGACTACCGCATTCCGATTAAGATGGGCGCCGAATTGCAGGTGACCATGTGGACGAGTCGCATCGGCGGCAAGTCATGGGATTTTGACTATGAAATCAAGGACCGCCGGACCCACGCAATCTACGCCACGGGCAAGACGGTTCAGGTGGCCTATGACTACCAGTTGGAGCGCTCCGATGTGCTCGAGGGCGACCTGAAAGAGTTGGTCAAGGCCCTGATGCCGTAATGCCCATCCAGGACCGCGTCGTAGCGGGCGGGCGGCGCGTGCTCGCGTTGGCCAAAAAGTGGGGCCATTGGCTGCGGGCGTGGAGCATCCGGCGATTGCCCGGTTTGCAAATGTTCCTGTTCGTTTCCTGTTTCTTGGTTCTGGGACTTGGGTTGTTGGGAACCGTGGTTGGAAGTTTGCTTTCGAGTTCCTTTGACGGCCAGATGAGCTGTGGCGCAGGCGAGGGAAAAAGTGCCGCGTACTGCGAACGGGCTGTGAGCCGAGGCTCGGTTGGCTTCCTGTTGCTCTCGGTTGCGCTACCGCTGCTTTGGGTTCCTCTTTTGGTTCTCCATTCTCTCGTCTTGCAATGGCTGCGGCGGTTCAGGGATGCGCGTCTTTATGGCCCGCGATGCCAGAGCATCAGAGATTGGTACGCCCACGGCCGCATCCATGAATCGACGTACCATTCGTTGCACCGCGACCTGGAACACTTGGTTCGCGGCACGGACGGCGCCACGGCAGTATGGGCCACAGGGCGGACGCTGACCAACATCGCTTTGGGATTTTCCCTGGCTTGGCTCATGTTTGCCGGGGTAACAGGCTTTGAATTCTACCTAGAGCGGGGATCCAATTGTGAGCCAGGCGCACCCTCCGCTGCCGCGTGTCAAGGTGCCATCGCCATCAAGGCAACCATTGGGACCATCCTCACCGTTTCCGGCATTATCCTTGTTGGCATCCACGCGCTTGCGTGGCCTTTGCGCATCTCTGGAAAGCGACGGCGGCTGGCGCACCTAGCAGACCTTGATGCCCGCGAGGAGGCGGCATTGCATGAGGCGTACGGAAGCGACCAAGAACGTTGATACAACGCCACCACGCATCCTAAGTACCCGCTGCACCGCTCGAAGTTTGAATGGGTGAACGCGTGGGTTGGACCGTGCGATGGTCCACGGGGCTTGGCCGACAAAGTGGCCTGCTGGCGCTGAACGCTGTCGCCATCGTCATCATCCCTTTTCTGTACGGCCTGCGCCCCTGCCAAGGAGCCGCCTGCACGACCCTTTGGGACCGGCTGTTTTTCGTCCCCAACCTCCTCTTCATTCCCGCCATTGCCGCCGCGTTCTGGCTCTGGGGCTCCTGGCAGGCCCAGCGTCGCCACGCGGGCTTCGAGCGTCGGTTGTTTGCCAACATGACGCCCCAGGAGGTCCCTGAAATTCCACCTGGCCATGTGCAACCGCCGGGATTGGAGCGAGATCTTGCCCGCCGAACCCTACGCTGGATGGCCCTTGGCGCTTTTTTTGCCAGTATCGGGCTCGCTGCCCTGGGCAGTTGGAACGGCATTGGCCGGCGCCGGTGTGATCCCTTGGATTTTCGCTGGGAAACAGGCATCTCTCGTTGTAGCAGCGCCGGCGAATGGGTGGATGCGCTCGTAGCGTTCCAGGTGTGGGGCTTCATGACGCTGTCGTTGCTTGCTGCTTTGGTGTTCTTGTGGCGTGTACGGCGCTATCGAGACCCACCTACAGAGACGAAGAACGCAAGGGCCCCAACCAGAAATCAAGCTTGAATTCCGGTGCTATCCCATTCGGAGATTGGCGCAATCAACCGCGGCGCCCGCCACCCACGTCCGCAGTTTTGACGGCAATCTGGTCGACGCCGATTGGAGTGCGTTGCCGTAATCCCTTCAAGTAGCCCCCGCCCGTCCCCGGCGCCGTGGGACCGGAAGCAGGAGACCGCGTGCGCGTGACGACCGGCGATGAGGCCGTCTTCGAAGGCATCCTGATGCCGCGCCACGGATTTAGTGGCAAGGACATTTGGACCATCAAATTGGCCAATGGCTACAACATTGGGCTCCAGTCCAATGGAGCCGAAATGGAGCTGTTGAAGAAGGGCTCCAAGCCCACGGTGCACCTCAAGCCCCCCACTGAAGACCCAAACAAGCCCACCATCGCCATATTGGGCACCGGCGGCACCATCGCCAGTTTCGTGGACTACCGCACAGGCGGTGTCTACCCCGCAACCAAACCGGAGGAACTTGCGGCGGCGGCGCCGGAGGTGTTCGACGTGTGCAACGTGCGCGCCGAGGTGATTTTCCAAATGTTTTCCGAGGACATGCAACCGGAGCATTGGAGCGTCATGGCTGAACGCGCCGCATGGCACCTCAACAACGGCTGCACCGGCGTCGTCATCGCCCACGGCACCGATACACTCCACTACACCAGCGCCGCCTTGTCGTTCTGCCTCAAGGACCTCTCCGGACCCGTTGTGCTCGTGGGCAGCCAACGCAGCAGCGACCGACCCAGCAGCGACGCGGGCCTCAACCTCGTCGCAGCGGCACGCGTGGCGGCGGCCGGCGGCGTCGGCGAAGTGATGGTGTGCATGCACGAATCCAGCGACGACGACCGCATCAGCATCCACCGAGGCACTCGGGTTCGCAAGATGCACACGAGTCGCCGCGACGCATTCCAAAGCATCAATGTCCTGCCGCTTGGCCACGTCCAAGGCCAAGACATTGTCTGGACCCAACCCGTGCGCCCCACCAGCAACGGCCCCACACGAAGCGACGCAGTCTGGGACGAAGAGGTGAGCATGATTCTCTCGTATCCGGGACTGTGGCCCGAACACATCGAAGACGTGGTGCGCAAAGCGACCGTCATTGTCGGCACCGGCCTTGGCCACATCGCCCGCCGCTGCCTGCCCGGCGTCCAGAAAGTCATCGACCGAGGCGCGCATGTCATCATGGCCAGTCAATGCATCCATGGCCGCACCAACATGAACGTCTACAGCACCGGCCGCGACTTGTTGAACATGGGCGTCATGCCCGCCGACGACATGCTGCCAGAAGTGGCGTACATCAAGATGATGTGGATCCTCGGACACACCACGGACCACGACGAAGTCCACCGCTTGTTCGAAACCGACCTCGTGGGCGAACGAGGAGCCGCCACGAGTGTCCTGGCGTTTGGCCACAACCAAGTGCCGGAGGCGCAAGCATGAGCAAGTCCATTTCGGGCGACGAAGCGCGGGCCCTTGCGCTCGGCGGACCCCTCGACTACGCCGCCATTGGCTTCCTGTGCGGCCTGGAAATCCACCAGCAACTGGACACGCGCAAACTGTTCTCGCCCATGCCAAGCGGCGTCATTGATCCAGACGAAGTGGCAAAGCGAAGTGTCGCCCGATATGACCGACGCCTACGCGCAACCCAATCCGAGCTGGGCGACGTGGACGCCGCCGCCATTGCCGAAGCCAAGCGCCGACGCAGCTTCCGCTACCTTGCCATCGACGGCCTGACCAGCCTCGTGGAGACCGACGAAGAACCACCGCACCCCATGAGCGAAGACGCCATGGAAGTTGCCCTGCAATACGCGGGCCTCCTTGGCTCCCGTCCCGCCGACGAAGTGCACGTCATGCGCAAAACCGTGATCGACGGCAGCAACACAAGCGGCTTCCAGCGCACCGCGCTCGTTGCAACCGGCGGCAGCGTCGACCCCGAAGGTGGCCCCGAAGTGGCGATTTGGACCCTTGCCTTGGAAGAAGACAGCGCCCGCAAGCTCGACGACAAAGGCGCCGTCACCACCTACACCCTCGACCGGCTCGGCGTTCCACTCATCGAAGTCGCCACAGGACCCCAGTGCAAGGATCCCAAGCACGCCCAAGCGACCGCCGCCCGCCTCGGAGCCCTGCTGCGCGCCACCGGAAAGGTCCGCCGCGGCCTTGGCTCCATTCGCCAGGACCTCAACGTCAGCGTCGCCGTCGGCGACCGCGTCGAAATCAAAGGCTGCCAAGACCTACGCGCCGTGCCCCGCGTCATCGAAGGCGAGGCACGTCGCCAACTCTGGCTGCACCACATCAAGGAGCAACTGCTGGCACGAGGATTCTCGGAAGCCAGCATCGGAGCACCCACCGACGTTTCCAGCGCCTTTGCAGACACCGAGGCCAAAATGGTCGCCAGAGCACTCAGCCAAAAGAGCAAGGTGCTTGCCCTCCCGCTTCAACACTGGTCCGGCCTCATTCAAGGAGCATCCAAGGACGGACCCCGAATGGGCATCGAATTTGCCGCCCACGCCAAGATCGCCGCCGGAGTCAAGGGCGTATTCCACAGCGACGAATTGCCCGCCTACGGCATCAGCAGCAACGAAGTGGAAGCCGTCCGCGCCAGCCTCCAACTCGGCCCCCAGGATGGCTTCGTACTGTGCGTAGAACGCCGCGCCATTGCTGAAAAAGCGCTCCTCGCGGTTGCCGACCGCGCCCTCGCCGCCATCGGAAATCCCCCCAAGGAAGTGCGCGTTGCCCAACCCGATGACTCCACGCGCTTCATGCGGCCCCTCCCGGGTGCTGCTCGAATGTACCCCGAAACGGACGTTCCACCCATACGCCTCACCCGCGAACACTGGGCAGACATCCTCGGCAATCTTCCCGCAAAACCCGAGGAACGCGCACTGATTCTCACACAAGAACACGGCCTGAGCGAAAACCTCGCCACCCAATTGGTGCGCGAGGACACAGACGGCACGCTTGTCACACTCGTGCACGACGGCGTAGAAGCGGGACTCGCAGCCCGCGTTCTGACCCAGATTCTGCCCGAATGCAAGGACCCCGCACGCATCTTGACGCTCCTGCCAGCCGTGGCGCATGCGCTTGCAGCCGGTCGATTTGCCAAGGAAGCCGTCCCCGACGTAATCATGGCCCTCGACGCAGACCCGACACACACCCTCGACGCCGCCATCGAAGCAACCGGCTCCGCAGCAGCCGACGACGACGAAGTGACCGCCATCATCGACAGCGTCATCGCCAGCCGACTCGACTTCGTGCGCGAACGCGGAATGGCCTCCATGGGCCCCCTCATGGGCCCCGTCATGGCCGAACTTCGAGGCAAAGCCGACGGCGCCGTCCTGTCTGCCAAACTCAAGCAAGCAATCCAGAAAGCACTGGGCTGATTTGCATGGCCCGACTCGTCCTTTCGAGCAAAAGCCCCCGGCGCAAAATCTTGCTTGGATACCTCCGGGACGACTTTGACGTGGACGCCACCGATGTCGTCGAAATTGCGCCTCGCGCCCTGCCCGTGGCGGAAGCCCTAGAAGTCATCTCTCGAAAAAAGGCGCTGGCAACCAGCGTCCGGCGCCCCAACGATTGGATTCTTGCCGGCGACACAGTCGTCGTTCAATGGAACCAATTGCTTGGCAAAGCCCGCAGCCCCCAAGACGCCCGCTCCCGGCTGCGCGCCCTCTCAGGCGAGACCCACGAAGTCGTCACGGGCCTTGCACTGGCACGCGGTGAACGCTGCGTAGACGCCGAATCCGTCACCACCAAAGTGCGATTCGACGTGTTGGAAGAGCGCTTGATCTACGAGTATGTCCGCTCCGAGGCGTGGGTCGGCAAAGCAGGTGGCTACGGCATCCAAGACGCACTTCTTGCTCCTTTTGTGCACATCGAGGACGGACCATGGAGCAACGTGGTAGGACTGCCGCTGGCGGCGACGAAAGCGTTGTTGGAGAGGAATGGAATCGATTGCATGGAAGCCCCGGAGGAGACCTGGTTGCGAGACCACAACCCCTTTGATTCCCCCCAAGCCTGATTCTGCGTGCGCATTGCTCCGGCCTTTCTGCTCCTGGCCGCTACCATCTCTGGATGCTTGTCGTTTGGAATCGATGAGGGAACGGACTTTGAACAACTCGCAAGCGACGTGGAGGCCCGGGCTGCCTCCGTCTTGATCCAGGAGCATGACCATTTCGACGCCGGATTGCACGCGGGCAGCGCCCATGTGCGCCTCGTGGGCTATGGCAATGGCGTGGACGGCAGTGGCGACCCGGACCGCATCCCTTCAGCCGTTGTGTACAACGAATTTGTCGTGACGGACCGCTACGCGTACGTTTCGCGTGCAAGTGTCCCTGTGAACCTCGCCGGCGCCCCCGCTCCCTGCGCCGAGGTACCCGACCCGCAGCAAGCGGAACGCACGGGCGGCTTCGTGATCTTGAACATCCAGGACGATCCTGCGCGGCCGTTTCCGGTGGGCGAGTACAACGGCCCCGGCGGCAGCGACATTGAGGTGGACGAGGACGGCGACTATGTGTTTTTCTCGGCCCAACGCAATTGCCCGACGGAGGTGCTTGGAGTTCTGGCCGAAAGTGAGAGCCCGGACGCGGTATTGGTGCGCGGCATCCACATCGTGGACGTATCGGACCCCACCAATCCTGTGCGCGTGGGCTTCCAGCCGCTTCCCTGGAACGGTCCACACACCATCACCTACTTCCAGGCCGAGGATGGCGCCGAGTACCTGAGCGCCCAGACGTACGACCTTGTGCTTGGACCCGAGGGCGAAATCATCACCACGCTGCCCGGAACCCAGGAATTGATTGTGTTCCAACTCGTGCGCGCCCCAGCCGTCTCGGCGCCAAGCCTCGTGCCAGTAGCGCGCTACCAAATTACCCAAAACAGTGACGACAAGTTGTTCATTCCTCATGACGCGATTCCCCAGCGCCACCCCGTTGACGGCGGCTGGTACCTGTACGTGGCGTACTGGGACAAGGGCGTGCAGATTCTGGACCTAGAACCCCTCCTAGACTTGGAATCGCCGGAGGCCACCGACCGGCCGCAACTCGAAAGCATCGGCCAGTGGACGGAGTTTAGCCCCAGCTCCCGAAACAACATCCACCAAGTGCGCTCCTTCGACGAGCTGATTGCGGGGCGTCACATCACGGTGGCCGAACCGGAGATCATCTCCGCCGACGAGACTGGAGTCATCACGTTCCTGGACACCACGGACCCGCGCCGCATCCAACGCGCCGGCAGCCCTGGGTATTGGCGACTCCCGGGCGACCTCGTAACGGGCGCCGCTGCCGCCTTCGACTTTAGCCCCCACAACTTCGACCTCTGGGACGGCAAGGTGGCGTTGGCGCACAACCACGGCGGTGTATGGATCATCGACGTGAGCACACAGGCAAACCTCGACCACCCGAAAAGTGCCGGCTATTTCCTCAGCGTCCAGCAACGCACCAACGCACCCACCCTGCAACCATGGTTTTGGGGCGTGTACGAAAACCATGGGCTGCTGTACGCCGTGGACGTCTCCAGTGGCTTGTATGTGCTCGAATTCACCGGACCCTAAATCCCAAGCGACCCTGTAAAGAAGGCGGCCGTCGTGATTGCCCTGTGCAGGACCCTCCCTCGGTGCCGATGCGCTGGCTCGTGGCCGCAAACATCGTTTGGCTTGCTGCCGGCATCCTCGCCTATGCGACTCGAATTCCGATGATGGTGGGCGCGGCCTTTGCCGCTGCCGTGGCGCTCCCGGGATTGCTTGCTCTGCGCGATTCAGGGGCGGCTACGTCGCGGCTGTGGATTGATCGGTCCATCAGCGCCTGCATCGGCACGTGGACGCTTCTCGTGGTGCTCATGGTGTTGCCGTTGATGACGTTGGAAGACGGTGGCGACCTGTGGGCCACGCGGGGATACTGGGTGATGACCTTGGTGGTGGCCAACGGCGGGTTCTTGCTGATGAACGCCACGGCGTTTCTTGCGGCAGGCGCGCAGGGCGGCGCCAAGGAGGTGCGCACCTACGCGGTGTTCCACTTGGGTCTCCTGGTGTTGGCGCTGTACTTTTTGCTCACGGTGGACAACGCGCGCATGGTGTTCGAGCTTGGCAGCCGTGATATGACTGCGTTCGATTTGCGCATGGCGCCGGCGCTTGCGGCGATTCCGGGTGTCACCTGGATGCTCGGATTCTGGCGACTCCGCGCATCCGAAGAAACCCGCGCTCCTGTTTCCTCCTAGAACAGCAGTGAGTCCGAGAGCATCGGTATACTGCCGGGACTGAGCGGTAGTCGCAAGACCGCCATGTCACCACCTAGGTGCAGGACACTGCGCGCAAACGTGAGGTCCTGTTGTACTTCGGGGTCGTTGTTGGACAGAGTCAAGCGCAGCACGGAGCCGGCGGGCACCACGTCGTATTGCGGGTACATTTGGATGGCAAGATCGTAAGCTTCACCGGGGGTCAGGTCTTTGGGCGCATTTTGGCCCTCGCGGTGGCGCGTATCCTGGTAGCCGGCGTTGATGCAGATGCTCTGGCTGTAGGTGCTGTCCTTGTACTCGTAGGCGCAGCGAACGTCGCCGTCGACGGAGAGCCGGGCGGTCCAGTGGGTGCTCTTTTCGTCCGTGGTGACGTTGAAGCGAACCTCCGGGCGGCCGACTAAGTGCAGATCGCGGGTCGTGGTGAATGTCCATTCCAGGTGGTCAGGCGAGAGGTCTGTGACATCCGCGCTTTCTTGTTCGTCGGGGATGATTCCTAGGTCCAAGAGCACTTCTTCGGGGTAGTCCACGAGAAACAAATCGCCGGCCGGAGCGCCCGAGGGCACCAAGGCGCCGTCTGCGCCGAGTTGCAGTTCAAGCCAGGGCTGGTTGCGGGGCGGGAAGGCGTTCATGCCGTGCCAATTGCCGGTGGAGTCTTCGATCAAGACCGGAGGCAGGCGGTCGAGGATGCCGTTGTTGAGCCCCAAGAGGAAGTGGTCGTACCATGCGGTGAGGATTTCCAGCCAGTCGCCGCGGTCGGGGTAGGCGTGGTGCCAGAGCCCGAAGATGCCGCGTTTTTCGCTTTGGATGGCATTGAACAATGGGTCAATGTGGATGGGACGCACGTTCCAGTCGGCGAGGCCGTGCACATGCAGAACGCTGGCTTGGATGTCGCCGGCCATGCCTCGGTAGTCGCGCTCTTGCCAGAACGTGGTGTTGTCGCCGGAAAAATCGGTGCCGGCGGCAAATTGCTCCGGTTGGCAGGTCAGTTTTTCGGGGTACGTGGGGGCGTCTTCGGGGCTGGTGCTTGGGACGACGCTGCCGCCGAAGTAGCTGGCCATGCCGATGAGGGGTTGCAGTTCGTAGGGGACGCCGTTGTAGAAGCTCCATTCGTATTGGTTGCTGACGCTTGCCGTCGGCACGATGGTGGCTAGGTGCGGCGGTTGCATCATGGCGGTGGTGAATTGGGTCTCGGCGTCGTAGCTGGCGCCGTACATGCCGACCTTGCCGTTGCTCCAGGATTGGGTGCCGAGCCATTCGACGTAGTCGTAGCCATCTTGCCATTGCTCCGGGCCGGTTTGGTCGATGCAGCCGCCGGAGTTGTGGTTGCCGCGTACGTCGGCGAAAGCCACGGCGTAGCCTCGGGGCACGAAGTGGTCGACCAAGAATTGGCTGTAGGGTGCGTCTTCGCCAAGGAGGCCCGTGGGGTCGCCGCCTTCACCGGGGACTTGCACGGTGTCGGGGTCTTGGTAGGGCGTCATGGTGAGGATGACGGGGACTTCGGCGCCGCCGTTGTCGGGCAGGTAGTAGTCCACGTAGAGTTGGATGCCGGTGGTGCCCGTGAAGCGGTGCTCGAAGTGCCCCAGTACCTCGTAGATTGGCTCCGTGAGCGGCTCAAGGACGCTCGTGGCGTCGCGGTCGGATTTGTCCGTGCCACCGTTGCTGTCGAGGCAGCCAGCGAGGGTGGGGAGGGTCAGGAGTGCTACGAGGAGCAGCCAGCGCATGGTGGCCAGCTATCCCGGTCGGTCTTCAGACTTGTGGCGAACGTCCATCTGCCGTGGGGTGCGTGTTTTTGAGCATCTGCGGGGCGGTGCACAAGGGCCGATTCAGCGGTGGTACGAATGGGCAAGGACGGAGAAATGGAGGAGAAATGGAGGAGAGAGCGACGGGGAAGGCCGAGAAAATCCGAATTGCGTTCCCCGAGCCAAAGTCAACGCCGGATCAGCCTTGCGTCGGCATCCATCCGCGTTCCTTGTCTGCGTTGGTCAGAAGCGAGATGCCTCCAACTTGGCGTACGTACAAGGGGTGCGAGATGACGTCGTCGCTTTGGGTGAACGTGTCCGAGACTGCAGCGTGGAGGAAGCCTTCGCCGTCGATGGTGGTCTCGAAGAAGTCGCCGAGGCGCCGGTCGCCGGAATCGCTGCCGGCCATGCTGCTGACTTGGCAGGTGGTGCCACTTTGGCAAATCGGGCCCTTGTGGATGGGTTTGCCGCTGAGGCTTTGGACGACGACGGCGGGTGCGGTGGAATCGGCGCCAAGAACGTATGCGGTCATGAGGTACCAGGGGTCGTTGTAGGCGGTGCTGGCGGTTTCACTGAATCCTCCGATCCAGCTTACGGCGACGCGGCCGCTGCTGCCGGCGCTGATCCAGGGCCAGACGTAGCTGCCGTTGGTGCCCATGGGGCTGATGGGTTGGCCCCCGGAGGCTTCTGGATCCACGTCGGGGGCTTGGCTGTAGAGTTCGAAGTGGGGGGTGATTTCGATGATCCAGGGCCAAGTGGCGCCTTCGTCGGGGGTTCCGCCAATGAAGAGTTGGCGCTCGCCGACGGTCCAGACGACCCAGACGTTGTCGGCGGCGTCGAGGGCCGGTTCGGCCATGATGCGTTGGCCGCCACGAGGGGCAAGTTCGTCAGGAATGGAACGGACTTGCCAGGTGAAGCCACCGTCGTTGGAAACACCAAGTCCGGCGCCGCAGCCCACATACAAGGCTCCAGTTTCGGGGTTGGCCACGAGATCTTGGGAGCAGGGCACGTCGCCGCGCACTTCCCAGGTGAGGCCGTAGTCCTTGCTTGCTTGGATGTGGTGGTCCGCGAAGTAATTGGCCGTGAAGTAGAACTCGTCGGCGTAGGAGGCGAGCCATTGTCGGTCGTTCGGGCCGCCGCTTGCGAGGCTGTTGCCTGTTGTGATCCATGTGAGGCCATCGTCGCTGCTGCACGAGGTGCTGCTGCTTGCGAGGGCGATGAGGTCCGTGGTGCAGACGGTGCCGTCGGCCATGACGGTGAATTCGGGGTCGCTGACACCGAGCGCGGCGCTGCGTGGCAAGTTGTCTGCGGGCAGGCCCAGAAGCGTGACGTGGTCCCAGGTGGCGCCGCCGTCGGTGCTGCGCCAGAGGTAGCTCTGGGCGTTGACGGGCGTAACGATTTCGGTGCCGACGTGGGTCGGGTCATCGCTGGGGTGGTAGTGCGTCCAACCGGGGTGGGCGCTGACGAGGAGGGTGCCGCTGGGAAGAATGGCGATGACGGGTTCGCCGCCGGCGCGAACGTTGTCCACGAGAAGAGGCGTGGAAAACAAGGGCGTTTCGTTCAGAGCAAGGGTGCCGAAACCTGGCAAGCTTGGCAGGACATCCAGGTGGCGTACTGTCGGAGCGACATCACCCTCCGGCGCGTCGTCGGAGAGGCAGCCAGAAAGGGTGGTCAAGGCAAGGATGCCGACCAGGAGCAGGGTGCGCATGCATGGGCAGGCAGGGGCCGGGGCCTTGAGGCTTGTGGGGGCGCCGTTGCGCGCAAAAGATTCCTCGCATGCCGCATGTTGACCTTTTCGACTGCGTGATGGGTCGCTCGGAGCGTGCTCGAGGACTACGCTGCTTGGTTTTTCCTGATTCGAGGATCGAACCTAGGTGGGCTCTTCACCCGGGTAGTGCTTGTCAAAATAGGCATCCAGTGCTTCCTCCATGGTCTTGCTGAGGGATTTTCCCGTCAGTAGGCGATGGCGATGCAATTGCAGGTGTGTCGATAATGGAACGTGCACCTTGAATTCCCGTAGGCGGTCAAGGTCCTGGTTCCCATCCCAGTTGTCCGGCATTGAGGCGTCCTCCGACACAACGCATTCTCTCGGGGCTTCGCTATAATACCCTGTCTTCAGGGCGCTCGGGGTCACAAGGACCACGAACCTTGCGTGCAACAAACAATCCAACCACGGTCCGTGTTTGTTTCAATGGCCATGTGCCCCTCCATGGCCGCTCGGCCCGGGCTTTCGAAGGGAATTAGGGGCTGCCGAGCGTCGGTATATGAACGTTCTAGGCTACGGTCAAATAGTACGAAACGACCGAGAGACAGTTGTGCAGCGGTGCACGAACGGACAAGGTTCCGGTGCCGCTGGTGCCCCTTGGGGCGCTTGGCACAACCGACAGAGGTGACCGACCATGATGACAACCGACGACCTAATGGGGATCAAGAAGCCCGACATGAACGAAATGAAGGAAGTGAAGGTGAAACTCCCCGTTCGCCAACTCCTGAAGCTGCACTACATGAAGCTCACGAGCAGCCGGACCTTCAGCGACGTGGTCAGCGAAGCCCTCGCGGACTACTTCAGCAGCCACGACACTCGGCCGGACGCCTAGTCGGGCCGGTCTCCCTCTGCGCTCCTCCAATCTCGCCCCAGCATTCATGCAGCCTCCCGCTTGACTCCATCGAAGGCCCCGCGGCGATCCTGGCCATGACGTACGGCCTGCACCGCGCCATCCTGCTGCTTCCAGCCGGCTTAATTTGGCGCCCGGGGTCCGCACCACGTGGATTCGGAAGCCTTCCGCGTGGACCCGGACATTCGAACCGCCGAGTCCCTGCCTCCTAGCGCCTACCTTGACGAGGCGTTCTTGGCTCGTGAACAGGGGACCCTGTTTCGCAATCACTGGCTGCTGGCCATGCCCGGTGCGGGCCAGACTCAAGCCGATGCCAAGGACCCGGCATCAATTTTGCAAGCCCCCGGCGCCCGAGCCCCCGTGGAAGTCCAAGGCAGCCCTTACTTTTTGCAACGGGGCCAGGACGGTGCTCTGCGCGGTTTTCCGAACGTTTGCACCCACGCTTGGCACACCCTCGTGTCCGCGCCCGGCTCGGGTAAGGCCATTGTGTGCCCCCAGCACGGGCGCAGCTTTGGCGACAAGGGCCAGTACCTTGGTCAGCCTGGTATCCCCCGCGACTTGCCCGATTTTCCCCGAGCCTGCGACCACCTACGGCCGCTTGCCGCTGCAACCTGGGGGCCCCTGGCGTTTTTGGCCCTTGAAACACCAAGCACAGCCTTCTCGCAATCGATGGCAGCGATCCAAGATTCCCTCGGCAAACTCCCCCTGGACGCCTTGCGCCCCTTGGCCGTCGCCGAGCCAGTGCGCATCGTGGAAGGCAACTGGAAACAGCACGCCGGAAACTACCTCGATTCCCTGCACATCCCCTTCATCCACGGCACATCCCGCGACGGCACCGACGGCCACGGACTTGCCGGATCCGTGCACATGGATTCGTACCGCACCGAAGTCCACGAGCACGGCGTCCTGCAATGGGCCTACGCCCGCGACCCCGCCCTCGGGTTTGACCCCGCACTCTTGCCGGACCGATTCGCCCACCCCGAGCGCCGGGTCTTCGCCCTCTGGTGGTTCCTGTTTCCCAACATCACGCTCAATTTCTACCCCTGGGGGCTCTCCGTCAACCTCTACGAACCGGTCCCTGGAGCGCCCGACCAAACGCGCTTCCACTGGATGCGCTGGAGCTGGGACGAGGTCAAGGCAAAACAGCTAGGAAACTGGCACATGGAGGACGTAGACGCCGAAGACCTCGAAGCACTCACACAAGTCACGCGTGGACTTCGATCCGGCGAAGCGGTGCGCGGACGATTTGCCCCAGGCTCCGAAGAAGCACCCCACTGGTTCCAGCGACGCGTTTACGAAGCGCTGTTTTCCGCGTGAGCCCGCAGCGACGAACGATGCGCCCAGAAGCCATAGATCATCAAGCCAATCGCCAGCCACGCCAAGCTCAGCACATGGACCATCGGCGCATTTCCGAACACAATCACACCAAGCAGCGCCAACACCGCCGCCCAGTGGAACACTTCAGGCACATGGAATCCGTCCGGCGTACCGCGCATGCGGCGCACGACGATGGTGCCAACACTGACCATGATGAAAATCACGACGCTTGCTTCCACTGCCATATCGATGACGTTTGCCAGGGGAATGAAACCCGCCGCGGTTGCACTGATCACACCCACCACCATGGCCGCCGGCACGGGCGCTCCATTGCGCGACACACGACGCAAAATCTTGGGCGCAAAGCCATCCTCGGCCATCGCTTGCAAAATTCGCGCCATGGCAATGTGGAACGCATAGGCCACCGTCGCAAGTCCAATCATTGCCCCAACGGTGATGACATGTGCAGCCCAAGGCAGACCCGCAATGGCAAAGGCGTCCGCAACAGGAGCATCCGGATTCAACGTCGCATGCGGAGCAATCCCCGTGACAACCCCCGCCATCAAAATGTACAACACCGTGCAAAGCGCGATGCTGATGAGGATGGCAAGCGGCATCGTGCGACGGGGATTCTTGGCCTCAGCTCCCGTTGCGGCAATGGTGTCGAAGCCAAGGTAGGCAAAGAACAGAACCGCCGTGGAACCCGCAATCCCTTTGACGCCAGCAGGCGAGAAGTCCGCCCAGTTGGCCGTCTTAATCATGAATGCGCCCGCCACAATGACAAACAACACAATCCCCAGCTTCAGAACCACCAAGAGGTTGTTGACGCGGGTGCTCGTGCGGACACCGAGACAGGCCAGAAACGTAATGACCACAAAGAACAGGAGCGCCGGCAAATTCACGAGGCCGCCCGCCGCCGGGTCCTGCGTCAACGCCTCAGGAAGCGCCCAGCCCAAGCTCGCCATACCCGATTTTAGAAAACCCGCCCAACCAATGCTTACACCCGCATTGCCAATGGCGTAGGTGTTGAGAAAGAACCAGCCCACCAAGAACGCCGGAAGGCTCCCAAACGCTGCAAACGAGAACGCGTAGGCGCTACCATTTCCCGGCAACATCGCCGCCGCCTCCGCATACGAAAACGCCGCCAAAATCGCCGCCAAACCCCCAAGAGCAAGCGCCACGACCACCGCAGGCCCCGTGCCAATCGCCTCCTGGCCAAGAAACACGAAAATGCCCGCGCCGATGATGGCAGCAACACCAAGATTGGACAAATCAAACAAGCCAAGCGTGCGCACATAGCCCTCGCGCTCCTCCACCCGCATCGATTTCCGAGCAAACAAGCCCCGCGCACCCATAACCGCCAGACAGCCACAAAGCAACAAGTGCCTACCGGCCGACACCCGCCCATTCTGGAACCGCGCCCTTCTACACACAAATGCCCCTCGCACCCCCCGTGAGCGCGACCCGCTTCGTCCCCGTGCGCAGGCAAGACCTCCTCGACAGAATGCAAGCGGACCCCGACACACGACGAGCCGCCGCCCTCCTGCACCACGTCCTGCGCTTCGAATCCGACACCAGCCGCGAACTCCTCCTAGACGCATACGCCCCCTTCGACCCCGACCCGCTCGTTCCCGTGGCCCCCGGCGGCAGCGAAGACAAATTCCTCGCCGCCATGACCACCGTACTCGAAGACGCCAACTTCGAACGCATCACCATGAAAGAACTCCAAGCAGCATTCGTTGAACGCAGTCTGTTCCCCCTCGCCGTCCACGTAGACCTCGAAGAATTCGACATCCTCCGGCTGTACAAACGCGGCGAAACCGAACGCACCGAGAAAGTCCGCGGCGCAAGCACACTCTGGCGCTGGAAGACCCGCAAACTGCACCTCTACGAACGGCTCGTCGTCGTCCTACGCCTCAAACCCGAAGCGCTCCTCACCAGCAAAGCCGGCCGCACCGAAGGCATGGAAGCAGGCAAAATCTACCTCAAGAGCTTCAAAAACATCCCAACCGCCGACCTCGAAATGGTCCTCCCCAACACCCGCCTCACCTTGCGCCCCCTCGACCGCGCCCTGATCTACGGCCCCCTCATCGCCGGTGTCAGCTGGACCCTCTACCAAAGCATCGGACTCATACGCGCATTCATCGGCGGCAACCTCCAACAAGCACTCACCGACGGCAGCCTCCAAGCACTCGGCGGCGTCCTCCTCGTCCTGTTTGGATACCTCTGGAAAACCCACGGCAAAATCAAGACCCAGCGCCTCCAATACATGAAAACCCTCAGCACCGGCCTCTACTTCCGCAACCTCGCCAACAACGCCGCCGTGCTCGACCAAATGCTCACCTTCGCCCTCAACGAAGAAGAGAAAGAAGCACTCCTCGCCTTCCACCTACTCCAAAACAACCCGCAAGGCGCCAAAACCTTAGACAAAAACGCCGAAACATGGCTCGCCCACACATCCGGCCGCGTAACCGACTTCGACGTCCAAGACGGACTCAAAAGGCTGCACGAACTAGGACTCGCTAGTAAGCACCGAGGGAAGTGGCGAGCGGTGACCGCCCAGGAGGCAGTCGTTCGTCTGGACGCGCGATGGGACCGCGCATTCGAGGGAAGCTAACAAAGGACGTTGAGAGACGACCGGCGCTCTGGAATAGACGCGAACGCGAAACCACGCTCGCTCAAAATCCGTTGCTGAATAGCCTTCTAAGTACGGATGCTCTTCGAAAAAATCAACCCGTTTCAAGGGAGGAATTCAGAATGAAAAGTGCCCCGAACATGTACGTAGAATTTCAAACCTTACAGGGCCCTCCAGCCAATCTCGATTTAGCTCCTCGGAGACGCATTTTGGAGGCCATGCTCACCCGACGTGCGACCGATTCCGTCCGCAATTTTTGTCAAGTTGGCGAAACATCTGTAGTCAGCGGTCGCCATCAGTTAATGTTCTAGGGGCAGTTCCATGCTCTCGGCGAAATGCCGCATATTCATGGGTTTGGTGAATCCTGCATCGAGTGGGGACCGGACACCCAGCCGATTCTTGGTTGCGACGTGGGTGTAGATCATCGTGGTCTGGACGTCTTTGTGTCCAAGAAGTTCCTGAATGGTGCGGATGTCGGTTCCTGCTTCAAGGAGGTGGGTGGCGAAACTGTGGCGCAGCGTGTGGATCGATGCAGGCTTGCTAATGCCTGCTTCTTGTACGGAGGCACGGAAGCGTTTCTGGAAGGTACTTGGGTGTTGGTGGTGGCGTCGTACAATGCGGCTGCGGGGGTCCACGGAATGCGAGGCTGCCGGGAAAGCCCAGAACCAAGCCCACTCTTTGCCTGCGTTGGGGTACTTGCGCTCCAGTGCCAAGGGCAAGGCGACGCCAG
Organism: Thermoplasmatota archaeon; assembly: GCA_041601615.1. Classification (GTDB taxonomy): domain Archaea; phylum Thermoplasmatota; class E2; order JACPAO01; family JAHFTW01; genus JANQNI01. The sequence goes on along the minus strand of JBFIHX010000016.1, from coordinate 16,833 downwards.
GGAGGTCTTCGGCGCGGTCTTTTTCGTGCAGGCGCCGCACCGTTTCTAGGTGCTTGGACCAGTCGTGGCGAAGTGCTTCAGGAAGCACAGTTTGGCGGTCCTTGTCTCCCTTGCCCGAGCGGACCGTCAACAGGCCGCGCTCGAAGTCCACATCCTTGATGCGCAATTCCAGGCACTCCTGCAACCGCATCCCCGAGCCGTAAGTCAAGCGTGCCATCAACCGAAACGGCTCAGGCAAGCGGGCGAACACCGCATCGACCTCAGGCCGCGAAAGGACAACCGGCAATCGGCGACGCTCCCTGGCCCGCACCGTGTGCGAAAGATCGCCAAGGTCTTGCCCAAGGACATGTCGATACAGAAACAACACCGCATTGAACGCCTGATTCTGGGTCGATGCAGCCACGCCACGATCGACGGCCAAGTGCGACAAAAGCGCCGACACATCCCCGGAGGCCAACGCCTGCGGCGACCGATTGCAGCAAAACGCCTGGAACCGATGCAGCCAACCAAGGTACGACTTCTCCGTCCGCAGACTCATGTGCTTCAGGCGCAAAACGCGCGTCATTTCCACGTGGATTCTCTGCCAATCGGAGGCGTAGCCGCAAGTTACCTGCCGACTATCTGAGGCCAATTGTTCCTGCCGGAAGAACGACCAAAGGCGGATTGCCTCCCGGGCCTGATGCACGAGACGCGGTTCATGCTCGCGGCCGAGCGCGTCAAGGAATTCCGTGATGGCGCTCTTGTCTGGTGCTGTCGAATTGGACGGATACAAGGCACGCCACTTGTCAACCCAGTACACAAAGCAATGCACTTGCCCACTGGAAACAGCGTCGTGTGACCGAAGGAACCGCGCAAAAGAAACTCGCCAAGCTTCAGACATCGAAGGCCAGAATTATACCGCGTCCACATAACACCGCGAATGGGGTAGTTGAATGTACTCTGGATAGGGATTCCTTGGAGGTGATTCAGGCTTATGAGAAATGCTGCGCTCCAGTATTATATAAACGCCTCTGCAATGGCTACACTTTAGGGGAAAACCCGTGAAGGAGGAGTTATCCTGCTTCCCCCGGGATTGCCGGATTACCCGCATGTACGTGCCATGCGCCATTCGGAGGTTTCATCATACGAAGTAATAATTCATGGGCATGTCCAATCGACTCCCCGACCAGCGCACAGCCGACTTGGGGTGGGATGGACAGTACATCACCATGCTCGCTGACGTCGTCCAAAATGGTGACATAATCAAACCATCGAAGGGAGATTGCCACGAATTTATTGGCCACTCGTTTCAGCTCGAAAACCCCCGAGATCGAATTACGTATAACGATGCACACCCCCTGAACCTCGTTCAAGCCCTTGGGCATTGGCTATGGACAATGGCTGGTCGGATGGAGTTTGAATCCATTCGGTACTACAATCCACACGCAGATCAATTCAGCGTAGACAAGTTTCGTATGCATGGTGCCTATGGCCCTCGCATTTTTGGAATTGGCGTCTTCAACCAAATCGACCGCGTGATTGACCTAATCCAAGAACGAAACTGGACTCGACGTGGTGTCGCTGTAGTGCACCTTCCCGAATTTGATTCACACCGCAAAAAATCGGATGAAGCCGAGGACGAAGTCCCCTGCACCGTTGCGTTGCAATTTCTGCCCCGGAACGGCGCTGTTCATGGTATTACGTTTATGCGTAGTCAGAATGCCCTCCAACTATTGCCTCTGGATGTGTTGATATTCACACTAATTCAAGAGTTCGTCGCGCGCGCTGCTGGCATGTCGTTGGGCAGTTATCATCACCACGCCGGCAGTTTTCACACCTATGAGCGAGATAATGAACGGATTTCCATTGTGGTCAAAGGCCGAATTCCGGATAGTCGGCCTGAAATGCCCGCCATGAGCGTGGGAGATCCAAGGCCGACCTTGGCCAAAATACTGGAGATAGAACAACAAATTCGCTATGAAACAATAACTGCGCGGAAAGAACAAGGGAGGCGGCGCTTTGACGCTAAGAAATATCTAAATCAGGCCAGTGATTTTGATGATTTTTGGAAGCTTGTACTTCACGCCCTGCTTGCTAAAGCCGCCGTGGAAGCAAAAGATCGGGGGTTGTTGGATTCAATTCTCATTAAATGCCACTCATCCTTGAAACCTACTTTGTTGAAACTGCGTGGAGATAACTTTGAGAAAACCATCGATCAATTTGCTTTTTCAATAAAGGAATAGTATTTAGAAATGTGCTTTGCAAGACGTTTGAACCATGCCAGTTTTTCTTCATACGTTGTGTCTGCGTAACTTTGCCCACTCGTTGATGGCATGAAGTACACATCAGCAGAGCCGATTTTGAATCGCTGCTTCCCATAACTGACAGGTTGCAACGGCTTTCCGAGGTATTCCCGCGCTGCCCGTTTGCTAACGAACACGATGCTCTTCGGTCTGAACGCTTGTTCAGTGTTGGCAATTCTGTCCTCTGCCTCATGAAAATCGTGTCTCCGCAAAGTGTTGGCGCCAGGCGTTGGGCGCTTTGCAACATCAGTGAAGCCAAAACCTTGCACGACCATGTCGTCGTCATTTTCTGTAGTGATAGGAACGGGCCAAAGGCCGCTCGCATGCATAAGCTTCCAGAAGCAGTTGCTATGCCCTGCATAGTAGTGTCCGATTTGTGCGGATCGAACGCCGGGGTTGATTCCAACAAAAAGCGTATGGAGATTGTCGGGTATCTTGTCGGATAGAGAAATACTGGTCTTCACCTCCCCTTCCAATGTGTATTGTCCCTGCAATGGTGAATCCCTCAGTTTGCGGCGAAAGGGATTTCGTTCAGTCTTGTTTGTAGGTTTGGAAGGCATGGGTGAAACGACCTGGCCTACGGGGCCATTGCTGCTGCCATTGCTGCAATCAAAATAAAGCAAGCGAACGGGCGGCATCTTGACCAAACTTACCAGGGATAGCAGGATAACAAATCGCTCAAGCCGACTCGCCTTCGGCTCGCGGCTTAGCTCAGTCGTTAGGTCGCTCCAGCCGTGCCCCACAGCGCGTGCAAGTGGGGTTCATCGTGCCCTGTGCGAAGGCATCAATAATGAGGGAAAACAGTCATAACGAGTGATATTCGAGTTTTCGAGGCATTTCTCCTGGAAAATGGCCACAAAATTTATTAACTAAAAAAGACATAAAGAGCCTTGCAGGAGATTGGAAAAAATGGGAAAATACGATGATTTTGACACAGCACCACTATGGAATTTTGCAGATGCTGTGGCTGCCGACCTGGAAAACGTGAAAGCATCTCCCAGCACTGGCTTATTTGACATCACAACAGCTACTTCTGATTTCGTGGTTGATTTCGGGCATCTTCGCTACAAAGAGCTGGAGGCAGATGCATGGGAAAAAATTGCGCTACCCTCGTGGACCGTTGACGAGGCTCGCGACCACGTCTTCGACCATCTTCGCAGTGCAGCCTTTGACCTGGGCGATAACGTCGCCATGCGTAGGGTTCTGCTTGAGGGCGGTATTCGGAGCCTTGACCGGCTGAAGGCGCGTTTGGAAAACCAAGGCAAAGGACGACTCAGCGCAATGACCATTGACGAGATTATGAAGTCCGTGGCGCACCAAACACTTGCCGAGTACCAGGAAGAGATTCTGAAGTCGCCTTGGGCATTCCACATATTGCAAGATGCATGGCGCAGGCTGATGTCCCTTGGGATGAAATTTCTCCATGACACTGCATACTCTATGCGGCTTGCGCAGGAAAGGCTACTTAGGCCGCTGCGAATTGGTGGGTGGCTGATTATGGCCTCCATTGCCTCAGCAGGTGCGCTGTAGGCGGCGCGTAGATCGCCGACCTCGTAGGCCCAACTATGCTGATTCGACCTAACAATTCACTCAACCCGACCGCTGCGCAGCCGCGCAAGCGCGTCTGCTTCGCGACGGGTTAGTTCGACCGTTAGATTGCGCGAGTCTAGCCTCTCCGATTGAGTGTGGCTTGGTCTTGAGGCAAAGGAAATTGCGCCGACAACGTGGGGGGTTTCAAAGCTAATCGTGGCTTCTAAATCGCGCCACCGGTTGGCCTCCGTGCATGCCTAGCAATGAAGACAACTTCCGAGAACGTCACTCATTGGCGGCAAGCGCGGATCTTTCTAACCTCATCCCGCTCATCGACGCTGTTGGCGATGTTCACAAACACACCTCGAACTGGCTGGGTGAAGTGGACAACCCGGACCCACGCGAGATGTTTGTAATACGGTGCTACTTGAATTTGATTGGCCGCATCGAGGAGCAGACTTCCGGCATGATTGTGTGTTTGGCCACGAAAGCGTGGACAAGCGCCGAGGCCCTTGCGAGAGTAGTCTTGGAGTCTTCTGTGAATCTTATGCATATGGCCGCGCACGGGGGCGAACAGCCAATATTGGGCTTTATCGATGCCTGGCTGACGGATCATGAAAAACGGTTAGCACAGTGGCGAAAACTGGCCGATGCCGACGTGCCCGGCGAAGTAGATCGAATTGACCAACGGATTGAATTCGCCAGATCGTCGCGGAAAAAAGTGAACTACATGGAATCGAAATTAGGCCTTCGAAAATCCGAGAAACCTCAGGCTGCGTGGCCAAGCTCGGTCATTGACCGATTCAAGAGCGTGGACATGGAATTTGATTACCGATCCACATACCATCGCCTTAGCAGTGCAACACACATGCTGGCCGAAGACACATTCAATTGGCTTGCCTTGATTTACACCGATGCACCAGACCACCTTCGCGAGGCTGCCGCTGCAGAGGCCCGTGCTTACTCACTCATGGTTTGCCAATTCAGTTTACTGACAACCATGAAGTGCATGATGGCTTGTTGCCTGGCAACCAAGGCCCCCTCTGTGCAAATCATCAAAAAACACCATGACGCCTTGGTAATTGAGATTATGAAAACCGGCCCATTGGCGGGTGTTCCTCAATCCAAGACCCAGTAGAGGTGCGCAATCTAACAAGTCACTCAAGCCGACCCCTCCGCTGCGCTCCGGGGCGGCTTAGTTCGACCGTTAGCTTGCCCTCATGCACCGTGCAGCCACGAGCCGCGAAAGCCGTCGGGCAGCGTTAAGGTCGAGCGAGCGTTTGCCGCGCTCGTGGGGGCGTGGCTCAAATAACCGACTCACCGAAGAATCAAAAATTCTACCGCTTCAGGTCGTGTGAGTCACTGCTGGGGGAATTCGAAGAACTGGAAAGACAGGAAATATTCTTGTCGCCTCCTGACAAGTTGAACGACCCACTGGAGGGGTACCAAAATGTATTTTGGGACGGGGATGAGATTCTCTGGGAAAATCTGCTCAGACACTATGCGCTCTCCCTGTTATGGGCACACGCATGTTGTCTCCTCGTTGACAAGGAAGGGTTTGAGCGCGACGCGTTGCGCGTAGACCTGACACGGGCCGACCTACCTACTGATCGCTTCCGGCAAACATATGATGCGGTCTGCAGCGAGGTGTTCTCTAGTGGAGCGCTTGCCATTTTGCCTTCCCTTTTGGCATCTGCGGGTCGACCGCTCCGAAGATTTGCCCTTCAGTACATACTGACTTTGGTCCACGGGTTCGTGCTCCGAGCCATCCAGCGAGAAATGGCTTCCCAAGGAATTCTCAATGAATCCGCATCGTTCCCAACCGGGGCGCCCGACCCTGAGGATTTCAAGCTTGCCGTGGAAACTCTGACCGATGGCGAGATCAAAGAAGACCGAATGGAACTGCTTCTCGCAGCAACGAGTGGGTTCGGACCAGGGGTGGTCCTGCGCCACTTGCTTGCTCAGGACAGCCCGCCAGATACCCTAAACTTGCAAAAGTTCGACTTCCTAGTTTCGTCGTTTCCGAAGCATTACGTCGATGGAATTTGCAATTCATTGGTCCATTCCGGATGGCAAGTTGCCTGTTTCTCGGGAGGGTACGTCAATCCATCCATGTGGGGAAGCTACGGAGACGAACATCGGGGCGTTGCCTTGGAGTTTAGCGTCGCAGGCCACGGCGAAGGCTCACCCTGCAGGCTACCCGTCAGAGGCATTACCGGTTCATCAAGTACGGCTCATGGCTCCGTGCCAACAGAGGGGGACATGCACTTAACTCTGCAGAAAGTACAGTACGCCCAGGTGCCGCCAGAGACCGATTTCTTTCGTTTTTTGGGTACGCTGCCACTGCCAACGCTCCTAGATACATGGTATTCTAATCGCGATGGCAAGACGAGTCCCTTGTTTGACGAGATTCGCACGGACGAACCATCTTGGCACAACGAGTTGTGGGAATTGTTCCGACGAAAGACAACTACGAAAATGCCTGCTTGGTCACACGAAGAAGAGTGGCGCGTGGTAACCTCGGATGTTCTGACGGCAAATCGCAGCGGTCGCAAGGTCCGCTACGAAATCCGTAACTTGACTGCCGTGATATTCGGGCTGAAGACACCGTTTTCTGACAAGGCCGCAATTGCGAGAATTCTGGCTCGCAAGTGCCGCGATGAAGGAGTGTCAATGGTGCCTCTCTACCAAATGGCGTTTGATGGCGCAACCCTGCGAGCATCACGACTGCTTATGTGAGCAAGCTAACAAGTCGCTCCAGCCGACTCCTCGCTCTGCTCGGAGCGGCTGAGTTCAACCGTTAGCGTGCCATGGAACATGCTTACTCGCCATATGCTGCGCCAGGGTTCTTTTCGAGGCCAGCCAGGATTTCAATTCACAAACTAATTTCAATGGCGCGCGCTGACTAGGGCCGTGCAAGAGTGGCTCATCGTTTTGCTCGTTATGGGGGCGCTAATCGCCTTGATGATATTCTTTGCATGGGTCCTTGGCGCAATCGTCGAGGAAATCATGGATGCCAACCGGAGGACTCGGCAGCGACACGATTTCTCAAAGCGGCTAGCTGGGGCGGCCATAACCTCTCAGCCGAGCTGGTCGAGGATTGCAGACATCGCCGACCTGACGGGAATTCGGGACCACGACCAAATCCGGGTCTACCGCGAAACCCTGATGGCAATAACGACTGGCGAGGCGCCTGACTTGGCCCCCCATGAAAATCTCATTGAAGGCTACTTGCAGGAAGTCCGAAAACGTCAGCCCTTTGAAGGAATGCCTGAGCAGCTTCGGGTTCCCCTCGAAAAACTTAGACAATCTGTTGACCTAGACGAGGAAGCATTCGAGCCGTTGACTGACCAAATTCGAGACTTGCTAGAGATAAACAGCCGCGACAAAACCACACAGCGGTTCTACACGATCGGCGGCTTCTTCGTCGGCTTGACAGCCATCATGCTATGGTTGGCGGATAGAATTCTCTAGGGTGATTTTTCCGAGGCCATGCCCCACGGCCCGCTAACAAGTCACTCAACCCGACTCGCCTACGGCGAGCGGGTCAGTTCGACCGTTAGATGGCGCAGGTTCCTCGGAATTTCCGCAGAGCTCTTTTGGCGCTACCAGCATGCTGCGGCATGGGCAAGATGGTCTTTGGCGATGACGAGTTCCGTCAGATGTTCAACGACGCAGCCAAACGGTTCGAGGACGATTCTAACGGCCGAATCGTGCTGCGCGATGGCAACATCAGCCAGGTGGAAAAGCTCGTTCCCATAATCGCGGCCGTAATCCCGTTCAATGCCGAACGGCAAAAGGTTTCCGTGGAGCGTCTCCGAACAGCAATCCGCGCCGAACTCCAGAAGCGTAGGGCGCTTGCAGATCCGGCCCAGGACTTCGTGGACCACATTAGGAACTTCCAGATGCTGCTCCACACCTTGCCCGAGGAAGATTACGAAGCCTGGATGCCAGTACCCATCGTCGGGCGGACTGGTGACACCCTGCCGACGCTCGAAGCCAATGGAGTCGTGTTCGAACCACAACCTCACTCAGAATGGGATGGGATGACATCTGAGGCCGGTGAGAACTGGAGCCGCGTCTTGGAGCAAAACCACCACGACCTGAACCCCCGGAAGTTCACACCCTACCGATGTGTTGTCAAAGCACGAGATCAGGCATTCGCAGCACTCCACGTGACTTCGGCGCTACGAGTCGCCTTGGGAATTGCCAATTTTTCTTCGTATTACAACCGGGGCTATCCATTCCGGATTGGAGGATCCGGGTCACGGCGGTGGTCCAATTTGCGGGGGCCGTTCGTCTTCTTGGTCAAGACTCCGAGTGGGCGCTTTCTCGTGTGGCGGGAGGATGATGATAGCTATCGCCATCCGCATGCACATACGGGCTGGGAGAAACAGCGCTTCGACGAAATGAGTCCGCAGCTACCTAAACTTGATTCATCTAATCAATACGACGAACTTATTCTCACTGGGTTCGCGCACCTGCAGGACGCAATGACCTCAGCCACGTTCACTGAAATGTTCAGCCATTTCTGGCGCGGAATCGAGGCGCTTGCCCAGACGTCGGACCGCGATCCATCTGCCCGGAACATTCAGAGAATGGCAGGCCTAATTGGATACAAGGACGAACCACAACTGCTCAAACGTCGCCAGGAAAGGATGGCAGACATTCGGAACAGCATCATCCATCGAGGGGACGACAACGGCCTGGACCGCTCGGACATCGATTTCATCGCTGCAACGCTGGAAGGTGCCTTGGAGACATACGTCAACAATCGTGAGCGCTACAGTCTGGCGGACCTGCAATACATCATGGATCTTCCATCCGATGAAGGGCTCCTGAAGATGCAAAAGGCTGCAACGAAGCGCCACGGCCAACTACTCGACGAGGCCATCAAGTGGCGCTCTAAGGCAGGCGGCGACGAGGAAGAGTAGCACGTTTCGGGGGCGCCGTGTCCGGAATCTACATTGACCGGTATTGCAAATTCCGCCATCTAACAAATCGCTCAAGCCGACCTCTCACTCCGTTCGAGGCGGCTTAGCTCAACCGTTAGGCGGCCTGGCGAGCGCTGCATAGCTGCTAGCCCCCCTAATCCCGCCCTCGATTCGCGGGGCTACTATGCGAGGCGTCCCACGGGCTGGGTCGCTTCGAGGGACTGGCCGTGCAGCCGCAACTGGCTGACGCTGTGTACTCCGAACCAGATGAACGTGAGAGGCATCAATGCAAACAGCGGGCCGACGGGCAAGGCGAATCCGACAAAGAGGACGCCGGCGCCGAAGGCACCGAGGCAACCCAATAGGCCAAACCCTGCGGCGATCCGCATGCCAAGCCCGGACCCTGTGAGCGTGCTCGCAATCCATTGAGCGACACCAATGGAGTAGGCTCCCAAGCCAAGGGCACTGAAGCCACGTTCAAGGTAATACGCCGTTTCCCACAGAGGCGTAGGTCCGCTTTCGGCAACGAAAGGAGCCAGCGCCGATCCAACCGCACCGTCGATGACGAATTCGAGCGCTGTGAACAGGCCGCCTGCGGCCACAAAGGCATACCCGCTGGCTGCCAGGCCTGTGGTGGCATGCTGCAGGCGAAGCATCGCCGCGACGGCAATCGTGAGGAATCCCACGGATCCAATCAGGTGCATGACAAACCATGTGTCCCCGTGGGCCCCCATTTCATGAACGTCCGGCCCGCGCGGGTGCCACAATGAAAGTGAGATGGCGGCTAAGACCCCGACAATCAGGAGGAGATTGGATGTTCGTGTGCTGGCGTGCGGCGCAAGTGTAGGGCGCATGAATGAGTCAGATGTTCAACGGTACTAAGGGCCACGCCTGGCTGGGCGCGGCGCATGCGAAACATAATCCGCCTCGTGTCCCATTCACCGGACGGGTCACGGGTCCATGGACATCACAGATGCAGAAATCATGCGCTACCTGAGCGCTCCGGCAGGGTTCAACTGGAATCCGCGCGAATCGATGCGCGCCGTGGGCAAACAAGTGGGCATCGACGAAGATACGGTGCGGGCACGCATCTACCGTATGCAAGAATCGGGCTTCATGCGAGAATGGTACCTGGTGGTCAATCCATCCGTCTTCGGCCACGGCATGGCGCGCATCCAGACGGGGCCATTTCCAGAGGCCAACAAGAAGCCGGCGCTCGAACAAATAGCCCTCATCGATGGCGTCCAATGGGTCTTTGACTTGTTCGAGGGAGGCTTCGGAGTCGTCCTCTATTACGCCAACTCGGCCGAGATGGAGCGCCGGCGTGGGCTGGTGGGCCAAATCACCAACACCAACCCCGTCGCGTGGGAGGTACCCATGCCGCCCGCACGAGCGGAATTGGATGAAACCGATTGGACCCTGATTGCCAAGATGTTCCATGACCCGCGCGCCAAAATGGCAGATCTAGCGGAAGCAGCGCAATGTTCCGTGAAGACTGTCCGACGCAGGTTGGACGCGCTGGAAGCAGGCAAAGTCGCGTTTGTGAGTGGCACCGTGGATTACGGTTGCATGGACTCGGGCGCGGTGGGCGAAATCCGAATCCATCCCAACTCGGACCGTGCGCCGCAGCACTTACAGGAGGCGGTCCTCTCGATTCCCGGCTCTGTATGGGCCAACGTGGACGGCCCGTTTCTGCAGACCACGATTTGGCGGCCGACGGTCACTGGCCTGGTCGAGGTGCGCGAAAAAATGCAAGAGCATGCGGATGTAGACCGGGCAACGATGGACCTAATGGTTGGCCGGTACACAGTTGGGAATTGGCTCGAGGAGCGAATCAGTTTCGCGTTATCCGCTGCAGGGGCTTACAGAAAGTCCGCTTGACGAATGCATGGCAGGCCCCCTAACAAATCGCTCAACGCGACCTCTCCCTTCGGTCGAGGCGCGTTAGCTCAGTCGTTATCTGGATAGGGCTACGCCGGCGAGTCCCGGTGGCTTTCAAGCAGCTTCAACCGCACCCCTAGCCACTGGATGCCAAGCAGTACCGTGGCCATGAAAACCGGAAACATCAGCAACAGCTTGTCAAGCTGGTTCCAGTTGGCGATCAGAGCCCACACCGAGTACGCTAGAATCGACAGCGTCACCAGAATGATGAACACATGAATGCCATGACCCAATGTTGTCCGACCATACCCCAAGGCAACGCCTGACACAATCGCTGCAACGCCATAAAGCGGCCAAAGGCTGATTTCCAACCAGAGGGGGAGTGGTTGAATCCCGAACAACACCTCGAAGACGACGAGGCTCACGGCAACCACGCTTGCGTATCGACGCTCGCCTCGATTGGTCAGTCCAAGCGCCACAGCCCCAGGAACCAACAAGAGCCAGAGGAGCGTCGGGCGGAACAGCGTCACTGACCACAGCCCAAGCAATGCTAGACCCCAGATGACGCCGACCGAGAACACCAGAACTCCGAGCCACCAGCGGAGAGTTTGGACATCACCAAGGGCCGCAATTTTTCGACCCGTCCAGTATCTGATCTTGGGAAACAGGGCCGAGATGGAAGCGACAATCGGGGCCCAGATGGCAAAGGCCAGCTCCCTCGCGTTGAGGGGCGCCATCAGGCTTTCACGGATCGCTTCAATCATGAGCGACCCCATCTCAGGCTGGCTCTTACAATGAACGGAAGCACTGGTTCCCTATCCAGATAACAAGTCACTCAACCCGACCACTCGCTGCGCTCGCGGCGGGTCAGTTCGACCGTTAGGTTGCCCGCCGTACGTGCCCGCCCTTGGCCGACTTTCCAGGCCCCAAATCATTTGTTCCCCCGCGCCTATCGCTCGGCATCATGAGGTGGGCAACCGCGCTCGTGTCCTGCTTGGCCTTCACGACGTTGGCAGGGTGTGCGACCAACCAACTGGACCCAGGCCCCGTAGACAAGTCAGACACGCCGATGATTTTGGACTCGATTAACTGGACAGAACCGTTCAAGTTGCCTTTCGAGGGCGATTCCTACGAACCGGCTGTAAAGGTCGCCCCGTCCGGCATGATGGTCGCGCATGCACACAAGGGCGGCGCAGCCAATGAAGGAACTCAACTGGCCAGCCATATCTTGTGGTCGCGGGACGGCGCGCAATGGGCCCCAATGCCCGGCATGGAGCGCGAATTGTACCATGGTTGGGAAGGCGATGTCGCATTCGATGACGCGGGGAAGATGTACTTCTTCGATCTAGGTGATGTAGGTGGCTCGATCACGAGCTGGAACGTGGAAGGTCCCGAACCCGTGTTCATCGAATTCCTGCCTCTTGGACTGGGCACTTCCGCGCAGCCGGATCGACCATGGCTCATGGCCTACGGAAACGGCCAACTCCTTCTTCTGAGCAACGATGTGGTTGGAGTCGACGAAGAGGCCGAGCCCAACAGGTTTTGGCTTCGGCATTCCTCCGACGGCGGCCTGACATGGACCGTCCGTAGCTACATTCCGGACTCATGGTGGTGCCATGGTACGCTAGACCGCGAGGATTCGAATCACGTGCTCGTTGGGTGCTATGTGCCTTTCCCGCCATCAACTAGCGCTCCGTACAGCTACGTTTCCTACGAAAGCTTCGACGGCGGCTTCTCCTGGGTGCCTGATTCCATCCAACCCCTCCAGTACACGAACGGCCATCAATTCCCATTCGCCGCCTTGAATCAGGGGGATCCGGTGCACGCGTTCATTGACGGCCGCAGCAACGAAGCCGACAACCACTACTTCGTGGCCAGCAAGGATACACATGGCTGGCGCGTGAGCGAATTGTTTCAAGACGCCGAACGCGTTCAACGGCCGAGCTTAGTTATCGCGAACGGCACGGTATTGGCTTTCGCTAGCGTGCAGAACTACGAGGACCATGAAGGTTGGAGGCCGGTGGTTGCCGAAGAGCGCAACGGCTCATGGCCGGTAGAAGTCCTACATGACGTCAATCAAGCCCCGGCTGGCGAGGCTGGTGCCGGCAGCGACTTCTGGCACGGGGACGTAACGCCCCAGGGGGACATCGTCGTATGTTGGGGAGTAAAAACCGGAGCGACTGTCTCGCAATCGCCCGGACTCGACTACCTCGGAGACTCTTTCTGCTCAATCGGCCGGATTCGCTAACCGGCCAGATCATCAGCAAGTTTGAGCTGCCGTCGCCCCGACGCGTAGGGCCGCCAATCATGTGCGCGGCGCCGTCACTCAGGCAACCTAACAAATCGCTCAACGCGACCTCGCTCCGCTCGGCGCGTTAGCTCAACCGTTATGTGCCTCCAGCCGACAGATCAAGGTCTGTGGTGTTACCGCCAAATTAAAACCGTGGGTTCTGCTGGAGGTCATGTGGGCCCGAATGATTTCATGAATTCTGCGCAAGGATTCACCAAGAGTCCATTGGGCATCATTGCCTTGTTCATTGTACTTGTATATGGTTTTGCGTCTATGGTGGTGGGGCTGGGCCAGGGATTGGCGGGCCACATTTTGCCACTCATCTATTTTATGGTCCTGTTCCCTGTCCTGGTGTTTTTTGGATTCCTTTGGTTGGTGGCGAAACACCACAACAAGCTCTACGGGCCGTCGGACTTTCGGAATGAGGATAACTTCCTAAGGGCCCAAATGGCTTCGGCGGCCTCGCTCGCGACGGCCGCCGCAAAGTACTCCGGCGCTAGTCCAAGTTCCGCCCCAGCTCAACTCCAAGGGATCCTGGATGCGGTCTCAAAATCAGCTAAACAAATGAAACACGGCCATTGGAGAAACCGCGTACTCTGGGTGGACGATCGACCGGAAAACAACGTCCACGAACGTCAAGCATTCGAAGCGCAAGGTGTCGAATTCTCGCTTGCGCTGTCAACAGACGAAGCCTTGGATTTGATGGATTCGACGAAGTTTGCAGCGGTCATTTCAGATATGGGGCGCAAGGAAGGGCCTCAGGAAGGCTACGCTCTTCTTGAGCAAATGCGCAAGAGAGGACACACGACGCCGTTCGTCATTTATGCAGGCTCCAACCAGCCCGAGCATAAGCAGTTGGCTCGGGAGCGAGGGGCGATTGGGTCCACAAATCGCGCTGATGAGTTATTCCAATTGGTCATGACTGCGATTTCAAATGGCACATAACAAGTCACTCAACCCGACCGCTCGCATTGCTCGCAGGCTCGCTTTGCGAGCGGCGGGTCAGTTCGGCCGTTATCTCGAATAGCGCCCAATTCCGTCGCCATTACCGGCAGGGCACCAATTGGAGAATGGGGGAGGTCCGCTTGCAAGCGGTGATTGGGGCGGGCAGCCGGAGCTACGCTGTTGCCTGTAGCGCTGGGGCCAGTACTTCGGTGCTGAATGCCTCGATGCTTCGCGCTGGTTTTCCAAGGACGTTGGCCACGTCCTCGGTGACGATGTTGCCCCAGTTTTGGCTGTATGCGGTCGAGTAGTCTGCCATCAAGTCGGCGAACCATTCGCCCATACCCATGCCAAGCACGCCTTGCTTGACGGCTTCCACGGGTACTGGGATGTAATCCACCTGCTGATCAATGGCGGTTCCCACCGCGCTAGCAAAATCGTGCCAGGTCACACTTGCAGGGCCGGTCAGGGTCAACGTCTCTCCAACATGGCCCCCCTGCTGCAGTATATGAGCCGCCACTTCCGCGATGTCTCGGACGTCGATCATGCCGATGCTGCCGTCGCCCATTCCCTGGTAGATCTTGCCTTCCTTGGCGATGGATTCGAGGCCCCAGAAGATGTTCTGCATGAACCATGATGGGCGCAAGATCGTGTACTTGAGCCCGGATGCAATCAATTCCTCATCGCTTGTGTGATGCAGGCGTCCGTTGGCTGTGGGTGCATCCGCGGCAGCTCCGATGGCGGAGAGGCGGACCACATGGACGTTGGTCCCTTTGGCGGCCTCGATGAGGTGGTGCATTTGCTGGTCGGCTTGGGCGTTGGGGGCGGTCAGGAAGAGGGCTGATGAGACGCCCTCGAAAAGCGAGGCAGGTACCGGCTTGTCGAAGTCATGCACCACGACCTCACAGCCAGCTTCACGCAGGGGGCCTGCTTTTGACTCGTCGCGCACAACGGCACGGACGTCTTTTCCTGCCGCCCGAAGCTGTTGGATGGTCATGGTTGCGATGTTTCCGTTGGCGCCTGTAACTAGAATGGTCATGTTACCGACTCATGATGGACCCGCGCAATATGAGTGGACCACTTCTCGGCGGCGTAGAGACTCCTTTGCTCCTAAGTGTGTAGCAAATTACTTCCTAACCTGGAGCCTTCATGCGGGGTGAAATGCCAACGCTCGTGCAGACGCACAGCCGCGGGTTGGCTCCCTGCGTCGTAGATTCGGACATCAAGCGCCGTCGGACGGCGCTGGCAACTCGCGATTCCATCTGGCACGCAACGTGCCCCGTCAGGTTGGCTCTCTACACAAGTACGGGCTGAAGCGTATGTGCTTGGGCCCAGTCATTGAGTGCCCGGAACACTTGGTTCAGACCAATCGCCTTCTCCGTAGGTTCATACTCAACGCGTGGAGGAATTTCGGCGAAGCTCTTTCGCGTGATGAAGCCGGACTCGACCAGCTGCTTGAGGCGGCTGCTCAGCGTGTTCGGACTGATGGCGAGGCGCGCTTCAAGGTCCTTGAATCGGACTGGCTCACCCGCATGCTCGAAGATGTAGAGGATATCCAGCATGTGGGCCTTGCTGAGCACGCTGAACAAATCGCTGATGTGGCACCCTTGGGGCGCGGCTTGGCAAGGTTCGGCAGGGATGTCGTCAAGGCCCATGCTATCAGGGATATAGTAACTCCCCATCCTATATCAAAGAGTCACTTGCCCCCAACGTAGCGCCTCCTTTGCTGCTAAGTAGATAGTATATTACTCCTGGTTGTGTAGTTGTAGCCATGGAAGCTGCACAACCCGTTCCAACCATGCGCGCCGTTGTCCTGGACACGCCTGGGCCTCCAACTGCCCTCCAGATTCGCCATATCCCCAAGCCAGAACCACGTGAAGGGTGGGTCCTGCTGCGCGTCGAAGCGTTCGGGCTGAACCGTTCCGAACTCCACACCCGCCTCGGCCTGGCAGGGTCTGCAGTCACCTTTCCGCGCGTACCAGGGATCGAAGCCACTGGCGTCATCGAGGCTGCGCCGGGAACAAATCTCCCAGTCGGTTCGAAGGCGGTCGCGATCATGGGTGGTATGGGGCGTTCCTTCGACGGTGGATATGCCGAATACGCTTTGGTGCCAGAATCGTCGGTGATTCCTGTGGGGGCCGACTTGGATTGGGCCCGCCTGGGCGCATTGCCAGAGGTGCTGCAAACGGCGTACGGTTCATTGCATACGGGCATACGAGTCAAAACCGGCGACACGATCTTGATCCGGGGCGGGACGTCTTCTGTCGGTCTGTTGGCTACAGTCCTTGCCAAACGCATGGGTGTCATGGTGATCTCCACGACACGCAGGCCAGATCGCGTGGCAGAGCTCATGGAGATTGGCGCCGATCACGTCGTCGTGGATGACGGTTCCATCACCCACAAGGTCCGAGAATTGGTACCCGAAGGCGTCGACGGTGCGTTGGAGCTCGTCGGCGAACCGACCCTCCAAGACACGCTGCGTTGCACGCGGCCCGGGGGCACCGTATGTTTCACGGGAATGCTGTCAAATCAGTGGATCATCCCAGACTTCTATCCGATTGAGTTCATTCCCACTGGTGTGCGCCTCACTGCGTACGGAGGTGGCGCGGCAAACCTGCCATCCGACGTGCTGGCGGAGATCGCTTCTGCTGTTCACGCGGGCGACATCAAACTGCCCATCGTGGCATACACGATGGATGAAATCGTGCAGGCGCACGATGACATGGAACACAACCGTGTCGTCGGAAAACAGGTGGTCCTGACAAGCAGGAACATTGC
The DNA here is from genome assembly GCA_041601615.1 of Thermoplasmatota archaeon. Taxonomy (GTDB): domain Archaea; phylum Thermoplasmatota; class E2; order JACPAO01; family JAHFTW01; genus JANQNI01. Next base: position 196 of record JBFIHX010000016.1, on the reverse strand, counting down.
CGAGCCCATTACGAGATAACAAATCGCTCAACGCGACCCTTCGCCTGCGGCTCAGGGCGCGTTAGCTCAACCGTTAGATGGCGACATGAGTGAGCGGCCAGCCCCGCCCCATACGGTCAATAGCGATTGGGACAATGCCGCTATGACGATGAATAGAAATGCCCCCGCCAGGCGTCGGTTCGCATCGGCCCCCACG
>JBFIHX010000015.1:0-59693 GCA_041601615.1 Thermoplasmatota archaeon | reverse complement strand
TGCTTGGGGTTTGAGGGCGGCAAAGAGACGGTTGCAATGGTAGCCTAGGCCTCACTTCGCCCTAGGTCGTCGTCCGAAGGACGGCGGCCTTCCAGGGGTACTCCGAGGGGCTGGAAGCCCCTAGGCTGGGGACCCTGCTGCCTGGGGTTTGAGGGCGGCAAAGAGACTGTTGCAATGGTTGCTTAGAGCCAAGGTGTGCCCCGAGCCTATCTCCCTTCTTCCACCTCCCGTTTCTCCCTCCTCCAACACCTTCCATTTGAAGCCGACACGGGCTCCTTCATCAGGCACAGCTCGGATCCCTTCCTCCCTTCGCCGTCGCACAACGCTTATGTCGTTGGCCGAGGGTCGAAGGGTGATTCCTGTGGGTCGACCAATTCTCTCTACGCTATGTCTGCTCGTGCTGACGGCCTCGGTGCTTGCTGGTTGCGCCGAAAATACGGGCGACGAGCCCATCGACAACGGCCCGTCCATTGAAGCCACGGAAACCACCGGCGGCATTCGCGGGGTGGTCGTGGACCAGTCGATTGTTCCCGTGGCCGGCGTCACGGTCGTCCTTGACGGCCTTGGTCAATCGGTCCAAACCGACGAAGCCGGCTTGTTCCTGTTCAATGGCCTCGAAGCAGGCACCTACTTCCTGACCGCATCGCACCCTCTCCATGACACGGTCCAACAAAGCGCCATCGTGGAAGCAGGCGTCGCCCGGCCGCCCGCCGTGCGCATCCAATTGACGCGCCTCATCGACGAGACGCCCTACATCAGCCAGGTTGCCTTCAGTGGATACATCTCCTGCTCGCTGAACACGCCCGCCTTCTACTCGGAAGAATGCGGCGAGGGTGTTGGCATTCCCCGCTCCAGTTGCTTCCTGATCAACCACCCGCCCTCCTGCGTCGACAACCCCATCATGCCCGGCGAGCGCGTGCTTCAGAACCCCTCCAATAAAGCCGGCCAAGAATGGTACATGGACAGCAAGTTGGCACGCAGCATCACCATCGAACAAGTCTGGGAGCCCAGCCTTGAAGTCAGTGCCAGCGAAGGCGGCAAATTCCGCACAAGCTACCACATCAACTACGTTTGCGACCCCCTCTGTGGGGCCGACTACGGATTCGGCAGCGTCATCTCCAACAGCCCCTTGAAGGCCTATGTGGGTCCCGAAGAACTGGTGGCCTCCAACTTCACCACGGAGTCCCGATTCACCACGTTCACCTACGCAGCGGACCAAGTGGGCGTCCTTCTGGAGCAATCCTATGAGATGTTCGTCACCATCGGCTACGTGCTGCCTGTGGGCGAAGAATACAGCCTCATCAGCGGCGACGACAAGCCGTTCTAGGCCGACGAATCGCCCCCTCGGGCGACAACAATCCTCAAACCTCTCCCCCCTTCTCTTCCCGTATGCGGTGGGCAGCCCTCCTTCTGGTTCTCATGGTCCCGGCATGGTCCGGATGTGTTGATGAATCTCCAACCGTTTGCGATGTTGGTCACACATGCTGTGATATCTGTTACACGGAGCCATTCCAGGGGATCCGGGGCGTGGTTGTGGATGAAGGGGTCGTGCCGATTTTCAACGCAACCATCGAGGTGCAAGGCGCGTCCCGCAACACCACAACCGAAGAAAACGGTGTATTCACTTTTGAAGACCTTGCCCCCGGCTTCTACCAGGTCGTGGCCAAGCACCCTCTGTTTGGCACGGTCCAAGCGGTTTCCGAAGTGGTGGCCGGAGAAAATTATCCAGATATCCTGAAGATCCAAATGACGAGGCTGTTCAGCAGCGATCCCTACACAAGCCAGACGCTGCTGGCGGGCTACGTATTTTGCTCCAGCAGCACCGCGACGCTCATCAGCGAGGAATGCGGCGAAGGTCTCGGGGTTCCGACCATGGGCCGCATCGGCGGCCACCCGGAAAACCATGCCCAAGTGGACTTCTGGACCGATGGCGACCTGCTTCGAACCATCGTCGCAGAACTGGTCTGGGAGCCAACCCTCACCGTGGGCGGCGGCGTGCAAGAAGGGCAAGTCCATGCGGGATTGTTCACGGAGCACGACTGCGCACCCATCTGCGACTACGAGGCACTCATCGACGACAAGCGCGGCCCCAGTCCCCTCGTCTTGCGCAACGATGACGGCGAACAAGGCGGAGACAACTACTTCTTTGGCGACGCAAGCCTCGAAAGCCTCGAAATTACACCCGAAACCCGGTTTTCGGTGTTCGTTTGGGCCAGCGACGAGCAGAATGGCATCCTCTTCGAGCAGCCCTTCGAGTTGATCGTGACCCTCGCCTATGTCCTGCCGCTGCCGGACGAATGGTCGATCTTGGCAGGCGACACATTGCCGAACTGATTCGTTTTCGTTTCTGCTCGTCCCGAATCAATGCCTTGAATGCAATGGCATCTGGGGTGCGATGCGCGCTTTCCTCCTCGCCGCCGCCTGCCTTGCCATGGTTGCCCTCGCTGCCGCCCCTGCCGCCAGTGCAGGGCCACTTGCACCTGTCTGCAACTACACGTCCACCTATGGCGGCGTCGTAGGTGCCACCATCGACTACTCCGCCCAGCAATGCGCCGAAACGGACGGCATCATCTTCGGAGGCGGCAGCGTCATCGGCCTCATCGACAACACCTCATGCTACGCCCTAGGAACCAACTGCTAGTTGCTACCCTTCGGCCTTCTCAGCCTTTCTTCGCTCCTTGTCGGCGATTTCTTCGCTGGTCTTGTGGCCACCAAGGAAGTAGATGGCGCCAATCTTCCGGAACCACTTGTAGGCGGCGCCCTCTTTGCGGGTGCGCGATCCAAAGTACATGTGGCGGCGCGTCACTTCACCCAGCCATTCGTCGGGAATGACGAGGTAGCGGTTGGGGTCCTTGTTCAAATCGTCGAGGACCCGTCGAACGGCCACCGTCGCTTCTTCCTCGGACAGCCCCCGAGCGTCCACATCTGCAAGGTGCTGCTTTTCGAGCAGAGCCTCCTCAATGACCTCCAAGAGGCGATAGAACAACTGACCGCGCTTCTGGGTTTTGACCGGCCGGAAGTGACGAAGAAGGAGCTTGTCGTCCGCCACGAGCTTCTGCATCGGCCCAGCGTGGGCGTAGAAGAGCGTCTTGGTGATCTCCTCCGGGTCCGTGTCGCCAGCCTTGCGGTGTGCCGCAATGAACTTCTCCACGAGCACATTCGGATCGGGACTCAGTCGAAGGTTTCGAACGATTTCCTCGCTGACACGAGCGCCGCCCAGCGCCGCACGCAAATCGCGCAAGGCATGGTCCGCTGGAGTCTCCTTTTGGGGTGCTTCGTCGCCGCTGGCGGGCACGTTTGCCTCTTGCACCAAGTCCTCGGCGATTTCCACGCGCCTGAAGGCGTCCAGCCAGCCATGGGCCTCTGCGGCCTCCATGGCCTGCTCCGGGCCTCGACGGCCAACGCGGAGCGCCGTGGCAGGCATCTTGAGCAGGCGCTCGTCCACGTCCTCCTTGTGGCGCGTGCGCACCAATTCTGCTACTTCGAGGTACGCTTCGTCGGTGAGGTTGCGATTGGCGATTGCCACGAGTCGCGTCTTATCCAGCAAGCCATCGTCCCACAACTCGCCGAAGACTGGCGGCAGGAAGGGCAAGTTGCGCGCCGCGATCGCGGCACTCCCGCCTCCCCAAGACTTCTGGCCTCGCGTGTGGCTCAGGTCCTGGTCGGCGCAATACTGGTTGAAGCAAATCGCTTGCGCGAAGGGACTCTCTAGGTAGGGCACCAGCGATGGGGGCAACTCGGCAAGGTCGAAGGCGACCATGCGGGCTTCCTCGAAATCGATGCGTTGCAGGACCCTTTGGACCGCCTGAATGGCGTCCGCTAGTTCCTGCGTGGCAAGCCCCTTGAGAAGCCTGTCTGCTTCCTCGAGGGCCTCGGTGGAGCGGTCGACATGCCGCTTGAGAAGTCGGTGCTGCGCGGGGTTGAGACGGGCCAACGAGTGGCCGTATGACCCCCCAGATATATACCGCACCGCTGAAGGTCCTGTCGCAGTTCTCAACCCTCGGGCCTATCAATGATAGGGCCGTTTCGCCCCCGTGGCCGTATCTACATCGTCGTTTCGCCAAGATTTGTTTGCATCCAAGCGCGTGGTCATCACAGGAGGCGCAAGTGGAATCGGGTTGGCAATCAGCCGTGCATTTGCCGAGCACGGCGCCGAAGTGGTTCTGGTGTCGCGCAATGAGGAGAAACTCAAGGCCGCGGCAGCGGACCTCGGGCACGGCGTGACGTGGCATTCGGCGGACGTGCGCGACGCGGAACGGCTTGCCGAGATTGCCAAATTGGTGGGTCCTGTGGACGTATTGGTGAACGCGGCGGCGGGCAATTTTCCCACGCCCTTTTCGGCCATGAGCCACAACGCATGGCAAAGCGTGCAAGACATTGTCGTGGGCGGCACCGTCAACGCCACGCGTGCATTTGCCGAACCGATGCTGGGCCGAGCCGGCGGCGGGAGTGTCCTCAACATCGTCGCGGGGTACGCTTGGACTGGAGCGCCAGGTGTGAGCCACAGCGGCGCGGCAAAGGCAGCGGTCTTGAACCTCACCAAGAGCCTCGCAGTCGAATGGGCGCCCAGTGTACGCTGCAATGCCGTCAGCCCGGGCCCCGTGGGTGGCACCGAGGGCATGAAACGGCTCGGAGAAGACCTCGGACTCGCGGACGCCGTGGTCAAGAGCACCCCCATGGCACGCATGGCCGAGGCGCGAGAAATCGCCGACGCCTGCCTGTACCTCGCCAGTCCTGCAGCGAGTTTTGTCACCGGCGCCTGCCTCGTGGTGGACGGCGGCCAAGATGCAGTGGGTCCGTTTGGGGCGATCTTTCAGGCGATGAGGTAGACACGACCGGACGGGGCGGGGAAGCAACAGCCTCGGCTCAGCACACGAACGCTTCCTGGCGCATCGGGGACCAATGCCAATCCTCCGTTTCAGGGGCCGGGAGACCAAGGATTGCAAATTGCAGGCGCGTCGCATCCTGGAATTCAGTTGCATTGGACGGCGCAAGAGAGGCGACGTTCACCATGGCTTGGTCTCGGGCGTCCACCCAAATCCACCATCGTGCTCCAGGCATCTCCGTGCTGTTGCTGACCTGGTCCACAGACACGGTCCAGCTCCAAGGCCCGCGAACAAATTCAAGGCGCCCGTTGCCGTCCCGTATAGTCTCATTTGAGGCATGCCATGCCATCAGCGAGGCCGCCGACCAAGGGACTGCGGGAAGTCGGAATTCGGGTGGCTCTGGCGGGGCCTGTGGTTCATGCCTGGACCCATCGTATCCAATGGGCACTTGCCGGATTGCGCCCCTTTCGCTTTGGTATGCAATGAATCTCTGCGCCAATGCCTCGTTTTCGTCTTGATCACCGATGAGTTGCTCCAGGAATGCTTGCACGGTACGAGCCAACTCGTCTGAGTCCCCACTGGCATCCATGGCGCCTCCGAGCTCAGCATACAAGGACGAACCGTTCCCATCAGGCTTCAAGCGCACCTGCAGGAATTCAGGCGAAAGCAGGCGATTGTTTTCGTGGGAAATGAAATCGATTTCCTCCACTGCTCCGCCATCGACACGCCACCGAAATTCGGTGATGTTGCCGGGGGTCCCCAGCATGGCCTCGATTCCGGGGCCAATCGGAATTCCTGGGCGCGCGGCTGCAAACTCCAAGTACTTCATGCTCTCATTGCTGTGGGCTGCGCCCCATCCTCCAGGCAGGGGCCCATACGCGGAGGATTCCGAGCCCAAGCACTCATGTCGGGCGTCCCAGGCTGGTGCCGAAGCTTCATATAGGCAACCCGAGAAAATCAGAGGTGCAACCACTACAATATGCCACAAACGCACGAGGCAACCAGCCCAGCTGTGATGATAAAAACTATGCAGATTGGACCATCTTGGTGCCGCTTGGGGGCACGAAAGGCGCCTTGGGTGCTCTATACTTGGAACGCAACTTGCGCTTCCAGGAACTTGCCCGGCACGGGCTCGAAGGTGTCATGGTCGCTGCCACCGCGCAGCAGGAAGCGCAGCGTCCAGGTGTAGTTGCCCGGCGGCGCGTCCCAGGCCTCTGCATCGCTCGGGGTGTCGCCAATCCAGAAGCGGCCGTCCCATGTGTGTAGGAATTCCTTGTGTTCGCCGGCAAACAGGTAGTAGTATGCCCAGTCGCATTTTTCGTCCGATGGCTGCTTGTAGACGAAGGCTGTGCCGTTTTCGTCGGTCAGCTCGGATTGCCAGAGGTACCCGCAGTCCTCCTTGGTCTCGTAGTCCGATGGGCTGTCGTTGGTGGCGATCGCGCGAAGGTAGGTGTAGCCGTCCCGTTGTTCAATCCAGGCTGCCAATTCCAAGCCGTCGAGTCCCGGTTGCTGCACGCGCACCGCGTCGTCGGGAATGTCGGGGAGGGTCGCGCAACCGGAGAAGAGAAACACCGATGCCAGCAGGACGGCAACAGGAGCCTTACCTCGCATGGCTGCGGCGAGGGGGGCAGGGACTTCAGGGTTGGGGCGTTTTGATTGCATCCCTACAGCGAGGAATTTCTATCGTGGAACCTCGCCGGGTTCCGACGTGGGCCCGCTTCTTCCTTCCTCGCGCCTCCCGCAATGTGCGCCAGCCTAGATACCAAGAAGTGTGCGAGTTCACTGACCTCTCTTGGGCAAGCGCTTCTGTTTGACAGGATGTTGGGCTTTGCATGGCCTTGATGCTACAACCTTTGCCCGGGCGCAGACGAATCGAACCAGCACCGGAAGGCTGCGTGATCCGACTGTCCAGCCATGAAATGGACCACCTAGGGATTCTGCCAGAACAGGAGGTCGAGATTGCGGTCCTGCCTTGGAGTCAGAAGAAGGCAGTCGCACGGTTCCCGTTCGTGCCCCTTGGTGGCAATGCCCGCAGTCGGCACGACATCCACGCAGGGGAGGTGGCGTATGCCGACTTGTGACACCTCCTGGCTTCTGGCATTCGTTGATCCGCACGATCCTCGCCACCAGGACGCCCGCGCAACCGCAGAGCAAGTTCAGACATTGACCATCCCACAAGCAGCCCTCCATGAACTGCTTCAGGTGGTGGTGCACCGGCGGCGACGCATGGATGGCGAACAAGGCGCCCAATTGGCAGCCCGAAAAACGCTCGCCGCATTGGAGGAATTGCCCATGGTCCAATTCGATCAAGGCCCGGACGCCCGCGAAATCTATCGAGCCCACCCGGAGATCTCCTTTGCGGACGCTGCCATTCTTGCTGCAGCCAACGAGGACCCAGACGGAATTCTTACGCTGGACCCACGACAGGAGGTATGCCTCTAGTTACTCCTCTTCAGAGCCAACCGATTCTGCAAAGAGCCCGTCGCGATGCACTTTCCGGCTGCTGGCTTCCGTGCGCCAATCCGGGTGGTCGAACCGTTTCAGGACGTTGCCCAGGATGCCCATGATGTTGTGCACTTCATAGTCCGAAGGTGTGCTGCGCCCGATGATCTTGCGCCAGATGCCTCGTGCGACGTCTCGCCGCCATGTCCGAGCCTCCGTGCATTCGACGATGTCGTCCCATGCCTGGTTCATGGATCCCAACGTATCCGGTGCTAGCGTGCGCTCCCATTCCACACGGTCAGCGCTCATGCGGAACGCCTCGTAGCAGAGCAATGTCACCGCGTGGGCGAGGTTCAAACTGCTGTACTCGGAAGTGGGCACCGTAACCAATTGGTCGAGAGCGTTCACTTCCTCCGCATTCAAGCCCGAATCTTCACGACCAAACACAAGCCCGAGCGTCCCGTCCCAGTCCGCGAGGGTTTCTGTCCAGTCGCGGACATCCATGGGTTTGCGAAGAAAGCGGTTGTCTGCGGTGGTGTAGCGGGCCGTCGTCCCCACGGACAGACTCACACCTTCCAGTGCTTCCTCGAGTGAATCGCAGACCATTGCGTCAAGGAGGCTCTGTTTGGCGTGAACTGCGCGATCAAGGGCTTCCTGGCATCGGACATCGCAACGCGGCGAGACGAAACGGAGGTCCGTAACGCCGAAATTGGCAGCGCCACGCGCGATGGCGCCAACGTTGCCCGGGTGACTGGTGCCGATGCAGACCACAACCGTGTGCACGCTTGCGCCGAGTCGGCGCCCCGGATAGGGCTTACGACCGCCTGGAAGCGATGACGAAAAGTCCGAGCACGCCGAGAAGCAACGCGGCTCCCACGCCGGGGCTGTCTTTGGAAGCCTCCGTGTGCGGGTTTTCCATGCCGCCGTACAACCGGGCGGACTCCTCGCCGTCTTCGAGGGCCATAAACCAGACGCCGGTGGAGTCCGCAGGTACGTCAAAGGAAAACGCGACGGTGGCTCCGGGCGCGATGGCTTCGGCGCCGGCAATCATGGCGCCAGGGCTCCCCTTGGCATCCAAGTGGATCATCGCGTAGGCTGTGGTGGCGAGGCTATTCTTGATCTGGACGGTGTTGCTGCCTGCCTCCACTGTGGCGCCATCGTTGGCGATGAAACAAGGTGGATCGGTGAGGGAGCAGCCTTGATCAGTCAGCAGCAAGGTTTTGGGTCCGTCTCCGTGGGCAGCCACCATAGACAAGCTCAGCAATCCGATCGCAGCAAAGATCGCCACAAGCACGCGCATACTTCGCCCACGGTTTTGTCGGTTTTTGAACGCTTTGCCACGGGGCGGGGCTCGCAGGCACCACCCACACCGGGCACGCTTACATACGAAGCTCGCCCGTTGGGGACTCATCCCATGGACGCAAAGGAAGCCCCCCAGGCCATGAAGACCGGCACCACCACCCTCGCCATTGCCTGCGAGGACGGGGTCGTGCTCGCAACCGAGAAGCGGGCAACCATGGGCCACCTGATTGGCCACAAGAACACCCAGAAGCTCTTCGAAGTGGACCGCCACTTGGCGCTCACCACTGCGGGCCTTGTCGGCGACGCGCAGATGCTCGCCCGGAACTTGCAGGCCCAAGCCAGCTTGTATCGGCTCAAGCGGGACCAAGCGCTCCCGGTGCGTGGCGCGGCGACCATGATTGGCAATTTGCTGAACCATTCCAAGTTCATGCCGTATTACGTCCAGCTCATCGTTGGGGGTTACGACCAACGCGGCGGCAGCATCTACAGCATCGATTCCGCAGGTGGCGCCATTCCCGAGACTTGGACCTGCACCGGCAGCGGCAGCCCCTTCGTGTATGGTGTCTTCGAAGACCGCTTCGAGGAGGGCGCGAAAGTCAAGGACGCAGTGGACCTTGCCATTCGAGGCCTCAATGCATCGATGCGCCGCGACAGCGCCAGTGGCAACGGCATGGATGTGGCCGTGGTGGACCAGAACGGATTCCGCCGCCTTGACGAAAAGGAGATCGAGAAGCGGCACAAAGCGATGAAGCTCCCGATGAGCTTCCACGCCTAGGGCGTTTCACGCCCTCGGAACACCCCAGAGGGGCCGCCGCGCTTCGCGCGACGACCCGGGGCGTTCCATTTCGTGCGACCAAAGTTGTAGTTCAGTCAGCTGCGGCTCTGAAAATCGAGCATTGTGAACTCCCTCGAGGCACCGCTCGAGGGCTCCGGGGTGGAGCTGGCCTGGAGTTTTGCTCGATCGCAGCTTGAGTGCGGCTATTCGGGAATTCCTTCGCGCACCTTGACTGCTGCGCCGGATTGGAAATCCTGCATTTCCTCTCGGTTCAGGAGCACGCGGCCCACGGCTAGGAGGTTGTCGGCTTCGTCGACGACGAGGCATTCGTCTCCGGGCCTGAGTGCCGGGTCGCAGTCGAGTACGAATTGGGCGAATACCGATTTGCCGTCGCGGTTGAACGGCACACTGTCGGCATGAACCACCACTCGATTGGCTGGAGATGGGAGCGCTTGGTGGAGAATTTTGGCGCCTGCCACTTTGAGTGTCCAGAGGCCGTCTCCGGCGCGTAGACTGAGGACGTGGTCGGCGCCAAGCGCGACGGTGCGCAATTTCAGCGTCGCTTTGCTGCTTTCCGTGCTGAAATCGGGGCTGCGGGAGACCGTTTCGCCAAGGGGCACGAGGGGCGTTTGGGGCCCGGGCGCTGCAGGGGCGGGCGCTTCGGGTTCGTCTGCGTGGGCTTCGCTTTGTCCGGTAACGTCGATGCCGGAGAAGGCACGCACACGCTCCTCGGGTGTGGTCGTGACAAGCGCACCTCGGGTGACGACGGCTTCGCGCACCCGCTCGGCGCTCCAGGCACCGGTCAAGGCGAGGCCGGCGCCTGCTCCAAATTGGTAGTCGGCGGTGCGCAGCACTTGCAGGAAGTCGCGGTCGAGACGGGCGCCGGGGAGGCCGGGGCCAGGGATTCCGGGCATCAGGTCGTGGGCGGCGAGGAATCCATCCTTGGCGCTGCCAACCCATCCCATGTGCTGGGGGTCGAGGTCCGCGAGGCGCGGAATGTGGCTTTGGCTAAATGGATAGGCTTCGTCGAGTCCGAGCGGGACGGGGCCGAGGCCGCTGATGACGACGTGGTCTTGTTCGGGGTCCAATTTTGCGCCGAGTGCGTCGCCGTAGGGCTTGTTCTTGGGCTCTTTGTGCATCGCCGCTTCGCGTTTCTCTTCGCCGGCTGCTGCATGGTGGGTGTCGAGATCAGATTCGGCCACGGTGCCGATGGGGACAAAGCGATCTTGGAGGCGCTCGTGGATGCGGCGAAACATCGGACGGCGATGCGTGAGGCCACCCGTGTAGCGGAGTGCCTTGATGCTGCTGGTGGGCTCGCGTTCTTCGAGCCATTTCTGTGCTGCTGGTTCTCCTAGGCGGCGCGTGGCGGCAGCCAACATAGGGTGGCACGCGGCGCGCTGTTCGACAAGTTCCCAGAGCATGCCGTCGCGGATTGCTTGTCGGATGCGGCGCATGTCGGTGAAGCAGACGTCGAGGTTCCAAAGGGCAATGGCGCGTTCGGCTTCCCAGGATTCGGAGCCGCGCGCCGCGATGCCCTTCTTGGGGCGGCTGCGCAGCGCCTTGTTGAGTTCGGCCGGCGTCCACTTGTCGAGGTCGCGGCTGCTGAAGGGGAATTCCGTGAGTTCGGCGACTTTGAGCGTGCCGCCGGGGGTCATGATGCGGCCGTCCTTGGCGTACTTTGCATAGGAGGAGGAGTCGAACAAGTCGCAACCGAGGGCGGTGGCCAGCGGGAACACGAGGGGGTGTCCGGCGCCAAACAAATGCACGGGCCGGTCCTTGCGCATGTATTGCTGGCTGTTGAGAATGATGTCCACCAAATCAGGGTACATTTGGCGCTCCATCACGGGGACGACGCCGCCAATGGTGTGGTATTCGACCGGTAAATCGCGGTAGGCAGCGGCGCAGGCTTGGCGCAGATCTGCGTGTAGGCCTCCTTGCACGGTGGCATTGATGAGCGACTTGCCTTCGGGGTCGATTCCGGGCGTGGTTCCATCGCCGCGCATGAGTTTGGCGGCTGCCGCTGTTCGCTCCAAGGTCGTTGCCACGGCGTGCTCGGCTTCCTCGCGCGTCATGTCGGGTGTGACGAACAAGTCGAGGCAGGTCGCAACGTCCACGCCCATGTTCTTCTGGAATTCCACAATTTCGTTGGGCCCGACTTCCACGTCGCCGTACACGTACATTTGGAACGTGCCGCTGTCGGTCATGACGGGGCCGTCCCAGTCGATTACCTTGTGCACGCCCTCGGCCAAGGCCTGTTCGCGCAGGTGATCGTGCTTGTGGATGACGTAGGAATTGGTGATGACCATCTCGCAGCCGAAGCGGTCGCGCATCTCCTTGGGGCTGACAAGATCGATGTTCGGATTGACCACCGGCATCAAGGTAGGCGTCGTGACGTTTCCGTGGGCGGTCCCAAAGCGACCGATGCGTCCAGCGGCGGCACGATCCACGATGTCGAAGGCCATCGAGCGCGCGAGACGGAGGCCCGATAAGAGGGCGCCGGGGAGGCGACGAGCCCAACAGCGATGCCAAATGCGAGGTAGTTTCGCAGAAGTCCCCTGATAACATTCAATCCCTGCCAGCGCAATGCCCACGCTGAGGCATCCACCATGCGCACTCATGCAACCCTCGCAATCTTTCTGCTCGCCACAATCGCTCTCGCCCCCGCCGCCACCGCGTCCACGCTCCAAGAACAAGCGACCAGTTGTACGCCCGAATACGGCCCGTTCGACCCCTGTCTTTGGTACTGCGAGCCAGGCTACGAAGAACTCTGCACGCGATACATCCCCGCCGCCGGCGGTGTCTGGGCCCGCACAGTGTGCCGATATCTATGCTGAGCATCCCCACTCGTCCCTAGATACCGAAGGTACGCAGGCCAACGCATAACGAGAGGAAGTCAATCCAAGCGAAGGTGAATCCTATGCGCATCCTCGCCATCCTGACCCTAACTCTGCTCGCCTCTCTGTCCGTCCAAGGCGCCGCAGCAGCAGATCCGACCATCGTGAACCCTGGACTCATCGAGCACAGCGTGACCGACCGCGACGGCGACGGCCAACTGGAGGACACCTACACATTCGCAACACCCCAATGTGGCTGCAATTGCCCCGTGGTGGGCGGCGGCGCCGATGTGGAAGCAGCGGACCAAGACCACTACTTCGTGGCAGCCACCAGCGTCTGCCAATGGTTCGCGCAAGTGAGCATCGAGCGCGGCAGCGGCGACATTCTCGGAGGCTACGGCATCGACCCGTTCATCATCCTGTACCTTGCAGGCCTTGAACCGGTCCTGGAAAACCTGATCGCCACCTCTTAAGGCTGCCACGAGCAAAGCATTTTCATGCAGGTTCACCCAGCCACGCTTGGGCCCAGCCCAGAGTAGACCATGGCCAACCTGCTGTCCCGGACGCTGCCGCAAATCCCCCGACCCAGCGCCACCATCGCGTCGCCGTGGACCGAAACCCAGTTGCACACGGAGGCAGACCGGTTGCTTGCCGCCATTGGCCAGCCGGATCGCTGGGACCTCGATGCTTGCCGCCTCATCGCACCCTTGACCCTGGAAATCAACCAACTCAAGGCCCAACGCGACTGCTTCATCCTCGCCCACTCCTACCAAACCCCGGACATCATCTACGGAGTCGCGGACGCCGTGGGCGACTCCTACGGACTGGCCAAAATCGCCAAGGAACGCACCGAATCGACGATTCTGTTCAGTAGTGTCCGGTTCATGGCTGAGACCGCCAAAATCGTCAACCCCTCCAAGACCGTCCTGCACCCGACACCCGAGGCCGGTTGCAGTCTTGCCGACGGCATCACGCCCGAAGACGTCCGCGCCCTTCGCGCCAGGCACCCCGGCGTCCCGGTCGTCTGCTACATCAACACCACCGCCGCCGTCAAAGCCGAATGCGACGCCAGCGTCACCAGCAGCAACTACCTGGAAATCTGCGAGAAACTCCCGGGCGACGAGCTCATTTTCGTCCCCGACGCCTTCATGGGAGCCCACTTGCAAAAGGCACTCGCGGGCAAGAAGACCGTGCACATCTTCGACGCAACCTGTGAAGTCCACGATCGCTTCACCGGCGCCTCCGTCCAAGCCTGGAAAGAGAGTGCCGCCCGCGAAGGCCGCGACCTCACCGTCCTCGTGCATCCGGAGTGTGGCAGCGACGTGCTCGACGAAGCCGATTTTATTGGCAGCACCGAGAAAATGATGGACTACGCCCGCCAACTCGAAGCGCGAGGCAAAGTAGACGTCATGACCGTCACCGAATGCGGCACCGCTGATCGAATGCGCGCCGAAATGCCCAAACTCAACATCATGGGCGCCTGTGTCCTCTGCCCGCACATGAAGCGCACCGACTTGACGCACATCTTGCAGGCGTTGCAAGCGCCGACGCCCGACCAAATCATCGAGATCGAACCCGGGGTTTTGGAAGGGGCGCAGCGGAATTTGGAGCGGATGTTCGCGCTCAGTTCCTAAACAAAGTAGCGGGCCTGGGCGTGCAAGTAGCCCATGGCGGAGGGGCGGCGAATCGTGCTGCTTGGATAGTCGCTACCAAGCCCTCGTCACAACCCGCCCGGCCGTCTTCAACCCGCCCGTTGCCGGCGCACCCGTCACCAATACGTCGCCACCGGCGGTCACGGCACCCACTTTGCAATCGCCCAGCAGCAACACGTCGCCGCCGGCCGTGACTGCTCCGTCTACTTGGGCTCCGGCTTGCACGACGACGCGGCCCGAGGCCCGAACGGGGCCCTGGATGTGGGTTCCGGCTCCAACGACCACTTCATGCCCGCCTTCGACCGAGCCCTGAACGAGCACGCCACGACCAAGCACCACGGCACCCCTGTGCTGCACATCGCCTTGGATGCGGGCGCGGTGGCCGACCTGAAGAGAGTCCTCGCTGCCGCTCACGAGTCCGGGCAGGACGGCGTCTTGGGGAATGACGAACCCGGTGGCGGTGCGCCTGGGTCCGTTGGCCAGCCAGGTCACGCGCTGCTGCGGCGCACGACGAGGGTAGCGGCGACCAGCACGAGGCCGACGAAGACGGGAGCGACACCGGGGCTTTCCTTACCGTCGTCGTTGGGCGTGCCGTTGATGGTGCCGGCTTGGTTGGTGATGACCCACGTCATGTTCTGGCTGTTGGTGGGCGGACAGTCCGTGCCCTTCAGGCAGTGGCTGTAGTTCCAGAACTTGATGATCGCCTCGGTCCACTCGAAGTCAGGAGCGATGAATTTCGCCGTCAAGGTTCGCGTGGTTTCGGAGGATTCCACGTCGAAGATTTGGTGGTTGATGCCGGAGAGCTTTCCGACGCTGGCCTGGAGGTTTTGGAACATGACCATGGTTTGGCTGTTGGCCTGGATGTCGATGGTGATGTTCCAGGTCAGGACACCGCCGTCGGCTTCGGTCATGTTGTAGGGGAACGTCTGGTCCATGGCAAGCGTGTGGCCGTCCACGTAGCTCACTTGGGCCATCTTTTTGTGGTCGGCTGTGACGCTGCCGGCGACGATTTGGAACGCGTGCGGTTCGAGTCCGAACGCCGCCGAGGTGGGTGTGAAGGTCAGTGCCGTTGCCTTGCTCACCGTGGTGCTCGTGCCTAGGCAGTCCGTGGCAGCAAAGTCCACGCTGTTGGTGCCGGCGCCGAAGTAGTCAGGGAGGCCGGAGGTGCTGACGGAAACCGAAGTGGTGCCGGCGAGGATTTCTTGGCACGTTGCGCTCACGGTGACGGGCAACTCGTAGCTGCCATCGGCGGGAATCGTGAACTCTTCATCCGTAAACGATACCTCGAGTGCCGACGCGGCGGGGGCCGCAAGCAAAACGAGTGTCAGGAGGGCCAACAGGCTCCGGTGCATGCGGTTCGACTTGCCTCGCGCTATATGGGTTTTCTCCCAGCTTCGTTGAAATGATTCAGCATTCCCACCGTAGCACGCCCACCCGGGACGGGGGCGGGAGGCCGTTCAGGCTCCAATTTCTATGGGCGAGAGAATCCGCCGCAGGAGGGCTATTGCCGACAGGCTCGCAAGCAGACTCGTTCGGGGATTCTCGGGACTGGGCTGATTTTCTACCTCAATCCTTGCTCGGCCAAAATCGCCTTCGACGATGACTTTGTGGCTGTTGCGGCTCGCGAGTGGATCCACGGCCACTTGCACCCAGGTTTTGTCGAATCCGAGGCCGCACATGGAGAGCGTCGCCGCCACGTTGACGTTTTTGGGGAATTTGGCCACGGCTTCTCGGGCGGGACCATTGAACAGCAGCGTCCATTTGTCCACGTCCCGGTCGAGGCCGGCGTTGGGTTTCGTGGTGACCAGCGTGACCGCCTTGAGATTCGCCTCTGCCGCTGCCTTGAGTCCGTCGATGCCCATGACGGCGCCGCTCGGGACATACAATTTGGTGGCATGCTTGCGGGCAAGCTCCGTGAGTTCTCGGCGCAGTTCGTTGTCGGAAAGTGCGCCCACGGTCAGCACCATCGCCTTTTTGCCCGCGGCAAGCGCGTCGCGCACCACGGTCTGGACCACACCCTTGTTGGCGCATTCGATCACCATGTCGCTGTGTTCAAGCAGCGCCTCCGCAGATTCGGCGACGTGTGCCTCTACGTCCGACAGGAGCGTGATGGCGTCTGGATCCAAGTCAAAGAGGCAGACGCTGGTCACGCCGTCCATGTCCACGGCGGCACGGGCAATCTCTGATCCGATGGCTCCGCAACCGACGATGCCGATGCGCACAAGCGTTGGACGCGGCGCGGGTCCTTAACGGCGGCGGGCGGCGGCAGCGGCGAGGTCGACGGCACGAGGGGGACGCCGATAGCACCGCGCCCGTCCGCATCCTTCATCACGCCAGGCCCGGTGGCGCCGCCGTGGCCCCTGATTGGATCGGATTGTACCTCGAAGAGGACCTTGCCGACGCGGGGGACGTGACAAGCCACGCCATTTTTGCCGCCGATGCCGTGGGATCTGCGCGATTGGTGGCCCGGGAACGAGCGTTTGTCGCGGGCTCGGCGCGAGCAGCCGAAATATTCGAGCGACTGGGTGCCGTGGTATCGGTGCTGCGCCAGGACGGCCATTGGGTCGACGCGGGAGATGTGATCCTCGAAGTCACGGGCCCGGTCCGCGCACTTTTGTCGGCCGAGCGAACTGCCCTCAATCTTTTTGGTCGCATGTGTGGCGTCGCAACGCTGACTCGAGGCTGCATGGAAGCACTTGGCGCCGCGTGCTGCCCGGCGCTCGTGGCAGGTACGCGCAAGACCACGCCCGGTTTCCGTTTGTTTGAGAAGGAAGCGATTCGAATTGCAGGCGGCGACCCGCACCGCATGGGTTTGTTTGATGCGGCGATGATCAAGGACAACCACCGGGAAGCGGCGGGCGATTTGCAGGCGGCGATCCGCGCAGTACAGGCCTCCCATCCAGATCTTCTTGTGGAGGTCGAGGTGGAATCGCTAGCCGATGCACTTCTGGCAGCGGCCGAGGGGGCGCACTGGATTCTCATCGACAACCAATCGCCCGAAACCGGCCGCGCCTGGGCCGAAGCGATTTGGGCGGCACATCCAGGAGTCAAGGTGGAGGCAAGCGGCGGAATCACGCCCGAGGGGGTCGTCGAATATGGCTGGGCTGACCGCGTCAGCATCGGCGCGCTGACTCGTGATGCACGCTGCATGGATTTCGCCCTCGATTGGGAGGTACACTCGTGACGGCAACCAACATCCCGGACGATCATCCCCGTGCCCGCAGCCTGCGCGTGCGTGAGCGCATGAAACAAGCAGTGGAGGACGGCCTAGTACACGCAACTGGCCTTATCGCACATGGTCGCGGTGAGGCATTTGACTACTTGCTCGGCGAACAATCGCCACCGGAGGCGGTTGCCGCCGCCACCGAAGCCGCCCGGGTTCTCCTGGAGGCCCGCCAGCCCGTGTTGTCGCTCAACGGCAATGTGGTCGCCCTCGATGCGCCCGGTTGCGTCGCCCTCATGGCGGCATTTCCGCACTTGCGGCTCGAAGTGAACCTGTTTCACCGCACGCCAGAACGCATCGATCGGCTCGTGGCCGCCGTGGAGGCCGCAGGAGCCCCCGCTGGATCGGTGCTTGGCCGGGAGCCGGACGCTCAGATTCCAGGCCTCGCCTCGGACCGCGCATTGTGCTGCGAAGCCGGAATAGGCGGCGCCGACGTGGTTCTCGTGCCCTTAGAGGACGGCGATCGGTGCCAAGCCCTCGTGGCCATGGGAAAAACCGTGATCACCATCGACTTGAATCCATTGAGCCGCACCGCGCGCAGCGCCCATGTCACCATTGTCGACGAACTGAGTCGGGCGCTCGTTCTCCTGGCACGCGCCGCACATGAATCCAACGTGTTCAATGATTTCGACAATGTGGCTACGTTGGTTTCGGTACGCAATCGGATGTGTGAAACCCTGCGATTGGCCTAGAAGTATCGCTTTTGCGTTGTCCTGATAGGACCAGAACGGTTTTCTTTTTGGTAGGGAACTGGAGTATGGGCCCATGCGACTTCGACCAACCCTCCTGCTCCTGCTGCTCCTTGCTGCGCCAATGGCCAGCGCTGCCACCAACCCCAACGGTCACGACGTGATTACGGAGAGCGGCATTCTCGCCGCCACCATGTCCAGCGACAACGGCCGCATCCTGTACGGCATCAAAGACCTGGGAAGCAACACGCCCAACCCGCCGACACTCCCCGGAGATC
This sequence comes from Thermoplasmatota archaeon, assembly GCA_041601615.1. Classification (GTDB taxonomy): domain Archaea; phylum Thermoplasmatota; class E2; order JACPAO01; family JAHFTW01; genus JANQNI01. The sequence goes on along the minus strand of JBFIHX010000015.1, from coordinate 41,672 downwards.
CCTCGCCCCCCGGCGCCGCAGAAGCAACCTGGTTCCTCGTCGACCCCGGGACCTCGAACGAAATCGAAACCGGTGACGTGGACCCTGCAGCTTGTCGCGAACCAAGCCAAGGGCTCCCCGCTGACAACTGCTCGACAGACACCCTCAAAGTCGCAAGCAACGCCCTCGGAACCCGCCTCGTCGCCACTGGCCGCGCTGAGGAAAACAAGAATGTACTCCTGTTCCAACCCGTCTCCGGCACCCCAACACGGTTTGAATTTACCGCCAACGGCCCAATCAAATACCTCGACCTCGCCGAAGACGGCAGCGCCGTCGCCATCGCATACCAAGGCAGCCCCATCAAGTGGCACGTTCGGTACTTCGGCTGGAACTCCGACGGATCCATCACACCCTGGGCCAACGCCAAAGAACTGAGCGCCGAACCCGTAGGTCTCGACCTCTCGGAAGACGGCAAAGTGTTCGTGGCCATCGCCAATGAGGAGTTCATCCGCTTCTTTGCCGACTCCACGGACCCCGCCGTGGTGGACGATTCGTTCGTCGGGAAAGGCGCAAGCGTCGCAGTCGCCTCCAACGTCGCACACACATCCGTCACCGGCACCACGAACGGCAGGCTCACCATCCACGTGGACAGCACCACTGCCGACGATCAAAAACTGAACATCCGCCGCCAAGACTCATCCATCACCGCCGTCGCCATCACCGACGACGGCAAGTACATCGCATGGAGCAACCAAGCCGGCACCTTCGGCATGGGCAAGTACGACGTTACCAGCAACGTGTTCCAAGTCCTTGGCGAAACCAACATCGGCGCCCCCGCCAAGCAAATCACCCTGAATGGCACTGGAGAAGTCGCAGCAGTTCTCGCAGGCGACAATCTGCACCTCTTCGGGCGACACGACAACCAAGTCTACCCCCTGTGGAAGAGCGAACAAAAAGACAACCTAGGGACGGTCGCGCTTCGAAGCGACGGCCAACAAGTCCTAGTCCCACACCCGGGCCGCATCGTCCTGTTCGACGCCATCTACGCTGTCAACATCACCGGAGACCACCCCACCATGGTCCCCGGCGAAACCGCCGAATTGACCCTGAAAGTGCGCAACGATGGCAACCGCCTCCTGACCACGCCGCTCATTTCCAAGCCGTTGCCGGGCTGGACCGCCGTGCCCGCCAGCGCCAACGTGGTCGTAGCTCCCAACCAGACCCTCGAAGTCAAAGTTGCAGTCACTCCGTCGGCCACCGCGTCGCCGGGCGGCTACCAACTGGTCTTTGAGACATTGGACCCCGAAGGTGTTGCCACCACGCACCGCGCTGACGTGTCGCTTGCCACTGTTGTAGGCTGGGAAATGGATGTCAAACAAGGCAAACCCCTAACGCTCTCCGTCAACGCCGGCGAACCCGGAACCTTCGAACTTGCCGTCATCAACAAAGGCAACACCGAAGTCAAGGCCCCGGTCAAACTGTCCGTGAGCGACGGAGCATGGAAAGCCGAGTTCACCAAAGGCACCGGAAAAATCATGCCCGGCGCCACCGCCGACCTCGATGTCACCGTGACTCCCCCTGCCGACGCGCTGGAATTGGATGAAGCGACCATCACTGTCCGCATGGACGGCTTCGATGACCCCATCCAACTGCGTGCCGTCGTAGGTGCGGTGTTCGGCGTCACCCTAGAAATCCCGTCGGGCATCACCATCATCGACGGAGAGAGCAAAACGTTCAACGTGACCGTCACCAACTCCGGCAATACCGCCGACGGCGCCGACGTCACCTTTGGCGAATTGCCTCCTGGCTGGACGGGCACCTTTGACTTCGGACTCACCACGGCCGCCGTCAAGGATATTCCCGCCCAGAGCTCCCGCACCATCAAGGCGACCATCAACATCCCCTTAGGCGAAGAATTGGGCGCGCCCTTCCTCGTGCTCATGCACGCAGTCGGGTACGGTGACCCACTCGATCCTTCCGAGGACACCATGCTCGTTACCGTGGAAGAACGCGTCATCGTGCCGCCAGAGACTGAAGAGAGCCCAGGCATCCCCTCCGTGGTGCTTCTGGTGGCCCTCGGCGCCGCCGCGTGGGTCGCCCGCCGCAGGGTTCGCCTCGTCTAGAAATCCCGGTCCCTGCGGCTCCGGACTGGCAAACCCGGGCTGCAGGACCGTAAAGGATATCTACCCTGAAAGGAACGGCAAGTCCACAACGGGGGGCGACCCCCGCCAGGAGAATCCATGCGCGCCCAATCGTTCCTGTACTTCATTGCCCTCTTCGGGCTCCTGACGGCCGGCCTCGCCGCCCCCGTCTCCGCCCAGTCCGTCGTGACACTCCCGCCCTCCTACGAGACGAACATCATCGCCTCGGAATCGGACGTGTACGGAGACTGGCAACGCAGCCTAGAGAAGGTCACGTTCTTCTTGGACCACGACACATCGGTCGTGCCATCGCCTGGACCGGCCGGTGGAGACATCTACCTGCCCAACGACGACGACGCAAGCAAGGGCTACTTCCACTACGAACCACCAGTAGACAGCATCCCGGTCGAGGCCACCTCGGGTGAGGACCTTTTCTACGAGCCTTTCCACAAGAACGACAAGCGCGTCTCCTTGACTCGGACGCAAGTCGACACCGCCACCCTGGGCGAAGCCGATGCAGACGTCACCGCGCTCTTCCGCATCCCCACCCAGTACGATACCCTGCCCATGGATCTCAACCCCACGCGCCCGTACCGAATCTACGGCGCCGAGGCCACCTTGTACGTTGGTTGTGTCTCAGCAGACCTTGAGGGTGGCGCAAACCAGATCGCAACCGAGCAGGTCGGAGCTGGCGTTGGCGTGAACCTCCGGTTCCAAGCAGTCAACCCCGACGGTACCCTTGGAGGATACCGCGACTTTGGTTCGGGTGCAGACACGGACCACTTCCTGACCGACACAGGCACATTCTCCAGTGGCTACGTCACCGGCGCCAGCGAACGACTGCCACCCCAATTTTTAGGCACAACCGCCATTGGAGCCGTCGAACAAATCTTCCGCGTAACCGTTCTTTTCAACCCCCTCGGCAATTTCATCACGGAGAACGGCCACCGCAACTTCGTCGTTGACCCCAGCAAATACATCCCCGTTTTCGACGTGGGACTTGCCAACGAAATCCCCGCCGGCAACTGCCAACTTCACTTTGGCTCCAAGGAATTCCCATCCAATTTCCGGCTCATCACCGACACCGCTTCGATGAACACTTGGATTGATGACAAGGACGACCGATTCACCACCGGCCTCCCGTCTGCCAAGGAAACCAGCCAGGAACAACGCCGCATGAAGACCGTGATCGCACACGGCAGCGCCTGGCCCAGCTTCAACGGATTCAAGTACCGCGAAGCCGACGAAACCAACTACCAAGACCTGCCCTGGGGAGCCAAAATCTACACCTCGGGCAGCATTGGCATCTCATCCTCAACCCTTATCGATGGCTCCTACAATAAGGACGTACATTCCGCAGAGGACGGGTTCCAACTGCGCTGGCGCTCCGAAGTCACCAACGACATCTACTACGACACCCGCACCGGCGACGATGATATCAAGAACCGCATCATCAAACCCATCGACGGAACCCGAGTCGTGGAAGCGCTCCCAGACGGCCTGAATCTCATCAAGGAGGATTTCCTGTATGGAGCGGACCTTCCGGACGGCAGCATCCACTTCGAGATCTACTCTGCTCGGTTCCAACTAGCGCGTTCCACCACCGCCACCGTCGGCCTCAAGGGCTTCTCCTTCGAACTCTTTGAGAGCCCCGGCGAAACGGACTTGATTCATGAAATCGAACGCAAGGAACCGACCGTGTACCGGCTCCTGCTTCGCAACCTCGGCGCACAAGAAGACACCGTCACGCTGCGAGCCACAGGTGTCGGATCCGGCTGGACCGCGAGTCTCTCGGCCACGCGCATGTTCCTGCCCGCGGCAGGCCCGTCGCTGAGCGAATTTGGCCAAGAAGTACTCCTCACCGTAACCCCCGGAGCCAATTTGCAAATCGGCGCCGAGACCGCAATCACCGTTACGGCCACAAGCAAATACACGCAAGAAGTCCAACCGCAGACCCTGGTTCTGACCACCAAGATTGTGGCAGAAGAACAGCCTGCCGTGGACCTCTTTGGCGACACCTCTCTCGTCCAGGTCAACCCTGGCGACAAACTGATCCTGCAAGACCTGTTCGTGCACAACCTTGGCACCAGCGCGGACACCTACATCGTGGAAGCCAAGCTGCCCGGCGGCATCGGCCTCGGATGGACCACCCGCGCCTTGCCCCCCGGAAAGCTCGTGGAAGCCGACAGCATCGAGGATTTCGCCATCGAAATCAACGTCGCCGCCGACGCCAAACCGGGCCAGCGCATCACCCTGCCCGTCACAGCCCGCCTCGCCGGCAACCAAGGCGCGCCCGTCGTGGACACCCTGGAAATCCCCATCGAGGTGATTCTCGAGCACGGATTGTCCTTCTCCGTCGTGGAGAAGACCCACGCGCTTCGTGTCCCGAAGGAGGCATGTGGCCTGCCCGGTCGTGACCCATTTCTTGGCTACGACTACGGAGGCGATTGCGCTAAGGACGATTCGGACGCCTCGCTTGCGAGTCTGTACCGCCTCCGGTTCACCAACAACGGTCCCGTGGATGAGACCTACAGCTTGCGCGGAGACTGGGAGAAAGGGACACTCAACGGCATAACCGTGACTTGGCCAAGTTCAGGTGCTTGTGATACGGGCGCCAATCCTGAATTCTGGAGAGTCGACTATGCCAAGACCGGTGACGCCAAACTCAATGGAGTTGCAACCGGAGCAGGCGAAGATGAACATCAGAAGGCCGGTGCTCAATTGGAAACTTTTGTTGTTCCCGCCGGGCAGACGGTGGAACGATGGGTTGAGCTAGGGTATGAATATCAGGACAATGTGCCAGATTGGATATTTTGTTCCAACAGTGCTATTTCCCCTGCTGCTCTTTTCCGACTCGTAGCCACGCCGCTCAGCGAACCGACCGCCAAGTCCCAGATCATGCTTGGCGGCTTCCTGATGGGCGATTTCGGCCAGGACACCATCGACCAGGCGAACCGCATCCACGGCTTGTCCCTGGAACCCGCGCTCAACCTCAAAACCAACGTCGTGACCCCAGCATCCAAGGAATCGGAGCTCAAGAACCAGGCTTTCCAAGAAGTGCGCTACCAAGTGGTCGCTCGCAACGAAGGCAACGAGAAGGACACCCTTTCCTTCAGCACCGTCGCCTCCAACGGCGGCGCTGCGGACTACTCCCTCGAATACCGCGCAGACCTGAGCACCAAGTCGACCTACTCCGGTTGCCAAAATACCCAGGCTGCGGCCCAGTCGCGCACCTGGACTTGCCGAGACATGGACTCCTACGCCGAAGTGGTGTTCGACCTTGTCGTCAAGCCCAGCGCCACCGCAAGCGTCGGCTCCTCGCTCACCCACGGTGTCACCGTGGTCAGCAAGGACGACGGCCTGAAGACTGAGTCTCTGAGCTTTACCACCAAACTGGTGGGCGAGCGCCTGTTCGGCTCCGCTCCCACCGTCGGCGCACGGTCGGCGGAACCGGGCCAAGAGGTCAACCTGCCCTTCTACATCGACAACAAGGGAACCCGAGACGACACATACAGCGTCGTGTTGACCAGTGGCAACCGCGACTACAAGCCCCGCTTCAGCATCGACGATCAAGTGTTCGTGCCCGCCACGAACCGCCTCGACGCCTTCCTGCGCGTCCAAGTGCCCACGGATGTAGTGGTCGGCACCTCTGAGGTGTTCACCGCACTGGTCACGAGCAGCGACCCGAGCCTGGGCCCCGTGACATTGACCTTCCGCGTCAACGTCATCGAGGACACCGGCGTCATCGTCCGAGCCGCAGGCGGCAGCAGCAGCGTCCTGATTCGAGACCGGGGCACGCCCCAAAACGTGGACGTGGAGGCGATCGTCGCCACTGCAAGCCAAGGCGACCCAATCACCTTCCGCGTGGACCGTGCCAAGCTACCCAGCGGCTGGACCGTCGGGTCCCCCGTGGCCACCGGCTCCCTGGGTCCGCACCAATCGGGCTTCATCTCGCAGGCCGCTTTCGCCATCACGGCTCCAGTGGGTGCCATCGGCACCAGCAGTGTGCCGTTGATCGTGGATGTGTGTCTGAACACTCAGGACAACTGCGTAACCAACGCCGACTTCATCGCCAGCGGGGACATCATCATGAACCTGCAAGACGACGTGGGCGTTGCACTGGTCCTTGAGAATCCCGACGTGGCCCGGGCAACACTGCCCGGCGGCGACGTGGTGTACCCCATTCGCGTGGAGAACCGCGGCCTCAGCTCGGACCTCGTGGAGTTATCCAACACGGAGCCCGGCAAGGCTGGCTGGAGCATCGACTATGACCCGCCCATCCTGAGCCTAGCGCCCCTGGAAAGCCGCGTCGTAGACGTCATCGTTTCGAGCCCAGCCACCGCCGCCCCTGGCGAACGCATCGATTTCCTGCTCTTTGCCACCAGCACCGTCGACCCCAGTGAGTTCGACCAAATGGCCCTGAGTGCCGAGATCGGCGTATTCAAGCTGGAGGTGCGCAACGGCACGCCCACAGCGTCCCTGGCTCCCGGCGAGACCCGTACCTTCACCACCACCGTCTACAACAACGGCACCTTGCCCGAAGCGGTGTTTGCCTCCTCCGGCCTCGTCGGAGCGGCCGCCCAGGCAGCCTATGGCAGCATCGTGGACATCGCCGTCATGCCCTCCAGTTTCGAGCTGCAACCCGGCAAGAACAAGGACATCACGGTGACGGTCAAGGTCGGCCCCTCCATCGCCCCCAAGGTAACCGTACCTGTGAAGGTCGACTTCACCAGCGTCCCGAACGCACCGACCAAGGCAACCTCCACCTTCGACGTGAAGATCTTGGACTACCGCGCCCGCGACGTGGACGGCGACGGCATCGTCGAATACGCCATCGACCGCGACGGCAAATCCAGCAACGGCTTCGAGGAATTCCGCGACGCCGTCACCAACGCTGGAACACAGACCAAGCCCGCCAACCTCGTGCGGTTCCTGAACGCCGAAGGCCTGGCCCGCCACAGCACCAAGACCACCGTAAACGGCACAGTCGTCACGGTGACCAACTTGTTCATCGATGGCGACGTGTCGCCCCGCGGTGACTTTGGTGATGGGCGAGCAGATCTATTCCTCGACGATACCGGCGACGGCCTGCCCGACCTGTACTGGGACCCGGACGACCGCCACAGCCACCGCATCCTGATCTTCAAGGACATCGATGCAGACGGTGTGCCTGACTACTTCGTCGACACCTCCGGCAACGGCAACCTCGACGCAGTCTACAACCTCGCCCAAGGCACCTTCACGGGCCTGCTGGCGCGGGACGTGGACAACGACGGCACCCTCGACTTTGTGGTCGACAAGAACGGCAACGGACTCGTCGACGCAGACGAGACCATCCTGTTTACCAAGAATGGCAAACTCGTGCAAGTGACCAAGGTGGATGTGGATGGCGACGGCAAACTCGACGACGTGTTTGACACGGACGGCGACGGCGTCCCGGACTACTTCATCCCCGCCGGCAAGACCAAGGGTGTCCCCATCAAGGTAGAGCGCGACGTCAACGGCGACGGCTTCCTGGACTGGACCTACGACGCCAACCGCGACGGCAAGGACGACCACTTCTACGACCCCGCAGCACAAACCGGCGGCAACCAAATCGACACGGTTTCCGAGTTCGTGCGCAGCATCCAGCAATACTGGTACATCGGTGGCTTGTTCATCCTGGTGGCCGGGCTGTTCGTTGTGCTCATCGCCGTGACCCGGAGGTAGACGCATGAAATCCAATGCCGTACTCCCGGCCCTCATCCTTGGCCTTCTGCTGGTTCCGCTCGTGCAGGGCATCGATTTGCCCTACCCGAAGACGGCGGACGCGCCCATCACTGTGGACCTCAAGGCAGACGCGGGCAAGTCCTTGGACTGGCTCTTGGATGTCAAGGAGTCCATGAAGGCTGCAGGGTGCCTCGAGGGCCTCAGCAAGCACACGGATGCAAGTTCGAGCATCGCAACACTTCAGAAGCGCGTGGCGAACGGAGAGTCGCCCACCGAATTGACGCTCGGCCTGGTTCGCAACACGATCTACACGCCGCGAGACAACGATCCAAACACCTTCGACACAAACACCGTATTCAAGGGCTCCATGTCCGTGGATACGCTGCGATTGGTGGAAGGCACCTGGGACATGTCGCTGACGGTGGCAGATCGCTTTGGAGTCACCCACGACTGCACGGACGACCGTACCCTCGAAGTGACGGCTGACGACGACGCGAGTCCCGTGGTCACTTTCCCGGGCAAGGATCCTACCGATGGAATCATCCGGCTGCACGCCGGCCAGGCACTCCAGCCCAAGGTCACGGACGACTTGATTGGCGTAGTGGAATACCGCATTGATCGAACGGTGAATGGACAGCCTGCCGGCATGCCGGCAGACAAGTTCTTCACCCTCAAGGCGCCCTACCTGGTGGACTCAAAGAGCTTCTTCCCCGGAGAAAACGAACTGACCATCCGCGCCACCGACCGAGCGGGCAACGCCCCGACTGTGGCGAAGGTTACGGTGCTCAAGGATGACTCCGCGCCCGAACTCTCTGTCTCGTTCCCGCGAGGCAAGACGTTATACGTGGGTGCCTTCATTCCCATCAACTTCACCGTGGCAGACCAGAGTGACTACACACTCGTTGTGCGGTTGCAGGGAGAGAAGTCGACGGTCACCGGTACGGGCGGCGTAGAGACCGACTTCCAAATCGGATTCTCCGGCGTGTTCGTAGGCCAAAGCCAATTGGTGGTGACGGCAACCGACGCCTTTGGCAACAGCGCCAAGTTCACCAGTCTGGTCAACGTGACGAGACTCACCACGTCGGCTCGGATTCTCGAACTGGAGGCCCTGCAAGACCGTAGAATCGTGGGCGAGGACATTGAGCTCAATGTCACCATGGTCCAGGACGATGGGCTTGCGGACGTGAACTTCACGCTGTCCGTCTCCGGGCAGGAGCTGGGCGAGATGCAGGTCCCCGCCGACGACCAGAATTCAACAATTCTGGTGCTCAAGAACATCCTCCCAGGAACCCACAAGTTCTCCGTGCGCGCCGAGGCCGAACCGGAAATCGTGATTCTGGACGCCGTGAACCTCACCAAGGAGATTACCCTCGAGGTATTCTTGGCGCGGATCCACGTGGGCGAGGACGTCTACCACATCCGCACCGACGCTCGTGGCCTACCCAATGCCGCCGTGGACGAAAAGGACAAGGCCTACCCCTTGAAGCTCGTCGAGAAAGGCACGAAGAGTGTCTACGCGTGGAGCATCGCAAACGCCACTATGGAGTTTGACCCCGCCGGCGAACGCGACCAAATCTTCCTCGCGGACGAGGCTCCGACGGGAACCGATGGAAACGAAGCTCCCGGCGCCGGCATCATGCTGCTGCTGGGTGCTCTCGTGGGCGCGGCTTTCGTGGCACGCCGCCGCGTCTGATACCGTCTTCCTCCCGTTGTCCTGCTTTCTCCAATTCCTCCCCTCTTTTATCCACCGGCCCCGTAAGTTCTGCCGTGTCCTTCGACTGTCGCTTCCTCGGGGCGGCCCAAGACATTGGCCGTCTGGGCTTCACCGCCGAGGTCGACGACCTCCGTTTCCTGTTTGACTATGGCATCGCGCCGGACTCCCCGCCGGAGTACCCGCTGCCGCCGCAGGCCATTGATCAGGTGTTTCTGACGCACGCGCACATGGACCACTCCGGCCACATTCCGTGGCTGGTCAGTCGCATGGAGAGCACCATCATGACTACACCCGTCACGGGAGAAGTTTCGACCTTGATGCACCACGATGGGCTCAAAATTGCCCGCAGCGAAGGGTTCCCGGAGCCGTTCTCGGAAAAGGACATCGCCAGCGCCCAAGACTTGTACGACCCCATGGACTTCAAGCACCCGCGCCACATCGGTCCCGTGCGTGCAAAATTCCACAGCGCCGGCCACATCCCCGGAGCCGCGCAAGTGGAGCTACAAACGGGCAGCGGCAACATGGTGTTCACCGGGGATTTGTACACCAAACCGCAGCGCCTCGTGGGTGCCGGCAAACCGGTCAAGTGCGACATTTTGTGCATGGAGACCACCTACGCGGGCCGCGAACACGAAGACCGTCGCCAAACGGAACTCGCCTTCATCGATGCCGTGGACGAAACCAGTCGCATGGGCGGAACCACGGTCGCCGCCGCCTTCGCCGTGGGCCGCGCCCAAGAGCTCGCCATGGTCCTGGCCGACCAAGGATTCGAAGTCTGGATGGACGGAATGGCGCGCAAGGTGGCCCAGATTTTCTCGAACCACCCGCAGTTCTTGGCGGACCCCGGTCGCTACCAGAACGCCATGAGCCAAGTGAAATTCATTCGCAACCACCGCGGCCGTGGCATCGCCCTGCAAAAAGCGGACGTCATCATTACCACGAGCGGCATGCTCGACGGCGGGCCCATCCTGTACTACATGGACAACCTGCGCAACGACCCCAAGAGCCTACTGGCGCTCACGGGCTACCAAGTGCCCGGCACCAACGGCCGCAGGCTCCTCGACACCGGCAGCCTCGACTTGGACCCCCGGGATCCTGGCAAAAAGGTCCACAAAATCAACACTCGCGTGCAGAAGTTCGACTTCAGTGCCCATGCCGGCCACAAGGACCTCGTGGACTTCGCTCGCGCCACCGGAGCGGACGACATTGTGTTGTTCCACGGCGACCACCGCGAAGAACTCGCCCCGGACCTGTCGGACTTTGCCACCGTGCACATGCCGATGATGGGCGACGACTTCACGCTGCGCTGATCGAGACCGGCCGAAGCGGCCCAATAGGGCCGGAAACAAAACAACGCGCAAATCCATAGGACGCTGAACGATGTAGCGCCTTCATGCGACGAAACACGCTTCGCAACACAATTCCAGTGGGATTAGCAATCGCCATCCTGCTTTTTACCGCCTTTGCCCCCAGCAGTCTTGCATACCGCGACCCGCACCACGTCATGAAGTCCACGCAGGGCCCCAACAGCATCGACTACAAGTATGCCGTTTGCGGCGATGGCATCTCCATCATTCGCCAACAAGCGCCGCCGACCATGGTCTGCCCCCTTGTGCCTGCGGTGTTCGATGCGCTTGGCACCGGGCCGGGCGTTGTGTCCATCGACACGAGCCCCTACAACCAACCGTTCCCGTACCCGCACTACGTTCGCGTATGGGTGGAGCACGCCGGAGGACTCGCGCCCCCCGACCCATTCTACGGATTCTCCATCACGGTCTGCAACGACCGCGACGACGACGGAGTCTGCACCAACCAAGACACGAGGCCGACGGGCGACCACTGGCTGCACCCCTGGTACGATGACCAATTCAAGAGCCAATACTCCAATCCTCCCTTGATTGGCGAGCCCTGCAAGCAATACGCCTACGAGCAAGACCCCCATCGGCCTCCCGTTGGGCCCGAAAAGACCGATGACCCTGGCAAGGACAGCAAAGACTGCGGCGACCCCACGGACGCCCAAGTCTGGATGTGCCTCATGCCGGACACCTTCGAGCGCGAAGGCGGCCAGCAAGACGGCAAGTTCGACGATCTCTGGGTGTTCATCAGCGAATGGGTGGACGACCCTGTCTACCCGAATGAAAAGGAGAACGTGGGGACCGGCATCAGCACGGGCCGCTACGACGTGTACGTGGAGTACTTCATCGAGGAAAGCTGCGAGCCCTGGGACTAGCCCGATCAAGGAACACCAGAACTCTTCCCCCTTTTTCCACGTCCATCATTTGGGCCGGGGGCGAGCAAGGAATCCATCCCAGCCCTCCTGGAACCCAAAATCATCGAAACCTCCAAAGTGCTCCGCCTCGAAGCCTGCCGCCTCGAGCGCTTCCAGGATCCAAGCTGGGTCCATGAGTCGCAGCCGATGCACTTCCCGCGTGTGCCGCTCCGTCCCGCCCCGCTTTGACATGCGCCAAGTATCGATGGTACGAGTTAACCAACCGTCCGCTTCTTCCGCCCGTGCCTCCACGCGCCATCCCCGCCCCGATCGAGAGGCAACCGTCGGGCCCTCCCCCGCGCGGCCGGTGGTCGCCACATCAAACAAAAACACCCCGCCCGGCAAAAGCGCATCATGGATGCGTCGAAACGCCGCCAACACTGCGCCCTCGTCATGCTCTACGAAGGCGTAATTGAACACTTCGCCCACTGCAGTCACCGCAAGACACGGCGCAATCGGAGCCGTGAGCGCATCGCCCACCTCCAAACTCGCCTGCGGCACGACCTCGCGAGCCAACGCAATCATACTCGGCGACAAATCAATCCCATGGCCCTCGAATCCCCCGTCGAGAAGCAATCGCAGCAGCGTCCCGCCGCCGCACCCCAAGTCCACCACAAGCCCCGGTGGCGAGACGAGATCTTGCACCATGCGTGCGGCCGCCTCCGCGAGGTCCGTAAAACCATCCTGATGCACGAAGGCGAGGTCCTCTTCGTAGCCGGTGGCCATGACGAAGGCTCCTAGCCTCGTGCCAGCCAAAACACTGCGGATGCGTGGTTTCGGTCGCCATCATCACGGCCAAGTACGCACCCGCCCCCTCCCCGCGTGCCCCGATGAGTTTCCGATTCCTGCACGTCAGCGACACGCACCTCGGTTACGCCCAGTATGGCCTGCGGCAACGCGCCGTGGACATCGCCCGCAGCCTCAAAGCAGCCCTCCAACACGGCGTCGACGAAGGCGTCGACTTCATCCTACTCTGCGGCGACTTTTTCGACCGCCAAAACACCAACCCCGACCACTTCCTACACGCCACCGACTGCCTACGCATCCCCCTCGAAGCCGGCATCCCCGTCTACGCCATCGCAGGCAACCACGACACCACCTTCTGGAGCCGCAACAGCAGCTGGCTGGACGTGCTCAACGAAACCGGCCACTTCGACCTACTCGCCCCCACATTTGGCGCAGACAGCATCGCACTCGACAACTGGGACGAAACCACCCGCTCCGGCGCCGTCGTCCACGACCCCCAAGGCCGCTACCGCATCATCGGCGTGCCGCACCTTGCCAGCCGCACCGAGGCTCTGATCCCAGCCTTGGCCGAAGCGGTCGATTCGGTCCATGCGGCCCACGAAGCCCACGCCCCTGACGGCTCGGGCCGCCCCTGGACCGTCATGATGATGCACCTGGGACTCACCGGCCAAGTCGCCAACAGCCACGACGCCCTCGAAAAAACAGCACTCGAACCTCTTCGAGGCAAAGTCGACTACGTGGCCCTCGGGCACTACCACAAGCGGTACGACGTGGACGATTGGATCCACAACCCTGGCGGCACCGAACACCGCAGCAGCGCCGAAATCGACACGGAGCACGGCTACTACCTCGTCACCGTCCCCGACGACGGCCCGCACGAAATCCAGTTCTTTGAAGGGCTGCGTCGCCCCTATCACCTCCTGTCGCACCGGCTTCGCAGCGACGAAACCCGCGAGAGCCTCAAAGACGCACTTCTAGCCATGCTAGACCCCGTGGACATGGCGCCAGCGCCCCTCATCCAAGTCACCCTCACCGGCACCATCACCGACGCCTACGCCCGCCTCGACGTCAACGCCATCCAGAAGGAACTCACCGACGAAACCGGCGCATTGCTCGTGCGATTGCGCTCCGAAGCAGGCCGCAACGACGTGCACGTCCCCGCCCGACCCGGCGCTGTCGACCGCGCCACCATCGAAGCCGACGTCCTACGGAGCCGACTCGCCGCATCCTGGGGAGAACTGCCCGCCACCGCCGCCGACCACATCGTTCGAGGCATCCTCGACCTCAAAGCAGGAGCCCTCTCCGGCAGCGACCCCGAAGCACTGTACGAACTTCTGGAACAACTCGACGAAGCCGCACCCAGCGAACCTGGCGCGCCCGTCGCCACCCCGGAGGACGCCGCATGATCGAATCCGTGCGCCTGCGCGACTTCAAAAGCCACGAAGACACCGTCGTGCGCTTCCGAGCCGGCGCCAACGCATTGCTTGGCCAAAACGGAGCCGGCAAAACCAGCGTCCTGCAAGCCATCGGCTACTGCCTCTTCGACGCCGGCCCCAAACGCGGCACCGAATGGCACCGAAAGGGCACCAAAAGCGGCCGGGCAACCGTCACCTTCCTCGCCCTCGACGGCACACGCCATGCAGTGGAACGCCGGCTCGGCGGAAGCAGCGGCATCAAGCTCCTTGCCGGCGACGGAACACTCCTGGCAACCCAAAAAGACGAGGTCTACAAACAAGTCCGAGGGCTGCTGGGCCTAGAACCCACGGAAGACCTTGCAAAATTATGGAACGAACTCGTAGGAGTACCCCAAGGCCAACTCACCTCCGCCTTCGGCGCCACCGCCACCCCCCGCCGCGCCATCTTCGACGCCGTCCTTCGTGTAGAGGAATACAAGACCGCCGCCGACGGCCTCAAACCCGCCCACGACCACGCAAAACACAAGGTCGCAGAAGCCGAAACCCACTGCACCATCCTGACCGAACGACTACGCGACGCCGACGCACGAGCCACCCTTGCCGAGAAACTCGCCAAGCAAATGGCAACGCACACACAAACCGTGCACCAAGCACAAAACGCACTCGCCCAGGCCGAAACGCAGCTCGAAACCATACGCGCAAAACAAACCACCGCCGAAGCGCTGCGCACCCAAGCCCACCAAGCCGAAACCGCGCTCCTGCACGCCCGAACGGCCCACGACGCCGCCAAGAAAGCGCACAACGAATCCCACGCCGCCGCACAATGGCTGCAAGACCACGCCGAACGCGCAGCGGCACTCGCAGCAGCCGCCACGTTGCTGGACCAACAATCAGAAGCAATCCGTGACGCCCGTGACGCCCTTGACGAAGCAACCCGATTGCAAGCACAACTTCCCGAACGAACCAAGCGCGTCCACGACGCCCGCGCCACCATCAGTGATCTGCAAAGCCAACTCCAAGACGCACCCGACTTCGACGCACTGCGCAAGCAAGAAACGGACGCCTCGGCCCGACTCCAAGATGCAGATACCGCGCTGGCCGCCGCTACCGAAGCGCTGCAAGCCACCCAACGAGACCTCGACCAGGCACGACGCAACGAGCCAGAACGAACAAAATTGGAAGCCCAAGCCACCGCAATGGCAGGCCTCCAAGCCAGCACCGACGCCGAACAAGCCCTGCGCGCAGCCGAGGCAGACCTAGACGGCACCCGCCGCCTTGCTGCCGCCCTCGACCAACAATTTCAGATGCTCGCAGAGGACCGAGTCTGCCCCATCCTCGACGTGACATGCCCCGTGGCAGACGAACACGTTGGCGACAAACGCGAAGCCCGCCGGGACGAACTCGTAGCCAAGCAGCGAACCCTGGAGCACGGCCTCGAACAACTGCAAAGCGCGGCAGCCGCCGAAAAGCGCACCAACGAGGAGCTGGCGGCCTGGAGCCACCAGGAACCTCGATTGCTGCACCTGCGCCAACAACACGAAGCCGCCCAAACGCTGGCGCGGGAAACGCTGCCGAGCCTCCGCGCCGAACACGAAAAAACTGGTGCCCAACGGGACGCTGTCGCCAAGCTGCACCGAGAGCTTCGAGACAAGCTTGCCACCGAAGCCACGATCCAAAAACTCCAGCAGACCCTGAACGCACAGCAACGCACCCTGCACGCCGAAGAGGAACTCCTCCACGCGGCCAGGGCTCGCCTCGACGAGCTTGACAAGAACACCCCAAGGTACGCCGCTCTCCACCAACGCGCCAAGGACGCCGAGGCTCTGCTCCGGCTCGAATCAGGATTTGCGCAGGAACTCGCCATCCAACGCCGACAGGCAAACGAACTCGAAGAACGGGCCCGCACACACACCAGAGCAAAAGCCGCCTTGCATGAAGCCGAGGCGATTCATCAACAACACCATGAAGCCGCCCGGAGTGCCTGGACCGACGCAGACAAACAAGCACTGCGGGACGCCGAAACACAGGACCGAAACGCCCGCGCCACACACGTCCGACTGGCAACCGAAGCCAAAGCCTTGGCCGTGGATGTCGAACGCGCCAACGCCGCCGTGGCCCAAGACCAGGCGACAGCCAGAGAGCTTGCCGAAGCCGAACAACGCCTTGCAAAAACCCGCCGCGTCGAGCGCACCGCGCACCGCGTCCGAGGCCTCATCAAAGACCTCGGCCCGCACGTCGCCGAACGATTCACCGAACACGTCAGCATCGCAGCCGACGATTGGTTCCGAGAACTCACAGGCGGCCGCCCCGTGCGCCTACAATGGGACCGCGACTACGACGTCTTGGTGACGGACCAAGACGGCCACATGCGCACCTTCGGGGACCTATCCGGCGGCGAACAAGTGATGGCGGCCCTCGCCGTGCGCCTCAGCCTGCTGCGAAGCCTCAGCCCCGTGTCGTTCAGTGTCTACGACGAGCCCACGGCAAACCTCGACGACGAAGTGCGCCACAACGTCGCCCGCGTCCTCGAAAGCGCCGGCACCAACCAACTCATCGTTGTCAGCCACGACGACGCCTTCAGCGAATCCATCCACAACGCCGTTCGACTCGAAAAACAGGGAACGCGCAGCGTCGTCGCGGAGGAAACCCATGCGTGAACGGGTCTTGCTCGACTCGCTTGCACAGGCCGTGCCGGGCTTCCGCACCTACCTCGACGCCCTCGATCATCGCCGGCACGACGTGAGCGCCGCCCTTGCCCAAGTGCTCGCCCTGGAACACGACGGAATCCGAGCTAGGATTACCAACCTTGGCAAAGCCCGGGTCGGCGCCCGCCCCACCCACGAACACGAGGCCGGCCGCATCGCCATCGCGCACCCCGACTGCCCCCTCGACCGAGACGCAGCCGTGGCGTTTGCCGAACGCGTGCTGCACAACACACCCGCCGCATTCGTAGACGGCAGCCAAGTTCCCGTAGACAACGACCTCAGCGTCCCCTTCGGCATGGCACTCATCCACGGCAGCCACGCACGACCCGGCCAGCCACTTGCCAAACACGACGCAGCGACAGCCCTCTCGCCTGCCGACATCGAAACCTGGCGCGGCCACGGCGTCTGGAGCGCCGATCAAGTGGTCAACTTCGGCCGCTGGAGTATGGAACTGCAATACCTCATCGACTGCATGGAGCGACATCCCGGCACCGTCGCCATGTTCGACGGCAGCCTCATCCACTCCTTCACGACCGGCCTGCCGCCCGCCCTTCGCGCCGCCTACGATGCACTTCGCAACGAGGCGCTCGCCGTATCCGAACGCACCCGGAGCCCCCTCGTAGGATACATTGACAACAGTCGAGCCCGCGACCTCGTAGCACTCGTTGGAGCCCTAGGAGCCATCGCAACGGACGGCGTAACCGACAGCGCACTCCTCGCGCCGCACCTCGCAGATCTCGGCGCCCGCACAAGCGCCTGGATCACTGACCGCGACGACGGCAGCATCGACGGCCAAAGCGCGCCCATCGCATTCCACTACGCGCTCCTGGGCCCCGGCGGCCCCTGCCGCATCGAATACCCCGCCTGGGTCCTCGAATCCGGCCAGCACACCCTCGTCCACGACCAGTTGCTTGCCCAATGCCTTGCCTACGGCGGCTATCCACGCAGCATCGACGAATGCCACATCCAATGCAGCATCGGCCCCGGCGAGGCGGCAGCCGTGCAAGCGGCGTTCCTTCGGTTGTCTGAAGAACACGGACTCCCCGTGCAGGCCTCGTGGAAGGCACGCAGCAAACGACGGGGGGCACGCCTGTGATCGGCACGATCGTGCGCACAGACGGACCCGGCAGCCACCACATCCTCCTGTCCGGCCCAACGCCTGCCTACGGAGACTTCGTACGCCTGGACACCCCCGACGGCCAAATCGCCATCGTCATCGGCACCACCGCCCTCGACACACTCGGCGGACGCTACGACACGGCCTTCGAGCAAAGCCCGGGACTTCGCAGTGTCTTCGACCTAGAAGTGGGCGAAAAAGTCCGCCTCGCACACGTGCTCGCTGTGGGCCGAACCGAGCCACACGAACAAGGCCGCCCACCCGTCGCCGCAGCTCTCGCCACGACCGCCCACCGCATGACGCCCGCCGAAATCGAAGCGTTCCACACCCTCGCAGGACGCCCACGCATGGCATACCACCCCTTGCTTGCCGCCACCGACGCCGACGCCGCCGTGCTGGACTCGGTGCTTGCCACGGTGCGCGCCGCTGTGCCCCGCGCCGCCGCCCTCATCGACGTGCTGCGACGCGAGGCGGCCCTGCGCGCCTGGAGGGATGCATGATCGACGGCAGGAGCAGTGGCGGCGCGAGCATCGGTCGCATTCTGCCGCTGGACGGCCAAACCGCCCTCACGCTGCGCTTCGTCAGCCGCGACCCCGACGCCCTACGCATCGGCAACTTCGTCACCTACGAAGCAACCGTGGAGGGAAATCCCGCCCGCATCCTCTGCCGCATCACCGGCCGCCGCAACCTCGACGCCCCGCCAGCATCCTTCCTCTCCGACCCCAACCTAGATCCCGAAGACATCCTCGCCTTCACGGGAGCCCCAGCCGGAATTCTTGGCGACTTCGTGGTCGAAGCCACCATCCTCGGCACCAAACGAGGCCCCACCTTCCGCGCCCCCCGCGACCCGCCCCCCGTCGGCGCCCAAGTCCACATCGCCGACGACGCCTACTTAGAAACCTGCATCAACAAAGTGCCCCACAGCGAACCAGCAACGACCGCACGCGTCCCCGGCGGCCTGCACATCGGCCACGTCCTCGACCGAGGCGACCGCGTCAAGGTCCTTCTCGACGCCGACAGCATCCTCAGCACGCACATGGCAATCCTCGCCGCCACTGGCCAAGGCAAATCCTACACCACCGGCGTCGTCCTAGAAGAACTCCTTTCCAGCCACCAACGCCACCCCATCCTGGTGTTCGACTTCCACGCCGAATACCCAGCAATGCAAAACGCCGCGAGCGTTCTGGCCGACGGCGACTACCGGCCCGAAGTGGACGTGCGCACCGCCGCCACCATCAAGATTCCCTTCTCCGAACTAGAACTAGACGACGTCATGAGCCTCCTGCCGGGCCTAACCGACAACATGGTCGGCGTCGTCGCCGCCGCGTACCGCGACTGGCAAGCCAGCGGCGTGCGCACCAAGCAAAACCTCCTCGACTGCATCGACGCGCTGGGCGGCGACGACAGCAAACACCACGAAGGCACCGTCGCCGCCGTCCACAGGCGCTTCGAAAACCACGTCCTGCACAAATCCTACCTCGTAAACGGCCAAGGCGAAGAACTACGCCGCCTCGTGCGCCCCGGCTGCATGACCGTCCTCAACCTCAGCGACCTCGGCGACCGCGAACAAGAAGGCCTCGCCAACGTCCTAATGAACATGGTCCTCAAGGCGCGCCGACTCACCAAAACCGGCCGCCTCGAAGGCACCAGCCGCGACCTGTTTGACCTGCCCTACCCCGTCCTGCTCGTCGTCGAAGAAGCCCACCGCATCGCACCCCCCGGCAACGAAAAGCGCAGCACCCAGACCCTTGCCACCATCCTCAGCGAAGGCCGCAAATTTGGCGTCGGCGCCATCATCGTCACCCAGCGCCCCGGCAAAGTGGACTCCAACATCCTTAGCCAGTGCCTCACCCAAATCATCAGCCGCATCACCAACCCCTCCGACCAAGCCAACATCCGCAACTCCGCCGAGAGTGCCACCAACGACCTCATGGAGTTGCTTCCCGCCCTCGGACGAGGCGAAGCCGTGGTGTTCGGCATGGGCATCGCCACCCCCGCCGTCACCGCCATTCGGACCCGAGTTACGGCAATCGGCGGCGACCACGGCAGTCCGACCCGCGATGCACTTGCGGCGTTTGGCAACCGGGTGGGAGAAGTGGAAGAGCGGCCAGGTTCGATGCCGGCGTCGCGGGGACGGGAACGAATCTAGTCTACGAGTGAATCGCCGATTCGTGCATCGGATTGATTCCAGGGGTCCTCGCGGCGCCCACGCCAATCTCAGTTTTCTTGACCAATGCGGTGATGTTCAGGAACCGCAAACCTGCCTCCGCCTCAAGGTCCCTGATGAGTGCCGGAACATCCGCCACGGATTGACACTCCGGGCAACCAAGCAGATTTTGACTCGACGGCTCCGCCGCGTCATACGAGTAATGCACTTCCCATGCCGTGTCGCACCTGGAGCAGAGGACATCGGCCGCTAGAATTTCGGCCATGTTCACAGATGTGGGTGCAGGAGCACATGAATGTAGGGAGGGGTGCGCAGGCCGAAAGGGCAGGTTGGCCACTAGGGCTTGGAAAAAGGAAACTGGGGATGCGGGTCTGACGGTGTTGATGGCGGGGGGAGGCGATGTAGGCGCCGTTGGGTTGCTGCTGCCAGGCGAATCCGAGGGCAAGTGCCCCTCCTCGCTCTCATCAAACGAATCGCCCGGATCATTGGATGAAGAATCATCCCCCTGCAAGATGCCCAAATCGATGCACCCGGAGGAAGATACCAGGGAAATGAGTAGCAGGGCAAGCACATGGGGCAATCAGGACGGGGCGCGCATGAATGCAACCAAACCCAGGCCAATTGGTTGCATACTATAGGGGTGATGGCGGTGGTCGAAGGAACGCGGCTTCGGGCGTCCAACCGGGGAGAAGCAGAAATCCCGACGAGCCTGATGAAGCGGTCAAAAAAGAGCACATCCCACTCAGAACGCCCGCTTGCCACGCGTTCAGAAGCAACAGCACGGGGTACGTTCAAAACCCGCGCGCCCATCTGTTGAATGTCGCCTGGGCCTCGACACCATCTCAGGCAAATGGCGTGCAGCAATCAGACCTTGTCAGCCAAACCAAGCGGCTTCAAGTTGGCAAGTCGATTGCTGCGTACCTGCCCACTCGTGAAAATCCACAGACCCGTTCACCATGATCGACATCATCTCCACATTCATTGTATTTTTTGCCGTCATTGATCCCATAGGGACGGTGCCCGTCTTTATTGCCGTCACGCAAGGACTGGAAACGAGAACCAAACAGCGTATCGCATTGTTGGCAACACTTGTTTCGGCAGCAATCCTCCTCTTTTTCATGGTGGCAGGCGAGTTGATTCTGAACGCCATGGAAATCCCCTTGTCTGCATTCCAAATTTCCGGTGGAATCATTCTGTTCCTGTTTGCGCTCTCCATGATCTTTGGAGAAAGCAAGCCGGAAGAGGAGACGCGCCTTGCCGAAGATCGCAGCGAGACCGCGATATTTCCACTGGCCGTACCTTCCATCGCGGGCCCTGGGGCCATGCTGGCCGCCGTTCTCATGACAGAGAACGCCAAATTTGACCTGTGGCAGCAATTCCAGACCGCCTTTGTCATGATGTCCGTGCTCGGCGTCGTACTTCTGCTCATGCTGGCAGCGACGAGCATCCACCGACTCATCGGCAATTCTGGAGCAAGTGTAGTCAGCCGAGTCATGGGATTGATCTTGGCGGCCGTTGCAACCACCAACATACTGACGGGCTTTCGCGGATACTTTGCCCTTTGACCCGGAAGCCGCGCCAAATTTCCCCCAGCGAATGGGCGCGAGCACGGCCAATCGCATAGAGGTTCCACTCCGCCCGACAAGCATTGCGCTCCGTCAGCCATATCCATTTGGAATCGCCCCCTGAGCCACTTCCTCGTCGCACAAGGAACATACGGAACCCGCGCCAAACCCCGTCCATGCCCCACGTCGTCGTCACCGGCGCCCTCACGCCCGAAGCCATCGCAGGCTCTTTGGAACCCATCATGGAACGCTCCGAGGGTGGTGTCTTGAAGGCCGAGAAAGCCTATCTTGCCGTTGACAAACAAGCGCTCCTCATCGAAGCCTTGGCGATTGAGGGCGGCAACCGACAATCGTTCCTGATTCTCATCCAGGCCCGTCCCGATGGCGTGGTCGTCCGCTTGCATCCCATCGTGGACCCGGAGAAGACAAACGGCGTGAAGCGAATCCTTGCCTTGGTCGGCCGGCAGATCAAGGGCTCCTTCGACGGGGCGGACTTTGGGGAAACGAATTTGGAAGCATTTCTTGGCGATTGAAGCCCAATATTTTCCCCGCGGCTGCTGGATCTTGCGGCCACGCGCCCCTTGCCGCTGCCAAGCCTTGATGAGGTGAGAATTCCCTGCTACTGCCTCTGACCTTCGAGAAGGACAACCATCGCAAGGGTATGAATTTTAAAAGCCGTAATATAGTGGAAGGTCACCTACTAGGGCGTGCAAGCCAAAATTAGCAAGATAATTGGAGCTCGAATCCGTTTCCAATCATACAATTACCCGGATCGTTACATGCGACACCGTGGATTCGCCGCTTGGCTCGATGCTCCCGACCCCTCTGAGTTGTTCACCTTGGACAGCAACTTTCGCGTAGTCCCCGGTCTCAGTGGACAAGGCGTCAGCTTCCAATCCATCAATTATCCAGGCCACTACTTGCGTCATTCTGGATTTGCCATCTTCCTCCACCCTCGTGAATCCACCGCACTGTATCACGAAGACGCCAGCTTCATCCCCGTTCCGGGTCACGCCGCCGACGATCAGTTCTCATTCCAGTCGGTCAACTACCCCGAACGGTTCCTTCGCCACAGAGGCTTCCGACTCTACATCGAAGCCGGCTCCGGCGACCTATTCAACCAAGACTCCACGTGGCTCTTGCAAGCGGATCGCCCCCCGGGTGCTCAAACGCCGCTGCAAAACTGGGGGCTCGTACCCATCCACATGTCCGTGCTGTCTGATGGGCGCGTCCTCGCCTTTGGCAGCCCCCTTGAAAGCTCCCCTCGATACAACTCCGATATGCAAATGGGCGGTGACGTCGTGCTTTGGGACCCCAACAATCCACTTGCCCAAACCACACCCATTCAAGATGTGTTTGCGACGGACTCTTTCTGCAGCAGCACCAAGTACGTAGGCGACCGGCTTTGGATTGTCGGCGGCAACGCCCATCCAGAAATGCAAGCCACGCATGGCGTCCGTTCCACCATCACCTTCAACGAAACCACCAACCGCTCCGCCGCAACAGAAACGCGGGACCTCAACTACCCTCGTTGGTACTCCAGTCTCGTAGTGCTCGGCGACGGACGACTCATGACCTTCGGGGGCGCCGACGCCTACTGCCACAACGCCTACAAGGATGTTGCCAAGAAGAACTCTCAAATTTCCGCAACACCCGAAGTGTTCGAGGACGACCAATGGAAAACCCTCGACGGCGCTTACAGCTGGGAAGCCTTTGGCAGAACCGACAACGAATGGTGGTACCCACGAGCCTACCTTGCCCCCGATGGCAAAGTCTTCGGAGTTTCCGGGAGAAGGATTTGGATTACCGACCCGAAAGTCCTCTCCAACACCGTCCAGAAAATGCAGGATAACAATACCCTGCAAACCGCCTCAGGACGAGGCCAAACCACGATGCACGGCGAACTCCCTAATCACTTCGCAGGCGCTTCATGCACCTCTGTCTTGTACGCGCCTGGAAAACTCGCAATCATCGGCGGTGGACAGCGCGGCAACGAAGACATCCAAGTCCCCACGGACGGCGGTGGGGCAACTGGTGCCACAAACGCGATGACACTCGTAGACTACAACAACGGTACCCCCACAGCACGCACCGGCCTACCTATGCAGCATGCCCGCAACTGGGCCACTGCCGTGGCCTTGCCAACCGGAGAAGTCGCAGTGCTGGGCGGCACGCGAAAATGGAACAGCTATGCCCCCACAGAATGGGTCGCCCCCATTGAAATCTGGAGCCCACCCGCCGACAATACCGGCGGCGGAACCTGGCGCACCGTCGGCAGCATCCACAAGGCCCGCCTGTATCACTCCGCTGCCCTCCTGCTCCCCGATGCTCGCATCCTCATCGGAGGCGGCGGCCTACCTCCCGCAGCAAGCTGGAACCCCAACGCCGCCGACGGAGACCAAGACCGCGCCGACAAGCCCTACCGCGACGTGAGCATCTACACTCCCCCGTATCTCTACGAATCCAAGACCCAACTCGCCGCTCGACCCACCTTACAACACGCTTCCGGCACCATCCGCCACGGAAGCACGTTCCGTGCCAACATCACGCTGCAGGGAACCGTGAAACTGGCCACGGTGAGCATCATCAGCGCCCCCGCCGTCACGCACAGCCACAACAACGACCAACGCTACGTAACTCTGCCCTTCATCGACAACGGCGACGGAACCGTCGACATCACCATTCCCAACGACAAGAACACCCTGCCACCTGGAATCTACATGATCTTCGCCGTTGATCAACTGGGTGTGCCCTCGAAGGCATTGTTCGTAGCTGGTCGGCTCGTGCAACTGTAAGCACAGTAAACCAAGTCGAAACCGTACGGAACCAGTCCCTTCTCCATTGCCCCATCATATCCAATCCCCGCCATCCGCTCCTTTTTCATACCGGCCGAAGTCGCACGCCTGATGGTGTACGTGGTCTTGACCCACGGGGGCGCAGGATCGTATGATTCCAAGGTCCACGACGGGCCCGAAACCGCCGCAAAGGTCGGCCTTAAGGTGCTCGAATCCGGAGGATCACCCATGGATGCGGTATGTGCTGCGACCGTGGCGCTCGAAGACGACGAACGGTTCAATGCAGGCACCGGCTCCAACCTGCGCTTTGACGGAAAGACCATCGAAATGGATGCCTCCGTCATGACCAGCGATGGACTATTTGGCGCCGTGGCGTGCCTTGCTGGCGTCAAGAACCCCGTGCTCGTTGCGCGCGAACTGATTCCCACGCCCCAAGACATCCTCGTCGGAAACGGCGCCCAGGCCTACGCCCGCCGCCTCGGTCACGCGCCCCACGACGTACACACGAGCGGCGCCCAGGAACGCTACGACACCCTCATGGACCTCATCCGCAAGGGCGAGGCTCCCGAGGGCTGGGTGGACTGGGACATCGCTGAACTTGCCAAGCACTGGAACTTCGAGACCCCCCTGCGCGACATCATCGGCCCCACGGACACCGTCGGCGCCGTCGCCACGGACGGAGACACGTTTGCCGCGGCCCTCTCCACCGGCGGAACCATCTGCACCCTGCTTGGACGCGTGGGTGACGTACCGCTTCCCGGCTGTGGCCTCCGCGCCGGACCCGCCGGGGCCGTTTGCGTCACCGGCGACGGCGAGCACCTCGCCCGCGCCCGACTCGCCGACCGCCTCTACGAATGGCTCGAACAGGGTGTTTCTCCCGCTGAGGCCCGCGACCGAGGCATCGCACTCTTTCCCGCACACGTCGCCGTCGGCATGCTCATCGTAACCAAGGACGGCCACGCCGCCGGATCCAATCTGCAAATGGCCTGGGCGGAGGCGATCGCATGATGGGGCCCAAAGTCACAACCCCGCTCGGCATCCTCGTGGCCGTCGGCGGCAACGAAGACAAAGACGCCGAACTGGACGTACTCTCCACGATTCTGCACCTGCCCGACGGCGGCTCCAACATCGTCGAAATCATTCCCACCGCCAGCCGAATCCCCCAAGAAGCCGCCGGCCAATACATCGAACCCTTCCACAAGCTCGGCTGCGAGACCGTCAACATCATGGACATCCAGTCCCGCGACGACGCCCAAGACCCCGCCTTCGTGCAACGCATCCTCGAAGCAGACGTAGTGTTCTTCACCGGCGGCGACCAACTGCGCCTCACCAACATGCTCGGCGGCAGCGCCGTCTTCGAAACCCTCGTGGGCCACTACCAACGCGGCGGCGTCATCGCAGGCACCTCGGCGGGAGCAGCGGTCATGAGCCAAGCGATGATCTACCAAGGCAAAGCGGGAGCAGCCATGCGCAAAGGCACCGTCCAAATGACACCCGGCCTCGGACTCATCCGCAACGCCGTCGTCGACAGCCACTTCACCCAACGCGGCCGCTTCAGCCGCCTCCTCGAAGTCGTCACCTCCAATCCAGGTGTCATCGGCCTCGGCCTCGATGAAGACTCCGGCATCATCGTGCGCGAAGGAAACCTCGTCGAAGCCATCGGCTCCGGCATCGTCGTCGTCGTGGACGGCCACGAAATGAAGTATTCGAACATTACCCAAGTCAACATGGGCAAAGCAATCGCCGAAGAAGGCGTCTTGGTCCACACCCTCACCAAAGGTCACGGCTACCACTTGGAAGAACGGCGCTACCTTCGCCGCAATCAACTCCAAGACTTCGTAGACGAAGAAGACCCCAACCTCACCGACTAGCAGCACCCGACGCCCAAGAGAGGGGTTAACAAGCTCCTGCCCATGGAACCGGAGCCCATGCGGATCCTGGCCCATCGTGCCCTTCGCGGCCCGAACTTCTACGCTCGGTTCCCGGTCACCTACATGCTCCTCGACATCGGAGAGCTAGAGGAACGACCCAGCGACCTGATTCCGGGACTCGCCGACCGCATCAAGGCAGCCCTGCCCTCGCTCATCCACCACCGATGCAGCCCCGGACGCAAAGGCGGCTTCTTTGAACGCCTCGAACGCGGCACCTGGGCCGGCCACATCGTCGAACACATCGCCCTCGAACTTCAGAGCCTAGCCGGCATGGACGTAGGCTTTGGCAAAACCCGCGAAACCACCGAACGCGGCGTCTACTCCGTCGTCTACCGCCACCGCGACGAAGAATGCGGCCTTGTTGCCGGCGAACGCGCCATCGAACTGCTCGATGCACTCATCCACGAACGCGCCACCGACGTACCGGCCATCATCCAAGAACTGAAAGAAACCCGCGAACGCAATCTCTTCGGGCCCAGCACCGCCAGCATGGTCGACGCCGCCCGCGCCCGCGACATTCCCGTACTGCGCGTCAACAGCCAAAGCCACGTCATGCTCGGCCAAGGCATCCACCAAAAGGCGATCCAAGCCAGCATGACCAGCGAAACCACCGCCCTCGGTGTCCAGATTGCCGCCGACAAAGAATGGACCAAGCGGCTTCTGGCAGACGCAGGCATCGCCGTCCCCGCCGGCCACAAAACCACGACCCTGGAACAAGCCAAGCTGATTGCCAAAAAAATCGGCTACCCCGTCGTCGTCAAGCCCCTCGACGCCAACCACGGACGCGGCATTACCACCGACATCCCCGACGAATCCGAACTGGAGACTGCCTTCGAGGCCGCCCGCGTCCACCACGACGTCGTCATCGTCGAGAAGTTCCTCGTGGGATTCGACCACCGCATCCTCCTCATCGATGGCAAAATGGTCGCCGCCGCCCGCCGCGACCCCGCCCACGTGGTCGGCGACGGCACGCACACGGTCCGCGAACTCATCGCCATCGTCAACAGCGACCCCCGGCGCGGATTCGGACACGAAAAAGTGCTGACCCAGATCCACATCAATGCCAACACGGAACGAATGCTCAAAGTCCAAGAAATCGGCCTCGACGACGTACCCGAAGCCGGCCGCCAAGTGATCCTCAAATCCACCGCTAACCTCTCCACCGGCGGCACCGCCACCGACGTCACGGACGAAGTACAACCCGCCCTGCGCTTCATGGCCGAGCGTGTTGCCCGCATCGTCGGCCTCGACATCATGGGCATCGACGTGGTCGCCCCCCACTTGCGCCTACCCCTGGAAGAAACCGGCGGCGGTATCGTCGAAGTCAACGCCGGGCCCGGCCTGCGCATGCACCTCGAACCTGCCGAAGGCACCCCCCGGCCCGTGGGCGAAATGATTGTCGACATGATGTTTCCCGACGGCAGCAACGGCCGCATCCCCATCGTCGCCGTCACCGGCACCAACGGCAAAACCACCACCGTCCGACTCGTAGCGCACCTTCTGAAATATGGCGGCGCCCGCGTCGGCCTCGCAAGCACCGGCAGCGTCGAAGTGGAAAACCAAGTCATCCTGCGCGGCGACTACAGCGGCCCCACCGGCGCCCAGACTGTCCTGCAAGAACCCACGGTCACCCACGCCGTCATCGAAGTGGCACGCGGCGGCATCCTGCGCCGAGGCATGGGTGTTGACCGCGTCGACGTAGGCATCCTGCTCAACGTCGGCCGCGACCACATCGGCGAAGGCGACATCCACGACCTCGAAGACCTCCTGCGCCTCAAAGCCACCGTCCCCGACGCCGCCGAAACCGCCGTGCTCAACGCCGACGACGAACTCGTCCTGAGCCTGCACACCAGCGGCAAACTCCCCGGCAACATCATCCTCTTCAGCCTCGACTCCAGCCATCCGGCTCTCTCGGAACACCTTGCCGCCGACGCCACAAACGTCGTCGTCACCGTCCACAACGAAGCCATTGTGCTGCGCAAAGGCACGACTGAATTCCACGTCGCCGACCTCCAAGACATCCCGCTCACCATGAACGGAAAAGCACGCTTCAACGTCCAAAACGCCATGGCCGCCACCGCCGCCGGCTACGCCATCGGACTCACCGAAGACGACGTGCGCACCGGCCTTCGGACCTTCCACAGCACCCCCGGGCAAAACCCCGGCCGCATGAACACCTTCGACGTCGCAGGCACCCGCGTCCTACTGGACTTTGGCCACAACGTACCCGCCATCGAAGCGCTCGACGAAGTCATCCCACACCTCATACCCCGGCCGGGTGGCCGCGTCCTGCGCGTCGCATACCTTGCCGGCAACCGCCTCGACGACGACCTTCGCCAAGTAGGCGCCGCCCTTGCCACGCACTGCCACGAACTCTGGGTCAGCGACCCCGACCCACGCGGTCGCAAAGAAGGCGGAGCGTCCAAACTCATCGCAGAAGGCGCCATCGCCGCTGGCCTCGACGCCACGCGCGTGCACTCCCGCATCGACGAATGGGCCAACATCCTCGAGTGCTTCGACGCCGCCCAACCCGGCGACTTGCTCGTCTTCCAATGCGAAGCCCACGACCAACTCATGACCGAAATCCGACGCCGCCAAGACGCCGCCCGGAGGGTACTCGCATGAAGGTCCTCGGCCACCGCCCCATCCGCGGACCCAACCTCTACCGCAACGGCCCCGTGGACTACCTCGTCGTTCGACACGCCGAAGCGGACCTGGGCTCCGCCGCGACCCAGCTCGGCCTCCAAGACACGCCCACGAGCCTCGGCGACCTCGTAGGAGCCACCGCCGCCATGCTCCTGGCCGAAACCGAACTCCCCGCCTGGCGCGACACCTGGACCGACGAAGACGGAGACCACATCATCGTCCACGAAATGGCCGACCCCCGCACTGTCCAAGCCGCCATGACCGCCGCCGCCGAACTCGTAGGCGACGCCATCAACCAAACCCTCACCGCCGACGCCGTCGCCCGTGCCCAAGCCGCAGTCCACGAAGTCTTCGAAGACCACGACGGTGACGGATCCCTTCGCGCCATCATCCAAGCCGCCCGCGCCCGAGGCATCCCCATAGACGAACGCAGCGAAAGCCACCTCCAACTCGGCTGGGGCGTGCAACAAAAACAAATGGTCGGAACCATCACCAGCACCCTCTCCGGCCTCGGCTTCGACATCGCCAACGACCACGAACGCAACAAACAATTCCTTTCCGAACGCGGCATCCCGATGCCTCGCGCCGACAGCGCCCGAAGCCTCGCAGGCGTCCAAGAAATCGCCCACGAACTCGGCTACCCCGTCGCCCTCAAACCTCTACGAGGCAAAGGCGGCGTCACCACCGACATCAAAGACGACGAAGCACTCGAAACCGCCTACGACATGGCAAAAAAACTGCACAACTGGATCGTCGTCGAAGACCACGTCCCCGGTCCCGCATTCGACATCCTCGTCATCGACGGCAAAGTCGTCGCGGCCCAACGCAAAACCGACGGCGCCGACGTCACCGACACCATACACCCCGCTGTCCGACTCGTAGCAGAACGCTGCGCACGACTCACCCAAACCAACCTCCTCGCCGTCGACATCATCGCCGAAAGCCTCCAAGTCCCCCTCGACGAAACCAACGGCAAAGTGGTCGGCCTCGACCCCCAACCAGACATCGCAAAGTACCCTGCCGCACGCGGCGCCCCCGATCATGTGCTGGACCTCTTGTTTCCCGACGGCGGCACCGGACGCATCCCACTCGCAGCCGTCACCGGAACCAACGGCAAAACCACCACCATCCGCCTGCTTAGCCACATCGTCAAGTACAGCGGCGGCCGCGTCGGCATGGCCTGCACAGGCGCCGTCGAAGTGGAAAACCGTGTCATCCTCGAAGGCGACTACAGCGGCCCCACCGCCGCCCGCACCGTCCTTCGCGAACCCGGCGTCACCCACGCCATTTGCGAAGTTGCACGCGGCGGCCTCCTGCGCAGCGGCCTCGGCTTCGACCGATGCGATGTGGGCGTCTTTCTCAACGTCGCAAGCGACCACCTCGGCCAAGGCGGCATCCAAACCGTCGACGACCTTGCCCGCCTCAAATCCGTCGTCATCCGCGCCGTGTCGCCCGACGGAACAGCCGTCCTGAACGCCGACGACGAACGCGTCTGGGCCACCCGCGAAGGCCTCGCCTGCCGCGTCATCCCCTTCAGCCTCGACCCCAACCACTCCGCGCTCGCAGCACACCTCGCCGCCGACCCCGAACACGCCGCCGTCACCCTCCACGACGGCGCCATCGTCCTGCGCCGAGGAGCCGCCCAATTCGAAGTCGCCCACATCGTCGACATCCCCATCACCCTTGAAGGAGCAGCCACCTTCAACGTCCAAAACGCCATGGCCGCCGTCGCCGCCGCCTACGCCCTCGGCCTCAGCGAAGAAGACACCCGCGCCGGCCTCATCAGCTTCAACCCCAGCTTCGGCCAACTCCCCGGCCGCATGAACCTCCTCGAACTCGGAGGCGTCAAAGTCCTCCTCGACTACGGCCACAACGTCCCCGCCCTCGAAGCGCTCGCCAAAGTCCTGCCCCGCCTCGCCACCGGCCGCAAACTCAACGTCGCCAACGGCGCCGGCAACCGCATGGACGAACACCTACGCGCATTCGGTGCCACCATCGCCGGCATGTACGACCACATCTATCTTTGCGACCCCGACCCCCGGCGCCGACGCACCGGAGAAACCGCCGCAGTCATCCGTGAAGGCATCCTAGACGCCGGATTTGCCGAGGAATCCCTCTCGATGATCATGGACGAAAGTCGAGCACTGCGCCAAGCCCTAGCAGACAGCCGACCCGGCGACCTCGTGGTCTTGCAAGCAGACGACGTTCCCGCCGCCATTGCATTGTGTCAAGGACTGCAAGCGCGGCTGGATGCGGGGGAGACCGCAGAGGCGTTGAACCGGGAGTTGTTGGTGGGAAGCTAGGGAGATGCAGGGCCCAGGCGCCCCAGCCGGAATTGCCCTTCGCTCGCAACCTGCATCCCGGAGCACGCGACCGCGCAAATCACCCCCGCATCGTTATCTTGGCAACCGCCAGTCGTCCCGTATGTCGACCCTCGCATGGATCGTAGTCGTGGTCATCGTCCTGCTCCTGTTCGGCGTCATTTCGATCAACGTCTTCTGACGAAAATCTATTGTTGATGCGGCCACGAGGGCCTTGCAAGGCCCGCAAAGGGAAGCAAAGCGCCCGATGCCCCTTTCTGCCCCGGCCGTGTGCCGACCGCATGGACACAGGGACTGCAGCAACCTCGGAGACTCCATGGGCAAGCGAGTGAGCCGCACCATGCGGGCAAGCAAGGAGAAGATCCAGGACGTGGCCCAGAAGCAGACCATGCCCGACTCCCCAAGCAGTCCCGAGTTGCGCAAGAGCCCCGCAGGAAAACGGCTGGCGGCGTTGCGCAAGCGGAAAAGAGACGGGGCCTGACGGGAACGCTCCGGTCCGGTCGGCCCGATTGGTCTGGCGCCTGCCCGAGGTCGGATTTCGTGCCCCTTCGGCATGAAGATCAAGGCAAATCGAGGGGGCGAGGGAGGCCGAGGGTCCCGGAATGAGACCGTTTGGAACCTTGGCTGAGGGGGATAGACAACCCCAACCGATTCGCAAAACCAAATTATTCGCGCTTGCGAATTACATACTATCCCCAAACGGGGATGGGGATAGTGGGCCCGCCCAGATTTGAACTGGAGTCTATACAACCCCAATGTACAAGGATACCAAACTACCCTACGGGCCCATTGTTGTAGCGTCCGAGTCGCCTCGGATGGGGTCGCTGTCTCCGGCGACTCGCGTCCTGTATTTGGTCTCTCCGCCCTGCGTGCTTGGCACACGCCTTTTGACCTGGGTCTTGGTGGCCCCCTTCCATGGCAAAGGTCGACGTGGACCATGGCCGTTGCATTTCGTGCGCGGGCTGCGTCGGTGTGTGCCCTGTGGATACGATTACGCTGTGGGGCGAGCGCTTGACGGTGGATTCGGATCCGTGCATTAGCTGCGGCTTGTGTATTCAGTTTTGTCCGGTGGGCGCGTTGTCCATGGGTGATGAGTATGGGCAGAAGCCGAGTGCGCGTCCTGATCGTGTGATTTTGGTGGATTAGTATGGCTGTTCTTTCTGGGAATCCTGCGGATACGGTGTCGAACAAGCCTTTGCGGTCGCTGGCGCCGGGGACGATTCCTCGGGCTGTGGATTGCGAGGTGGATGTGCTGGTGGTTGGGCTTGGTCCTGGCGGCTTGATTGCTTGTCGTGATTTTGCCAAGCAGGGCTTTTCGGTTCTGGGCATTGATCGCAAGCAGGACATTGGTTCGCCGAAGCGTTGCGCGGAGGGTGTCTCGGATGAGGGCCTTGCGCATTGTGGCGTGGCGCCGGATCCGGCGTGGGCGTACGGTCGGATTGAGGGCGCTGCTCTCTATGCGCCGTCGGGAACCCGCGTGGAGCTCGTTGGGCCTGACACGTTTGGTTGGGTCATCGAGCGCAAGATCTTCGAGAAGCACTTGGCACGCGACGCCATTTTGGCCGGCGCGAAGACCATGCCAAAGACGCAGGCCGTGGGCCTCTTGAAGGACAAGACCGGCCGCGTCGCGGGTATTCGAGCACAATTCATGGGCACGGAATTTGACATTCGTGCCAAACTTACCATCGGCGCCGACGGCATCGATTCGTTTGTGGGCAAGTGGGCGGGCCTGAAGACCTTGAACCGTGTCCGCGATTACCACTCTGGTTTCCAGTATGAGATGGTGGGCGTCGAGGGCTTTGGCGAGGAGAAGTGGCTGCATCTGTACTTTGGAAACGATGTGGCGCCGAAGGGTTATGTGTGGATTTTCCCGAAGGGTGATGGCGTTTCCAACGTGGGCATTGGCGTCTTGGCGAAAGAGGAGTCGTGGGGCAATCGTGCTCAGGACTACTTGGATCGCTGGATCGAAAACAATCCGCAGTTCTTCCAGAATGCTTCGGTGACGGAGCTCAATGGCAGTGGCATTCCGGTCAGCAGCCGGGTGCCGGAGCCGATTGCGGACGGCGTGATGCTGGTTGGGGATGCGGCGCAATTGGTGAATCCGATTCATGGTGGCGGCATCATCATTGCGATGCGTGCGGCGATGATTGCGGCGCGGGTCGGCGGCGAGGCGCTGCGGGCCGGAGACGTGTCCAAGGCGCGGCTCATGCCGTACGTCGAGGAGTACTGGACGCAGGATGAGGGTGCGGTGACGGAGAAATTGCTGCGTTTGCGTTACTTCTCGGAGAACCTCAACGACAAGGACTTCGAGCGGCTCGCGTCGATTTTGGATGGCGACGTGGTGTTGGAGTTGACGGAGGCGAAGTTCCCGACGTTTGTCAAGCTCATGTTGCGTCATTTCCCGAAGATGGCGCCGCTGGTTCGCAAGTACATGCTTGCGGTTCGCGACATGGAAGAAGCGAAGGCGCGCGCCGAGTGGGACGACGTGGACGAGTTGCTTTTGGCCGCAGAAGCTGAAATTGCTCGGTAGGGCTGCATGACTTCCTACGGCGCCCTCTGGTCGGCCCGGGTCCGCATGATGCGTCCGGGCAATGCCTTGATGGCGGCGGTGGCGGTCCTGCTTGGCGGCCTCGTTGTGGCTGGCTTGGACGTGTTCCGTCTTCAGTTTGATGCGGTGGGGGCGGCGGCGCTGGCGGCTTTTTTGATTACAGGTTTTGGCAATGTCCTGAACGACATCACGGACCGGGTCCTTGACGCCGAAGCGCATCCGGAGCGTCCGCTTCCATCGGGGATTCTTTCGGTGCAACAGGCGCAGGGGTTTGCGTTCTTGCTTCTGGGTTTTGGCCTGTATGAGGCGTTCATTGCTGCTGGCTGGCCGACTCTGGCATTTGCGGCTGTCAATGCTGCGGTCCTTGGTCTCTATGAAGTGCGCCTCAAGTCTGTGGTCCTTTGGGGCAATGTGGTCGTGGCACTTTTGGTGGCTTCCGCGTTCGCGTTCGGGGCGGTGGCGGCAGGAGCGGCGCCAGGTTCGTGGGGTCCGTTGTGGGCGCTTATGGCTATGGCGTTTCTTGCCAATGTCGCTCGTGAGATCCTCAAGGACGTGCAGGATATGGAGGCGGATCGCGCGGTTCGCACAACACTTCCTGTGGTGGCCGGCACGGCGAAGCCGTTGCTGCTTGCGTTTTTCATGGTCCATGTGGCCGTTGCGCTGTCTGTGCTTGCGTGGTGGCAAACGCCGTGGGCGCCGTGGTGGGGCGTTTCGTTGCTGGTCGCCGACGCGGTCTTGATGGGCTCGGTGGCGTTTGCGTGGGTGGATTGTCGCCTTGCGCAACGTGGCTTGAAGCTCGGGATGATGCTGGCGCTCGTGGCGTATGCGCTTGGCCCTTTGTTGTAAACAGCACGGCACCTTCATGACCCGCCTTCGTGTGGCCGGATTGTGCGATTCCGTCGGGCGCCTCGAATCCAGTGGGTAGAGGACTACATCTACCGCCATTTGCGCCACAGCCCGTTGCATTTCACGTTGATCGACCCGGACAAACAGGGCCCTCGCGCTGCGGCCGATATGGCGGAGGCGGCGATGGAAGCCGGCAGCCACGCGATTTTGGTGGGTGGAAGCACACTCGATGATCCGCGCAAGCTTGATCGGCTCGTGAAGCTCGTCAAGAAGCGAAGCGGCCTCCCGGTGATTTTGTTTCCCGGCGGCAGCACCCAAGTCAGCACCCACGCGGACGCGGTGTTGTTCATGCAGCTACTGAACAGCCAGGACACGCGGTTTTTGGTGGGCGAGCAAGTGCGGGGCGCGCCGCTCATCGACAAGCTCCAGATGGAGCCGATTCCCATGGGCTACATCGTCGTCGCTCCCGGCGGTACCGTTGGGAAGGTGGGCAAGGCGAAGCTGATCCAACCCGACGACATTGACGCCGCGGTCGGCTATGCGCTTGCGGCCCAGATGTTTGGGATGCGGTTCGTGTACCTTGAAGCGGGCAGCGGTGCCGCGACTTCGGTGCCTCCGCGCATCATTCGTGCCGTCAAACACGCTGTGCAAATTCCCGTCATTGTGGGCGGTGGAATTCGAGACGCCGAAGCGGCCCACGATGCAATCCGGGCCGGCGCGGATATCATTGTGACGGGAACACTCGTAGAAGGCGCGGTGGACGTCAACAAGACGCTCACGGATCTCCTGTTCAGCCTCGGCGAGAAATTGAAGCGGCAGGTGCGCAGGCGCCTCGACATTGGCGACGATTATGCCGACGAAGCGGAAGCCGGCGCGGGCGGGGGTGGCGCATGAAAGCAAGCGCTGTGGCCCATCCCATTCAAGGGCTCATCAAGTACCACGGGTTGCGGGATGTGGCCCGTCGCATTCCCTTCCACGATTCCATCAGCGTTTGCACCGCCCCGTTGAGCACACACACAACCGTGAAGGTGCTGGAGGGCGGAGGCCAGAGCAGCGCCATCATCGACGGCGAACCTTGCACGGGTCGTCCTTGGGAGCGCGTGCAGGCGGTCGTTGCGGCCGTCCAAGAAGCAACCGGCGATTCGAGGCCGTTTCGCATGGAGAGTCGCAATGATTTCCCGCAGTTCGTGGGCCTCGGCTCCAGCAGCAGCGGCTTTGCGGCCCTTGCGCTGGCCGCCGCTCGTGCCTATGGCTGGGATGCGGACTTGGAGACGCTGTCCGAAGTGGCACGCCTAGGTGCCGGCAGCGCCAGTAGGGCGATTACGGGGGGCGTTTCCGAGTGGGTGCAGGATGGCGCTCGCAGCTTTAGCCGAATGTTGATGGCGGAGGATGCTGTGGATTGGCGCATTGTCGTGCCGCTCGTGCAACACGAGGAGCCCACGGAGAATGTTCACGCGGAAGTGGTGAAGTCGCCCTTGTTTGGGGCCCGCATCGATTACATTCCGGAAGTTCTGGACCGTATGCGCGCTGCGTGCCACGCCCACGATCTGCACGCCATTGGAGCGCTTGCGGAGGCGGACACCTTGAATCTGCATGCTGTCACCATGACGGGGCCCGGCGGGCATCTGACGTGGCAACCTGCGACGGTGGCGGTTATGCAAACGGTTCGCCACCTTCGATCCGAGGGAGTTCCGGTGTGGTTCAGCATCGACACCGGAGCAACTGCCTACCTCAACACAGACAGCGTCCACGAGGAGCAAGTCGCTGCGGCCGTCGCGGGCATCGATGGTGTTGCTCGCGTGCTTCGACTCCAACCGGGTGGCCCGGCGAGGGAAATCGAAGAGCACCTGTTCTGATTGCGACGCTACGAGCGCTTGCGACGCACAAGCACGGCGAGGGATCCGAGGAGCGCCAGCACGGCCACGGTTTCCATGCCAGGGCTTTCCTTTGTCTCCTTGGCAACGGTGGCTTCAGATTCGATGCGGATGCTCAGCGTGCGGTGCAGGTCTTCGAATGTGCCGGCGGGGTCCGTCATGAGCACATTGAGGTAGTGCGTAGATCCTTCGCTTGCAACGAAAGGAACGGAGTAGCGGCCATTGCCTTCCTCCACGAGGGCTACGGCGTCGAGGTCTTCAACGGAGGCTCCCGTGTCCAAATCGATGTGGTCGATGGAGATGTTGCCCATGAGTCCGGGCACGGTTACATTCAGGAGGGGATCGGTGAATTCCAAGGTGAGGGTGAGGGTTTCGCCGGGTCGGCCGTATGTGCCGTTGAGGGGGGTGGGGCTGACAAGATCCATGCGCAGGACGCGCTCGAGGCTTGGCTGCGGCACAAGCGCCACACCCGTTGGAATGTCGAACCAAAGCAGCACATTTTGGTCCGTGGCGGAGCCGTATGCGTTGGGATCGGCTTGGTCGTCGGTCAACGCGAGGGCGCGACTGGGTTCGTAGTCGTGGCCGATGCTTTGCAGGGCCCAGAACCCTTTGGCGCCGTCTGCGGTGACCCAGAGTTCCACCACGCGAGCTTCTTGGGGCATGTCGATGAGGCTGCTGGTTTCTACGTTCCAGAAGCCCGGTCCGGCGGCGCCCGCCACGGTCTTGGGTTGGATGCGGTGCTGGTGCGTGTGGCCTCCGAGCCAGCCGACCACGTTGGGGTGTTCGGCGAGTGCTTCGGTGATTTCGGGGCCGGTTTTGTAGCCAGCTTCGGTGAGTAGGTCGTCTAGGCATTGGTCGCCGCTGCAGTTGCCTTCGGTGCGGCTGCTGAACATGCTGTTGACGGTGTGGTGGCTCATGACGACCACGAGGCGGTCCTGATTGGCACTGATTTCATCCATGAGCCAATTGAATTGCACGGGGTCCACGGAGCCTTCGGAGTAGCCCCCCAAGAGGTCGTTTCCAACCAGTGTTTGCGGATTGAATTGACCCGCGAGGAATTCATTTCCGGTGACAAAGTCGTCGTTGACCGTGTCGAGGACGATGAATTGGACGCCGCGAAGGCCAAAGGCATAGTACCCATCGTTGTCGGGGTCCTCGTCGCAAAGCCGGTTCCCTGCAAAGCCGTAGCCGTGTCCATTGTCGTCCAGGGCCGAGCCGGCAGGAGCTCCCGCAACACAGGATCCTCCGGCTTCAAAGTGCATGCCGACGTACTCGGGCTGGGTCAAGAAGTGGCGACCGAATTGCCCGGCCGCCTCCTGGAAACTTGGTTCGATGGGCACGTTGCCTTGGATGAGGCCGTCGTGGTTGCCAAAGGCGCTGAACCAGGGCAATCCAGGTGCTAAGGCGACAAGGTTCGCGGCGAGTGATTCGGGTAGGCTTGTACATTGGGTCGTCACGTCTGAGGAGGGGTCCTTCCAGTCTGCACTTTGGCCGTCGGGGACGCACGGGAGGCCACTCACCGGTCCGGTGGTGGAGTGGGTTCCTTCCCAGATGTCCAGAAACCGCATCAATTCGTTCTCAAGTTCGTTGTCGATGTTGTCTCCGGTGTTCACGACGAAGTCCAGTGCATCGCCTGCGTGTTCCGCATTGATGGAGCGAATCATGGCCGCGAGCACTTCGTCTGTGAATTCCTCTTGCGGCCGGCTTGCCGACTCGAAGGGGGATCCCAGTGGGTCCAGGAACTCCACGCGCATGGGCGAAGGAGCGTCGTCGTCCAAGATGTGTGCATCGCTGACTTGCACAAACCGCAGTACGCGCTGGGCGCCCGCGAAGTCGCCCGCCTCCGCCAAATCCGTTCGATGTTCCAGTTGAGACCAATCGGCCGGTTGCAGGGGCTGATGCTGGGAAAGTCCCATGGGCACGGTGCCCATCAATAGAGTCGCCAGCACCAGGAGGCCCAAGGAACGAGGAGTCAACACCAGTTGAGGTCACCAACAATGATGATATAGGCATCGATGGCTCGCACGAATATAACGGGTCCATCTGGGCCCAGTGATCCTATGGCATCTGCAACAAAAACCACCGCCGTCACACTCATGCTCGTCGGCCTGCTTCTTGCGGGGCTCGGCACTTTCCTGCCCTCCGGCGAGGCCTGGACAGAGCGCAACTCCATTCGAGACACGGAAACGTACAGTGTGTTGACCTATGACTTTGCCCGCAGCAACCCCGACGTGGTGCTCAAGGATCCCCAAGCCAAGGGCTGGAACCACGCAAGCCTCGACGGCGACGCCGGTAGCAACCTCATGATTGCTGCCTCCTTCACCGCCATTGGTGCCCTGTTGTTTGCAGTGATCGGCACCACCCTCTCGTTCCCGGCCCGCACCATCCGAGTCGGTGCCATTTTCTCCATCGTGGGCGCCGCCGCCGTGGCAACCGTCACTATCCTGGTCATTCTGGGCATGCGCGCCCGTGTCGCCGAAGTGTACGACAGCGCTGTCAGCCTGAACCCTCTCGCCGGCATCTTCCTGCTGGGCTTCGGCTTCCTGTTCCTGTTGCTCGGCGCTGCCTTCGCGCTCACCGTGCGACCCACCTCGGGTCCCCAAACCAACACCTGGGAGGATTACCCGGCCAACCTCGCAGCCCACTCGTCCGACGGCGGCAACCGCACCCTCATATGCCCCGACTGCGGAAGCCGCTCCAAGGCTCCCCTCGGAGTCGTTCCCACCTGTTCCTCCTGTGGATTCCACAGCAACGCCAACAAGGCAAGCGCTAGCGGTTCTTCTGGCGACATGTGGGCCGTCCCCACGAGCTAATTCAGGACGAATCCAGGAGGCGACGCGTCTCCACGAGGATGCAGCGATCCACGACGAGGTCCATCCCGGCGTCCAGTGCGACGCGATTGGCTTCCTCGTTCACGACGCCAAACTGGCACCACAGCCAAGCCGCGCCCACCTCCACGGCCTCCTTGGCTACGGCCACTAGGTGCTCTGGGGCACGAAACACGTCCACGATCTCCGGCGCCTCGCCCCAGGTCGCCCGCGCACCGGCAAGATCCGGCACACAAGGCACGCCAAGCACCTCCTCGGCCACGGGATTGACCGGCAAAACGTCATGACCTTGGGATTTCAGGAAGGCAAAGATGCGGTGGCTGTCGCGAGTCGGGTTCGGACTGGCACCCACCACCGCGATTCGTCGCGGCGCCGAAAGGAGGGTTCGCAAGGCTGCGTCGTCACGGGTTCGGTCCGTCATGCAACCGCCAACGCCTGCCTGGGCTTGGGCCTTGCCCACACGAAGCACTAAGAGCCCGATTCCGAATCCGCCCTTGCCAGCCTCGCAGCTTGGCGGTGGACCCCATGGACGAAGCACAAACAGCAACCCGCCAGGCCATGCCGGCGCTCCCCAAACTCCCCATCGTAAGCGTCGCCCTGCTCTTGGTGGCCGGCGTGCTTGGCGCGGTCGCCCTAGCCCTTCCCTGGGTGGACTTTGAAGGCGACGTGTCCGTTCCGGGAAACTTCGGCGGTGGCAACATCGAATTCCAAGGATCGTTCTTGGCGTTCACGATGGAAGTTGGCTCCGAGGAGGCCAAGTACACCGATCGAGACCTCGATGATATGGATGGCGTCGGCTTGATGCGCGCCGCCGGCCCCATGCTCGTCGTCGGCATGAGCCTCGCGTTCGTCGCCCTCATCCTCGTCGCCTTAGACCTGTTTGTGCCGCAGCGCCACTTGGACCTCGCAGCCGGCATCACCGCCGCGCTTGGCTTCCTAACCGGCCTCGCGGGATCCATCATGCTGCCGCTCGGAATCGCCGACGCCGTGCAGGAAACCTTCGGAGGAGCCGCCACAGCGTCCTTTGTCGCCGGCCTGTTTCTAGCCGGAGGCGCCGCCCTCTTGGCACTGGCAGGAACCGTGACAACCTTTGCCCACGCGCTGCTAGCTCGCGCCGAGACCCGCACCGACGCCTGACGTACCCCGCAATCGTTGGCTATCGGCGCAGCGCCGTCCCGGGTCGCCGCCTCTTAAGAACCCCCTCCGGGTAGGCTCCATTCCATGGCGGAGTCCCTGCCGAAAATGAAGCACATGGTCTTCCCGCGCAACGTCCTCGTTGGCAGCGGCGCACTGGATCAGCTCGGCCCCATCGTTGCAGACCTTGAACCGCAGCCCAAAGCCGTGCTCGTCGTAGATAGCATGACGCGCAAGCTTGCCGGCGAAGCGTGCGAACGCAGCCTCAACGACGCTGGATTCGAGACCGTCTTCTACGAGAGCCCCGCCCCCACCATGCACTCGGTGCACGCCGCCGTGGCCCTAGGCAAAAAAGAGGGAGCCGGCGTCTACATCGGCATCGGCGGCGGCAGCGTCATCGATGTGGCCAAGCTCGCAGCATTCCAGCACGGCCCCGGATTCGTCAGTGTCCCAACCAGCGCCAGCCACGACGGCATCTGCTCCGGTCGCGCCAGCATCAAAGAGAGCACGGGAAGCACTAGCAAGGAAGCCAAACCGCCCGCCGCCATCGTCGCCGACACAGAAATCATCAGCAAAGCGCCCTATCGCATGCTCGCCGCCGGCTGCGCCGACGTCATCAGCAACCTCACCGCCGTCAAAGACTGGCAACTGGCCCACCGCCTCAAGGCTGAGGAATACAGCACCTTCGCAGCGGTCCTAGCCGAGAGCGGCGCCCAACTCATCCTCGACAACGTAGACGCCATCCGCCCCGGCCTCCAAGAGAGCGCTTGGATTGCCGTGAAGTCCCTGATCGTCAGCGGTGTCAGCATGGCCGTCGCCGGCAGCAGCAGGCCCGCCAGCGGCGCCGAACACCTGTTTAGCCACCAACTCGACCGCATTGCCCCAGGCAAAGCGATGCACGGCGAACAAGTGGGTGTTGGCACCATGCTCATGATGCACCTGCACGGCGGCGACTGGCACCGAATCCGTGATGCCCTGAAAGCTCTCGGCGCGCCCACCACCGCCAAGGAGCTCGGCATCAGCAAGACCCACATCATCGACGCGCTCACCACCTGCCACACGCTGCGCCCGGAACGTTACACGATCCTCGGCGGTAGCGGTCTCACCAAGGACGCTGCCTTGTCGGCTTGCAAGACGACGGGTGTGTTGTAGGATCGCTCATCGATGAACCGGGGGGTCGTAGGCCCCCCTATGCGCGCGACCACGCTGGTCACGGTATAC
>JBFIHX010000014.1:0-63603 GCA_041601615.1 Thermoplasmatota archaeon | reverse complement strand
GTAGACAAGATCACCGCCGAGCTTTCTTCGCTCGGTTTGCTGTTCTAAACCTGCGGTGGTCGAACAGCGTGGTTGAGCGCCAGCGAGCGCCACGCATCCGGGGTTGCGAAGGGGGCGAAGCTCCCTCGGTAGACAAGATCACCGCCGAGCTTTCTTCGCTCGGTTTGCTGTTCTAAACCTGCGGTGGTCGAACAGCGTGGTTGAGCGCCAGCGAGCGCCACGCATCCGGGGTTGCGAAGGGGGCGAAGCTCCCTCGGTTTGGTGCTGCCTTGGTGCGGTGGTCGAACAGCGTGGCTGATCACTAGGCACAATAGCCGCGCCCGCCCGCCCCACCAGCCATGCGGGCGGCACCAGGAACTTGGCCGAGCCTAGCTGAGAAGTCCGTCATTGGCATGCGTCGGACGAACCCATTGGGCTGGGTATGGCGTGCCACCGGAAGCTCCGACGATGACGGAGCCGAGGCGGACGTCTTGGTACTCGGTGCCGTCATGGAAGCGTATGTGCAGCATGGATCCGCCGTAGAGCCACGGGTTGGCCTTCTCTGCCAGGTTTCGCTGTTCGTTGATGGTGATTTCCAACGGACCTAGGTCGATTCCGAAGTTGGGCGTGGTGCAGAAATCCATGCCGGAGATCAGCGTGTTTTGGAGTTCGCCAACAAAGCAACGGAATGCGCCTCGCGTGTAGGTGTCGGTCCCGTATGCCATCGCGTCGAATTGCAGGCTCTCGCCGCGCATCAGTTGGGTGCTGCCGTCGCGAATGGTGAACGAGCCGAGGGACGCGCTTCCGACGGCGTGCTGGCTGCTGGAGGAGGTTCCTCGGTAGGCGGAGGCGCCGCATTCGGCGTGGATGAAGTGCCAGTCGAGGAAGAGGTCGCCGACAAGCGGCATGCTGCCGTGGTTGTTGTCTCGGTGTTGGCTGTTGCCGAGCGGGTATGGTTGGGCAAACAGGTCGGTGCCGAGGGTGGAGGGGGTGCCGGAGGTTCCTTCGTGGTGGGCCCGGGCAGAGCCTTGAATGAGTCCCGGTTTTTGGACGGCGTCTCGGCTGTCTTCGATGGTGTTGGCTTGACATGTTGCTACGGGTGGGATTCGGAATCGCATGTCGGAGGTCTTGGTGATGCTGCTGTATCCAGGCAAGGTAAAGCCCCAACTGAGGCCCATGCCGACGTCGTGGCTGTCGGTGCGTACGGTGTTGGTGAAGTAGTTGCCTTGCTCAATTTGGCTCCAGATGTCTGCGAAGAACGCTTCCTGGTATTGGCTGCCGCTGCTGACTGGGTCCAGTTCCATGGATCGCTTTGCTTGGCCGGCGCCGCGGAAATTGGTGCAGGCGACTTCGCCGCTGGCGTAGTAGTTGAATTCGCCTTGTCCGCGGTCGCTGTTGCTTAGATAGCAGTCGACGGCGCGGTACAGGATTACGAATGTGCTGGTGGGGCCCGTGTTTTGGATGTTGACGCTGGTGCGCACGAAGTCTGTTCCTGGTGCGTAGGTGTCAGTTTGGGTGGCGCGGAGTCCCGTGGATCCGGCATTCGCGACGGTGGTGACGGAGTACGTGGAGCCGGAGTAGGAAATTCCGGTTTGGCTCACGAGGCTCCAAGCGGCGTCTACGGCGTTCTTGGCTTGCGTCGTGGCGCCTCGATGGTTGAGGAAGTCGGGGCCGTAGGTGGTGGAGCCTACCCGTAGGAACGTGCCGCAGTCGCCGAGCGACTTTGTTTGGGAGCCATACGTGAACGGCGGGAAGGCCTCTCCTTCGATGTCGTGCTTGTGGAAAAATTGACAACTCAGGTCCTTGCCCACCAAGACGTCCGTGATGGGTCCTGCGCTCTGGATGTTTTGGAAGCTCGTGTATGCTTCTGCGGACGGAGCAATCGCGAGAGAAGTTAGGAGGAGTATGGAAGCCATGGTTGCAGGCCGAAGCACGGAACGTTGCATCAGTTCGCAATGGGCATGGGCCGGTTAGCTCCAATGGTTGTTTTGTTACCCTGATTGCGCAGGTGCGGAACCTCGCGGGTATCAGGCGTCTCGGTGGCCGGGAAGCGGCGTTGCGCGCCTTCGTACCCCATGGTTGGAATGGGCCGCGTTAGGTTGCATTCTTGAACGCATTCGTCGCGAACGGCTTCCAGAAAATCGGGGTGGGTCGCAAAGGAAGAAGGAGGGTGTTGGGGGGTGGGGTGGACGGCGTTTAGCAAGTCCAGCTTGCAAACCAGTTGCCGTTGACGAACACTTCGCCGTAGCAGCCGTAGCTGCAAGATCCGGTGAATTTGTTGCCAAGAACAACACCGTTGCAGTCGGGCGCGTTGCTTGACGCCAGTTCTTCGGCTGCTCCGGCTTGCGCGGGTGCAGTGGCGAGTCCAAGCACTAGGAGTGCCGTGAGTAGAAGTATGAACTTCATGCGTGGGGAATCGAGGCTTTGAACTTCAATTTGATTCGGGATGAACAATCAACGCCGAATTTCGCAATCTCTCGAAATAGTGCGCGCCTAAATTCGGCGCTTGAACTCCTTCTCGGCGCGGACAAAACAGCCCACGCAGGCCTCATTTCAGCCGATGCAGTGCCTGCGTACGATAGGTCGCAATGTGCTGGTTAGGTCCCTTGGCCGGTTCAGTCATCCCGCAGTTCTCATATAGGGGACTCGGCTGGGCCGGATTGTTCCCGGGGCGCACCCGGAAACGACCCTGAACAGACCGGTCATTCCGGGCTGTCCTCAAGGGGTGGTAGATCAGTTGGAAGATCGCGTCCTTGGCATGGACGAGGCCGGGGGTTCAAATCCCTCCCACTCCACTTTTTCTCATTCGCGACCCTCGTGGGTCCCCCCT
This sequence comes from Thermoplasmatota archaeon, assembly GCA_041601615.1. Classification (GTDB taxonomy): domain Archaea; phylum Thermoplasmatota; class E2; order JACPAO01; family JAHFTW01; genus JANQNI01. The sequence continues at coordinate 60,794 of JBFIHX010000014.1, read as the reverse complement.
GGGGAAGTGGCCTAGTTGGTTAGGGCGGCGGACTCATAATCCGCAGATCGGGGGTTCAAGTCCCCCCTTCCCCATTCAACCCAAGAGGAGGGGCGGCCCTCCGGTTTGTCCTTTCAAGAGGAAGAGAGGGAAAAGTTCCGCCGGCCCTTGGTGGTGATGGGGTTCGGTGGGGCAATGATGGGCGTCGAGTGTGCGGCGGCGTCGGTTGTTTTACCAGAGCAGCCCAGCCAGCAGGCCGACAAGATATTCGAGTGCCCGGTGGACGAACCGGACAAGCGCGTGTCGTGCTGCTTGACGTTCAAGGAGGCTGGGGTTCGGATCTGTTTTTGGAGGTCTCTTCGGCATGATAGTTGGGCGTTCATAGCAGTCGGAGTGGCAGTTGATTCGAAAGCGGGCCACTTGCTGATACCGGCAGTGGGCGCGGCCCCCGCCATGTGTCAGCGATATCCATGATATTTGGGGTAGATTATATATTTATGGCATTACTGGGGGCATCTTAGGGGCTATTTGTGGGAGAATCTGGAGGCAATTTTCGACAGGCCGGCCTACCGGCAGATCTGGCAAAGGAAGTCGTGGCGATTATCCGGGACCATCCAGAACTGGGCTTCCGTTCACTCTCGGAATTTGCCCGTCATGCCATCATTGAGCAACTGCGGCTCGTGCACCTGCATCTAGGCGTGCGCGCCCTGTGGTCCACAGCGGAGCTAGGAGCGGAGGTTGTGGAGGCGGTCATCAAAGACAGCTTGCCCCGCGAATACCGGGAAATTTTGCAGCGAGCCATCGCCCGCGAACGCCAGGAACGAACCTGATTCAGGCGCTTACTGGAGCACCCATTTCATCCCGTAGTAGATGACGCCCGCGTCGCCGTCTTCACCGAGGCGGCGGAATACGGCCTTCACGGCAGCGCCGGCTTTTACTTCGCGCCCGTCGTGGTCGACGATTTGGCCGGTCACGACTGGTCCTTCGGGGGTTTGGATCAGCGCGAGGGCGTACGGTACCTGTTTTTCGTAGCCGGGCGCCGCCTTGTGCACTCGGGTCCATTCGAGGATGGTGCCGACTCCTGCCAGTTTCACGTCTTGCATTTTGTCGATGCTGGCGCGGCGGCACTCGGGACAGACACTGCGCGGTGGGTAGTGGACGGCTTCGCAGACGCTGCATTTGCTTGCGCGTAGGTTGTAGCGTTGCGGAATTTCACGCCAGAATCGGGGAACGGACACCTATGCCACCCCCCGTTCGAGTACATGGACGACGGCGGTTGCTCCGGTGCCTCCGGTGTTGTGGGCAACGGCAATGCTGGCGTCGTGCACTTGGCGGTCGCCGGCCTCGCGGCGCAGGTGTGCGGTGAGTTCGACGATTTGGGCAATGCCGGTGGCTCCCACTGGGTGGCCCCGCGCTTTGAGCCCACCACTGGGGTTGACGACCACATCGCCGCCGTATCCGGTTCGGCCCTCGGATGTTGCGGTGCCGCCGTCTCCTTTCTTGACGAGCCCAAGGTCTTCGATGGCCAAGAGCTCCGTGATGGTGTAGGCGTCGTGCACTTCTGCAAGTTGGATGTCGGCGGCGCTGATGCCGGCTTCTTGGTAGGCCCGGCGGGCGGCGTGCTCGGTGGCGCGCCAGGTGGTCAAATCGGCGCGGCTGGCAAGGCCGAGCGTGTCGCTTGCTTGGCCGCTTCCGCTGACTTGGACGGGGCGCTTGAACGACTCGACGACTGCATCGGAGCACAGTACGACGCAGGCGGCGCCGTCGCTGGTGGGTGCGCAGTCAAACATGCCGAGCGGGTCGGCGACCAGTGGCGCTTTGAGGACGGTCTCGAGGGTGATGGCGCGGCGGAACTGGGCAAGGGGGTTCTTGACGCCGTGTGCGTGGTTTTTGACGGCCACTTCGGCCAGTTGTTCGCGGGTGGTGCCGAATTGGTGCATGTGGCGCTTGGTGATGAGCGCATGGAGGGCGGCGTCGGTGGCGCCAAAGAAATGTTCCCACTCTTGGTCGATGCCGCTTGCGGTGACGGCGGCTTGGTCCGCGTCGGATACGTCCGTCATTTTTTCTAGGCCTCCGATGACCACGATGTCTGAAGCGCCGCTGCGGATCGCTTGGACGCCTTGCCGGAACGCGAGGCCGCCACTGGCACCGGCTGCTTCCACGCGGGTGGCGGGAAGGTGTCGGTCGGCGAGGCCGGCGCCGTCCAATAGCAGGCTTGCGACGTGTTCTTGGCCCACGAGTCGACCGGTGCTCATGGTTCCGACGAACACTTCGTCGATGCGCTCGCCGGCAAGGCCGGCGTCTTGGATGGCGGCGAGGCCCGCGTCGGTCATGAGGTCGCGGTAGCTCTTGTCCCAGAGCTCACCGAAGGGAGTGTGCGCGGCTCCGATGACGTAGGCTTGGGGTGTCTTGTGGACCATTAGGCACCTCCGGCCATGACCAGTTTTCCGCGCAGCTTGGCGTACATGGCGTAGTCCAGTTCGGTGGTGTCGGCAAGCCGTGTCTCCAGAAGCTCTTGCTTGCTGCGGTCGAAATTGCTGATATTTTTGGTGACGGTGAGGTCGAAGGCGTCGCTACCGGCGCCCGATCCGTAGCCGCACATGAAGACGCGGTCGCCGGGCGCGGCGTGGTCGAGGATGTTGGCAAGGCCTAGGAGGGCGGCGCCGCTGTAGGTGTTGCCGATGCGAGGGGCAAGCAGGCCGTGTTTCCATTGCTCGGGCGTGAAGCCGAGTTTGCGGCCGACGTTGGCGGGGAATTTGCCGTTGGGTTGGTGGAAGACGCAGTGGTCGTAGTCGCTGGGCTTGGTCTTCATGTCGGACATCAACCGTTCGCTGGCGGCTTGGACGTGGCGAAAGTACGCGGGAACGCCCGTGAATCGTTCGCCGTGGCTGGGGTATTTTTGTCCCTCGCGGCGCCAGAAGTCGGGGGTGTCGGAGGTGAAGCTGACGGTGTGGTGCAGTTCGGCGAGGATGTGTTTCTTGTCGCCGCCGATCAAGAACGCAGCACCGCCGGCACTTGCGCTGTATTCGAGGGCGTTGCTGGGGGCGCCTTGGCTGGTGTCGGCGCCGATGGCGAGCACGGTTTTGGCCATGCCCGATTGGACGAGTCCCATGCCGGTCTGGATGGCCGCGGTGCCGGCTTTGCAGGCAAATTCGTAGTCGGCCATGGTCAGGTAGGGCCCGGCTTCGATGGCTGCTTGGACGACGGTTCCGGTGGGCTTGACGGCGTAGGGGTGGGATTCGCTGCCGACGTAGATGGCGCCGATGTCGTCGGGGCCGGTGGGGGCGCGGCGCATTGCTTGTCGGGCGGCTTCGACGCTGATGGTTGCTACGTCTTCGTCTACGCCAGGCACCGATTTTTCGTGCACGTCCAAGGCACGGCCAATGTTTGCGTCGTCGCCCCAGACGCGGGCGATTTCCTCGCTGCGGATGCGGTAGCGGGGGACGTACGCGCCGTAACTAATGATGCCGACGGCCATGGGATGAACTTCCCATTTGGAGGGGTGCTTAAAGGGTGGCGAAGGGCACGTCGACATTTGTCGAAGCCGGATTCAGGAAGGAAGGGGGAGAAGGGTGGGTGAGCGAAGCGTTACGATGGTGTCGCGGAACGACGACCTTGCTGTGCTTACGGCTTGGAGCAGGTGTTCGGGCCGAACACGGTGTCGCAGACCAGAATCACGGAGTTTTCGGCGAGTTCAGCGGCGACGGTGATCATGCAGATGGCGTACGGAACCACGCCAATGCTGGTGATGGACGGACAGGGCGCGGCGGCGTCGAATTGGGGGCGTTCGCTTGCGGTAGCGCCGGGGACGATCATGAGCAGGCAGGCCGCGATGGCAAACAGGGGGATGAGTTTCATCCTGCGGCGATTCGGGCGCATATCGTAGTCCTTTCTTAGGCTCCTCGTTTCTCGCTACGCGACAAACGAGAAACATTACTCCATGGTAAAGATTGTGCCGTCGTCGAATGCTTGGACTCCGTCGTCCGTTTCGAGTAGCAACCGCCCCATCTCATCGACGCCTTGCACCACGCCCACGATTTTGGAGCACAAGTCGCCATCCGGATCGAGCCCGATGCGTTTTCCCACGAGGTACTCCCGTGCGCGCCACGCGGCCAGAACCTCTTCGCCTCGGCCTTGTCGGACCACCTCGATCCAACGAGCCACTTCGTCCAAGAGCAGCGCTTCAAGGTCCTCCATGCACACTTCCGCTCCGAGCACATCCTGCAGCGTCGTGGCCGACTCAGAAAGTGGCGTGCCCCAGTCGGCAGCGCTGCCGTTGACGTTGATACCGATGCCGGCGACCACGAAATCGATGTGGTCGCCTGTGGATTCTGCTTCCACCAGGATGCCCGCAATTTTGCGATCTGCTACGAACACATCGTTGACCCATTTCAGGCGCGGTTCTGCTCCCGCGACCTCCAAAGCATCCGCGACGGCATTGCCAAGTGCCATCGTCAAAAAGCGAGGATCGGGCAAGTCGCGCAATACGAGGCTGAGGTACAGCCCGCCCTCGGGGCTGGCCCAGGAACGACCGTGCCGTCCCCGGCCCTCATCCATGTGGGTGGCAAGTACGACCGTGCCCGCCGGCGCACCTGCCTTGGCTCGCGCCACTGCTTCGTCCATGGTGGAGTCGCAGTGCTCAAGTCGCTCGATGATCCAGTCCATGGGTCGGGCAGTTCCGGCCTCGATATGGTTTCAGCGGCGGCGAGCGGCCGCGACGAGTGCAACCGCACCCAGCAGCAGAATCAGCATCGGCGCCGTGAATCCAGGGGCGTCATTGCCTGCGTCGCTGCCTGCGTCGCTGCTCGAATCGTCCGAATCGTGCTCGTGGCTGTCGTGCTCATGCTCGTCTCCCGTGGTTGCCATGCTGGTCACCGTGTGCACCGAATCGCCCATGTTGGCCCAAATCACGCGGTCGCCCACTTCGATGACCAGGTGCTCGACGGAATAGCCCCAGTCTGCTTCGTCGCCGTCCTCAATGATGTTCACGCGCACGGCCGTGGTCTCGCCATCCGTATCCGGCATAACGTGCACCATGGCCTGCATCCACGGGTGTGGGTGGCAATGGTAGGCGTAGCCATCCTGATTTTCTTCAGTGAAGGTAAACGACCACGAGATGCCCGGCTCCAAGTTGCCACTGTCAAACGACTCGGCAGCACCTGCGCCGGGGACTAGGGGCAATCCCAGCAAAAGAAGGACAAGTACCGGATAGCAACGCGGCTTCACGAATCCAATCACGGTCGCTTCCAGACTTAAGCCTCGGGTTCAGGGTGGGCAACGGCTTCGCACAACTCAATCAGCACCCCGCCCGTCTCCTTCGGGTGCAAGAACGCGATGCGCTTTCCTTCTGCGCCGATGCGGGGCTCCTCGTCAATGAGTCGAACGCCGAGGCCCTTGAGTCGCGCCAATTCTGCGTCCAAATCGTCCACGCGAAACGCAATGTGGTGCACGCCGGGGCCGCGCTTTGCCAGAAACTTTCCTACGGGTGTTTCTGGTCCCGTCGGCTCCAATGCCTCCACGACGGTCATGGTGTCGGCCACTGGGAAAAACCGCGTCTTGACGCCCTGGTCCGCCACCGTCTCGTCGTGCTCGGCTTTCAGGCCCAGAATCGATTCGTAGATGCGCGAAGCGTCCTCCACGTTTGCCACGGCGATTGCCACCTGGTCCACGCCCAAGATTGCCATATGACGACGCACGGGGCCAGGTTTCAAGGCACTTTGCAACAAAACGCCGAGCCACCAAGAGCCGGCGCGGCCGCCGTGCTGAGCCTAGAATAGATAGAATTGACCCGCGCCCCAGAGTATATAGAGGACGTTGCAATTATTCAACCGATGAGCGTAGGATGGGAGGCACCCATCGAACGAGTCGAGCTCTGCCTCGGCGACGAGGGTCAGCGACTGCCCCACGCTCGCATCCGGCACCTAACCCGCGCCACGTTCCCGGACAAAGCGCAACTCGCGCCCGACCTAGAAACGTCCCGGCTCTTTCTACTGGTGGCCGATGATTTGGCGGTCCGCCCGGACGCCCTACGAAGCGGCGTCACGAGCATGGCAAGCAACTTGAAACAGGCCCGCCAGGACGGCGCCGACATCCCCAGCATTACGTTCCGCTTGCTTGCCAAAGGCGGCATGCTGGTGGAAGAATTGGAAGCCTGAGCCAATTTGGCGGCGGCACGCGGCCGATGAGCCTCGTTGATTTCAGATTCGACCCACGTTGTTTGCAGGATTCCGTTGGGCCGTCCTGTCTAGAATAGTCCCGCAAAGAGGTCGTGTGCGTAGATGAACAACAGGCTGCGGGTCACGATGGCCACAAACGTCACGAGCAGGAACACCGACTTGCGCATCTTCAAAACGGCCAGCACAAAGAGCGGCGCCGTGTCGCTCATGAAGGGAATGGCAAACAGCACGAAGACTGCAAAGTACCCGAAGCGCTGCGCAAATGCCTCCAGTTTCCCAAACGCCCGGGACAGGGTCGGGTGGCGCGCTAGAACTTGTTGCAAACCTTCGTTTGCCTTGTCGCCCATCAACAAGACGAGCCAGGAGCCGACCACTTTTGCAATGGAGGCGACAAGCACGGTCCAAAACACGCCCAGTTTCACCACGGCATTGGATAGCAGAATCTCGAAGGGCGTGGGCAAAAACAGACTCGTGGCAAGACTGTAGAAGAACAGGGAGTAGACACTCTGGTAGGTGGCCAGCGCTTCGCGGTTCACCACCGCAACCACGACCCCCACCGTCACCCAAACAAGCAAGGAGCTCCACAAGAGAATGCTGAAAATCGCCTTGCGGCGCCTCGCTGTCAGCAACGAATCATCAGCAAGGGCCCGTGCAAGCAAGCGTCGCTGCTCAGGATCACGAAGCAATGCCCAGTTGTCTCGAAATTGCCCTGGAAGTCCCGTGATGCTGGCAATGATGTCGTTGTTGGAGCGCACCAGCTTGTTGCCGACGCGGTATGCGAGACTTTGGCTCTCGGGGCGACCCTTGTAGTCGGCCAACACCGTGGATCGGGCCAAACCGTGCTCGCCGAAGTAGTCCCGAAGGACGGTTCGACGGACGGTCTTTTCTTCCACGAAACTTGGCAGTCACGGCGCGACGATAGCCGTTGTGGCAAGCGCCGGCCGAGGCCGGACAGAAGGGAGCCTTTCATATACCGTGCCAGGGTCGGCGGCCCTACGACATGGGGTCGTAACTCAGTCGGGAGAGTGCCGCACTGAAGATGCGGATGTCGCCGGTTCGAGCCCGGCCGACCCCATTTAGATCAAAGCCGGGAATTGGCAAGGACTCCTTAGCCTGTAGTACTCGGGTTCCAAGTAGCTTGGTCGGGGCCAGTGGCCCGGCAAACCATCCTTGAAAGCCATGCGCGGGCGCGGCCTGTTGACTCCAAGAATCGAGTCGGGCGGACCGCAAAGCAGCGCCAACGAGGGGGGCGCATGCCGGGGCGGCCGGTGTTTGCTTGGAGCTATTTGCGCCTGGCCACGAACGCCGCGACTCCGAGAGCGAGCAACATCAGCGCCGTCGCCGGCCCAGGGGTGTCCTTGGCATCGGCGGTCACGTCGGGCAGGCCCGTGCTGTTGTCATCGACTACGGGGGTGGTGTCCAGCGCTTCGACGAACATCGAGATCGGGAGGGTTGCTTCCAGGTCGCCAGCGGTGGCCGAGAGTGTCAACGAGTAGGTGCGGTTGCCTGCCGTCGGAGCCGTGAGCCGAACGACGGCGCTGCCAGTGCCGTTTACGACTGCATCCACCCACTCGACGGTGGCATTCCAAGATTCGGGGGCTTCGAGCGTGAACGTGACGTTGCTGCTGCTGGAGCGCACTTCGATGGGAATCTGAGTCGCGCTGCCGGCCATGACGCGCAGGTCGTCCGGGGCGCTGAGGTTCAGGCTCGGCACAACGGGCGGTGCCAGGTCGGGCAGCATCCAGACGCCTTCGTCGGGGCCCACGTCGGAGGCGGCCCAGTGGTATTGGCTGTCGGTGGTGCTGCCGGCGTAGTCTAGCGTGCCGCCTCGGAACCAGGTATCCGCAGAAAAGTCGCTGAGCCCCGCGAGGCCTCCACCAATCTCGGACATGGGAACCGGCCACATGATGTAGGCCTGGCCGTCGACTTCGCCCACTTCGATGCCGGCGGCGCTCTCGGCAAACACGCCCGTGGCGTCGAGATTCGTCGGTCCAGTGACCTCGGGTCCAACCTGCGTGCCCTCTGTGAAGCGGCTGCAACCTTTGAGGTTCTCTTCGGAGATTTGGCCCCCAATCCATTGGACTGCCCAGCAGGTCCAATAGAGGTTTTCGCCGCGCTGGAACGAGACATGGAACATGTATCCGCCTGTTCCTGCCGTCAGGGCGGCCGTTCGCAGTCGGAAGGATACAGTGTCCTCGCCTTCAAGAACATCCAATCCTGTGATGTCCGTGCGTGTTGGACTGATGGTGTCGCCCACATCAGCCACGTCGAGGACATAGTGGCTGCCGTCACCAGTGGCGTCCTCGCCCACGAGCATAAATCCGGAGCTCGGAGCCGCAAGGGCCACGAGGAAGGTCAGCACCACGACAGTTCGCATACCCGGAAGGCTCGTTCGAACAGATTTAGGTGTTGCGGCGCAATCGATTACCGGCCGTACCTTCGCTGCCGCTTCTGGAACGATTCGATGGCGCGCAGGAACCGATACCGGTCCAGTTCCGGCCAGTTCACGTCCGCGAAGTACAGTTCCGAGTAGGCGGTTTGCCACAGCAGAAAATTGCTCAAGCGCTCCTCGCCACTGGTGCGAATCAGGAAATCAGGATCCGGCAGGTCGCCTGTGTAGAGTCGCTCGGCGATGGTGCGGTCGGTGATCGCTTCCGCGTCGAGGCTGCCGTCGCGCACCTCCGATGCAATGCGCTGCACCGCCTGCACGATTTCCTGGCGGCCTCCGTACGCCACGGCCACGTTGAAGGAGTAGCCGTCGTACTCTTTGGTGCGCTCCATGACGTGGGCGGCGGCACTACGCACGGCGTCCGGCAGCAATTCCAAGTGGCCGATAACGCGCACCCGAATGCGATTTTTGTGCACTCGCTGGTCGTCCGCCATCTTGCGAAAATTGTGCTCAAACAACTCCATCAGCAATTCGCGTTCTTCCTCGCCGCGCTGGAAATTCTCCGTGCTAAACGCATACACGGTCAGCACCTTAATGTTGAGATCCAAGCACCAGTCCAGCACCGTTTCGAGGCGTTCCTGGCCCGCCACATGCCCCAACGACAGCACATCCAAGCCCAAAATTCGAGCAAAGCGCCGGTTGCCGTCCATGATGATGCCCACGTGATGCGGCACCGGGCTCTTTTGGACGCGGTCACGCAATCGATTGGCGCGAACACGATCCAGGCGGCTGACGAACGCCCACGCTGCACGACTGTTGGCTAGGCGCCTTGCCGGTCCGCGAACGGGTCGCAGGCGCAGCAAGCTCTTGGCCAATTCATCGACCTTCTTGCCCGCTCGGCGCTCGACCTCGTGGATCCGTTCCCCCACGGCGATGCCCAGCCGGGCGGGGGCTAGAACCCTTGCCCACCACTCGCTACGGCATTCTTGGTCGCCGTGGTTCCCGATGGCCGACCCGACGAGTGCTTTCACCCACCCTCCGAAAGTGCCTTTGTGAGCCGCCGCCGCATCCGTCACCGTGGCCTCGGCACCTGCACCCTCCCAAGGGGACAGACGCACAAGCAGCCGTGCCCTCGACCGCATCCTGTTCCACGTCGACATGGACGCCTTCTATGCCAGCGTCCACGCCCTCGAAAATCCAGGCCTTGCCCACAAGCCCCTCGTCATCGGCGCCGACCCAAAAGGGGGCCACGGGCGCGGCGTGGTATCCACCGCCAACTACGCTGCCCGCCGCTACGGCATCCACAGCGCCATGCCCATCAGCAAAGCCTGGGAAGCCTGCCCCCACGCAACCTTCCTGCCCCCAGACTTTCGACTCTACAAACCCGCAAGCCACGACGTCATGGAGGTCCTCTCCAGGTACGCCGACGAACTAGGGGGCGAACGAGAACCCGGCGGAGCCACCACGGCGCTCCAAGTGGTCGGCCTCGACGAAGCCTACCTCGATGTGACCACGCAATGCAACGGCGACTGGAACCGCGCCCGGGCGCTCGCCCACAGCCTCCAAGCCGCCGTGAAGCGCCGCACAGGACTCGCATGCAGCATCGGTGTTGCCCCCAGCAAATCCGTTGCCAAAATCGCCAGCGACCACCGCAAACCCCACGGCATCACCGTCGTGTGGCCCCAAGAAATCGCCGCTTTCCTTGATCCCCTCCCCGTGCGCCTCATCAACGGCTGCGGCCCCAAAACCGCCCGCGCCCTCGAAGAATTTGACATCCCCACCGTAGGCGAGCTTGCCCGCGCAGACCCAGCCTTCATGGAGTCCCGATTCGGAAAACACGGACTCTGGCTACACGCAGTCGCCCAAGGAAACGACCACCGCCCCGTCGAACCCGACCGAGGGCCCGCCAAGTCCCGCGGCAACGAACGCACCTATGCCCGCGACGAGACCCGCCGAGCCGCCGTCCTCGAAAGCGCCCACAAACTGCTTTGTGGCCTCCTCACCACCAGCGACAACCGAGCCTTTGCTACACTCACCGTCAAAGTACGCTATAGCGACTTCACCACCCTCACCCGTGCCCATACGCTCAGCATCCCCCTCCAGCCCGGACCCGCAGAAGCAAAAACACTCGCCTGGGCCACCTGCTCCGCCCTGCTCGCGCCCCTGCTCGACGGACGCGCTGTGCGCCTCGTGGGCGTGCGCCTCAGTGGATTCCAAGAACACACTGGCCAAGCCAGCCTCCGCGCCTTCGGCGTCCGGCTACCGAGCCCTGTTGCAATTCCCGCCTGAACAGGCCGTAACGGCGCCTTAATCCGCGGGACAATCCCGGACGCGGTCTGTAGTGACCACCTCAATGGGACCGTCCACGGAGACTGCCACGACGAGGGCAGGGTACGTGATGGCACTGATGGTCCCGCAGTCGGGGCCGGGTGTGATGCGGAGCACGGTGAGGCGATGTGGTGAACCCTCCGTCCACTTCTGAGCAACGAGTTCGTACCCGCCTGAGTTCCTTGGGCCCCAGAAGTACGCGACCACCTGTTCCTCGTCGAAGGAGGCCTCAGGAGTATTGCCCGCACAGGCTTCGGACCACAGACTGTCCAGTTCTGCCGAGTTTGCTGCGTGCCGGATGCCTTCCTCCATTGGGAGCCCTTTGCAACCGAGGTCGCGCCAGGGGCCGCCTCCCTCTGGCGCGACGCAGCCAGGAATGATGAAGGCTAGGCATATGATGACGATTCGCACTTGCAACGACTCTTTAGACGGCAACCACAAATATAAACTTATCTCTGAACTTTTCAGTTTTATAATAATTTAAATAGGCATATTGGCGTACGGTATAACACGGAATTCCCATGTTCTCAAAAAAACATGCTGCAGGCCTAATCCTGCTCGCATTGATCCTGCCTCTCCAAACCGTTCCGGCCGAGTCAGCCGACAACTCGGGTAAGGAAAAGGTTCACTTTATCATCGGCCAGCACACGATGTCCAAGAACGTCACCGAGGGCGGAACCTACGAGGGCCACAAGGTCCTCAAAGTACGAGACACCCTCCGCTTCATCGTCATTGAGGCCCCACGCGAGGCCGCTGAGGGCCTTGCTCGGAACCCAAACGTGCGCTACGTGGAGGAGGATCTAGTGCTTACAGACGCTCTAGACTACACCCCCGACGACACGTACTCCGGCACCCAATATGCGCCTCGCATTACCCGCGCTTTTAGTGGCTGGGAAAAATCGCAGGGAAGCACCAACGCCGCCGTCTGCGTCATCGACACAGGCTTCCGCACCACGCACGAAGACCTAACCGGCAGCCGATACGCCGGCGGGTACGACTTTGTCGATAACGACAGCACCCCCAACGATGCAGAAGGCCACGGAACCCACGTAACCGGTATCGCCGCCGCCACCATCAACAACGGCAAAGGCATCGCAGGCATGGGAAACGTGAAGTTTTACCACGCCCGCGTGGGGGACGCCGGCGGCAACATCGTCCACAGCGACTGGATTGATGGCATCGAGTGGTGTGCCGACAACACCATCGCCCGCACCGTCATCACCATGAGCATCAGCCGATCCACCGCCTCCGCCTCCCTAGAAGATGCTGTGCAGTACGCCTACACAACGAAAAATAAGCTGGTGCTCGCAAGCGCAGGCAACACCGGACAGGATGTCGACAAGAGCGTCCGGTACCCCGCCAAATACAGTGAAGTCATCGCAGTCACATCCACGACCTCCTCGGACGTGATTGCAGCCGGCAGCAGCCGTGGCGCGGAGGCAGAAATCAGTGCTCCCGGCGATGGAATCTGGAGCACCTGTTTCAGTTCCAACACGGACTACTGCTACAAATCCGGAACGAGCATGTCCACCCCCGCCGTCGCCGGTGCCGCAGCCCTACTCTGGAGCAAGGAAACCAGCCTCAGCAACACGGCGCTGCGAACCCGCCTCCAAGATACGTCCGTAGACCTTGGAACCTCCGGCCGCGACAACCTGTACGGCTATGGCCGCCTGGACGTTCACTGCTTGATGTACAACATCGATCCCTGTACCCCAATCTACAACGACGATTTCGCCGACTCCGTCGCCTTCTCGAGCCCTGGTTTCAAGACCCAGACCACGACGGCCAACGGCATCGAGCGGTCCGAGCCGTTGCCCTGTGGCTCCATGCTGGCCACAAACTGGTTCACCTACACGCCTCCATACGACGGGACGGTCACGGTGGACACGTTCGGTTCCGGCTACGACACGGTCCTGGCGGCCTACACCGGCAGCAGCCTCACGAGCTTGACCCAGAAGGCCTGCAATGATGACACCAGCGGCGCACAGAGCCAGATCTCGTTTGCGGCTACAAAGAGTACCACATACCGCATTCAGGCAGGCGGCTACAACGGAGCAGCGGGTTCTCTGAGAATCACGCTCGGTTTTGTCGCCACAGACTGCGGTATCACCGGTGACGCTGGCAACAGCTTCTCGTCTGCTCGCTCCATTACGACGCCCAAGAGCTGCAAGGGCGTGCTGGATTCCTCCGACACATCGGACTGGTACTCCTTCAGCGTCGCCCTAGGGGACACCATCAGTGCCTCCATGACGCCTCCGTCGGGCAGCGACTTCGACCTGTGCCTTTACAACCCCTCCAACACCCAGGTGGCCTGCAGCAACTCGGGAGGCAGCACCACGGAGTCCGTCGAAGAACTGGTGGCCTTAACGGCCGGAGATTGGCGCGTGCGCGTCAACCGGTCCAGTGGCAGCGGACAGTACAACTTGAACGTCAACGCCTGCCTTGGGGCCGGCATTGTCTGCCTCTAAACACGCCGCCGCACACATTTCCCCCTTCTTCCCTCCCTCCATCCCTCCCTTCTTCATCCCATTTATTTCCACACCTTCGCAATCCCATGACTTGTTGCGAAGCTTGACTCGCCGGCCTCCGCGCCTACGGCGTCCGCTTCCGTTTCCTGAGGCATTTCCTGCCTGATCAAAGCGCCCGAAAATGCAGCGCGACCCTTTGACCCGCTTCGCCCAACTTTTGCCAACGAACCATCAAGCCGACCCCAGTGGCACACCTGGAGTCTATCCATGCTCGCCCACGCACCTGCCCACACAACGCTCGCCGTCACAAACCTCGAACGCGCCCGCAAATTCTACGGCCAAACCCTCGGCCTCCAAGAAGTACCCTCCACGATCAAAGGGGAAGAATCCGTCACCTTCGAAGCAGGCAACGGCACCCAAATCTACCTCTACCAACGCGACCAACCAAGCGGCTCCACCGCAACCGCATGCAGCTTCGCCGTAGACAACGTGGAATCTTCCGTCAAGTCGCTCCAAGGCAAGGGCGTCCAATTCGAGGAATACGATCTGCCCGAAATCAAGACCAAGAACGGAATCGCCACCCTCGGCGACCTGAAATCCGCCTGGTTCAAGGACCCCGACGGCAACATCCTCGCCGTCGGCAACGCCATGAAGACCAACGTCCGCCACCAAGAACCCATGGGCATGAAGCACTGAATGCGCCGAGCGCGCTCATTGCCGTGAACCCCCAAAATTCTGGTGCCGAACTCGGCCCCCGCGCCTTTGCCCCTTCCTCCTTCGTCGCCGCAAGTAGCGACCCCATTTTTTCTCGCTGACGCGGCCTTTGTTCTTCCCCAATTCCGAAGAAATCGCCGGCCTCGACAACGACCGCTGCTATCCCTGAGAATCCCTGAGCCGCCCAGCGACTCCTTCCCTGAAACCCTCATATACCCCCTCCATCTCGCGCCGACTACACCCTAGGTGACCGCATGGCTCTCTGGCAAGGCAACTCCCGACGCAAGCCCACTGGTGGCCGCCTCGTTCGCGCGCAAAAGAAGCGCCGCAGCGAGATCGCCCGCGAGCACATCGACGCCCACGTCGGTGTACACTCCCACAAGCTGGTACGCACCAAGGGCGCCAACCAGAAGGTCAAGCTCCTGGCCACGGACAAGATCAACGTGACCGACTCCAAGACCGGCAAGACCAAGGTCGCCGAGCTGACCAACGTGGTCGAGAACACCGCGAACATCCACTACGTGCGCCGAAACATCATCACCAAGGGCGCCGTCGTGGACACCGCAGCCGGCAAGGTTCGTGTCACGAGCCGCCCCGGCCAGCACGGCGCACTGAACGGCGTCCTCGTCGAGTAGGATTCCTGTGGTCTCGAAGGGTCAGAACCAACTGGTCCTGTGGCCGCATTACTTCGACGCTCGGCGTAGCCGCACGGCTGGTCGACGAGTTCCCTCCTCCCTTGCTGTAACCGAGCCGGACGCACGCTGGGTCGAATCCGCCGCCCGCAAGGCCGGCCTTGAAACGACGCTGCAAGAAGGCGCCCGGCACCCCTCTGCCCCCTACAAGGCCGTGGGGCGCGTGCTTGTTGCCAAAGTGGGCAGCAAGGAAGACGTGCTTCGCCGCGTCGCCGAGCGGCTCTCTGCCGGCAAGGAATAGGCCGCTTTCGGCGGTCGTCCTCTGCATGAATGTGGCGGGCGCGCCGTTGGGCTGTTTGCAACACTCAACTCCCAGAACCGCTATGAACCGAGCAGTCTCGGCACCGAGCATGCGCGTGATCACCATCACCGCCCTTCTGGCACTCACCGTGCTGGCAGGGTGCCTCGACAACGACAAGGAGCCCGACGACCTCGACAAAAACCCGGTTGGCGGAGCGTTCTCTCTGACCCAATGGGTCCTTGGCTCCAACGGCACACTGCCCCTGAGCGCGTTCACCGAGGAATTCCCGGCTTTTGACGTGCTGCACATCACCAACCGCATCAGTGGCGAACCGACCATCGGTGTCACACGCACCGGCGCCGTGTTCTACGCCGCCATCGACTTCGATGGTGCCGCCGGCAACCCCCGCACCGTGTACCTTCGCAGCACCGACGGCGGCGCCACTTGGGACGACGCCAGCCCGCACATCGCACACACGGTCCAGACGCACCCCATCAGCGGCGACCCCTACGTTTACGCAGACCCCAGCACCGGCCGCTTGTTCGCGCTCGACATGGGTCCTAGTGTTGCCTGCAACAAAGTAAGCTGGAGCGACGACGACGGCGAATCGTGGATCACCCGCGACGCAGCCTGCCCGCTTCCCGTAGCAGACCACCCGAGCTTCTTTGCCGGCCCCAAGGTCGGACCCGCCGGCGTCCTCGCGCCCGTGACGAGTGTTGGCGGCTACCCCAACAACCTGTACCTCTGCACCAACCAAATCGCCGACGTGCAATGCAGCCTCAGCCCCGACGGTGGCATCACCTGGCTGCCCAGCCAACCCGTGTTCTTGGGCGTCGACTTGGCCGAATTCACCGAGGACCCCCAGGGCCTCGATTGGCTCTGCGGTGCGCTCACCGGCCACGGCCACGCCAGCTTTGCAGACGGCACCGTCTACGTGGGCCGCGGCTTCTGCGGCGTCCCTATGGTCGGCATCAGCCACGATGGCGGCATCAACTGGGACCAAGTGGTCATCAGTGGCGACCCGGACCACTACTTGAGCTACGGCCACGACGTCAGCATCGGCACCGACCGCGACGGCACCGCCTACGCCACTTGGCTCGGACTCGGCGACACCAAAGTGTACTTCTCCAAGAGCCTCGACCAAGGCCGCACCTGGAGCGAACCCCTCGATGTCACCCCGCCCGGAATTACGGCCGTGAAGCTTCCGAGCCTCGTAGCCGGCGACACGGGCCGCGTGGCCTTCCAATACATGGGCACCACGACCCCGAGCGGCTGGGGCATCCACTTCAACGAAACCTTGGAAGACGAGCGCAACGCCGCGACGTGGAACGCCTACATCGCCATAAGCATCGACGCCAACACCGACGCGCCGATCTTTGCCACTGCCATGGTCAACCACCCGGAGCAACCCCTGAAACGTGGCGACTGCTGGGACCGCTGCTTTGGCAACGAAGGCGGCCTCTACGACTTCTTGGACCTCGACATGGATCCGACGACGGGCCAACTCTGGTCTGCCCTCGTAGACATTTGCACGGGCGAATGCGACCTGCCCGGCGCAACGGCCGAGACGCACCAGAAAGCCATGGGCACTGTCGCCCGACAACGGGCCGGACCGAGCCTGCTCGTCGAGCCATTCAAGGCAGCCTAGTCCGGCGCCCGCGTACTTTTTCTTCTCCCTCCACCCAGTCCTTTTGATCGCCTCCCCGGTCCCGGTGCAAGCACTCCCACCCTGGCCGCCGCTTGTACCAGTCCCTTCAAACACATTGCCCGCGTCGCTCGATTCCTGGCCAGTTTCTGCCCCTCCTGCAAAGGCCTGATGCGGCCGCGCAACGGTGTCCTAGAGTGCCTGCGCTGCTCCGACGACGGCAAGGCGCGCACCGTCATGGCCAAGGGCCGCCGCATCGCGCTCCAGCAAGGGCAAATGTCGCTGGGTGGCGAACGCAGACGCACCACGGAACCGCTCGGCTTCGAGCCGCCGCTGGCGCCCGTGGTCTCCGATTGGCGTCCCCACACGGACAGCGGCCAGCCACACGCGATGCTAGGCCTGTTTCCCTACGACACCATTCGACCCGGCCAGAAACGATTCGCACGCGACGTCACCATGGCCGTCGCAGGCGGCAAACACCTGGTCGCCGAGGCCCCCACCGGCATCGGCAAAACCGCCGCAAGCATCGCGCCCGCCCTGCAACATGCCTTGGACAACGGCCGCACCGTCCTATTTCTGACTAGCCGCCAGAGCCAGCACCGCATCGCCGTGGATACCTTGCGCCAAATCCGCGAACGACGCGGCACCCGATTCACCCTCGTCGACCTAGTGAGCAAACGCGACATGTGCCTGCGCAGCGAGGCGGTTGACATGCACCCGGCTCGCTTTCCGGACTTTTGCGCCCAAGAAACCCGCACCCGCAGCTGCAAATTCCTTCGAGACCTCGACGAGGACACCCGCAACC
This sequence comes from Thermoplasmatota archaeon, assembly GCA_041601615.1. Classification (GTDB taxonomy): domain Archaea; phylum Thermoplasmatota; class E2; order JACPAO01; family JAHFTW01; genus JANQNI01. Next base: position 43,357 of record JBFIHX010000014.1, on the reverse strand, counting down.
GCGTGCGCGACGGCGTCCTGCACGTCGAAGAACTCATGGGCGTTGGCAAGGAAGCCCAGATCTGCCCCCACTTGCTCGCGATGGAATCGAGCAAAGACGCCCACGTCGTGGTCGCCGACTACAACCACCTATTCTCGGACATCCGCGACCGCAGCCTCGAACGCCTCGGCGTGGAACTGAAGGACCTCGTGGTCATCGTCGACGAAGCGCACAACCTGCCGGACCGCATCCGCCAAAACCACGCGCACAAAATCTCCGACGCACTCCTGGACCAAGTCGAGGGTGAAGCACGCACCAGCAAAGCCCACGCCACACTTGCCGACGTGCAGTCGCTTCGCAAGTGCCTGCGCGATCTTGCCGACATGTCCGTGCGCGAAGGCCGCGACGAACAAGGCCGCCTCGGCGGCGAGGAAAAGCGCATCGCCCGCCTCGACGTGGACATGCTCCCCGCCGCGTTTCTAAAGGCGCGCTCCGGCGGCACCCTCGGACTCACACGCACGCTCACCGACGCCATCGAAGACATGACGGTTCTCGTTCGCGAACTCAAGAAAGGCACCGACGCCCAAGTGCACACCGAGCAACTCGCAGAAGCGCTCGAAGACTGGGATCGCTTCCAATCCGGCGCCCTGCGCTACCTCGAATGGGACGAAAGCGGCGCGGTCCTACACGTCCGCCTCCTCGACCCCGGCGTGCCTGCGCGCAAGGTGTTTGCCGGCATCCACAGCGCCATCTTGATGAGTGGCACCCTCAGCCCGCCCGAGACCACCCGCGATCTATTGGGTCTCGAACACGGCCGCACCATGGTCAAAACCTACCCCAGTCCCTTCCCGCCCGAGCACAAGGCGGTCGCCATCGCGCAAGGCATGAGCACCCGATTCAAGGACCGCAACGACGCCTTGTGGCACCGCATGGCCAAGCAAATTGCCGACACCTGCGACGCGACCCAAGGCAACGTCGCGGTGTTTGCTCCCAGCTACGCCATCATCCGAGAAATCCGCATCGCGCTGGACTTGCAAGGCCAAGACGGCAGCCACCGCGAGCGCATTGACGAAGAACCCGGCATGAGCAAACAGGAGCGCGACCGCGTCCTCGACACCCTCGAAGGTGCGCGCAATCGAGGCACCGGTGCCTTGCTGCTAGGTGTTCTTGGCGGCAGCTTCAGCGAGGGTGTCGACTTCAAGAACAACCTCTTGTCGGCCATCTTCATCGCGGGCCTGCCGCTTGCCCCGCCGGACCTCGAAGTGGATGCCGCCATTGGCTACTTTGACAAGCGATTCCCCGGCAAGGGTCGACTGTATGCCTACTTTGCTCCAGCCATGAACAAAGCCCTTCAGGCGATGGGTCGCGGCATTCGCAGCGAGACGGACAAGTGCGCCATCGTACTCCTGGACGACCGCTACAACGGGCCGCCCTACCGCAATTTCATGCCGGCCGAACCGAAGCCCGTCTACACTCCGGACCCAGCAGCCTACGTCATTCGGTTCCTACGCGCTTTCGATCTGTAGCGCGGGCTTGCCACCAAATCCACACAAGGCCCAACGCCGGCACAAGCATTAACCACGGCGCGCCCGCGTGCAGCGTCCCGTCGCCCTGGTCGTGCAAAAACGGCGCCGGGTGCAGATGCGGGCCCCAATAATCCACCCACACAAACAGCGCCATGAAAGCGAGCACGCCGGCAAGCCAGATCCAGCGCCGAGCGTCGCGCAAGAGGTCCGGCACCAAGACGAGCCCAAGAAGCGGCATGCCCATGTGGCTCACGAACAGAATCGGATTGGCGTTGCCGTCGGCGACACTTGCCCAGTCAAACGTGCCCATGCGCTCCGAGTAGGCCACAAAGAGAAACGAGGTCCAGAGGCCTACGTAGATATTCAGGCTGAATGCAAGCGCATCCACGAGCCAGTGGCGCCAATTCCAGATTTTGTACGCCAGAACCGCCACAACCCACGCCAGCACCGCGTTCGGGCTGTCGCTGACAAGCGGCCACCAGCCATAAGACACAAAGTGCGGACTTGCCGGCCGGAACTGCCCCACATCGTAGTAAAAGAACCAGCCGTAGCCGATGCCGAGCGCCGCAGGCAGAAGGACCGGCACAAGGTAGCGCCAGTCGGTCTTGAAGCGCTGAAGGAGGGCCCAGAACTGCACGGTCGTCACCTGGGCAAGCCGTTGTAGGTCTGGCGAAGTTCCTCTGCGTAGTCGTGCCACGCATCCTCTCGCGGACGCTCAGGCAAGTCCATCCCGCCGGCAAGCACGCTCAGTGCCACGGCGCTACTGTCCACACTGATTTGGCCGTACCCGATGAGCATGTATGGCGGTACTTCTGCGGGCACATCGCCCCAAGCCACGGGGTACGTGTTGTAGGGAGCACCGGTCATGCCGCAATTTTCGCCGTCGTGTTCTGTAAACACCGGGCGAGGAGTGGCGGACCGCATGAGCAGGGTCTTTGCTTCTTCGAGCGTGAAGATTCCATCGTCAAGGAACGTGGCGTTCACGGGAGAACCACGGGCCAGGACTCCATCTTGCACGCCCATCGAGTGGTCGTCTCCGAGCAGACGGCGGGCCTCCAAGACCATTCGGGCTGTTGCTCCCGCGGCGTACGGACTGGCGCTGCTGGTGCCACCGCCCGCGGAGCCACTGTATTCGTCGAGACTCCTTCCCACGGCGGCCCAATTGTCGCAGGCGTCTGCCACCACATGCGGCCAGGAGCCGCTCCAGAGAATTACCTCGCCGTTGTCGTGGCCGCCCACACTCACGACGCCCAAAGGACCGCTCGTACTGCGCGTAAAGCTGGGGTGGCCGACGACCCCAAACTTACCGGCGATGCCGTTGCCGGCAGATCCGAACACCAAGTGCCGGGTCGCTGCGGCTTCAAATGCTTCTGCGAGGCCGGATTCCTGCACCACGTCCGCTTGCTGGAATACGACCTGGGGGCTCCAGGAGTTGCTTTGCGCATCGATCCAAGCTTGGCCGCTTGCCCAAGTGACTGCATCCCCCGTAAATCCCTGCACGGCGGCAATCCGGCACTCGGGGCATAGCGAGTAGCCATTGCCGGCGGCGCGGCTTGCCGTCATGGTGCCGTGGCCGGTGTCGAGAATCCGTCCCCCCGTAGTGTATGCCCCGACGATCTTCGTGCCAGGAATCCAGTACAGCGTATTCGGCTCCACTGCATCCCAAACGGCTTCGTCGGCTTCCATCGCGGCCTCAAGATCCGACGCATTCAGGGTCAACACGAGCGCCTGCGCGTCCGAGGGGTAGCCGGGCAGGTACGTGCTTGGATGCTTGCGACTCAGGTTGCTGTCGTCGCGAAAATCCACGTGGTATGGATTGATGCCCGTATCGATGAGAGCGACCACCGCATGCGGCTGCGCAGCAGGCGTTCCGGGCGGCACGCCCGCTGCCAACGACTCCGTTTCGTCGCCATTCAGGCACCCAGCCATTCCGGCCATCAGCAGCAGTCCCAGCATGAGTGCGGTTCGCATCAAGCGACGACGGGGCGCGCCGTGTTTCAAGGATGTGGTGCCGGGGCCACCGCGTTCCCGGGCTGGTTGGCAAACGCAATCTCCACCGCCGCCGCGACTCGATTCAATTGCTTCTCTTGGTCTCGGAACCAGTCACGACTCCAGACGCGCTCCACGCGCCAGCCTCGGCTTTGCAGGAACGCGGGGCGAGCCACGTCGCGCTCGCGGGCTCCATGGGCGCCTCGGAATGCGGGCCCGTCCAATTCCACGGCCACTACGAATCGCTCCGGGTCGTCCGGGTGCGCCACGGCCACGTCGATGCGGTAGCCCGAATATCCAACGAGCGACTGGGCGAGGTAGCCTAGGTTGGCCAGTCCTTCCACGAGCGCATCGTGCAATGGCGTGGATTTTCCTTGCGCGGCGCGTTGGGCACCATCTCCGACCTCAGACAGGACCCGGCTTGCGGATTCGTGGTCGCCTCGGGCTACGGCGCGGGCGTATTGCAGGTATGCCTTGAGGTGGCGCGGGCCGTCGTGTGCGGCGTTCTCCACCTTCAATTGTTCCGGATCTATGCTCGTTACCACATGGATTTCTTTGCGAGCCCGGGTTACGGCCACATTGAGCCGATTTTCGCCGCCGCGCTGGTTGAACACGCCGAAATTGGTGCGCACCTTGCCGTCGGCGCCGGGGCCGTAGGTGGTGCTGAACACGATGATGTCGCGTTCGTCGCCCTGGACGTTTTCGATGTTTTTGATGAACGGTCGGTCGTCGAGGCGTTCGCGGCTCAAGGCGGCAACCCAGAGCGCCCGGAACGATTCGTCGGTCTCGGCGCGCTCGTCCACGATTTGCTCGATGCGGTCCCGCTGCGCCTTGTTGAAGGTCACAACCCCCACGGTCGGGGGCTTGGGCCGTGCCAGCAGCAATGCCATCAAGTCGACGACGGCTTCTGCTTCGATGGGATTGTGTCCGTCCACGAAGGCACCATCGATTCGGTGGTAGCCAATGGGGCGCACACCGGCGTCGGGGCTGGGGACGACCTTGAGGCCGCCTCCGTAGTAGGCGTGGTTGCTGAACTCGACGAGCTCTTGGTATTCGCTGCGGTAGTGCCACTGAAGCATTCGGCTGCCGAACGCCGCTTGCGAGAGGGCAAGCAGGCTGTCCGTCTCTAGGTCCTCGTCTTCGTCTTCGAGGCCACCTTGGAACAATTGGAACGGCGGCAGTTGCTTCTCGTCGCCCGCCACTACGACGCGCTTGGCGCGGTACACGGCGGGAAGGGCGCGTTCGACGGCCAATTGACTGGCTTCGTCGAAGACCACGAGATCAAACAGGCCGGGCAAAAGCGGGTGCACGGCGCTGACTGCTTCTGGGCTCATGAGCCAGCAGCGAGCGGCGCGGGCAAGCACATGGGCGTGCTTGTCTTCCTGGACGATGGCGCGCAAAGTTGGAATGTTGCGCTTGCGAGCGAGTTTGGCTTGGACTTGGTTCCAGTCGGTTTCGGCGCGGCGGTTCGGGTGATGTTCGCCGGGCGGCAACACGGGCGTCTTGGCAAGTCCCTCGAGTTCCACGCGGATGGCTCCGGCCATGGCGTCTTGTCGCTCGGGCAGCAAAGTGGCGAGGCGTCGGCGTTTGCGGTCGTATTCGCGGTACGGGTCGCCACGCAGCTCCGGTACGGTCTCTTCCAATTCGGCAATCCAAGCGTGCAGGGCCTCCTGTTCGAGCGCCCACGACACGTCCGTCGCCTCGCGCAGCCGATCCATGGCCATCAACAGGAGCCGGCGAACGGCGGAAGGGAGTGCAGCGAGGTCTCGGTCCAATTGCACGAGCCGATTCCAATCGTCAAGGCCAGCCAACCATGCTTCGACGCGGGTCTGGGCCACGTCGAAGGGGGCGTGTGTGACATTGCGCAGCATCGTGGGGCTGCATACATCGGTCATGGCCTCGGCCGCGTCCAGAACGCGGAGGCCTTGGCGGACTTCCGTGGCCCATCGTGGCGCTTCGTCAAGTGGCGCTTCTTCGGTTGCTAGAAAATCCTGCACGGTGCGGCGAGCTTCTTTGTACGCGCCATTGAACACGCGCATCATGTCGTTGCGGTGGGCGTTCCAAGTGCCAAACGCTTCTGCGAGGCGCTCCAGTTCGGCTCGCTCCGCCATCAAATAGGGAGCGTCGATGGCACGGGCCAGCGCCTGGAGCCGGCGCTCCACGTCGTCGCGGCTGGGGGGTGTTGTGGTGCCGAGATCTCGGCGGCCGCTCCATGCGTGATCGAGGAGCAATTCGCGCACGTCTTCGCCCATGGATTCGATGGCGTTTTTGGTAGCGACCACGTCGTTCCAAGAGGCGCTGCGGATAAGCGGGCGGCCGGACAAGACCGGAACATACGATGCATCCGCGTGGCTGTACACGTCGAATCGGGTCCGGCCGTGGTGGTCTTCACCAAACAGGGCCGCGAGGCGATTGCAGTCGTCCACGAGGCCGTCCACCTCGTCGCACATCGCCATCACGTCCTCATCTTCCAGGACTTCGCCTTGTTCGAGCAATCGTGCGATGCGGGCAAACGTCTCCTTGCGGTCGGCTTGCGGGTCGTGCACCAAAAGTGCAGAGTCTCCGAGGCCCGACACTTGCAGCCGCTCGAACACCACGTCCAGCGCGGCTCGCTTCTGGCACACCACCATGACCTTTTCGCCGTGGCGAAGCGCGTCCGTCACGAGGTTTGCGATGACTTGGGATTTTCCGGTGCCGGGAGGTCCACGAACCACTGTGAGCCGCTGATGTCGAGCCGCGAGCAACACGTCGTCTTGGCTGCCGTTGCTGGCCATGACAGTGCCCAGTTCGCGGTCGGGTATGGAATCGAGAAGAGGTGGTTCAGGATCGGCCGGCAGCGGTTCCACACCTTCTTCGGCATCCATGAGCCGAGCCAGCAAGGAGACGTCTTTGCCGCCTGAGTGGGCCGCGTCCAGGAGTTCCTTGTAGTCCGCGTGGATTGGTTCGTTGGTTTGCGGAAAATCGCCAAGCACCACGAACGGTTCCAGGTGCAGCTTTTCGTCGCGGCGCCGGTCGCGGTCGGCTTTGGTGAGGCTTGGAAGCGGTCGCGGCGTGCGGTCCTCCGCCAGCGGCACGGGTAGGCCGTGTTGCGCTAGGAGCATCTCAACGGCAGACAGGAGTGCGTTCCAGTCCCAGTCCTCCGAACTGGCCGCCGCGTGTTCTTCGAGGAGCGCTTCGAGTTCTTCTGTGAACGCCTCGCCCAGCCGCACGCCTCGGACTTTTTCCACCGCCGCAAGCAGCGCACGGTTTGCTGTAGGGCGCGTGCCGTCGCGCACCTCCGCATGCCAGCCCGAGTCGCGGCCCGTGTCCTTGCGCACGAGTTTGATGGGCAGCAACACGACCGGGGCGCGAATCCAGATGGATTCGTCGAGTGCGCCAACGAGGAAGGGGAAGCCAATGTTGCCGGTGCGCAGGCCGGTTTCGTCGCGGTTTTGCTTCAGGGTTCGCGCCAAGGTTGCAAGGTCGCGTCGGCGGCGCAGGGCTGCGTCGTCGGATCGGCTGTCGCGTGAGACTGCAACACTTGTGCCGCGAAGCAGCCGACGAACGGAGTCCGTGCACGTGGAGGCGCCGAGGGTGGCCATGTCGAAACTGCTGCGCGGCGTGAGGGTGCCAAGCAAAATGGATCGATTGCGGGCGGTGATGTGCAGTAAGCGGTCGCGCAAGCCGGACAAGCGGGTGACAAGCAGGGAGGATGCAGGGGAATCGGACGTGGAATCGAGGAGGGGGGAAACACCGGGTTCAAGCACATTCTATACTCTCCTTTCGGGTACCTTAATCGCTTTGGTTCGGTTGCAAAACGGAGGGCTCAAAGGCGGTGGGGGCCTTGGGTCTGGACTCTTGGCGAGCACCCGTTCATCGGCGGCGCTGGGGGGGCGGCGCTTGGGGGGATGAACGGGGGCGGAATAGGCCGACGCGCATGGGCGTTCGGGGCGACGCGAGGCACTGTGGAGCGCGTGGCCGTGGGCGCTTGGATGGATTGAAAGTGCAGGCGACCGGATTCGAACCGGTGAAGCACTAAGCCCCTGATCTTAAGTCAGGTCCCGTTGGCCGCTTGGGTACGCCTGCGTTGGGTTGGTTGCGGATGCTTTGCCCAGTGCGGTTTGGCCGTAGGCCGCAACCGCACCAAACGATCGACCCTTTTGAGGGTCGCTTCGAGTACGCCTGCGTTGGGTTGGTTTTGCGGATGATTTTCCGCGGTCGGGCGACCGCAGCTCGTCCCGGCCTTGATAATCGATCTTTCTGAAGGTCGCTTCAGAGCCCCGTAAAGAACGCCTCGAAGCCAAATCCAAGCAGGACTACGAGGAAGATGGGCAGGGGGTACTTGATGATGGGTCGGAACACTTTGCCCATGTCCCAGCCCTTGCGCCCGATGCTTAGTTCGTCGAGGATTTCGGGTTTGATCCAGCCGACGTAGATGATCATCATGAGTCCGCCTGTCAGCAGGAGGATGTTGCTGACGAGGCTGTCTGCGATGCCGAGCCAGTCGAGGCTGATGGCGGCGGGGATGCCTATGAGGTAGGTGGAGAGGCCGACGAGGAGCACGGCGCGGGGGCGGCCCCACTGGGGGAATCGGTCGACGACGTAGCTGATGGGCACTTCGAGTAGGCTGATGGCGCTGCTGAGGGCGGCGAATCCGAGCATCAGGAAGAAGCCGAAGGCCAAGAAGCCGCCGAGGGTGCCGCCGATGGCTGCGAATGCGGTGGGAAGCGCGATAAAGAGACCTCCGACGCTGCTGGCTCCGGCATCTTCGGCCAATCCACCGAGCCCCAATGCGAACATCAGGGGGAACACCATGAGGCCGGCGAGGATGGCGACTCCTGTGTCGGCGAATCCGATGACGAGGCCGGTGCTTTGGAGGTCCGTGTTTTTGCCGATGTAGCTGCTGTAGGTGAGCATGGTGCCGAGGCCGAGGCCGATGCTGAAGAAGGTCTGGCCGGCGGCTTCGTTGAAGGTGGCTCGTTCGATGGCTCCGAAGTCGGGCACTAGGAAGAATTCGCGGCCTGCTTGGGCGCCAGATTGGAGGTTGCCGTAGATGACGAGGCCGACGACGAAGGCAAACAGCACGGGCATCATCATGAGGTTGGCTTTTTCGATGCCGCCGCTCACACCGCGCACTAGGATGCCGACGGTGATGGCCATGAACAGGAGGTGGAACAGGATGCTCATGGGGTCGACGCTGATGGTGCCAAAGTAGGAGGCGGCGCCGTCAAAGTAGGGCGCGGTGGCGGATTGGAACATGTAGCGCAGTGCCCAGCCGGCAATCACGGAGTAGTAGGACAACAGGAGGACGGCGGTGCCGAGGAACACGAATCCGACCCAAGTGAATCGTCGGTCGGGAGCGCCGTCGTCGCGGGTGCTGGTGAAGGCGCCCACTGCGTTGCGGGCGCGGTTGCGGCCGATGCTCAGCTCTGCAAACAGGGCAGGAATGCCGATGAGAAACAGGAATGCGAGGTACAGCACGATGAAGGCGGCGCCTCCGTTTGTGCTTGTTACGTAGGGAAAGCGCCAGAGGTTGCCCAGGCCCACGGCGGAGCCTATTGCCGCCATCATGAACCCGAGGCGGGATTGGAATGCGCCACGACCTGCCATCGGCGTCCGACCCACGAGGGGAAGGAAAGGGTTTCTGACCGAACGCGGGAGCGCGCTATGGCAATGGTTATCATTGTGGCCTGGGTCGGCCGCGACTGTGCCCTTAACCGGGCCGCACCACTCTGGCGTTTTTGGCCGGGGTCCACACGCCGCAGTAGCTTAGTTGGTGGAGCTTCGGACTGTTAATCCGATGGTCACCCGTTCGAGTCGGGTCTGCGGCGCTTTTTCAACCTCTTAGCGGAGGCCATTTCGGGCCTTGATTTGGGATGGGTGTGGGTTTGGCGCTTGCGCCTTGGCTGTGCGTTTCGCGGTATTTGACGCTGGTTTTGCTCTAGATGGGATGCTCAATCGTCGAGGGCCAAGCGCCTTGCCGTTGTTCCCCTCTTGGTTTCCTGGTACCATGCTTCTACGTCGGGGTCTTGGAATCGAGGTCGAATGTGTGGGTACAGGGCGCTGCCCAAACTTTGCGTTGGGGTCGGGGCCAGGGCCGGGGCCGTGTTGGATGTCGCCGCGTGGGTCCGCGTTTTTGCGGCTTTGGGGTTGGGTAGGTAGCTGGCAAGCACGGGCAGGAGCGTGGTGCTGACGATCCAGGCGCAGGTGACGACGATGGCGGCGACGATGCCAAATTGGCGAAGCGGCACCAGGCTGCTGAAGCCGAGGACGCTGAAGGCGAATACGGTGGTCATGCTTGCGGCGAGGATGGGGCGGCCAACACTGCGCAGCGCGGTGTCAGCGGCGGCGCGGCTGGTGGCTCCGTTTTGCCGGGATTCTTGGAAGTGGGCCATGATGTGTAGGCTATAGTCGACGCCTACTCCGAGAATCATGGCGGTCATGACGCCGGTGATGGGGTTGATTGGGATGCCCGTGATGGTTTGGAGGCCAAGTTGCCAAACGATAGTGACGGCGAGGGGCAGGAACGCTAGGCCAGCCATCAGGGGTTGCCTGAAGATGGCGGCCAGCAGCAGCACGACCAGGACGAGGGCTGTGAGGGTGCTGATGAAGAGGCTGTCGAGGAAGGAGGCGCGGCTTTCGCGGTCGAGCACTTCGGCGCCGGTGAGTCGGGCATCGAGGGGGGATTCGGCGGCGATCGCTTCGAAGTGGTCCACTGCGTCTTCTCGTTCTTCGAATTTGAATCCCACTTGGATGAGCCAGTATTCCTCTGTGGCAACTCCTTCGGTGGCGGAACCGACGAGGGGGCCATTGGGATTGGCGGTGCGGGCGAGGCGGTGGATGGGTCCGTCTACGAACCCGGACCATGGGCTTGCTTCGAGGTTTGCTTCGAATGTTTCTAGCTCGGCGCGGTCGGCGGCGGGCACGAGGAACATGACGAGGCTTTGGCCGCCGAACCGGTCTTGCACGGCGGTGAGGTCGATCATCGCGGGTGAGGATAGGTCGGGTTCGAAGTCGAGGCTGTCTTCGACGTCTACGAAGGCGGCGGCGGTTGCGAGGCCTGTGGTGGCCAGCAGCGCCAGCACCAGCACGAGGGCGCGGTTGCCCATGATGCCGTCGGCGATGCGGTCCATGAGGCCGCCGAGCGGGAGTTTGATGGTGCGTTGCTTTTGCCGGCGCATTCGGTAGAGGGCGGGCAGGAGTAGGAATCCGAGCAGGAATGAGTAGAGGGCGCCGCTGCCGATGAGCAGGCCCCAGGTGCGAATTTGCGGGATGTTGCTGGCCAAAAATGACCCGAATCCGATGAGGGTGGTGGCGGCGGTGAAGAAGACGGGGTAGCCGACGTGGTGGCCGACTCCTCGGAATCGTCGCGGGAGTGACTTGGTGGTGGGTTCTTCTCGGTATGCGTAGACGATGTGGAGCATGTAGTCCACGCCGAGGCCCAGAAGAAGTGGCATGACGATGAAGCTGGGGGGTGCGAGTTCCATGCCGGCCCAGGCGACGGTTCCGTAGGCCATGAGGATGCTCATGAGGACGGTGGTCATGGGTATGGCGACGTCTTGGAATCGGCGAAACAGCACCGAAAGGAGGAGGATGATGACGCCGAGGCTGAGGGGCATCAGGAAGGCAACGTCGCCGCCGGCGTTTTGGTTCTGTTCTTCTTCTACGTGGAGGCCACTGGCGCTTCGAATGTCGGCGTTGGCGGTGGAGGCGTCGCGCACGGCGTCCAGGAATTGGATCATGGTCGGAATGTCGTCCACGGGCTCGAGAGTGATGCGCATAAGGAGGGCATCGGCGGCCATGAAGGGCTGGCCGGCGGGGGTGCTGAGGAAGTTTTTGGCGGCGGCTTGGATTTCTTGGTCGGAGGCTTTGTCAAGGTCGCCTAGGCGGGCTTCTAGGAGTGTGTGGATGCCTGCGGTGTCAAGGGCGCCGTCGATTGCGAGGGCGTTTTCGGCATCTCGGGCCACGGCGCGAATCAGGGCGGGATTTGTGGGGTCGTCGGTGAGGTAGAGCAGGAAGCTGCCTTCAGTTTCGCCCCAGATGGCTTCGATGTGCCGTTGGGTGTCGAGGGCGGGCAAGTCGTCGGGGACAAACAGTTCGCCAATGCGGCCTTGTTCTGCCTGGGTCAGTCCAGATCCGGTACCGACGATGGCGATGAGGGAGATGACGACGGCGAACCAAGGGTGGCGCGCGGACCAGGCGGCGACACTGGCAAAGGGATTGCCCATGGGCGCCGCACTATTAGTTTGGTACTAAACTGTTTAGTGGCAAACCATATCAGGGCGGCGAGGATTTTGCCCGCGTGGACGACGCTGGAGTGCATGGGATTCTCATCCGCCTTCGCGAAGCAACGTATGCATTGCATGAGCGCGTACGCCGAGAAGCGCCGGACGGCTTTGGCATCCAACACATGATGGTGCTCAAAACACTCGCCGCCAAAGGCCCGCAAAAACAGTCCGACCTCGTCGCCGTGCTCGGCATCAGCAAAGGCTCGGTGTCCCAGACACTCGCAGTGCTCGAGGCAAGAGGCTTCGTCGAACGAAAACGGGACGAAGCGGACGCCCGGGTCTACTGGATCCACATGACCAAACAAGCTCGCCAATTCAAATCGGGCATGGAGCAACGAATGACGGGCATCTTCCAGGACGTGTTTCAATACTGGTCCAACGAGGACGCGGCCCGCATGGGCAACATGCTGGACGGCATCATCGAGAGAGCAAATGCAAGCTAGCCTGGCATGCTGAGAAAGGTAAGCACGGCCGAAGCCAGTGAAGTTACAATAACCAGTTACGACGATGGTAGTTTGTGCCAGTAGTGAGTGTCCGAATTGATGATGCGGACGAGGATTGGCTGCGCCGCCGCAACCTCAAACCAGGCGCCTTCGCCCGTGTCGCGGTCCATGAAGCCATTCGACGCATGGAGATCAAGGAATCACGAGAATTCCTGCAACAGCACACCGTCTGCCTCGACCGCCCCTCCTTGGAACTGATTCGGGAAGACCGTGACCGCCCGTAGATTCGTCGTCGACAGCAGCGGCCTCGTGAAGGCCGTTATCGACGAAGCGCACAGCCAAGAATTTCGCCGCTGGCTCACCGAAATGCTCGAAGAAGGCGCAGACCTGCTGGCACCCCACTTGCTGCGCTACGAATTTGGCAACATCCTCGCCAGCATCGCCAAAACACGACCGGATTGGACGCCCGAGATTCGCGCACGCCTCCTGCACGCCGCAACCCTCGGATTCACCTTTGTGGACGGTGAGGGAACCGAACAGATCGCGCCCCCATGCACCTACTACGACGCATCCTACGTTGCGCTGGCAAAAGCGGCGAGCGCCGTGCTCGTGACCTTCGACGACGAAATGCGAAAAACGGCCAAGGCCACGGGCGTGGAGTGTTATTCCATGTCAGCAAGCCAACCGTAACCGTCGCGACGGTGGAAGATTCGGACGACCAAAATCTCTCCAGGGCGCACCGAGAAGGCGGCACGCCACGGGCCGACCCGCAACCGATACACGGTGTCGCCGGGGTCTGCATCGAGGCGCTTCACGTTCAAGCCATTGCTTGTTCCAGAAGGATCGTCACGGAGGGCTTCCAATGCGGTCCGCATCGTTTTCTTTGGACCGGGAGCCATGCTGCGCAACACGGGCGCCCCACGGACTGGGTGAAGTCGGACCTTCATTCAATGTCGTCCAAGTCGACCCAGGCATCGGCCGGCGTTGACTGAAGGATGTGGCGGCATTCGCGCACAAATTCTTCCCGATCAATTCGGTCCATCATCCATCCTAGGATGTCTTTGTAGGTCATCCCGGCGGTGCCGTATGTCCGTAATCGGTCTCGGACGGGCTCTGGGATGGAGATGGTCGCAGTCATGTGCAATCATGCGCCATCATGAGATATCAAGGTTTGTGTATCCTGGAGATTGGCAGGTTTTGGAGGCACCACTAGTAGTCCATAGCTCGAATCGATTTTCTCACGCTCCGGGGTGGGCCACAGCTTCTCCCGCAGTGCAAAGAGCTGTACGGGTGTTCAGATCAGAAGCTGCCGTTTGGGTTGCGTAGGGGGTGAATGGTCTACCCCACAACTTGCTCCCACTTCTTCAGCTCAAGAACGCTGGACAGTGTCTTCCCTCGCCGAATTTCCTCGCGCAACCGGTTCTCCTTCTCTAGGACCTCAAGCGACCGGTTTGCCACTTCTTGGGCGTCCTCTTGTGGCACCACGACGATGCCCATGTCGTCGGCGATGATCCAGTCGCCGCTGCGCACGGTTTGGCCGCCGCATTTGATTTCGAGGCCGATTTGTCCGTGTCCCTTGGGTTCGCCGGCGTTGGGCACGACCCAGCGGCTCCAGGCAGCAAAGCCCATTTCGCGGATGTCATCGATGTCGCGGATGGCGCCGTCGATGACGACTCCTTCGACGCCCTTGAGTGTGCAGGACTCGCTGGCAAGTTCTCCCCACATTGCGGTTTTGCCGCCGCGTTGGTCGATGACGATGATTTGGCCGGGGCCGGCGTGGTCGATGGCTTCGACGGGTTTGGCCCAGTCGCCGTCGGCGGTGAAGACGGTCACAGCGCGCCCGCAGACGCGGCGGCCAGTTTGCCTGGCTTGCATGCCGGCGTCCATCGCGCCTTTTCGGTGCATGGCGTCGCTGATGTTGCTTGTGCTGCACTGTAGGAATGCTTCTCGGAGGGATTCGCCGCCGTAGCGCCGGAATCGCTCGCTGGCAATTTTCTCGCCGGTGCTCATCGCTTGCTTGAGTTTGCGTGCTTCTTCTGCGATGTCTTGGGCCTTGGTGAGGGCGCCACCGACGATGACGACACTGGCGCCGGCCTGAATTGCGGCCCCGGCGGTTTCGGTGGTGATGCCGCCGGCTGCCATGACGGGGATGTTGACGGCGTCGGCGAGCTCCTTGAGTATATCGAGTGGAGTGGCGCCTTTCATTTGGTCGTCGATGCCCATGTGCAGGCAGACGAGGTCGCAGCCGAGCCGTTCGGCGTCTTTGGCGCGGGTGATTTTGTCGGCGACGCTGATGAGGTCCATGTAGACCCGGGCCCCGTACTTGCGGGCGGCCTTGACTGCCTCTTCGAAAGTCTCGTCGCTTGCGGCGCCAAGGATGCCAATCACGTCGGCTCCGGCCTTGGCGGCGATCTCGACCTCGAAGGCGCCGGTGTCCATGGTTTTCATGTCGGCGACGATGGTCTTGTCCGGGAAGGCCTTCTTGAGCGCCCGCACCGCCTCTAGACCTTCTGCCTTGATGAGCGGAGTACCGGCTTCAATCCAGTCCGCCCCTCCTGCAACCGCTTCCCTGGCGTACTGGAGGGCGCGGTCGAGGTTGACTTCATCGAGGGCAATCTGAAGCACCGGCTTCTGGGCCGACTCCGGGACCATGGATGCTGGGAGGGGCGCTCGTGCTTGAACGTTGGCTCCGGCACCTACGAAGCAGCGGGGCTACGGTCCTTGCGCTGACACAACCCTTTTGCACCGTGTTCCACGTCGAAGCAACATGCGGGCCAAGACGCTCCTTCTGCTCATGCTCATCGGCACCACGCTCAGTGGTTGCCTGGACAGTTCCTCCCCGAATGAGGGCGACGAGGTCACGGATCCTTTGGCGTCGGCGCCCCGCGCCAGTGGCCTCATTCCAGTGGCGCCGGACGCATCCGTGTTCCTAGGAACGATTGTCAACGACCACGCGACCGGAGCGACGGGCCACGTGGGGCACCAAATCGCGGAGCTGCACCAGGGTAGCGAGAACCTGGAATTGATCGGCCACAACGACTTGTCCGACGGCCTCGTGGGTCCTGGCAGCGGCTACATTGAAGTGGATGTGGTGGGCGACCTCGCACTCGTCTCCTCCGTGTTCGGCTCCCGTGGCGTCTCCATCGTGAATGTGTCCGACCCTGCCAACATGCGGGTTCTAAGCCACATCTACAACCTTGACGACAACTGGGACGCACGCCTCAGCACGGACGGTAAATTCCTCTTTTTGGGATGCCAGGGCAGCGGCGCGTTCGAATGCACGGGCTTGGATCCGGCCAGCGAGGCCCCCAGTGTCACGGGCGGCGGTCCCTGTGCCAGCATCGCCAGTTGTGAAGGCGGCATCGCGGTGTACAGCCTCGAAGACCCCACGGCACCCGCCTTCATCGACTACGTCGAGATGGGATTCACGCACAATGTCTACACGTTCATGATGCACGGCAAGTACTACTTCATGAACGCCGCCGTGACCATCGCTGAGTGGGATCCTCAAAACGGCACCACCCAAATCGCCAGCACCGAAATTTCCGGCGTGCATGACATCGTGGTGCAACAACACCCCCTCACGGGTCAAATGTTGCTGTACACGGGCAGTGGCGGCTACATGAGTATCTGGGACGTCACGGACCCGTTCCTGCCGGTGCTCGTGGGCAACGTGGAACCAGCGGAGGGCCAGGATATTCCGCCGATGTGGCACGAGCAGACCCCGCTTCCCTGCCTCGTTGCGGGCCGCCACCTGACCATCGGAGCCGGAGAAAGCGGCGGCGGAACGGCTGCCCCTGTGGCCGTGGTGGACACCACCGACCCTGCCAATCCAGTGTACCTTGGAAAATGGCAACTGCCGGACGCGGCCAGCCTGACGGAACAAAACAGCTACCGATTCAGCCTGCACAACATCGACGCCAACTGCGATGGCCAAGTCGCCATCGGTCACTACCACGCAGGTGTCTGGGTGTTCGACGTAAGCACCACCGAACGCATGGCGAACCCAGTAACCCTCGCGTACTACCAGCCTCATGAACGCAGCATCAGCGGAGCATGGAGCCCCGTCAACACGGCGCCCATCGGTGCATTTGCCAGTGCCGATGCGTCGAATGTCTGGGCCGCTATGTGGAGCGAGGATGGTAAGACGCTGTTTGTTCCCGATATGTCCACGGGCTTGTACGCGCTTGCACCCACCTGGACGTTCGAAGACTGAACAAGCAATGCACAACGAGGCGGCCTAGCTGCGTTCTTGGCCCGGTCGCCCGTGTCCCCTCTCCCTTCCTCCTAAATATCATTCAATCTGAGCATCCTCTGTTCCATGTCGCTCCGCGCCCCCCGCCGGCGGTCGGGACTAGGTCCAGTCTCCGAAGGAGGCCGTTTCTGGATTGCCCCGGATGGCCTTGTTGCGCGCGTGGACGCTGGCGCGACCGCATTGTTGGGAGCCGAAGCCACCGAACTTGAAGGCAGGTCCGTCCATGAAATATTGGGCAACGGGAGCAATGTGGGGCCCGGGCAAGTCTTGGCGGACATGGACGATGTCTGGTACGAACACGCCGACGGCAGCCGCTTGCACCTCATGGTTGGTGTGGGTTTGGACCAGGGACAGCTCGTTTTGCATCTTCGGGACGGTACGGCGCGGCACGAGGCTCGCGAACGCGTACGCCGTTCCGAGAGACAGTTGCGCCGTGCCCAACACTTGGCACGCATCGGCAGCTGGACTTGGGATGTGGAGAAAGACACCATCACTTGGAGCCGTGAATTATACGAACTGTACGGGATTGATCCGTCCGGCTTCGGCGCCAGCTACGAAGCGTACCTGACCACCATTCATGAGGGTGATCGGGAACGAGTGCATGCAGTCATCCAGGATGCATTCAAGGAAGCAAAATCGTTCACGGTACGCCACCGGGTGGTTCGTTCGGATGGTGTCGTCCGGCATGTCTTTGGACAGGGCGCAGTGGAGACCGATTCCTTTGGCAACACGGTGCGCATGTATGGCGTCAGCCAGGACGTGACGGACCAAGTGGTTGCCAACCGAACCTTTGAAGCGCTCCTGGAGGCGGCGCCCGATGCCATGGTGCTTGCTGATGCCAGCGGCGCCATCCAATTCATCAACCAAGAGGCGGAACGGATGTTCGGCTACACTCGGCAGGAATTGGTAGGCAGACAAGTGGAGGTGCTGATGCCTGAGGGCTTGCATCGGCGGCATGAATCGCACCGCAAAGCGTACCAGGAGCATCCCGAGAGGCGCCCGATGGGCGAAGAACTCGATCTCGTGGCAAGACGCAAGGATGGCTCCGAGTTTCCAGCCGAAATCAGCTTGAGTCCATTGGAGACGGAGGAGGGCCTCGTGGTCACGGCCGCCATTCGAAACACCACCGAACGTCGCCGCGGCGAACAGGAAGCACGCGAACGGCAGGCACGCATGGAAAGCTTGCTAGAAAGCGCGCTTGATGCGGTGGTTCTGACGGATCTTGACGGCCGAATCGTGGAATGGAATTCCGCCGCCGAGCAAATGTTTGGAAAGACTGCGGCAGAGGCACTTGGCCACATTTTCCAGGACTTTGCCATGCCGGCCAAGGCCAAGGCCCATTTCGAAAAGATTCTCGAAGTAGCGCACAACGGCTTGGACCGAGCCCACCGAGTCTGGGATGCAGAGTTGCTGGGTGCGGGCGGCATGGTGCCTGTCGAAGCCAGTCTTGCGCGCGTCGACAGTGGCGAGGAGGTCTTTTTGCTGGCCGTGCTGCGAGACATCACCGAGCGGCGCAAGGCGGAGGAATCCGACCGATTGGCATTCGAGCGGCTCATTGAAATTCAACAACTGCGCGAGGTCAACCGTTTCAAGACACTCCTATTGAACACGGCCAGCCACGAACTCAACACGCCCATGACGCCCTTACGCCTGCAATTGCACTTGCTGGAATCCGACCGGCTCGGCAAGCTTTCGGACCGCCAGAAGCATTCCGTGGAAGTCCTGCAGCGCAACGTGGAACGGTTGTCCATGCTCATCCAAGACGTGCTCGACGTGGCACGCCTGGAGTCGGGCAAATTGAAAATGGTCCAGAAGCCGTTGCAACTGAACCAAATTGTCCATGAGGCGGTGGACACGTTCGAGCAAGCCATTTCCAAGGCCGGTCTGAAAAGTCGAATCGATGTGCCGGAGGATTTGACCGTGCGCGCCGACCGCAACAGGATGGTACAGGTGCTTGTGAACCTCGTAAGCAACGCCATCAAGTTCAGTCCCCCCGGCGGCATGTTCCGCGTGGAAGCCAAGGTGGACGGCACCATGGTGGAGGTGCGCGTGACGGATAACGGAGCGGGCCTAGAACCTGCGCAAATCGCCAATTTGTTCCAGCCGTTTAGCCAGGTCCACGATTTGCGGCGCACAAACCTGCCTGGCACGGGCCTCGGACTCTACATTTCCAAAGGCATCATCGAACAGCACGGAGGCAGCATCGGGGTTGACAGTGCAGGCAGTGGCAAAGGCGCGTCCTTCTGGTTCCGGCTCCCCTTGCATCGCGGCGGCCTTAGCCCCGCCTGACCCTGCGGAAAGTTTTATCCATCGAATAGGAGGAATTAGGAGCGTGATGGCCGAGGACCCTGCCAACGGAAGTGCAGGGGTGGGCAGTTCCTTCTTCGAGGGCTTGGTGGACCGAATGGGCGACCTCATGGGCGACGCCGCCGGCAATGCGGCATTCCATTTTGCTGCGTACAGCGAAGGGGAACGAATGGCCACCGGATTCACGGAAGGCGACTTGGTCAAGGTCCTAGAGCGCATCGACGCCGTGCTTGGCCAACAATCTGAACTCATGGAGTCCGGTCGAAATCGCGTGCGCATCTGCATTCGCGGCTCCAGGCTCCTAGAAACCGACGCCGGCATTCTCAACGGTATCGCCTTGGGCACACTAGAAGGGGCGATCTCCAAGTTGCGAGGCCGTCGACACGTGGCGACCTTGGAACATGCGCCGGAAGGAAAAATAGTGCTGATTCAGGAGGAAATTCGTGCTTGATGAAGGCCGCGGCCGGCACCCCGATTTGAAAAAACTCTTCGAAGTCTGGATGGACAACGAGGAGAAGTTGATGATCACGGTCTTCTACCGAAACAATCCCGGCGTCATCGAAACCCTGGAAGGACTCGCCGTGCGACTCGGCACCACGGTGGAGTCCCTGCGGGATGCGATTGCAGACCACGTCAGCATCGGCCTCCTGAAAGAACGAAAATTTGGCGAAAAAATTGTCCTCGTGTACGACCGAGAAATGAGCAACGACGTGGAGACATTCATCACCGACGAAATTCAACGCCGCATGGAGGGAAAGCGTGACTAGCGACCGTGCCCAAACGGGCGTCAAGGGCTTGGACAAAATGCTCGGGGGTGGCTTCCTCCATGGCGACGCAATCCTCGTGGCCGGCAGCCCTGGCACCGGCAAAACCACGCTCGGCATGCACTTTGCCGCAGCAGGAGTCGCCGCTGGCGAAAGCACGGTCTACGTCACGTTCGAATATCTACCTCAGCAGATCTACCGCGATGCTGCGGTCAAGGGCTGGGACTTCAAAGCTTGGGAAGAGTCGGGCAAAGTCCGGCTTCTCTGCACCACGCCGGATATGATCCTTGCCAAATCCGGAACCCAATTGGGCATCCTAGAGGAGGCGATTCGGGCCATCGGCGCCAAGCGGCTCGTCATCGACTCCATGACCCACTTCGAGTTTCTGGGTCTGGACGCGCACGATATGCGCACACAATTGTCTGGAATGATGAACAAGCTTCGACTCATCGGAATCACCACATTGCTGACCCACGAAATTGCCGAAATCGTCGGCCCCGCTGTGCGCGTCAGCCAGTGGGGCCTGGAGTTCCTCGTGGACACCGTCATCCTGCTGCGCTACGTGGAACTGGACGGTGAACTGGTGAAGGCCTGCAATGTCCTGAAGTTTCGAGGCGGCGACCACGACCGGCGCTACCGGCGCGTGGAACTGGGGCCCAAGGGCATGACGATCGAAGCAGATTTTGCCGGCATCGAAAACATCAGCCGAGGCAGCGCCCGCCGCACCGTCCAAGAACGCGCCCGAGGTCTGATTTGATGACGGACACACTTGCATTGGTCGGCACCTATGATTTCATCGTCGGCGTGCTCTATGTCTACGTCGGCCTGCAGGTGGCCAAACGAAGCGTGCCCCGAGAAGCCCAACTGGCCCAGCGCATGTTCCTGGTGTGGTGGTATGCCTTGGGTTCCGTCAGCCTCATCGGAGCACTCAACATCATTCTCTACCGGCTCGAAGCCCTGAATCCTGCCTATTTCATCATCGTCAGCCAAATCAACCTCCTTGCCATTGTCGTGGCACTCCTCGGCCTCCTGTACTACATGGTGTACATTTACACAGGCAGCGGTCGCTGGTTCAAGCCACTCGTGGCCTTCTACGTCCTGTTCTACCTTTCCTTGCTCGGGCTCGTGGCCGCGCTCTGGAATCCACCCACCGATTTTACGGACAACGGCTGGAACATCGTGAGTCTTCCAGAAAGTGATCGAGAACTGTCGCCCATTGCCGGATTTGCCTTCGTCGTTCTCCTGATTGGACCACAGATGGCAGCCGCCATCGGATTCCTGCGCCTGGGGCCAAAACTGGAGGACGTGACCCAACGATACCGAGTTCGACTCGTAGGGACCGCCATCCTCGTGTGGTTTGGGCTCAGCCTCATTGCAAGCATCGCCGGGCTGATCGCGGACGTGGACCTAACCACCGCCGACGGCTGGCAGTACACCCAACGCGCCATCGGCTTCGGCGCAGTACTGGCCATCCTCGCTGCCTACAAACCACCCAAATGGGTGCAACACAAATTCCACGTGGAACCGGTCACCGCCGAGCACTAAACGGCAGCAACACCCAAGAGCGCCGCGCCCGTCGCCGCCCACGCCCATGCTCAAGGTCGCACCCTCCATTCTGTCTGCTGACTTTGGCAACCTCGCCGCCGATGTGCGCAAGGTAGAGCAAGCCGGCGCCGACTGGATCCACGTGGATGTGATGGATGGCCGCTTCGTGCCCAACATCACCATCGGCCCCATGATTGCCAAGGCTGTGCGCCGCGTCACCGACCTCACCATGGACTGCCACCTCATGATTGTCGAGCCCGAGCGCTACATCGACGACTTTGCCGCCGCCGGTGCCGACTTCATCACCGTGCACGCCGAAGCCGCCCCACATCTGCACCGCGTCATCCAACAAATCCATGACGCAGGCTGCAAAGCAGGCGTTGCCCTCAACCCCGGCACTCCAGAAAGCGCCATCCAGTACGTCCTAGACGACCTTGACCTCGTGTTGTGCATGACCGTCAACCCCGGATTCGGAGGCCAGAGCTTCCTGCCAAGCGTCCTGCCCAAAGTGCGCCGCATCGCCCGCATGGCAGCCGCCACCGAACGCGAAAACCCCCTAGAAATCCAAGTGGACGGCGGCATCAACGGCGAAACGGGCCGCATGGTCGAGAACGCAGGGGCTACATGCGCCGTGGCTGGTTCCTTCGTGTACGGCGCCACGGACGTACGCGCCGCCATTCAGGCCGTGCGTGGCACCCAAACAAGCCTCGTGGCCCCGTGAGGCCGGTTCTGCACAACGGTCATCTGCCCCGTACTCGGTGGCCACTCGTGCGCCCCGGGCACCTCCTGCTCATCCTGACGCTGCCGCTCCTAGCGCACGCCGCGGTGCACGCCCAAGGAGAACCGCCGCTCACGCTCCTCGTGCAAGAAACGACTTGGAGCTACGGCCCCGAAACCTGGAAAACCAACCCCGC
The DNA here is from genome assembly GCA_041601615.1 of Thermoplasmatota archaeon. Classification (GTDB taxonomy): domain Archaea; phylum Thermoplasmatota; class E2; order JACPAO01; family JAHFTW01; genus JANQNI01. The sequence goes on along the minus strand of JBFIHX010000014.1, from coordinate 21,368 downwards.
CGGACCCGACGGCACCGAAGATCTCTCCTTCTGGTACAACAGCCTCGGCACCCAAGTCGAATGGATTGTGCGCGTGGAGCGACAAGGCCTACCCGCAACACCCGACTGGACCTACGACGCAACCCTCACCGACGGAGCCACCACACTCACCGGCCGAGTAGACACAGGCACCGAACCCGGCACCCTTCGCCTGCGATTCGACGTGGACGGCCAACGCGCCACCCCGCAAACCCCCCTCGTGGACGCCCTCCAACCCGGCCCCTGGACCATGCGCCTCGACGCCCGCAGCGCCACCGGCCCCGAAGGATACGGACAAATCCGCATCGACAGCCACGCAGTAACATTCGAGGCAGACCGCGCCGGCATCGCCGTGCCCGAATCCATCATCCCCCGCATCGACGACATCGGAGCAGGCACCGCAACCTGGATGCCCCTGCAACCCATCCACGGCCAGCACAGCACCCTGCTTCGCACCAACAACCCCGCTTCCGTCCAATGGAGCGCCTGGTATCCAACCCGCGTTGCAAGCATCGAAAACCTCACCATCACAAGCCCCGCCGGCTGGACCGAACTGCAACTTGCCACCGTGGCCCCCGTGGGCAACCTTGTGCCTCTTTCCCTGGATGCCGACCAACTCCCTCCGGGCCTCTGGATCCTCTGCGCGCTTCAACCCGGCGCCCCCGCCGTCACCTGGCTCCTGCCCATCGGAACCGCCGCCACCGTCACCAACATCCAAGCACCCAACCCAGACCCACAAGGCCAAAGCAACCCCCTTGGCCCCCTCGGCCCCGTCACCTACCAATTGGCCTCCGACAGCCCCGACGCCCTAGACTTGATGGCCGGCACCGCCTACGCCCTTCGACAAATCACCCTAGGTACCACCGGCACCCACCACGAAGACGGCTCCCAACCCATCGATGGCTCCGTACTCGCCCAAACCGCACTCCACCCCACAAACCGAGGCACCGCCCAAGCCGCCCTCGACACCACGCTCCTGCGCGCCAGCCACGAATCCTCGTACGCCTTTCTCGCCATCCTCCTCGACGAAACCGGCACCTACCAAGGCCACTCCGGCCACCTGCGAGGAACCATACCCACCCTCGAACCCGGACGCCTGCGCGCCGGACAAGAATCCCCCATCACCCTCCGCCTCCAGCATGCCGGCGCACTCGCCGACGACCACGCCGGACCCATCCCCCCAGGACTCGCGTTGCTTGCCCACATCGACCTCCAAGCAGACAACAAAATGCTCAGCTCCGACACCGTCAGCATCCCCCACGGCGGCACCCTCGCACACACGGCCCGCTACCAACCCACCCAAACCGGCAGCACCACCCTCGAAGCCCACATCGACACAGGCGACCTCCAATTCAGCCTCCAACGCACCGCATCCGTAGCCGCCGCCAACGACGCAAAGGCACCCGGAATCGGCACCCCGCTGCTCGCGACAGGACTCATGGCGACAGCCTTCGTCCTTCGCAAGCGTGATATACGAGGCTAGGGTCGGCCGGCTTGCACCCTGTGGCTGGGGTAGTGTAGCTGGTAAGCATAAGGGATTGTGGTTCCCTTGGCACGGGTTCGAATCCCGTCCCCGGCCCCTTCTTTTCCCGGTTCGATCATGTCGATGGCAAAACGTCGCAATCGGTTCGACTGGATGCGAAAACTCGTGGCCATCGTGCTCGTGCTGTCGTCTCTCACGCTCGGCATCATAGGACTTGGCCTCCTCACCGAATCCGGCGATTGGCGCGGCGTACTGCTCATCCTCTGCGTGCCCCTCGGAATCAGCCTCGCCATCAAGGTCACACCCGAAGGCGGCACCACGGGCTACTTCGACAAGAACATCTGACGGAGACAAGCCGTTCCGTTCCTCGTCTTTTGCCGGCGCCGCTTCGGTAGGCCTTATTGCACCAGTCCCATCGAACCCCCGTGGCGGGTGACCCCATGTTCCTGGCAGGTCCAGTCAGTCTGGGCGCTGCTCGCGTGCTCTCCCTCGGAGTGGCAGCCTACGCCATCGCCACCGCCGGCCACACCCGACGTGCGTACCAAAAGCACCTCGAAGACCGCGGATCGAGCCTGCTTGCCACCTTCGTCATGGCCGGCCTCGCAGTGCTGCTCTGGAACGAAGGCGCAAGCCTCCTACCGGCCCCATACTCCCTCGTCGTCCTCGTCTTGAGCCTCGTCGGCGTCATCATCACCCTTGGCTACACCCTGAGTGATGCCGAAAAACGGCTCCAAACCTGGCGTGAACACATGCGCATCGCCCTCGACGAATGGGCCGAAAAGATGCTCCCGCACGAAATGAAGGACGCCTGGATGGAGGCACGCATCGCGGAGCTCGGTGAAGAAGAACAACGCAAAACCCCCCACCTCATGATGAGCGGCTTCATCGCCGGCTACCTCATCCTCGGAGGCCTCATCCTGCGCGGAGCCATCAAACTGGTGCGCGAACCCGATGAACTGCCCCCCGAAATCCTCACCAACCTCCAAATTCCCCTCGACGCCGGAATCCTTGCCGCCGGCCACATCGTCTCCCTAACCCTGCTGCTAGGCCTGCTGTTCTTGTTGCTGCCCGTAGAAATGGTCCGACTGCGCTTCCCCGACCTCGGCTACCCCTTCAAAGGCACCATCACCACCCTGCTTCGAGAACGCGAACACGGCCTTTTCGGCGCCCACTACTACATCGCCGCCACCCTCCCCCTCTCCGTCATGCTTCTCACCCGCGACCCCGCCGGCTGGCACACCAGCATCTACGCCGTCGTCGCCGTCCTCGTCGTCAGCATCTTCGGCGATTCCGCCAGCGCCATCTTTGGCAAACGCTGGGGCAAAACCAAATGGCCCCACAACAGCAACAAAAGCTACATCGGGAGCCTTGCCGGCGTCCTCGTTAGCGTCGCCTTCGCCTTGCCCTTCGTCGGCCTCACCGCCGCCCTCGTTTGCGGCTTTGTCTTCCTCGTCGTCGATGTCATGGCCCCCGTACCGTTTAGCGCCTCGGACAACATCCTCAACCCGATGGCGCTCGCAGGCGCGCTGCTGCTCATCCAAGACCAACTCGACCCGCTCTTGCCCTACTACTAGGACGCAACAGCCGGCAGCGAACGAGAACGCATCTCGGCCAAGCGACGCCCATGCACACGGTTGGCCAGCACAAACCAAACGAGCGCAAACGCCACCGCCGGCAGCACCGGAATCAAGAAACCAAACCGCATCGAATCCAACGCCGCCGCCTCATTGATCCCGTCCCGGACACCATCCGACAAGACGATGACGAACACGAGAAATTCCGCCAACAACGCCGCGCAGTAAAACAACAAACCATTGGCCAACGCGCTGCTTCGCTCCAACGCATCCACCTCGCGCCGCAACACCGCAACCGGATCACCCTTCATGGCATCCTCCAGGCTCCGCATCAAACTCACACTGCGACGCTCCAAGCTACGATCCGCCACAAACAACACCGAAATCGCCGCAACCACCGCCAAAAAGAACACCGACATCGTCACCAACGGCGACAACGCCTCGGCCGCTCGCTCGTTGTACACCGTCAACGCCCACGCAATCAGGAAACCGCCAAGGCCCAACAAAACGAGCCAACGCCGCGTGTCCTCCAACGGCGCCTGCCCCCGCCGGCTCACCTCCACACGGCTACCCGCACCATCCTCGCTTGCAAATGCCCGCACCACCGTCCGCACACGGCCATGATGCACCGCAAGCCGATCGCCCAAGCGCTCCATGCGACCCCTGAGGCCCGGCGCAACCTGACCCGCGCCTTCAAGGTACGCCGCCGCCGCATCCAACGCCTCCGCCGGAAGCCTAGCTACCTGGAACGACTGGCCAAGCTGCGGTTCGGGCACGGACACAAACACCCGAGCGCGCACCGCATAACGGCTCTTGCGGTCAGACCCCGCCACGGCGCCCTTCAAGTCCGATTGCCTCAAACCCTATCAACACAGCCCCCGTCGGAAAGGCGATGACCCTCAGGTCCCTCCTGTTGACAGCCGCACTCGTCAGCCTCACGCTGGCCGGCTGCCTCGACGATTCCAACGGCAACGACGACAAACCGGGCAACAATCCCGGCACCGGCGACCAGCGCCCCATCCTCAACACCAAGGCACCCGAAGTCATCAACGGCCTCGAACTCCTAGGCCAAACCACCCTCAACGGCACCCCACTTAGCGGCGTCGACGGCCTCTGGCTCCACAACGACTACGCCTACCTAAGCGGCCCCGCCGGCCTCCGCATCGTCGACATCAGCGACCCCGAAAATCCCATGGTCGTCCACGAAGGCGTCGAAGACACCGGCAGCCGCGACGCCGACATCATGGAACACCCCAACGGCCACACCTACGCCGTCCTCAGCGCCGGCGGCGTCAAACTCGTCGACGTCACCGAACCCAGCACCGCCACCGTCGTCAGCACCGCCAGCGTCGCCAGCCACAACATGGCGGTCGTACCCAACACCACCATCGTCTACAACAGCCGCAGCATCAGCGCCCACATCCCCGGCATCGGCGAAACCGGCCAAGTAGACCTCATCGACTTTGCCGACCCCGAAAACCCCGTGGTCAAGGTGTTCCCGTTCCCTGCCGTCATCACCACACCCGCCGGCGTCCCCCGCACCGTCCAAAGCACCACCTGCCACGACATCACCTTCAACGCGGAACTTGCCCGCGCCTACTGCGGCGGCGTCACCGACACCACGATCTGGGACATCACCGACCCCTGGAACCCCGTCATCATCCAAGTCATCGACTACCCTCTCGTCAACATCCACCACGGCGTCTGGGACGCCCGCAACGGCAGCCTCCTCATCCTCGGCGACGAATTTGCAGGAGCCATCGCCGGCCCCCTCTGCAGCAGCGTCGTCGACTATCCCACGAGTGCTCTGTGGTTCTTCGACATCAGCGACATCGAAAGCCCCACCCCCGTCGACTACTTCCAAGTCGAGTGGGACAGCATCACCCCCGAAGCCCAAAACACCAGCCTCTGCACCACCCACTTTGGCACCCTCATCGAAGGCCACGACGCCATGGTCATGGGCTGGTACGCAGCAGGCTCCGTCATGGTAGACTTCAGCGGCGTCCAACTCGACCCCAACTTCGGAGGCGCTTCGCAAATCGACCACTTCCGCCCCGACGGCACCGTCAACACCTGGGAAGCCCGCGAATACAAAGGCCACATCTTCACCGGCGACACCGCCCGAGGCATGGACATCCTCCGCATCATCTAGGTGACCACATGAACACCCACATCCCCACCCCCCTCCTGCTCGTCGGCCTCCTGGCCATCACCGCCCTCTCCGGTTGCCTCAGCGGCGACGACGGCGACGGCCTCGTCGTCATCGACGACCCACCCTACCGAGGCCCCGCCCCCACCTACCCCGTCGACATTCCCGCCAACGTCCAAGGCTTCCATTTCATCGACCAACTCGCCCACGCCGATGGCAACGCCGTCGGACGCGGCAGCGGCATCTGGGCCTTCGGGGACCGCGTCTACGGCAGTGCCCTCAACCTCGGCTTCTGGATTGCCGACATCAGCGACCCCGAACACCCCGTACTCCTCTGGAACGCCACCGTAGGCCAAGACGACGAAGCCGACAACACCGTCACCAGCTTTGCCCGCGACGCCGACGTCATCGACCACCAAGACGGCCGCCGCACCCTCGTGCTTGCCACCCAAACCGACGGCATCCACGTCTGGGACGTCACCAACGACGAACCCGTGTTCCTCTCCCGCGTCGACGTACCCAACGCCCACAACCTCGCCGTCGTCCCCGGCACCGAGTACGTCTTCAACAGCCAAAGCGGAGGCCTCGGGCGCAGCAACGAACTCATCGACATGAGCAACCCTGCCGAGCCCGTGATCGTCGGCGCCTACGGCACCCACGGCTGCCACGACATCACCTTCTACGGCACGATCAACCACGACAAATTCCGTGCCTACTGCGCCGGCATCCAACGCACCGAACTCTGGAACCTCGACCACTTCGACACCACCGCCAGCAACTTCGGCATCCACGTCATCGCCACCGTCGAAGACATCCAGGACAGCCCCGTCGTCGGCAACCCCGTCTTCAGCAGCGCCCCCCTGCGCACCCTCCACCACCTAGCAATGGTCAACGAAGACGCAACCGTCCTCATGATCGGCGACGAACAAAACGGCGGCGGCGAACCCGGTGGCTGCCTTGCCAACACCAACGGAGTCAGCAGCCCCACCGGAGCCCTCTGGTTCTACGATCTGGCCGACGAGACCAACCCGGTGCTCAAGAGCTGGATCAGTCCCCCGCTTGTCGCCCCGACCCCCGGTGCCGTCAATCCCAACCCCGCTGACCCTGCCGGCATCCCCGCCGAAGTCTACGACATCCTGCCCAACTGCACCGCGCACTTTGGAACGCTCGTGCCCGGACAAGAGAAAATCGCCATGGCGTGGTACTCCGCTGGCGTGCTGCTCATCGATTTCTCGGACATTGAAGCACCCGTGATTCTGGCCCAGTACACGCCCGAGGGAACCAACCCCTGGGACGCCAAAGTGCACGGACAATACGTGTTCACCGGCGATATGGGACGAGGGATGGACGTACTGAAGCTCGTTTGAGCAAGGCGAATCGAGTCGATTGGGCTCGAATTTCTTTTTCTTCTTTTCCCACCACACCCTCAAGAACCTGATGGCCATGAGCATCCGTGGTTGAGGGACTTAGTGAAGAGCAGCATCGGCCGGAAACCGTTGAGGGTGCACGGGAGGGCGGGCGTTGCTGGGTGATTGTTTCGTCAAAGAATGATCCGACGATAGACGGCGATTCTTGTGGCTGGCCGTCTCACGAGAGAGACGCCGATGGACGTTGTGGGATTCATGGAGAATTTGAAAAAACGCCTCCGGAGAGCTTTCAATGGATTTTGGATCGAATCAAGGCAGGCCATAATTCAGAGACCGTTGTGGATTTGACGCGAGCTATTTTTCCCGATGGTTTTAAGGTCCCTGAAAATTATGAATTTCGCAATAAAATGAATTTTAGAAAGACTCATTTCCTGGGCAAGAGTTCATTTGATATCGTGACTTTTGCCGGTTCGACCTCATTTTTGGAGGCATCATTTGCTAAAGAAGCATCTTTTAATGAAACAATATTTTTGGAGGATTCTTCTTTCAATGGCGCTTCGTTTGATGGAGATGCTAGGTTTTCCGAAGCTATATTTCATGCTCAAATTTCATTTAATGAAGCTTCATTTTCAGGAGAGGTATGGTTTTATGAGGCATTATTTATGAAAAAAGCTGAGTTTAACTGGGCGATATTTTTAGATGATGCTATTTTCAGCTCCTCTTATTTTGCAACAGGTGTTGTATTCAATGAAACTTCTTTTGCTGCCGAAGCATCGTTTATCGGGGCGTATTTTTTTGGCGATGCTACTTTCCATGAGGCAATTTTTGATGCACAATCATATTTCAAATGGGCGTCGGTGGGGGGGAGTTTACATCTTTGGGCGGCGAAATTCAAAGGCATCAGCGATTGGAATGGAGTGCGATTAACTCCGGGGGCCAGAGTATTTTGGGATGAAGTTGAGATTAATTCTGACCTACGGCTTGACAACTTAGAATTTCAAAATCCTGTACAAGCGCTAGCAGAGGACCTTGAAAGTTGGAATGTCGCAAAGAATAAGGTGGATATGGCTAGGAAAAAATCCCTCCCCAAACCAAACCTCGCCGACCCCTGCTACCAACTCCAATCACCTGACATCCGCATCGATTTCCGTAACGTCCCAATTCGTTCAACAACCAACATCCGTTTCCAGGGCTCTGACACGGACGACCCACAGCACCGCCTCGATTGCTCCAAAATCCTGTTCACGCACACGGACGTTTCTCGCATTCGGTTTCGAAATTGCAAGTGGGACAATGATCCGGCTTGGCGAAGCAAGCTAGGACGCTTCCTGCACCCGCATCGAACCTTGGCCCGCGTGGCGGATGAAGACTATCTCAGCCACATGCCGAGGGGGCACGAGTCCAAAGTGCGTGCAGAAGATCGAATCGCCCCGTCCCTCGTGGCCGATGTGTACAAGGGATTGCGCGTCTCTTACGAGGGCAACCTGCGCCAAGCGGACGCGGGCCGGTTCCACATTCGCGAAATGGAGATGCGTCGCCTTGCGTTGGGTTCGCCGCCAAAACGTGCCCTCGAAAACGGTGCTCGAACACGGTGGGGGAGGGGGCGGGACCAGTTTTGGAGTTCGCTTGATGGAGTCCGTCGGTGGGGCGAACGGGTTGGGCTTTGGTGGTATCGTTGGACGAGCCGCTACGGTGAATCCTTCGTGCTTCCTGCGGCACTGCTCATGGGTTGGGTGTTCCTCTTCGGCTGGCTCCTCTCGACAGATCTTCCCAACCTTCCCATGCCATTTGCGTCATGGTATGACGGCTTCTCTGCCGGTCTCCAAATCGCTCCCAAATCCGTCGCCGGCCGCACAGGCCTGGAATTTCTGGGCCGCCTCGGCGCCATCTACTTCGTCACCGTCGCCGTGGTCGCCTTACGCCGCCATTTCCGCCGCCACCGTGGAGGCATCTGAACAGAGGTGCCCGCTCCAATTCCGGAAGCAGGGGTCAAGGATTGGGCAGTTGCTCTCTTGCCACGGACTCGCCCAATCTCTTGCGGCCCGTGGGGCGGCCTCGCGCTGGCAAAGCTCAGATTCAGCGATTTTGTCGCGGGCTTCCAATGAATATTTGCCCATTTTGCCCTTGCAATGAGCGTTTCGCTCGTCTAAATGATTTCAATACCCGGGGGAAGAGTACAACGCATAACACCTAGTCATTGAGCCGATTGGGCCGATTGGATGTGTATCCAATGACCAAGCTACGAACTGCATTCACGACCCTTCTAATGCTCTCGACCGTCCTGGCGTTTGCGCCGACTGCTGAAGCTGGCCTCAATTGCCAAGACATGGCTGGTGCCCTGTTCCATGCCAAGGCCGCCTATGAGAATGGATTGACCTACAACGAAGCCTGGGACGTCCTCATGGAGAAGGACTGCGATGGCACCGACGCCTCAATCGCATTGTGCCGCTACTACACTGCGGTCTGTTACATCCACCTCGACGACACGGAACTCGCCGTGTTCACGGGCCTGCGCACCGTGCCCGTCACCAAGTACGAAGGCATCGTGGTGGACACGCTGTACGCCGCGACCCACGAGGGCCTAAGCTCGATGGCTGGGCCCACGTGCCAAGATCTGTTCGGCGCCATGTGGATGGCCGAGAGCCTGTACGACGGTGGCTCCTCCTACCACAGCGCCAAGGCCGCCATGAAGAAGGCCGGTTGCAGCGCCGAGGACATGGCACACGCCCTCTGTGTGTACTTCCCTCGCTACTGCATCCGCTAATCGGTTCATCGGTTTCTGCGCAATCGGTCAGGAATCTACCTTGTCCTTTCCTCTCTTTCTCTTTCCGAACCAGCTGTGGGCCTCGGTGCAGCCCCAATTGCCCGCTGCTGGCTGGATGGAATCGTTCCGGCGGGACGAACATGCCCCAGCCAAATGTGCGGGCTGTGGGCCGTGAAAATAAGCGCCAAGTCCTGATACGGCCTGTGGGCTTGGTGCTCCCCTGCCGCGGTAGCTCACCTCGTTGCGGGTTCCATCTAGTTGTTCCCTGTACCTTGTGAAAGGCCCTTGGTTCAGTCGGATTTTGGTCCGAGGAGGTGGGTAGGCCGTGCCTCCATCCAGATGGTTTGGGGGTCCACCGATGTGGACTCTTGGTGGTTGGTGCCGCGTGGGCTTGAGCGTTTCGAGATGGTTGGTTGGGGCGCGGGGGCCAGGGCCGGCTTGGCCGTGGTTTGGCCGACGGGGCGCGGTCCATTGTGGAACGAAGCGAGTTGGATGGAAATGGAGCTGGAGGCGGACGGGAGAAGAGGGGAAAGGGGCGGAAGGATGGTGCCGCAGATTTAGGCGGGGGGCGACAGGAGGGAGGCGCGGACGTAGCAGTGGTAGCCGCCGGCGGTGCCGTAGGTGTCGTAGCGCCAGACGAGGCATTCTTCGCCATTGAGATCTACACAGTAGCCGTTGTCGATGTCGGGGCCGTAGAACAGTTGTTGGCAGTGCGGATCGACCGGGATGTCGCCGGTTACGTCGCAGTTGGGCTCAATTTGGCCGTATTCCGTGACGAAGACGCAGTAGGCGACGTATTTGCCGCAGTCGTGGAAGAAGCAGTCAGACTCCAGGGTGTAGGGGGTGTGGCCGACGCTGCAGCTGGCAACAAACCGGCTGGTGCGAAGGTAGAGGTAGCAGGAGTCGAGGCATTCGGCGGCGCATTCGTCGCCTTCGTCGGCGCTGGCGGTGGGTGCGAGGCCGATGGCGGCGGTGGCCAAGAGGGCGAGGGTGATCAGGCTGACTTGGAATGATTTCATTCGTTCGTCGGACGTGGGCATGGGTCTGTAAGCATTGCCTAGGGGTGGGTGTACCTTCGCGCCGTGGCTCTGGCCCGTGCCCGAACGGTCAAGTGCCCGAGGCCGTCGCCGCGAAGGTGACCGAGACCGTTGCCGCACCTGCCGCTGAGCCGGACCGTGCCTTGGGGCGTCATTTGTGGCGCCTTGTGCCGTTTGTTCGCCCGTACAAGAAGCGCATTGCGGTGGGGTTGGCCACCAACGGGGCGGCGCGTGTCTTCGACTTGTTGCCCATGGTCATCATTGGGCTCGTGGTGGATGCGATTGCCAGGGCGCAGGGCGATTTGTCGTTGCTTGCGGTCTCGGATTTCCTGTGGTGGGGTGCAGCGGTCTTTGGCACGTTCATCGGCCTTGCCGTGTTCCAAACCAGCAGTGACTACGCGTGGGATACCTTGGCTCAGAAGGTGCGCCATGATTTGCGTGTGCGGCTCTATGGTCATGTGCAGACGCTGGACACTGCGTACTTCGAGGATCGCCAAACGGGCGACTTGATGGCAGTGATGAGCAACGATGTGGACAACCTGGAGAATTTCCTCGCGGATGCTACGACCAGTATTGTGCGCCTCGTGGTGACGTTCGTCGGTGTCTTTGGCTTCCTGCTTTGGCTCGATTGGCGCCTGGCGCTTCTGCTGTTTGCCCCGTTGCCGTTTGCGGTGTTTGCGGTGCGGTTCTTTGCCACCCGCGTGCAGCCGCAGTACCGGCGCAGTCGTGAGGCGGTGGGTGCCATGAACAGCATTCTGGAGCAAAACATCCAGGGCATGCCGGTCATCCAGGCGTACACTGCCCAGGATCACCAACTGGATCGCATCGACGAAAAATCGGCCGAGTACCGCAACGCGGCTGTCGCGGCAGCGCAAATCAGGGCGCGCTTCGTGCCGATGCTGTATCTGATTGCGGGTCTGGCCTATGCGGGCTTGATCGCGGGCGGCGGCTACTTGACGCTCAATGGCTTTGGCCCGTCGCTCGGTGACTACGTGGTGTTCATCTTGTTTGCCACGCGCCTCATCATGCCCTTGTTCATTCTGGGGATGCTGCTGAATCAGATTCAGCGCAGCGAAGCGAGTGCCAAGCGCGTGCTGGAGTTGCTGGACACGGAGCCTGCGATTCAGGATGATTCGAACGCGGCACCCCTTGCGGATGCACCCAAGAGTCTGCGGTTTTCTGGGGTGCAATTTGGTTATGCCACGGGCGACCCGGTGCTGAATGGTGTTGATTTTGAGGTTCAACGCGGTCATGTGCTTGGCGTCGTGGGCCACACGGGTGCGGGCAAGTCGACGATTCTCAAGCTCTTGCTTCGCTACTATGCGCCTAAGTCGGGCAGTGTCGAAGTGGACGGCGTGGATCTAGCCGGCGTGCAATTGGATACCTACCGGCAGCATGTTGGGTACGTCAGCCAGGAGCCGTTCTTGTTCACGGGCACGGTGCGGGACAACATCGCCTTGGGCAGTCCCGATGCGAGCCTGGAGCGGGTCGTGGAAGCAGCGACCGTGGCCGGGGCGCACGAGTTCATCGAGAAGCTTCCCGAAGGATACGAAACCTTGGTGGGTGAGCGTGGCCTCAAACTCAGTGGCGGCCAGCGCCAGCGCGTGAATCTGGCCCGTGCTGTGCTTCGCAATCCGGCCGTGTTGATTCTGGATGAAGCGACCTCTGCTGTGGATACCCGCACCGAGGAACTCATTCAGCGCAACTTGCATGCCTACCGCGAAGGCCGCATCACGATTGCCGTGGCGCATCGCCTCAGTACCATCCGCAAGGCCGACCAAATCTTGGTCATGGTGGATGGTGTCGTGGTGGAACGGGGCGCACACGATGATCTGGTGGATCGCGACGGCGTGTACGCGGATCTCTGGAAGGTCCAAAGCGGCCAATTGGAGGCGGCACTGGCTCGCACGCCGGTCGCTGCCTCCTGAAGCAACCCTCATCAACCAAGCGGCTCTTAGCAAGCCACCGTGGGCAACCATACCATCAACGGCACGAGTCCCCTGGTGGCACCTCCGTCCCTGCGCGGATTGGATGTGTTTCTGGATGGTGCCGTGCGAGTGCTGGTGTTTGTCCTCTTGGTGCTGGCCTTCTGGGCTGCGGGTCGGATGATTCGCACCGTGGGCAACACGATGCGCCGCACTCCGCCCACGAGCAGCAGTCTCATGCTGGCGCGGCTGTTGACGGCGGCGCTCGTGCTTGCGGGCGTCTGGGTCGGGCTGGATCAAATCTACCATCTCAATCCCGTGGGTGTGGTTGCGACCCTCGGCATTGCGTCGTTGGCGCTTGGTTTTGGGTTGCAAAATACGGTGGCAAACATCGCAGCCGGTGTCAGCCTTGCCGTGGACAAGCCGTTTGACGTGGGCGACCGCATCCAAGTGGGTGAGACGTGGGGCGACGTGGTGGGAATGGGGCTGCGAAGTACGCGCATTCGCACCACGAGCGGCGAGCATGTGGTCGTGCCCAACAGTGTGTTGGACACCCAGGAGGTGTGGAACTACACGCATCATGCGCACCGCGAATTGCGTCTATGTGTTCCCTTTGGCATCAGCTATGGCAGCAGTGTGGCGCTGGCGGAGCACCTCGCTTTGGAGGCGGCGCGGGGCAGTCGGGGCGTGCTTGCGTACCCTGAACCCACGGTGCGGGTGCGGGCGTTTGGTGCGGATTCGGTGCAAATGGAGCTGCGCTGCTGGCTTGGGCATGCGCAGGATAAGGCGGATGTGCAGGATGCAATTCTGCGTGGCATCAAGCGGCGCTTTGATGAAGGCGGGGTTCACTTTCCGTTCCCGCAGCGCACGGTCAGCAAGTTTGCTGATCTTCCCGCCGCAAGTCCTACACCGGAGTTCATTCTGGAGGAGCACTCCGAGAAACCGATTGTGCTCGTGGTCACGCGCGGCGCGGGTCCGGGTCGTGCCGCCATCGATCGCGTGACGGAGTTTATCCAGCGCGTGGATGGTCGTATGGTGGTGGCGCATGTGCGCAGTCCCGCAATGGTGATGCACGCGAGGCAGGCCCAGGAGACAGTCAATGCGTTCCTGGAGGGAGCACGGCGGCATGGGGTCGTGTCTCGCGGTCGCAGTGAGGTGGGCGAATTGCCGGAAGTGGTCGGTAAGGTGGCGAAGGAGGCAGGTGCGCGGCTCGTGGCGGTTTCGGCGCCCCATCAGCGCTTTGCCGGCTGGCAGCGACGGGAACTTCGGGTCTTGCGTGATGCGACGGGTGCCCCGGTGGTGTTTTTGGATGCGGATAAGGAGTTGGACGAGCGGTTCGTGTCGCGTTGGAGGACGCGGCTACAGCCGGTGGTGGAACCTGCTTCGGTTGATGCTCAGGTGCACGTTCCGGCGGCAGCGTCGGGCGGTGGGCCAGATCCGTCTCCTGCACCGAGTGAGCAGCCGCCGCTGGGGTGAGCGGATTCTTGGGAGGGCCCAAGGAACACAACTTATGCCCACGCTTCATGGTGGTGCTCTATGCATCCTGTGGTTGGCCAACCGTTTCCGGAGTTCGAACTTCCTGACGCAGAGGGCAAGTTGGTTCGATTGTCAGAGCTGCGGGGGGCGCCGGTGGTGCTGTACTTCTATCCAGCCGACGATACGCCTGGCTGCACTCGGGAGGCGTGTTCCTTCCGGGATCAGTATGAGGATTTCCAGGAAGTGGGGGCGGTGGTGTTGGGTGTGAGTGGCGATAGTCCGCGCCGGCATCGAGCGTTTTCCAAGAAGCACAATTTGCCGTTCCGGCTCTTGTGTGATGAGGGTGGCGTGGTGGCTCAGAGTCTTGGTATCAAGAAACTACTTGGTTTGCTCCCAGGGAGGGTTACTTTTATAATATCAAAAGAGGGAATTTTACTTCATAAATTTGATAATCAGTTCCAGGCGACCAAACATGTTTCTGAATCGTTGAAAATCATTAAAGAAAGTGGGTGATTAAGGGCCCAAAATGCTAATTATTCCTCTCCTCCTTTCATGGTTTATTACTCGATAGATGCGTTACTCCCCGTGCATTCCTTGTAGGGTGGGTCTTTCGGGTGTGTTGAAAGATGGATTCAGGAAATCTAGGGCGCATTGAGCAGGAGATACGGCAGCACCCGGGAATAACCAAGAGTGAATTATGTCGCAAAACTGAGTTGGCGTGGGGAACAGTCACCCATCATGTGCACATGCTGCTGCGCAAGGGCGCAGTCGTTGGCCACCGCGCGCGGGGGCGGCTCCATCTTTCCGTGCCGGAGGCTCGAACGATGCTTCCTGCACAAGCGGCCCTGGCGGATCCTGAACGCGCCCGGATTCTCGCGTATCTCGGAAGCCACCCCGTTCCACAAGGGCCAAGCCTCCTCGGTAAGGAATTGGGCCTAGACCGGCGCGTCGTCCGTCGGCATTTGCACCACCTTGAAACTGCTGGTCTCATCAAAGGTGACGGATACTATCATCCCAGGTTTTTCATTCCGGAACTAGATACCGAATTGCCGTTTGGAACGAATGGCAACCAAAAAAGTGATGGGTCGGAGGTCGTTTTTGCACATGGATTTCAATCCAGGTGAACCCATGACCTCAACAAGAACCATCATCCTAATCGCCGCAGCACTCCTGTTCGTACCCGCCGCCGCTGGACAAGTTGTCTACGCGCACTGGGGCGGAAGCTCAGGCACTTGCTCCACCCAAACCAACATCTGCAACCACTCTGCCGTCGGCAACCACGGCACTCTGCTTGCTCCCTCCATGGGATCCGGCCAGATGTTCATCAACGGCCCGCTCGTGTCGGTGTGTGCCTTCAATTTAGTCAATAGTCACTGCAACACGTCCTTCAACTTCGTCACGCCATTCACTTGGAACTCGTGTGGGGTCATTGGATTCCTGACCACGACTTCTACTCTGGGAACCGCCAGCAGCAGCAAGTGTTTCATGAGCTGAGCCGAAGGACAAGCCCGGGGTCTTGCCCGGGGCCCGCTCGCAATTTGCGGCGGATACACTTTGCGCCAGGAGCCACCAACCCGGAGGTTCCTGAGCGCATTCCTCCTTCTCTTGAAACCCGGCCGGTCGTTGAAATTTCTGGGCGGTCTGTCGCACATCGTCGTGCCAACCATTGGTTGTGGCAAGCGCCGGCAAGGGCCACGCAATTCCTTCCTACCCAATGGACTCTGTCAGCCTATGCGCCCAGCCAAACCTAGGCCACGCGGCGGGTGCGATATGACCTGGACGATTGTACTCCTCTTCCACGCGCCCCCTCTAGTAGCACCCGTCGTTGGCACCTTGGGCCTCGGCCCAGGAAATATCCATGAACAAGAAATACGCAGCCCTCATCGTGGTCGTGTGCGCCATGCTCGCACTTCCCGCTGTGAGCGGCCAAATCGTCTACGCCCGCGCGCTCGGCTCCGCCAGCTGTACCACCCTTACCTACACCTGCACGTGGAACCCCACGGGCAGCCACGGCTCGCTCGTGCCCGCCGAGGGCGCTGGCACCCTGTACTGGGACGGCGCCGTTGTGGACGTCTGCAACTTCAGCCTCCTAGACAGCAGCTGCGGTACCAGCTTCTCCGTGAGCGGCCCGTACACCCACGGCGGCCTCTGTGTCCACCAGTCCTTCGCGACCACCGTCGCCACGACCGGTGCCGCCGCAGACAGCACCTGCTGGATCGGATAATCCATGCAAAGACCACTCTTCCATCTTCACCTGCCTTTGGTCGCCTTGTTGCTTGCAGCCGGCCTCGCCGGGTGCAGCCAACCCATGGATGTCACTGCACCCATGAACGGGAACGGCACAGAACAGGCTCCGGCCGCACTCAACGCTCTGCCGACCATGCACCTGGGCGACCGCTACCACTACCGGTCGGACACCGGAACACTCCTCAATGTCACCGTCGACCACATTGGTCCCGCACGCCACCCTGATGGCACAAGCGAAGAAGCCGTCCACCTGCTGCTGGAGGCGACGTTCAATGGATCCATCCAAGGAACCTACCGTTTCCAAGAAGCAATCAGCCTCGCATCCAAGGCCCTCATTCACCAATCCGCCGAATGCGACGCCCTGCTGGGCAGGGAAGGCGAGATTCAATGCTACAGCCCGGAACGGGGCTTGGTGCTCTACGGAGTCGCCGGCCTCCCCGGTGCCATGGGTGCATCCGTATTCTGGAACGGCACGCCTGCCAGCCCATGGCAAGCAGCCGGCGTGGATGTAGCCGTCGACCAAATCCGCCACACCTACGAACCGCTTGAAGTGGATGGCCGACCGTGTACCCTCGTCGCTCCTTCCGTGGATGCCTACGTCCAGACGCTTCGTGCCCTGCCTTGGGTCGTGCTTTCGACTCGATTCGTGATGTGCCCCGACGCGGCACTCCCCACGGTCTTTACGCCCACGGTTCCGCTGCACCCCGCTTTCGAACCTCCGGGGCAAGCCAAGTCCGCGACGTATTTCCTGCACCATTTCGAGCAAGGCACGGTCCCCGTTGAATTTCCGCCAACCAAGCCGCCGCAAGCACCGCAACCCGTTGTGCCGCTTGCCTCAAAATCGCCAAAGATCCACTACGTGCCGGATCAACCCCGGCTTCACAATATGACGATCCGGGAAGCACACGAGGCTGCCCTGGAACTCAGCAGTGCATACGCCAAGATCTTCGAAGACCCAAAAGCACAGCTCGCGGAAGGATTCCTACGAGCCTCTGGATACGCGTACATTGGAGATGATACAACCCATGTCACGGACGTCAAGAACGGCGAAGTGTTCTTGCACGCGGTCGACCCCCAGGGCAACGGCGCCTTCATCTTAATGGAGCACAAGCGAACGCTGGTGGCTGGCCAATTCATTGAGGACTATACTTTTGGCCAAACCCTCACCCGCACCCATGCGGGCATGTACGACCCTGCTCCTGTCGCTCGCCAAGTGAACATCAGTGCCGCCATGGCGCATGCCAAGAGTTTCACACTCACCAACTTAAGCGACAGTGCACCGACAGGCTTTGCCAGATTGCCATGGCAGCACGAATACATGGACTTTCGACAACTCACCTCGCGCACAGCTTCCGGCTTCGAAGTCTGGGTCGGATTGGAGGATTTTGCCAGCGACGGCCAGGTAGCTGTCACGCCGTACGTGGTGTATGATGGTCCCACGGGTCGGCTTCTGAGCGCAGTGATTCCCAACGCCGACCGACACAAGATTCTGTAGTCCGTCGTTGCGCCTTTGCCAAGCCTGAAGTAGCCAGGCAACAAATGGTCGGTTGCACCCTCCGGGTGCCGGGGCCTGCCTCCGCGCCTCGATACATCCGTACCCCCGACACATGCCCGAGGCATACGCCGCGAGGGATCATTTTCTAGGGGATGGTCGGATCAAGCGGAACGCACGGGTCCTTCGGGGCCCGCCCACCCTACACCACGAGATGTGGGGTGGGCATTCCTAATCCAATTTGTTTGGCGGTCGTGTTTGGTGGGTGCGTTTGGTGAGTACGGCCCTTTGGCCTTCTGCCTGCCTGCGTGTGCTCAAGTTCCTAGCCGGCGCCAGAAGGGTCATGGCCATCCAGAATCTACGCCGTGTGTTGATCGCCGGGGGCGCGGGCTTTATCGGTTCCAATCTCGCGCACAGGCTTCATGCGGCGGGTGTGGAGGTGGAGGTTGCGGACAATTTGCTTTCGGGCTCCAAAGGCAATCTGCCTCCGGGCGTGCCGTTTGCGCGCATCGACTGCGCCAAGCAGGCGTATGTGGATCGGTTTTCCGCCCAGGACTGGGATGCGGTGTTCCATTTTGCGGGGGCGTCCAGTGCGCCGATGTTTGATGAGCGACCGGAGCGGGCGGCGCAGGCGATCGCGGCGTTTCAGAATTCCTTGGAGGTTGCGCGGTCGTCGGGGGCGCGGGTGGCGTTTGCTTCGACGAGTAGTTTCTACGCGAGGTGTCCGAAGCCGTTTCGTGAGGACATGCAGGTGACGCCGGGGACGCTGTATGAGTTCTCGAAGCTCGCCATGGAGCACCTGGCGCTGGCGTATCATCGGCGCTATGGTGTGCCTTCGGTGGCGCTGCGGTTTTTTTCGGTGTATGGTCCACGCGAGGAAGCCAAGGGTCGGTTTGCCAATGTTTTGTCGCAGTTCATGTGGTGCCTGCGTGCCGGTGTGTCGCCGGTGATTTACGGTGATGGCGCCCAGACGCGGGATTTCACGCACGTCGACGACTTGTTGGAGGGCATCCTCGTGGCGCTGGATCGTGCGGATGGCTTTGATGCGTACAACATTGGCACGGGCGTGGAGCACGATTTCAATGAGGTGGTTGCGTTGCTGCGTGCGTCGCTGGGCACGAAGACGGAGCCGGTGTTCGTGGAGAATCCGGTGGCCAATTACGTGGCTGAGACGCTTGCGGACAACAGCAAGTTGCGGGCCTTGGGCTGGCGGCCTCGGGTGAGGGTGGAGGACGGGATTCGTCGACTGGTTGAGGAGGCGCCGCCGTTGGAGTTGCCTCGTGTGCTGGCGTTGGTGCGGTAGGCGATGCGCTAGGTTGCTGTGAGTTCCTTGCGTTGGTTCTTGTCTGCCGTGGGCGCGGGGGGCGAGGGCACTTTGACATTAATGCGGGGCTCGGAGGCTTTCCGTGCTGCTGCCTGTGCTTCGGCTTTTGCGGCTAGGTCTTCGATTGCTGCTTTGTGGTTGATGAAGCCGAGGTAGGGCGATTCGTAGGGGCTGAAGTAGGAGTGTATGTCGCCGTCGTTCATGTTCTTGGTGCAGGCGTAGTAGAGGTGGTCGCTGGTTTGCAGCAGCCGCCAGGCGTGCGTGAGTTCTGGGTCGGAGGCAGTTTCGACCACGGGGGCAAGGTCGCGTAGTCGGTTGAAGCAGGCGTGTTGCATTTTGTTGTGCAGCCAAGCGCTGACGTCGCGTTCGGTGTCGGCCCAGGAGATGGCGTGGGGAACAACGATGGTGTCGATCGGTTCGTGGTTGCGTGCGACTTCGCGGGGCAAGGCGAACCGTAGGTGGGGGTGGTCTGTGACGGCTTCGGGCAGGTGGCGCAGGAAGTCGAAGATGCCGGTTTCGCTCCATTGGTGTTCGCCGAAGGTTTCGTAGTCCATGAACAGGTTGATGGTGTCGCCGGGTGCGTCGGCGAGCCATTGGGCGAATTTGGGGGCGGTGAGGGGGAAGCCGACCCAGTCGTGGCTGGAGAAGCGGAAGGCCATGTCGTCGCTGAGGCGGTAGTTTTTGAGCAGGACTTTGAGGAGGCCTTCGTGGTTGGGGCGGTAGAGGTGGTTGGGGTTGCGGGTGCCGAGGATTCGTTCGGTGCCTTCGGTGAGCATCGCTTCGAATCCGAGGTCTTCGACGCGCTTGGCGGTGCGGTCGTCGTAGATGAGTTCGGTGTTGCGGAATGTGATGGGTTCGATGTCGAAGAGTCGTCGAATGGTTTGGCGGTGTTGTTCTACTTGGGTGGCAAATTCTTTGGGGTCGTCCCAGAGGCCGGCAAGGCTGTGGTAGTAGGTTTCGCCCAAGAATTCCACGTGGCCGGTGCGGGCGAGGGCGCGGAAGCTTTCGATGACGTCGGGGCGGTGGCGTTCGGCGTGCTCCAAGAAGACGCCGCTTAGAGAGTATGCGACGCGGAAGGCGCCGTGGGTGCGTTGGATGGCGTCGAGGATGAGTTGGTTGGCGGGGAGGTAGCATTTGTAGGCGGCGCGGTCGAAGATTTCTTGGTTGGTTTTGTGGTCCCAGTAGTCGTGGCCGGCGGGTTGTCCGAAGGTGCGTACGCGGCGCAGTCGGATGGGTTGGTGGACTTGGAAGTAGAAGCAGATGTCGGTCATGGTGTTGGCTGGATCCAGCGGGGCCGGATGACACTCCGGTAGGCGTCGATTGTTTTCTTGCAGGTGGTTTCCCAGGTGAAGGTCTGGGCTTCGCGGCCGCCGTTGCGGCCCATTTCTTCGCGTAGTTCGCGTGATTCGAGCAGTCTTAGCATGAGGTCTGCCATTTCTTCGGTGTCCCAGTATTCGGCGCGAAGGACGTGGTCGAGGGCTTCGCCAACACCGCTGGTGCGGGTGACGATGGTGGGTAGGCCGCTGGCCATGGCTTCGAGGACGCTGATGCCGAAGGGTTCGCTGACGCTGGGTAGGACGTAGATTTCGTTGTGGAGGTAGAAGTCGGCTAGTTCGTGGTCGGGGACGAAGCCGGTGAAGTGGATGTTGTCGATGATGCCGTGGTGGAGGGCGTATTCGATGCATTCGCCGAGCATGTCGCCGGTGCCGCCGATGATGAAGCGGGTGTGGGGGCGGACGGTTAGGACGCGTCGGGCGGCGTCTAGGAAGAAGAGGGGGCCTTTTTGTCGGCAGAGGCGGGATAGGTAGAGTACGGTGTCGCGTTGGACGGTGTAGTCGCGGGGGCGTGGGGTTTGGAATCGTTCGAGGTCGACGCCGTTGTGGATGGCGACGACGCGGTCGGGTGGGGCGTTGTACATGCGTTCGATGAGTCCTTTGGTGTAGGCGCTGACGGCGACGACGCGGTCGGCGGTTTGGACTCCGGCACGTTCGATGTCTTCGATCCAGTGTTGGGGGGAGAGTCCGGCGCTGCGGTCGAATTCGGTGCTGTGGACGGTGAAGACGAGGGGGATGCCGGTGCGTTGTCGCAGGGTGAGGGCGGCGGGGACGGTGATCCAGTCGTGGCAGTGGAGGACGTCTGCGTCGGTGGAGTGGAAGGCGTCGACGAGGCGTTGGTTGTAGGTGTGGACGGAGGCGTTGAAGTCGCGGCCGTAGCTTCGTTGGGGGTTGTGGGGTGTGGTGGTTGTTGTGGTGTTGGCTTCGTAGGGTCCGAGTCCGGGTTCGGCGTCGACTTCGGTGATGCGCAGGTGTTTGTGGTGGCCTGCGACGGGGCCGGTGGCGGTTTCCATGCGGGGCATGTAGAAGTCCACGTCGATGCCGGCGCGGGCGAGGTCTTTGGTGAGTCCGAGGCAGTGGGCGCCGAGGCCTCCTGCCATGAAGGGTGGGAATTCCCAGCCGAGCATGGCGACTTTCATGGGGTGCCCTCCTTGGGGCGGTGGGGGGGGGTGCGGGGG
>JBFIHX010000013.1:0-64511 GCA_041601615.1 Thermoplasmatota archaeon | reverse complement strand
CGGTGCCTGCTTCGCTCGTCCCGAGTCGCCGTTTATCCGAATGCGTGCCCTACCCTGGTCGGTGGTGCCCATGACCAAGACCTCCCTCGTTGCTGCCCTGCTCGCCTTCGCCGTCCTGCTCGTGCCCACGGCCAGCGCAGCCCCCCTCCCCGACGCGCCGGACACGCTTGCGCAGACCGCAGACGGTGGCCTCGTCCACGTCTCCTACACCCTCGACCCTGACGTGGTCCCCGGCGACGTGCTTCCTCTGTGCGGTGACGCGCCGGAGGTTCCCCAGAACCGGAGCCTCCTCGGCACCGTCGCCGGCGACTGCTTCCAACCCTACCGCCAGACCCTCGCCCCCGGCGGCCCCCTCCACATCTGCGATCCCATTGTCATCAACCTCTTCCCCGTAGCGGTCGCGGCCGACGAGGCGTGTATCGAAGCCTTGGGCGCGTGGGTGCAGCGCATCATTGCCGGCGAAGGGTGGCCCGTCCACGTTGGTATCTACATCCAGAAGAAGTGAACGCCATGAACCGACCCAAGATCCTTGCCTTGTTCGTCATCGCCGTGCTGCTTGCGGCCCCTGCGCTGGCGGTCGTGCAAGACCAGGGCGAGGTGCGGGTCGAGTCCCTTGAAGCGGCATCGGGCAACACGTCGGGCACCCTCGTCGGCCTCCTCATCGACCACTTCACGCCCGACCTCCCGGTCGCCGCGCACGGCTTCCGCCTCGACGGCTCCGACGTGACCGTGACGGCCAACCACGTCGAAGCCAAGGTGCGGACCACGAGTACCCCGGCCGAACCGCGCTCCATCCAACCCGGCGGCCCTGCGACTATCGAAGGCGTGGAGTCTCGACCCGAACTGCACTTCTGGATCACGCCCCTTGACGACGGAGCGAGTATCGAGGTCCGGCACCGCGCCTGTACCAAGTTTCAACAGCCATCCAGTGAAGAAAGGACCCGGTTGCCCTCCTTGAACGGCGGGTCTAACCCCTTGACGGTGGATGCCTCCGGCACCGCCCAGGTCGCCTCCTGCACCGAGGCCCTGGCCGTCGTCACGGGCAATTTCTCAGTCACGGCTTGGGAGTGGGATATGAGCGTGAACGGGCAGAGGGAGCGCAGCGGCGTCAACGACACGGCGGGTAGCTTCGGCTTGCCCGAGGCGGGCGCGGGCAGCGCCGATGAACTCTACATCACCGCCCGTGATGCCACGCTACGCATCCCCTTGACCGCGCAGACCTACGAACTTTTCATCGCGCAGCCTCGCCTGGAGGCTCGCGAACTCCACCTTACGAACGTCGAAGGCACCCTCCCCGGCATTCTCAACCCCTTGGATGGCGTGGATGTGGACCTCGTCGGCGACTACACCGTTGCCCTCGACCCCGCCACGTCGCCCTTCACGGCGACGATTGTGGGCGAGACGAGCGCCGCAAGCAGCGACGGTGTCACCCTGGCGGTCGTTCAGGCACCCGCCGGCCCCGCTTCGTCCGCGTCTTGGGTGCCGTGGGTCGTCCTGGCCAGCATCGCGGTGGTCGGCGCCGCTGGCTGGAACCGCTACCGCGAACCGCTCAAGGCGCTCTACAACCACTCCATGCCGCCACTGGATCGGGGGGAGCCGGAGACGCGCCGGGGGGAGCGCAGCGTCGGTTACTGCATCATGTCCGAGGCCGACGCCGAGCATGGCCGGTTCAAGCGAGCGCGGCGCCGAGCATGGAAGGCCATGCGGTTGGACCCCGAGAACGCCTATGCGCCGTTGTTCTTGGGCATCGCTCTGCATGAGCTTGGTCGAACCGAGGAGGCGCGGGAGGCGTACCTTCGGGCCCAGCGCGAGGCGCACACGACCGTGTTGCAATGCTCGGCCTTCATGGGTGAAGCGCAACTCGTGGCCGGCACGGACGAAGAAGAGGCGGTACGGCTCCTGCGTCAGGCACGGGCCGTGAACCCCCGCAGGGCCGCGTACCTTGCCAAGGCGAAGTTCTGGGACGACTACGACTTTGACGGCCTCGTGGCCGCCGTCCGGGTGGGGCCGTTCCCGCGCCGGGGCCTCTAATTCTGCGGGCTATCCTCGATCTTGCCGCACGGCTTCTCGGATGCCGGCGGGCCGGTCTTCGTCAAGCTCGATTTCGCCGGCATCCCGCGCAGCCACGGCCAGCGACGCTTCCAGGATCAGCTTGTTGATGGCCTCGCGCAGGAATGCCTTCTTGTTGGGCCACAAGCCCAACTCTTCCATCACCCGTTCCATCTCGCGCTCTTGATCCAGCGTCATCTCGTAGCCGTAGCCTCGCGTCTTCGAGTTGGCGGCAAGAGCGCGTCGCGGGGCCATCCAACCGTGGCGAATGAGCCCCCCGCAATAAGGAAGACGACCTCCTCCACCCACCCCAAATTTACCACTCATCCCGAGCAAAACTTAAGACAAGAATCCTAGTTCCTGTCTCTTGCGCAGTCACTAAGCGGGAGACCGCATGGAGGTGAACACCAATCTGGGGGGCACGCCCCCGACTGCCAACGCCGCCGCTGACGTGCCTCGGCTGCAAGCACCCGCCACGTCCGACCCGCACCACCATCCTAGACACCACCGACCAACCTAGAGGACCACTACCGAAGCGTCGCGGATTGGGACTCCGCGCCGATTCCTTCTGGCTTGGATCGGGCGTGGCACCCCTTTTCCTCCTCTGGCCCGAGTAGATTGTGCCCCCGATGTGCGGGCGCTCTGCTCGACCTCTCCATCCCCATGTTCTGGCAGGAATCATCATGTCCTTCAAGGCCAAGCCGTCGAATCCCCGCACCCGGCCCAGACACGCCCGCCCACGTCGGTTCGTTGCCAACGAATCGCGGGGCCGGGGCGGCGAATACGGAGCAATTCTCCAAGAGTATCTGCTTTACTCGCCCTCGGGGTCGTGGATGGATCTTTTGCCCGAAGACTGCGACAAGGAAGTCCAGGCGCTGCACACCTTGTTGGAGTTGGGAGTGGTAGAGGCGTGGCAGGATGACCTTGGAACGGTGCGGCTCTACGACGGCAAAACTGGCAAGGAGTGGCGCTCGTGACGAGCCAGCCACCCGCGACACAGTCGCGGGACTCGTTCATGTCCCTGGAGCCGGAAACCGAGTCCTGGGCCGATCTCGCCCGCCGCCACCCCAACCAATCGGCGCTGCTCCACTTCGCCGGCAAATACCCGCCCGTTTGCATCGACAGCGAAGGCGAGGTATGGCGATTCGATGCCCCCTCAAACACCATGCGCCGGGAACCCGCCCTGGATGATCTGGTTCGGCTCATCGGGCGCGGGCTCATCACCGCCCCCATCGACCACCCCATCCCTGGCCCGAGCTGATCTGGAGGAATCCTTGTGGGCGCGTGGAATGACTCTCTCATTATCTGGGAGGATTTGAAGGCGAGGCTGCGCAACGCCTTCTCGAAGAAGGCGTGGCGACTCTTGCAGCCAGCCCAAGGTAGGTGGATCGACCACGCCCCTCGACATGCCCACGCCGACCTCATGGACACCTTGCGGAATCTCGATGATGGGAGCATGGTCGCATGGCTTGGCACCGACAGCCGCGTCTACTCCGTTCGAGGCCACCGCATCTACCGAACCTACGTCCTGGAGTACCTGATTGCAGTCCTGGACCACTCGGCCATCAGGACGTTGCCCTACTCGGAGCGCCTACCCCATGAACCGCCCTTCTTGGCTGTCCGGTCGTCGCGCTGGCGAAGGAGGCGGCCATGAACCCGATGGCAACGTCTGGGCCGCGTTTGGTTCAGGTCGCGGTCCCATCGCAGGGGTGGTCGATGTGGTTTGCGTTCGTGCTGGAGCGTCGTCTGGAGCCTCACCGGGGCGGTCAAGGACTCATCCACCGGGTCCACGAGATCATGTGCTGCCCGGACTTGGAGGAGTGGTCGTTGTGGGCGGACGGCCAATGTCTGCTGCCGCGACGTGGACTTGGGCCTGCCCGCCACGCATTGCTGACCACCGACATCCTTCGCCACTTGGCATCCCTGGACGTGGATGCCATGCTCGCCCTGGTGCCGGCCAGGGGCGGCGTGCCGGCCCTTGGGCGTCCCCTCTCTGTGCCAGCGGCTCGAAAGGCCCGAGAGCGCGAGCCGAGCCTCGATGACCTGCCGCTGTGGAGGGCGCGACCGTGATGGGCATCGAGCCGGACCTGCGCCTTCAGCTTGAGCGGTTTCAAGACCCCTTGGAGCGGCAGGCAGCGGTGGGTATGGTCGAATTGGCTCACCAGTACCCTGGTTCGTCGTTTCGGGCCTTGGTGCGGCATGTCCCGACCGGGGAACTCCGGTCCCGCATGATCCGGCAGCACTTGATCGAGGGCGGTGTGCTTGCGGAGGAGTCTGTTCTGGGGGCCTTGCGTATCTATCCTGGCCACGTCAAGGACGCCACGGCTCGCAAGCATATCGCGGCTTTGCGTGACCCGGACACTGCCGAACTGTACGCCCTTCTGCGGTCGGTGACGTGGAGGCAGCGGGACCTGTTTCGGGAGGCGGAGGAGCATGGCTGGAGCCGGGAGAAGGCTCGCCGCTGCCTTGCGAAGCTGGAGCACGTCGGTCTGGTGCAACGGGGTGTTGGCACTGCACGCTATCCATCCTGGTGCTCAATGCCTCTGCACCCTCTGGCCCAGAAGATGATGCGATACGAACGGGACAATTGTTGGTATCGGGCCAATCAAGACACTTTGCACCGATAAACACTCGCCTTATTATTGGCAGGTACTTGTCTGCGGCCGTCAGGCTTCGTGCATGGCACGGCCTGGACACACGTACATGGAGACATACCCATGAAACCGAAACAAGACATAGCACCTGGGCCCCGTGCCGGGATTGCCGCCGTAGCGTTGGTCGCTGTCCTGCTTCTTGCAGGGCCACTGGCGGCTGCAAGGCCCCTGCCCAACCCTACCGAACTGGACCCAACCAACCCGTCTTCCGTGGGCGAGACGGTAGGCATCCCAGCAGGGTTGGTAGACTTCCAGCCCGGCTCAATCCAGATGACCTACATCGAGTACGTCGCAGATGGGTTCGACTTCTTCGTCATGCCCTCGGTGAAGGCGCTCGCGGAGGAGCACCCGTGGCATCTCGTCGTGAAGGGCTTCGACCCGAGCGAGGTGTCCAGCATCGGCCTCGTCATCGACGGCCAGGAGGTAGACCGCCAGCCCAACGAGGGGTCCAACATCTTCACCGACCTGGACGTGCCGGAATCCCTCCAGGTGTCGTTCAACACCTACGACGTGGACGGTGTGTTGGTGGATGCCTTCGTGGGCGTCCAGTCCCTCCTACCCAAAGCCCTCGGGGACGGCGGGCAACCCCTTGACGACTTGGTCGTGATGGGGGGCGGTGCGGATTGGGGCGTCGTTCCGGTCTTCAACGTCCAACCCGCCGAGCCCGGCGGAATGGTGCAGAACTTCCTTGACAAGCTGCCGGAGATCTACGTCCCCCGCGACCAGTGGGAGGGGTGGAACGTCCCGACGAACCACAACTACGGCACCGCACCCGCCAAGACCCAGGCCAACAGCCAGGCCGAGAAGTGCCAGCGCAATCCAGACAACTACGCCTACTTCGCTCCCGCCACTGCCCGCCGTGATGAGCAAGCCGGAAGCCGCTACTCGACCACGAACCAGAAGCTGTCCGTGTTGGTGTGGCGTGCAGACCTCGTATACGGCCACGACTGCTACCAAGACGTGAAACAGGGCCCGTCCGGCTTCGGGTACGGCTGGACCGGCCCCAACTGGTTCCAGCAAGGAAGCGGCTACTCCTACACTCTGGAGACCCAAAACAACGCTGAAGGCTCGACCTACTCCCGGTACTATTCCAGTTGTCGCTGCACAACAGGGCATATCGTGACCGTCATCGCCGCCCAGGGATTCTGGTACGACTTCAACAACGGTCGTGTCTCTGGCGTTGGAGACTACGCCTGGGGCAAGGGAAAACTCACATCGAGTTGCTCCCTTGATGTGGATGCCGTTGCCGTCAACGCACTCATCTCCACGTCGAAGATGGGGTCGGCCTTGAGCATCTTGGGAGCCAGCATTCCAACCAAATACTGTACGAAGAGCTGGTATACGGTCACTAACTCCTTCCAGGGGCGCGGAATCGGCGTTCAGGCGTCCATCAGCGCGTCCTCGTCTAACGACGCGGATCAGGTGATGACGAAGGGAAAGGGCGCAATGGAGCTCTACGGTCAGGGTTACTTCAACCTCAACCTTGAAGGCGCGGACTATGTCACGGGCTATGGTCGATATGCGACCAATGGGAACTACAAGTATGCCTCCGGCTGGTACTCCTGGAGCGAACCCGTCATCGCGTATCTGTCATAACGCGACCCATCCTTTACCCCCTCTACCCCCCCTCAACCACAAAATCATACTAAGGTGACGGCATGGTCAATCACCCCCTTCGATTCCTTACCTACGCATCCGTGCTCTTCTTCGTCCTAACTGCGTTGGCTGGATGCGCTTCACCAAGCCCTGACTCCCTCGCGGATGCCGAAGGTCTGCCACCACGAAACCCGAATGCGAACCAACATCCGTTTGACCCCTATGTGCGGACGTGGGGCCTCGGCCTTCAGATTCCACCGGAACCTCCTGAACCAGCTCCATATGTGGAGGACGCGGCTGAATTGGCCGAATTGGAGAATTTCATCGATAACTATGGACAAGAACTCCTCGATGGGTGTCCATACCCAGGAAACTATTCATACATTCGGCAATCGATAGGTGAAGATTATTTAAATATTATATTTTCGATGTTGAATGAGTGTGGCTTTAGTCGTGCTGCTCAAGAAGCGCCAAATGAAGCCGAAAAAGCATTTAATAATAAAACTTACCTCGATAGGTATGATGAATTGAGGGCAAATGCAATCGATTCAATTCATCAAACGGATGAAGAATGGCAAGTTAAGGCTAAACCCGGCACTATAGTCCAACTTGAGGTTTACATGATTCTGCTCCGGGCGAGATCATATGCAGATGCTTTAATTTCTATATCGGAAGAATACTATCGTCAGACAATTGAAATGGCTAACAATGGGGCAAATGACGAGGATATTGTGAATGGCTTGCATTTGGCGTTTGCCAATGCAATGTTTGCGCAAACCAATTCTGACGCTCTTTACAGATTCATCAATGCCTATCCATGGGATGGGGGGACCTGTGAAGGCGATAAGTCGATAGATTACTTTCAGCTGGCCGGTGAAAAAATCAACCAATTGATTTCTACTGCCAGACAAAAGGAGGAATTTGGATATGAAGGTAGGATAGAACTAAACCTTGAAGATGATTTAAAGAAGGACTATGAGTATTTTTTAGCGATTGATGAGCCGTTCGGCGCCCTATACTCATTGATGGAGGCAATATGGATAACTGAATACTACACCTTATTCGAGAGTCGAAAACTCCCTACGGTGGAGGAGGCGCAGTATCTCATCGCCCTTCATCGAAGTGAACAAAGGGACTTATTGACCGAAAAATTCTCGATGGAACTCAAACAAGCTGTTGATGCAGCCGACCCCGAATACACTTGGAGTCATCTTCCTGCAATTCGGACTTTGGCGCTCCAAGAATTGAAATTCCCACTTGATAACGTCCAGTGCGCCCAAGGGAGTGTAAACCAATGAGGGCAAAATTAGGTAAAACGCCAGTGAATGCTGTAGTTGTCGTAATCTATGCACTAGTATGGTCGCTCGCCTTATCCGGCTGCATGACGCAGGAACTCCCCAAGCCCGCCTCCGCAGCAGAACCTCGTTCGTGGACCGCCATTCCATGCGACCCCACACCGCAAGACTGGCTTCCCATCAATGCCCACGCAGTTCTGGGACTGATGGGCAACATCAGCGAAGTCGTCCAGAACGTTGCCGCGGCCCTCGGACAAAGTCCTGCAATCCGCAACGAAACATCACCTGTTCCGCCTAATGGCGACGATGGGTGGGGCGGGAACAACTCGTCGGGGAGCATTACCCCCTCGGTAGTCGTCGGATTGTCCCAGCCGCACGGACACCGTTGGGAAACGCCTCAGGGCGTGCTTGCCTTCGATCCGTGGTGGCCGTCCGTCGTGACCGTCGTGTTGCCCGACCGGGAAGCAGCCCAGAACCTCGCGGATGCGGGACATGAGAACACGGACGGGACGGGGACGTGGACATACACGGGTAGCGTCGGATCATTGCCGGACCCGGCATCCATCGACTCACTCGTCCTGACCACATACGCCGCCCTCGGGGCAGACCCAGGTAGCATCCATTTCTGGCCGTGGTGGAGCAACGAGACAAGCCACGAGCCGTACAGTCCCGAGGTGACAATCTACATCCGCCAGGAAACGGGCAACCTCACCCTTTCGCCGACGTGGTGGACCTGGGAGATCGAGCCAACCGGGAACATCACCATCCAGCAGAGCATCGGCCCCGTCTTCGATTTCGAGCACCATGATTGGCTACCGAAAGAAGACCTTCAACGACGGATGCGTGACTACACGGAATGCCTCATCGACAAAGACGGCCTCGCCATCGACCCCGCCGCACTCGGATACGACATCCAGGACGCCTTCGTCATCGACGGCACCCTCGCCGTCGTCGCCGTTGCGGCATGGACCGAGCCCCCCTGCGACACGTACCCGGTCTTTTCGACGTACATCGACGCCCAAACCGGCGTCATCCTCGAACCACCCGGATACATCGAGGAAGTCTGCCCCTTTCTGGATGGGCAGTGGGACGAATACGTGGACGAGGAGACAGGAGCGTAAGGCCCGCACGAAAACCCTTCGGGCAGACTGATCCCCCCATCTGGAAATCCCCACTACCAGAACGCCTCCAGGCTCGCCTCCCGCCTCGGCGCTACGCCCGCCTTGCGCAGCTCTCCAAGCACCTTGTCGATGTGCCCCGACTGATGAAGACTCCCTGCGCCAATGGCAGCGTGGCTCCACCCTGCGGGGACTCGGCCGTTGTCCAGGGCGGCGTTGACGCCGATCTTGCGCAGCGCCGAGACGACGGCCGCCCTGCTCCAGGAGCACGGGAACCCTCGACTGCCCACGCCGCTCTTCTCGTGGCCGTATTCGACGTGCCCCGGCCCCTCCATCCTCTTCGACACAAGGACCACCGGCTCCGCGCGTAGCTCACGCCGCTGCGTCGGCAACCGTCGCCCCAGCGGGTGGCATAGGCACGGCGGCCACGCTGGGTCGAAGCCCACCGTGGCCTCCGCCTCCATGGACTCCTGCCGGCCGCCGTGTTCCGGCAACGGCTCGCCCACGTCCACCGTGAAGCCCACGCCGCACCTGGACCGCACCGTCACGCGCACCACCGACACCACGATCCATGTCCCTTGTCCGGCCACGCTGCCTTCATGTCGCGGTCGCCTTCGTCCTCGTCCAGTTGCTCCATGGCGCCTCGGAACTCTTCGACGCTCATCCACGACGCCGTCAACGACTCCACGCGCTCCCGCGTATCTGAACGGAACACGGCGTACTCCTGCGCCCCGTCCGCGCCGGTCGCGTCGTTGAGCAACACCAAGCCCCTCCACGCAAAGCCCGAGCAACACGTCCACGTCGTCTGCGTCAGTTGCACGGCCAGCTTGTCCAGGTCCTCGACCTCGCCGACGGCGTGAACGCGATTCTCGTGCCACAACCCCTCCGGCCACACCAACCGGGGCCCTGGCTCCGTGCAACCAAGCGCCGCCCGCAGCGCATCGAGGCTCGTGGCCTTCACCACGTCCATCAAATCGACCCCCACACCGATTCCGGCCCGAGCCGATGTCCCCGACCGAGAAGGTATTCCAGGTATTCCCGTGCTTGATCCCGGATTCCCCGCGCCACGCCCAGAACCGGCAACCCGTCCCGGTCGGCGACGCTGTGCCACCCCTGAAGCGATCCATACTCCAACGGCACCGTCAACGACCGCTCCGGGAAGACCTGGACCTTCAACGCCGGATGCGGAATCCTGTGTCCGTACACCGTCGTCATCTGCCCGAATAGTAAAACGACCGTCACGGGCTCCCCAGCCACATCGCCGCGATGGACAACGGACAACAGGACCGGCCGTGACGGCGCGGCGTGACTGATTCGACGCGTGCCTTCCTGCAATTTTTCCGCATCAGGGACAAGATCCAGGACCGCCTGGTGCAGGGCATCCCCGGTCACGACCCATCCCTCCGTGTCGCCTGGGGCCCGAGTCGGTGGCCCTGCTTCCAGGCGTTGAGCAACCAGAAGCCCAGGAATTCGTTCTGGTGGACCATCTGCGTGATGACGACCTTCCCCTCCTCGGGATAGACCTCCTTGTAGCTGCGCAAATCCTGGAACGACAACGCCTCCGCCGTCCCGTCCGCCAGCCGCACGCGCATCGTCATGTCTGGATCGGGCACCAGGTCGCCGTTCTGCTCGTAGTAGTGCGCCAGGGCCACTTCCAAGACCACGCCGGCCTCCGTATCGCACCGACTCAGCACGTCCAGGTGCAGGTCCATGAACGCCCCGCTCTTGCTCACCCTCGCGGTTCCGGCTTCCAGGTCTGCCAGGTCCGGCACCAACCGCACGAGGCGCTTGAAGACCCGCTCCGGTGCGATCATGTGACCACCGCCCATGCGATGAGTCCCATCTTCGTTACGGACACGGACAGCAACTTCTCTTGGTTCGCTTCGTTCACTGCGCCGTAGACCTTCAGGATCGCGTTGGCCGTCTGCACATCCACCACGACCCCCTCCACCTTGGCGGCTTGGTGTTCTGCGACGATGCGCCGCAATGCCTCCAATCGAGCGCTCACCAGGACCCCTCCTCATGATCCGCGCACGCATCGCACTGGTAGCCCCTGGCCACGTCCGCCGGGGTCAACCGATTCGGCTTCCCGCACGTTGGACACGGATGCCGTCTTGGGTTGCCCCTTGTAGCACGGCGAAGCGCGGAGCCATGGTTCTCGAACTCCATTCACTCCACCACCAGGACCACGCCGTCCTTGGCCAAGCCGCCAAGCCACGCCATTGCCACTTCTAGGTCATTCAGTTGATGCGTTTCTTGCTCCGGGTGAAACCATGCCTGCAAGAACAATCCCGGCCACTGGAATTCGCAGACCTTGAGCAAGTGCTGATCCAGATCCACGAGGACTCGGAATCCACACCACGACCCCGATTCCATGGCGCCCGCATCGTACTGGACACGGACCTCCAAGACGCGCCTAAACTCGTGCGTGTACTCGGCCAGGACCTCCACGCGCAACCTGTACTCCTTGCTCGCTCGCTCATGGCCCTCGTGCAGTGCTTCCAGATCGGGCACTAGGTCTTGCAGGAATTGGTACGCGAACCACTGCTCCGTTGCTTCCTCGGGACTCGTCTCGCCCCAATCTTCGCCAAGCGGCCCAGGCGAACCCAGTAACTGCGTCCACGCCCGGCGCTCCCGGAACGCTTGCCGAGGCGACTCCCGTGCTTCATCGGTCAGGCGCCATCCATTCATGCACAAGCCTCCCTTCGCGCCTGGATCCGTGCTTGCGCCGCCGCGGTGACGCTTCGCTTCTTTTGCCACCGATCCTTCCTGGTCCCAAGCGGCACATCCCACCCCTGACCATAGGACGAACCGCTTCCTTCGACGCGGCCCTGCATCTTTGGCGCCACGCACCCCTCCCCTTTTTTGAAAAGGAAGAAGGAGGCGTCGTATTGTTGGCCTGCGATGAGGCCGTTGGTTCCGACGCCGTGCATTTTATGCCACCTTGTCGTGGCCAAGGATTGCGCCGATGTGGTTCCACAGGTTTTCGAGGGCTTCGTAGTCGAAGTGGCCGCTGACGGTGGCGTTCTTGCCGAATTTTTTGCTGTAGCCCCGGACGAAGACCATGGCGCCGTCCTTTTGGGTGCGTTCGATGACGCAGACGCTGTTGAACAGCTCGTTGACGCCGGGAATCCAGGTGTACTCGCTGAAGTCCTTGTCGGCGGGCTTGTCGTGGGTTTGTTGTGTGGGGGACATATTGTTCCTCGAAGCGACCGGGCCTGACGGGGCCCAATCCCGTGACGCGTCCAGAACGAAGAATGAGGGATGTGACCGGCAGGGGAATTGCGACCCCAGAAGTGCCCAGCCAAGGGGAACACATGCCCCCACCCGAACAAGACCCAGAAAACAAGCCCATCCGAACACGGATGCGCAGCGAATACAACCCCCGATTCCCAAGGAAACCCGGAGCGGTTCACACGAGCGTCAAGGAAAACCCGAACGCACCCCAAGAAAGGACGGTGCCCTGGTCAAGATCCGAGGCTACGGCCCAGAAAGAGGACAAAGAACGCCGCCAATCAACGGCCACGCTCGCAGCGAAGCCCCCAGGAAAACCGCCATGGAAAGTACATCAAGGGCAAGCCGAGGCCCGGCAAAGGAAGCAGAAAATCACAAGCAAGGAACCCACGGACACGAGCACGACAAAGACGACGACAACGCACTTCCTTTCCACCCACACCCATACTTGGTGGCGCCAAGCAGGGACAAGGCACGAACATCAATCCCGCGACCCCCACGCAGCACCCACCCCATCGACTCACTTGATCCCCCGCCTCCCGAGAAAAAACCCACCCGAAAGCAGCCCCCAATCCTTGAATCCACGCGCATGACCTCACGCTAGGCGACCATTGCCATCCAACGACCACGAACTAACCCGCGCCGAGCCGGAGGCGAGGCGTCGGGTTGAGTGAGTTGTTAGACCGCCGGGCCAGATCCTACACCGGGGTTGAGATTAGTGCGGCAAGCATTGCGAAGGCTCCCAGCACAGCGGTCGCGTACTGAAGGCCCAACCAGCGTTCCAAATTTTGATAGTTTTTGCCAGCCTTCTCAGCAAGCTCGCGATCCTGCGCGTTGAGGCCATCAATTGCCGTGCGCCACTCCTCAGTCATCCCCGACTTGTCAATGCGTTCAAGCGCGGCCTCCTTGTGGCGCCGCAGATTGGCGTACAAGGCGTGTTGTATCGACAGGACCCTGTGCGCCCGAAGGCTGCCGTGTGCCAACATGATCGAACTTGCCAGCAGAAGGATAGCCGCTAGGAATTCTGGCCTCGCGGGTCCAGACCAGAGACTGTTGGCATTGTTCACGAGGGGGGTGAAAGCAAGGGATGCGATCCCCACTGCAAGCAATCTTTGGCCATTGAATGTTGTCCAAAGTTCGGCCGAATCCTGAGGGTCATGCAGCTTGGCGCACACGTGCGCGGAGAAACCGGGACGCACAAATGCTCGCCGGTGGCGGTCTAACTTGTCCTTCAGTGGTTTTCCCCCTAACCGGACAGGCCCCCTCCTGTGGCATCTGTGTTATGTGGACGCGACTACGCCTTCCTTCGTCAGTAGAGCTTGGCTTGTCCGATTTTCCATTCTCTGCCATCTTCGCTGCAAGCCTCGAACTCCGGTCCCTCTTCCCATGCTTCGTGGTGATCTACGCGAACGCGGTGTGGCCATTCGTGCGTCACCACCAACAGGCACGGGAACCCACACGCACCGCACTCGGTCCATTCGTATTCCTCGGTCCCTTCCGTCTGGCTGCACGAGCATTGGCCGGTCTCGGCCTGCAAGGCCATCCTTGGCCGTTTCACAATCCCCGTCTCCGTTTGATCATCTCGGAAACGCGCCGCAGCGATTGGCATCCTTCGGGCACGGTGGCCAGTTCCAAGCCGTACCCGGTCAAATCGCGTTGCTGCGAAACGAACACTTCGATGCAGTGCTTGAACGTCGATTCTCCGAACTTGTAGTGGCTTCGCATCCAGACCCGGCCGTCGCGTCCAGGTCGCCAATCCACGAGCCCATTGCACTCGGGGCATCGTATTCGCGTCGCGGCCCATCGCACGGCACACCCGTACACCATGTGCCGCTTCCATCCAGTGGCGACCGTCATGCAAACACGTCCAATCGCAATTGCTGCCCCATGCGCTTCTGGCGCATCCACGCGGCCCGACTCGGCCCCTTGTAGTTCTTGCAATCGACGGCCAAGGGCCACTCTTCGGGGTCCGAGCCCGCATACCTGGCACCTCGGCAATCCGTGCAATTGCAAGTCCCCGAGGCATTGACTGCGCCGTGCTCCACGTCGAAGCGAGCCGATCTTAGGCTCAACCATTCCAGGCTGACGGTGTTCATGCTGTTGGGCCACCCAACCGTGTACTGATCCTTTTCCGGGTGGATCAAGACCCAGTGTAGCGACTGCGACAGCATCACTTCCGCCCGCGACGAGTAAGGTCCGTGGATGCGCTTGCAGTGCTCACAAAGGAACCCGTAATACCGTGATTCACGGCCCATGCTCGCACGTCCAGATCAACCGCCCCGATGCCCCCGATCCGGCAATGTAGATCGATGCGCCGCAGGTGCCGCATTCTCCGTTCATGCAGCGCTCGCGGCTTCGGCTTGCCGGGCTTTTTGGCTGGCTGCTTGCAATTCGGCCCGTGTATTCCATGACCGCTCGCAAGCCAGGCATGGACACGTCCAGGAGTGCCCGTTCATGCAGCACTTCCAGGTGTACGCACGAGCAATCCATCCCTTAATCGACAGGTCTCTTCGATGCAGACGCCTTCTTCGTCCACTTCGGCGTCGCATTCCAAGCACCGGCCTTCATCCAGGTTCCAACCCTCGACCACATCCGCGACCGTATCCAATGCCGCCCAGACCTCAAGCCAGGACGGCAGGCAATCCAAGCGCATCTTGACGGCCAAGAGTTCTCGGCGTCGCGCCTTGTGCTCCCTGGACTCCCCTCGCCGCCCCTGCCGACGAGCCGCCCTTGCCATGTCTTTCTCGCGGCGAATGGCGTCCTCCACGGATTCCCTGATGAGCTTCCAGTGCCGGTCGAGGATCACGACTCGCACCTCTTGTAGTAGACGAAGTGACAGGTGCGTTCGACTCGTACCAACCCAAGGTCTTCCAGGCGGTACAGGCGGTGTTGTACCTTGCTTCGTGCAACTCCGTTGCCTGCCACGGCCTCGATGACGCTGGCCTGGATTCGTTCATGCGTCAATTCGGCCAGGATGCGCAGATCCAGTTCATCGACCAGGCACGACGAGGCGAGGATCTTGGGTGTCACTTCTTCCGGGCAGGGACCCGCAAAGTACCGATGTGACTGGCCAAAATCCATGCGCCAGATCAAGTCTTGACTCTGCAATACTGGAAGATGATGCCGTAGCGTCCCGGATGCGAGCCCGAGCGCCCGCGACAGGCCCCGAAACGACAACCCCGGCACATCCTCCAACGCAGCCACGATCCGGGCCCGGTTCTCGTTTCGATCCACGGCTTCCCAACCCAACCTGGGCGCTAGTCGAACCTGGGGCCACGTCCGAGGCCGTCCAATCCGTCGCACCACGGGTCGATCTTCTCCAAGGGAGCTGGCGTTGTCATTGGTTTCTTGCTTGTCCTTCAAGGTCATTGGTTTGCCTCGAAGCCAAACCCAGGAGCGGGAAGACACGACCGTTCAGGCGCACCTCAACCGAGGAAAACAAGCGCCGAACGGCAGTGCTCTCCCGCGACTTGGCGAAGGGCAAACCAAGACAGACAAGCAAAGAAAACCAAGACAACGACACGACCGAAAAGACCCCAATCGACCCCGAATTGGACCTTGGCCCCGAATCCTTCCTGGTGCAAGTGCAATGCGACCAGGACGAACGAAACACCGCTGGCTATCACCCCTTGCGGGTTGTTGGCATTCGTGAACCGCATCGCCCTCTTCTTCATCCTGCTCGCAACGGCCGGCCTCGCCTTCCTCATCACCTTGGCAAGCCCCGCGAGTGCTGCCGTCGCCCATGTTCCTCTTGATCCAGGCGACACCGTCTTGGCCACGGAATCACCGTCGCCGTACCAATCCCGTACCCACTCCGTTCTTGGCCACAATGTCCTTTGGATCGAGACCGAAGCGCCGGCACTCGTGGCCGTTCGAATCCAGCACGCGGGCGGATCCACCACGGACCACATCACTGCCACCACGGGCTACCGCCTGGATGATGTGCTCGATGATACCGCGGCGCTACAAGCCCAGATCGAGGCCCTGCAAGCAACCTCCACGGAAACCATCAATCAATTGCTCCATGCCAACGACGAACTGGAAACGCAGCAGGGGCACCTTGCGGGTCTTCAACTTGACGTAGCCCATGCAAGTCAGCTCATGGCTGGTCAATCGCAGCGCTGGAACCAGACCCTTGCCGCAGCCAATGGGGCCCGTCTAGCGGCGGAGAACATCGTTGTTCCTGAACCAGACCTTGGCCCCGCCATTGCAGCCGGGGAAGCTGCCCAAAGCGCCGCCCATGACGCCCAGCGCAGCACGGGCAAGCTCCTCGTTTTCACGATCATCAATTCCTGTATTACGCTCGCATTGGCACTTGCCACCGCGAACAAGAATGGCACCCCCGGTCTTGCTTCGATGCGTGACCGCGTGGGTCAGCTCATAGGCCGCAAGGCACCCGAACCCGCCATTGAAACTCCCCACGCCGACTCCCAAGTGGCGCTTGAGGAACAGATCACGGCGAACCGGAACCTTGCGGCCGAGCTGTTGCCGGGACAACTAGGGCCAGGGGATGCCAGTGGAAGCGGCGTCGTCCCGGCAACCGCCCCCGGCGAGGGGAACCCCTCGACAGACCTCCCAAAGGTTTCCCTCGCCACCCAGGCCCCCATCATCGAACCCCCGTCAACGGAACCCGAGCCCTCGCCATCACCCGTCGAATCGAACACGGAGGCGGCAAGAGAACCCGAGCCGGCCCCTCTCGACGTAGTCCCGCATCAAGCCCCGGCACCGGAGCAAAACCCCGAACCTGGACCCCCCGCCGAAGCCACTGCCCCGGAACCTGAATCCTTTCGCGTAACACCGGGCGGACTCTTCGAGTCCAATCCCTAGACCTCCCACTCCCTGGCCCTACACCAACCCAAAGAAGGAATGAAAATGGACACCCACAACACACGCCGAGCAACCAAGCAGCACCGCAAGGAACTCCGAGAAACCTTCCAACGGCCCCGACTGGCGGGTCGCAGGGAAACCTCCAGTCGCAACAAGGAGATCTTCTCGGACAAGGAACGCAAGCAATGGGGCTTTGGTGCCCGTGCTGGCAAGAAGGTCGGCTACTACGAAGGCGTCAACGGTCGCCACTTCCGCCAAGTCAGCAAGAAGGCCCTCGGCTCCCACGCTGCCGGCTACCGTGCCACCTACAGCGAGGCCTACATGGCCGGCAAGGCCCACCGGAACGCTGGACGGGCAGCCCGCGAACTGCTCTAGTCCATGTGGCCCACAACCCCCGGCGGCTGGTTGCTCATGGCACTGGCCGTCTTGATTCTCCTCCTCATCCCTGGTCCCCTGGATGACACGTTGGCCGTGGTCGGCTTCGTTGCGTACCATTGGGGCCGACGCCAACCCTCCGAGTAACCCCTCCGTGAATCCGTGATCACCATGCACTACCTAGCGAAAGCTCTCCTCACAATCGCCCTCGTTGCGGTCCTATTGGTCCCTTCGAGTCACGCCTACCCGAAGCCTCGTGACGACTTTGGAGATGGCGGCTTCTTTGGAAGCGAACCCAACCCGCCTGAAATCCAGCCGCCGGACTTTACGGTCCCAGACGCGGAACTTGGCAAGGTCCTGGAACTAATCTTGTCCGGCCTCGAAGCAGGCGACCGCGTCACCACGACCCTCGGGGAAGGCACCGCCATCTTGTCGATCCTCGACTCCAATGCAATGCAACTGGATGTGGTCAATGGGGACCTGGTCAAGCGCCTCGAATTGCCCCCGGTGCCACCTGGCGATGTGGGCGATGTTACGATGCTCATCACTCCCGCGTCGATCAGCGTGGATCGAATCGGTGACAACCCCATCAACCGCAACTATGCCGGCGAGGTGGAGGCCAGCGAAATCAAGGACGCCTCCTTCATCGTCTGGGGCGCCGTCACGGACATCAGCACCACCGCCGCCAATCCAACCGGCCGCATCGCCAAACCCGACCACGTCACCGCAACCACGGAGCTTCACGACCTCCTACCGGCAACG
Organism: Thermoplasmatota archaeon; assembly: GCA_041601615.1. GTDB lineage: Archaea > Thermoplasmatota > E2 > JACPAO01 > JAHFTW01 > JANQNI01. Next base: position 46,601 of record JBFIHX010000013.1, on the reverse strand, counting down.
GACGCGATCACAGACATGATCCTCCTCGATCCCGACGACCTGTTGCAAGTCGGAACCCTGGCCGACCACACCCTGCAAGTACCGCTCACCGACGACTTGGCAGTGGACCAGGCAAGCATCCAATCGGCGCTCAACACCGCAGCCCTCACCGACCTCTCCATTGACGGGGTGCTGGCCGGCCTCAAGCAGAGCGTGAAGGAAATCGGTGCCGTGGATGTGGAAGCCCTGTCGCTTGCGATGGTGGATTCCGAGTATGCCCTGCGCCGGGTTTCCTTGCCATCTCCCGACCCCGCCACCATCCTTGACAAAGACGCGGGCGAATTGATCCTCGTAGACGGTGGCCTTGGCAAGATCACTGCAATTGCCGGCAAGAAAAGCCTCGCCTTCGACGCAGACCTCTTGACCCAACTCAAGGACCCTGAATCCATCAAGGACACCGTCGTCCAGTACCTAAGCACCGACCCCTTGGACAACACCAAGAAGCTCGGCATCGCCTTTTTCCACCCGTCTCTTGGCAACTACGGCACCTTACTCGAACGCGCCAAGCCACTGCTTCAAAACGGCATGGTCCTCGACTTTGTACCCTCGACACACGACTGCAAGACCAAGTCCGCGACCAAAATGGAAGCAGGCCTTCCGACTCTCTGCACGGGCCCCGACCTTCCTCCGGTCCCGATCAACAACGTCCGCTTGCTCGACTACCTGGGCCGCATCGACAAGGACGGAGCCATGGCCAAGATTACGGGGGCCATCGGAGCCGCCAAACCACCCGTGGTCGGAACCCCGAACGGTCTCCTGCCTGACATGCCGCACCCCGATCCAGACTTGCCAAGCCTTGGCGGCTTTGGATTCAGTCCCGATTTGCCAAGCATCAAGGGCCTCTCACTTGCGACCTTCGAGTTACCAGATGCGGGCCTTGGAAGCCTGCCCGGCGTGGACACCTGGACCCTGGACGAACCAAGCCTACCTGATGTATCGCCCGATCCAAACTGGCCGGACGTATCCGGCATCGACCCGACGCTCCTGCACGGCATCTTCGAGGCATGGGACGCGGGAATGCTGGCCGGACTCGCAAGCGTCGTTCCCCTTGATGCAGCCACTTCGGCTTTTGGAGCCGTCACGGATCTTGCCACGGGCAACGCCATCATGGCCTTGCCACAGACTGTCCTTCAGTCGCTTCCCATCGGAACCACCAGTGAACTGACACTGCGCTTCGTGGGAGAATCCGGCTCGGTGTTCTCCAACACCGGCATCGAGGGCGTGCGCGTCCAGCTTACCCAGACCGACCCCATGGGGCTCTCCACGACGACCACCTCCCACGACTCGAACCTCAACGGGTACGTCGTTGCGCCCATCAACTCGCTCGGGACCTGGAGCTTCGTTGCAAGCCACGAGGACTACCAAGACGCCAATGGCGGCGGACAAGCCCCCCCTCCTGGCAAGAGCACCGGCCAAGAAATGACCATGAAAGCCAACTCGGACAACGCCGTCAAGGACTTCGCCGTCTCCAACTCCTCGTGGCTCGTACTCTTGCTCATCTTCGTGGTCCTGGTCGCCGTCAACCACAAGCGCATCGGGGAAATCATACGCAACAAGAAAGGCAAGAAGCGCGGTGGACGCCGCCCACCTACCCAAGCCTACCTCGTGGCCCTGGTTCTGCTCTTCATCGGTCTTGCTGGTTGCGCAGACAGTGGACCCAGCCAGAAGGGCGACAAGGTCGAAGACTTGGCGACCCTGAAGGACATGCACATCAAGGCCGACTGCACGTTCACCGCGAACGCACAAGCCAACGGCCTTCATGCCGACCTGGACGAGTGCAAGATGGTCCTTGTCGAAGGACCCATCGACGAAGCCAGTGTGGTGTTCAGTGGCAACGACGACAACACCCGCAGCTTCCTGAAGCCCGACCGCAAGGCCAGCATCAGCACCATCGTGTACTACCCGGACGGCGACAACTCCATCCCAGTCTCGGTGGAATACAACGCGGACAACGGCGAAGTCGAACAGTTCACCGCCGTCATCCTAGCCCCCACGGACGCGGGCTTTGGCAAGTACCAACTCGCCTTCAGCATCGAACAGTTCCAGGACTCTCGCAAGTTCTTCCGGTTCGCGGTAGGCGTCGAAGAGAAGCCCGATCCGCATGACCCTGACCCGGTGCGCGTGACGTTCACGGCGGGCAAGGAAAGCTTCTGGGGGTCGAGCTGATGTTCAGTGCCAAGAAGCTCGTCATCATTGTGGCTGTTTTCCTCATCGGCTACAGTGTGGTCGGTGGACCCGAGAAGCGCAACGAACCAGACTCCGACCAAGCCACTGGAAGCGAGGGCTGCGGCTCGGACTTCAAGGACACCGTAGACCGGCTCCTATCAGACACCAAGGCGTGCTTTGCTGAACTGACGGGGCAAAGCACCGAAGAACCGGGCGCCTGGGCCAGAGCGTACTTCCTGTACGACCAGGGCCGTTGGAGTGTCGCGGGTCAACCCTACCACGACCCCCAATCCACCAAGTATGCGGCAGACTCCGTCAGCGACGGCACCCAAAACATCGCGTCCGTCGAAGTCCTAGATTCCTCGGGCGACGTGGTGTGGACGGGCACTTCCCAACACGGCGATCTTGCGGTACTCGTAGTGGACTTTGCCGATCTGGAAGGCACCGACCGCGTCATCGTCAAGGGAGCCGATGGCAAGACCTCGGAGGTGCGCCTGTGAATTTCCTCAAGGAACACCCCATTGGGACCGCCATCGCCATCGGCATCATCGCCATGCTCTTCACGGCAGGAGATCGCATGGCCGTGACCATTTGGTTCCTCTTTGGCACCGGCATGGCCGCCGTCGGCTACCTCTCGGTTTCTGGGAACTTCAAGACCTACCGGGCACCCTAGCCTAGCCCTCCACCCTCCTCCATCCCCTACCTATCACGAGGCCACTCCCATGACAAACGACCGCCCTCGACAAGAAGACGCGTCCATGCTTCTCTACGCTGCAATCCTAGCCGTCGCGGCTTTCCTACTAGGTCTCGGAGACCTCATCCTCGATGCTGCCGGCACCGGCCTCGCGGCCCTCTTTCTGCTCTTTGCCTACCTTACTCGCTTTGCCCGGAGGGAATCATGAACCGACTCCGTGCCGTACTCATCATGAGCCTGACCCTTCCGTTCACCTTTGCTCCTGGTGCAAGTGCTGAAGAATGCCTATACCGCGTCGATCAGACCTGTGTTCCCGGGCCCGGAGGCATCCAGATCAACGGATTGCCGCAAGTGTTTCTGGATGAAGACCAGGACCTCGAAGCCGCGTTGCTTCAATTGGCAGATCCGAGACAGAGCACCGCGTCCACGGGGCCAAGCGTGGAAATCCTTCGATACGCAGTTCGCGTGGAATGTGGAAAATCGCAACAATCGTTCACTTGTTTCCTTCTTGACGAACTGGGCCGGGAAGCGGACCCATTCACCCGACTTGCTACCATTGTCAACACCATCATGGACACCTGTGAGGAACGAGACTGCACGGGCCCCGTGGAAACCATCATGGAATGCGTGGAGTCAAACTGCGTCAATCACCCGTTGATTGATGAATTGAGAGAATGCGCACCCCGAGATTGCATAGAGACGCAGCCCTACGTGGTCCTCGTCTTGGGACTCGTGGAAACGGCCTTGCGTGAGGTGGCGGAGTTCTGCGAGTCAGGGGACCGATGCAACCCGAATCGAATCATCGAGGACGTGGAAGATTTCGTCCAGAGTGCCCGCGAAAACCTGTGCGGAACCCAGCCATTGGCCCAATGCGTCCAGAATGCTCTACCCAATCTTTGCCCAAGCAATCCCGTCGGCTCCACCGTCAGCGTACCAAGCGGCACCCGCGATGATGACGGCGACGGCGTGCCCCGGATCGTCGTGCAACGAACACGAGCAGAAGTCAACTCCGATTGTCAACTAGCCACCAATCCCCAAAGCCCGGGTACCGTGGACGCACCCGATTACGACGACAACGACCCCAACCAACCACCCCCGGCTACTCTAGCTTGCCAATACGTCTACCCACCCACCATAGCGGTCCCCGCACCAAGCACCTCGCCCCTGGTCACGGAAGACAATGACGGGGATGGAGTTCCAAGCTACAAGATCAAACGCCAAAGCCTGACCCTCGAAGAAGACTGCACCATCACCACGGGCTCAGCCCTCCCCATCGGTTTCGGCCCAGACCCCGACGACAACGATCCCGACAACCCAGTCTCGCAGACTCCCTGCGGCCCACTCAATACCTACACGCAACTCCTACCGAATTCGTACTCGACCACGGACGAGGACGACGATGGAATCCCCGTCGTCACGATCAGCCAGCGGTACTACACTGTCGAATCCGATTGCAACCTCTCCAGTAGCTCTGGCCCCTCGGTTTCCTATGCACTGGACCCCGACGACAACGACTCCAACAATCCGGCACCCATCAATCAGCCTCCTTGCAGGGGCCAAGAACGTGCCTTCTGGATACCCCTTGACTTTCAGACTGAGGATCAGGACGGGGACCAAGTTCCCGTGTACCGCGTCGTGGAATCCGAATACACGATTGGCGACGATTGTGTCCCCCGCAAAACCGCGACCCGAGTCAATCCGACGGAGTATGGCGACCCCGACGACAATGATTCCCGTTACCCCGTGGACCCCGACCCGGAGCCATGTCCTGCGAATCAATGGGATGCGCCATGGGTGCCTATCATCGAAGACGAGGATGACGACGGGGTGCCCGTTGTCTACCGCACTAGCACCAATGTATGGTTGTCTCCGGATTGCACCGTGGAGTATCGCGGTCTTTCCATTCACGAAGGCTACGGCGACCTTGACGACAACGATCCCTTGGTCCCCGTCAACTGCTTCGCACTTGCCAACCAGCGCCCGCGTCTGCCCACGGGTGGATCCCTGCTCGTGGACGAGGACGGCGACGGCATCCCACGCACAGCGTATTGGACTGCCGAGCACCACTTTACCCCCGATTGCCAGCTCATCACGTCGGATCCCCGCCTCGAATCCATCGACGCACCAGACCCCGATGACGCCAACCCCAATGACCCCGTCAGCATCACGGAGCCGTGCTGGCAATACGCCGGTACTCTGGTCCCCATGGCTCGTGTGGCCGACGAATCCGACGAGGACATGGACGGTGTGCCCGCTTTCGATGTAGAGGTTCGGTGGCATAGCATCGAAGCCGATTGTAGTCAGACCATGGCCGGGAATCTGGCCACGCAGCGCCTTGGCGACCCGGACGACGATGATCCAAACAATCCCTTGACCCAGGAACCATGCGACCCAGTGGCCGGCATCCATTGGGTGCCCTTGTCGTATCGCCATGAAGACCTGGACGACGACGGGGTGCCCCTCGTGACCATCGTTGAACACGGCATCCAAGTCGCCCCCGATTGCGGGGACACGCCACAACAAGAACTGACCCGAGACGGTCAACAACTGGGCGATCCTGACGACCAAGACCCCTACAATCCAGTCGCTGACCCTGGCGCCATTTGTCCGGGTGCATCGCTTGACTGCCGACTCGTACTCACCGCCCCGACGGGGCGCCAGCGCGTGGAGGACCTGGATGGCGATGGTGTGCCGGCGGCGTACATCGAGGTCGCTGGGTTGGAACTTCGATACAACCCCGGCGATCCCGGGCTTGGGTTCCAGGAGGGCTCTGAGTCCTGGGTCCGCATCGGTGGGGACACCGACGATGCGAACCCGGACGAGCCCGTGCCACGCGACCCGAAACCCTGCGAGGATATCCAGGGAGCGACCCTGGACGCACCCGCTGGATACGAGGTCCTGGACGACGACATGGACGGATTCCCAAGGGTCCTGGTCTCCACGCAAAACCACCAACTAGCAGACGATTGTTCGCTCGTGCCCATCGGTCCCGTGCAGTCCACGGACCTCGGCCCGGACCCCGACGACAACGACGACACCACCCCGATTGATTCTGCGACCGCGTGCCAGGATGTCGCTGGCCAATACCGCCTGGCCAGAACCGTTGCCGTCACGGACGGTGACGGGGACGGATTGCCCCGTGTCACGGTCATGGAGCGCAACCTCGTCATCCAAGGCGACTGTAGTGTCAACCAAAGAACAGACGACTTAGAAGGAGAATCGGTGGGCGACCCCGACGACGCGGATGCCGACGATCCCGTGCCCCGCACCCTGACACCTTGCGCTCCGTTTGCTGGCACCCAAGTCCCCGTTCCCGAGGGACCACCCACCACGCAAGACTTCGACAACGACGGCGTGCCCGTCGTCACTCAATCCTTGCGTTGGTACGTCATCGGCCCCGACTGCACCCTTGTTCCATCGTTGGACTCGTACCCTGTCAACATCGGACCAGACCCTGACGATCAAGATCCGTTCAATCCATTGCCTGCACTGACACCTTGCCAGGGCTTCGATGGCCCGAGGTGGCTTGCCGAGGGCCACGAGGTTCGAGACGAGGACGACGACGGGGTGCCCTTGATTGTGGTCATGGAGCGTCGCTACGACGTAGACACTGATTGCAACGTAGCCGCGAGCGACGAGACCCGCGACTCCGTGGTGCAAGTCGGCGACGACGACACGGATCCCAATGCACCCATCCCACAGCACCCCGCTCCTTGCTCTGCATTGGCTCCGTATTCTCTGCCGGTCCCAGACGGGTCCTTCCAACTCGTGGATGAGGACGAGGACGGCTGGCCCGTCCTCCACCAACCCACAAAGACTGCCAAGCTCACACCGGACTGCCAAGTCACGAATGAACCCGGCGACGACCTGGTCCTTGCCGTGGACAACGACGACAACGATCCCTATCGACCACCCGCGCCGGACTGCCAGGAGGCTTCTCCGTGGAGCATCCCTGGCGACCCGGTCATCACAGACCAGGACGAAGACGGAATCCCGCAGATCCACGCACGCTTGGTGGAATACCGCTTGGACGATGAATGCCGACCTTACCCGACCGGCAACACCACTGAGGGCGCCCGTATGGGCGACCCCGACGACAGTGATCCATTGCTGCCGGGCGACCTTGGCGAATTGTGCCCGGGCCAAGCCTCGCCTTGCCTGCTTGGCGAGGTCAGCATTCCCACTGCCTGCCGCATCGAAGACCAGGACGAGGACGGCATCAGCTCCGCCTACCTTTGCACGCAAGCATACCGATTCCACAGCGACGGCTCCATTGACTCCAGCGAGCCCGTGGAGTTCATCGGACCCTTGGGGGACGTGGATGACCAGAACCCGGCCCGGCCGATCCCATTCTACCTAACCGACGACGTATGGCGACTCTCGGACGAATTGCTCGACGATGTGACCCAGGTACTCGTGGAAGTGGACGAAGCACACAAGGGCCTGCTTGCCGTCGTGCTGGACGCCTCCAATTCCACGACCGATCAGATCCAACATCACCGGGAACACTTGTTGCAGGAGATTCAACACGGAATCTCCACCCTGGCCCGGCTGCGAGACGACGCGGAGACCTTCATGGCGTGTGCGGGCACCCGCACGGATCAGTACGCAGCCCTCATGGACAATCGCATCACGAGTGCTGCCAATGATCCAAGCCCCGGCAACATGGACGCCTTGGCACTTGCCGCGACGGACGGCGCCGCCATCCACGCAACGAATCTTCGAGCCTGCAACGGCGCCAGCCAGACCCTTGATTTCCTGTACCAAGAAGTCCGAGTACTCTGTGGCCAGGGCTTGCATTACACGGGCCACGCCGGCCACCTCCTAGCTGAATCTAAGGACCCGGTCCTAGACTTGCATCGCTTGTTCTCGCCTCGATCGAACACCATCAACGAAACACTGCACGCCTGCCTCGAAGCCCCATACCAATTGGCTCGCCAACTCGTGGCCTACACGGAAACCACCGCAGACCGCCTCACGAGGCTCCTGCTTGCCTACACGGACCTCGTCGGCTCCGATCTGCTGGACACCCTGCGCGACCTCTTGGAGCCGAAATACCACGACGCCGACGCACCCAAGCCTCGGTCCTGGTCGTTTCCATTTCTCCTGCTCGCTATCGCATTGCTTGCGTCCTCGCGCCGCTGGAGGCGACGCTGATGAATCCCACTCCAAGGAGACCCCACCATGCCTAGAATCGCCCTCTTACGGACAGCCGACGATGTACAAGTCGTCCAGTACCAGACCGTGGACGGCTGGCACCGCTTCACGGATCAACGCGGAGAACTGCGCATCTGTGAAGCCAACGCCCACGTCCAAGCCTACCCCTTGCCCTCGCTCGTGGACCTGTTGCCCCTGCATGAGCTGGGCCGCCGCACCCGCAAGAAGCTCTTCGAGGCACTTGGCGGCTACAGTGATGGCGTCCGGTTCTTCGAGGCAGTCCAAGGCGGCGGCGTCGTAGAACTACCCCTTGGCAACGTGGCCAATGGCTGGCGAGACATCGCCCAAGAGTGCATCAACCTCTGTGTCACTGAAGACGAACGCGGCACGGCCGTCGTCAACCTCCACGCCGTTCAGGCCATGCGCGACGACCTAGGCCACGTCGGCGTCATTCAATCCATGGTGGACCGCTTCGTCGTGTCTCTTGTCAACGTGGTACGCGCCGGTCCCAACAGCCAATTCCTGAAGCCCGCCTTCCAGCGTTACATCTTCAACCCCGCCACCTCGACTATGTTGTTCTTCGTGGGCCTCGGCCTGGGGATGTTCTTTGGCATCGACCTTGGAAGCCACCCCGCCATTGCGTCCTGGTGGTACGGCTACGACGCCGGCGGCTACGTCGTACCGGCCCTCATGGGCCTTGGCGCATGGATCTACCTTCGACGCTCGGGGGCACCCGCATGACCGAGGTCGACCTTGGTGCCTTCGACGCCTTCACCGGCATCCGAGCGACCCACCGACCCGCGACCGTCGTGGACGCCGTTACGAAGAGCACCAGCCGCGAAGGCGAGATGACCAACGCCGGCCAAGCCCTCGCCACCGCCGCTATCGTGGATCTTGCCCAAGGCACCAACCACGCCGGCATCATCGCCACCCAGAACCGCGGCGAAGACACCCACTCCCTCGTCGTCTTACGGCATCTTGCGGACCCCTTCATGCAGCCCATCATCAACGACCTGATGCTCGTCAATTCCGACGCCGGACGGCAATTCAAGCGCCTCTTCAAAATCGCCATGCGCGGCACCAATCCCACCGGAGGCGGACTCGGCTCGGCCCTCAAACGAATGCTGAGGCCTGGCTCCGAATGACGCAGTAGCCCCCTTTGCCCCCCTGAAATCTACGAGGTAATACACCATGCAATCAGCGGAAGCTCTCCAGACTCAACGCGTCCAATCCGTGCAGGTCATGGCACTGGCCAACTCCTCGGAACTCAGTTCCGAGGAAGGTGCTGCGGCCAAACTCGCGGCCCTGGAAGCCGGCTGGCGTTGCGCCTACGAAACGGCCCGAGACATCTACGCCCAAGGATTCCTTCGTACACTTGGCGAAGCCGTCGCACTGGCCGAAACGTTCCTTGCCTACGGCTCCGATGACGACCCAAGCCAACGCACGCGAAGATACGGAGCATTCCAACGAGACGCGACCGAATTGGCGCGTGATTATATCCTTGATCGAGCCGCCCGCCATGATGGAAGCTCCAACGCCACCATCGAAATCCGAGGCCCCACGGGCAGCGGTAAATCCAGTGCTGCCATGACCATTGCCGAATGGCTAGGGCTGCGACCTCACCATGTCCACCAAGCGGTCTCGTTCTACCCCCGGCCCTGGATGCGGAGTATCATTCGTTCCTGGCGGCAAATCAAGGCCAACCAGGACGCGCCCCGCGTCGTGGTCTTGGATGAAGAGACTGCAAGCATCGGGGAAGGCAGCCGAACCAAGGAACAACTCGTTCAGAACCAGGAGGCGCGATTGCGACAGACAGGCATCTCGATGATCTTCTGTGCGGCCAACAAAGAAGGTCCCCGCATCCGAGACGTCACCATCGAAATGATCGGCACGAACGCCGAAAAGAAGCTGCTTCTGGGGCTCTATTTCCAGGGCAACGAACCCATCGGCCTCGTGTATCTTCCCTTTTGTGACCCCGAAACCTGGAGTCTCTACACCCCTCTCAAGGAAGCAAACCTGGACCTCGCAGTCAACATGGGCGGCGTGGACGCCGCCATCATGCGGGCCCACATCATCGAGGTGCTTGCGGATGCTGCCACCATGAATCGGTTGAGCATGTCGAAGTTCTCGTATGATGCCGTGCGCTTGGAACTGGACGACGACCTAGGCGGTGCATACAGCTCGAACGAAATCAAACGCATCGCGACCCGTGTTTGCGAAATCGGACGCTTATGGGGCGAGGACGGCGACCCAATCCAATTCCACGCCCAAGTGATGGGACTCTTGGAGAAAGGACTCGCCTGGACTCCTGACGACCGCCCTGCGTTTGTACAATTAATATCGGGGTGATAATTTCTTGTACCCGTTGGCTTATCGGCCCGCATGGTCAATCGGTCCCTGGCGCTGGTGAGTTTGCTCGTCGCCCTGCTGTTTGCCGTTCCTACTGCTTGGGCAGGCCCCCTCAACATTCCCGATGCTCAGGTCAAAGTCACGGTGTACGTCGGAGACATTGCGCTACCGGATCGAGCCTGGGTGGAAGCGAAGGCGAGCGAAGCCATGCTGCTCTTTGATTCCGTTGTGAACATCGTCTACGAGGAGGCTCCGAGTGAAGTATCGGGCGGCGCGGGACCCATTTGCGATTGGATCATGGTGACTCTCGTAGACGACAAACCACCGGTCGAAATCTATACGGATCCACTGTGTCTAATTGGCACGGTACAGGACATCGTCAACGGCTAGAACCCTGCTCTGTCTTGAACATGAAATATGGATTGGCGCTCACAATTGCCCTTCTTCTTGGTGTCCCTGTAGCCACCGCTAACCCCGATACCTCCACGCTCGTCCAATTCAAGCAAGCCGAACACGCGGGCCTCGTAGAACTGGAAGGCAACGTGTTGGTGTTCTTCAAATTTGGAGACCATCAAATGCCCGGGCATGGCTTGAAGATTCGCGCTGACCGTGGCCTCATGGAGTTGGATCACATCACGGAATCCGCGCACGTTGCCGGCGCCTCCTTCAATGAAGAGCAACCCATGGAGTCGTATCCGTTCACGGATAGCCGCCTCGTTTCGAGCCCTCATGACGAGGATGCCTACATGGCCGTCTTCGCCCTACCCGGTGCCGACCCTCCCATCATCCAAGCGACGACCACTTGTGCGACCTACCAACGCGGTCCAGAGTCCGTGGAGGTTTCGCATTACATCCATGGGCGCCGAGACGAGATTTCCATTCCGACTCCATCCTCCATCAATGCGACGCTTTGCCCTGGAACCCTACATCTTCGTGGTTCCTTCATGCTCGTCTTGTGGGAGTGGGGTGGCGCCTTGCATTCCACGGGCGGCGAAGTCCAGAACTTCACAACTGGGCGCACATACGGGACTCGCATTGACGACCCACGCACGGACAGCGCCGTGGTCTATGAGGGCGAGCGCGTCCAAGCCTACGTCACCCTCTGGGATGCCACAATGCAGTATCCGTTCTCGGGTTCCTTGGCAACCCTCATCAGTGCATCAATCACCGGTAGCACCGAGGGATCTGCCACATTGGTTGATGGAGGGTTGGCAAAGGATTGGGGGGTGCTTGAACCGAGGACCATTGAGCTAAGTGGGCACATTGGGGGTCCGTTCTTTGCGGGTGCTGAACGTGGTTTGATGCAGGATATGGAAGGCACGATTCAGTTCATGGGCGAATCAGGATTCGTCACGGGGGCGACTCCAACTACTTCCTCCACGATTCTGCTCTGGCCCTTTTTCCTTGTCCTTGTTGCCCTGGTGGTCTTGCTCGTTCCGACATCTCGTGCCTGGGTCCAAGTGTCGAAACGACTCACGGGCATTGGTTTTCGTAGAACGGCCATTGGATTGGCAACTTGGGCGACCGTGCGCGACCGCTCTGACGCGGGCGGGTATATGCAGCGAGCAATCGCGCGTCGCCAAGCTGGAAAATTTGCTGGAGCGGAACGGGATCTAATTCGAGCGGGTGGCCTTGTTACGACTCCTCGCAATCGGGCACGCATCGCCCTTGAACGCGCTCGTGTTTGCTCAGATATGGGTCACCGTGAGGAATACGCTTGGTGGCTGCATCAAGTGAATCAGCTCGATTCGTCGCTCCTCGCGGATGTGGAAGAGAAAGAAAACCGGACTGCGGGTAGGCGATTCAAAGGCGATGATGGCTGGATGTTGCCGTAGTCGTGGCTACAACTCGAATTCGCGGTCCAGGGCACGGGCCTCTGCGTCCATGCTTTGTTCCATGACTCGGCGCAGGAGCCCGAATCCTCGGGCGATGGCGTGGCTTACGTCCTTGATGCGGCCGGCGCGGATCTGTTCTGCGATGAACAGGGCGTCGTCGAGGGGAACGGTCCCACGCGCCACGACTTGGTTGCTTTGCAGGTGCAGGCTGGCCATGCTCAAGAGCGCCCGTTCCCTGTCGGTCAGGTCGGCGCCTTTGCGAGGTGCAACCAGGGGGTCCATGCCATGGCATCAACCCCCCCACATAAATGTCATGGCATGTCAGATATGACAAACTAATATATACAACTAGAGAGTTTGTCATGCTATGACAAGTCTGGGTTGGTCGGGCATCACTGCTTCTGGCCTGGACAGGGGCGTGGTGGCTTGATGGTCCGTGTACCGGAGGCAGCACCCCTCAGCCCCACTACCCCACCGCCGTCTTGTCAGCCCCATGAGGGCCGACCTTCTCTTGCCCAAGTCCGACGCCGCTACTTGGAGCTGCACCAGGGCCACGACGCGCCGTACTACCTTCCTGACGAGTCCCTTCCAAGCGACTACCAGACGCCCCCGGAGGCGTGCGTGGGAGCCATGCGTCCGGGCGTGTACCGGGGCCGAGGCGGGCCTTGCTATGACGCGGTGCGGTGTTGCTTCTGCAACGAGCGACAGGCAAGATACAACGGCATCAAAGCCGCACTCTTGCATATTGGGCAGGCCAATATCCACTGCGTCAGCATCCCCCTTCCGGGCGTCTCGACGCCAGCGGAGGGCCGGGAGGCGATGAGTCGCGTCATGCGATCCTTGCGCCGCACCTCCGGCTTCACTCGCGCAAGCCTGTGGCTGCATGCCTTCGGCGGTGATCCAAGGCAAGGTGTACGGCCTTGCATCGAGGGCATCATTAGTGGCGCCGACGCCAATCCCGACGTACTGGACCCCAGCGTTGCAAGTGGACTGGCGTGGACGCTGCGGCCCTACATGCCGTTCAAGCTTGGCGGTTCGTGGCCCGTGGAGATCTTCAGTCACCGAGATTTTCACCCGCACTCGGCGCATCATGTCAAGGATCTCATCGCTGCGGGCATGGAGGCAGGCCGAGCGGGGATCGACGCGAGGCGCATCCATGCCGGCCTCTACAAGTCGCCAGGGGGCGAACTCCGGGTGCGGTACACGGATGTTCACCAGCGCAGCCGACCCACCCACATCAAGGACGTAGGAGGCCCGAGCCCCTGCAATGACTGGCGTGAAGCCGACCTCATGCGCGTCATGCACACGGCAGCTACGTGGAGAAACAGCGGACGCCGACCAGTCATGACCCGAAACATCATGGTCCCCGACCGGCACCTGAAGCTCGTGCTCGAAGCCGCACCATGGACCAACTACTACCGCATCCCCAAAGCCGAAGCCATGCGAAGACGATGTGGACCCTCACACCACAACCCACGACGCGGAGCGCGCAAGGAGTGAACCGGGGGGGCCAAGGTGAGCCAGGTCTCCGGATATGCGGTAGAGGTGGGCCGAACTTTACAGGACAACCACTGAAGGACCAGTTTTCTGTCGAATGGGGCCCATTCCAATCATACTTTGAGCCTAGGCGCCGTGCCAACATATGGCAAAAAAAGCCGTTTTCCAGCTGGGCCCGATTGTTTTGTTGTTCCTGGCATTTGTCGCCCTTCAACACTTTATGAACGGGGGCCCATACCATTGGTCGCTCCCAGATTTGGAGCCCCTTGGCACGTTTGGCATCGTGAGTTGGCTGGCGCTCGTCTCCGCCGTCAACGCCGCATGGAATGCGACTCGCTCGGGCCGGCAGTTCATGTATTATGACCTCTCCTTTGCGCCGTCCCTTGTAGTTCTTTACGGCGGGGTTCAGGCGATTGCAAACGGGCTGCCGGACGTGGGATACTATGTCATTCAGTTCGTCGGGGCCGTGTTCGTGGTATTTCTGGTCGGCGTGTTTACAAAGAACTTGCCTGGTGTGCGGACGTTGAACATGGATGACAAGATGCATGTTGTCGCATTTTGGACAGTCCACGGTGTAGGTGCTTTGGTGGCCTTGTTCAATATCCTTTAGAGAACTCTAACCTTCGTCAGATAACAAATCGCTCAAGCCGACGTCTCCCTGCGGTCGAGGCGGCTTACCTCAGTCGTTATCTGGACATCAACGCAGGACGGCAAAACCTCATCGTTCTTGCAGGGCATCCTATAAACAGCCATCATATCGTGCCCCACGCATGGGTTCGGAGATTGTACTTATCGTAAGTGCTGTCGCAGTGTTGCTAGTTGGTCTGTTTATCGGCTATAAGATGCGCCCACAAACGGGCAAAGGCGAACTGAATGCGCTCCGAGAACGTCTCCAGGAATCCAAAGCTGCTGCACAGGCCCTGCAAACCAAATTCGATAATGCCCAGGAAGCTCATCAACGCCGTCTTGGCGAAGTTCAAGAAACCCTCCATGGCCGTGTCGAAGAGAGCAAGGAAAAGGCTGCAAGCGCATCCAGTCGAGCCGCATCACTACAAATCGAAGTCCAAGGCCTCGAAGAAGCCGTTGCGTCTCTGCGATTGCAACTCGAAGCCCGCAGTACAGACCTAGCCAGTGCCAACGCGTCACTCCAGGCCCTGCGCGATCAAAACGCGGAGCGCGAAGAGAACTTCAAAACACAGCGCGAACTGAGCGAAGCCAAGCAAGCCGAACTCAGCAAGAAATTGCTCAAGGAGATCACGGACGAAACCCTTGCCTTGCAGAACAAAGAGCGCTTAGCCCGCGAGGAAGCAGATGAGATGCTACGCAAAGAACGCCAGAAAGCGTTTGAATCTGAATTCAAGAAACTCGCTGAACACCTGAAGGGAATCGAGAAGTCCCGCGCCGAAGAGGGTCAAAGCTTCAAGGACCAGTTCGCGGAGATTCTCAAGCAAAGCGGCGAGATCCAAAAGGAAGCAGTCCGCCTCACCACCGCCCTTGGGAATGTCAAGGTCCAGGGGGACTTCGGAGAAATTCGCTTAGAGCGCCTCTTGGAGTATAGTGGCCTGCGTGAAGGCATTCATTTCCACAGCCAAGCCCATGTCAGCACGGATGATGGATCAATGCGCCCGGACATTGTTGTATGCCTCGCGGATGACAACAAGGTTGTTATTGACTCGAAAGCGCCACTCAACGCGTTTTTCGCCTCACTTGAAGCCCCGGATGCAAAGGATCGCGAGCAACACCTGAAGCAGTATGCCAGGGCAATTAAGGGCCACGTGCAGACATTGGGCAGCAAATCATACCAGGACCAATTCAAGGGGGCTGCCCCATTTACGGTGATGTTCCTGCCAGGCGAATCAGCGTTCCTAGCAGCACTCGAAGCAGACTCGTCCTTGTTGGATTACGCCATTCAGAAGGGAATCCTCATCGCAACCAGCAGCACCCTCGTTGGATTGCTCAAGGTCGTGCACGTTGGCCACCGTCAACTTGAAGCCGTCGAAGAGTCAGAGAGGATTCTCAAGATTGCACGCGACGTCTATGAACGCGGCCACCTGCTCGTCGAGCACACCGTAAAGATTGGCGCTGGCCTGAAGGGGGCGACGGATGCCTACAACAATGTCATCAAGAGCTACGAATCCCGATTCTTGCCTAAGGGGCGTGAGCTGGCTAGTTTCGCGACGAGTGCGAAGGCCTTACCCGAGGTCACCGATTTCAAAGAAATGCCTGACGTGCGCGAGCCGAGCCCAGACAAACTTGTGGAAGGTGGCCAATTGATGGCCCGTCAGGATTAGACTGCTTGGGCCCCCATCGGAACGAATCTCGCAGGGCTAATGATCCCCCCGTTGCAAATAATGGTTATCAGAAACTGGATGCCTTCCTCGGTAGTCCAGACAACAAATGGCTCAAGCCGACCGCTGCGCTTCGGGGCGGCTTAGCTCAACCGTTAGATGTCCTGCGTCTGTTGCCCACGCTCATTGACGTGAGTCTGCCATTCTGTGTATGGACAATCGTAACTATCGAAGGACATAGATCGTCGTCAAATATCTGCGGCAACGGACACGACCGGGGGTAAGTTGGATCGAAACGGTAGTAACAAGCGAAAAGTACAACTACATCCAGAGTGTGGGGGTACCTCAATGCAGCCTAGTATTGAGCACAAGGTAGGTATTACCCCTTCCCCTAGGCTCTTCGGACACATGGGCAAGCAGGGCATCCAGCTCTGGGACGCCGCCGCTGACCTCACTGACAACTGTCTGGATGCTCGCATCGAGGGCAAGCCTGTCACCGTCACCATCGACATCGTCAAAGACGAAGAGACCCGTCGCGATGCCGTCCTCGTCATAGACAACGGCAAGGGCATGAACCGCCATGAACTTCAGCACGCCATCACCCTAGCCCAAAGCGACAAGGCCGAGGACGCCACGAAGCACGGCCAATACGGGTTGGGCATGAAGCAGGCCTGCCTCGGCGTCGGCCGCAGGTTCAGCATCACAACTAAGCCCCAAGGCAGCACCAAGACGTACCGCGTCGTCCTGGACGAAGACTTGGAAGAGTGGGAAGCCACCATCTATGAACAAGACGTCGGCACCGAAGAGGGCCACGGCACGCAGATTGTCATAACCGACCTGCGCAGCAAGCCCCACAACAAGATCCCTGAACTGAAAGCCAACCTGCGCAAGCGCTTCAGCCGTTTCATGCAGGGCAATCCCAACCTCCTGCGCCTAAAGGTTCTTGGAGACTACATCGAGCCCGTCGAGGAAACGTTCAATGCCGAGTTTGGTGACAACGGCAAGGCTGCCATCGACATAACCATCGAAGCCTGCTACGACAAGGCCAGCATGCTCATGGTGCCTTACGAGGCAGACAATGCCGACGCCAACTGGGATCTAGGCACCAAGAAGACCATCCGTGCGGAAGGCTGGGTTGGCGTCCTCCAAGAGGGCAAGGTCCAGTACAGTGCCTTCGACACGTATCGTCACGGGCGCGCCATCACGCTTCATGACTGGGACTGGATCGACGGTGGCTACCACCCCACCCGCCAGCGGATGCGCGGCGAACTGACCATCCACGGCGTCGAACCCGACATCACCAAGCGGGCCTGGGACGAAGATAGCTGGGAGTACCAGATGTTGCGCGAAGCCGTACAGCATCACGACGCCGTCCTCGCCGCTCGCGCCTTCGACAGCGCGTACCGCAAGCCCAAGACAATCAACACCGAGCTCCAGAGCCGCAAGGCCACCGCCACAGCAGAGAAGCTCGCACCCAAGGACGCCCAGGTCAGGACGACCACCGTTGAGGTGAAGCCCAAGACCCCAAGCAAGTTGCCAGCACCTGAAACGGCTGCGGGCGCAGCCACGCCGGCGGGCATCGTTGAAATCCCGGAGGAGCCCGTCGAAGAAGAAACCCCGACGCGCCAAGTCCTGACGTACCGTCCCATCAGCATCGGTTCCGAGGTTGTGTACTACCGCCAAGCCACCACGGACGACGCCCTCGGCAACATTCCTTACCGCGTCACCGAGGAATTCGACGGTATCCTTATCGAGGTCAGCGTCAGTCACGCCAGTTATCGCAGCGCCAAGGACCCCGCGACGTTCCAGGTCGCCTGCCTCATCGACGCGTGCTCCAAGCACGTGGCCACCCTGAACAAGTGGAGCATCGAAGAATATGACAACGCCCGCTGGGCTACCCTAGTGAAGGCCAGCTGAGGATTGCATGGTGCAGACCGTCAGTATTAGTCCCCAAGTGCAAGCCGGCCTCCACCCAGCGCACGCCACTTCGAACTCGTATCTCAACGGCATGCTCTGGGCGGACGCTCGGTACGTCCCTGGCAAGGCGACATGCGCCAGCAAGCCGCTGCGCCACGGCCAACCCCTCGGCCTCATGGAGCAGTGGGTAGACATGCTCGACGAAACTGGACTCACCGTTGATTTCGCGGAGTACATGGACCCCCGTGGGGCCCAAGTCCGACTGAAAATATACGCCGAGGAGAAGATCTTCCGTGAGTTTCCCGTCCTCAGCGACCGTGAACTGCCTTTGGACGCAGACGACGCCTTCGCGATCGGCGTGCTACACAGCCTGTTCAGCGCCAACCAAACCTACGGCCACTATATCAGCCGTAACAGCCTCAGCGAGCAAGCCTGGCTCAAATTGTTCGGCGAGTACCCTGAGTCCAGCACTCCGACCCGGCTGAAGGTCCCTGCCCGCGTGTACGCGGAACACCCCGGCTTCCAGTTACTCCACGAATGCGTGGAGGACCATTTGCAGACCGTCGAAGAAGGCCGTGCCGCCATCACCGAGGAATTGGACGAAAGCCTCGATGACCCGAAGCAGCGCAGCCTCATGATTTACCGCACCGCCTATCCAAAGCTCCTCTGGTCCGACATGGCACGCCTGGCAAAATACAGTAGTCCCACCAATCGCTTCATCGTCAGTGGCACTCGCGGCACGCGCAGTTTCAACCTTTTCGACGGCCCGGATGAGGCCTTGAACTTCATCCTGCGAAAAGGCCTCCAGAGCATCGCCGAGACCAACACCACGCGAGACCATGCTGCCACCGGCAACCACGACGCCGAAGACAAGATTCTGGAATCCATCGCCAAGCACCTCCTCCAGGTTCGCGGCAAGCCCACGTTCAACACATGGTACCGCGTGGGAAAGACCAGGAGTCGCCACGACCGCGTAATGCTTCACGCCTTCGGCATTGGCTTCCAGAACATGGGCATCGACTGCCAGACTTCGGAGGAACGGGTCCCCGGCACCACGACATACTACTTGGAAGTCAACCTGCAGGATTTCCATCGCTTCTTTGACGTCTACCCTGAATTGCCCCAGGGCAGCATCACGAACAACACGCCGGAAGTCGCAGCGTTTCTGGCCAGCTTGTTCCGGATCTATAATCCCATTTACTTCATGGGGCGCTACGTACGCGCCAGCGGCGGCGGATTCCGACACGCCCGCAGCCTACCCGGCGTTCGCGACGCCGGCGTCAAGACCCACAGCCTCACGAGCAACCCCTTTGCCAAGCAGGACAATCACGCACCCAAAGACCAAGACGAACCGGAACCTAAGCGAGAAGCCCCGGAACCGGAACCGATCATCCGCAACATCCTGCACCGCAACCCATGGGCATAAGCGAAGAAGCCGGTATGGATGTGGCAAAACGCCTCGTGGACAGCGGCACCGTTCCCGAGGATGCCTTCGAGATCGTGGACCGTGACGTGCTGCACTTCAACCCTTGGAGCAGTATCAGTATCACGGACGACGTGAAGCAGACCGTCCGGGATTTGCGCGACAACAAATGGGGCAACCACCAGGACGCCAGCGACAAGGCCCTCATGGCGAAGTACCGGAAACTCACTGGCTCCAAGAGTCTCGAGGAAGCCCTTGGGTGCACCACGCATGAAATCCAGTACGACGACTTCTTGACCAGCGTCCTCATCCGGCAGCGCTTCATCGAAGCCCCTGCACTCACCCAGTACCCGGTAGAGAAGCTGCTGGAGCAGATCCACCTCGTCAGCGGCATAGGTCCCCGTGCCGCAGTAGAATACCGCAGAGCCGGGTACCGGACCATGAGGGACCTTGACACTTTACCTGATGTGGCTCCGTACGCGGCTCAAGCCCGCAGCAAGCTGCAGCACGCGGGACCGGGAGAAGTCCTACCGTGGCTCGAAGAAGTCACGGGTCGCCGCAGCGGCGAAGAAGCCCTGCGCTGGGCCCTGAGCCGCGACCCCGCCCGTATCTTGTTTCTCAGCGGCGTGTGCATGAATCTGCGCGGCATGCCCATCGCATTTACCGTCGGTCGCATCGCACCTGAAGGCCTTCTCTTGGAGTCCGCGTTCCTAACGGACGCTGGCGACGAGGAAGCGTTCTTCGACTGGTTGCTGAGCCATGTGCACACCAGCGACGTCGTCCTGACCTATACTGGCTTCAGTAGTGAATGGAGCATCCTCGAGACCCGCGGCGAACAGTGCCACATCGAGGATTACCCCGAACACCCCCCCAACATCGACGTCATGCGGATCCTTGACCGCTACCGCCCCGACTTGCCGAGCAAGCACCTCGCCCATGTCGCGCGGGAACTCTTGGGCCTCGAGCGCAACCTTAGCGTTCACTTCGGCGCTGTCACGGAATGGTACCAGACCTGGCGCAAGGAACAGCACCCCGGACTTGTCGTTGGCATCGTACAGCACGTCGAAGACAACGTAGAAGCGTTGTACCGCCTCGTCACCGTGCTGCGCAACGAGCTGGAGGCCGATCCATGAATCTTCCCGACTACCTTGTCGAACATCCGGGACTCACGTACCACGAAGACGCCAAAGCCTGTGACATGACGCCCAACTTGGACGTGGAGCCCATGCACCCTGTCCTCGCCAAACGCCTCAAGGACCGCGGGATGACACCGTTCACGCACCAGAGTGCTGCCCTTCGCGCCATCCATGAAGGCCAGAACCTCATCCTCGCCACCGCCACGAGCAGTGGCAAGACCGAGGCGTTCAATACGCCCGTCTTCGAAGCCCTCCTCGAAGACCCCGAAGCCACGGCCCTCTACTTGTACCCGCTCAAGGCCCTCGCCCGAGACCAAGAAAGCACCCTTGAGGAATGGTTCGAAGACACCGGCCTCACACCACAACTCTATGTCTACGACGGCGACAACCAGGGCATGACGCACCGCAACAAGGCCCGCGAGTACGGTCGCATCATCCTTAGCAACCCGATTGCAATGCACGCCTACCTCGGGCACCCGAAGAAGTGGCGCCGGTTCCTAGGCAACCTCCGCTACCTAATCATTGACGAAGCGCACACTCAGCGCGGAGTCAAAGGTAGCCACTGCGCCAACATCATCCGGCGCATCCTCCGCCTCTCCCATCACTACGGTGCCAATCCCCGGGTCATTCTTGCAACCGCCACTGTGCAGAACCCCGCTGAATTCGCCGAGGACCTCACCGGCGAATCAAACTGGCGTGTCGTCGCCACGAGCGGCGCCCCCACCGGGCCCAGGGGCTACCATCTCCTTGACCCAGGACTCGCACCCCCTGGCCAGCAAGACGTTCTCACGCCCCTCCTGGACCACCTATTCGACCAGGAAACCACGACGCTCGTATTCGTCACAAGCCGCCGCCTGGTCGAAGAGTTCACCGCCGTATACAAAGTACATTTCGAGACCCGCAACGCCGGCGACGAGCTATTCATCGACGGCTACCGTGGCGGCTACACGGCCGATGATCGTCGGCACAAGGAACGTCAACTCAACCTGGGCCGCCGACGCATCGTGTTCAGCACCAACGCCCTCGAAGCCGGCATTGACATTGGCACCATCGACAACGTTATCGTGTACGGCTTCCCCGGCACCATCGCGAGTTTCAAGCAGATGATTGGTCGTGCCGGTCGCGGCATTCGAGCGGCACACGTGTACTTCATCGCCCAGGACGAACCCTTAGATGCCTACCTCGCAAACCATCCCGACGAGCTGCTGCACGCTAATCCGGAGATGGCGCTGATCGATCCCAGCTACGATAGGATTCACGCAGCCCACCTACTTTGCGCCGCATACGAGCACCCTATCAGTGTCCAGGAACTCGACATGCTCCCCACGACGAAGCGCCTCGTGCAGGAGCTCATCGACGAGGACATGCTGTACGAACGATCCACAAGCATCCGGTTCATCGGCCAAGGCACGAAGGGCTGGCGAACCGGCACGCCCCAGGGCCACGTCAACGTCATGGCTGGCGGAGACGAAGACTACCTCGCAAAGGCCCACGGCGAACTCATCGAGTACATCCCTGAATCCAAGGTCTGGACCGAAGCCTGGCCAGGCGCTATCCTCCTCAATCAAGGCCGCCGCTTCCGCGTCTTGAGCCACGACTCCAATAGCCGCATCGTGCGGCTCGAACGTGAGCCCCGGCCTCGTGAGAGTAGGACCAAGGGCTTCGCCACGCTGAGCATTCCTGAAGCCCCCGCCCAAGAGGCCTTGCATCAAGACCTGCGCCTCAACACCGGCAAGGCCATCGTGACGCGCATTAACACCGCCGGCGTTGTCTACGAAGACGGTCGCATCATCGACACTGTAAACCTGGAAGGCAGCCCCCCGCACTTCCTCCACACCAACGGGTTCTGGCTCGAAGTCCACCCGAGCCTGTTCAATCGCGCCCGCCTCCCCGACGTGGACCACGATATCATAATGCACGGCATCGCCAACTGCCTCCACACGTTCAGTGGACTCAAGGCTATGACCGACAACCGGGACTTCCTCACCCACGTGGAACGCCCCGGCCGCAACGTGGACCAACCAGCCATCTTCATCCTTGATGCTATCGAAGGCGGCATGCAAATGTCGATGCGCCTGGCCCCTCACCTCAAAGAACTCCTCACCAAGAGCCACGAGCTGGTGTCCAAGTGCACCTGCCCCAACGCCTGCACGCGGTGCGTACTTCGCAAGTACAGCCCGGACGGTATCAGCCGCCATCAGGTCCGCATCGCCATTGAAGCCATCCTTAACGCGTTAGAGTCGAAGGTCCAACCACGCCAACCCGCCCCCGCAAGTGAGGCCCTCACTTGGTGAAAGTGTGCATATTCATGGCGCGCGGCCCTATCTTCGGCATCTCAACATGAAAGCAGCACCGGACATCAAACAAATCGGCCTACCCGACCGCTCCGCTTCGCCTCGCGGCGGGTTTCCTCAACCGTCGCAATGCCGACCGCAAATCGAGCCACTTCAAATCTAAGTGTCTTGATAGACCTTGCACCCTCCTGTCGGCTGGGGGGAAGCCTCCTCGGTGTCTGTCCATTCCCGGGAATGTAATCGGACAGCTGCAAGTGCAATATGACCAGGACGACCAAACCAGCACTGGACAAGAAGCTCCTGTCCTATGTGGGTGCATGTGCCCTGGTAAGCAGCCGTCGCTTGTCAGTCGGTCCTTTGTCCATCGTGCCCTGCGGGAGGCGACAGGTGCGTCCGTTTCAGCAAAGGTCGTCGCGTGCATTACAGGAGAACTAGATGCACATTTTTCCCGCTTGGTGCGCGGCGTGGCTGCGGTCCACGCGAACTATGCCCGCATGCTTCGGATGCAGGGTTTCCAAGACCGGCATCCCGTGGTAGAAGCGTGGCAATTTGACCGTGCTTTTACTGACCTCTTGAACAGCGAATTAACTGTTTACGCCCATGCAGGGGTAGGCAAGAGCGTCGAAGCCGAGGAGGTGACATCGTAGATGACGCCCCCGAAGCGTCCGAGCTTTGGGTCCTTTACGCCGATCGTGGAGTCGGTGCCGCAACAGATTTTCCTGGCGGACTTTGCAGGGGTTTCCCCAGCGGAGGCTGCCAAGCGACTCGTCAAGATCCATCGGGATCGCGTCGAGTTGCGGGACGTTACGGCCCGTCAGAAGGAAGCGGACTTGCGCCGCATCCTGACAGATTTCCAGCAACGCGGCAAGGACCTGGGTTCGATTACGCCAGATGATGTATCCGCATACCGCCAGTACCTTGACCAACTGATCAAGGACGGCGTGATTTCTCGAAATTACGCCGCCCATGACATTACGCAATGGAACGCGATGCTGAACGTCGTCTTCGGGGACAAGCCGCAACGAAACGACATGAATCTGAAAATGAGAACCATCCAGCAAACGCCCAAGGAGACCCCGACGTTGACCTGTGAAGACTTCGAGGCCATGCGCTCCGTGGTGCCGCAGATGCGGTTCCAAGTGGAGCACTACCGCGAGATTTTCCGCATGTACCTTGGGGTCATTGAGTGCCTTGGGGCACGCATCGGGAGCCTCCTGACGCCGAAGTTCCAGGTCCAGCACATCGACTGGCACAAGAAGACGGTGGTGTTCAAGCACATGAAGAACAAGCCTGAGCACGAGGCCGTCCTTACCGACGCCGCAGCGGAGGCGCTTCGCTCCTACGTAGCCTTCCTGGCCTCCACGCCACAGTTCAAGGGCCCAGAAACGCCCGTGTGCGTGGGCCCAAGAGGAAGCGTGGTGACGTACACCTGGATCTACACCAACCTCCGAAAGTGCGCCGCCATGGCCGGAATCGACAAGCCCGTGGCGACCCACACCGCTCGCAAGAGCGTTGGAAAGCGCATCGGTGCCGACAATCAGCACATCGCCGCAGAGCAGCTTGGAGTGACCATGAAGATCTTCCAGCAGCACTACGCGCAGCCGGACGTAACGGATCGCATCCGAGCCCGGCACCTACTTCCTGGCGCCATGCCGGAAGAGTCGAACCCGTGGAACCGCTTGGGCCAAGCCTACTGGAAATTCCAGCAAGGGCTTCTGACCCGGACGCAGCTGGACCAAGTCGTGGCGAACATGCGGCCTCCCGAAATCGTAGAAAACCCACGAATAAGCCAAACCATGTGATTTTTTGGTCGGACTAACATCCCACCGTGAGATATTATTTAGCCGGCGCCGTTCCTTCATAGCGGCGCTGGATAAGTTATAGCGGGGGATAGATTTGAACTATCGATCTGCGGGTTATGAGCCCGCCGGGATCTCCTGGCTACCCCACCCCGCTAGGTGGTGGACGCACTTACACAAGCGCGGTATTTTGGGCGACACGGGCCCCCCTTATGAAGACCTCGGTAGCGGGGCTGCGGGCGTGTGGTGAGATTGCAGCTACGTGCCCCGATTGCTTGACAGCAATGGTTATGTATGATGCCGTCGAGGGGGAGCGTAGCCAGTACTGGCATTCCACGGACAGGTCGCCCCACGCGCTGTCCGTCTTGCGTCCTTTGGGCGGGCCTGGGCGACACGGTCCGGCAGAGGAAATACAATGCTATTCAGTGAATTCGAGATCGAAGACGGTACGTTGGACGCCATCGTGGCTATGGGCTACGAGGAGCCGACGCCGATTCAAGAGCAGGCGATTTCGCCGCTGCTTTCGGGCCGCGACGTGGTGGGCCAGGCTCGCACGGGTACGGGGAAGACGGCGGCGTTTGGCATTCCGCTTGTGAACCGGTACCGCGGCGAGCACGACGGTGTGCTTGGCTTGGTTTTGGTGCCGACGCGTGAGTTGGCCATCCAAGTTGCCGAAGTGCTTACGGAGATTGCCAAGGCGAGCAAACTCAACATCGTTACGGTGTATGGTGGTGCTGGCTTTGGAAAGCAAAACAGTGACCTCGGCCGTCGCGGCGCGAAGATTGTCGTTGCCACCCCTGGGCGCTTGCTGGATCACTTGGACCGTGGCACGCTGCACTTGGAGAAGGTCGGTTTCTGGGTCTTGGATGAGGCGGACCGTATGTTGGACATGGGTTTCGTGCGTGATATGCGCAAGGTTCGTTCCATGCTCAACACCCGCGACCTCCAGACGGCGTTGTTTTCGGCAACAATCCCGGACGACGTTCGCAAGCTCATCAAGGAGTTCACCGTGGACGCGGTCAACATCCGAGTGGAGGATGGCGAGGCGACGATTCCGAAGGCGGAGCAATTCGTTTCCAAGGTTGAGAAGACCGAGAAGCAGAAGGTTCTCCTGCACTTGCTGCACGAGGAGCAACCTGCTCGGGCTGTTGTGTTTACGCGCACCAAGCACTTGGCCAAGCGTCTCTCGAAGAAGCTTGACAGCCACGGCTGGAGCAGTGTGGCTCTGCAAGGCAACATGAGCCAGGGCCAACGGGAGCGCGCCATGGAAGACTACCGTGGCGGCAAGGCCCGTGTGCTTGTGGCGACTGACGTGGCGGCGCGGGGCCTGGACGTTCCTGGCATCACGCACGTCGTCAACTTTGACTTGCCGGACCCTGAGCAGTACGTGCACCGTGTTGGTCGCACTGCCCGCAATGGTGCCGACGGCAAAGCGTACACGTTTGTCCAGAGCGACGAGCACAAGGATCTGCGAATCATCGAGAAATTCGCCGGTCGTCGCCTCGATGATATTCAATTCAATGCCCCGGAAGAGTCCCCTCGTGGACCCGACAAGGCGGCGCAAGTGCCTGACATGAAGGTCGCCAACACTTCCGGTTGGAGCCCGCGCTCGGGTGGACAAGGTCAACGCCGGAACCAGGGTCGCTCCAGTGGCGGCGGACACGGCGGCGGACACGCAGGAGGGCACGGCGGAGGCCATGGCGGCGGTGACAGCCGACCTAGCAGCGGCGGCGGTCAATCGCGTCACGGTGGCCAGAGTCGCGGACCTCGCACCAGTGGCGGCCAGAGCGGCGGCTACGGGGGCGGTTCCAGCGGCGGCCACAGCAGCTACGGCAGTGCCGATGGTGGCGGCGGTCACAGCAGCTATGGAGGAGGCGGCGACGGTGGCGGGCGCAGCAGCTACGGCGGCGGCGGTCCTAGCGGCGGTCGTGGGCATTCTGGCGGCCGGGCCCAAAGTGGTGGCCCGAGCGGCAACCGAAGCGGCGGTCGAAGCCACGGTGGCGGCGGTCGCAATGGCGGCGGCGGTCGCAGCCAAGGTGGCCAAGGTCGCAACGGCAGCGGATCCCGTCGTTCCTAAGCAAGCCTCTAGGGCGCCCTGCAAATCTGCGGGGCCTATCTTTTTCCTTCTTTTTTCTTGATTTTGCCTCCGATGCACACCCTCGTGTGCGGTGGGGTGGGTGCGGTCCGGCGCATGGTCTGGTTCGTGCCCAACCATAAGCCGTGTTCCAAATTCCCGGCGTGTGTATCATGGTTTGAGGCCTATGAATCGCCTACTGGCTCTGACCCCCCTCCTGCTCGTCACGGTGTTCGCCGTGTCTGCCCAAGCCGCTGCCGAATGTGAAAGCGAGGCAAACGCTGACGAATGCTTCGATGCCAGCTACCAATGCGACGTGGAAGCCGATCCCGATTGTGCTTCCCAACTTCCAAGTGCTGGCGGCTGCGACGCTGATGTCTGCGCCTACGGTTCCGAGGACTGCATCGAATGCTCCGGCCCCATCGACCCGACCCGTGGCCCTGACGACGGCAGCTGTGAAAACTGCCGCGACCTAGAAGTGCAGGCAGACGGTGGTTCTGAAGATGCCGCCTCCGCAAAGGTCAATGTGCCCGGCTTTGGCGCGCTTCTGGGACTCGCCGCCATGGCGGGCGCCTTGATGGTGGCTCGCCGCAGCTAGGCCTCGTCGAACCCTCATCGGACTCCTTGACGATGGTGAACGCCCTTTTCCTTTCCCCACGCGCTCCCCGCGTCCGGCTGGTTTGCTTCAGGATCCTTGATGGACCATGAAAATTTCGTCTGCCGGGTGGCCTGCGAGTTTGTGCACCGCTTCGGCAGCCTTGGCGTCCGGCGCTTGGCTCAAACAGAACACGGTTTCTTTTTCGGCGTCGAACCAGTAGCTCTGGAACTGCACGCCATGCTTTGCCTGGTGTTGCAGGTCTTTCTGGTGCGCTGCTGCCATCTTGGCTTCGTCGATTCCGTGCATTCCTCGGTGTACGTCCATGTAAAGCGGCATAGGATTGACCCCAATTCGGTGTGGCGTGGCGCCCTATTTGGAGGTGGCCAAGGCGGCCTCCGGGGCGCGCGGGCCCGGGTGGCCATTGCTCTGGCCGGGCGTCGGCGACTCTGGCCCCTGGGGTGCAGCGGGGCGAATGGGGCTCGGGCGATGCGAGCCAACCTTCATGGGGGTGCGTTGGCTGGCGCCGTCGTGGCAGCCGTGTTGGGCTTGACTTGGTCGACCTTGGACCTTCGAATCTGTGAGGTGTCTGCGTGACCGCTGGTTATGGAGTCGCTTGGACCATCGGCGGTACTGCCGGTGAAGGACTTGAGTCGGGCGGCGAGGTGTTTGCCCGTGCACTTGCGGCCATCGGCCACCGGCCCACGACGCAGCGCGACTTTCCCAGCCGCATTCGAGGTGGCGACACCACGTTCACGGTGCGCTTGACGCCGGGCGGTTATCTTTGTCCGCCGGAGCGCGTGGATTTGGCGCTCGCGTTCAATGCCACGGTCTTGCCGCGTATGGATGCCAAACTTGGCGCTGGGTCCTTGCTGCTAGTGGATGAGGGCGTGCAGTCGTTTGTGAGCACCTCGGGCGCGGAGGTGCAGTCGTTTCCGTTCACGGAGCTTGCCAAGTTGGCAGGCTCGGCCAAATCAAAGAACATGGTGGCGCTTGGCGCGTCGGCGGCGTTGATGGGCGTGGAGTATGCCACCCTTGCCAAGGAAGTGGGGGCGCGTTTTGCTTCCAAGGGCGAGGCGGTGGTTGCGGCCAACGCGGCGGCACTTCTGGCTGGTTTTGAAGCTGCATCCGAGCGTTTTGGTGTGCGGTTCCAGGCACCCGAAACGAGCGCGGAGCCAGCGATGTTTTTGAGCGGCAACGAAGCGGCTAGTCTTGGGGCACTTGCGGCGGGTTGTCGTGTTGCTGCGGCGTATCCGATTACACCGGCAAGCGATGTCTTGGAGTTCTTGACGCCTCGGCTCGTGGAATTGGGCGGTGTCGCGATTCAGATGGAGGACGAGATTGCGGCGCTGAATGTCTGCATCGGCGCCGGTTTTTCGGGCGCGAAGTCCATCACGGCCACTTCGGGGCCGGGTCTTGCATTGATGACGGAGTCGTTGGGTTTGGCCGGCAGCACGGAGACGCCTGTGGTGATTTTGGATTGCCAGCGGCCTGGCCCGAGCACTGGCATGCCGACAAAGCATGGTCAAGAGGATCTGTGGCACTTGGTGCATGGCGGCAGCGGCGAGTTTGTGCGCGTGGTGCTTGCTCCGACGGACGTGGCGGATGCGTTTGCGGCTACGAGTGAGGCGTTCCGGTTGGCGGAGAAGTTCCGTTGTCCTTCGTTGGTTGCCTTGGATCAGCAGTGCAGTTTGTTCAAGCAGACCATTCCCGCCATCGACATGGAGGCGGAAGCCCGCGTTCATGGCGTGCGCGAAGCGCCCACGGCGGCGGCCGGCACGCACGCGTGGGATGGTTCTTACAAGCCGTACGCGGACCCTGGCGACGCGCCGGAGCGCATTGCGCTTCCTGGTGAACCCGGCGGTCGCTACTACAGCAACAGCACGGAGCACGCGCCGACGGGCTTTACCAACGAGGACCCGAAGGTTCGCAATGCGATGGTGGAGCGGCGCATGCTGCGCATGGATGCGGTGGTGGCCGATTGCCGCGACCCAATTGTCGTGGAGGGTCCTGCGGACGCGGACGTGGTACTTGTGTCGTGGGGCAGCACCGTGGATGCGTGCCGAGAGGCGGCGGCTCGGGCGGACGTTCCTGTGCGGGTGGTCGGGATCCGGTTGCTTTGGCCGTTTCCCCACGATGCGGTGAAGGCGGCGTTCGCGGACGCTTCTCAGATTCTTTGTCCTGAAGCCAATGCGTTTGCGCAGTTGGCAAGGCTTGTGCGCTCGGCGTTGCCGGTGCACGACCGGATGCGTTCGGTGCTTCGTTACGACGGTACGCCTGTGCGCGCCACGGACATCCTGGAGGCGATTCAATGAGCGAGACGGCGGCGGCGGCAACGAGCTGGAAAGACTGGACGGGCAAGGACTCGATTTGGTGCGCTGGTTGCGGCGACTTTGGGGTTTTGAAGGCGATGCAGTTGGCTGCCGAAGGCCTAGGGCTCGACCCGACCAAGACTGCGCTGGTGACGGGGATTGGTTGCAGCGGCAACATCACGGCGTACTTTCGCAGCTTTGGGTTTCATGGCATTCACGGGCGTGCGCTTCCGGCGGCAACAGGCATCAAGCTTGCCAATCCGGACTTGACGGTGCTCGTGGCGGGCGGCGACGGCGACGGGTTTGGCATTGGGCTTGGGCACTTTTTGCACACGGCCCGGCGCAACGTGGATGTGACGTACATTGTCATGGACAACCAGGTGTATGGGCTTACGAAGGGTCAGACCAGTCCTACGACGCCGGCCGAGATGCACACCAAGGCGAGTCCGCTTGGGCCGATGGCGGATCCGCTTTCGCCCCTGGAACTTGCGATTACGGGCGGCGCGACGTATGTTGCGCAGGGCTTCAGTGGCGACATGAAGCAACTCGTGGGGCTCATTGAAGAGGGTGTGCGCCACAAGGGGTTCAGTCTCATCAACATCCAGAGTCCCTGCGTGACGTACAACCATCTGCAAGACTACGGGTTCTTCCGGGAGCACAAGGTGGACATCGCGGCCGAGGGCCACGACGCTTCGGACCGGGATGCGGCTTTGCGCATTGCCCGCGACCGCAGTCGGGTCCCGACCGGCTTGCTGTATCAGGTGGATCGGCCCGTGTATGGCGGCGACCGCACCCGTGTGGCCATCGACCATGCGGCGGATGCGGCGGGCAACTTGGGTCGAGCGCAGAAGTGGGCGAATAAGTTCCAAGTGCGATAGGCAGGCGGGCGGCAGCGCAGGATAGTCACTGTGCCTCGATTCCGTGACCTCTTATCCAGGCGCGGCCCGTGGCTGCTTCGTGGACGTACCTGGTTGCTTGCCCGGCATTACGGATCGAGACCGCAGGCTGGCAGCAAGAATCTATGGCGTCGCGTGGGGCAAGAACCGCAGCGGTGGTCCGTGGGATGCGCCCGTCGGGGCTGTGGTTGTCCCGGTTCGTTCGGCGCGGGGCACGATTCGAGCCTGGCATTTGCCTGGAAAGAAGGGTCGCGGCACGGTGGTCTTGGCGCA
This sequence comes from Thermoplasmatota archaeon, assembly GCA_041601615.1. Taxonomy (GTDB): domain Archaea; phylum Thermoplasmatota; class E2; order JACPAO01; family JAHFTW01; genus JANQNI01. The sequence goes on along the minus strand of JBFIHX010000013.1, from coordinate 15,857 downwards.
CCCGGATCGTCGCTACGGCGGCCACTGGTTTGTGCGCGAAGGTTGGGTCGAGGTGCTGCATGAGGCAGGGTTTGGCTGCTTGTGGTTTGACCAACCAAACTATGGGCAAGGCACGGCGGGAAGTCCATTCTTGGCCGAGAATGTGGGCGCAGCACTTTGGGCTGCCAAGGAGCTAGATGACGGTCCTTTGCAATGCATTGGCGTCAGTCTTGGATCGTTTGCGGCAGCACTTGCGGCGCCCAATGTTCCGCAGCTTGCAGGTCTCGTTTTGGAGAGTCCGTACCCGACATTCACCTCCTGGTATGAGGGCAAAGGTCACAGTTTGGATCGATGGGCGTTGGCGGCGTTTGCGTTGCTGTTTCGACGGGCGATGAAGGCCCTCGATGCACGCGCTTCGCTGGCTCGTTTCTCGGCTCCGCTCATGGTCTCCTGGTCTGATGTGGATAAGGTGACGCCGGCACTGTTGTCAAAGCAAGTCGCTGATGCTCGCAGTGATACTGTGGCGGTGAAGGTTGCGGGTGCGCCGCATTTGCGCCTGTGGGATGATTCCGCTTATCGTGCAAGGGTGTTGGATTTTTTGCGATCCAATCAGGTCCCGTTTTGACCCGCTGCGGTCTGATTGCACCCTAGTGGATGGCCTGATGATTCCGGTCTTGGGGCGTTTTCTCTGGTGCTAGATGGGGACACTTGGCACGCTGGGAACACTTGGGACGGCGGGCAACGCGGGGACACCTGGGGTCGCGGGGGCCGATGGGGTGGCTGGTGTTGCAGGCAGCGCCGGTCCGCCGGGGATGGTTGGCACGCCATTGGTTTTTGGCAGCCCGCCGGGGTTCTGGGGTTCGTTGGAACTTGGGGGGCCTGGTTCGGCGGGGCCAGCGGTGGGGTTGTTCGGGTCGACGATTTTGGAGCCCTCGGGCACGGTCTGGAGCTGGGCCATCAGTTGCGGCGGGATGCGTCCTTTGAGGTCGGTCAGTTCCAGGACGCCTTGCAGCACTTCTCCGTAGCTGCCTGGGGCGGCCAGTTGCACGATGGTGGCAGCACCTTCGTCGTGGAGGATGGATTGGCCTAGGGTGTCGGCGTCGGTGATGTCCTTGAGAATCAGTGCTTCACCGGCCTCGAAGCCCAAGAGCGGCATGTTCCAGAGAGGGCTCTTGCTGAGTGCTCGTAGTTGTGGCGAGTCGTGGCGTAGACTTGGGTCGTCCAGGGCTGCTTCCATGAGGATGCCAAGGTAGTGGGATGCGTTGCGGTTGACGTGGAGGTAGAGCGGGTCGTCGGTGGGCAGGCTGGGCAGCGCGGGGACGGTCATGTCCATGCGGTTTTCGGCTCGCTGGGCCTTGTGGGTGACGTGGAAGTCGGTTCCAAAGGATTCGCGAGCGGACAGGGGCACATCCTTGGTGGTGGTGAAGGCCACTTCGAGTTCGTTCACTTCGACGCGGTAGCTGGGCTCGGGGTACACATGGTACTGCTCGGGGACCTGGAATTTTCCAAAGAAGTAGTCGCGTTCCACCATGCGGGTGTGCATGACGGGGGCGGGCCGATCGTAGTCGCTTCCTGCTACCAGTGTAATTTGTGCGGGTGTGCGAGCCAGTTGCTGGGCGGTCATGGGGTGGTCGAGGCGCATGTGGCCTTTGGCTCGTGATTGGCCCCGGCGTAGGCGGATGCTGGTTTCCTCATTGCCGACGCGGATGCGCAGAATTGCGCTGCAGGTGGGTGCGGAAAATTGTACGTCGAATTGCAGGGTGCGTACGGGGCTGCTGGCGGCGCGGAACTCTTCGACGAGGGTTGCTAGGGTGAGGAAGTTGGGCAGCAGCATCGCTTGTTTGATTTGGGGTGCAAACAGTGGCGCGTACTCTACGATGTCTTCGGCACTGAACAGGTCTTGGCCGGGTTTGAGGGCCACGACGGGGTTGCGGGCGACTTCCACTACGTCTTCGATGCGGGTGGCGACGGCGTAGTTTTCGTAGATCTGCCAGTTGAGGAGGTTCGTGGCGCGAGACAAGAGGGGTGCTACTTGGCTTAGCACTCGACTCTTGGTGGATTGCAGGTTGCGTTGGGTGTTGCTGACTCGTTGGATCGCTTCGTTGACGCGTTGTTGCGTCTCGCGCAGGGTGGAGTTGTTTTCCAGGCTGGCGCTGCTGCTGGCGTTTTCCAATGCGGAGGTGCGCAGTTGGCTGCGCAGGCTGGCGCGGGCTTTGGTGTTGGTGTGTGTTTTGGCGTTGGTGTGGTTGACGTTGAAAAACAGTAGATTGAGGCCGACGCTGGTGGTTTCGGCGTGGGTTTTTGTGTCCACTTCGGAGCTGGTGTCGGTGGCGAGGTTGCTGACTCCGGTTTTGGAGAGCGAGCTTACCATGTTCTGCACTTGCCTGGCGGCGCGTTCGACGAGTCCGGTGGATACGTCGGTGGTGCGGGAGAAGACGTCTTGGAGTTCTTCGAGAGTTTGTTCGAGGCTGCGTTCGGTTTCTTCCCAGCGGGTGCCGGGGGTGAGGGATTCGAGGTTGGTCATTTCGCCGAGGCTGTAGCCCAGGAAGACCCATTCTTGGCGGACGGAGACGAGGTATTGCTTGTTCTTGTTGTGTTGGTCGGGGCCGTTGCGCACGAGGCGGGCGCGTTTGATCATGGGGGCGCGGCGGCTGGCAAAGCGGTTGCTGCCTTCGCGGCCGCCGAGGAGTGGGTCTTCGGTTTGGCCAAGCAGTCGGATGACGTCGTCGAAGACATCGACGCCGAAGTCGGGGGGTAGGCGGCGCAGTGGGTCGTCGCCGATGCCGTCGGTGATGGGTAGTTCGTCGAGGACGAGTTCCGTGACGGCGTGTTGGCGGCCGGCGGGGATGTGGAACATGGCTTGGCGGTGTTGTTCTTTGTCGCCATTGTCGTATTCGACCATGCCTACCATGCCTTCGGGGTCGCTGAGGCGCCGGGGGTAGCGCATGAGGGCGATGCCGCGTGCGTCGGTGCGTACCATGTCGGCGAGTTTGTCGTTGACGAGGAGGCGGATGGGGATGCCGCCGCGGGTGGCGCCGGTGGGGTCGTGGACATAGACCAGCACCAACCCGATGCGTCGGCCGTCCATTTCTTCGACGGCGGTTCCTTGGGTTGTGGGGTGGCGTTTGACTAGGTCGGCTAGGGTGCCGGGCTCGAAGGTGCCTGTGAGGTCTTGCACTTCCGTTGGGGGTAGCGCGGGCGCGAGGGGCGCGATTGGGGAGGGTGTTTCGAGGGGTGGCAATTCGGGTTTCTTGGGGATGCCGGGGGTTCCGTCCTCGAGTAGGCCGGTGGTGCCGGGCGGCAGCACGGACGAGACGGGTGCGAGGGTTTTGTCTGCGGCGGTGCGAACACCTTCCACGACGTCGTGCCAGGCAGCGATGGCCTCGTTGGCCGCGCGAACGTGGGGGACGGTGGCGGGGACACCGAGGATGCGGAATTGTGCGCTGGGCTCTTTGCCGCTGGGTACATTGGCGTTTCCGCTGGCGTGTCCGAGGATTTCTTGGGTGCGGCGATGCGCGTCGGGGATGTGGTTGAGGTAGCCGCCGATGCTGCGGCTGAAGATGTGGTTTCCTTCGGCGCGGAAGTGTTCCCAGGTGTGCGCGGGGTCCTGGAAGTTGCGGTTTTCTGTGCGCAGAACGAAGCCGGGGGTCATCTGGACGTTCAGGTCGTCGTAGAGGGACCGGAATCCAATCCATGGGCGGCCTTGGGCGTCTCGGGTGCGCAGCAGAATGAATTGGCTGCGTGGGTCGGTGGGGCTGGTGCTGGAGGCTTCGATGCGTCGGCCTTCGCTGGCGTCTCCCACGCGCAGGAACATGTTGTTGCTTTGGCTTTGGATGGCCACGACGGCGCCGGGGGGGAGCGCCAGGCTCCATGTTTCCCAGGGCCCGGGGGTGTCACGGATGGCTTCTAGGGTGCCGTCGGGTCGGGTTCCGAGGTAGGTGCCTTGGGGGCTGCGCAATTGGAACACCCCAAAGCGCGGTACGGGGCCGGTGTTGGCGGGGTCGGCTGGATCAACGAGGGTCCAGCGCGTGGCGGGTGTGGCTTTGGCGAGTGCGGGGGTGGTGTCTGTGGTCAGCGCGGATCCTTGTGGGTCTGCTAGGTGGATGAGGTCGCCGTAGCGGGCCGTGCCTCGGAAGTCTGGGTTGTCGGCGCGGCTCATGATGAGTCCCGTGGGCAGCGGGAGGGGTGCTGCGCGGGGGGGATTTTGCAGTGTGAGGAAGCTTCCGTGCGGCGATGCCAGCAGTAGGTTGGTTCCGTATTCGAGGTCCATTTCGCGTACGGTTTCGAGCACGGTTTCGGGGATTTTGGTGGCTTTGTCGATGCGGGTGACGGTGTCTTGGACGTTGTCGACGACGGTCTGCACTTGGCCGACTTTGCCGCCGAGGTCGCCAACACCTCCTGTGATGTTGTCGACGCGCTGGGCGAGTGACTGTACTTGTCCTTGCACCATGTCGATGCGCAGGCCGAGTGCTTGGAGTGCGTCTGCCAGTTTTTGGTCGATGTGCGTGAGGATTGGTTGCAAATCGATGGGGGTAGGGGGCAGAACGACGGGGGGCAAGGGCGGGGGCGTCGTGGTGGGCGGTTCGGGGAGGGGAGTTGGACGGCTGGGTTCTGGTGGTGGAGGTGGTGGGCTCACCACAGGTTTGTCAAGCAACTTGACGCTGCTCATGATGTCGTTTTGGAATCCGATTGCTTCCACCCAGCGGTAGGAGCCGGGGCCCAGTGTTACGGAGGTGCCGGTGAATCCGACATGTTCGTAGAAGGTCCAGCGGCCGCCTCGGATGGTGATGCTGCTGACGGTGTCATTGAAGCCAACGGCGCGCAGGTCTGGCACGTCGTCTTTGAACACCATGGCGGTGCCGGCAAAGTCGATGTGTTGGTGGAGCACCACTTCGGGTGGTTGGTTGCTGGGGGGTGGCGGCGGGGGTGTTTTGTCGAGGAGTTTGATGCTGCTGAGGGTGTCGTTGGCAAAGCCGTTCTCTTCGACCCAGCGGTACTTGCCGGGGCCGAGTACGATGGATTTGCCTGTGAAGTTGATGTGTTCGTAGAATGCCCAGTGGCCGTGGTGGATGGTGATGCTGCTGACGGTGTCGTTGAAGCCGTCTGCGCGGAGGTCGGGCATGTCGTCGTGGTAGGTGCGGGTGTCGCCTATGAAGTCGGCGTGCATGTGCAGGACGACGGCCGGTTTGTCGGATGTCGGAGGGGGCGGTGGTGGGGGCGGCGTTGCGGTGAGCAATTTGACGCTGCTTGCAAGGTCATTGCGCATGCCGAGATCTTCGATCCAGCGGTATCGTCCGGGTCCGATGGTGATGGAGCGGCCGCCGAAGTTGATGTGTTCATAGAGCGTCCATTGGCCGCTGATGACTACGATGGAGGAGACGATGTCATTGAAATTATGGCGGCGGAAATCAAGATCGTTTCCGCTGAGTTCGAGCGTTTTTCCTTTGAAATCGATGTGCTCGTACAGGATGATCTTGGGGGCGGGGGGCATGGGTATCACTCCATTACGCGAGACGCGGACCGCTGAATATCCAAGACCCATATTTATTGCTTAGCTGCAAAAGAACCGCCTCAATACTTTACAAACAGGTTGAATTTAGGCGAATCCCGTATATTTTCTCTTTCATATGGTTCTCTATTAGCCAATATGTACTAAATCCAACATATCCTCGTTCTTGTCCACTCGGTTTTGGCATGGCATCGGAATCCCTCGTCCTGAAGCAATTTGCCCACTCGGTCCGATCCCGGTCCCAAGGAGCTGCCTCGAAGGAAATTCCATCCTCGGAACTGGACGCGGCCGTTTTGCGGGTGCGTCAGGACGTGGAGCAACGGGCGCGGGACGCTCAGACCCAAGTTCCTGGATTGTCCTGGGATGACGCGGTACTTTCGGCAATCAATGCCAATCCGCGTGCGGTCGATGACGCCGTGGGCCAAGTACTCCAATTCGTGGAGCCGGTCCAGCAAATCGCGGAGGCGGCGGTGTCGGACGTGGCCCCGCTTGCTGCCGGGCCGAGTGTTGGCCCGATCAAAAAGCTCGCAACCGGGCCATGGCAAGGCTGGGCGACTCTCGGCATCGCTATGATTGCGCTGGTGGTTGCGGTGGTCGCCATGGTGGTGGCATTTTCAGGCGCAGATCCGCTCGGCGACGAACCCACCAACGGCGTTCCGTCAACGCTGGACGACTCCAATATTCCCCCAACCGAAACCCCTGCGTATGAGGTCGATGAAGACCCCGTTGCTCGCGTAGGTGCGGACAGGCATGAACTGAAATTGCAGCAAGAAGCTGTCCTGGATTGGCAAATGGCGCCCACGGTTGGATGCGCTTCGATCAAGGTCCTAGACGACACGTGGCGGGTCGCCTTCGAGCGCACGAACGTCTGCCTATCAGACGGCGCGGAATGGACGCTTAGCGCCGGCACCTGGAGCGTCGTGTACGACTATGCGGGCTTTACGGGCAATGTGCAGGTTCGACTTCGGTGAGGCCGGGGTCTGGCTTTCGCGCCGTGCCCTGCGCCGCCCATGAATAAGAGGGGCCGGGCTCTGCTTATTCGATGGGGGGTGTGGTCTCCCGGCGCAGCACTTCGCAGCCGCGTTACGGACTCACGATGGATGGAGTCTGCTCCAATGTCCCCGGCGCGCCGTTGCCGGGGGTTGGCATTTGATCGGCGCCATGGGGCGATGGATCAGCGGCCTTGGCGGGCGACGAGCGTGCTGAATTGGGCTCTGTCGGATGTTGCGGGTCTATGACTCGGGAACCCTCAGGGAGGGTTTTCAAGATGGGTAGGAGCGCTGGATGCACGCGGCCCTCGAGGTCGTCGAGTTTCAGCACGCCCTGGAGTGCCTCCATGTATGTGCCGGGCGCGGCGATTTGAACGATTGTGGCTGCACCAGGGTCTTCGCGGAGTTGAGAGGCATAGCTGTCCAATTCGTGTACGTCACGCAGGATCAACGCGTCGCCGCCGTCGAAGCCGATGATGGGGAGCCGCCAAAGGGAACTGTCTCGCAACCCCCGAAGTTGTGGGGCGTCGTTTCGGAGGCCCGGGTCGTCTAGGGCAGCTTCCAGCAACAAGCCGAGGTAGTGGTGGCGGCGGCTGTTGATGTGGCGGACCAAGGGGTGGTGTCCGAGGTCTTTCTCCCGGATCTCATCCACTTCCAAGCGATCTCGTAGGTGCGAGAATGCAGGCGCCAGGTCGGGTCGGATTAGGTCCTGCAGGAAGATTGGGTAGTATTCGACGATGCTTTGGGGATTGAACAAATGCCCACGGTCCGGCGCTCGGGCCACCGTGTAGCGCACCACTTCGCTCACGTCCTCCACGAAAGTGGCGACGGCGTAGTTTTCGTACACGCTCCATTCGAGCAAGTTCGTGGCACGGGACAGGAGTGGCGAGACCTTCTGGAGGGAACTGGATGCGAGCGTCTGAATCCGTTTCTTGGCCCTGCTTGCCCGTTGCACCGTCTCGTTGATGCTGCGTTGGGATTGGCGCATCTGTTCGTTGCTGACACGGGTGGCGCTCGTGGTTGCGGTTTCTACCGTGCGGATTTTCAAATCCTCCTTCAAGCTGGTTCGGATATCCGTGTTGACGTCCGTCCTGGTGTAGGATGCGCTGGCGATGCCGAAGCTGATGCTTGCGTGGATGACGGAAGTGTCCACATGTGAGTCAACATGAGATTGGGAGTCGAGGCTCTGGTGCATGTCGTTTTCTAGGCTGTTGACGAGGGTGTCCACGCTGCGTGCGGCGCGCTGCATCATCATGTCCGTGGAGCTTGAGGATTGGGCTGCTGCTTCTTGGACTTCCTTGAGCGTGTCCTGGAGGCTCCGCCTGGCTTCCTGCATGGATTCGCCTGGGACGAGGCCGTCGATGGACTGCACTTCTCCGAGGCTGTACCCGAGGAAGGTCCATTCCTGACGCACGGATACAACGTATCGCCGGGGTGGGCCGCCGTCTTTGCTCGGGGGGCCGACTCGAATTACCTTGGCGCGGTGGATGATGGGCGTCCGCGTGGAGGCAAAGGATTCGCCGTCTCGACCAAGTAAGGGATCTCGGGTGGGGCCGAGGAACCGAAGCACGTCCTCCAGCAGCTTCGTGTTGAAGTCGGCTGGGAGTCGGCGAAGTGGGTCCTCGGCGGGACCTGTGGGTGTCGGCAATTGTTCGAGGTTGATCTCTACGACGGTGTGGTGCTGTCCGGCGGGGATTTGGAAGAGCACTTGGCGCGTGGTCGCCTCCACGCCTCCGATTGGAACCTCAAGGGTGCCCACTTTGTCTGATTCGGATGGGTGGTTCGTGGGGTACCGCATAATGGCGAGGCCTCGAGCGTCGGTGTGGGTGCTGTCGCGTACTCGGTCTTGGTCGAGGAGTCGAACCTGGATTCCCGGGAGGGTGTTGCCGAGGGGGTCGCGGACGATGGCGAGGATGTGGACGAGTTTGCGGGGGTCGACGGGGGGATCGATCGATCCTTGTTGAGTTGCGGGGCGGTCGATGAGTCCTCCGACCCAGGAGTTGGAATGAGGGTCGAGGGGTTTCGTGAGGTCGATGAGGTCCGTTTCGCTCGAGGAATCCTGGCTCGAGGAGTCCTTCGTGGGCTCCTCGGATGTTGCGTCCTGCTTCGACGGGTCATCCTCGGGGGCGTGCTGATTCCTCGGGGAGTCATTCTGGGATTCTTCCGGGCCCATGGGGGCGAAGGTAATCGCGGAGGATGGGTCTGGTGCTCCTGCTTTTGTTCGCACGGCGCCAGGAGGCTCTGGCAGGATGGTCACGACTTGTCCAGTGCTTCGGCTGCGCAAGGCATCTCCTTCGACGGTGAAGTGCTCCCATGTGTGCCGGTCAGGGTCCTGGAAGTTGCGGTTTTCGGCTCGCAAGGTGCCGTCGGCGTCGGGGACGGCCTGGACAAAATGGCCGTTGGCTAGGCATTCCAAACCAATCCAACCGCCCATTTCGGGGTGGTGGCGGTGGAGTCGAAACTGCGTAGTGCGTTCCTGGGGCGTTGATGCGTTCGCGAACAAGCGGTTGCCTCGGTCGGTGTCTACGCGCCAGTACTGTCCGTTGGAGGCGAGAATGGAGACGATGCTCCCTGCTGGCGGGAGGGGCCGGCTTGGGGTTGGTTGTGTATTGGGTGTTGGGGCGGGGTTGGGATTGGGGCCGGGGTCTGGTGCGGGGGTCTCCTTGCTGGGGGTGGAACGGGTGGAGCGTATTGTGTCCTCTAATGATTGGATTTCCAATGCGCCGCTGGCCTCCCGGCCTGCCATGACTTGTTCTTGGCCCTCCAGTGTGGTTCGGACCAGGGCTTCACCGTCTGGTGCGTGGACGTTGAGGCAGCCGCCCGTTGCTCGGCTTTGCAGGTGCGCGCCGACGATGCGGAAATGCTCCCAAGTGTGCAGCTTTGCATTTTTGAAGTTCTTGTTGCGGGTGCGTACGAGCGCATCCTCGCGAAGGGGGGCGGCCTGTACGAAGCGGTCGTTGATGAGGGCTTGGAGTCCGAGCCATCCACCGTCTTTGTTCGTATGACGGTGGAGGCGGAACTGGGTGGTTATGTCCGTTGGGTCTGTGCCGTCGGCGACGAGGATATTGGGGCGGTCTCCGGATTCCCGAACTCGCAGGTATTTCCCATTGGCTGCGCGAATGGTGACGGTTGTTCCGGGCGGTATGTCTTCGCAGGCGTGTTGTCGCGCTCGGTCGTCGGCATGGACGACTCGGTTGCTGCGGACGCTGCTCACGGAGTCGTTTCGGATGCCTACTTCCTCCACCTGAGGATATTCGCCGGGGCGGAGTTCCTTGGCGCTGCCTTTGTAGTCGGCGTGCTCGTAGAGTGTCCACCGGCCAGCCTTGATTCGGATACTGCTTATTTGATCATTAATTGGAATTCCCGATGCTTGTGCAATTTCGGGGAAGTTGGGAACGGATTCACGAAACGTGAGGTGTTTTCCCTCAAATTTGTGCTGGTAAAGGGTAATCTGGGGCGTTTCATCCATGGGGCGTCGATTTCGAACCTTCATTGATTTGATAAATGGGCCCAATAAATACTATATATGCTCAGATAATAATGCAATCGGCCGAATATCGACAGGCTTTGGCCATTCCAAGGCCTTCATTTAACAATATTATCATGTAGTGCTATGTCATCCACGATCCAGTTATGTCGGCACCGGTTCGAGAGCACGCGCTGAATTCCATTCAGGGGAAGCTACGAGCACTGCAACTCACCGACGAACAGCGCGAGCTTGCGATTCAGCAAGCACAAGCCGACCTGAATCGGATGATGCAAGAGGCCGCAGCTGCCCGACCCGACCTAGATGCCGACCAAGCCCTCCTCCTGTTGCTCAACCGGCAGCCGGACCCGATCGACGCGATGGTGCGGGCCCTCCTCGGCGCCTCCGGCGGGTCGGCCATGGTGGGAGCTGCGGAAGCTGCGACAGACGCGGTTCTGGGCGTCTGGGGTCGCATGTGGGGCGCCATCCACCAATGTGCATCATTCCTAGCTAGGCCACAGCGTCCCAATTCGAACGCTCGCAAATGGGTGTTCGTCGTCGTGGCGTTCGTGTTTGTTGCCACGTCCGGGGTGGGTACGACGGCGTACGTTCGTGGTTGGTTCGAGGAATCGGGTCCTGTTTTGACGCCGAGTGCAAACCTGGAAACCAATCCGGGGGCGGCGCTTGGCAACGTCTCACAAGGCGAGCCGGTTACGGAATCGGAGCCGCCCCCACCTTCTGAGCCCGAGACCGAGCCCGAGTCTGAGCCTGAACCGGAACCTGGAGCGGAACCAGAAAGTGAGCCTGCACGATTCACGTTCCAGCGGAGCTACCAAAACCAAGTCGGAGAGGAACGGATTCGCTTCAATGTCACCGATGAATCCTCGGCCCTAGCCTGGCGTGTGGCCCAAGAGTTGGGCTGTATCGACGTGCGGGTGGAGAATCCCGAGGGGGAAATCCATCAACAACGGGACAACGTGTGTGCCCGGGACTTCGATACTTGGGCCCTAGCAGGAATTGGGTCGTGGGATTTGGTCCTCGAGTTTACCCTGTTTACGGGAACGTTGGAGGCCGAGGTTGTGGCAGTATGAGTCAAGTGGACGCTATCGGCCGACTCAGTGCAAAGTGTGATGCCTTCGCCTAGGCTAAACAGGCAAATCGGATGCATCCCTGGCTCCGCTTATTTTGCTGATGGTGCAGGGTTCAGCTGGGGCAGTGATGGGATTCAGCGGGGGTCTTGGCGACTACGGCGTCCCCAACCACGCCTTGCGCCGCTTAGTCGCCACGGCGTCGCCCTTGTGGACCTTGAGGGTCAATTTGTCCTTGGGCATCTCTCGAATGGGAACATCTAGGGTGCGCAGCCGCCCCTCTCGAAACACGGTCACCGGCAGGCTCTCGCCGGGCTTGCGCGTCTGCGCCAATTCTGCAAACCGGTCGCCCTTCCATTTCCAGCCGTCCACGGCGACAAGGGTGTCGTCGGGCTGCAGCACGGTCCAGGCGGGGCTGTCTTCGGGGATGCGCTCGATGGTGGCGCTCTGGCCCTTGAACATGACCCCGAGACCGTTCGGTTTCTTGGGGTCGGAGTGTTCGCGTTTGAGTTCCCAGCCCAATTCCCGGAACGCCTTTTGCACGGGCAACTCCGAGGTGCCGTGGATCCAGCGGCCAAGCAGCGCCGCGCAATCGACGCCCGTGGCCTCCAACACGAGGTCCGCGAATCCGTCCTCGGCCACACCGGGCCCGCCTTCGGACGCAGCGCCGTGTTTGCCCCAGACGTGCCGCATGACCACATCGAGGCCTTCCGCAACACCGTGGGTGCGCAGGTGCCAATCCAGGCACAGCCCCACAAACAGGCCCTTGGTGTAGTAGCTCACGTTGCGGTTGATGTTGTGTTCGTGCGGCTGGTACAGGAGGCTCCAGGTCAAGCGGCTGCACTCGGCTACACTGCGCTTTTTGCGGCCGAGGGCCATTTCGTAGTACTTGAGCATCTCGCAAGCGATGTTGCCAAAGTGTTCGTCGTCCACGACGCCAGCGCGGCGTAGCAGGGGCAATTCGTAGTAGGTCGTGAAGCCCTCGAACAGCCAAAGGAGGTCCGTGTAGACTTCCACTTGCAAGTCGTAGGGTTGGAAGGACGCTGGCAGGATGCGTTTGACGTTCCAGGTGTGGAAGAACTCGTGCGCCACCAGGGGCAGGAACTTCTCGCGGATCTGTGTGTCCACCACCAAATTCAGCGGATCAACGCCGAGCACCGTGCTGTTGCGGTGTTCGAGGCCGCCACCGTGACCAAGTGCGACGTGGCCCAGGAAGGTGTAGTGGTCGTAGGGCAGGCCGCCAAACAACTTGGCTGTCTGTTCGACCACGGCGCGCACGTCCTTGATGATGCGGGCTCCGTCCATGTCGGCTGGCGCGTGCCAGAAGACGATACGGTGCTTGCGGCGGCGCACGGTGAAGCCAAGTTCTGTGTACTCGTCGGCGGGGCCCACTTCGATGGGGCAATCGATCAAATGATCGTAGTCGGCCGCGGGGCGGAGCGTGCCGTCGAAGGCATCCGATTCGAGGCCGCACCAGGTTTTCCAGCCCTTGGGAGCCACCACGTTTGCTTCGTGCGGCAGGGCGCGGCTGGCGTCGTCGTACAGCACTAGGGTCGCCGGGAACAGGTGCGCGTGGTCGTTTGTGACGTGGCTCGTGTCCACGGTCAATTCGCGGGCGTAGGCAAGGAACGTCAATTCAACTTCCTTGCCCGCACTGCCGGGCACCGTCCAGGCGTCTTTGCCCGATTGGCGCACGGTTTTCGCCTTGCCGTCCACCGTCGCCGTCACGTCTTGAACATGGCGTCCAAAGTCGCGGATCTTGTAGGAGCCGGGCACCCAAGCGGCCATGCGGAAGGTGCGAGACGAAGCTCCGTTGGCAGGAATTCCGGCCGGAATCTTTTGGGTGACCTTGACAAGGTGCGTTCCAGGCTCCGTGACGTCAAGCGTGACGCGGACGGTGTCGGGGGTCATTGCGGGGCGACGGGGACGCGGTGGGAAAAGGGCTTCACTCGCGAAGCGGGCTATTCCAGAAGCGTAACCTTGGCACACTCTGGACACTTGAGCCGGATCGGCCTTGCGTCCGGTGCCAGCAATAGGCACTTGCATTGTCCGCAGCGGCCGATGCTCATGCCGGGGGCGACAAAGTCGGTGTTCATGTCCAAGGGTGCACGGTCGGCGACGTGTTCTTGTGGCTTTTCGGCCGGGGTTTCGGCGTCGAGCATGCGGCGCACGGTGGGTGTGGTGCGGGTGTAGCGCTCGGTGAGTTCGGGGCGCACGGCGGGTCCGGCGTCGGGTGCGGGCGCTTGGCCGGGGCGCGGGACGGCCTTGCGGCGTTGCGGCCATTCCTTGGACATGGGCGGTTGCACGGATGGGCTAGTGCGGGGTGTGGTTGCGGCCGGCGCGTTGGCGGCGGGTGCGGTGCGTGCGGCGGGGCTGGCTTGGAACGTCACCATGCCGGCGGCGTGGGGTGTCGGAGCCGGGGGCGTTGTTCCTTTGAATGCTTGGGGCAGGACCATTTCCACGGGTGCTGCTTTGGGGGCCGGGTCGAATTGGTCGTACTCGAATGTCTCGGTAACTGCGGCCGGGGCGGACGCGGTGGCGGAAACGGGTGCGGGGGTCGGGGGTGCGGGTTCGGCGGCGTTGGCTTTGGCGGGGCGCTTGAAGCGGAGGGGGACGTTGCTCAGGGGTGCCAGGAGCGCGATGGCAAACAGGGCAAGGAGGGCGACGGCGGTGGTGCTGATGCCGATGTAGTAGAACTGAACGAGTCCTTGGCGAAAGGCGATGGTGCCGAGCATGAGCCCGAAGGCGCCGAGGGCAAAGAGCACGAGGGCGAGTAGAAGGTGGCCGGTTCGGCCTATGCCACGCTGCATGAGCATCCCGTTCTAGCCACTGATTGCCTGCAAAAGAAGGCGCCGGAACGGTCCGATGGGTTTCTGCATCGCGTCTGGGCTCCGGAATCGTGTCTTGTGGGCGCTGTGGCGATCCCGAACCGGGGCTGGAGCGGAGCCATCGCTGTGATTCGAGCGTGGTGGCGTTTTTCGTGGATCGGCCGGTTGCCCTCGGGGTTTGGTCGGATTTGTGGCGCATTGTCGCCGAGCACGGGCCAGTGGAGGTCGCGGCAACCAAGAGCCGGACGAGCTTCGTGCGGCGCATTCGGTTTGCGTGGGCCCACGAGGCGACGCGCAAGGGCGTGCATCTGGGGTTTCTGTTGCCGTACCCGTTGGATTCGCCGCGTGTGCGTTCGGGTCGGCGCGGCAACATTTGGTCGCACCATGTCAAAGTGGAGGGGGAAGTGGATAAGGAGGTCGCGGCGTGGGTGTGCGCGGCTTATGATGCGGCGGATGGCTAGGAACCACCCAGGGCGAGTCTACACCTGCGACTTCAGAACCTCAACGTCGATGCGGAAGGACAGATCCGCCATGTCGGTGGAGCTTTCCTTCATGCCGCGAACGACGGCGTCGGCGGCTTCGCGCACGATGGTTTCGAGCGGTTTCTTGGCCTTGAAGCCCTCCGCGAGTGCGTGTTCGGCTTGGCTTGCTTCCTTGCCGAGTGCGATGCCGTTGCGGTCGATGGCGTTGCCGTCTACGTCGCAGTGGTAGAGGACGGGCTTGGTGCCGTGCTCGTCGAAGCCGGCGACGATGGTGCCGACGCCGAGGGGGCGGCGGTAGCTCATGCCCAGTTCGTGCAGGTAGTCGCTGAGGCCCAGGGAGACTTCCTTGGGGCTGATTTCGCTGCCGTAGACGAACTTGTGGTTGACGGCCTGGTCGCGCAGGACCTGGCGTACTTGGTTGGTGTCGCCGCCGTGGCCGGTGACGAGCACGACGCAGTCGCGGCTGACGCGGATGATTTTGTCGGCGCCGGTGTAGAGGGGGCTGCCGTCGCGGTTTACGGTGGCGACGACGACGTGTTTGTCGTCGCGGGCGGCGATGATTGGGTAGCCCATTCCGAGGGTGATGCGGGCGAATTTGATGGCCGGGATATTGCCGGTTTCGTCAAAGTGCAGGTAGCTGGCGTCGACGCTGGGTTTCATTGGTCCACCTCGACGGATTGGGAGAACGTGTAGGTCTTCAATTCGTAGTCACCACTGTTGGGGAGGGTGTAGACGACGAGGCCGTTGCCGCTGCCCACGTCGCGTTGGGTTGCGGCTTTGACGGCCTTCATGGCGGCTTCTTGGGCTGCCTTGAGGGTCTTGATTTTGCTCCAGTCTTGGGATTCCAGGACACCGACGGCGGGGCCGGTGCCGCTGCCGGTGACGGTGAAGTCCTTCTTGGCGATGAGCGAGCCGTCGCCGCCCACGTCCCAGAGGCTGGCGGTCTTGCCGTCGCGGGTGGCGAGGATGAATTGGCCGTAGATGCCGCCGCTGCGTTGGATGCTGTGGCTGGCGAGTTTGGCAAGTTCCGCAGGCGACAGGGCCCAGCCGCGTCGTCCTTTGGTGTATTCGAGGTTGAGTCGGAGCATGTGCGCAAAGCTTTGGGCCTGGCTTACAGAGCCGGCGATGGTGATTGCGCTGTTCTCGTCGAGTGGTTCGATCTTCACGACGTCCTTGTCCGCAACATAGTAGCCCATGGTGGCTCGGCGGTCGGTCGCGAGAACGATACCCTCGGGGGTCTTGATGCCCACGGTGGTCGTCATCGGGACCCGACTATGCTGGCGCTCGTAAAAAGGCGGAGGGGTCTGGGCGGCGTCGCGGACGGGCCCTTTTTGGGGTTTAGAAGCCGAGTGCGGCTTCGATGCGTCGGCGGAGAATGGGCAGGGTGCCGTCTCCGTTGGATGTGTGTTCCATTGGATGGGCATGGGCGTCGGAAGGGTAGGAGCGTTGCCCACGGATTCTCTATAGTTTGGGGTGGCGGGTGGTTCGGAAGGGTGGTGGTGGTGGTGGTGGTGGT
>JBFIHX010000012.1:0-72362 GCA_041601615.1 Thermoplasmatota archaeon | reverse complement strand
TCGGCGTAGGCGAGGCTGCCAGAGGGCGGCTTGACCCTCGGCGAGACTGCGCGTAGCGAAGTCTCGGCGTAGGCGAGGCTGCCAGAGGGCGGCTTGACCCTCGGCGAGACTGCGCGTAGCGAAGTCTCGGCGTAGGCGAGGTGGCCGAAGGGCGGCTTGGCTTGGGCGTGCTTGTCAAGGAAGCGAGCTGATTATCACCTGCGTGATCATGCTTATAGGCATTATCACGAGCGCGAGAAACAAAGGGGAAAATGAGGAAAAAGGAGGCCTCTTGGAACCTACCGCCTGCGCCCCAGCAACGCCAAGGCCAGCGCAACCAACATCACCATCGGCGTGAATCCCGGAGATTCATTGTCGCCGCCCGTGCCGCCGTTTCCTCCGCCCGTTTCGTCGTCCGTGACTACGATAGCGCCAGTCATGAAGCTGGCGTGAGGCGAGCAGAAGTACGGGAAGGTGCCGACCTCCGTGAACGTGTGTTCGAAGGTGGCGCCTTGGCGATCAAGGATGCCTTCCCAGAGGGCGCCATTGGAGGCTCCGCCGGTTCCGCGACTCGTGGTGGTGTGGTAGGTGCCGTCGCCGTTGACCCAGCGCACCGTGTCCCCCACTTGGATGGTGAGGGATTCGGGGCTGAAGGCGAACGGGGTGCTGGAGTCGCCCGTGGCCATGGTGGTCACTGTGTGGGTTGCTGCCTCTGCGGCGGGTGCTGCAAGCAGAACCAGGAGCACGGGAATGACGAGGAGCCGGGCGCGCACGGGATCAGCAGTCCCCGGCGGCGGTGGGGCCGAAGTTGGGGTCCACGCCGGGGCCGCCGGTCTGGCTAAAGGGACTCTCAAAGTCGTGCGTGGCGACGTGCAGGAGCCAGTAGCCGGGTTGGTGGGCTGCTCCGCCGTGCCCTTCGGCGTAGGTCGGGGCGTGGCTGCTGTGGAAATGCGTGAAGTCGGGGTCGGGTTGTGTGCTTTGGCAGAACGTGCTGCGCACTCCGAGGCCCATCCAGAGCATCTTAGTGGCTTCGGTGGGGTCATCGTTGTCGAAGTGCATGAGCAGGAAGGTCTCTTCGCTTACCCACTTAGTGAGGTGGCCGGGCCAGGGTTGTTGTCCGCCCTTGAGGATGTCGTCGTCGAACACTTGGGCGAGGGCCGCAAGTTCGAGGGCGCTGAGGCCGTCGCTGCCGATGGGATCGAAGCTTGCATGGGTGTAGGGCTCGCCGCAGCTCGGCGCGGGTGTGGGTCCAAATTGTTCGTGGACGCCTGGGGCGCCGGTTTGGCCAAAGGGACTTTCGAAGTCGCGCACGTTGAGGTGCAGAAGCCAGTAGCCTTCCTCGCCTACTTGGCCGCCGTGTCCTTCGGCGTAGGTGGGTGCGTCGCGTTGGTGGAAGTGCACGAAGTCGGGGCTGGGTTGGTCTTCGGCGCAGAAGACGCCACGAACACCGATGCCGTACCACAACAGTTGGGTCGCTTGCAGCGGGTCGTCGTTGTCGAAGTGGAGTAGGACGAAGGTGTCGTCGTTGATCCATTTCAGCAGGTGGGCGGGCCAGGGTTCTTGGCCGCCGGTGAGGGGTTCGTCGTTGAACACGAGGGCCAGTTCTTGAATCTCCTGACTGGTGAGTTCGCGTCCCATGGGGGCCGGGTCGAAATTGGGCGGGCTGGTGGGTTGCGTCGGGGTCACTGGGGGCGTGTCGCCGTCGTCGTCTGCATCGTCGGCTGTGCATCCAGCGAGTGCCGTTAGGGCAAGCAGGATCGCGATGAGGGGTGAGGCTCTCATGGACCCGAAGCGTTCCTTCATGGTATACGACCCTTGTCCCAATTCGCGGTGTTGGGGCACGCGGCCAGGCTGCTCGTTGGCGCCTGGGGCAGCGGTAGCGCTTTTTCGTGGCTGGCTGTGGCCGCGTCGTGGGTGTCCGTCGGGGTCTTTTGCTTGGTGCGGCCGCCTACGCTGCCTGGGGCTTGCTTTCTCCGGGCAATGAGTTGTTGCTGCGGGAGTTTGACCCGTTGTGGCTGCAGGCGATTCGTGGTGTCGCGGCGGCCTTGGTGCTGGCTCCGCTTTTGTCACGAGCGGACTGGCGGGCGGTGGCGTCGTACACGGGCCGGCTTGATCTTCTGACGTTGGCAGTGATGGGCAACGGCATCAGTTTCACGTTGTTCGTGTTGGGCCAGACGCGGCTTCCAGCGACCTTCACGACGCTCGGGTTCTACACGGCGCCTCTGTGGACGGCGCTTCTTGGTTGGATGTGGCTGCGGGAGCCAGTGGGCAAGGTGTTTGGGGCAACACTCGCGGTGCTCCTGGTGGGCGGTTGGATGACGCTGGGCCGGCCCGGCCTCGATGGAGCTTCCGTGGACCTGATCGGCGTGGCGCTTGCGGTGGGTTCGGGTGCTTCGTGGGCGGCGTATACGGTGATGCTGCGCAAGCACGATGCGTTGCCGTTCAAGCCGCTTTTGTGGTTCAGTCTCGCGGCGGGCGGTGCGTGGTTTTTGCTGGGCGCGATGCTGTTTGAGCCCCTGCCGGCACTTGGTTCAGTGTCTGCAAGCGGGTGGGGTTGGACCGTCATTCAGCTGTTGGTTCCGACGCTCCTGGCGCTTGGATTGTTCCAGGCGAGTCTTCGCCATGCGCCTGCGGCCCGCATCAATGTGCTCGTGGGCTTGGAATTGGCCGGGACGGTGTTTTGGGCGTGGGTGTTGCTGGACGCTCGCCTGGATTTGGTGCAGAGCATTGGTTTGGCCCTGGTTCTTGGTGCCGTTTCGGTGTACCTTTGGGTGCGGGCGCGGGACGACGAGGCGCCGGTGCCCGAGGCGCGGTCCCAGTCAGCATCCCCTTAGACGATGCCGGTGGCCACGAGTGCTCCAACGAGGAGCAGGAGCACGCCGACGACGGTGCGGACTCCTTCCAGCGTCACTTTTCCAAGCAGTCGCTTGCCGATGACGGCGCCGGCAAATGCTGCGACGGTTGCTGCGGCAAGCAGGGGCCAGCCTCCTGCTTCTGCGATGCGTAGGCCTGATTCTTGCCACGTTGCGGTTCCGTACACCGTGAGTCGGCTGACGTCCACGAGGATGGCGCACAGGGTCCCGGTAGCGACGAATGTGGTGGGTGTGAGGCCAAGCTTGGTCAAGAATACGCTGCGTAGCGCGCCCTGGTGCCCGCTGAGTCCGCCAAAGAAACCGGAGAGTGCGCCGCCCAATACGAGGTGCTGCGGCCCGACGCTCCACTTGCGCAGGCGGGGCACGAGGTCGAAGAGGCCGAAGGCGACGATCAGGAGGCCGACGACGAGCCCCAGGGGCGTGATGGTGCCGCCGGCCCAAGTTGCTACGGCGTGGGTTTCGATGCCCAGCAAGAGCCATGCGCCAAGAAAGGCAGCGATTGCAGCGGGGGTGCCAAAGCGCAGCACGACGCCGAATGAGGCCGCTCGACCAAGCAGGATTCCTTTCCAGAGGTTGTTGGCAAGGTGCACGACGGCGGTGGCGGCCACGGCGACCTCCAGGGGTAGGACGAGCGCGAAAGCGGGCAGCAGGAGCGTTCCGAGGCCGAAGCCGGAAAACAGCGTCAGGGTGCTGGCGCCGAGGGCCACGAGCACCACGACCACGAACGCCCAGTCCACGAGGCGGCGAGCGGGGGTCTGGTCAGGAACGTTGCGAAGTGGCGTTGTGCTTCAAGTGGGTTAGGTGCGGCGCGTCCACGAGTTGGCTATGCGGCAGCGAGGTCAAGAGCAACGGTGCTAGCGCCCCGCGCACGACCACGGGCAGTTCAGGGTGGGGCCCCGGGAGTCCCCAGGCGACGAGGTCGGTTTCGCCGGCTGCTTCCACGGCGTCCAGGACTTCGGCCGCGTGCATTGCGTCGGGGACGCCGAGGTCTGCCATGATGCCGTCGTGGGTCACTTGGACGCTCCAATATTCGGTATCGGCGGGGCACAGGCGCAGGGGGCAGGGGGCGGCAAGCGGGCAGTCGGGGGCGGCAAGGCAGCATGCTTGCCCGGGGGCCTCGTGCAAGGGGCAGGTGCGGCCGGGAAACCAGAGTCGTATGCGCATGTTCGTGGGGGATGGAGGGGTTCGTTTCCGAGTCTGCATGCGCCTACCCCGTCAAGAAACCCTCGAATCTGGGCGTAGGTGAAACCATTCGGTGTCTTACCTGCACCTGCGGTTCGTGTGCGTGGGCACAACCTGGGATTTGCGCAGGCAAGATTGCAACCGAGGACGCGAAAGGCAAGAAGGCATCGAGGGAGCAAAAGGGGGAGGAGAGCAGGCTGGGCAGGCGGTGCTGGGGGACCTACGCGACGACCACGGTTCCGATCATACCCTGCCAGGCGCCGTCGTTGTTCTGGGCGGCGTGGGGCTTGCAGTAGTACTTGTAGGTGCCTGGCTCGGTGAAGGTGTGGCTCCAGGTCTTGCCGGCCTGGATCTCGCCGCTGTCGACGCTGCCGTCCTCGAACGTGACCGTGTGGTATGCGCCGTCCTTGTTGCTCCAGACCACCTTCGTGCCGACCTCGACCTCGATGTCCTTGCCGTCGAAGGCGAAGTTCTGCATGCGCACGACGACGGGGTCGGGGGCCGCGGGGTCGGTGGGTTCAGTGGCGGCGGGCTGGGGCTCGGCGGGGGCGGCGTCGTGGCTGTGGTCGGTGGCGTCGTGGGCGTCGTTGCCAGCGGCCTCCAGGAGGGCAGGGACGGCGGCCTGCACGGCGTCGAGGTATTCTTGGCCGACGATGAAAGCGGTGAGCATGCCGCGCGGGTAGGCGCCGAAGCCGCTGCCGTCGCTTCCGGCGGTCACGCGGGGGACGACGTGGTCGTGAAACAGCCAGACGCCAGGGCGGGCGGTGTCGATGTCCAGCACGACGGTCTGTCCGGGGGCGATCTCGCGCACGTCCGTGGGGCGGGCCCAGTCGGGGCCGCTGGCGCCCTCGTAGCTGTCGGGGATGTAGCCGTGCAGGTGCATGGCGTGGAACTCGTAGCCGGCGTTGACCATGTGGACGCGGACGGACTCGCCGGGTTCGGCGTACCAGACCTGGGTGGTGGGGAAGCTGCGCCCGTTGATGGTGAAGTAGTTGTAATCGGGGATGTTGCCGACGAAGCCGTTCTCGTCGCGCACCTGCCACTCGTCGAGGATGGCGACATACTCGTGGTCAGGTACGGTCTTGGCGTCGCGCGGCTCGACGATGAAGGCGCCGTACATGCCCATGTCCATGTGGGTCGGCGTGTCGAAGTGGCAGTGGTAGATGAAGGAACCAGCGGGGTCGGCGACCCACTCGATGGTCTCGGTCTCGCCAGCGTCGGCGACCATGGCGTCACCAAGGATGCCGTTGCCGTTCATGTCGGCGGCAAACGGGTGCATGCCGTGGAAGTGGACGGTGTGGGGGATGGTGTGGGTGTTCTGGAACTCGATGATGAGGCGGTCGCCTTCGCGCACGCGGATGGTCGGGCCGGGCACGCCGCAGGGGCCGTCCCAGACCGGTTCGACGGCGTCGCCCTCGGCGCAGAAGGCCCAGACCTTGGTCGTGACGCCCGGGTGGAGTTCCCAGTCCATCTCCTCCACCCACATCCGGATGTGGTGGGTTTCAGGAAAATCGAAGCCGCCGACGCCTGCACAACCGGAGAGCGTGATGGCCGTGACGGTCAGCAGAAGACCAGCAAAGAGGGGATGACTTTGGCGTCCCATGGAATCTGCGGTGGCACGCTCAGGCAATAGGTGGTGGGCCTGATTCTCAAGCTTGACTCTCACTCGTGGAACCACCGGACAGGTCCGGTTCAGAAGACGGCGTCCAGCAACCGGGCCATGCCCCGGCGCAAGTGTTCGTGGGCAGCACTCCGTCCGCACGCCAGTTCGGCGGCCAGTGCATCCACGCCCCCGCCGCCAGTCTCGAAGTAGCCGATGCGTCGGGCGGCCTCCAGTGCGCTGCGCTGGCGCCGACTCAGGTGGCCCAGATTGAGAAAGGCTCCCGGCGCGGAGGGTCCGCGGCCGCCGCGCACGATGCGGGGCCGCTGGCCATCGGTGCGCAGACGATGATAGGCTTCGGCGAGGGCGGCCGGGTCGGGCGCGGCGACCTCGATGCGCAGGCCGTCGGCGCGGGCCTCCACGTCGATGGCCACGAGGCCGCCCGAAAGCCGGCGCACGGGGCAGGTCCCGCACGCGGTGTCCCGTTGCAGCAGATAGCCGCCGCGACAGGGGGCAAGTGTCTGCCAGCCGGCCAATTCTCTCGTGGCATGGGCGACGGGGGCCCCGTCACGAGACCTGCACCGGACCCGGTCGCCGGCTCCCAGCCTGGGCACGACGGGACAGGTCGAGGCTTCGAGGCAGAGTGTCGCGATGGACCATTCCATGCAAAAGGCACAGTGCGCCGGGGCTTGAGGGGCGGGGTTTTTTCTTGCGGATGAGAACGACCTTTCCCGGATGGGTCCGGCAGTCCTGTAAAGTCCCTGGCGCGCTTGGGCCGTGCATGCGCACCCCTCTCCTCCTCGTCACCATCCTCCTTGTCGGGTCTGCCCTGGCCGGCTGCATGGCCGACGGCACCCCTGCGGTAGAACCGCCACGGACCATCCGCCTGACCCTGTGGGTGGAGGATCTGCTTGACCACGAGGTCTATCCGGGCCTGGAGGCCAACTTGTGGGCGTTCTGTGCCGCCCCTGCCGACCCCACGGACGCGGTAAGCGCCGCCGCCCTGGAGTACCGCAACGGAGAGCCGTGCAGTGTGCCGGGACCGACGATCCGGGTGCGCGAGGGGGACCATATCGTCGTGGACTTTGCCAACCGGCACGTGCACCACCACACGATCCACTGGCACGGCCAGCACACGCCTTGGGAGGCCGACGGCGTGCCGGGCAGCAGCCAGGACCCGGTGGCGGCGGGGGACACGTTCACGTACCGCTTCGACGCCGTGCGCACCGGGACCCTGTGGTACCACTGCCATGTGGACACGGCGTTCCATGTCATGATGGGCCTGTACGGGGTGATGATCGTTGAGCCGCGCGACCACAGCGACGAGCCGGCCGTGGACCGGGAACAGACCCTTGTGCTGGGTGGCCTGGTGCGCGACCTGGTGGAGGCGACGCCGGCACGCAAGGCGGACCCGCACGCGGACCACAAACACCTGGGCGGATGCGGCGAGACGGGGCAGCCCGGGTGCCAGAACCCGGCGCAGGACCTGACGCCGGACGTGTTCATCCTGAATGGCGTCTCCGCCCCGGACACCCTCCTGCAAGATGATTCCTGGATCCTCCTGTCGCCCGACGAGCGGGTGCGGCTGCGCATCCTCAACGCCGGCAGCACGTTCGAGGCGCTCCATCCACACGGCCACGACATGACCGTGACGCACATCGACGGCGTGCCGTTGGGCAGGAGCAACTGGTACACCTTGGACACCCTCTCCATCGCGCCCGGACAACGCTACGACGTGGTCCTCGAGGGCCGCGCCGACGCCGAGGGGGTCTGGGTGTTCCACACGCACGTCACGGCGCACGTCGGCAATGACGGCCAGTACCCCGGCGGCATGCTGACGAAGATCGTCTACCGGGGCTTCGAGGACCAACGCGTCGGGGCGTTCGCGTCGGAAGCGATGGGCGGCCAGGCGTACAAAGCGCCGTTCGACCTTCCCGAGGATGAACGCCGGATGGGCCGCGTGGAACTGGGCATCGGGCCGGCCGATGCGTCGTGGAGCGTGGACATTCCGACTGCGTGCGCCCTGCGGCGGCTCCAGGTCGGGCTCAGCATCGACGCGCCCAACTCGGTCCTGCAACGGGGCAACGACCTCGCGCTGGAGGTCTCAGGCGACGGCATGGACCCCCAGCAGGTGCCGGTGGGTCCGGCGCGGTTCGTTGAGTGGACCAGCAACGGCCTGCAACACATCCCTGGCAACGTCACGTTCCACCTGTCCGGCACGAGCGCCGACGCGGTGGCGACGTTCGATGCCTGGCTGGATTACCTAGAGGACGCCGACACGGCCGAGGCGTCGTGCAGCCATGTGCATTGACCGGGCTTGACGTGCCGGACCTGCACGGGCCGCCCGCGCCCGGCTTCGCACGCGCGGGGCCGGTCCTTGCACGGATCGCTTGGTGCTTCGATCAGGAGACTTCCACGACCTGCCCAGCAACGGCGGATTCGTCATAGGTTCCTTTCCAGTCGCGGCGGGCGACCGCATCCACGGCGTGCAGCAAGTGGTCCACTTCGGCGCGGGTGTTGTAGAGGCCGAATGTGGCGCGGCTGGCGCCGGGCAGCGGAATGTCTTCTCCGCGTGCAAGGGCGTCGGTCCATTGGCTGGTGTCGCCGAGGCGTAGGAGTTTGTGCAGCAGGGGGTGGGCGCAGAAGCAGCCGTTTCGTGTGGCGATGCCGTGTTCGCAGGACAGGACGGAACTGACGGTGTCGTGGCGCACGCCGGGGACGACGAAGCTGAAGACGGCGGCCTTCTCGGCGGCGGTGCGGGGCCCAAACATTTCCACTCCGTGGTCTGCTTCGAGAGCGGCAAAGCCAGCCAGTCCTTGGTTGATCAGCTCTACTTCGTGGGCCCGCACGTTGTCCATGCCGATTCCCGCTAGGTATTCGGTGGCCGCGGCAAACGCCACGACGCCGGTGATGTTGGGAGTGCCACCCATGTGTCGCTCGGCGCCTTTGGTGAACCAGGCGTCGGCGGCCGTGACCCATTCGACGGTGCCGCCTCCGGGCATGTAGGGAGGTGCCGCGTCGAGCAATTCGGAGGGGCCGTACAGGAAGGCGCTGCCGAAGGGCGCGTAGGCTTTGTGGCCGGCAGCGGCCAGGAAGTCGATGTGTTCCGGGTGGTCGTCGGGCTTGACGTCGATGGGAACGTGCGCATACAATTGCGCGGCGTCGACGAGAATCTTGGCTCCGGCATCGTGGGCAAGCCTTGCCACGTCGTGGATGGGCGGGAGGTAGCCGGTGACGTTGCTGCAACCTGTGATGCTCACCAGTTTGACCGTGTGCGCGGCGAGGGCATCTTCCACGTCGACGAGGTCGATGCGGCCTTGTTGGTCCACGTCCACATGCACCACGTCCCCGGCGGCGCGGTGCGGCAGGTCGTTGCTGTGGTGTTCGGCGAGGGTGGTAAGCGTGACGCCGTCGTGTTGGCGCATGACGTGGGCCGCGAGCGTCAAGGCATCCGTGGTGTTGCCGGTCATGACGAAGTTGGCGGCGTCGGGCCGAGCGCCGATGAAGCGTGCGAAGGTTTCGTGGGCGGCGTCGAACAGGTCGCTGCTTTCGATGCTCAGGGCGTGGTTGCCTCGGTGGATGTTGGCGTAGTGCTTCGTGTGCAAGTCCATGACCGCGTCCAAGACGGGCCGAGGCGCGTGGGTGCTGGCGCCGTGGTCCATGAAGATGAGCGGGTGCGGCCCGCCGGGGCCGTCTACGGTGCGTTCCAAGACCGGAAAGTCGGCGCGGATGCGGTCGGTGTCAAAGCTCATGCATGAAGGAGCGGGGCGCCGACTAAGAGGGTGTGCCCGTCGTATGGCGGGTTTTGTGCCGCTTGGCGCCCCAGCGCGAAAACACCTTGAACGCATCATCCAAAGACAACGCATCCTCGGTCGCTTCGTACTCAACGCGCGGCGGCATCTCCGCGTACTCGTGCCGTGTGATCAATCCCACGTCAATGAGCGCCTTCAATTTGTCCGACAAGACGCTTGCCGCGATGTCCAGCCGTTCTCGAAGTTCGCCAAAACGCCACGCTCGTCGCTCCTCGTGCACCACCACAAACAGAAGGGCAAGCACATGGGGCCGCCCAAGAAGGTCGAAAGTCCGGTGCGCTTGGCATTCGGGATCTCCACAAGGCGGCGCTTGGGCCATGGTTGCTTCGTAGCAACGAACTACTATTTCACTTGTTTTTTGCTACAAAACCCATGCATCCTCAACGCACACGAACCACGCCGCCCCTGATGCGTCCCCTCGCCATGCCCACGGCGAAGGCGTGAAGACCGAAACCCCCGTCGCCCCCGCCGTGGCCCAGGTCCGTCCCCACGCGAATGCCCCTGCCCTCGAAGTGCGCAACCTCCAGAAACGCTACCGCGACGGCACCTACGCCGTCCAAGGAGTCAGCTTCGCGGTCCAGAAGGGCGAGATTTTCGGACTCTTGGGACCCAATGGTGCCGGCAAGACCACCGCAATGCACGTTCTGGGCACGCTGCACCGCGCCACCAGCGGTGGAGCCCGTGTGCTTGGCATGGACGTGCAACGCGACGCCAAGGCGATTCGCCGCCGCATCGGATTCGCCATGCAAGACGTGGGCATCGACGATTTGGCAACTGCCGAAGAGATGCTGCACTTTCACGCCCGACTCCATGGAATCCCTATGCGCGAGGCCAAGCGCCGCGCCACGGAGCTTCTGGAAACCTTCGACCTCGTTGCCCACCGCAAGCGTCGCGTAACTGCCTTCAGCGGCGGCATGCAGCGGCGCCTCGATCTGGCCGTGAGTCTGATCCATGATCCAGACGTATTGTTTTTGGACGAGCCGACCACGGGCCTTGATCCGCACAGCCGCACGGACCTCTGGAACATCCTGCGGCGCCTCACCCGCGACCGTGGGCTCACGGTTCTGATGAGCACGCATTACATGGAGGAGGCGGACCAACTCTGCGACCGCATCGCGATCATGAACGAAGGCCGCATCGCCGCCATCGACACCCCCGAACGCCTCAAGCGCAGCGTCGGAGCGGACACCATTCGCGTGCGCCTCGGAGCGGCACCCACCACAGAGCAGCAAAAGGCGCTGCAAAGCCACCTCAAGGGAGCGCCGGCCAAATTCCATGACGGCGTATTGGAAGTGCGCGTGCGCGACGGCGGCGAAAGCCTCCTGCCCCTGCTCCGGCTCGTGGATGGCGCCGGACTCAAAGTTTCCTCCACGCGAGTCCTCACGCCCAGCCTGGACGACGCCTTCCACAAGTACACCGGCAAGCGACTCGAACCCGACGCCCTGGAGGCGACCCCATGAGCGTCTTTGTCCAACTCTACAAGCGCAACATCCGGCAAATGCCCCGCATTCCGGCAGTGCTGGTCTTTGGCGTCATAATGCCGATCATCCAACTCCTGTTGTTTGGGAGTGTGTTCCGCAACACCACCGCGATTCCAGGCCACCCCCTGTTTGGAACGGACATCAGCTACTACACCTTCATCGCGCCAGCCATCATCCTCCTGACCGCCGTCATCGGCATGGCCAACAGCAGTGCGGCGTTCATCGTCGACTTGCGCACTGGCTACTTTGACAAGCTGCGAACGACCCCCGCCAGTCCCAGCGGCGTCATCTTTGCAAGGCTCATGGCCGAAATGACCCGCGTCTTCTTGCAAGGTGTGCTCATTCTCGGAATCGCCATCGGCATCGGCGGCATGCCCGAAACCGGCATCGTCGGCGCCCTCGTCATCCTGGCAGCGGCGGTCGTGTTCGGGACCCTCACGACAGGAATGGCCGTGATGATTCTCGCCATGAAAACCCGCAGCGACCAGGCGACACAGGCAATGTTCCCGTTGTTCTTCCTCTTGCTGTTCATGAGCACCGCGTTCATGCCCGCCAACCTCCTGCCAAGCTGGCTTGCCAACATCACCGAGTACAACCCCGTGGACTACATGATCCAAGGCATGCGCGGCTTGATGATTACAGGTTGGAGCGATGCGCTCGTGGACCTCGCCATTGGGCTTGGGCTCGGGGGTGTGATCGGCGTCATCCTGGCGTTCATCAACGTCCGCGTCTACAAGAACATCATCGGGTAAGCGCCCGCCGCCCCGCTACGGCTGCAACCCGCCCATGCGCAGAACTTCCTCGAAGTGTTCCGGTTCCACGGGCTGCACGGACAAGCGCTGGCCCCGTCGCAGCAGGAGCATGTCGCTGAGGTTTTCGTTCTGGCGCAACTGGTCGAGCGGCAGGAAGTTCGGCATTCGTGCTTCAAAGGCGATGTCCACCATCATCCAACGCGGGTTTTCGGGGTCCGTTTTGGCGTCAAAGTGCGCATCGTCGGCGTCCCAGGCGGTGTGGTCCGGGTAGCCTTCCTTGCACACGGTGGCAACGCCGGCCACTCCGGGCGGGGTGGCATTGCTGTGGTAGAACAGGACGCGATCACCGACCTTCATTTCGTCGCGCATCATGTTGCGGGCCTGGTAGTTGCGAACGCCGTCCCAGTGCGTGGAACCGGCCGCTTCCAAGTGGTCGATGGAGAATTTTTCCGGCTCCGATTTCATCAACCAGTACTGCACGATGGCGGGCACAAACCCCCGCTACATGGGCGTTCTTACGGTCGCGGCGGCAGGGTCACGGGGCGATCGTAGATTCCTCGCGGCGCACCAAGATGGCCCGCCGCTGGCTGCCTGGACCGTGCCCGGTGGCGATTTCGACGCTGGTCGATTGCTCGCCGAACCTCGCGCAGCAAGACGTCCACGAGCCAATGAAGGACGCCCAATCCGACCACAACGGCATACAGGATGTAGGCGGCGGGCCCGCCAAGCGAATCGTACGAGAGGCGCGAATGCAGCATTTCGGCCGACGAGAGCCACATTCCTGCGGCACCCAGGGTTGCGGCGGTGACCAGCGGAGCCAGGAGCATGGGCCAGAGGCGCATGATGGTTCCTCGGCGCTAGTGCCACGAGGTGGTTGGCGCAAATTGCTGGAACTGTTGGTCGGTTGTTGCGCTGAACATCTTGACGTACCGTGGGCCGGGGCGCAAGGTTGCAAAGGAAGAAGGAAGGGGAAAGAGGACAGGTTGGAGGGACCTGATCAGTTCAGGTCGTCCTTGGTCAGGATTTCCACAGTGTCGGGAACCTTGGTCACGTTGCCCATCTTGACGCCGACGACGGTCTGGACCTTCTTGTCGGCCGCGATATCGAGGAGGCGCTGGGTAATGACGCCGTCGAAGACGACGGTGTGCACGGCGTCCTTGCCTCCCTTGAGGGTGTCGGCGAGTTCACGCACGGCGAGGCCTTCGCGCACAGGGGCGCCGGCGTCGTCGAGGAGGGTCGCCTTGAGGCTGCCGGCGAGTCCGGATAGCGCGTCGCGCAGACCGGCGCGGGGGTCGTCGGCGCGCTTCTTGGGGGCCGCCTTGGGGGCAGGTTCGCGGCTCTTGGGTTCGCTCTTCTTGGCGGGGCTGGCGGTGCGGCCACGGGGCGCGGGCTTGTCTTCCTTCTCGGCGGCGTCGTCGCTGGACGCGGAGAGTTTCTGTTGCTCGCCCTCAGCGTCGTCGTCGCGCTTGCCACGGCCACCGCGGCGTCCACGGCGGGCGCGGCCGGATTTCTCGTCGTCGCCACGGGGTTCGCGGTCGGTGGCGGGAGCACGGTCGCTGCTGCGGTCCGAGGAGCGTTCGGAGGAGCGTTCCGCGGTGCGCTCGGAGGAGGGGGCGCGGTCGCTGGTCTTGCGCTCGGCTGCGGGGAGGACCTTGCCGCCTTCGGGTCGCTTGATGTTGAGGCCGTGCTGGCTGATGAATTGCTCTGCGGTGGTCTTGTTTTTGAGGCACTTCATCACGAGTTTGTGGGGAAGTTCCTCGACCTCGCGGGTGTTGGGGGCGCGGGCGACGAAGTCCACTTCGCAGGTTTCGAGAAGCTCGCGGGCGACGAGTTCGCCGCCACGGTCGCCATCGACGAAGATGGTGGTGGTCTTCTCGCGGGTCAGCTCTTGCACCTCAACGGGGACGTTGGTGCCCTCGACGGCGATGGTGTTCTTGATGCCGAACTTGAGGAGGTTCAGCACGTCGCTGCGGCCTTCGACGATGATGATGCTGTCGGCGGATTCGACGTT
Source organism: Thermoplasmatota archaeon (assembly GCA_041601615.1). GTDB lineage: Archaea > Thermoplasmatota > E2 > JACPAO01 > JAHFTW01 > JANQNI01. The sequence continues at coordinate 58,672 of JBFIHX010000012.1, read as the reverse complement.
CGGGCCGCACCAGATCTTGGTGTTGCGGAACTTGGCGATTTCAGCGACTTGGACGGCGTTGCGTACTTCGTCCGTGATGCGGCCGGAGTCTTGGGCCGGGTCTTCGTTGATGCTGGAGAGGAGTTCCTTGGCGCGGTTGACCACTTGGTCGCGCTTGGCAAGGCGGGTGTCTTCGATTTTGTCGACGCGGACGGTCGCTTTGGCGGGGCCGATGCGGTCGATGGTTTCGAGGGCGGCGGCGAGGATGGCGGATTCGACCTTGTCCATAGCGCTGGGCAGGAGGATGATGCCGGTGCTGCGGCCGCGGTTGGTTTCCACGTCCACTTCGATGCGTCCGATTCGAGCACCCTTTTGGAGGTCGCGAAGGTCGAGTTCGTTGCCGAGCAGGCCTTCGGTTTGTCCGAAGATGGCGCCGATGATGTCGGGTTTTTCGATGACGCCCTCCGCCTTGATGGTGGCGTGGATGACGTACTTGGTGGTCGTGGGGTCGACAGACATGTGAATGGTTTCCTGGGACGGCCTGCCCACTCTGGGCTTCGCCTCAATGCGACCCCATGGCGGCTGTGTGCGCGGGGGTCGGGAGGGTGGGAGCAACGTGCTCCAATGATGAGTGTGAGCTGGATCGGCGGTCCCGGTAGGCGGGCCGTCTCCAGGTCGCGACTTATGACGCTCGTATTTGAGCCTATTGGGTTTCTGTGGCGAGGAGCCGGGCGAGGGCTCGATATTGTCGTTTGAGGGCGCGTTTTGTCAGGAGGGGAACAAGGATGCGCCGGGCGCCTAGGTCGCGTTTGAAGGTGGGGTGGCTTTCCTGGGTGATGCGGGTGTGGCCGCGTCGCGTGGGCCGGAGGCTCATGGTGATGAAGTAGTGGCGGACGGCGTCTTCTACGTCCCATGCAATGTGGTCGGGGGCGTAGTAGCCAATGACTTTGATGGTGCCGTCCACGATGCGGCCGTCGGGAAGTTGTTGTTGGAAGTCGTAGGTAGCGCCGGGGCCGGGGCCGTCGCCGGTGGTTTGGGTGACGCTGGGCACGAGGGGGCACCATTCGGGGTCGCGGCGGCTGTCGGAGACTACGGCCCAGACGGCTTCGGGGGCATACGGGAGGGTCGCGGCCACACGGATGGGTCGCAGTCGGGTCTCGGCCATGTTTGGCGATGCGGGCTGCGGCGTTTCAAGTGCGTGGCTTGCCGTTAGGGGCGCAGGTCTTTGAGGCGGGGTTCGGGTTTTTTGCCCCACTCGCGTTGGGCGCTGAGGCGGTCGAGGTCTTTGAGGACTGTGTGTCCTTGGCGCAGGAGGTTGACGCGGTGGTAGGCGCGTCGGATGATGCCGTCGCCGTCGATGAGGTAGGTGCAGCGGCGTACGGCGATGGGGCGTTTTCCCAGCAGGGTGGTGCGCCAGGCGTCGTAGAGGTCGTGGACGCGGCCGTCGCGGTCGGACAGGAGCGGGTAGGGGATCTTGTGCTTGGCTCGGAAGGCGCTGTGGTCGGGGTCCATGCTGACGCCGACGAGGGCGGCGCCGAAGGATTGGATTTTGGGGTGTGCGTCTCGGAATGCTTTGGCTTGGACGACGCAGCTGGGGTTGTTGTCGCGGGGGTAGAAGTAGAGGATGATGGGGCGACCGCTGTAGGTGCTCAGGCGCACGTCGTTGCCGTCGCTGTCTTTGAGGACGAAGTCGGGGGCGGCGTCGCCCGGCCTGAGCATGTGACTCGAACCGGCTGCGTCCGTTTAAGCCGGCGGGTCAGAGACGCCGAGGTGCAAGTGCAAGCTGGAACTGTTGTTCGACGATGCCGTCGATGGCGTCCATGAGGTGGACTTGCAAGACCGGGCCGATGGCGGTGCGGGCGCAGGCCTCGACCCAGGCACGCAGGTGGTCAAGGGCGGCGGGGATGGCGCTCTCGGGGCCCTCGAAGTCCAGTACGGCGTAGTCGCCGGCGGCAACGACCTCGACGCGGACCTCCGAATCGCCGTCGAAGTTGCAGGTGGCGCCGATCAGCACGTCCAGGGTGTGGTCCGGTGCGTCGCCTTGCTCGATGTGGCGAAGGACGCTGGGGCCGCCGACCAGTTCGTGGCTGATCATGTGCTGGTACATGGGCCGGCGCGTGTCGTCCACGGCGGCAGCGGGGCCAAAGTGGCGGCGCACACAGAAGCGGCGTTCGGGCAGTGCTTCGATGGTGGGGGTGTCCAGGGTCTCCATGCTAGGCCTGGCTTGCCGCGAAGTCGGCGAGAATCTGTCCGGCGTGTTCGGCGGGCTTGACGCGCTTGTAGTGCTTCAGGACGTTGCCGTCGGCGCCGACAAGGAAGGTCTCGCGGTTGATGCCCCAGTATTTCTTGCCGTAGTTGTTCTTCTCCTTCCAGACGCCAAGTTCTGTGAGTTGCTCTTCGGTGGCGGTGAGAAGCGGGAAGGGCAGGTCGTACTTGGCGATGAATTTCTGGTGGCTGGCGGCGTCGTCTTTGCTGACTCCGTAGACTTTGAGGCCGGCGGCGGCGTAGTCTGCCCAGACGTCGCGGATGCCGCATGCTTCCTTGGTGCAGCCGGGTGTGTCGTCTTTGGGGTAGAAGAACAGGACGTACGCGGAGCCTCCTAGGTCCTTGTGCGTGACGGGGGCGCCATCGTGGTCCACGAGGTTGAATTCGAGGGGTGTTCCTTCCATGGGATTGTTCAGAGCGGGCGGCTACTTCACGGTTCGTGATGTGGCCGGCGTGGAGGGTCCGCCTCGTGCCCAAGACTCCCCGGCCGTGGAAACAGTCGGTACCAGAGCACGACGCTCCAGACGAGTAGGTTGGCGAGGAATCCGAAGTAGACTTCCCAGTTTTCGCCTCGGATGAGCCAGTAGACGAGTGTCATGGCGGAGGCGGCGATGACGAGGGCCACGAAGGGGATGCTGAGGTCGTCGGCGCGGCCAAGCTTCAGGGTGCGCACCAGTTGTGGCACGAGTGCGACGCTGAATGCGGTCGAGCCCACGAAGATGAGCCAGTCGATGCCGCTGGGAAGGGCCACGGGCCGGCCACCCGGGGCGCCGAGCTTAAGCCCGCCGACGAGACTCCGAGTGCGTGTCTGATCCAACCGTCCTGCCTGCCCCCGGTGCACCGCTTCCTGTTGATGGGGAGGGTCGCCGCTTCGAGTTGCACGCATTTGTCTGCACGAGCGACTCCGCGTGTGCCTTGGACGGGCCGGCCGAGGAAATCCAGAAGCTCTTGAAGAGCCGCTTGCGTGATGCGGGGCTCAAGGAGACGCTGCGTATCAACAAGGCGGGTTGCTTGGGTCAGTGCGGCCATGGACCAATGATGGTGGTGTACCCCGAGGGCGTTTGGTACAGCCACTTGGGCCTCGACGATGCGGCGCGCATTTGGGACGAGCACATTGTTGGCGGCTTGCCCGTGGAGGACTTGCGCTTCCGGACGCCCGCGGCCGGCACGAACGTGATTCCGTTTGTCAGCAAAGACGACCGGCGCCCGGCGGTGGACAGTCCGTACTATTCGCCCTGTTCGCGCTGCCCTACCCTCTGAGCGCCGCTTCGACTTTGTCGCGGGCGGGCCCCGGTGTCATGTAGCCGAGCACGAGCGCGGGGTGTTGTCGCAGCGTCATGGTCAGTCTCGGCTCCCAAGGCCGATGCTCGCGAAGTGCTGCCACGAGCGCTTGTAGATCGGCCAGGAACCCGGGAATCTCGGCGCGGGGCACCTGCGCTTTGAGCTCTTCTTGCCACGTCAAGGCGGCGACACCACGGCGAGTTCGTAGGTCTCGACGGCCACGGCGTCCACTTCGGCGCGGGTCAGCGGGAACGGCTTGTAGCGGCCGGACCAATACATGTCCAATTCGAGGGTGAGTCGCTCCGGTTCGCCGCCACCACCGACCCAGATCGCGGCCTCAGGTGCGGTGATGCGTCCGATGTTGCCGGGAGGCATGGCACTGCTGGCGCCTTTGCCGCCTTCTCCCATAGCGACCACTTGTACCCAGGATCCGCGGTTGACCATCGGCATTTCGTCGGCGTCGAAGGCACCCATGGCGGTGAATGCGCTGAGGTGGACGGGGGCGAGCCACTCGGCGGGGTCCATTCCGTACGAGGCCTGAAGTTGTCCCACGGCGGCAAGGACTGCGGCTTCGAGCATATCGTCACAGGTCTCGACAGTGGCGGTTCCGGCGTCGTCGCACCAGTTGCGAGCAGTGGAGCCGCGCAGCGCTTTGAGCACCGTTGGGAGCGGGTTGTTGTGTTGGCCGTGGTCTCCTGCGTGTGCGTCGCTTGATTCGGGCGGGTTGAGCTGGAGTTCGTGGTTGTAGGTGCCAAGTTCGTCCGCTTGCAGACCCAGGAGCTCGGCGTAGAGGGCGTCCCAGATTGCATGAGCTGCGTCGTCGTAGAAGCCGTCCTTGTCGTCGTCGCGCCAGGGCATGCCCTCTGCCTGCCACGCGCTGAGAGCCTCGGCCACGTCCGTGCTACCGGCCTGGATTGCCGCGGCGATTAGATAGGGCAAGAAAGGGCCGGCCAAGCTGTCTACTTGGCTGACGCGCCAGTTGAGTTCTTCCACGTCGCTGTGGGAGAGGTTGCCTCGTTCGGCAAGGAATTTTTGCACTTCGCGGTCTTCGGCCTGGACGCGGTGGACGGGGCCCCAGAGGCCGCGTTGGTCGCCGGCGCGCCATCCGTAAGCGGGGCCGTTGTTCCAGTTGGCAAAGTAGCCAGTGGAGGGATTGGTTGCCCAGGTGTCCATTTCGCGGGTGTACGCCTCGCCTCGCCACTGGAACGCCTCGCCACTGGGCGTCGGGAGGCGCGGATCGTATCCGGGTGCTCGCAGCGGGATGTTGCCGGTGTGGATGTAGTGGATGCCTTGCATGTCGGCGACGTGGAAGTTGAAGGTGAACGGGAAGTCCGCCACTTGCTCGCGGAAGTCCGCAGCACTCGTTGCGGTCGCCACTCCGAGCCACATGAAGGCGCCGGGCAGTTCTTCACCGCGTGTGGTCCAGCGTTTGAACCAGGCCTTGCCGGCGGCTTCGTTGATGGCGATGACGGGCCAGGTCTCAGCGCGGCATACTTCTTGTTCGTAGGTCATGGGCGGCGCCACGTCCGGGAATGCAGCAAGGTCGGCGGGGGCTGGCGCGGTGTTGTGGGTCACGGTCCAGCAGTCCATTTGCTTGGTTTTGCCATCCCATGTGTAGGTGCGGGGGCCGGTGAGGTCCACTTCGACGATGTCGGTCATGTCCTCGATGCCGCTGGTGGCAGACCATGCGATGTCGGCGTTGCGTCCGATGACGATGCCGGGTGCTCCTGCGACACCGATGCCGACCGCGTCGTAGCCGGCGCCGTGCAAGCCGATTTGGTAGGGCACGGGGGGCTTGTAGTAGCCCATTTGCGGAGCGCCCCACATGATGGGTTTGCCGGTGTTGGTGTGCTGGCCGTCGAGAAGGAAGGCGTTGCTGCCCCATTTGAAGTCGGCAAAGACGCCCGCGCCGCGCTCTTCGAGGCTGGCGATGGCTAGGGGCGGTGGCAAGCCCACTTCGCCAGGGCCGACGGCTCCGAACACGGTGGCGCCTTGGGCGGCTGCGGCGGAGGCAATCTGAGCGCCGGCTGCGGCGCGGGGCAAGGGGTCTTCGCAGCCATTCATGATGCGGTCTGCGGGATTGATGGTGGTGTAGGAGTCGTCGATGCGCAGCCACACAAGGTCACCGAGCGCGTCCCAGGCGGCTTCGGGCCCGAGGGTCGATTCGAGTTGCCCAAGGCGCTGTAGGTTGCCCAATTCGTGGCCGCCGTCGACGCCAAAGAAGCCGATGAGGTAGTCGATGACCGCGATGGAGTCCTGGGGAATCCATGGTTCGGGTGCGTGGCCGAGGGCGGCAAACTCGCCGGGCAGTTCGCCACGGACCACGGATTCGACCATGTAGCGATTGACGCCGTCGCTGAAGGCCTGGAGCACCTCGCGAGCGGCCGAAGGAGCGGCGTCCCATTGCGCTTCAATTTCGGCTTCGGTGTACAATTCACGGTTCACTTCCACGTCAGAGGCCAATTGGGCAGCGCCCACGACTGCCGCAGAATCGCCTCGACCCACGTGGCGCAGCAGATCCAATTCAAACAAGCGGTCTTGGGCTTGGACGTAGCCATTGGCGTACCATAGGGAGTATGGGTCGTCGGCCCAGACGTGCGGAACTCCGTAGGCGTCGCGCTGGATGGTCGCAGACAGGGGTGTTGCGGGTTTGGGTGCCCCCGGCAAGTCAGGCCACGCGATGTCGCCGGCCACCAGGGTGCAGGGCGGAATCACTGGTTTTTGGATGGCGGGCGGGGTCGTCGTATCGTTGCCGCCGGTAAAATTGGGATTTTCTACGACCGCCGGGGCTTTGTCGTTGCCGCCAAAGCAGCCAGAAAAGGAGACGGCGAGCATCAAAGCCGCCAGGATTACACCAACACGCATCAGCGGCCCAGTGGAGGTGCGGGTTATGAGGGTGTGGGGCGGCGATTGGATGAAATCGTTGTGCAGGGTACATGAACGCCAATCCTCCTACGGGGGTTTGGGGAGCCGAACATGACCGACCTCACTCGTCACGCTCGCCGCCACCCGAAGCACCCACCCATTGAGGACCCCGCGTCCTCGCCGCTCTTGACGGAGGGCTTGGACGAGTTCAACGCGGGGCGTCATTGGCATGCGCATGAGGCGTGGGAGCATTTGTGGCTGGGCTTGGAGGGGGAGGACAAGTTGTTCGTGCAGGGCTTGATCATGGCGGCTGCGATGCTGCATCAGTACGCCCGGGGCGTAGAGCGCGGGGTGGAGAACCACTACAACAACGTCCTGGCGCGCTTGCCGCCGCACGCGCCCACAAAATGGGGCATCGATGTTGCGGGGCTCCTGTCGCAATTGGAGCCGTTTGCTGCGGGGCCGGACCTGGATGCGGCGGCGGTGCGGATTGTGCGGACGGTGTAATTCGCAGCCGAGCCGCTGAAAGGAATCGCTAAGGTCCAAGTCCGCCCATGACCCTGCACGCATGGAGCGGATGGATATGGCGGAACCTGCAAAAAATACGATTTGTCTGTGGTTTGATGGCGATGCGGAGGCTGCCGCTCGATTCTACGCTGAGACCTTCCCAGATTCCAAGGTACACGCCGTCACTCGAGCACCCGGAGACTATCCATCAGGCAAACAGGGCGATGTTCTGACGGTGGAGTTTACGGTGCTCGGCATCCCGTGTCTCGGTTTGAACGGTGGCCCCGGATACCCGCACACGCAGGCCTTCTCGTTCCAGGTCGCGACAAAGGACCAGGCCGAAACAGACCGTTATTGGAACGCAATCGTCTCCAACGGCGGCCAAGAAAGTGCCTGCGGCTGGTGCAAGGACCGATGGGGATTGAACTGGCAAATTACGCCCACCGCCCTCATGGAGGGCTTGGCTGATTCGGATCCGGCAGCGGCGAAACGGGTGTTTGAGGCGATGATGGAGATGGGGAAAATTGAGGTTGATGGGATTGAGGCGGCGCGGAGAGGGTGAAGGGGGCGCGTTGATTCATGTTGACTTGGCCGTTGACCCCCAATACAACCGCTATGGCCACTATTGCCGCATATAACGATTGATGGCCAAGACGACCATTCAGGTTGATGGCCGGACGCGCGACAGGATTCGTGCCCTTGGTTTGGCGGGGATGACGTATGACGACATCATCAACCGGGTCCTCGATGCTACCGACCGCCAGACTTTTTTGGCGGCGGAGCAGGACAAGTTGCTGCACCCTGGCCGGTACGCCTGGACCGACTTGGATGATTTGTGAAACTGGTTCTTGAAGATGAGGGCGCGACGGCATTCTTTCGGTCCCTTGCACCTCGGCCGCGCAAGCTTCTGCGAGACGCTCTTGAACAGTTGCGGGAAGATCCCACGGGTAAGAGGCACAGCCTCGAGGTCAAGGCGCTCGAAGGCGACCATGCAATGGGTCTGAAGCGGCTCCGTGTCGGTCGGCAGCGCGTGATTTTTGCGGTCACCGGTTCCGTGATTCGCGTGACTCGGATGATGGATTGATTGTCCGGCTAGGATTGATTGCGCGACGAATAGCACGAACGCTCCAAGTTTCGCGCCGACCAAGGCACCTTCAGCTGCGGCTTTCCTCAACCGAGTACATACCCAACTGTTGAACCAAGCGATGCTGCCAAATTTGCGATTGGAAAAAGTCGGGAAAAGGCGGAAGAAGGGGTCCCGACACACTCGGAGCCCTAGAGGGAGGAGGAAGCGGCGTCTATTGCATCGAGGACGGGTTCGGCGGCGTGGCCGGGCGCGTCGCCTGCGACTTCTTCGATGGCGTCCTGAATCGGCTGGGTTAGTCCTGGTTCTTGTTTCGGGTACGCGGTAAAGCGGACCTCGGTGTAGGGGTCGCCGCTGAAGTTGTTGTCTGCGCAGGTGCGGATGGTTGCGTCTTCCATGATGCGGTCTTTGGCGACGAATCCGGCGTCGAAGCCCGAGAGGCGGTTTTGGCAGATGGTTGCCTCGCCGTCTTTGATGCGGGCAAGCAGGAGGCCTGTGTCGCCCTCGTGTTGCATGCCGCCCCAATTGAGGGCTTCTAGGTCGAGTTGCTGTAGGTCGCCGATGTGGAGGTCGCCGGGGCGGGCGCCGTGTCCGATGCTGACGGCTTGGTTGCCGACGAATCGGAGGTCGAATTCTTTGGCGTCGCGGATCTCGTAGGCGCCCATGCCGCCGCTGGGGTCGAGGACGCGGTTGTCTTCGATGCGCAGCCAGCCGTCGTTGCGGCCGCTGTGGGTGTTGATGATATCAGCACCTAGGTGCAGCACGGCGTCCACGACGCGGCCCAGAACGTCGAATTGGACGGGGGTCAGGGTGTCGCTCCAGATGTCGATGCCGTCGGCGTTGAACACGTCTACGCTGAGGCTGCCAACGACGGTGTTGCGTTGCAGCTCGATGATGCTTCTGTGTAGGTGGGCTTCGTTGAGTTGTTCGACGTTTTCGGAGTTGGCTTGGCGGTCGTCGCCGGCGTGGTTGCGGTCTTCGTAGCGTAGGCCCTGGCCGGCGGGGTCGATGACGATGTTGTTGGCAAAGACGACGCTGGTCCAGCGGAAGGTGTGGTCGTGCATCAGCATCCCGTCGTCGCCGTAGAGCCGGGTCATGTCGTTGCCGTGGTAGTGGCTGTGGGGCGAGAAGAAGCCGGTGCCGTGGTGGTGGCCGTGGAAGTCGAGGTCCACGAAGCCGTAGAACGCGTTGTTGACGAGTTGGCCTTGGTTGAAGCCGTCTACGTTGGCGGCCCGGCTGCTGGCGGGGGATTCGCCGGAGAGAAAGCCTTCCCAGTGGGCGAGGTCGCCGATTTCGTTGTCGCGGAAGACACCGTCGTAGTGGCGAAGTTGGCCCACGTCGAAGATGCGGTTGTCTTCGATGACCCCGCCGGTGGCGTATCCGAGGCGTGCGTTGTTTTGGTTGACGCGCAGGTCGTCCACGACGTTGTGGTAGGCGTGCACACAGGGCCCGTTCCAGTCCAGAACAAGTTGTGCGTCTTCGACAACGAGGCGCCGGGCGGCCTCAAGGGCTGCTTGCACGACGGCGTCGAGGTCTTCGTAGAGTTCTCCTAGCCAGATGATTTCACCTTCCTCGGCCACAGCGCGAGCAGCGTCGAGGGCTTCGCGGGCAAGGTCGCGCTCGGCGCGGGCAGCACTCAGGGATTCCAGGGCGGTGGCATCGATGGCGCGGGCGGCGTCAAGGGCGGCCACGAGGGCGTCCTTTTGGTCGTCGTGAAGGCCTTGGTCGACGCGGGCGGCGTCGAGGGCGGCTACGAGGGCGTCGCGGCTGGCGTCGTATTGGTTGCGGGCGTCGAGGGCGGCCACGATGGCGGCTTTGAGTTCGTCGCGGGGCGCGTCGTAGGCGCCAAGCGCGGTCGTGGCGTCGTCGCGGGCGGCCACAAGCTCGATGCGGTCGGCGCGAAGCTCTGCGCGTTCGGATTTGGCGGCGGCCACTTGGTCGGCGACTTCCTGCAATTGGTCGAGGAGGTCGGCGAGGGTGCCGTCGTCGGAGGCGCGGACCTCGCTGAGGAAGGAGTTGATGTTTTCGGGAAGCTCTGGAACTTCTGCTTGCATGGCCATTTCGTCGCGCAGGGCAAGGGCGTCGGCGCGTAGGGCCTGGAGGAGTTCTTGGTTCGCGGTCAGGGCTTGGCTGTTGGTGCCGAGTGCGTCGCGGGCAGCCACCAAGTCGTCGACCACCGGCACGCGTCCGTCTTTCCAGGCGTCGAAGTCGGCGCGGGCGGCGGCAAGGTCGTCGAGGTAGGGCACGCGGCCTTCGCTCCATGCGTCGAGGGCGGCGCGGGCTGCGGATACAGCGTCGAGGTAGCTGGTACGAGCGTCGCGCCAGGCTTGCAAGTCGGCTTGGGCGATGTGTACGTCTTCGAGGGTCAAGGCGCGGGCGTCGGCGGCCGCTCCTACGGCTTCGCGGGCAGCGTCGAGGGCTTCGCGGGCAAGCGCAACGTTGTCGAGGGTTCGGATGAGGTCCAAGGGATCCACGAGCGGCCCTTCGATGAAGGAGCCGTCCACCACGTTGTTGCGAACGACCACGCAAGCGTCGGTGTCCTGGAGTGTGAGGCGTTGGCTGATGGCGTAGCCTTCGATGATGTACGGATCGGCCATGGTGCCGCTGCCGGGGAAGCCACTGGCGGCGAGTGCTGCGTCTCCTTGCAAGTGCAGGAGGCTCTGGGCTTTCTGGGGGTCAATGGCGTAGCCTTCGTTGCGTACAATGACACTGGGTTCGGTGCCAACCACTGCGTCCGTAAGCCTGAGTTTGGGAATCGCGCTGATGTCGCCGAACATGCGCAGGACACCGGTTTGGTCGCAGGCATCCATGTGGCCTCCTTCGTCGTGGCCTCCGTGCATCATGCCGTGTGTGTGGTCGGCGGCAAACCATTCGTCTCCATGAGCGTGGGCGCCGACTGCCATCGCATGATGGTAGTGGGTATGGCCGTCATCCACAGCGTGTACCGGGGCAATGTCCAGTTCGCACGCTTCAACAGGGTCGTGGCCCCCCATGGCCCATGCGGCAGGAAGCAACAGGACTGCAAGGAGTATGGAAAGGACGCGCATCGGCCCAACATTTCGCTCAGGGTTTTTCATTCATCGCCAGTGGTTCCCGAGTATCCAATTTTCCGGCGCCCCCTTCTGTTGGCACGCGGCTTGATGTTCCTTCGTTGGCATTTTTTGGCGCCCCGCCGGGTGCAATTAGGCGGCTACGTTTGGCCAAAAGAGTCGCGCATTTTGCGCGCCGGAACGCCCGCCCAGAACTCTCCTGCCGGAACATCTCGCGTCACGACGCTGCCGCCACCCACGACCGCACCCTCGCCCACGGTCACGCCCGGAAGAATGAGGCACTTGGCGCCGATGCTGGCACGCGCACCGATCGTTACGTCCCCCAACTGGATCTGGTCGTGCAAGTAGCCATGGCACAGAATCGTCGAGTCATAGCCAATGATGGCATCGTCGCCCACGGTCACGCGCTGCGGATACAGGATGTCAAGGGTGGCCTCGAATCCGAAGCTCACAAACTTGCCAATTTTGGCCCCCGTTCTTCGAAGCATCCAGTTCTTGAGACGAAAGCTTGGTGCGTACCGGGCCATGAGAATCCAGCTCGTATTCCAAACCACGCGCAGGAAGCCCACATCTTTGTAGACGGTCCAGAGGCTGTTGTGGGGGCCACGGGCGGGCCGAGTCTCCACGCGAGGATGGGGCACGTCCGCAGCAGGGGCGCGCCGGGATTTGGTTTGCGCGGTGCGACAAGTACGATTTTCAATTCAGGCGGTTCTGGTGCATCATGGAACCATTGCTTTCATTGCACCGCTTTGGCCGTCGGTTTCCCGGCGGCGCAGGCGTCGGACCCATCGATCTTGCATTAGAACCTGGAATTCACGGTTTGTTGGGCCCGAATGGAAGCGGAAAAACCACGCTTCTCAAGACCTTGCTTGGATTTCTAGCGCCCTCCGGCGGCGAAGCCAAAGTGATGGGCTACGACGTGCGAACCCAGAGCCTTGCCATCCGTCGCCGCGTCGGCTACATGGCCGAAAACGATGTGGTGGTTCCTGGCCTCAACGCCGTCCAATCCGTACGGCTCGCCGCCGAACTCTGTGGCATTCCCCGCGGCCGCGCCCACGAAGCCGCCGCCGAAGCCCTACACGCCGTCGGCATGGGCGAAGAAGCCCTGCACAACCCCGCACGCATGAGCACCGGCCAGCGCCAACGCATGAAACTCGCCGCCGCACTGGTCCACGCCCCGCGCCTCTTGGTGCTCGACGAACCCACCAACGGCCTCGATCCGCGTGGCCGCCGCACTATGCTCCGACTCATCGAAGAAGTGGCTGCCGAGAAAGAAATCAGCGTCCTCCTCTCCACCCACATCCTACCCGACGTGGAAGCCGTTTGCGCCGATGCCGTGGTGCTCCGAGATGGCCGCCTTGCTGCCGTGGAAGCAGTACGCCACCGCACCGTCACCACCGGAGCAGGCGGAACCTGGTACCGCGTGGACGTCATGGGCGACACGGAGAACTTTGCCGAAGCATGCACAGCAGCCGGCTACAAAATCGCCCTCGGCGACGACCTGCGCGTCCTTGCCCCTGCCCCACAACCTCTGCTTGCTCTTGCCCGCCGCAACGATTGCTTGCTGATGCAGGCCGTCCCCGAGGAACACGGCGTCGAAGACGCGATCCTGGCCCATATGGAGGCGAAAGCATAACCGTCGAACTGCGACGCTTTCGGACCTGGCAATCCGAAACCAGCACCGAAGCGCGCCCAGGCTGGAGCATCCTCGTGCGCTACCACTTGCGCACCCTGCTTCGCACCTGGTACACCGCAACGCCACTCGTCATCATCGGCGTCTTCCTCCTAGTGGCCATCGGCGGCAACCTTGCAGCCTGGACCAATCCAATCTACCCCATGTACTTCCAAGGAAGCGACATCATCGTCGGCGCCAGCTTCCTATCGCTTCTTCCCGCGCTCCTCTTTGCCCTCCTCGTCGGCGCGCCCCTGTTTGCCGAAGACCTCCGCTACAACGCACCCCTGTTCTACTTCAGTCGACCCCTGCGCCCCGGCACCTACTTTCGCGGCAAACTGTTCTTCTTGGCTGGCGTGCTGCTTGCCATCTCCTTTGTCCCCGTCGCCCTCCTGCTGTTGCTCGGACTCTTGATTCGCGTCGGCCCCCAATCCGGCATCGAATACCACAACGAAATCGCCACAGGCACCGACGCCCTGCACGCACTCACCGTCGCCATACCAGGCCTACTGGTCATGCTGCTGTGGATTACCGCCATCGTACTCGTAGTGAGCGCCCACACCCGCCGCACCTGGCACGCCGCCATGGGATTCGCCATCATCGTCGGCGCCTGGAGCCTGCTTGGAACCAGCGCCAGCATCCTCGCCGACTCCTCCCTGAAATTCATCTGGGGCCCCATTGGCTGGCTAACCCTCCTGTTTGAATTGCCCTTCCAAGTCTACTACCACGACCGCATCCGATACCTCGGCCCCGACGGACGCCACTACACCCCGCCGCCACCCGAACACTACGCCCAACTTGGCCTCTCCATGACCCTCGTCTACGCGCTCATGCTCGGCACCTCCATCCTCGCCTTGTGGCTCACGCACCGACGGCTCCACCGACTGGAGGCCTTGCTATGAGCCCCACCAAATCACCCCGCACCGCGCCCGTGCTGCACCTCCACGAAGTCACCCGAAGCTACGGTGACGTGGTCGCCATGAACCGCGTCAGCCTCGAATTGGACGGCGGCATCACCGCCCTCGTCGGACCCAACGCAGCCGGCAAATCCACCTTCATGAAAGTCTGCACCGGCCACGTTCGCCCCACTGTCGGCACCGTCCGGGCGTTTGGACAACCGATCTGGGACAACCCCGCTGTCCTCGGCCGCATGGGCTTCGTGCCGGAACAAGACGCCTTCTACGAGGACATGACCGGGCCCGAATTCGTCGCCCGCCTTGCCGAAGTAGGCGGCATGCCCCTCGCAAAAGCCCGCAAAGCCGCCGAAGAAGAACTCACCGCCCTCGGGCTCGCCGACGGCATGGACCGCCGCATCAAGACCTACTCCAAAGGCATGCGTCAACGCGTCAAACTTGCCCAAGCACTCCTGCACCAACCCGAACTGTTGCTGCTCGACGAGCCCCTGCTTGGCTGCGACCCCCTAGCACGCCGGCGCATCCAAGACCGAATCCGCAGCCTCGCACGAGAAGGCTGCACCATCCTCGTCAGCAGCCACATCCTGCCCGAAGTCGAACGGCTCACCCGAGACGTCGCCGTACTCTCCGGCGGCCGACTCGTGGCCCGTGGCGACGTGCGAGAAGTCCGCGACAACCTAGGCCAAGTGCCCAGCCGCATCCGCATAACCACCCCAGAAGCGCGCAAACTTGGCTCCAAGCTTCTTGGCTGGGACAGCGTCGAAGGCGTCACCGTCCAAACCGACGCCATCGAAATCCTGACCTTGCGCCTTCGCGACTTTTTGGGGAAGTTCCATGACCAAGCAACACCAGCATGGAAGATCGGCGGCCTGCGCACCCTCGACGCCGACCTCGACAGTGTCTTCGACTACCTTGCCGGGGAGGTGAATGCGTGATCCACGGACCCAGCTTCCGCCTCTCCTTGCGCCGCCTCGTGCACTCCAAAAAATTCCTCTTCGCCATCATTCTCAGCTGCCTCCCCGCCATCTTCGGAGCGTTGCTGTTGGTGGACACCTCGCTCTCCATGGGCGACACACCCGACAACGGCCCCGGCGCCACAAACCAACCCCAACCGGAGTACTACTACGGCGACGGCGTCAGCGCGAGCTTCTTCCTGCTTGCCGGAACCGTCCCCCTCGTAGCATTGCTGCTTGCAGGCGGAATGCTTGCCGACGACGTAGAAGACCGCACCCTCAGCTACCTACTCGTGCGCCCCGTGCGCCGCGCCACCCAATACCGCAGCCGGCTCGCCGCCGTCATCCTCGCCACCGCAGGACTCGCGCTGTTTCAAGCCATTCTGTTTGCCGCGTTCTTGGGCATCGAATGGAACCTCTGGTACCAGGACGCACAATACCTCATCAGCCGCGACTATGTTTCCAGCGGAGCAACCATCGACGTGACCACCGCCAGCGGCCCGATCGCATTCCGCATCGCAGCCGGCGTACTCACCGCAGCGCCCCTTCTCGGAGCCGGACTCGCCGCCCTGTTTGGGTTCATCAGCCTCGTAGCCACCCGGTTCCACTTCCTCGCCAACCTCATCGTGTACCTAGCCTGGGAACTCCCCTTTGGCATCGCAGGAGACGCAACAGGCCCCGGCATCATGACCGTCTCCTTTGCCGCCGCCAACCTCGTCCAGCAAGCGCTCCCCGAATGGAACGCAGGCATCGCAGTATGGCTGTCGCTGCTGCTGCTTGGAACCTGGATCGTGCTCTGGGGCAGCTTCGGTGCCGCCCTCATGCAAAAGAAGGACTTCACCGTCACCAGTGCGCGAAGCTAAGCAAAACGCAGACGCCTACGAAATCGCCGGCACAGGAGCAAGGTCCGCGGCAAAACGACGCGCCGCAGCAGCCACCTCCGCATGCCAATCGTCGCCACTGCCGGCATACATTACGGCTCGGCCCACGTTGACAACGGCGAATCGACCCGTGGTGTCGCCGCCGCGAGAAAGCGTCGTCCTCGCATCGGCGCCCTGGGCACCCACGCCGGGAATCAACAGCGGCACATCGTTGCCCACGAGTGTGCGCAGAGTGGCCAACTCATCCGGGTACGTCGCGCCCGAAACGAGGCCAAGATTGCCAAAATCCTTGTTCCATTCCATCGCCTTGCGCGCCACGGCCTGATACAAGGGCGTCCCAGCAGCATCCACGGGCAAATCCTGGAAATCGCCAGCGCTCGGGTTGCTCGTTCGTGCCAGCAAAAAGACACCATGTTCCTCGTACTCGGCAAAAGGAGCCACCGTGTCCAAGCCCAGATACGGCGTAACCGTCACCGCGTCCGCGCCCAATTCCTCGAAGGCCGCCTCCGCGTACTTGCGCGCCGTGTTGCCAATATCGTTGCGCTTGCCATCCAGGATCACGGGAATACCCGGCGGCACAGCGGCCACCACATCCTCCAATGCCTCCTGACCAAGCGACCCGAGGGCCTCAAAGAACGCCGCGTTCGGCTTGAAGGCACACGCCACCTCAGCGGTCGCCTCAATGACGCCGAGCAAAAACTCGCTCGTGTCCTCCGCGTCCAGGCCCGCAGGATACTTTTCCGGATCCGGATCCAGCCCCACACAAAGCCACGATCCAGCCCGCAGAGCACTCTCGGCCAATACGTCGTAGAATCGCGCCATGCACGGGCACCGACGCCGCGACTTTAGGCCTTCGAGAGCACCCGATCCATGCCCATGACATCGAACGGCACGAGAAAACCGGCGTTGCGCGCCTCCGAACGAGCCAGGAACCCAAACGCCGCGCACTCCTCCCTGGCCACCGCGTCAAGCGCCACCACCCAAGGCTCCCGCTCCAAATGACGAAGCAAGGAGATTCGACTGCGCTCCAACTCCTCACGAGAACACAGCCCCCGAAGTGCGGCAAGAAGCGCCGCGCCCGGCGCCTCAGCAAACCGCATGAGGACAGCACGCGCCAAGGATTCACGGTCCTCCATGTTCTGCTCCTTTGGTTCCCGGTGGTATATGAGACACACCACACAATGTTCAAAAGGTGGTTCCCCAACCGGCGCCAAAAGTACAAAAACATGGAACGAAGAGGAAAAATAGGATCGGGGAAAGAGAAAGGGATTTGAGTGCGATAAGGAGCGTTCAAGACCGAGACGCATCCGATTCCGAGCAAGAGCCCCAAGCCCACGCCGAAATCCCGAAAGAAACCAGCCAGCGCTCAGGGAAACGGCACACTCGGAGCCGATTCAGGAATTGTGGGCGCTGCCAAGAGCCGCCGCTGAACGTGGCATCGAATCACGTCGCAGGTTCGCCAACTCTCGATGACGACAGCCGAAGTGCAAAACTGGGCCGAGATCGCCCAGCTTAGACTTGGACACTGGTCAGCATGCGCCGACCCATGGCCTCGATGTACACGCAGTCCTTGCCTGCCTCTACATCCGACATATCATCAGGAATATCAAGATCAAAAGTCTCGAACGAATCACTGTCCATGATTTGGGCCACCTTGTCACGCACAGACAGCACCTGAGCACTGCGGCGATCCATAGCGGGAACCCAGACCTTGTCCGTCACACTGCCAGTGTAGGTCTTCTTCGATCCAGTGAAGATGCTGCGGCCCTCGATGCGGACCTTAGCGGCGCCGTGCTTGCCCGGCTTCGACTTGCTGATGCTGTCGATCTTGCACGGTTCGTCGTCAATGAGCATGTAGCGCCCTTCCTTCAACATCCGCGCTTCGGTCTGCTCCTTCATGGTCTCGTTCGCGCGCAAGGAGTGGCCCTGATAAAGCGTTCCGAGACACCAATGGTTCTCCACTTGTCCCGAAAAAGGCCTATCCAGCCCCTCCAGGCTGCCACTTTATGGAACGCAAATCCATGTTTCTCTCTGCCCTCATCGTGTGCGCACTGGCCGTCGTGGCGACCCCCGTCGCCAGCGCCGACCACAACGAGCCCTGCTACGAGCGCACCGACTGGACGCCCGTGGGCCCCTTCGGCGTCGGCGTTTCCAACGACGGCCACGCCTGTGTTGGCGTCGGCTACGCGCTCCTACCCCCGATGATGTGCCCGCAAGGCCAGCAATACGGGCCATACGAAGGCGATTTCTTCTGCACCGGCTGGGTTTGGCTCAACTAAATCCGCTCCCGCGACCGGTTCGAGCGTTTCGAACAACCTCATTCCTTTCTCGTTCCCCTTTCGTTGAGCGGCCGGCCGCCTCCCGCCGTTTGCCTTGATCCATTTCGTCGACCTTTGCGCCCCACCACAGCAGAGCTCCTGACTCCTGGATGAAAACCATGAAGAGCCACGCACCGCCATCGTCTCCGGCTGATGGCCGCCAAAATTGCCGTACCGGCACCGCAAACCCGCACCATGCGGCGAGAGCTGAACCTATTCGGCGCCGTCTCCATGATTGTCGGCATCGTCATCGGCAGCGGCATCTTCCTCAGCGTCAACCGCGTCGCCCAAGGAACCGGCAGCCCTTGGATGATCGTCGTCCTCTGGGTCGTCGCCGGCCTCATGACCCTCATGGGCGCCCTCACCTACGCCGAACTTGGCACCATCTTCCCCAAAGCCGGCGGCGAATACGTATTCCTGAAAGAAGGCCTCGGCTCCCTCGCCGCATTCCTGTCGGGCTGGGTTGCATTCACCATCAATCTGGCCGGTTCCGCCGCCGCCCTCGCCATCATCTTCGCCGAACAACTGTTCGTCCTCACCCCCGACCCAACCCCCGAAATTCTTCTGTCCGCCGGCCCAATCACCATCACGACCGCGCAAGTGCTCGCCGTCTGCCTCATCGGCGTCCTCTCCCTCATCAACTACTACGGCGTCAAATACGGCGGCGGCGTGCAAATGGCCTTCACCGCCCTCAAAGGCCTCCTCATCGTGCTCCTCGCCCTGTTCGCATTGACGTACTTCGGCGCCGCAGCAACCCCCGAAATCGACTTCTTCCACGCCGCCGACTACACCCTGCGCGACGCCGCCGGCACCGACACCGCATACCACGGCTTCGACATTGGCCTCTTCCTGACCGTCGCCATGGTCGGCGCGCTGTTTGCCTACGACGGCTGGACCAACGTCGTGCGCGTCGGCTCCGAACTCAAAAACCCCGGCCGCAACATCCCCAAAGCGATGCTGTTTGGACTCGTCGCCGTCATGATCCTCTACATCCTCGTCAGCCTCGGGTACCTTAACGTCCTCGGCTACCAAGGATTCGCCGACGCCAACGCCGCCGGCATCAACGACAACGCCAAAACCGTCGCCACCAACACCGCCGGCCAACTGTTTGCAAACGGCGGCAATTTTGTGGCGGTCATGATCCTCGTCAGCGTCTTCGGCGCCCTCAACGGCATCACCATGAGCGGCCCCCGCATCTACTACGCCATGAGCAAAGACCGCCTCTTCCCGCGCATCTTTGAACGCCTCAGCCCCCACCGCACCCCCGGCTGGGCCATCCTGTTTCAAGCGCTTCTAGCCGTGGTGTTCCTGCTCTTCTTCGACTTCAACCAACTCACCGACAACGTCGTGTTCATCTCCTTCTTCTTCTACGGACTCGCCGCCGTAGGCCTCCTCGTCCTGCGCCGCACCCACCCCAACCTACACCGACCCTACAAGGTACCACTCTACCCATTCCTACCCATCGCCTACGCCCTCGTCGCCTGGACCTTCGTCGCCTACCTCATCTACGACCAAATCGCCAACTTCGGCGGCTCCAACTTCAACCGCCTCTTCTCCTTCGGCGTCGTGCTCGCAGGCCTCCCCATCTTCTTCTGGTACCGACGCAAAGCCGTACAGGAAGCCAAGGATCAAGGACTCCTGCCGCCCGCGCCCCTCTTCGGCCCCGACCCCCACGCGGAAGCCCGCGCCAACGAGAACGACGAAGCCCCCACCGCCGGCTCCGAGTGACCACCTTCATGGCCTCCCACGCCGTCCCCCGCCCAATGACCAACGCCCTAGGCATCGCACACGCCCTGGCCGACGCCGCCTACGATGCCTGGCAAGAAGTCCAATACCGCGCCGACCGAGGCGACAACGTCGCCATGGGCGCCGACGGCACCCCCACCAGCCGCGCCGACCGACACGTCGAAGCCGCCATGCTCGAAGTAGCCCGCGACGCCGGAGTACGCATCCTATCCGAAGAAGCCGGCGCCGTCGGCGAAGGAGACCTCGTAGCCGTCATCGACCCCATCGACGGCACCCGCAACAGCAGCCGAGGCATCCCCTTCTTCTGCACCAGCATCGGCATCGGCACCAACTCCCTCTGGGACCTGCAAGTAGGCGTCGTGCGCGACCTCACAAGCGGCGTACGCTACGAAGCCATCTCCGGCGGCGGCGCCCGCGTCAACGGCCACAAAGTCACCCGCCGCCCCTTCGACCCCGACGACGTACTCGTAGCCCTACTCGCCGACTACTCCGACCTCGCCACCGTCGAAAGCCTCCAACGCCGCCAACACCACATCCGCGACCTCGGATCCGCCGCCCTCGAACTCTGCCTGGTCGGAACCGGCGCCCTCGACGCCTTCGACGCCCCCGAAGACTGGCTCCGCGTCATCGACATCGCAGCCGGCACCCTCTTTGTCCGAGAAGCCGGTGGCCGCGTCGTGCACCCCGCCACCGGCATCGACCTGGACACCCCGTTCACCCTCGACGCCCGCACCGGCGTGCTCGCCGTCCACGACCCCTCATCCCTCCCCATGTTCCTGGAGGAAACCTAATGCGCGGCGTCGACGGAAGCCTACGCCGCATGCACGAAGCCGCACCCAGCGCCAGCAAAAACCTCACCTGGGGCCTCGTCGGCAAAGGCAGCATCCAACACGTCCGCCTCGAAGCCGAACGCATCGCCGGCATCCTCGCAGACCTCGGCCAAAAAGTGCTCTGGGAAACAGAACTCGCCAGCGCCGAAGGCGAAACCGTCCACGAACTCACCGACCTGGACAAACGCTGCGATTACCTCATCACCGTCGGAGGAGACGGCACCATCCTCCACACCATGCAACGCTGCACCAAGCCCGTCTTCGGCGTCAACGCAGGCGCCGTCGGCTTTCTTGCCGAAGTAGACCCACCCATGGTCGAAGAAGGACTCCAACGCGTACTCGCAGGCCACTTCACCATCGAAGAACGCCCCAAACTCGGCGCCTGGCTCGACGACGTGCGCCTCAGCGACGCTCTCAACGAAGTCACCCTCCAAACCAGCCGCATCGCCAAATTGATTCGCTTCGAAGTCCGCGTCGACGGCGAAGTCCTCGACATCTTCCGAGGCGACGGCTTCATCGTCAGCACCCCCACCGGCAGCACCGGCTACGCCATGAGCGTCGGCGCCCCCCTCGTCCACCCCAAAGTCCAAGGCACCATCCTCGCCCCCATCGCACCCTTCAAACTCGCCAGCCGCCCCTGGGTCGTCCCCGGCACCGCCACCGTCGAAATCCACCTCCTACCCCGCGACTCCGCCCAAGGCATCCAACAAGCCCGCGTCGTCATCGACGGCCAAGAAGGCCACGACGTAGACACCGGCAGCATCGTCCGCGTCGCCCCCAGCGGCCACATGGCCCTCTTCGTACGCCTCGGCAGCGGCTTCTACGAACGCGTCCGAACCAAACTCACCCGGTAAACGGAGCACACCCCCCCATGTTCCGACGCAAACCCAAGGGCACCTGGCGCACCATCCGCGAAAACTACCAAACCCTACCCCGCGACACCTGGACCGAGGACGAAGAAGAACACTGGTGGCAACACTGCACCGAAGACGAATACTGGGCCCACTGGGAAACCTGGAGCCGCGACACCTTCGAACACCCCACCGTCCGCCATATCCGACGCGGCTGCCTACAAGCATTCCTCGGCGGCGGCGCCGAAAGCTACCCCCTCGAATTTGCCGCCATGCTCCGCGTCGAAGGCGACACCGTCACCGAACTGATCCTCCTACCCACCATCCAAGGCGACGAACACGCCATCATCAACACCTGGATGCAACCCGTCGACAAAACCATCCGCGGCACCGCCCACAGCCACCCCGACCCCCACCCCTACCCCAGCGACGCCGACTTCGAATTCTTCGAAGCCAACGGCACCATCCACCTCATCGCCTGCCAACCTTACGACATGGACTCCTGGCGCGCCTACGACGGCACCGGCGTCCCTGTCTACCTCGAAGTCATCGACGACCCACCAGAAGCCCGCGCCCCCGCCCGCCCCTTCGACGAACTGGACCACAACCCGGAGTCTTGACCCCATGGCCGCATTCGAGACCAACTGGCTCCTCGCCGCCGCCGTCCCGCTCCTTGCCACCTGGATCCTCTGGCGCATCCAAGCCCTCGCCGTCGACCGCGTCCTTCGCGAAGGCATGTTCAAACTCCTACGCTGGCAACGCCGCACCTACAACATCGTCAGCTGGTTCGGAGTCCTCATCCACGAACTCAGCCACGCAGCCCTCCTTCTCATCGGCGGCCACGGCATCCGCGAATTCAACGTCAAAACCGACAGCGGCCACGTCAAACCCCGCCACCGACGCAACGGCCCCTACGGCCGCATCACCTTCGTCCTCGCCGCCCTCGCCCCCCTCTTTGTTGCCCCCGCCGCCATCCTCCTCGTCGCCGTCCTGCTCCTCGACCCAAGCCTCCTGCGCCCCGCCACCGCCACCACCGCAGCCCCCGGCCTCGACGGCGCATGGCAAGCGATCCTCGACCTTGCCACCACCTTCCCGCTTGCCCTCGGCCGACTACTGCTCGGCCTCGACCTAGCCACCGGCGCCGGCGCCACCATCGCCCTACTCGCCGTGCTCGCCATCCCCGCCGCCCGCCCCAGCCACGTCAAGAGCGAAGGACGAAGCGAAGGCGACATCGCAGTCCTACGCGCCACCATCCGCGAAGCCCCCCTCCTCTGGCTCCTCGTCGTCGGCATCCTCTACGGCACCTACTTCCTGCTTGTCCCCCGCTTCCCCGAAGCCTACTGGACCGCATTCCGCGTCCTCTGGGCCACCACCCTCACCGCCACCCTCCTTGCCATCATCGGCGGCATCGCATGGTGGGCCGTCAGTTGGACCGGCCGCGTTCAACCCCTCGTCGCCTGGATTCCACTCGCCAGTGCAGTGGCGGTGCAATGGGCAGGCCGCGCATACACCCAATGGCCGATTCTGGCCCTCAACCTGGCCTCGCTCGCGGCATTCCTCGGCCTCGCAGCCCTGCTCCTTGCCACGGCCAAGCGGCGCTTTGCGTAGCCAACTCTATTGTCCCCCCGCCACCATCGCCCCCCGTGGCCCACCCCCGGATGCTTCCCGGCGAAAAACTCGAAACCAGGCTCCGGCCCCACCCGCTCTCCTGGCTCGGCCGCTACACACTCGCAGCGTTCCCCGCAATCTGGGGCGGGTTCCTGGCGTGGCTGATGCGCACCGAGTGGTGGAATGCCGCCGACACCGGCAAGTGGTACCAGGTCTGGACGTTCCTGTACGGCAACAGCGGCGCCGCCTACGTCTACGCCATCGCCGGCCTCGCACTCTTTGGAGCCATCGTCAGTGTTGCGACCATCCGCTGGCGTCGGTTCTTCCTGTACGTCGCCGTGGGTCTTGCCGCCGTAGGCCTCACCATCGCGACCAAATTCAGCGTCGACACCGCGCTGCCATCCTTCCTCATCGCCGCCAGCATCCCGCTTCTGTTCTGGACCGAAGCGGACCGCCTCAGTCACCGATACACTCTCACCAACCTCCGCATCATCTTCGTCGGTGGCACCATCACCCGCAAAGAACGCGTCATCAAGTACGAAGCCATCACCGACCTCGACGGCAGCCAAGGACCGCTAGGCCGCATCCTCGACTACGGCACCCTCATCCCCGTCACCCAAAGTGGCTTCGGGCTCGGCAACGACACCAGCCAAGCCAGCGTCACCGTCGGCGCAGGAGCCTCCAAAGGCGGCGCAATGGGCGGCGGAGCCGTCACAGCCGGCGGCGGCAAAGAAGTCAGCACCGGCCGCGCCCTCAGCTTCCACCAACTCACCGGCGTGCGCCCCTACGGCGATACCAAATACCTCCTAGAACGGCTCATCCAAGAAGCTACCTCGACGCCATACCTGCGAGAACAAGTGGAACTGCAACGGCAAATGGTGGACACCCTCAAGCAATTGCGTGGCCCGCAGAGCCCCGCAGACGGCGGCCCGCCCGTGGTCGAAGGCAAGCGCCTGGATTAGCTTCGGCCGTCTGCGCCAAGCCTATTACAGACCCCCGACTCGCAACGCCCATGCCCTTCTGTGCCGACTGCAAGTCCATGGTCTACCCCAAGGACGGCAAGCTCGAATGCCGCAAGTGCGGATGGACGAGCAAGGGCCCCACCAAGAGCCAGGTCGTCAAGAAGGAGGCCGTCATTAAGGAGCGCGTGGTCGTGGAGGACGCCGTCGACCCCCGCGCCCAGCAACAAGTCGAGTGCCCCAAGTGCGGCCACGGCAAAGCCTACTTCCACCTCATGCAGACCCGACGCAGCGACGAGCCGCCGACGGAGATCAATGAGTGTATGGAGTGCGGACACTCTTGGAGAGAGTATTGAGGCCGAAGGCCGAGATACGATCGGAAAGAGTGGCCGCACCCGCCGCGCTTGACGAAGTCGAGCGCGCGCGTTGTGGGCATTCTAGGAGAGTACTGAGCGCAGCGAAGTACGACCGGAACGAGTGTCCGCCCCCCCCGCCCGCCGAAACGATGAAAGCGCTCCACCTCGGTCGCCGTTCGTGGCCGATGCTTGTGCTTTCTGCGGTTCCGAAATTCTGCATGGCGCGGACCGCTGCCCGGCCTGCCTGCGCGGTCAGCCGGTCCGGCTGCCGGACGAAAACATGGGCCCGTCCGGCTTGTTGAAACGGCCGCAGCCGTTGGCACCGGGGAGCCTCGTGTTCGCCCTGGGGCTGGCGCTGATCGTCCTGGGATTCTGGTTTGCGCCGATGGCGGTGGTGGGATCCGCTCTGCTGGCGTTCGCCGTGTTCCGATTGATGGCCGCCACCTTTCGCCGACTGCCAGCTTTGTGAATCCTGCGGCCTTGGGAAATCAACGCGGGGATTCACGCGGCCCCAAACGCGTCGGTCAAGACCCGGCAGCGGCATGGGCCGGCGTGCAGTTCGTCCGTGACAGTTTCGCCGCCCAGGCAGCAATGACGCTCATCGGAGCCGAATTGACCCACCTGGAGGCCGGCAAGGCCGTGGTGGAGTTGGAGGTGCGCCCGGAAGTGACACAACAACACGGCCACGTCCACGCGGGGATCTTGACGACGGCGGTGGACACGGCGGGCGGGTATGCTGCGTACTCGATGATGCCGGAGGGCAGCGAGGTGCTGTCCACCGATTTTACGATGAAGTTTCTGCGGCCGGCACGCGGCGACCGGGTCGTGGCGGTAGGGACGGTGGTGAAGTCGGGGCGGACCTTGACCGTGTGCGACCTGGAGGTGTTCATGGAGACGGATGGGGAGCGCACGCTGGTGGCCAAGGGCATCCAGACGTGCATCTGCATCCGCTGAACCGGCGTGTGCGCCCGTCGCCTCGTCTGCCCCACCTTGTTCCACATGAAACATAGGTAACAAACCGGGAGTCCTTAAGACGCCACCAGGAATGCGAGCGACTGATAGGGATGCCCTCGTTCAAGGCCAAGGTCAAGGCGGAAGTGCTCAAGACGGTCCTAGATGCCGTCCAGACCCTCGTAGACGAGGCCAAGATCCAGGTTACCCCAGAAGGATTGTCCCTGAAGGCCGTCGACCCGGCGCACGTCGCCATGGTGGACCTCAGCCTCGGCAAAGGCGCCTTCACCGAATTCCACGGTGAAGACCTCGAAATGGGCATCGACCTTGACAAACTCAAGGACATCCTGAAACTCGCCAGCAGCGGCGACGAAATCGGACTCGAATACAAGGAAGACACCCACCGCCTCGTTTTCAGCATCGGCCACATCACCCGCCGCATGGCCCTCGTCGACACCACAAACATGGGCGACCCCAAGGTGCCCAACCTGAACCTCCCCAGCAAGGTCACCATCCGCGCCGGCGAACTTCAACAAGGCATCAAAGCCTCCGAAGCAGTCAGCGACCACATCGCCCTCGTGGCCGGCAAAGACAGCTTCGAACTCGTAGCCGACGGCGACACAGACCAAGTCCACCTCCGCCTCGACGGCGACAACATCATCAAAATCGAGAGCCCCGAATCAAGCCGCAGCTTGTTCAGCCTCGACTACTTCAGCAACATGAGCAAGGTCGTCAAGAGCAACGACGCCATCACGCTCAACCTCGGCACCGACTACCCCGTCAAAATCGAATTCGATATTGCAGGCGGCGCCGGCCACATCACCTACCTCCTGGCCCCCAGGATTGAGAGCGAATAGACATGCGTGTGGCCATCACGGCCACGCTCCTGCTCTTTTTGGCAGGATGCGCGTTCTCCGAACAAGTGGCAACACTCTCACACGAAGGCACCGGCGAAGCCTACCGCGACTCCAGTAAGCTCCTCTGCTCCGATGCGGCAATCCTCGACGGTTCGGGTTCCATTCTCGCCGGCAACCTGACAGTCCGCGTGCTTGATGGCAAGGGAGCCGTCGCCTTTGAGGACACCTACGAAGCCCCCATCGGCGGCCAAATTCAACACGCTCTGATTGGAGCCCCGGGCAACTGGAAACTGGAAGCCAGCAGCGCCCACTTCGAGGGCACATTCACCCTCACGCTCACCTGCTGACGCGGGTTGAATCCAACCATCGTCCCAATCTCCCTTAAGTTGCGAGGCAAATCGTCTGCTCATGGGCCGAACCATCCCCCTCCTGTTGACCAGCCTCCTGATTGCCACGTTGATGTCCGGCTGCACCTTCAGCAACGGCGCCGACGGTCAAACCGCAGGCGGCCCCGGGACACTCAGCTACAACGGCGCCAGCACCGGCAGCCACACCAGCGAACCCCTGTCGTGTGACGGCAGCGGTAAAGTGAACGTCAACTACAACATGGGCGGCGGCAGCATCAAAGTCACCGTCAAGGACGGCGCCGGAGCGACCGCGTTCTCGAAGACCTACAGCGGCACCGGCCAGCAATCCGAGACCAAGAACATCAGCGGCCAAAGCGGCCAATGGACCGTCACCGTCACCCGCGAAAGCGGCTCCAGCTACGGCGGATTCACCGGCCAGCAATACGGTGGATTCAGCGGACAATACAACGTCAACATCGCCTGCTAGCACCTTAGACGGAATCCTCAAAGCGCGAACCACGGCTGGAGCCACATGCGCATCGTATTGCTTGCCTCACTCACCCTGCTTCTTAGCGGATGCACCCAGGGCTTGAATTTTGATTCTGGCGATTGGCCCGACGACGATGAAAGCATCGAATTTCGCACCGTCAGCAACACCCGCGATGCCTTCCAATACGGCGCCTACTTGGTGCACGTAAACGAAGACGAGACCTACGAATGGGAAAACAGCAAATTCCGCGCCATGATCCAATGGAGCGGAGCCGTGCAAGTCGGCGCCGCACGCCTCGTAGTCTCCGACGCCACCGGACTTGCCCGCACCACCATCGACTTTTCAGACGCAAGTGCCGGCCACCAACAAACGAGCCTCGGCATTCCCATGGGTTGGACCGCGACGCTCCACTTCACAGACTTCACCGGCGCCATCGGGTTCCAAATCGTCGCCGACGGCTCCGACGCACCCCCCGTCGCCACCTCCGCGCGACTGAAGTAGCCGCGCAACGTGGCAAAACCGTGGCGGACCTGGTGCGGCTAGCGTACTATCCCTTCCTTCCGGAAGTACGCGACGCCGTGCGCGAAGTCGGTCCCAGCCTCCCCGACCTCCTCTCGGCCCCCCGCCTCGAAGGCGTTCGCCAACGTGCCATGGCCCGCATCCGAGGCGCACTGGAAGACAAACGCATCCCGCCCGTGACCATCCTAGACGAACGCGGAGCACTCAACGAAATGCTCTCCGTGCCGGTCGCCCGCATGCTCTGCGTGCTCGTGCGCGACCGTGCCATGGTCCACCGCTACGCCGCCGCCGAAGCGATTCGCCTCGAAGAGACGCTTAATCAAGACCCCGGCAGCCGCGACGCCATCGCACGCCACCTCGGCATCCAATACCAAGAAGGCCCCGAAGGCCTACGGATGCACTTTGCCGACTACCTCAGCATCGCACCCCTGCACGAACCCGCCTGGAAAATGATCGTGCGCCCCATCCAGAAAGGCTGGGTACCCCTTTCCGGGCCAGACGTGAGTCGCTTGTGCCGCGAAGGCCTCGAACGACGCATCCAGAAAGAACTGGAAGAAGAAATCAGCAAACCCATCCACGATGAGGTCGCCGACGCCCTCGCCGATTACATCGAGCAACTGAAGCCCGAACTCGAAAAAGCCCGCGCCGGCTGGAACACCGGCGACTTCGGCCCCGTCCAGACGCACTTGTTCCCGCCCTGCGTCATCGACATCTTTGGCAAAATGAAGGACGGCGAACTGATCTCGCACCACGCACGATTTGCCATCGCGAGCTTTCTGGCCACCATCGGCATGACCGCCGAAGACATCATCGACTACTTCCGCGCGATTCCCAACTTCGACCCCGAAAAATCACGCTACCAAGTGACGCACATTGCCGGCGAACAAGGCGTCGAAAAATACACACCCCCCGGCTGCGCCACCATGCAAACCAACGGCGTCTGCCC
The DNA here is from genome assembly GCA_041601615.1 of Thermoplasmatota archaeon. Taxonomy (GTDB): domain Archaea; phylum Thermoplasmatota; class E2; order JACPAO01; family JAHFTW01; genus JANQNI01. The sequence goes on along the minus strand of JBFIHX010000012.1, from coordinate 30,443 downwards.
CCTCGAAAAACGCGACCGCCTCTGCGCCAAAATCAAACACCCCCTGAGCTACTACCGCGCCCGCCTGCGCTTCCAAAAAGAAGACCAAGCCAAGGCCGCCAACTTGGCTCAAAACGCGCCCGCCACGGCCGCCGCGCCCGCCCCCACCGCCCAGGAGGCCTCCCATGGCTGACGCACCCGCCCCCGCCGGACCCCAGGGCCCCCCGCCAAGCTTCCCGCCCGCCGTCTCCACCACCATCGACTGGCTGCAACGAAGCTTCGGCGCCTACTACAAAATCAACCCGCCCCGCATGCCGGACCGCTTCACGCGCCGGGAATTCGGATTCATCCTCTGGCCCGACAAACCTGGCCCGCCCCCCTTCGTGCGCCACAGGGCCTACGACAACGCCAGCCGCTTCCACAACTACCTCTCCTGGCGCGGCCCCCACTCCTGCTACTACAGCACCGCCTACTACCGCAAGCCGGGCGAAATGCGCATGCTGGACAAACAATGGCTCGGCGCCGAACTGATCTTCGACCTAGACGCAGACCACCTCGCCGAAGCCGAAGCAGCAGCGGCACGCGGCGAAACCATGGGCTTGCCCGAACAACTGGAACTTGTCAAAACCAAATTCCGCACCCTCCTCGAAGAGTTCCTGCTGGGAGATCTGAGCATCGACGAATCCGACGTATGGCTCACCTTCTCCGGCGGCCGCGGCTACCATGCCCACGTCACCGCCCCCGCGCTGCTGCAACTGGACCAAAAAGGACGACGCGAGGTTGTGGACTACGTCACCGGCAAAGTCCCCACAAAACAAGGCACCAGCGAACCAGACTTGGAGCCCTTCATCTGGGAGAAAACCGTCGGAATGCGCGGCTCGGGCATGTACGCCAAACCCGTCAAAGCCCAATTCATCCACCCCGCAAGTGCACCCGGCTGGCGCGGACGCCTCACCCGCGGGCTCGTTTCCGTACTGCACGACCGCGTCCTCAACGCCGACCCCGCCGACGCCCGCGCCTGGCTGCTTTCCATGGACCACATCGGCCCCAAAGGAGCAGACGACTTCATCGCAGACCTCACAGCCGACAAACTAGGGCGCATCCAAGACGGCTACCTCGAACAGGGAGCCGTCGTCAAACGCATCGCCAAAGAAGTGCTCGGACAAGCAGCACTCCCGCTTAGCAAAGGCGAAACCGACGAGCCAGTGACCGCCGACGTCAAGCGCCTCATTCGCCTGCCCGAGAGCCTGCACGGCAAGACCGGCCTCAAGGTCGTCCGCCTGCGCCTCGAAGAACTCGCCGATTTTGATCCGTTCCGGGACGCCGTGGCGTTCTCCGACGAACCCGTGCAATTCACGGCCCGCAACAGCGACACATTGACCCTCGGGGGACAGACGGTCCGCGTCGAAGGCGGCCAAGACACGGAGGTGCCGATGCACCACGCCGTTTGGTGGTGCGCCCGACAAAACGGGACCGTCCGCCCGTAGGTTCAAACGCTCCACCCCAATTCGAACAAGTGGCACATGCTTTCAGCGCCAAATGGACTGTACGCGGCGCCGTCCTGTTTCTTGCTTGGATGATTCTTCTGCGCCCAACCTCCTTCGAAGACGCCGACGGCAACGTAGACGACGGCCCCGAACCCGACGCCTTGCCTTGGAACACCATCCTTCGCGACACCCAACCCTGGCAAAGCAACGGCACAAACGGACTCATGAGCGGATGCAGCCACGGCTGGTGCCCCATCTCCCTACGCACTGCCGAACCCGCCGACGGCGCCCGATCAGGTTGGCAAAACCTGTACTGGAGAGCCCCATGGTCCGATTCCGGCGCGCAAAGTACGACCATCGACGCCGAGGACGCAAACCGGCTGGCGCAAGCCTACAGCGAGGAACACCTGGGCCCTCGTTCGCATCGAATCAGCACCGCCACCTACCACCACCGCGACCCCACGTTCGACTTGTCCATCGTCGCAGCATCCGCGTTCATGATTCGCGTCGGAATCGGAGGCGACCGGGCCCGCCCCGCCGCCATTGCATGGGCCAGCACCGCTCCAATCGCCCCGTTCATCGCCCCCTTCACCATGACCATCCTCACGCCGTTCTTTCCCAGCCTCCTCATCGCCGTGGCAGCCCTCGGCGTGCACTGGACCTGGCAAAAACCCCGCGTCCAAGCCGCAACCACCTCCATCTTCGAAGCCGCAGCCATCCTCGTGGTGCTCGGATTCGCCATGATGTCGTACTATGCCCCAGCCCCCCACGCCTAATTCTTAAACAACCCGCACTGGTCGTCGCAACGTGGCGGAAGAACGCATCTCCTACGAGATGCTGCAAGACCTGGTGCGTGCCGAACGGCGCAGCAACCGGCTCACTCCCGTCCAAGCCCGCTTCTGGGCCGAACTTCGCGCCTTTCTGGACGACATCAAGGCCGGCTTTCGCGAGGAACAACAAAAGGACCCCTTCGGCCGCCGCGCCATGATGGCCCGCGACGAAGCACAACACGCCATCCAAGCCGCCGAGAGCCTCTGGAGCCTGCGCGAACGCAAAATGAGCCTCTACGCCCTGGCGCAGCCCAAAACCGGCGACACCGAGCGCCCCGAAGGCCTTACTGCGGAGGAAATGGACCTCTACGACAACTTCGTCCAAGCCCTACGCGCCGGCAAAGCCAAGGTATTCGGCGAAGCACCGCCCGCCATAGCACCACCCGCAAAGGTGCGCTCCAGCCGACCCGCCGCCTCGCCAGCAGCACCCATCGCCGCGCCCTCGGCCCCGACGCCGTCCGCTTCAGAGGCCCACGCAGACGACCAAGCGCCGCCCACGTCGCCCAAGCCGCCGACGGCACCAACGCAACCGGCGACCCCGGCATCACCCGCGCACGGCGAACCGATTCCCCCCGACCTGCACGAACCTCCCAGCGACGAGGAGCCCCAGGACATTCCCGAACCGGACTTCGCCCCCCGCAAAGGCTTCTCACCCGAACCCGAGCCGGCCGCCCCCACCGTCGTGCCCTCCGACACCCCCTCCGACGAAATGGTCACCATCCGCGCACTCGGAGACATCCCGCCCTTCGTCGGCCCCGACATGCAGACCTACCTCCTACGAGAAGGAGACTTCGCCAGCGTGCCCCCCGCCATTGCCCGGCTGCTCGAGAAGCGGCAAAAAGCCGAAATTATGCAGGCGTAAGCCGCCCCCGCGCCGGCCGCAGCGCGTCGAAACCCCCAAACAGGGACCACGGCTCGCACCATCGTGCAGGACCCGGGCCACAACAAGCCGGAACGGATGGATGGCGAGATCGCCGCCAGCGTCTACTACTCCAACCACGACCTGCGCGAGATGTTCAGCCGCGAGAACGCCGAGCGCCGCCGCAGCGGAGCCAAGATGCTGCGCAAGCACCTCTCGGCCAAGCAAGACAAGCAAGTGCTGAACAAATTGGTGCGCATCCGCGACGAGTATGCAGTCAGCAACAACGACGATTTGATCATCGTCTGGGCCCAGCAAATGGTCGAAGAAGGCAAGGGCGAAGAAGTGCCCAAGGAAATCATGGAAGTCGCCGTACGCACGGTGATCCCCAGGCGCACGGTTCCGTTCGACGAAACCATCACCCACTAACGCCACGACTCGGCCCTTGCGCCCGCCCCGTTCTGGTGGCCGGCCGTTCTTTATACCATGCCCAAGTCGGCGAGCCTTGCCTCTCCAGCATTCACTGGCGACTCTGGCTCGTTAGACCGGTTGTCGCCTGCACCTGAGGCACAGGTGAACCCTATGGTAAAGATGCCTCGCACCATCAAGCGATACTGCCCCTCGTGCAAAAAGCACCAGACCGTCGAGGTCGAGCGTGTCAAGAAGCGCCGCGCGAGTGAACTGAAGTGGGGTCAACGTCGTTTCCGACGCGTGACCGCTGGATACGTGGGTTTCCCGCGTCCCAAGCCCGAAGGCCGCGAAAAACCCACGAAGCGCATCCTGCTTCGTTTCGCGTGCCAAGCGTGCGGCAAAAAGGTTCAGCCTGCCGCACAGCGAGCCAAGAAGTTCGAACTGACGGAGTGATTCCCATGGCAGCAAAAAGTTCCAAGTTCCTCAAGGTCAAGTGCGGCGACTGCGGCGGCGAACAGATCATCTTCAACCGACCCGCAATGGTCGTCGGTTGTCAGGTCTGCGGCGCAACCCTCGCCAAGCCCACCGGTGGCCGCGGCGTTGTCGTGGCTGAAATCGTTGGCGAACTCGCGTAAGCGAATTTGTCAACTCGCTCCGGTTTCGGACCCCTTTCCCTTCCCCCTCCCTTTGCAAGACGGCCCGCCCCCTGTCGGCGCGGCCTTGGAACACGTTTTTCTCGAAGTGTGCCCTCGTACAATTCCGGACGTTCAACCGGCCTCCGTGCCCTCAACCCGTTGATGGCGCCCTACCGCGGTGGGGAGCCTTGTCAGGTGATGCGGTGTGCTGCGGAGGCCGGACAAAGTCCGGACTTCGCTCGCCGCGGAGCTGCTTGCAGCTTCGTGTGCGTCGGGGCCGGACAACGTCCGGACTCCGTTTGTTGCAGGTCTGCTTGCAGGCCTGTATGACTGCGGAGGCCGGACAACGTCCGGACTTCGCTCGCCGCGGAGCTGCTTGCAGTTTCGTGTGCGTCGGGGCCGGACAACGTCCACATTTCGTTGATTTTGTCGTCTATTCGTCTGCGCAACCATACAGATTCGATTATCAAGGAGCATTCTGATTGCCACGCGAAGTATCATGGTCCGCACCGTTTCCGATCCGCACGTTTGGCGCAGCGTTCGTCTGCTGTACATGGGCTCCGGAGCCCTGTTTCTTGCCACGGTTTTGCTGGGAATTCTCAACGTCTTCACGAGCGGCGAGATTCCACGCGGCCAGATCTTGGCACACTTCCACTCAGGAAGCATCGGCTGGGTGACGCTCTCGGTGCTGGCAACGACGATTTGGCTGTTCACGGGCGAGCGCTCCGTCTCGGATGGCTACCGCAAGAGCGTGCTCTGGTTGGCATGGGTCGGCATCATCGCAGTCGCCGGCTACATCCTCGCATTCTACCTGGCCTTCAACGGCGACGGCATGTTCTGGATGCTGCCCCTGTTTGGCATACCCACGGCACTCGTGATCCTCGGTGGCCTCGTGTTGGCCGCGACGCAGTTTTCCAAGCTCCCCGTCGCCTCCACAGCACACCTGCTGATGCTTGGCGCCCTCATCGTAGCAGGCCTCGGCGCCACCATGGGCATTCTCGTGGGCCTTGCACACGCGGACGTGGTGGATGTGTTCCCGGTCAACGACGACGCGGACGCCGTGGGAGCCCACGCAGGCCCCATGGACATGTACCTCGCGCTCGCCTTCGGAGCCATCGCAGAACTGCTGCTGCGCGGTGATTCGAGCCGCTGGAGCAAGCCCGCCATGGCGCAGATGATTCTGGGCGTTACCTCCGGTTTCGTCGTCAGTCTCGCCTTGTTTGTGGGCATCGGCGCGCTCATCCCCGTTGGGATGCTCCTGTTCTTGGTCTCGTTCGGGTTCTACTTCGCCCGCACCGGCTGGCGCGTGTTTCCCATGGGGCCGCGCTCGCGCCCGGCACTCTGGTGGGGCGGCGTCGCGTTCCCGTTCTACATCGGCCTCTTCGTCTACGCCGTCATGGCCTATTTCTCACAAGGCAAGATTCCGCCACCTGTCCTGGCAATCGTCTTCGTGCACACCACGTTCGTTGCCATGGCAACCAACCTCGTCTTGTCGGTGCAATCGCACTTTGCCAGCGGTTCGGTCATGCCCCGCAACACCGCCATCGGCATCTGGGTGCTCAACGGCGGGCTCCTGGCGTTCTTTGCCGGCGAAATCATGGCAGAGGTAGCGCACGGAGCGCTTCTGATGGCCGCAGGCGTCCTGATGGCCCTGTGGCTGATCTGGAACGCGCTACGACTCGCTTCGGCGCCCTCGGCGAGCCGCAAACCGGCATGATGCAGCCACACCCACACCTGCACAATCCGATCCATTCTGCCGGACCCTTTTCTAGCTGCTAGGCCCTTGGATTCTGTGTCCAATAAAGCACTCTGGAAAGCTGCATGGCGCCACCTGCGCGGCGATCGGGAACTTTTCTGGATTCCGCCCCTGCACTTTCTTGCGTTCATGACAGCGTACCTGCTACCCGTTGGCGCCATGGTCGGCATTGCAATCGCTTCCGGCTCGAACCATCCCCTGATGTTCATCGCCGTGCTTGGCTCCCTCGCAGCAGGCTACTGGATGGCGCTGGGCACGGGTGAATTCGTGAAAATTCTCGTTGCCGAAAGCTGCCGCCAACGCTGGAGTGGCACCAATCCGACCCTCCGCAGTGCCCTCCGAGGCGCGTGGGCACACAGGGCACATGCGTTCCATCCGAGCGCCGGCGATCGCAGTCCCTTCGGCTTCGATGTGGCAGGCGTCGTGTACGGCCATCAGCCCTTGGACTGTATGCCCCTGGCGCGCTCCACGCCGACGCTGATGGTAGGAGGACTCCTTGCAATGGGCGTCCTGTTTGGAATCACCCTGGTCCTGCAAGTGCCCGTCTGGATTGCGTTGCAGCTTGACGCCCCGGTGCCGGGCATCGTGTTCCTCATCGTCTCGTCCCTTGCACTGTCGTTCTCTGCGTTCCTGTACGTGCAAGGAATGGCCGCCGTCGTCGCAAGCGTGGAGGCCGCCGCCGAGCACCACCATGTTGCAACACTGGTACCTCCGCCTGGCTTCGAGGTGCTCAAGGACGCCGCACTCCCTGAAGGACAGCTTGGGCTAGCCCAGTAGGTAGCCGGAGCGGCGCCGCAAACGTCAAATCTTGCTAGCCCGGGCTCCCCTTGTGCGTCCGACACCCATCGTGCTTCTGCTGGTCCTAGCGCTGCTTGCGGGGTGCTCCGACGACAAGGCCTCGGACACCGACAGCGAACCCATCACGGACGACCTCAAGTCCACCGCCACCACCGGCGTCATTCGAGGCGTCATCCTCGACGAAACCATCACTCCCGTTGAGGGCGTCTCCGTCTCCATCAAGGGCCACCGCAACGCAACCACCACCGGCCCCGACGGACGCTTTGGCTTCGACGGCCTGGAACCCGGCACCTATGTGCTCGACGCTTCCAAACCGGGACACGACCAGGTTCAAACCACGGCGAAGGTGCTTGCAGGCGTCAGCGCCCCAGCCATCCTCAAAATCACGCTGCCGCGCCTGCCCGAAACGGTGCCCTACATCCTGCCGATCCAAGTTCGTGGCATCCTGAACTGCGAAGTGCTTGCAGGAGCCCTGCTGCAATCCTGCGACTTGGACACGGGAGTCGCGGGCGAAGACACCGCCCAATTCTTCTTGCCCGTGGATGAGCGCGTGCCCCACGCCGTACAAGTGGAACTGGACTGGGAAAGCAACCAACAAGCCGGCGACAGCCTCACCATGACCTTCGGCTCCTGCACCGGGGGCGACTACTGCTCCCCGTACGGCATCGGCACCAACATGCTCTGCCAAACCTGGGGCCAAAGCCTGCTCTGGTGCAGCGTAAACCAATACAGCGTCGTGCGAAGCGGCAAAGGAGCCGGAGGGTCCACCGTCGGCCAAACAAACCTCGGCGTCGGCAGCGGCCCCGGCATCGCGCTCGCCGTGGGCGCCGACTGTTCCCTCTGCACCCCCGCCGCAACGCCCCAATGCAGCGACGCTTGTGGCGTTGGCGTCGTGCTCCAGCAAGAATTTGACGCCTACGTGCACGTCTTCTACAACTTCACGCCCGAGGAAGGCTGGCTCTTTGTCGAAGACGGCCCGCACCCGGTCCCCGAGCGATAACCGGGACGCACCGGGCGAATCGGGACGATAATCCTGGCCCAATCACTGGACCAAACGAGACCCAGCAGAGGCTAGGCAAAGGAAAGAGGAGAGAAAACGCAGGGGATTCGCTTGCTTATTCCCACTCTTGGGCAAACTGCAGGTTCTCGAACTCCTCTTCCGCCGAGAACTCCACGCCGCGGGTGTCCGCGCCGTGCTGGCCAGCCATGAATTCCAAATCCATGGTCAACTCACGCCACAGTGCATCCAAGGAGTGCGCACGCAGTTCCTTGATCCCCTCAGCCTCGGACCAGAGGGTCGCGACGAACATGTCTTCGTCCACTTCACGAATCTCCACGCGGGCAAGTGGCTCTTCCATGGTTTTGGCTTGGAGAGGCAGTCGTATATGACGATTTTGGGCTTGGAGGCGAATGAGTGGCGGTATGCTTATCAATGCTCTATGGCGGAATGAAGTCGGTGCGGGGTTAGACCATAGGGTGATGTTGAAAATTACATAATTTTGCATATATAAAAACAGCTCACGGCATTCATACAACTACTATAGATGAAAATAATAGCAAAATTAATTAGCATTACTAAATAAAGATCTTCACCACAATAGAATGCGCGGAAGTGAATTAATCAATCTTCAAGTAGTGGCCATGGTGGTGCCCCAGATTGGACTTCGATTGACTCATTTTGGCCGGCCATTGCCATCCAAACCCCGCCTAAAGGCCCGAAACTAGCATATTTTAAAGATATATTTATATTATTACCATCAAATAAGGTAGATAAAAAAGGTGGGTTACTAGTAAACATCCAACTTCCAGATTTTCGATCCATTTCCCAATCCATTACAGCTGCATTTGATACTTGGGCTCCGGCCATGAACCAGCCGATTGGGTCATCCAAGGCCCAACGCAGTTCACCAATCCCAGTCGAGGCTCCGCTATTGATTGTTGCGGATGCACCTACATCTTGGGCATCCAAAATGTTGACTGAATTACCAATAACCGCCGATGTTAGGGCGGACGCATCACACTCAAGGAACAATCGCAAGGTGTCTCTTTCTTGGTCCCGGGTTGCATTCCTGGATAGATCATGAAATGCTGCTAGATAAGTTTCATTTCCTTGAATCACGGTGCCAGCCACATAGAATGAGTGCCAGCCCCTGGCTTCACGTACAATGTCGCCACTGTCGACTATATCATTTCTAATTCGTGCATATTCGAACGAATTACCTCCCGCAACCCAAGTTCCAAATCGGCCAACTGGGGCCACAAGAATGGAATCATATGTTCTAGAGGCTCCATGACCCCAATTTTCCGCAGTTATTCGACATGAAGTTGCCTTGGGCGCCGATAAATTGAACCATACAGCTAAATCGCCCTCTAGTGTTGTATTCCAGAACCATGTATAATTGGAGTCTGGTTGATAAATATCGGGGTCGCCTTTCGATTCAACTCCACCATTGGCTGCAATACAGCCGGACAACGCCAACATAACAAGTATCAGAGACGAACGAAACATGAACCCACATATTATATTTACTATATCTATGTATTGGCTGCAATAGGCCCTTTTGGCCAAATATTGCCAATACCTATTTATTCATGATCTCACATCGAGGATGGGTGAGATGCCCGGTGAAAACATGAACAAAACGACTATACTAACGACTTCGCTGATGGCTGCGGTAATGGTACTTGCATCATCAATGCCAGTAACTGGTACAACAATCGGACCTAACAGTCCGACGAATACGTGCTCCACTGCTGGACAAGGTGATGATTCTGGTAGTTGTACATGGGTTTGCAAACCTGGTACAATCAGAATCGCCGGTCAAACAACGGACAAGGATGCCAAATTCAATCCTGGTAGCGGAACTTGTGGGGCATATGTGGCCAAGTGTGTGAGCGTGAAGACTTGCTCAGCATCTGCCAGCAACCCTAACTATTCCGGGACAGGTACCTGCTACGCGAAGGTCCAGGACCCCTGGCTAAATCACGGCTGGACCCTCACCTGCGAAACCAATCCCGATGATGCCAATGATGTCCTTCAACAGACATCGGCACACATGTGGATGGATGCCGAGGGAGTTCTTGGCGGTCTTGTCTGCAATGGATTGATTTGTGTGCCCGTAGTGCCACAAGTCATCTCCCTAGCAGATGGCATCGAATATCGGATTGGTTAACGCCGAGAATCTATATTCTTCTCCTTTTACCCTAGTAGTTTATCAGAAACTATAGATTTCAAAACCTGTCGCTCCCTTCCGAACCGCAGAGAACTAGTCCAGTCCCTTGAAATAAGGACACCAAGTCGCCGCACCCGTCCATGGTGGTCATTCGGACGCTCGAAGAAGACGACATCGAGGGCATCTGCGTCCTTTGGAAAGAGTTCGCAAAGATGCGCGAGGAGATGACGGAGAGTCGAATCCTCAACGAGGACGCAGCGGATTATTTCTTCGGCTACGCCACGGGCATGTTGCAGCGCAAGGACACGTTCTGCCTCGTTGCCCAGGAAGGCAAGGCGATTGTCGGGTACCTGATTGCCACGAAACAGCGCCGCCCGCCGATCTACCACCACACGCGTGTGGCGTACCTCAGCGACGCGTACGTCAACAAGGCAAACCGTGGCTCCGGAATCCTCAAGAAATTCGTCGAGGAGCTGCAAGCCTGGTGCGGCCGCGAAGGCATCACCGCCATTGACGTGCAGATCTTCAAGAACAACGAGGCGGCGCAGGAAATCTACCGCCACCTTGGGTTCCATGACTACCGCGTCCTGATGCGCCTGGAAGTCGCCAAGGACTGATTCGTATGGCCTTCGACGGGCCGGTGCCTCTCCTGTACAACCCTGCAGCTGGTGGGGGCCGAGGCCTGTTTCGCACCCGAGAGGCAGAAGCCGTCCTCGCGTTGCACGATATTCAAGTGCGCAAAATCGCCACCCACCACCCGGGACACGCGGGGCCGCTTGTGCGCGAACTCGTGGAGGCCGGCGAGAAGGACATCATGGTGGTCGGAGGCGACGGCACAGTCAGCGAGGCCGCCCAAGGGGCTGTTGGCCAAGACGTTCGCCTAGGACTGCTTCCTGGCGGCACCGGCAACGACTTCCTGCGCCACTTTGGCATCGATTCCATGGCGGACGCAGCCCAGCGCATTGCCGAGGAAACACCCCGCCGCATCGACGCCGCGCGCGTCTCGTGGACCGACGCGGACGGAGCGGCCTGCGAGCGCTTCAGCATCAATATCGTCGCCACAGGATTTGCCGCCCGCGTGGCAGACCGCACGAACCGCCAATACAAATTCCTGGGAAAAATGGGCTACAGCGCGGCCGTGCTTCGAGAACTGGCCGGCCTGCGCTCCGACCCGACCCAATTGTCAATCGACGGCGCGGACCACAACGGGCACTACCCCATGGTCGCGTTCTGCAACACAGCCTACACCGGCGGCGGCATGTGGATTGCCCCCGAAGCAGACGCCGGCGACGGCCAACTCGACTGGTTGGCCCTTGAGAAAGTCAGCCGTGGCCAATTGCTAGGGCTGTTTTCCAAGATCTTCAAAGGCGAACACCGGGGACACCCGAAAGTCCACTTGGCGAGGGGCACCACGTTCCGCGTGGAACCGGAGCGACCAAGCCCCATTTTGATCGACGGGGACGTACTCGGCGTCACACCCGCCACCGTGGAAGTCGTCCCCGGCGCCCTCCAAGCGTACCTTTGAGCCCCATTCAGGGCGGAGCTTCCGTGCCGATTCGTTCAAGGCACATGCCGGAATCGACAGTGCGTGGCCCACTGGAGCGTCCGTGACGCCGAAGAACTGTACCAAGTAGACGGCTGGGGCGAGGGAAACTTCCACGTCACCAAACGCGGCACGCTCGCTGTACGACCGGGCCCCTCACGCACCAGCGTCGATTTGAACGAAGTCGTCAACAAACTTGCCGAGGACGGATTCACCTCCCCCCTGGTGCTGCGGTTTGCCAGCCTCCTGCACAAGCGCGTCGAACGACTCAACCAAGCGTTCCAAAAAGCCCTCAAAGACAACGGCTGCAAAGGCGTTCGCTACCGTGGCGTCTTCCCGATCAAAGTCAACCAGCGCCGCGACGTGGTGCAAGAACTGGCCCGCACCGGCCGCAAATGGGCCTACGGACTCGAAGTAGGCAGCAAAGCCGAATTGATGGCCGCGCTCACCATGGACCCGAACCGCAAGAGCCTGCTTGTGGTCAACGGCTTCAAGGACAAAGATTTCCTGGAAGCCGCCTGCGCCGCCACCTACCTCAAAGACGACGTCATCATCGTGCTCGACGAGGTCGGCGAACTGCCCCACATCATCCCGATGCTGGAGGAATTGCCCAACCCGCCGATTTTGGGCCTGCGCCTGAAGCTACGCAGCAAAGCGCCCGGCAAATGGGCACTCAGCGGCGGCGAGCGCGCCAAATTTGGCCTCACCATCCCCGAGGTCCTCTGGGCCGTGGAGCAACTCAAAGAGGCCGGCCACCTCGACCGACTGCAACTTCTGCACTTCCACATCGGCAGCCAAATCAGCCACATTCGCCGCATCGCCCAAGGTGTGCGCGAAGCCGCCCGCATCTACGCCGAACTGCACCGCCTCGGCGTCCCGCTGCGGCTACTCGACTGCGGCGGCGGACAGGCCGTCGACTACGACGGCAGCGGCAGCAGCGGCCACAACTCCTGCAACTACAACATGGAGGAGTACGCCAGCACCATCGTCGCCACCGTCAAAGACGTCTGCGAAGAATCCGAAGTGCCCATGCCGGACCTCATCACAGAATCCGGCCGCGCCGTAGTTAGCCAACACGCCGTGCTCGTCGTCGATGTCATGCGCCGCATCCCCTACCTCGACCCCGAACCGGACCGCGCCGCCCGCACCGACGACGACCCAACACCCCTCTGGAATCTCTACGATCTTCTAACCGACCTAAGCCCCAAGACCGTCTTCGAAAGCTTCCACGACGCCGTGCAAGCCCGCGACGACTTGTACACCCTCTTCGACCTTGGGCACCTGAACCTACCCGACCTCAGCCGCGCCGAAGTACTGCTGCGCACCATCTTCCGACAAATCCGCACCATCCTGGAAGCCGAAGACGAGACCGAGAGCGAAGAATACCAACACGTTCGCAGCGTACTTGGCCAAAAACTCGTCTGCAACTTCAGTCTCTTCCAGAGCCTCCCCGACGTCTGGGGCGTCAAACAACAGTTCCCCATCCTGCCCCTGCACCGGCTCAACGAAGAGCCGAAGGAACTGGCCACCCTCGCCGACATCACCTGCGACTCCGACGGCGAAATTCGCAACTACATCGACCCACACGGCACCCGCGACGAACTGCCCGTACACGGCGTCAAAAACGGCGAACCCTACCGCCTCGCCGTCGGCCTCGTAGGCGCCTACCAAGACAGCCTCGGCGACTACCACAACTTGTTTGGCGAAACCAGCGAAGCCTGGGTCGACATCGACCCCGACTCCCCCACCGGCTGGAGCATCCGAGGAGCCCGCGACGGCAGCAAAGTCGCCGAAATGCTACGCTGGGTCCAATACGACCCCAGCGACATGCGCCGCCGCATCCGTGCTCGCATCGACCGCCTCCAAACCAACGGCCGCGTCGACACCGAAACCGCCCGCGTGCTCAAGGAACGCTACACCAAGCTGCTGGCCGGCGGCACCTACCTCCGAGGCGGTCCTTGAGCGGAACGAGGCGCCCCGTGCGCGCCTGGGACGTGTTCCGAGTCAGCCTCGCCCTCTCCTTCCTGTCAAGCCTGGTGTTCATCCTCGTCAGCATGGGCCTGCGGCTCTGGCACGGCGACCTGACAGCCCGCGAGAGCGCCTTGCTGCTGCGATTGCTCTACTGGGGCACCTACCCGCTCGTATTCGTGGCACTCGGGGCGCTGACGTGGCACTTCGTGCAGTATTATCGCGGGGCGTACGCGCCAAGATAGGGCGCTGGTGCCGCTTGCGGTTCGGCGGGCGCCCCCCATGCGTGCACATCGTTCACTGAACCATCGATTTTCGCCAGTTTTCACTGAACGGTGTTCACTGAACAGTTTTTGTACTCCCTGGCGTTCACTGAACATATGGGCCAATTGGACGAGTACCTCCTGAAGACGCTGCGCTTGGAAGGCCGCGTCATCCACGAGGAGGTCCGAACCGAAGTAGGTCACATTGATTTCGTCATTGAAGATGGTGCGGACACTTATCTCGTCGAGATGAAGGCCGAAACTGCCGGCATGGACGCGCTTGGACAAGTTCACCTATACACGCAAAATCCTGCTCTGCTTGGTCCCTACGAGCCGACCGGACGGGTAAGGGGAGTCTTGGCCGCCCCGTCTTTTTCACGAAACGTCGAAGCTTTGGCCGCGAAAATGCACATCACAACCGTCTCAATCCCGATGCGCCTGCTGGGGGGGCGAGCAATCAACTTGCTTCCAATCACGAAGCCCAAAGCTTGGAACGTGGTCGCGGAAGTTGTTGCGCAAGGGCACAACCCCGGTGTCCGGCGGCTCGCTGATGAAGTCGATACAAGCCTCGGATGGACGTCGGGCGTGGTTCGCGGGTTGCAGTCCCGAGGAATCCTCTCTGAAGACGGGGATGTGCCACGGGACGGACTCTTGCGACTCTTGGACCAAGTCGCTAGCGAACGCCCGTTCGAGAAACTTCGCGTTGGTTCGGTTGAAACTGGAATCCATGATTGGGAGGATGCTATAGGGCATCTTCAGCACCAATGGCCGGATATTGTAGAGAACTTGAGCCCGCCCGGCTTCCATTTATGCGGCCGTACGGCCGCAATGGAATACGATGATGTCCTACTTCACCACAGCACCATCCAGGTATACGCCAACGATTCCGACACGTTGGAAGCCGCCATGCAGGGCTTGCACAATGATGGCGGCGTCCGATTCACAGTCTACATGCCCGATCGGCCGATGGCGCCGGGGGCGAAGGGAGAAGGCCCAAGGAAATGCGTCAGTCTACGGCAAGCCTTGCTTGACGTGGCCGGCATGGGCTACTCTGCGCGTGATACCGCGTTGCGATTGGTGGAGGCGTTACAAAGTGAACATCAAAGATCGTAGCGAAGACGAACTCAACCGAATCCTGGATTACCTCGGGGAAAAAACGGATGGCGACAACCCCACGGTATTGGTTGGGGGTTGGGCTGTGTATGCCTACAATCCGTATGAGAAGAGCACGGACATCGATCTCGTTCTGAACGCCAAACGCCGTTGGCGCCTACTCTCCTGGTTGACAAGCGAACACAGCTACGAGAGAATCAATAAGCAACGCGATGGTTGGCAAGGCACTTGGCGGGATTTTGAGGGGCCGCCCGAGGACCCGAGGCCGCGCCGAATCTACGTCGATGTGGCAGGCTATAGCGAATCGCATCATTTCGAGGGGCGCGACGAACGACTGGATTTTGAATTGGTCAAGAACCACCACGTCGAAGGCAAAGTAAATGGACGTCGAGTAAAGATTCCGACGCGCTCCTTATTATTGCTGTTCAAAATCAAAGCGTGTTATGATCGGACCAGCCGCCTTGAAGCGGGGACAAGCCTAGACGCCATATACGATGCAGACAAGCTCGTCAAGGACAGAAGTGATGTTTTGGCAATCCTCGATTCAGGTATATCCGGACCCGATTGGGAGGTTGGATTTCTGGGTGAACAGATGGACAAGGCGCCCTTCCTCGTTGAGATACTCACTGCAATTCCCGGCGACGAATCTGCGCTTGCACGATATGGTGGTGGACAGCTTTCTCGCGACGAAGCCACATCCCGCATTGACGAACTGCTTGGGTTAATCACTTAGCTAATCGAACGACAGGCAATGCCTTAGCTCACCCGTTTGCCGGACCGGCGGTCTTGGTCCCTGTCTGCGGCAACCGCCTTCAAGAAGCCCTAAAACCCAGCCCCCCGGTCGCTGATTGGGTCGCTCGTGGCAAAGCCAGAACAAGTCGTCTCCAATGCAATCGCCTCCACGAGCCTGTGGAGCAGCAAGAACGCCAAAGCCGTCGTGCTCGTAGTGCTCCTGCTCACGGGAATCCTTGGCTACGGCATCACGCTCATCACCACCAACGTGGACGTTGCGGACGTGTTGCCACGCGGCAACCCGAATACGGAAGCGGCACACAACCTCACCACCCAATTCAAGTCCACATTCACGCAACAAGTGACGTTCCAGTTGCACATGGACGAGGACGGCAAATACTGGGAAGCCGACGACGAACAGCTCCAGTATCGCGTGACGCAACGAGACGTGGGCAACATCACAGACGAAGTCTACATTCGAGCCATGCAAGAGCTGGCCGACTTCATCGAACAACGCACAGACTTCGAGCGCCAAGTCAGCATCAACAACATCTACGCGCTCATCAACTGGACCATCGCGGGCGGCGACGGCTACAACGGCCAAGGCACCGCCAGTGAATCCGACTTCAAGCTCCCCGGCTACGGCAGCCAACAAGAAGCGCTCCAATACCTCGCCGTAGAACAAGTCGTGCAAGCCGCCGTCCTCGACACCGTCGACGCCCTCGCCGCGCCCGACTGGGACCACGGTGTCCTGCTGTTCATGCCCGCAGCAGACAACCCCACCGACATGCGCACCCTCGGCGACCAAATCATCGCCGCCCGCAACGCCTACGTTGCCGCCGTGGACGCAGGCGACACCGAATTCACCATCTGGGGCTCCCAAAATCCGCCCCTCTTGACCGTCGACCTGCCCGTGGCCAACAGCCACAGCAGCAACCTCGTCGAAGAAGACATGGTCAAACTGATGCCCATCATCAGTGTGCTCATCATTTTCTTCCTGTTTCTGGCCTTCCGAAACATCCGCTCCATCATCATCTCATTTACCGCCCTCGGCGTGGGCGTCACCTGGACCTACGGCACCATGGGCTACATGGGCATCGCGCTCAACACCCTCAACATGACCATCGTGCCGCTCATCATGGGCGTCGGCATCGACTATGCCATCCACATGATCAACGAATTTTTGGAGCACAAAGCGCACGGCCACACCGACGCCGAAGCGTTCCAAGAAGCCGGAAGCCGCGCCGGCCTCGCCATGTTCATCGCCACCATGACCACCGTGCTTGGCCTCGTCGTCATGATGATCTCGCCAAGCCTCTTGATGGCGCAACTGGGCTTCCTTTCCGCCATCGCCATCGCCGCGATCTTCCTCCTCACCATCACCTTCATCCCCGCTGCACTCACACTGCTTGGCGGCACGGACAAGATGGGCGCAAGCTTTGCCCCAAGCAACTTCATGCCCAGCCTCGCCCGCGGCGTCACCCGAGGCCGATGGGGCGTTCTTGGCGTCGTCATCCTTCTTAGCGCCGGCGCCTACGCAAGCAGCCTCAACCTCGAAGAAGAAGCGTTCGGCGACCCCGGCAAAAACTTCCCCGCAGACGACCCCGTGCGCATCGAACACGAGCAAGGCCTGCGATGGTTCTACGACATGGAAGACCCCGACGTGAAGGCCAACATCCTCACGTTCGAAGGACCCGGCATCCTCTCTCCAGACGCCATCCAATACTACCGCACCATCGAAGAGAATCTCAAGCACCAAGACCGCGTCATCTCCGACACCCTGCGCACGATTCCCTTCTTCCTCGAAACATGGCTCACCGTCAAAGGCGGCGGACCCTGCGCCGTAGCCGCCCTCGGCGCCGAGCGCGCCCCCGACACCCTGGATGTTCTGCTCGGACCCCTTGGCCAAGGCGGAGCACCCTGCGCTGACCAAACCACGTTCCCCACAACCGAGTCTGAAATCCGTGCCGAAGCCAACGCGATGTTTGCAAGCCCCATGCGCGAACTGGCCAGCATCATCCTCAACCACCCCACGATGAACATGGGCGCCATGACCTTCAGTGTCCAAGCTGCAACCTACGACGAGGCCGAAGAAGTCTGGCACCAAGTCTGGTCCGCCGTCGCCGCCGCCAACCAAACCTTCGGCGGCTCCGCACCCGACGGCGTCCACGTAGCATTCGTCGGCAACACAGCAACCAACTACCTGTTCGTAGCCGAAGAACTGCCCTGGCTAACCTACATGAGTGTCGCCGCCACAATCATCCTGTTTGCACTCGTGCTCCTGTTTACCCGCGACATCAAAGCCACCATCGTCGCCACAGCGCTCGCGGGCATCACAAGCATCTGGTGGCTCGGCATCCTGCCCTTCATGGACATCGGCCTCGCAATCACCCTGATGCTGCCCCTGGTGTTCATCTTCAACATAGGAACCGATTACGCCGTGCACATCATCTGGAACCTCAAGAAAGTCGGCAACGCGCGCGAAGTGTTCGAAACCACAGGTAAAGCCATCCTGTTTTCGGCCATCACCACCGCCGGCGCATTTGCGATCTTCACGTTCATTCGCAACGTCGCCGTCAGCCGCACCATGATCGCAACCACCGTCGCCATCTTCGTCATCTTCGCAGCGACCATGCTTGTGATTCCTGTGTTCTACAAGGTCCTCGCCAAAGGCGAAAAAACAAGCGCGATGGACGCACCCCTGCCCCCCAGTGTCCAAAACGATGGCCCGAAGAAGGTCAAAGCCGTCCGTCGCCCCAAGGCCAGCACGACCCAGGAGCCATAGACTTGACAGGCACCCCCGAATTTCTGTCCCGCCGCGACCGGGACGCCCTGCGCGCGCAGTACCGCAAGGGCGAGAAAGCCGTCCGCATCGTACAAGCCGACCTCGACGGCCGCGTCGGCCTCCTCGCCGTCACCGACCGCCGTGTCCTGTTTGTCTCCCGCCGCGTGATTCGAACCTTCCTGCGCGAAGTCAACCGCGACGAAATCGAACGCGTCACCCAACGCACCGAACGCTACGGCTCCCTCGTATTGAAGACCAAGACCGGACGCCGCCTAGAATTCTGGATGATCGAACGAGGCGCCGCCCAAGCCATCGCCGAAGCACTGCGCCCCGCCGGCGGAGTCCACGCCAAAGCCGCCCCCGTAGAATTCAAAACCGCAGCACCCGCAAAATCGCCCCCACCCACTTCCGCACCCACGCCTCCGGCCACGGCTCGACCCGCTCCCGCCTCCGCGCCAAGCACACTCGACGGCAGCAGCTACCTACCCAACAACACCGCCGAACGCCGCGCCCGACTTGAACGACAACTCGCCATCGGCGCCATCACCAAAGCCGAGTACCAATGGCAACTCGACAGCCTGCGCTGAACACCCCCCGTCCCCGCGCCCGCCTCCGGCCCAATTCCACGCATTCGTGACGAAGACCTAGCCCAACCAACGCCAAGGCACAGGCATGGACTTCGACACAGCCCTTCGCACGACCCCCGCCTCCACCCTCTCCTCCGCGCTCACCGCGCCCGAGCCCGCCACGGCCCCCCCGCGCCTGCTCAACCTAGACTACGCGCCAGAAATTCCCGACAAAGCACTCGCCGACATGGAAAGCATCGCCCGCGACGCCGGCATGCCCCTGGCCCAAATCGAACTGCTTGGCCAAGACGCCACCGCCTGCTGGGAATTCACCCACCTCTCCAAAACCGCCGGTGTTGCAGGTGCCATCCTCCACACCGACTGGATGCGCCTCGAAAACATCCTAGAAACGCGCCGCCAATTCCAGCGCTAAAAAATCGGAACGTCCTTGCGAAAGTGCACGTCCTCGTCCGTCTCCTCAAACCCAAGCGCCCGATGCGCCACACGGCTGACACGATTCTCCGCATGCGCATCCGACGCCAACTCCCGCAGACCCAACGCCTGCGCCCACGCCTCCGCAGCCTCCACCAACGCTCGGCCAATGCCCGCGCGCCGGCACGGCGGCTCCACAAACCACGCCTCCAGCAACGCCACCGGCTCCGTCGTACAACCAGGAGCATCCGGCGCCCGACTCACCTCCAAAAATCCCACAATCGCCTCTCCGTCGCTGGCCAAAAACACAGCCCCCTCATCAGCGTCCTGATCCAACAGCACCGTAAGCTCCTGAATATGATCCCGGGCCTCAAGCTGCGGCCACAACGCCTTGCGCATCCGCAACCACGCCGGGCTATCGCCGGCACCGGCAGATCGAACGGACACCTGCTGCATGACCCTGCCCCAACGTACTGGACTATACCTATTGCGGCACAACCAACGCCCTCAGACCCCGCCACCAAACCAGGTGGTTGCGCAACCAACCCCAAGACACCCCTCAAACACCAGATTTCCCCACACGCCCCTCCCCCACAGTCCTCGCGCCTTCCGCAGCCCGCCCCGGCCGCCCCGGCCGCTTGCGACCCACACCACCTTCACCCCGCCCCGCCGGACTCGCCGGGCCCACCGAGCCCCGCGCCACACTTCGCGGCACCCCTCGCGGCAACACCACCTCAAACCGAGCCCCATCCCCATACCGACTCGCCGCCAACCGAATGCGGCCACCATGCAACTCTGCAATCCCCTTACAAATGTACAACCCCAACCCCGTGCCCGGCTTGCCATCCGACTCCATCCGCCCAAACGGCTCAAACAACCGCTCCAGCAACGCCTCCGGCACACCCGTACCCTCATCCTCCACCGCCAACCGCACATGCTGCGAACCCCCAACCAAATCCACGTGCACCGTGCTCCCCTCCGGAGCATACTTCAGAGCATTGCCCAGCAAATTGAACAACACCTGCGTCAACCGATCCGGATCCGCCTGCAACGACGTAAACCCACGCACCCGCACATCCAACGCCACTTGATGCTCATGCGCCTGGGCTTCAAACGTATGCACCACATCATGCACCAAGCTCGCAAACTCCACCTCCCTCGTGTGGATCGCAAACCCACCCGACTGAAGCCTCGCCGCCGCAAAAATATCCTCCACAAGATCAGACAACCGCACCATATTGCGCTCCATCACCACCAACGACCGCATCGCCCCCGCCTCATCCAACACCCCCGACTTCAACAAATGCAACTGCACCCGAATCGGCGTCAACGGCGTGCGCAACTCATGACTTGCCATGTTGATGAACTCACTCTTGAGCATCGTCACATGATCCAACGCCTTCAACTCATGCTCAATGCGCCGCGCCTCATCCACCATCCGCTGCGCCTCCAACTCCGGCCGCCGATCACGCAAAATCGCCATCAACCGCAACGCGCCATCCTCCGGGTCCTCAAACGGCGCCAACGTCAGATGCACCGGAATCAACCGCCCATCCTTGTGCAACCGCTCGCACCGCATCTCCACCACGCCCCCGCCCGCCATGATCCGATCCCGCAACCCCTGAATTTCGCCACGGTCCGCCTCCGGAACCAATCGATCCAACTTCATGCCCAGCGCCTCCTTTGCTGAATACCCAAACAAGTCCTGCGCCGCACCATTCCAAGTCTCAATCGTGCCATCCGCCGTGGCCGCAACCAACGCCAATGGATTGGCCTCCACCAACACCGCCAAATGACGCGCCGCAGCCTCCGCCTCCTTGGCCACCGTGATGTCCTGACACGTCCCATGCCAACCGCGACCCGGCAACGGCGTCCCCGTGAACTGCAAATGCCGAACACGATCCCCCACCCGGACACGAATCGAGAACGAAAACGGCACCCCACGCGCCATCGCACCACGAAGCGCCTTCGGCAACGACACATCACCATCCGCCGCCACGTTGCGCACCCATGCGTCCAAGGGAGCCGCCGTCGCCACATCGAACGTCCGATGCAACCATGGCGAACCCCCAAACAAGTGCGACCCAGCATTGTAAGTCCAACTACCAAGCCCTGCCAATTCCTGCGCCTCATGCAAATCCCGCATCGCTGACCGCAACCGCATCGTCCGCTCCTCCACCAACGCCTCCAAACCCATATTGGACGCCGCCAACGCCTCAAACGCCAACCGGCGCTCATGCACCACCGCCGCCACGGACAAACCAAACAACGTCAAAATCCCCAACAAACCCTGAAGTTCCAACAACGCCACGTTCGGATTCCCCGCCGTGGGCCCCACCGTCTGCGCAAGACTCCCTGCCACCGCCATCCCCGTCAACAACAACGTACTCCACGACGCCACAAGCGGCCCGAACCGGATCGCCGCCCACGCCACCACCGGCAACGCCAACGCCCCCAACCGCACATCCACCAACCCTGACGGCCGCAGCGGCCCAAACGCCAACAACCCCACCAACACCAACACAACCGGATACGCAACCGCCTCCCAAAGCGACCCCCAACGCAGATTTCGCCACTGAGTCGCAAGCAAAATCGCCGGAGCCACAACAACAATTCCCGTCGCATCCCCAAGATACCACGTCGCCCAAACCGGCCCCAAACCAGACCACGACGCCAACCCAAACGACGCCAACGACACAACACCCACCAAACTGCTCACCAACGGCGCAACCAGAGCCGCCCACCACACAAACAACGCCGTCGTAGCCGTCTTGTCGAACGCCTGGCGCCCCCCGCACCAACGCCGCACCGCCCACGAACCAAACACCGCCTCCAAAGTATTGCCGCCCGCAATCAACACAGAACTAGGCCAATGCCCCGCCACCGCCACATTCGCCGCCAACGCCCCCACAAACACCCCCGGCCCATACCGCATACCCCCCACCACCAACACCCCAATCGCAATCCCCGCAGGCGCCCAAACCGGGCTCGCACTCGCATTGACGACCGCAAACGCAAGGCCAAGCCTCGCCGTCAGCCAGTAGACCACCGCCAGCAACAAGAGCCGCATGGCGTAGCCGCGCCCCGACATGGACACAACCAAACCTCGGCGCAATCCATGATAAGATGGACCGCCAGGGGAAGGCCACCCACGCGCAGACCGTTGGGTAGGCTTTTCAGCAAGCGCCCGAGTGCAAGACTGGGATGCACCATGAAGGTCTTCGAGTCTGATCTACGCGGCAAGACCGTGATGAGCGACCAGGGCGGGTACCTGGGCGTACTGCGCAACATCAGTGCAAACGTGGAGACCGGCGACCTGGTCTCGATCCACGTGGAAGCGGCGGACGACATCGACACCCGCCTCTACCCCACCGACGACACCGGCCGCATCACCTTCCCGTTCCAGTCCATCAAGGCGGTCCGGGACGTTGTCGTGGTCGGCCTAAGCTAGGCCCTGAAGCGCCCACCGGGACAAAATTCCCGGTCGGCCTGCCCAGTCCCTCGAGCTTGGAGCGACCAGCGCAGGCGTCGCATGGCGCCGGCACCACCACCACCACCACCACCACCCCTCCTTTGGCTGCGGTTCGGCCCCCACATTGGTTGGTGGCTAGCTCGTCAAAGCTACGCCCACGCGGCACGTGTTGGCAATCAACGTCACACGACCCACCTCGAACGTATCCACATGGCGACCGCAAGGCAAGTTGGTGCTGCACAGCACATACTGCGTCGGCCCGAGGGGCGTGGCGCTGCAACCCACCTCGTAGCCCGTGAAGGTACAATCCGTCAAGCCAGGCACGTTTG
The DNA here is from genome assembly GCA_041601615.1 of Thermoplasmatota archaeon. Classification (GTDB taxonomy): domain Archaea; phylum Thermoplasmatota; class E2; order JACPAO01; family JAHFTW01; genus JANQNI01. The sequence goes on along the minus strand of JBFIHX010000012.1, from coordinate 7,312 downwards.
CTTCGATGGGACAACCGTCCGGATCCACCCAAGCGCCAATGCCGCACCCACCGCCACCAACACCCGCGACACCCACATCGTAGCCCCAGATGATGGCAAAGCAATCCGCATCAAAGGAACAAGACGCTGACGCGGTGCCATTGGCCGAATACTCCGAGACGGCCGCTCCACACCCCGCACCGCGCACAAACAAATCATCGCCCCAGGAACAGGAAACCTGGAAGCCCTGCGACGGCAACGGGCACACAACGGGCGGAGGCCGGGCCCAAGCCGCGAACGTGCAACCTTGACCCCAGACACCCACGAGCGGCCCATCCGTGTGGAAACTGCCCCCCGAACAATCGCCCTCCACGGTGCAAACCACCGCCGCTGGAGGATTGTGATAGAGAGCACACACAAGCCCCTCCCACCCCTGCACGTTGCCCCACGAACAGCCAAACGACAGCGGTTGCACCTCGGTGCCAAACCCGTCGAATCGACACGGTGCTGCCGACTCCGCCCGGAACCCAACCAAGGCAAAACACTGGCTTGCTTGCACATACACCACGCCCACATCCACATCCACCGGATACGGCGTCGGACACTTGGCAGGAGTCGAACAACCGACGAATCCGCCCGTAGTCAAGAACTCAGGTCCCGTGCTCCAGGCACAACCCGTAGGAAACGAATCGCCAAAGCAGACAATCCACGAAGTCGAACCATACCAACCCATCTCACACGGCGCCTGCGGCGGCGGAATCGACGGCTCCACCGCTGAAGCCGGCGCGGCAAAGACGAGGCTGGTCAAGAGCAGGCAAGCAAGCAGGCTTAGTGCGCGCATGGACCCAACAACCATCATCGGCTCGAAGCCGTGTTGGATACGAACCGTCCACCACGCAACCTTCAACCCAACTCAACCGAACCCGCGACCCAATCCACAACCGCTACCCACACGGCTCGGACGCCAAACCCTATGCCAGCATCCGCCTCAAGTCAAGCGTGCGCCGCCCGTCGCCCCTCCTCTTCGTCGCCGCCCTGCTCCCCCTCCTGTTGAGCGGCTGCACCTCCTTCTGGACCGGCGCCGAAGACACACCCGCCCCCACATTCGAAATCACCGACACCGACGGCAACCCCCAAAACCTCACCGTACACGCCGGCCGATTCCTCTTACTCGACTTCATGGGAACCTGGTGCGGCCCCTGCCAGCGCGGCGTCGGCGACCTACGCGCCCTGCAAGACCAATACCCTGACCTCGACATCCTCAGCATCAGCAGCACCGACACCGCAGACCAACTACGCGACTTTCGCAGCCAATACGGAGTCACCTGGCCCATGGCCGTCGACACCGACAGCGTCGTGCCCCAATTTGCCGACGCCATGAATTCCGCCTCCTGGCTCTGGCCCAGCTACGCCCTCATCGACCCCACCGGACAAGTGGTCTTTTGGAACCGCGGCGAAACCCTCCCCGCCACCCTCGCCACCGCCCTCGAAGACGCCACCGGCACCCAAGCCCCCATCGGTCGCAGCATCGTGGGCCCCGCCACCTTCGCCCTGCTGCTCGGACTCACCCTACCACTCTCGCCCTTCCTCATCCGCCACACCATAAGCGACCACACAGGCACCCGCGCCCGCCTTCGCGTCGCTGCCATTGCAACCACCCTCCTGTTTGCCGCCCTCGCTTGGATCTTGTCCTCCGGCGGCCGACCCCTCACCGGCCGTGTGCTGAATGTCGCCGGCATCGCCGCCATCGCAGGCCTCATCAGCATCGCATGGTGGCGCAACAAAGGCACCGACGCAGTCCAAGGCAAAGGAAACCTGCTCGGCTCCCATGTGGCTTGGAAAACCGGCCTCGGCACCACCCTACGCATGATCTACGTCGGCGCCCCCGTCGTGCTCGCCGCCCTCCTCGCCGCATTCCGCCGCACCGTGCCCGCCGAAGGACTGGCACTCATCCTGGCGCTTGGCACCGGCGCCGTAACCGCAACCGCCGTGCTATCGAGGACCCAAACACAAAGCTGGATCCAAAAAGCGGGCGACGCCGCAGCCTTGCCCGCCATCGCCGGAACCATCGCCGCCGCCCTCTGGATCGGGTGGATGTGGCTCGTCTGAACCACGGACGAACGCGATTGGCCCGAAATTGTACCAAAACGACTAACAAATACAACTTGGAGCAGAGTCAACTCCCCTCAAAACTTATCATAGCTCATTGGCCCAAACCTATCCAACTTTGAGCACCATGAGTATTGGTTACCAACGAAAAGACCATATCCTAATGTGGACTTCCAACCAGTAATTCATTGGTCCATGCTGCCCCCATTTTGCAGCCCATAGACTCGAATGATTCTGGTGATTGCCATGATTCGCCCCCCGTCAGCCACGTTGACCGTATGCTTGCTTCTGATCGTCTCCCTCAGCCCCATCGCCATAGGGCAAGACCTCGGACCCACAGACCCAGACCTCCCCCAAGTCTCCACCGGAGCAACTGAACCCGAAGGCGTCGGCTACGTCGCCCAATTCAGCTTCCCCCTCGGCGCCCCGCTGCTGCTGCAGACCCCCGGCGAACCGACCTTCCCAATCGACGTGACCCCATACCTCCACGGCGACACCCTCACCGGAACCCCAGCCATCGCCCTCACCCTGCAAGCCGACTGCGGCGAACTAACCCAAGCCACCGACGCCGCCAACCAATCCTGCCTCAACCACGGCAACGAACTCCAAGTAGCCTCCACCGTGCAAAGCGGCAGCGCACACTTCGAAATCTCCTGGCAAGCACTCGCCGACAACGGCATCTACCCAAGCCCCGACGGCTCCGCCACCGCACTGCACCTCCAGGTCGAATACGCCGGCGGCATCGCACACTACGTCGCCGCCGCAAACGCCCTACTGCCCACCGCCCCCGACGAAGCCGACCTCCTCGAAGAAACACTCCCCTTCACGCCCATACCCGTCGTCGCCAGCGCCCCCGGCGGATTCGTCGCCGAATTCACCTTCCCCACCGACCTACTAGGACTCCCCCTCCTTGTGCGCTCCAGCGCCGCACAAACCGACTTCACCCTGGAAGTCGCCCTCTACAACGACGGCGAACCCTACACCCCCGCCGGGCCCGTAGATCTGATTCTACGCGCCGATTGCGGAGGCCTAGAAGCAGCCGACGGCCAAGGACCTTGCAGCATCGACGAACACGAGCACCGCGTATCCAAAACACCCACCGGCAGCAACGAACTCAGCTTCATCGTCAACTGGGACCAACTGCGCGCCGCCGACATCTACCCCAACGATGGCTCCTGGAGCGCCCTGCACCTCATGATCCACACAGGCGACAAGGAAGCCCACTACACCGCCGCCGCAAACGAACTCGCCAGCACCAACCCGGCGCTTGCCGCAGCCATCGCAAACAACCTCTACTTCACCCCCGTCGTAACCCTAGACCTCACCGCCGACAACACACCCAACATCCCACCCGCCGGCATCAGCGGCGTCGGTAGCATCGACGTGGACACCACCCCCTACATGGGCGCCGGCTGCGACGGCCACAACCCCTGCACTGACAACTCCATCGAGGAACGAAACGGCCAACCCACCATCGCCCTCATCACGTTCGACCCGCCCCGCGCGGTCCCCGAAACCGGCAAAGGCAGCACAACAGGCATCAGCTTCGCCGATGAACAACCGATCACCGTACGCGAATTGCACCTCAAGCGTGCCGGACCCTCGGGAACCGACTTAAGCCTCTACGCCACCAAGCACTCTGATCTAGACGACGACGGCTACCCAGATGGAACGGAGATTCTCTGCTCCAGCAACCCATTCAATCCCGCTGCCACTTGCGACGACAGGGATGGCGACGGCCTTCCAAACAGCGTCGAGGACGCCAATGGCAACAACATGGTGGACCCTGGCGAAACCGACCCCAACGACCCCGACACCGACGATGACGGCGTACTCGATGGCCAAGAGGACGCAAACGGGAATGGAAGCTTTGACTCCGATGAAACAAACCCCCTCGTTGCAGATACCGATGGCGACGGTGTCCGCGACGGCGATGAACTCGACCGAAATCTAGACACCGACGGCGATGGCTCCATCAACGGCCGCGACACAGACAGCGACAACGACGGCATCCCCGACCGCGACGAATCCACCCACAACGCCAGCATGATCCTTGCCGACACCGACAGCGACGGCCTCACGGACTACGAAGAAGTGCACGCCGTTTTCTTGGTGGGCGCCCCAGGTGGAGGCGACGACACCACCACCGGCTACACCGCGACCAAGGCCAACGCCGCCGATTCCGACAGCGACGGCCTCACCGACTACGAAGAAGTGTACAAAGTGCTCGTCGTAGGAGATCCAGGCGGAGGAGATGACACCCTCACGGGTTACGACACCACGGACCCCCGAGACGCCGATTCGGACGACGATGGCTGGAAGGACGGCGAAGAAGTGCGCGGCACCAAGAACATCGCCTTCAACAGTACAAGCACCGATCCCAACGACGCCGACACGGACGGCGACGGCCTCACCGACAAAAAAGAAGGCCAAGACAAACTCAGCATTCCCGGCGGCGTTGGTAGCGTCTACACCAACCCCAACGACCCCGACACCGACGGCGACGGCCTCACCGACAACGAAGAATTCACCGGCAGCCAAGCCACCACCCCCACCGATGGCGGCAAAACAGACCCCACGTCCGCCGACACCGACGGCGACGGCCTCACCGATTTCGAAGAGGTCTATGCCGTATTCGTGGTGGGTACTCCCGGTGGAATCGATGACACCGCCACCGGCTACGGCCCCACAGACCCACGCAAAAAAGACACAGACGACGCAGGTACGGGCTCCGACCAACGAACCGTCGTCAAACTCTCAGACTACGAGGAAGTAAAGGGAAGCAAAAACGGCGCATTTGGCTCCGCACCCACCGACCCCAACGCCGCCGACACCGACGGCGACGGCGTAGCCGACTGGGTCGAGGTGACCGTTTCGGGAACCAACCCCAACGACAGCTCCGACTTCTCCGGCGACACTGACAATGATGGCCTCTTGGACGCCTGGGAATTGCAATTCTTTGGCGACCTTGATGAGGTCGGCAGCGGTGATCCAGACACCGACGGCCTCTCCAACGAAGCCGAAGAAACCAACCTCACCGACCCCACCAAGACCGACACCGACGAGGACGGCCTATGGGACGGCGAAGAAGTCCAAGGCACCGATGCCGCCCTTCTTGACTACGACGCCACGGACCCCACCAAAGCCGACACCGACGGCGATGGGCTCACGGACGGCCAGGAAGTCCGCGACACCTCCGGCTCCGCCCTGTGCTACCCGCAGCGCGCAACCCTACACCCACACCTATTCAACCAAAGCCGCAACGATGTTGCAGGAGTTTGCGACGGCGGCTACGGCACGAATCCAAACAACCCCGACCAAGACGGCGATGGCCTCTCGGACTACGAAGAAGTCATGGCCGTACTGGTCGCCTCGGACTCCACAGAGACAGCTAGCGGCTACAGCCCCACGAATCCCAAGAACGCCGACAGCGACGGCGACGGCCTCACCGATTACGAAGAGTTGCACGCAGTCGTGGTTGTGGGCGATCCAGGCAACGACCCCGACGCAGACACGCCCACAGGCTATGCCAGGAGCAATCCCAATGCCGTAGACACCGATGGCGAGGGGCTCTCCGACTACGAAGAGGTCTTCGCGGTGCGAACTGACGGAACGGGAATCGACACCCCGACTGGCTACGATTCCACCGACCCCAACGCCATCGACACCGACGGCGATCACTTCGACGACAGCATCGAGCTTGCCTACCCCAGTGACCCCAACGACCCAGACGAATCGCCTGCATCACTGATTGAAGACAGCCTTCGCAGTCTGACCATCCCAGACCCCCAAAAGGTCGTCGACCCCTTCGGAAACTGTGACTTTTTGGACCCTGTCGGGTGGCTAACAAGTGAAAACCGCCACTGGGACCGAGATGCCTGCGGCGACCGGCCCATTGGTGAGTGGATCGAGACTATTACTATTCCGACCCCAGACGAGCTAATCTCAACCAAGAAGCCCTTCGTGGATTCGGAGGATCCGTTCGATTCCGATGGAGACGGAATCACCGACGAAGGAAACGGCCAAATCGACTACGTGGAGCGCCGCGTGGCGTTCGTCAACCCGGATGAACCCGGCGACGATCCGCTCGACCGCTTCGACGGCGACGACGGCGTAACGCTTCGCGTCATGGACCCCCGAACCAGCCTGACCTCGCCCCGAGCCATGTTCTACCTCCGCGTCGGCGACGTTCACGGCACCCCCGAACAGGAACTCATTGTCCTGGAGCAAAACGACGGAACCGAAGTGACCACCACCTGCCTCATGCTGGGCCCCGGTGGAATTCCAGCACTCTACCAGAGCACCCGACCCTTCCGAGCCGCCGACCCCGCTTGCGGAGGATCCCTGGATGATACCGACGGCGACGGCATCCCCTTTGCCGCAGACAACTGCCCCGACCATACCAACGCTGACCAAGCCGACCAAGACGAAGACGGCACGGGAGACGCCTGCGACGAGGACCGCGACGGAGACGGCTACGACAACGACAACGATGCCTTCCCCGACGACGGGACCAAAGCCGGCGACCAAGACGGCGACGGCCAAGACGAACTCGACGACACTTGCCCCGGCACCCACAACGCCCAGGACCAAGACGGCGACGGCATCCCTGACGGTTGCGACCCCGACCGCGACGGAGACCGCTACTCCAACGACCTCGAAGACCTCATGGGACCCGTGGCAGACGCAGATGACCCGAACAAGCCGTTTGTGGATTCCGACCGCGACAGTCTACCCGACGACGTGGAGGAGGCTGCTGGGCGGGATCCAAATGATGAGAGGGATACGAGGCCGTGGGAAAATTCCTGTGGTGAAGTTGATATGAGTCTTAAAGTTTTTATTTGCCAAAAAGAAGATGGGAACTATAAATTAGTGACTCCTGCTGGAGCGATTGGGATTCCAAAAAGTGTGTTAAGTGCGCCTTAAGGCTTAAAATGGGTTAAATATATGAATATTAATTCCATATCTATAGCTAAAGCAGTCCACGAACATTATTTTACCACCACAATGCAATAATATTAAGAACTATGTGGGTGTGCTGCCCCTATGCCCTCACTGAAAGTGATTGTTGCCACATGGCTTGCCCTGTTCCTTTTTTCTCCTTTCGCCCAAGCAAGCCACGGCGAGCCCGATGTTAATGAGCAACTGCTTGCACCGTTTGAGGAATCAACACCCCCAATGCTGACTCTGCCGCTCGTCTGCGATCCTCTTGGCTTATTGTTGT
>JBFIHX010000011.1:0-75374 GCA_041601615.1 Thermoplasmatota archaeon | reverse complement strand
CGAAGGCGCGGTCGCGTTTTTTCGGGGGCTCACCCCGGGGCCGCGCAAGGCCCTTCGCTTGGCTCTTGAGCAGTTGCGCGATGATCCGTCAGGAAAACGGCATGGCCTGGACGTGAAAAAACTAGAAGGCGACCACGCAACTGGTTTATCCCGCCTCCGAGTCGGTCAACAACGCGTAATTTTTGGAATCAAGGGCAATATTATCCGAGTCACGCGAATCATGCAGCGTTCAGATGGATATGATTGGCTCCGGGACGATTAACGAGGAAATCTAACAAATCGCTCAACGCGACCTCTCCCTCCGGTCGAGGCGCGTTAGCTCAACCGTTAGACTCCTTGTCGGCTGTCGCGTCAGACATTGTCCGACATGCTTAAGTGTAGTTCCGATAAACTAGGATTCATGGGAGTGACATACTACGACGCAGCCGGCATGGTATTCGGCGAACGCGTGTTTACAGTCACGGAGTTTGCTAATCGCATTGGCTCCCCACGCGCGGCCAAAGTCCTCAACGAACTGAAAACCAGGGGGCTCGTGACTCGCGTTGCGCGGGGAAAGTACCGCCTCTTGCGGCCGTCCGAGCGCCCTGATAACCGGCGGGCTGAGTGGAACCGGATTCGCCACGCCATCATGGCGGCTCCAATGTGGAAGGCTTGGACCGGCGAGACAGCGGTTGAGGTTTGGACCCGAGGTCGATACAAAGTCAGCCCGTCCCCGTTCATTCGGAGCTTCCATGTCGCTATTCACGAATCGGATCGCGCAGCCTGGCTCGATTATGCAAAGGCTAATCGACTACCTGCTGGAAGAAAACATATCGGGGGGCATCTAGAGCTAGATGTTGTTCCCGATGACCGCATCATAGAGGAAATTGAAGGAGAACCAGTCATCACGCGCGATGAAGTTGTCAAACTCATTCGAATGAAACCATCGCTTTACGGCGAAGCCGAGGGACTGCTTGCTAGACCCCGCTGACCGCGAAGCCGAGGCCGTGGCGATACTGGAGCATTGGCCTTGGGACCTAGGCGGAGCGCTAATCGGAGGTTATGCTGTTGCCGCATATGGTGCGCCGAGATACAGCGACGACCTAGATGTGGTGATTCCGACGTCAGCACTTGAGCCAACCGTTGCATGGCTCACCGGCGAACAAGGTTTCTCTGAACTACAAGTCCCCGAGGACCTGTTACAAAATTATGCCGGAAAGGTCGGGCGATGGACAAACGGAGCCGTGGTTGTCGATCTATTGCCTGGCGTAGTTCGAGATCGCGAAGCCCAAGTCGACATTCCAGAGCGCTGGATTACGGAAGATCCCCTCCAAGAGCGCCTCATTCTGATGGACACCAGCACGACTTCAGCCATACCGGTCGTCCGGCCGGAAGCGTTCTGGGCGTTGAAAATTCAGGCGGGAAGGCACCGAGACCTCGGAGACCTTATGAGCATTGGAGGCCACAGCACGGATTTCTCACAAGTGCGCGAACTGTTTACGTCTTTGATGTGTGAAACCCTGGACGCAAAATTGTGCAAGGTCGTGGACTCTCTTGATGATGACAAGATGTATGGTGATGCGCTTTCCCACCGGCTCCTTGGAAGTCCCAAGCTACCTCGAAACAGGAATGCATGGGAGAATCTGAAGTCAAATGTCCGGGCCTGCATTCCATAAATGGAATTAGGCGTCAAGGAGTCTAACAAGTCGCTCAACGCGACCCTTCGCCTCCGGCTCAGGGCGCGTTAGCTCGATCGTTAGGCCGCTCCTCGCCGCGTCTCCAACGGGTGTCGGGATGGACGGGTAACGAGGACCGCGCCCTCTTGATCACCACGGTTTTCCATACTCGCCCGCCTCGAGCGCCGCGAAGGCCGATGCGACTTCAGATTCGTGGTCAAGGACGAATGGAAAGTGGAGGACGACGGGTTCCCTCAACGGCATGGCCGCGATCAAGGCAGCACGCCCCGAACCATCCGCCCTCGCCTCGCACGGGCCGGACAACAGAATGCCCTGGCCGGCGGCAAGCGTTACGCCGCCAATGCTGAGCGTTCCATTAAGGACGTACAAGCAAGCCCTGCACCCTTCCTTCAACGGCAGCACCCCCCGGCCTTCCACTACCTCTATCGTGGCAAACAACGCTTCATGATGCTGGTCCGCGGGCCCCTGCACATCGCCAAGCCGTCCCCCGTAGACGTGGGCCGTCAACTGGCCATCGAAGTACTTCCCTGTCTGCTGTTCGGATATATCCTGGACGCTAGGCTCCGCCGCTCGTTGGCCGGCTGGCAAATTGAGCCAAAGCTGCAGTACGCTCGCCTCTGGGTCAACAGGTTCCTCTGCATGCATGACACCTTTACCCGCCGTCATCCATTGCACATCCCCCGGCCCTAAAATGCCGTGGCCGCCACGGCTGTCCTTGTGTTCCATTCGTCCAGACAGCACGAGAGTCACCGTCTCGAAGCCCTTGTGTGGGTGCCAAGAGAACGCACCGCGCTCGAAACGGTCGTAGCCCCAGAGGATGAATGGGTCCCAGTCCGTGGGGTGGGGGCCCAGAATCGCGCGTCGGTGAAGGACACCTTCTCCTCCATCCACGTCTTGGATATCCAGAAGCTTCAGTGAGTCATTCATCATCGCACCTCTCATCCTGCACTATGTGCATCGGCACCAACCCTGTGCCATGCAAGGATGGGTATCGGGGGGCCAGCGTATACCGGGGGCCTGTGGTGGCCATAGAACCACATGGGCGGGCGGATACCATAAGGAACCAAGTCCCGCCCGCGGGACCTGCAAAACCCTTCATGCTAGGCTCGGATGGACGGACATGGATGTTCCGCGACCCCCGGATGAGGCCTTGCGCACGCCGGTTAGTGACCTAATCGCGTTCCTGGGGCGGCCGCACATGCACACCGTGATTTTCCACGCGACGGCGGTGCAGGATGGGGCCATCCGGTTCAATCCCTTATTAGCCGCGACAAACGTGCCTCGCAACACACTCGTGCAGAGGCTCAAAGACCTAGTGCGTGCAGGTTTGCTTGAGCGCCACGAGTATGCTGAAGTGCCCCTGCGCGTCGAGTACGAGGCCACCGAGAAGTTTGTCGACCTCGTGCCGGTCTTCGTCAAAATGCACGAATGGGGCAAAAACCACGCGCTCGTCGCGCCCTAACAAGTCGCTCGACGCGACCCTTCGCCTCCGGCTCGAAGCGGCTTACCTCGACCGTTAGACCGTACCGTTCAAGTGCTTCCACACAGCTGTCTTTTCAAGGCGGACCTAGAGAATAACTGGAGTGGATGATTCTTCAAGAGAAGCGGCGAATCCATGTATTCCGCGCCACGATCCCCCCAACTGCGACCCAAAGCAGAAAGAACAGAGCGCACAAAATTGAACGTGCTGGCAATTTTTCAGGATCGCCCGCGTGCTAGAGCGTGTCGTGCACAGAACGAAGGCCAGGCAAAGCCCCTCCACCTGAACTAGAGTTGGCCAATCCGAGCGCCAATCCATCGAGACTGGACGCCCCCCAGCCTGGGCGATATTTGCCCAAAAACCAGGGATTGGCCGTAATAGGGATGCTCCGTAGGGGATTTGAACCCCTGTCGACGGCGTGAGAGGCCGTCATGATTGGCCGCTACACCAACGGAGCAAGCGGCTTGCGCATGGCGCGCGACTTGGGGGCCTTAGATAACCATTTCTAACTCTGAAAAGGGCTCCGCGCCCTTGATTCCTTCCTGTGACCTACCGCTTTTTGCCTGACTTCGGTCGCGCGAGGATGGGTTCTAGGAATTGGCCTGTGAAGGATCCTTTGATGATGGCGACTTCTTCGGGGGTTCCTTCGGCGACGATTTCGCCGCCGCTGTCTCCGCCACCGGGGCCGAGGTCGATGACCCAGTCGGCGCACTTGACCACGTCGAGGTTGTGTTCGATGACGACGACGGTGTTGCCGGTGTCGACGATGCGTTGCAGGACGCCGAGCAAGTGTTGGATGTCGTGGATGTGCAAGCCCGTGGTGGGCTCATCGAGAATGTAGAGGGTCTTGCCGGTGGCGCGTTTGCTGAGTTCGGTGGCGAGTTTGACGCGCTGGGCTTCGCCGCCGCTGAGTTGGGTCGCGGGTTGTCCGAGGCGGATGTATCCGAGTCCCACGTCGTTGAGGGTAGAGAGTTTGTTGCGCACGGCGGGGATGGGTTCGAAGAAGGCGAGTCCTTCCTCGACGGTCATTTCGAGCACTTCGTGAATGTTCTTGCCTTTGTAGCGAACTTGCAGGGTCTCGTGGTTGTAGCGGGCGCCCTTGCAGACTTCGCACGGGACGTACACGTCGGGTAGGAAGTGCATCTCGATTTTGACGACGCCGTCGCCTTCGCAGGCTTCACAACGGCCGCCTTTGACGTTGAAGCTGAAGCGGCCGGGCTTGTAGCCACGGCCTCGGGATTCTTGGGTTTGGCTGAACAGATCGCGGATGGGCGTCCAGAGGCCCGTGTAGGTGGCTGGGTTGCTGCGGGGGGTTCGTCCGATGGGGCTTTGGTCAATGTCTATGACTTTGTCCACTTCTTCGAGGCCGTCAATGCGGTCGTGGGTGCCGACGCGTTCTCCTCCGACGCGGTCGAGGTGTTTGAGGGTGCCTTTGTGGAGGGTCTCGTTGATGAGCGTGGATTTGCCGCTTCCGCTGACTCCGGTGACTGCGACAAATTGTCCAAGCGGAATGTCCACGGTGATGTTTTTGAGGTTGTTTTCGCGAGCACCTACGATGGTGAGTGCCTTGCCGGTGTCTTGGCGGCGGGCGGCTGGGATTTCGACGTTGAGTTTGCCGGCGAGGTATTGCCCCGTGAGGCTGGTTTTGGACTTGGCGACCTCCGGAGGTGTGCCGGCGGCGACCACGTGGCCACCGTGCTCTCCGGCCCCAGGCCCAAGGTCGATGAGGTAGTCGGCTTCGCGCATGGTGTCTTCGTCGTGTTCGACTACGAGGACCGTGTTGTCGAGGTCGCGCAGCCGCTTGAGGGTGCCAATGAGGCGGTGGTTGTCGCGTTGGTGCAATCCAATGCTGGGCTCATCGAGCACGTACAGGACGCCTTGCAGGCCGCTGCCAATTTGCGAGGCGAGGCGGATGCGTTGGCTCTCGCCGCCACTAAGCGTACCGCTGCTTCGATCTAGGCTGAGGTAGCCGAGGCCCACGTCGAAGAGGAACTTGAGGCGGGCGGTGATTTCTTTGAGTACTTCGTGACCGATGGCTTGTTCGCGCTCCGTGAGGCGCTGCTCGAGGGTACCGAACCATTCGAGTGCGTCCGTGACGCTGAGGCGCGTGGAGGCGGTGATGCTGCGACCGTCGATGGTGACGGCAAGCACTTCGGGGCGCAGGCGGTTGCCTTTGCAGCCGGAGCAGTGGCGTTCGGCCATGAAGGAGCGGATGCGTTCCTTGGCGCGGTCGCTTTGGCTCTCGGACAAGAGGCGTTGGAGGCGGTTGCTGATGCCTTCCCATTTGCTGTCGCCGCTCCAGTTGCCGAACTTGATGTGCGTTGATTCGGGGGCGCCGTAGAGCACGATTTCCTTGTGCGCCTCAGGCATGTCTTTCCAAGGCGTCGTGAGATCGAGATCAAATTGTTTGGCGACTTGTCGAAGCCATCGGCCCATCCAGGATTTGAAGATGAACACCTCGTGGTGGAGGGCGCCGTTTTGGATGGATTTCTCTGGGTGGCGGATCACCTTCTCTTCGTCGGGTTCGAGGCTGGCGCCGAGGCCGCTGCATTTGGGGCAGGCGCCTTGGGGCGCGTTGAAACTGAACATGCGTGGCGTCATTTCGGCGAGGACTGCGCCGTGTTCTGGGCATCCGAATGCCTCCGAGTACAGGCGTTCGTCATTGTCCGCGAGAATGGTGACCAACCCTTCGGCGAGTCCAAAGCTCGTTTCGATGGCGTCGACGAGCCGTTCTTGGACGCCGTCTTTGACGACGAGGCGGTCGATGACGGCTTCGATGGTGTGTTTGAGGTTCTTTTCGAGTTTCCAGTCGTCAGTGACTTCGCCGAGGGTGCCGTCGACGCGTACGCGGACGTAGCCTTGGGCTTGGAGGTCTTTGAACAGTTTTTGGTACTCACCCTTGCGTTCGCGCACCATGGGTGCCAGCACCTGAATCTTGGATCCTTCGGCGAGTGTCAAGGTCTCGGCGACGATCTGATCGACGGCCATTTTGCCAATGGTGCGGTCGCACTGGGTGCAGTGGGGGGTGCCAACGTGTGCCCAGAGCAGGCGCAGGTAGTCGTAGATCTCGGTGGTGGTGCCGACGGTGGAGCGGGGATTGCGGCTGGTGGTTTTTTGGTCAATGGAGATGGCGGGCGAGAGACCTTCGATGTGGTCCACTTCGGGTTTTTTCATTTGGCCCAGGAATTGCCGGGCGTAGGCGCTGAGGCTTTCCACGTAGCGGCGTTGCCCTTCGGCGTAAATGGTGTCGAAGGCGAGGCTGCTTTTGCCGCTGCCGGATAGGCCGGTGATGACGACGAGCTTGTTGCGGGGAATATCAACGTCTATTCCTTTGAGATTGTGCTCGCGGGCACCCCGTACAATGATCGAATCAGCCATCGGCGATCCTTTGACGCGTGGCCTTGGCAAAACCATTGGGGAGGGGGTCAGTGAAACCGTTTGGACGTGACCGCCGTCGCAGTGGCAGGCAAGGAGTCGATAGGAAGTGGCCGTTACGGTTCTGAGCAATGGCGGGGGCGGCAGCGAAATGTGGACCGCTTTCGTGAAGAACCCCGCGACGCTTGCGCGACCCATGGGAAACCTCAGCACGATGGATACCGCAGTCGGCATCGTCCTCGTCGTGGTCGGCGCGCTCGGTTTGCTTGGACAAATCGGCCTCGGCTGGATTGTCACGGTCGCCGCTGTGGCCGCCGTGGTGGTGGGAATCCTGATGCTGCTGGGCAAGATGCAAGGCCGCACCACGTTCGCCATCGTGTTGCTGGTGCTGGGGCTTCTGCTTCTGTTTCCGGATGTGCTTGGCATCGGTAAGACACTGGGCGGCATCATCGAAATTGTGGCGGCCGTCTTGCTGCTCGTTCTTGGCGTCCTTAAGCTGATGGGCAAGTGGTAGATCTGGGGGGCCGGCGCTTGGCGGCTCGTCACGCTTAAGCCGAACTGCGCTTGGTCGGGACCGTGGACGGTTCCTCTTCGTCGCAGGCTGCGGAAGCCAAAGGTGCAACAGGCAAGGAATCGGGCCGGCTGGACCTCGTCGACCGGATCGGCAACCGCCTCGTTGCTTCCGTGCTGCTTTTGGTGGCCGCTTTCTGGACCGCAGGAACGTTCGGCGTTCCGTTCGCATTGGAACTTGCCACGATTGCCAGTGTCATTCTGGGCATTCGAATGATGCGGGGCACCTTCGGCGCAAGCGGCCTCTACGGGGGCGTAATGATCACCTGGAGCCTTGCGGCGGCGATACTTTTCCTCTTCCTCATGCCCACGCTGGGACTCGCCCTGCGCATCGGCTACACCGCCTGGTTGCTTGGCGGCTCGCTTGGCAAGTTCCTGGACCTCTGGTAGCCGAGTCCGGCTCCGGCTTCAAACCCGTTCGAGGGTGTGTCCCATGCGCTCTTTCTTGGTGCGCAGGTACGCCCGGTTGTGTGCGTGCGGCGGCATTTCGTGCGCCACGCGCTCCGTGATTTCGAATCCAAGGCCCTCTAGGGCGTCCACTTTGGCCGGATTGTTGGTAAGCAGCCGGATGCTTGCAACACCTAGGTCGCGCAGCATGTCGAGGGCAGCGTCGTAGGTGCGTGCGTCTTCAGGGTGGCCCAAGCGCAGGTTTGCCTCCACCGTGTCGAGCCCCTGCTCTTGCAATTCATAGGCGGCGATTTTGTCAATGAGGCCGATGCCGCGACCTTCTTGGCGCAGATACAGAACGAGCCCGGCTCCTTCCGCTTCGATGCGAGCAAGCGCGTCGTCCAATTGCGGCCCGCAGTCGCACCGCAGTGAACCGAGCACGTCGCCCGTCAGGCACTCAGAATGAATGCGGCATAGAACAGCCTGGGCGCCTGCTAGGTCCCCTTTGACGATGGCGGCGTGCTCGCGGCCTGTTTGGATGTCGCGGTAGGCGACAATGCGAAAATCACCGTGCTCTGTGGGAAGCGCCGCCTCCGCCCCACGAACCGCCGAAACCGAGTAGGCACCCATCTACGGGTCGCCCACCGGGGCGGCATTCATGAACGCATGGGTGCAGGAAGTCGCGGCCCGCATTGACCCGTCGCGTGTTTGGCCCGCGCCCCCGTGCCGGACCTTTAAGGCGGGAGGCTGGCTGCGCTCCTTGTGGAACCGGACGACCGGAACGACCAGGACCCCCGACTGCAGGACACCGAGGCCCCCGCGCCTCCAGGAACTGCCGAGCCAGAGGAGCCCGGTCGACTCAAGGGACTCAAGCGCTGGGCGCGCCACAATGCGCCCGGATTCCACAGGTTCCTCGTATCCGACGAACGGCCCAATCCCATGCTGCGAGAGCTGGCCATCGGCGCATTCGTCATCCTGATTGCCGTGGCCCTCTTGTGGGGCGGAACCGGCCAGAAATTCGGCGACAGTCCTGTGGTCGTCATCGAATCCGGCAGCATGATGCACTGCGACCAAGGCCGCTCTGCGGTGCTGAGTTCCCAGTGCGAAGGCACGTTTGGCCGCCTTGGCACCATCGACCCCGGCGATCTGGTGTTCGTCAAAGACATAGACAAACGCAGCGACGTATTGACTTTCGGCAGCCAAGCGCGTTGCGACGTCACGGACTACGACCAATATTCATGCGCCTGCAAGCACGACTCCTACGGTGCCTGCGGCGACGTCATCATCTACCGCCCCGGCGGCTCCAAGACCGCTGTTCCGATCATCCACCGCGCCATGTTCTGGCTCGACATCCACGGCAACGGCACCTACAGCATCTTGGAATGCGGACTCGACCATGTGCCGCTGAGCGAATTAGCCAACGTCTGCCTCTACAACATGCAGGCACGCAACTTGGACAACGCCCACCACCTAGAGAGACTCGGGCCCGAAGATTCCGGGTTCGTCACGCTCGGAGACAACAACGCCGGCGCCGACCTTCCCAACATCAATGGACTCCCCGTGCGGCCCGACTGGATACTTGGCAAAGCCCGCGGCGAAGTGCCCTGGGTTGGACTCGTCAAACTCTGGGTAAGTGATCTTGTCAACGGCTGCTCCGGGGATCCTCGCATCCCCTGCAACTTCGACAACGCCCCCGGCGACGTCAAGACCATGATGGTGCTGACCATAGGCACGCTCGTGGCCAGTCCGTTCCTGGTAGAGAAGGTCCAGAAGGTCCGAGCAGCCCGCCGCGACGAAGACGCGGAAGACGGCACCTCCCAAGAATAGGCCCCAGTCAGTCATTCCTGGGCCTCTGCTCGTCTCGTTCCCCGCGAATCAGCCGGAGTCATAGAGCAAGCAATTATCAAAGGGGAAGAAGGAAAGGAAGGAAGAATGGTTGCTACTGGAGCAACCGGTTCTGGCGCCGGGGCTTGAAGTCCACGACCGTGCGAATGATCTCATCCTCGCCTAGCACCGTTCGCGTAGAATCGATGGGGCAAGACATCTGGATCTCGCGGGTGCGGCCGTAGCGCCCCTTGCTGATCACGCGGGCTGTGAAGATGCCGAGCATGTCCAATTCCGAGATGAGGTCCGTGATGCGTCGCTGGGTGAGTATGTCGCAACTGGTCTGCTTGCACAGGTCCTTGTAAATCGCAAATACCTCGCCCGTGGTGAGCGTTTGCACGCCCACTTCCTTGTTCATTTCCTCGCCTTGGATGGTCGCCAGAAGCACGAGCTTGCTCTGCGTCGGGAGCGTGCGGACCACTTCGCTGATGCGGTCCAATTCGATCTTGTTCTGGGCCATGCGCACATAGGATTCGCGCACTGTCTTTTGGCGCTCGCGCTCGGCGAGCTCAGCAGACACGCGGAGAAGGTCCAGGGCACGGCGGGCGTCGCCGTGTTCGCGGGCGGCAAGAGCCGCACACAAGGGAATGACGCCTTCGTCGAGGATGCCCTTCTTGAGGGCCATGTTGGCGCGCTGGCCAAGGATGTCTTCGAGTTGGTGCGCGTCGTAGGGCGGGAAGATCATCGATTCTTCGCCGAGGCTGGATTTGACGCGGGGGTCGAGGAATTCCGTGAATTTGAGGTCGTTGCTGATGCCAATGACGCTGACCTTGTTGTTCTTAAGGTCGGTGTTGATGCGGGTGAGCGTGTAGAGGACTTCGTCGCCCTTGAGCTTGTCCACTTCATCGAGCACTACAACGGTCACTTCTCCCGCCTTGCGCGTGGAGTCGGGAATCCATTGCTCATTGTCGCCCTTGGTTTGGCCGTCGGCGTACTTGCGTAGCGCCTCGTAGACCTCGTCCGTGGGCCAGCCAGTGAATGGGATGCGGTGCGACCACTTGTCTGCGGGCACGAAGGAGTTGGCAATGTTTTGCAGGACGCGGTACTGAGTATCGACGACTTCGCAGTTGATGTAGATGAGATTGACGCGCTTGCCGATTTCCGGTTCGCGGCCCTTCTTCACCAATTCGTTGCCGACGTACTTGACGCAGGCTGTCTTGCCGGTGCCGGTTTTGCCGTAGATGAAGACGTTGCTCGGCGTTTCGCCGCGCAATGCCGGGACAAGGATCGACCCCAGCCCACGAATCTCGGCCTCCCGGTGCGGAAGCTCTTCTGGAGTGTACGAAGACCGCATCACTTCCTTGTTTTGAAAGAGGGGTTCTACCTCTAACAGTTGCCCGAACAGATCGTTGACCACCACTTGTAATGTTCCTCCCAGATACATGCGCCTGTCCCGATGGGGCTGTGTACGCTGGAAATCCCTCCCACAGGTTCCAGGCGCAACATCGGTCGGACGCGAAGCAAAACGACCCATTGGTGCTTCGGTGATATAGGTTCCCGAGCCATGAACGGACCCCTTGGTTTCCTGTGGAACATGCTTCTCCTTAGGATGGAGGGGGGTGCGCCTTCCCGTGACGCTTGACCGGGTTCCTCCCCATGCTTCCGGTCGAGAAAAAACCCGTCCAATAATGGGGTAGGCAACCGCTGCGCCCCGTGCACCCGATGGCCCCTGACAACCGGTGCATCGCATAGGACGAATCAAGCTCTCGGATGACCCCAGAAGGGCCGCCGGCCCCCGGCCGACGACCCAACCACCCCCGGCACGACCCTGCACCACCCAGCACCACTCAACACCACCCCACGCAATCCGCTGGCAAACTACACATGCGGAAAATCGGGATTCCAAGCCACTTCCCAAAGGAATCCGTCGGGATCGGCAAAGTACCCTGAATAGCCGCCCCAGTCGGTGGCGTGTGCGGGCTTGACGATGCGGCCGCCATGACTTTTGACGTGCGAAAGTAGGGCATCGACTTCCTCCCTCGATCCTAGATTGTGCGCAAGCGCGAACCCGGCAAATCCGCTGCCCTCGGCGGGAACCCCGGCGTCGGCGGCAAGCTCTGAGTGCGGATACAACGACAGCCATGTGCGACCCATCTCGAAAAACGCGACACTAGGCGGCGTCGAGAGGCGCGGAAGCCCAAGGACCTCCTCGTAGAATCGAGTCGAGCGCGCAAGCTCCTGGACTCCAAGCGTTACGAAACTAATGCGAGACTCCATGTGATTCAGACGCCAGCTTCATCCAAGAGCCCTCCGACGATTTGCGGCGATGACCCTTTCAATTGCTCTGGGCCTCGGCCGCCCGTGGACGACCGCCCCACCGTCGAGCAGTACTTCATGGACATGACACACCTTGTCAAGTCCCGTGGCACCTGCCCGCGTCGCCAAGTGGGTGCGTTGATTGTCAAGGACAAGCGCGTCCTTACCACGGGCTACAATGGCGCCCCTCGTAACTTTCCGCATCCTTGCGACACCGGCTGCCTGCGCGAGGAACTGAACATTCCCCGCGGCATGATGGCAGACGTTTGCCCGTGCCTGCACGCGGAACAGAACGCCATCCTTCAAGCGGCGACGACGGGCGTCAGCATCGAGGGCGCAGAAATCTACTGCACCACGCAACCCTGTACCCAGTGCAGCCGCATGATTGCCAATTGCGGCATCACGCGCGTTGTGTTCGAGGAAGAATACCCTGACCCCATGAGCATCGGGCTTCTGGTCACCGCCGGCGTGGAGCTTTACATGTGGGACCGCGAGGCCAAATCGGCCCGGCCCTACGGCAAAACCAACACCTTCGAGGAAGCGCAGGACGCCATGCGTCGCAAGTGGCGCGAAGAAGGACCGCCCGCCGTGGGCAAGCCCCGTGTGCGCGTGGAACCGGCAGATTTGGATGAGCACGAAGCGGTCGCACCCGTCGCAGCAACGAAATCGGCCGCGCCGACCGCTGCATTCAAGGTGCCGAGCGAGGATGGAATCCGAGACCTTGCCGGGGATCCTTCTGCCGCCGAGGTCATTCGACGCATGGCCGAAGAACGTGTGCGGCGGGACCAGGAACGTGCCGCGAAGGCCACCAACGGCAGCAAAAACTAGGCCGAGCTTGCCTAGCAAGCCAGCCATGCGAGGCTAACCAAGTTCGCCCAACAAACCAACCAAGCGATGCTGGCCAAGTTGGTCCCATTCACGCAACCTTAGGCTGCAACTTCGTCCAACAAGCTCGCCACGCGAGCGCGGAATGTCACCAAGTCCGCGTCATTGACCACCATTTCGTCTGCCATGGCGATGGTGCGAGCAATCCCCCAGTTCAATTCCCGCGAATCACGATCCTTGTGGGCCGCATGATCCGTGGGGTCGTCGTCGCGGGCGCGGCGCGTCAAGCGAGCATGGCGCTCTTCGGGGTCTGTGTGGATGGCCACGAGCACGAAGTCGTCTCCCAATTCGCGCCGAAACGTTTCGACCTCGTGGTTGCTGCGAATGCCGTCGATCAAGACGATGTCTTGGCCGATTGCACGTTCCTTGACGCGTTGGGCGGTGCGCAATGCCCACACATCGTCGCCGTGGATGTGGCGCATTTCATTGGCGACCCTGCCCACATGCACGGAGGCACGGGGCAGTCCCTGGCGCGCAACTTCGTCCCAGATCAAATCACCCATGCGAATGACGGGGTAGCCGCGTTCTTGGGCCACCGCCACCGCTTCCGACTTGCCACTACCCGGCATTCCCGTGATCCCCACGACGCGCACAGTCCGGCGAGTCGGGGGGGCTTGAAAAGGGGGTCGAGGAGGGTGCTGGGAACTGGAGCAGGGAAAAAGAATGAACAGAGCCGGGGCGGGATTGGCTTACAGAGCGCGGATGAATATGGCGCAGCCACCTTTGTTGAATTTTCCATTCGAGTAGAAAACGCCAAAATCAGTTGTTTCGTACCAGAAATAGTTAGTGCATACATCGGTGACGGTCGGAACAGGCCCAACCGAATATGGAACTCCTGCAGCTTCCCCAAACACAGTGAAATAGTCAGCGGAAACAGCAGGGGCAGCGACCACGCAGGCGAGCACCGAGATCAGGACGAAACGCATTCTAGGTAATCGCCATCAAGAATGAAAACTTTATTCGAGACAATCGATAAACTTAGCTGCGTGTCCACCTTTGTGGATTAGCCCATCCCAAACGATATCGGCTTTGCACCTTTTCCAGGCAACCGAACTTTGTCTAGTTCTGGTGGCACGCCGACGATGCTGTAGCCGCCGTCCACGTACAGGGTCTGGCCGGTGACTCCGCTGCCGAGCTCCGAGAGCAAAAACAGGGCGCTGCCGGCGACGTCCGCTTGCGATACGTTGCGCTTCAGGGGCGCGCTGTGGGCCATCCAGTCGAGGATGCTGTCGAAGCCAGGGACTCCGGAAGCAGCGAGGGTGCGGATGGGGCCGGCGCTGATGGCGTTGACGCGGATGCCACGGGGACCCATGCAGACGGCCAATTCTCGGGTTAGTTCTTGCAGGGCAGCCTTGGCAGTACCCATGACGCGGTAGCCTGGGACGACGCGGTCGGCGCCGAGGTAGGTGAGGCACACGACGCTGCCATCGTCGTTCATGTTGGGCTCAGCGAATCGGCACAACCGCACGAGGCTGTAGGCGCTGACGTCGAGGGCGGTGGCAAAGTCCTCGCTTGTGGTGTTGATGAGTTCGTCCTGGAGGGCGGTGGCGGGTGCAAAGCCGATGCAGTGCACCATCATGTCGAATTTGCCTGGCGCCTGCTCGAAGAAGCTCCGAACGGATTCTTCTTGGGATACGTCGCATTCGTACCAGCCTTCGATCCAGGGCGTGTCCTTGAAGAGGCTCATGACGCGGCTTAGGAAGCGCTTCTGGTAGCCCATGGTGACCTTGACGCCATGGTTTGCCAACTCCTGGGCAATGCCCCAGGCGATGCTTGTATCGCTTGCGACACCAAATACGAGCGCGCGCTTTCCTTCCAGGTCGAAGGCCATGCTTTCGCCCACCCCGTGTGCGACTTGAACGTTTCCAACCTAGGTGGACAGGTTCGGGTTTAGGAGCCCATCCAACGGCACGCTGGAACGACGGGCGCTGGGAGCTGCGCCGATGCTCATCGGGACGTCGCAGGAACAAATGGAGCCACTCGCTGGCCACGTCTGCCACCTCCGGGGTTTGCAACCTCCATATCTTGCTGCGGAGCAAGCACGCACGACGCTAGGGACGTCCAGACAAAGCCCCTCATTTCTAGTGGAATGGGAACCGCCTCCAGGGGTTTTTGGTGGGTGACCCTTCGCCACAATCGTCCCATCGGGACGGAGCTACTCCATGAACACAACAACCCTCCTTGCCCTCTCGGCACTCGCCTCCGTACTCCTCATGCCCGCCGCAAGTGCCGGTGGACCGGACCTGCCCGACGGGCCCGATTGCTACGACATCTACAACGAGTGGGACCTCGGCGTCGTCACCGTCTATCAGTACAGCAGCTGTTCCTATGAAGTGAAACTCAACGACATGGACCTCGTGACCGCCCAAGATAGCAGCGGCCCGCCCTGCATGTACCGCTACGCCACCTACGGCGACCCCGACACCGTCTACATCGTCAGCCGCAGCACCTGCAGCTACGAACTGTACCTCTTTGGCGAACCCGCCCTCGGCCGCATGGCTGCCTCCAGCTTCGAGATGCCCCCGTGCTACTCCATCTACAACGAGTGGAACCTGGTCGTCGTCACCGTCTACCAGTACAGCAGCTGCTCGTACGACGTGAAGTTCAACGAACTCGACTTCATCGCCACCGACGGCGGCGCCGGCGACTACCCCTGCATGGACCGCTACGCCACCTACGGCGACCCCGAAACCGTGTACGTGGTCAGCCGCAGCACCTGCCAATACGAAGTGTTCGTCTTCGGTGAACCCCTGTTCCAGCAAGCTTCCGGAACCGACGGCGGCCCCGAGCCCATGTGCATGTACTACTACTACGAACACGACAACGGACTCGTGCGCTACCAAGCCATCAGCTCCTGCGAGAGCCACCTCTGGGTTGCCGGCCAGCAAGTGTTCTAGGACGCACCCACGAACACCATCCTCCTCCCTTCTTCCTCTGACCCCATCCCATTCTCTACTCTTTGCAAGCAAAATTCGTGCCTTCGTCCGTCGATGTTTCATCCTCGACCACAACCACAATCATCCCGAGGTAGATGCTGAGCCCGGCGCCGAAATGGCGTCAAGGTGATACCATGCGAACCCCAATGTTCCTCGGAAGCCTGCTCGTGGCCGTCCTCGTGATCGGCCTCGCCCCCGCCGCAACGGCCGGCCCGTTGTCCGTGCACGCGGAAGTCGGCAACGTCAGCGTCGACTACCGAAACAACAGCATCGACTGCGCCAACGCACCGTTCTCCACGAGCCCTGCCGTCGAGCCCCGCGTCTACAGCCGCGGCCGCTGCGATGTCAACGCCGAAGGCGACGGCCCCTTCGTGGTCGGCTGCGTCTTGCTTGACTTCTCGACCCACCCCATGTTCTCGTTCCGCGCCTACAGCCACGGCGACTGCAAGGTCTACGTCGAATCCAGCTAGAAACACTGCCAATATCTCCTCCTCTTTCCCCACACCCCACACCACCCTTCCCCCTCTCGCTCCATTCCCCCCGCCCCTTCCCTCCCTCACTCCTTCTCCCTCCTGCCCCCTCACCCTTCAGCTCCTTCCCATTCTCGCCCCAGTCTGTCCAAACCGTGTTTTTGCGTTCATCCCGAATTACATTGAACCATTCCACCTTCCATCCGGCAGCATGCGCGCACTCCTCGTCGTCGCCATGCTTGCCCTTCTGACCACCACAGTTCCCCATGCCGCCGCGGACGTCACCGTAGACCAAGATTTGCCCGGCATGTGCAAAGGCACCAACGGCGTCTACGGATTCTGGGGCGAAGCCTGGGTCGGCAGCGGCGGCGAGTACGCGGGCCCATGCAGTCTCTACATCTTCATCGACACCTGAGAGGATCACTCATCGCTCAATTTTCCCCGCTTCACCCCTACCCCCGCCCCCAATTCTTGAATGTCCCTGCCCATGGATTGCCACGGGCACGATGCAAGCAGGAGACGTTTGCATTTGTCCCGAGAAAACGTCATCTTCCCAGCAAAAGATGCGGCGGCATGCGCACAATGATGCACCTCCTAGCCCTCTGTCTGCTCATCACGGGCGCCCTCATGTCCCCGACCGCCACAGCAGACCCAACCACGGTGCAAGGGGAAATCGCCGGCATTCCCTTCAGCGTCGGACCCATGCAAACGGGCCTCAGCTGCCACTTCCAGTACCAAACCGTGGACTTTGGCGTCCTCTACTCCGCAGGCGGCGGCTCGAACGGCGAGTGCGACTTCTACGTCCGCGCCCTCTAGGAAAGCCCACCTTCCATCCAAACGACCGCCCTTGCGCCATGGCATCAAGGAAGGCTGCGTCGACTCAACCAACTCAATCCCTTCGCACTCGCCGGCTCCCGTTCATCGTTGCCTGCCTTGTACCCCGCCGCTTCGTCAAACGCAGACGGGCAAAGACCATTCTTTTGCAGCACGCACACCCCGCAACGAGGCCGCCGGGCAACACACACGAGTCGCCCATGGTCAATGATTCGATGCGTATAATGCGGCCACTGGTCACGGGGCAAAAGCACCTCTAGGTCCCGCGCCATTTTGTCCGGATCCGTCTCCTTCGAAAGAGCCGCAAGCCGATTGATGCGCAGCATATGCGTGTCCACCGTCACACCCGCTGCGATGCCAAACGCCGTGCCCAGCACCGCCGTCGCAGTCTTGCGCCCAACACCCGGCAACCGCACCAATTCCTCCACAGTCCGTGGCACCTCGCCACCAAAATCATCCGCGATCATCCGCGCCGCCGCCCGTGCATTGCGCGCCTTGTTGCGCCAAAGTCCAATGCTGTTGATGCACGCCTCAATCTCCCCGTCAGGAGCTGCCGCCATCGCCTCTGCCGTAGGAAAACGAGCAAACAACTTGGCCGTCGCATGGTTGACCGCCACATCCGTAGTTTGCGCACTCATCGCCGTGGCCACAAGCAGTTGGAACGGAGAACCGTGGTCCAGCGCGCACGTAGAAAGCGGGTAGGCCGCTTGCAACGCTGCATCGATCGCGACGGCGCGCTGCCGCTTTGCTGATTTGGATTCTCGAAGCACCTACGCACCCACCATGGATCGGGCTCGAACCCGGCCAACCGAGGTCACTTCAAATCCACCGCTTAAGACGCGCAAACGTCAATCCGATCAGCACAATACCCACAATCGAAGACACCACAGTCCAGTACCCCCAATCGGGAAACCCACGCACAAAATTCATGCCACCAAGGCCCGCAAGCAACCCCGGCAACAGGAGAAGCGCGGCGATGACCGTGAGCCTCTTCATCAACTCATTCTGGTGGTTGGCCAGCGTCGCATTCCAAGTCTCCTGGGCAATCAAACTCGATTCCTTGACGTGCTCCAAGCGCTCCGTGATGCGAACCATGTGGTCGCTCACGTCACGAAGATAGATCCGCGTGCCAGCGAGTATGGACTTGTGATCACCGCGCTCCAACGCCAGCGACGCCTCCCGCATCGGCCCGCTGACCTTGCGCGTCCGGCTGATGGTGCGCTTCACGTTGCGGATGCTGGTAAGCAACTCCTGACCCGCGTGCTCGATGACCTTGTCCTCCAATTCATCCAAGTGCTCCTCCAACGCATCCATGAACGGAAACCACGCATCCACCAACGCATCCAAAATAAGATAGAATAGAAAACACGCCGAGCCACGATCCTCCGGAAGCCCGCGCTCCAAGACCCTGCGCTCCACAGCATCCAACTCCGGCAACGGCGCCTCAGACGCCGTCACCACGAAATCCGGGCCCAAAAAAATGCCCACTTGCTTCCACGAAACCTCGCCATCATACCGAGGCACACGCACCACAACGAACGTCACATCGCCATAATCCTCGACCTTCGGACGCTGCCGAGTCGTCTGCACATCCTCCAACGCCAACGGGTGCAATCCAAGGCGATCGCCTAGAATCGCCAACTCCTGCATCGGCGCACCCCCAGCACGCACCCAAGCCATCACCTTCGGGTCCGAGCGGGCCTCCAGGGCCGAATCGGCGGCTCGGCTTGCGTCTGCCTCGCCGACCGTCCACGTTCCCGAGCGACGGGTCACGACATGCATCAATCGTCCATCCGCACGCCCACGATAAGCGCGCCCATGTGCGTCCACCCCGCTCCCGCGCCGGCCCTAGCCACTTTGCTCCAAAAGCCGCCGCTTGCCCAAATTTCAAGTAGGCTGCCTCTTCGGCTAGACCATGACCATCGAGAACCTCGGCATCCAGCGCGTCGACCATGTGGACTTCGTCGTCCACGACATCGCCCGCAGCCGCGGCTTCTATGGCCAAAAAATGGACATGGCGCTCACGGCCCAAAGCGACGCCGCATTCGAAGAGGAATTCGGCGAAACCAGCCTCCTCTTTGAAGCCGCCCGCAGCCGCATCCGCGTCACCGCGCCGACTCGAAGCGACAGCCACGCGGGCAAATTCCTGCGCCACCACCCAGACGGCGTGCGCACCGTCGCCTTCCGCGTCGAAAGCGTCGACCACGCGTACAAGGTCCTCGGCGAACGCAACGCCAACCTCATCGACGAACCCTGGGTCAAAGACGGCTACAAGCAATTCCACATCGCCAGTCCGCTCGGAGACGTGGAATACGCCTTCGTCGAAAAGAAAGAAGGCGCCACAGACCCCCACCTCACCCCCGTGGCCGGCAGCAGCGCCGTCAACCGCCACGCCTTCACCCACATGGACCACATCACCAGCAACACAAGGGACCTACACGGCCTCGTGAACTGGTACCGCGACGTGCTCGGCTTCGAACACTTCTGGGACATTCGCTTCCACACCCAAGACAGCAACCCCGAAGCGGTAGGCAGCGGCCTCAACTCCATCGTGATGCGCGACCCCAAGAGCAACGTCAAGTTCGCCACCAACGAGCCGCTTTCGCCCAACTTCTACGGCAGTCAAATCCAAAAGTACGTCGAAGACAACGGCGGCCCCGGCGTCCAGCACATCGCGCTGTCCACGAGCCAAATCATGGACACCGTGCCCCAGATGCAGAAAGCCGGCCTCCAGTTCCTAGACACCCCCGCCAGCTACTACGAAATGCTCCCCGAGCGCATGGCCGAGCGGGCCGTGGAGAACCTCAAGGAAGACATCGAAGAACTCCAGAAGCGCAAAATCCTCGTGGACGGCCGCGACAACCGCTACCTCCTTCAGATTTTCATGAAGGAAGCAAGCCTGCTGTACAACGAGGCCGCCGCCGGTCCGTTCTTCTACGAGGTCATCCAGCGCCACGGCGAACAGGGCTTCGGCGAGGGCAACTTCCGCGCCTTGTTCGAGAGCATCGAGCGCCAACAAGTGGGCGAGACGAGCCGGACAGTGGAAAATCCGCAGTTGAACGACTGATGAAGCTCCACGGCCACCTGCGGCCCAAAAGGACATGCATGAGGCAAGTGGCTCCCGTTTTTCTTGCCCTGAGTGCGCTGCTTGCGAGTCTTGCAGGCTGCCTCGAACCACCAACCGACGACAATCCCGGAACAGGCGCGAAGCCCGACTACCCCGATGGATTCCTCCTTGGCGACCTCTCGTGCGACGACTACTGCATCGGCGTGCCCTTCATCAACGAAACCATCGCCGAACAGGGCCTCCTAGTTGGCGACTACCGCATCCACACCCAATGGATGAAGACCGGGCAAACGGGGCTAGGTTTCAGCATCCTTGGCCTCATATCCTACCACGGCACGGGCGTCGGGCGGCTGTTTTCCATCGAAGCCACCGCGTATGCACCCGACGGCACGGAGCTTGGCAACGACCAATCCTTCTGCGTCGGTCCCGTTGCCGACCGATTCGGCGACTGCCACGAATTTTTGCGCAAGGGGCAAATCATGCCCTTCAGCATCGTCATCGACGACATCAGCGAAATCGAAGCACCCTACGTACACAGCCTCTCCTGGAGCGTCAGTCCCGCAGGCGTCTACAGCGAGCCAAAATTCGCGAAGAACATCGCGTACACCTTCGACTACGGCAGCCGCAGCGACCTTGCCTTGAATCTGAGCAACCAGGCGTACCAGACCCGTGAATTTGCCCTCTCGTACTACGGCCTCGATGGGGACTGGAACATTGTCTGCATGGACCTCGTCAAAACCTACGTTGAACCCCAATCCACCAAAGCCGTGCGACTTGTAGGCAAGGACGGATACCGGGAAACCTCCTGCCCCCGGGGCGCCGTGTACGGCATCGATATTTGGAATGACTGAGCGGTCTGGCGCCCCTAGTATTGCTGCACCCGCACGCCCACAATCCTGCCAAAGTGTTTCTCGTTGCGCGTCACGACCGCCTTCGCGTTGCGAATCGCCACACCGGCAATCATACAGTCCTCAGGATCAATGCGTTGCCCCAGTCGGTTCAATTGCCCAGCCAGTTGCCCCCCAATCGCCGCAGCCTCCGAATCCAGGCCCAGGGTCGGCATACCAGCAAGCGCTTGGCGGATCTTCTCTAGTTGCTTGGGAGGCCAGTCCACCATGGCGGCCCCTCGGTGCAACTCAAAGACGCTCACGATGCTCGTGTGCATGATCCAGCCCTCCTCATCCCACTGATGCAGAAGATCGATGGCACCCTGGTCCCCACGCATGACATCGATGAGAAAACAGGTGTCGGCGAGGGTCACGCCCAGTGCTCCGATTGCTTGTCCTCACGAGCACGGCTCTGGGCGCGACCGTCCTTGACTGCCGCCTCCAATTCGTCCGCCTGGGCCGCAGTCAAGATGCCCGCAAGGTCCAAGAGGCTCGTAGGCCGAAACGACCGGAGCAAAAGTTCACTAAACGACTCTCCAGGACGCTTGTGAGCTTCGGCGACCGCATAGGCCTGGACACTGACGTTGAGGGTCTTGGAAGCCATAGTTGCAATGTGTACACACGTGTATATTGAGGTTACGGCCCGGTCGTCACCGTTATGCACGCGGCCACCTCCCCGCGCTTCAGCGATGCGCATCTCCCGCTTCGACGACGCCGGCACTGCCCGGCCCTGCGTCCTATACGACGAGTACGTTCTCGACCTTCGCGCCGCCGACGGCGAGCACACGGTCCTGGAAGCCGCCACGGACCAAGCGCTCCGGGCTCGACTCGAGCGCCTCGTTCGCGGACGACCGCCGCAACAGTTCCTGCGCCGCATTGAAAATGCGCGCCTCCTGGCCCCCCTGGAGCCCATGCGCGTCTGGCTTGCTGGCGGCGCCAGCGGCGACCTGCGGCCCGCCCACGTCGTCCACCCCGGCGGCGGCCTTCCTGGCGGCGACTGGTTCACGGGTGTGGCAGCCGTCGTCGGCGAAGACCTGAACGCCGCCAAAGTCCCCGAAGACTGGATGCCGCTGCTTGCCGGCTGGACCACATTCCACGCCGTCGCCGACCACGTTGCCCTTGGCCCCTGGCTCTGCGACTGGGACGAAATCTCCGACGTGCGCAGCCTCGCATTCTCGGCCTTCGTAGACGACTTGTCGCGCATCAAACCCGCAAAAGCCCTCATGGACTGGCACGCAGCTCTCACCGCGGCCCACGCCGCCCAGCCTCTTCGCGCCGGAGATCTGGTGTGCCTGTCAGCGCCCGCCGCCGCAACCACCGGAAGCGTCCGCTCGGCCCTGGTGCACAACGGCGCGGTGCTGTGCCGGCTTGAGGCGGTCCTCGCGTAGTCGAGTCAGATCAACTGACTGGCGCGTACCCGAATGCTCGCCTTCACGGTCTGCACCCGCCTGCCATGTTCCCGTGCATCCGTCCCGGGGGTCAGGATCAACACCCATGCCTCGTCGATGCGGGTCGCAGACACCATGCATGGGCCACCCGGTGCCCTCGACGGGTGCGGTGATCCGGAGGCCAGGGTCTGCCAGGGTCCAATGGACGGGCCCACGGTCTTGTTTGCCGAGGAAAGAAGCGCTCCAAGCGCCTCCAGATCCTGCCCCAGCAGGTCTCGGGCTACCTGGTTCGACTGTTCTACGGTGCCGTCCTCCAGCACGATCACGATTCCCTCGTGAAGGTGGTCGAGTGCAGTGGTTTGGATGGTGGACATGCGTCTGCTGCGGCGTGCTTCGTTGCGCCGTCGCAACGCCGTCTCAACGGTGGTGCGCAGGTTCTGGTCCTCGTAGGGTTTGACAAGGTAGCCGTAGGGCGCTGCATCCTGGGCAGACTCAAACGTCTCCGGGTCGGCGTAGGCAGTAAGATAGACGATGGCCGCGTCCGCCTTGTCGCGGATGATGCGGGCCGCCTCGGTTCCATCCATGGGGCCCCCCAGGTGGATGTCCATCAGGATCAAGTCCGGGGCCAATCTCATGACCTGGTCCACGGCATCCTCTCCCGTGCGGCATGTGCCAACGACCTCGTAGCCTTGTTCAGTGAGACTCTCTGCTAGGTCCGTGGCAATGATCCCCTCGTCCTCCACGATCATAATCCGGGAACTCATTGTTGCTCCACCCGGATCAGGAACCTGGATCCCTTGCGGTCTTTGCTCGTCCCGCTTTGGCCTGGGCCCCAGGAGAGGGAACCGCCCAATTGGTCGACAAGCGTGTGGACGAGTCGCATCCCGAGGGTCTCTGCCTCTGTAGGGTCGAAGGGCTCGGGCAAACCGACGCCGTCGTCTTCGACCTCCAGGAACGTCGCGCCGGTCGGGTCAAGCCCGCCCCGCACAATCACATGGCCGCTCGGCTGGGTAAACGCATGCTTGAATGCGTTGGTGACCAGTTCGTTGGTGAGGAGGCCAAAAGTGATGGCGCGATCCAGGTCCAGACGGAATGGCTGTACGGCCAGTTCTACCTTGATCCCGTGCGGCACGGATAGGCTGAGGCGCAGTTCCGCAAGCAGGTCGCCCAAGTATTCCGATGCGTCCAAGCTGGCAAAATCGCGGGATCTGTACAGCTTCTCGTGCACCAAGGCCATGGAACGGATGCGGCTGCGGCTCTGGGCCAGCACAACCTGGGATGCCTCGTCACCTGTTTTTCGTCCCTGGATGCGAAGGAGGCTGGAGACGATCTGCAGGTTGTTCTTGACGCGATGATGGACCTCCTTGAGGAGCACCTCCTTCTCGTGGAGCGCGTCTTCGACGATCTTCTCTGCTGCCTTCTGCTCCGTGATGTCCTGGGCCGTGCCCACCATCCGCACCGGGGCACCCGAGCCGTCGGTGAAGACCTCGCCCCTGCCCCGCAGCCACCGGGTCCCTCCATTCGACATCATCAGCCGGTGTTGAAAATCAAATGTGGAGAGAGATTTGAACGCCTCCTGCACCACGCCATCTGCGGCCTCGCGGTCTTCCGGATGGATCAGTTGCAGATATCGTTGGTAGTCAATATACTCGCTCTGCGGCTCCAGCCCATAGAGTCGATACAACTCGTCCGTCCAGGTCACCTTGTCTTCGGGGATGTCCCAGGACCAGCTGCCGATGTGCGCCACTTTCTGTGCTTCGTTGAACCGCTTCTCCATGCGCTCCAGATTGCCAAGATCGCCGACACGGGTCGAAGCATCCCGGGCACTCACAACCAAGAGTCGCCGTGGGCCTTCCACGAGCTCTCGCGTGCAGACCTCGACAGAACGGGTCGCCTTGCCACCTTGGTCCAGCGCCGGCACCACGCTGTATGGACAATCCTCCTCTAGAGCAAGTCCGCCCGGAAACAACGCCTCCAAGGTCAATCCCACGAGGGGCCCTGGTGCACCAGAAAAAAGCGCAAGGGCACGGTCGTTGGCCTCCAGGACCCGCGTCCCTTCCACGATCAGCAAAGCATCGGGAGATCCGCGCAACAGGCTCTTCTGGTCCATGCCTGCTGCACTCTGGGTGGACGGCGCAGCCATGATGTTCATCTGAAGGGCGCTCTTCTTGAACTTCACTGCCGGGGGTAATGGGGCTTTTGGGGGCGTTCATGGGGCCAGGTGATGCCCTGTGGCGTCGTCTGGATGGGGGGGCGGCGCACCAGGACCTGTCGCGCTTCGGGCTTGGCGTGTTGCTTGCTCGGCGCCTGGGCTGCATCTGCGGCCAAGTGCCACGAACCCACCACGCCCCGACATCATTGATCACATGTGTTCAATAGGTGGTGTGAGGGACTGTACCTTGCTTGGCAACGGCTATGCGGAGCGTCGCCTCCTGCCCACCCACACCCATGATCGCCTACCACCGCCTCGGATCCGTGCCCGCCAAGCACCACATCGCGCTTCGCCGCCCGGACGGCCCCGGCAAGGACGGCTGCCCAGTCTACTACGAGCACTGCCACACGCGGGGCGGCTTCGACGGCGCCTACAGCATCCTATACCGCGAAAACAACCCCGGCCAGGAAGCGCGCATCGAACCCGCCGAAGGCATCGCACCCGTAGCCTGGATGGACCCCGCAGGCGACTCCATGGAACGCACCCACGTCCCCGGCGGCGGCCTTGCAGGCCCCGGCTCGCTCTGGCAAAGCCACCGTGTCCTGATGGGCAACGACGACGTTTGGATTGGCACCGCTGAACCCACAGAACCTGATTCTGGCTTGTTCCAAAACGGCGACGGCGACGTTCTGCTGTTTGTCCACGAAGGAAGCGGCATCCTCGACTCGGAACTCGGCCAGCTCCCGTTCCGCCGCCACGACTACGTCTGGGTTCCCAAGGGCATCGTCTGGCGCGTCCGCTTCGACACCGGCCCCGTGTACGTCATGGTCAACGAATGCCGCGCAACCCTCCAAGTCCCCTCCAACTTTATGAATCCCGTGGGGCAACTGAAAATGGACGCGCCCTACTCCGTGCGCGATTTCCGGCGACCCGAAGCGCTCAGCACGCCCTTGGACGGCGACGTGGGCGCCGACGGATTCGTGCGCGTCCTGCACAAACGCAAAGACCAGCACCGCGTGCGCGTCCTGCCCCACCACCCCTTCGATGCCGTGGGATTCGACGGCGCCGTGTACCCCGTGGCCTTCAACATCCACGACTACCAACCCAAAACCAGCACCGTCCACCTCCCGCCCCCCATCCACACCACATTCCTTGGCCAAGGCGGCGCCTACGTCGTATGCAGCTTCGTACCGCGCAAAGTCGACTACCACCCGGACGCCATCCCCTGCCCCTACCCCCACAGCAGCGTCGACTGCGACGAGGTGCTCTGGTACGTCGAAGGCAACTTCACAAGCCGCAAAGGAGTCGGCCCCGGCAGCCTGTCCCTGCACCCCATGGGCATCGCGCACGCGCCGCAGCCCGGCCGCTACGAAGCCAGCATGGGCCACGACCGCACCGACGAAATGGCCGTCATGATCGACACCTACCGCCCCTTGAAAATGACCAAACAGGCATTTGAGGCACGAGACCGCGACTACCACGGCTCCTGGTACACCGGCAAAGAGTCCGAAGACATCATCACTTGAACCCACCCAGGGCTTCCTGTTCATCCCGAGTGACGCTCAAGAATCGTGGTTCCCCTTGCAAGCACTATGCGCGTTGTGCCTCTGCTTACCACCCTGCTCCTGACCGCCTCCCTCTCCACACTTGTCGTACCCAGCGCCTCCGCCCTTACCGGCGGTTGCGATGGCGTGGTCGTGTCCAGCAATTTCACCGGCCACTGCGGCGACACCTGCAACGGCACCGTGTACCTCAACGGCAACCGCTGGGCAGACCACATTTGCCCCGGGCCGATCTTCTGCAACCCGGACTGTAACGTCGCCAGCACCGAAAGCCACGCCAGCACCTCCTCCGCCGACTCCAGTGCCAATCTGTTCGGCGGTTGCGACGGCGTCTCCCTACGCGGAACCTTCACCGGCCACTGCGGCAACACCTGCTACGGCTCCGTCTACGTCCTAGACATATGGATCGCCGACCACTACTGCACGAACCTCGCTTGAGCCCCAAGCCTCGCACGACCCATCCAGACCTCCGCGTCCGGCCCTCTCCCTTGCACTCCTTTTTGTTCCCTGCCCTCGTCGCACGAGACATGGAGCGGAAACAGTGGCAGTGATGGACTCCATCACATTCCACAACGACCGCTTCGAATTGCCGGGACGCCTGCCGGACGCCTGGCGCGACGCTCTCAAGGACCGCCGCCTCGAATTGCCCCTGTGGGATCCAGGCGAACGGCTCTGGTGGCTTGCCGACGACGAAGATGGCGCCCGCTCCGTGCGCTACTTGCACGAAGGCCACCACTTGAACCTCGACGAGGAAGCCGAGGACCGCCTTGAGTCCCTGCTGGACGCGGACGCCTTGCGCAGCCCCGCCCGCCGCGTGCGAGAATTGGAACAACACCTGCGCCCCTACCAGCGCCAAGGCGTCGACTTTTTGGTGGACAAAAAACGGGCATTCCTAGGCGACGGCATGGGCCTAGGAAAGACCCTGCAAGCACTTCTCGCCTTGGAGCGACTACGAGCGTTTCCCGCCGTGGTCGTCTGCCCCGCCAGCGTAAAGTTGAGCTGGAAAGCAGAGATTCTCAAATGGATGCCCTGGCGCAGCGTGCAAGTGCTCCAGAAAGGACGCGACCTCGTGGAAGACGCCGACATCATCGTCCTCAACGCCGAATTGCTGTACTCACTCATCGAACAACTGGTCCTCGTCGAACCCCAAGCCGTCGTCATGGACGAAGCGCACGTTTTCAAGAACCCAAAGGCGCAGCGCACCGGCCTCGTAGGCGACCTCATCGAATCCGTGCCCGTACGATTCGCACTCAGCGGCACGCCGATTCCCAATCGACGCCCCGACCTCATCCAACAACTGCGCCTCATCGGACAACTGGAAGACGTCCTGCACATCTACAAAGGCGTCCTGCCGCACTACTGGACCCCCGCGCACGGGCCCCTGCGCCACGACCACGCCATGCGCGCCCTCGAAAGCTTGCCTCGGCGTGAACTGCACAACCGCCTGCGCGACACCTGTTTTCTGCGCCGCACCAAGGACCAAGTCACCGACGAACTGCCCGACTTCCACCGCACCCGCCGCGACGTGACGCTTGAAGGCGCCGACGGCTACCGACGCGAGGAGGAAAGCTTCGTAGACTGGGTCCGCCGACAACAAAAGGAACACCCAGACGGCTGGGGCGCCGACGTGAGGCTCGCAGGCATGGCCCAGCTTGGGCGCCTGCGCCGCGAGTCGGCACTGGCCAAAATCCCCGCCGTGGTCGAGTGGGCCAAGGGTCTTGACAAAGAACGAGCCGTCTACTTTGCCTACCACAAACAAGTGGTGCGCGAACTCGCAGCCGCACTCCCCGGAAAACACGCCATCATCACGGGCAACGTACCGACACAAACGCGGCAAGTGCTCATCGACGGCATGGGCGGCTACGACGGCATCGTCGCAACCATGGACGCCAGCGGCCAAGGCGTCGACGGCATGCAACTACACGCAAGGCACGTGGTGTTCATCGAACTAGACTGGACCCCCACCAAGCACGAACAATGCGAGGGCCGCCTGCACCGCATCGGCCAAAAAGACAAGGTCGAGGCGTGGTACTTTACAGCCCAAGACACCATCGACAGCGCCATGATGAAGCGCCTGGACGAAAAATGGCGCGACGTGCAAGGCATCCTTGACGGCGGCGACGATCCGGGCATTGATCAGTTCCTTGGCGACGTCATGGACCGAGCCGCGCGCGGAGTCTCGGGCGGCGGGTTGTGGGCAGGCTGAGCCCAAAGTTCACCATTCATCCCTAGTGTTTATGTGGCACCCGCGCCTACTGAAAACGTGGGAGTACTGGGGTTGAGCGACGTCAGTACTTTGGCAGCAGCCAGCCTGATCATTGCGCTGCCACCCGCCATCGGAATTCGCGCCGCAACCATGATGAATGTGTTTCGCCGCGAGGCGTTCGGCCACTTCCGGGCCGCCACCACCGCGCTCATGGTCGCCCTCGGCACGAGCGTGCTCGCCTACGCGATCCTGGTGGTCCAATTCGTCGTTCGCCTTCGCAACGGCACCATCTCCCTGTGGCCCCTGAATCTGGAGACCGCGCTCCTGTACGTCCAGATTGGCTCCCTCGCGGCGGCCATCGCCCTCGTGCTCGTCGTCGGCACGCACTTGATGCGAATCGTGGAACCGAAGCGGCCAAGGCCATAGGCCCAGACATTCTTCAAAACAGGAAAAGAGAAGGAAAAGGGCGTTCATTTTGCGTGGCACCAAGCTCCGCCCGGGACCACTCGGAATGGACGTTTACCGACGCTAACGATTGACCGCGTGGATGGCTTTCTTATGCGACCCCAAAAGGGGTCGATCGTTTTGGGCGGCACCGGGCTTTGCCCGGCACCACCCGTGCGATGAGCCATCAATTGACTAACGATTGACCGCGTGGATGGCTTTCTTATGCAGTGCCTCAGCAGCCTCCATGATGCCCTCGGCCATGGTCGGGTGCGGGTGGACAGTCATGGCAAGATCTTCCACAGTAGCACCCATCTCCATGGCGAGCACCGCTTCGGAGATCATATCGCTGGCGTGGGCACCGATGATGTGCACACCCAGGACCTTGTCGGTCTTCTTGTCGCCGATGATCTTGAAAAAGCCGTCCGTGGCGTTGTCCGCGAGCGCTTTGCCGAGGACACCGACGTTGAACTTGCCAACGAGGTAGTCGATTTTCTGCTCCTTGGCTTGCTCTTCCGTGATGCCAGCCGTGGCAATTTCGGGGTCGGTGAAGATGACCCCGGGAATGGTCACCCAGTCCTTGGCTGCCGCCTTGTCGCCGCTGGCGGCTTCGGCGGCCACGATGCCTTCCTTGCTGGCTTTGTGGGCAAGCATGGGCCCGTGGGTGATGTCACCGATGGCGAACACGGAGGGCACGTTGCTGCGGCCCTGGGCGTCGGTGGGGACGAAACCTCGGTCGTCGAGCTTGACGCCGGCAGCTTCGAGTCCGACCCCGCGAGTGTTGGGGCGGCGGCCGACGCTCACCAGGCAATGGCTGGCGTCGATGGTTTGCTCCTTGCCGGCCAATTCGAATGCGACCTTGACGCCAGACTTGACGACTTTGGCTTCCTTGGCACGAGCGCCGAGATGGATGGTGAAGCCTCGCTTCTTGAGCATCCGCTCCAGGGCCTTGGCCACTTCCTTGTCCACGCCAGGCACGAGTTGGTCCATCATTTCGATGACGGTGACTTGCTTGGTGCCGAGGTTGGCATACGCGCAGCCAAGTTCGAGGCCAATCACACCGCCACCGATGATGACGAGGTGTTCTGGAACCTGTTGGAGCGTGAGGGCTCCAGTGCTGCTGATGATGCGCTTTTCGTCGAAGCTGAAGCCAGGGATCTCAATGGTGCTGCTGCCGGTGGCAACGATGAATTGCTTGGCCTTGAGCGTCCCCGCGTCAGCGCCCTCGATTTTGAGCGTGTCCTTGGCAGTGAAGGTGGCGCGGCCCTTGCGAACCTCGACCTTGTTGGCTTTCAGGAGCCCGCCGACGCCGCCGGTGAGCTTCTTGACGACGCCGTCTTTGTAGCTCACAAGTTCGGGCATGTTGACCGAACCGGCAGCAAAGTGCAAGCCTTTGGTGGCGCCGTGCATGGCGTGCTGGAATTCCTTGCCGGCCGTGATGAATGCCTTGCTTGGAATGCAGCCGACGTTCAAGCAGACGCCGCCCAGTTCGCCTTCTTCGACGATGACGGTTTTGAGGCCCAGTTGGCCGGCGCGGATCGCAGCCACATAGCCGCCGGGGCCGGCGCCGATGACGGCCAAGTCGTAGGTGCTCACGTTAGGTGCCTCCGCAAATACCACACATGGATATCACGAGTCCAGCAGCAGGAGCTGCGGGTCTTCTAGGTACTTGATGAGCGTATTGGCAAACAAGGCGCCGTTGTAGCCATCGATGATGCGGTGGTCGAAGCTGAAGCTCAGGTTCATGCGCCAGCCGATGGCCAGTTCGCCGTCCTTGACGATGGGAACTTGCTTCAGTTCGTGGATGCCCATGATCGCCAACTCGGGGTAGTTGATGACGGGAGTTGCCAGAACTCCGCCGATCTTGCCGAGGCTGGTGATGGTGAAGGTGGAGCCGCTGAGCTCCTCGGCCTTCGCCTTCATGTTGCGGGTGCGCTCCGACAGGTCCGCGATTTCGTCCGCGATGGCGAGCATGGATTTCTTGTCTGCGTCTTTGACGACGGGGACAATCAGGCCTTGGTCCGTTGCGGTTGCGATGCCGAGGTGGTAGTACGACTTCTGAACGATTTCTTGGTTGACTTCGTCGAAGACCGCATTGACTTCCGGGTGCTGCTTGAGCGCCGCGATCGCGGCCTTGGCGATGAACGGCAAGAAAGTCAGCTTGGTGCCACGGTCTGCGGCGATTGCCTTCGTGGCGTTGCGGGTTTCCACGAGCTTGTCGCAGTCCACTTCGGCAACGTACGTGAAGTGCGTCGCGGTGTACTTGCTGCGGCTCATTGCCTTGCTGATGACCTTGCGAAGGCCACGCAGCGGAATGCGCTCTTCCAAGTCGGGGTTGGTGCTGTAGTGGACGTTGCTGTAGTCGAACGCCATTCCTTGCACTTCGCCGGCTGCGGCGTGGGTTGTGGTTGCGGCGGCAGGAGCGACACCTGCTAGGAATCCGTCGATGTCTTCGCGCACGACGCGGCCGTTGGTGCCGGTGCCGAGCACTTGGTTGATGTCTACGTCCTTTTCGCGGGCGTACTTGCGCACGGCCGGAGCGGCGGTGGCCTTGTACCCTGCGGGCACAGCGCTTGCGGGCGCCACGGCGGCGCTGGCGGCCTTGGTTTTGAGTTGCTTGGTGGCAGCGGCGCCTTCCTTGGGAAGCTCGAACAGCGTCTGTTCTTCCTTCTCTTCGGCGGCGGGCACGGCGGGGGCTGCTTCGGCGACCGGTGCGGCGGCCTCGGCGGGGGCAGCGGGTGCGGCTCCTCCGTCGTCGATGTCGGCAATGACGCTGCCCACTTCGGCGGTGTCGCCTTCCTTGAAGTAGAGCTTGCTGATGGACCCCTTGCGGGGGCTCGTCAGTTCGACGGTCGCCTTGTCCGTCATGACTTCGACGAACGGTTCGTCTTCGTCTACGGCGTCGCCTTCGGCCTTGAGCCAGCGGACGATTTCGCCCTCTTGGATTCCTTCCCCGATGTCCGGGAGTTTGAAGCTGAACATGTTGTGTGTCCTCCTAGAAATTGATGACCTCTTCGATGGCCTGCATGACTTTGTTGGGGTTGGGCATGTAGAGCCCTTCGAGGGTGTAGGGGAAGGGGGTGTCGTAGCCGGTGACGCGCCGGATGGGCGCTTCCATGTATTCCATGGCTTCCTCGGCGACGGTGGCGCTGATTTCGCTGGCGAACCCTCCGGTGCGGGGGGCTTCATTGACGACGATCAGGCGGCCGGTTTTGCGTGCGGACTTGAGGACGGCCTCTTTGTCCCATGGGTAAATGGTGCGAAGGTCGATGACTTCCACGCTAACGTCCTGCTCGGCGGCGGCTGCTGCAGCCTTGAGGCTCATGGGCATGGTGCTGCCGTAGCTTACGATGGTGGCGTCGGTGCCTTCCTTGCGGACCACGGCCTTTCCGAGCTCCTCCTTGAAGTAGCTCTCCGACACGTCGCCCTTGGCGGCTCGGTAGAGTGCCTTAGGCTCCATGAAAATCACGGGGTCGTCGCTTTCGATGCTCGCGTGCAGCAGGCCCTTGGCGTCGTGGGCGGTGCTGGGTGCCACGACGGTGAGGCCGGGTGTGCTGGCAAACGGCGCTTCGCCGGATTGGCTGTGGTAGTGGCCGCCGCGGATGCCGCCGCCATAGGGCGTGCGGATGGTCATGGGGCAGGTGTACTCGCCGCCGCTGCGGTAGCGCATCTTCGCCGCTTCGTTGACAATCTGGTCGTAGGCGGGCCAGATGTAGTCCATGAATTGAATCTCAGGGACGGGGCGCATGCCGTAGGCGGCCATGCCGATGGCAGCGCCCACGATGAGGTTCTCGTTCAGGGGCGTGTCAAAGACACGATCCTCGCCGAATTTGGCGTGCAGACCGTCGGTGGCGCGAAACACGCCGCCGTTGGGGCCCACGTCTTCGCCGAAAACAAGCACATCGTGGTCGCGTTCCATCGCCTGGGCGAGGGTGTGCGTGACGGCTTGGATGAGGGTCATGGTCGTCATGCAACCGCCTCCGGTTTGGGTTTCAACCCCATGGTCAGTCCTGCTGCCACCCACAACAGCAGCGCGCCTCCCATGTAGGCGATGCTCGCGGGCAGGTCGTCAGTGGAGCCGGCCAGGTATGCAAAGAGAATGCCCGCGAGGGAGAACAGTGCGACCGTCGCCTTCGTTCCGGTGGGGCCTTGCAGCGGCATCAGTGGTGCCCTCCGGGAACGCCGTGCTCATCCACGTCCTTGCGCATCTGCTCACGTTGCTCCAAAAGATGCGGCGGGAGTTCGGCGTACACGTCGTCGAACAAGGTGTCGGGCGCCGGGTGCCACAGGGGCTCTTCAGCGGCCTTGATGCAGGCGTTGATTTCATCTTCGCCGGCCTTCGCCGTAGCGCGGATGAAGTCCTCGTCGATGACCTTGTTTTTGAGGAGGTATTTCTCGAACCGCAGAATCGGGTCCTTGGCTTTCCAGGCGGCGTATTCTTCTTCGGGAACGTAGCGGCTTGGATCGTCGCTGGTGGAGTGGGCGGCCATGCGGAAGCTGACGGCTTCGATGAGCGTCGGGCCTTCGCCACGGCGGGCGCGGTCCACGGCTTCCTTGGTGGCTTGGTACATGGCAAGCACGTCGTTGCCGTCCACTTGCACGCCGGGCATGCCGTAGGCTTGTGCTTTGATGGCAAATCCGTCACTCGCAGTTTGGTGGTGCAGCGGGACGCTGATGGCCCATTGGTTGTTTTCCAGAAGGAAGATGCAGGGAGCCTTGCGCACGGCGGCGAAGTTCATGCCGCTGTGGAAGTCGCCTTCGCTGCTGCTGCCGTCGCCGAAACTCGTCATGACCACGTCTTTGCGGCCCTTGACCTTCATGGCATAGGCGGCGCCGGCGGCTTGGATAATTTGCACGGCCAGCGGGCTGCTCACGCTGACGTAGTTGATGTCCTTGAAGGAGTAGTGGACCGGCATTTGGCGGCCCTTGGTGTTGTCGGCGGAGTTGCCGAAGCATTGGTGCACCAGGCGCTGCATCTCGACGCCCTTCAGCAGCGGGATGCCTTGGTCGCGGTAGTGCGCAAAGAACCAGTCGTCTTGCTCCAGCGCGAAAGCGGCGCCAATGTGGGTGGCTTCCTGGCCAGTGCAGGCTAAGTAGAATCCGATGCGGCCTTGGCGCTGTAGCAGGACGAGTTTCTCGTCCATTTTGCGCGTGCGCACCATGGTCACGTAGAGCTTGCGCAGGTCCTCCTCGGACAAGTCAAGCCCCAGGTCCTTCTTCTTGGACTCCAAGAGTGTCAGGGGTTTGGTCATGGTCGGGCCTCGATGGGCGCGCGATGAACCAAGGCGGTATAAGGGGCACGGAGGAAGGATGAATTTGTTTTCATATGTTCTCCGGGAGGGTGGCGTGTGCCACTGTACGGGACTGTGCAATCGACGCTCTGAGGCAGTTCCCAGTGTGCTTTGCGCGACCGCTCGATTCAAGACCACCGCAGTCTCGCCTCAAAGCACCATGTCACGCATCCACGCAGCCACACCCCTGCTCGCCCTCGTGCTCGTCGCGTTTTCCGGTTGCTCCGCCCCGATCAACGAGCCCTCCTTCGCCGTCGAGACCAGCAACCTCGAAACCACGCCCCCCGGCGCCGTATTTGATATGAAAGTCACTGGAACAAGCACTGTAGATACCGACCACATCGGCGGCCACTACTGGTTCGACTCCATGCCCTCGGAGCTCTCGGCCAGCGCCTCCGACGGCGGCTGCGCCCACCAGGCCGGAACATTGCCCGGCGAATTCAGCATCGCCTGCACCATCCACCACATCGGAACCACCTACATCTACGGCCACGCTCGCTACACCAACAAGGAAGCCGTCCTAGACTACTGGGGCGAGCCCATGACCGTCACCATCCAACCCGACGCAGACACCTTCCAACTCACCGCCACCAACGTCACCACGAACGCAGGTGTTGCCGAGTTTGACCTCGTCATCAGCGGCGACGTAACTGGATTTAGCGACCACATCGGCGGCCACTACTGGAGCCAGAGCACCGACGCTCCCACGGCCAGCGGCAGCGACGGCGGCTGCACCCACGTTCCCGGCGGCGGCAGCGTCCCCGGCACCTACCACGTCACCTGCGACATGGGCGAAGGAACATGGACATACCGTGGCCACCTGCGCCTCACCATCGATGGCGAGCAATGGAACTACTGGACCGCTGAACTCAGCACCTAATCGATGTTTCACGCAGCAACACCAGCCCTTTTTCCTTCTCCTTTCTTGCCCCTGCCGTGGACCGCTACCACCTTTGGTTTGATGTGCGCCCAGGCACCAAACAATCCGAATTCGTCGCCGTCATCGAGGCATTCATCGCCCACATGCAGGAGGCCGGTACCGTCGAAGGCCACACCCTGGAGCTGCGCAAACTCGGCTTTGGGCCCGACGCACTCGGCGAATGGCACCTAGCCATCAAAGTGCGCGACATGGCCCAATTGCAAGCAGCGTTTGACGAAGTTGCGCCCCGCGACGGACGCACAGAAAAGCTTCACGCGGCAGTGTGGTCGAAGGTCACCAACCTGCGCTTTGGATTGATGCGGCAAATGTCCACGAGCTAGTCGCCCGAGACCGAGACTTGGTGCGGGACCTCAGGGCGAGGCCACTGGAACAATCCCAGTCCGACGCGGTGCTGCACCTGGTCGCCCCCCACGGTGCCATCCACGTTCAGCCCCTTCGCGGCAAACGCCACGCGCCAAGCTCTCGTTGCAAATGCCACTTCCGCCGTGGCCTCCACCAGCACCACGCCATGGTCGGCCAAGACTTGTTGGTTCAGCACCACCGCAAGGTCTCCGCTGGCTCCCGCCGAAACTCCAAGCTGCGCCACTTTGGGCGGATCTCCCCCGACAGCGCGCACACTGGGCTCCAATCGAACGCGGTGTCGTCGGTAGAAAAACAGTCGATAGGCACCAAGTTGGGCCTCAATCATGAACGAAACGCGCTCCTCCGCTCCTTCCTCCTCGTCGCTGGTGGCGCGCATCCAAAAGTCTCGGTTCCAAGTGTGGTTCTGGAGGTCGGCGTGCACCTCGATGAGGCCCACGATGCCCACAGTTCCTGCAAGCCGTTGGACGCCACGCGGGGCGCGGCGTCGGCCGGCCCGGTACGCCACGAACGCAAGTCCATTCCACACCAATACGCCCAGCGAAAGCGCATTGACCGAAGTTCCAAGCGCCAGCAACATCAGATGGATGGCCCACGACGCTATGGCAAAGCCCGTCTCCGCTCGAAGGCTCACCCGGCCAAGCAGAGGAGCAAGCAGGCCCAACCCGATTGCACCGCCAAACAACGCCGCATTGCCGTCCAAGTTGAAAGGGCCCGTCGGCCCCGCATTGGATTGCACATCGGGTCCGGCTGGCGAAATTGATGTCGAGGTAGGTGGGGTTGGCGGCGTCGACGGCGTTGGCGTTGGCGAAGGCGGCACCCCCGGAGGCGTTGGTGGAGTCGGAGGAACAGAGGGCGAAGTGGGTGGCGCTGGGGGAGTGCTGGCATTGGCGTAGCTTCCCCCCATGCGTACGTCCCCCTCTTGCACATCGAACCCGTAAGCAAAATACCAGGGCGTGCCCGGCGAAAATGGTGCATCAGGTCCAGAACCCGCGTATTGAGGTTCTAGAAACGAATGGGCGAGGGGAAAACCGAGGTTCGGGTCGCCCGGAGCCACGACGCCCGGCGAACCGGACAAACGCACGTCATGGACGGACACATTGTAGCTCTCGTCCAAATCCATGTAGAGCGGCTCATCAGCAGACATGTCAAAATTGCCATCAAGGTCAAGAAATCGGATGCTGGGCCAACCGATGCAATTGTCACCCATCTCCAACCACTCGCCCGCATTTGCGCCATGGACGGAGGGATGGCGAGACGCCCCGTGATCAAACACGGCGACCCATGCAGCATCATCGACCTTGGCACGGCACAGCGATACCGGGTCCGGCGCCAACTGGAGGGTTGTGTGCACATCGGCATCACCCGAACCCACTACCGAACCAAATGCAAAGGACTGGGCACCCACGACGGGAGCTGCACACAAACAGAGGAGGGCAAGCCCAAGGGTCCACATTTGCACGAACAAGTCAGTCGTACTGGATTCAAAAAACCCCCCGAGAACAATGAGTGTGCATGAACCCTAGGGTTTCCATTCGCGGTACGCTTCGTAGGCACCGACACTTCGACGGGTTTTGACTGCCAAGTGCTCTGCGAGCCACTGGAACCACTCCGCCAGGCGCTTGCTGCCTACTTCTTCACGACGAACCAGCAGGTAGTTGCGGGTGCGACGCCAGGATTCGCGCAGAAAGCCGCCAATGACTTGGTCGACGAGCTCAATGGGCACGAGGCGATTGTGCACCATGACTCCCATGGTCTCAAACGTC
Source organism: Thermoplasmatota archaeon (assembly GCA_041601615.1). Classification (GTDB taxonomy): domain Archaea; phylum Thermoplasmatota; class E2; order JACPAO01; family JAHFTW01; genus JANQNI01. The sequence goes on along the minus strand of JBFIHX010000011.1, from coordinate 38,558 downwards.
ATCATCACGCACTCCACCGCCTCCTCCATGCCCGGCCCGTGGCTGCGCACGTCCTCGGCCGTCGCGTCCAGTGGCAGCGTCCACACCAGAGCATACGCTTGACGAAACTCTGGAGACTGCAGCGAGGTCAGCACGGCAAGCGCATTGGCCTCTGCCCGGTCCCGGCGATTCATCACGAGTTGGTATCCCGCGATGGTCGCGGCTGTGATGAGGGCGATTTGGCCAAAGAATTGCAGGTACGGCAGGTACTCGGGGAGGGACACGCGCGTCGAGCGGGCCTGTACTTGGAAGGATATGAATGTGGTGTTGTCCGGTTGGATTCCAACTTCAGCGCCAGCGCCGTGATTTTCGCATTCGTTGACTCGATTTGGGGGATGGACCGTTGGCCCGATGCATGGGCTGGGACGAGGCGGTCGCCACACAAGTGCCGTGCGTTGCAGGAAGTACCCTGGTTGCATGGGTCAACTCAAATTTCCTGCTGGCCAAAATGACCTTAGGCGCACTGATTTGTAAATTCTGCCCGTGTCGAGAGCTAAGAACGAAAAACTACGTGTATTCGCTGCCGGAGTCGGCGTAGTCGTCCTTGGGAGCTGGTGGGGTGCGGGGTTTGTAGCCAATGATGTTGGCGAAGTAGGCGTCGCGGTTGAATTTCTCGAAGACGGGTTGGGCTCCGAGTGCTCGGGTAACGTCGGGGTCTTGGCTGTATGCGGCAAGTACGAGGCGTTCGATTTCGTCACGAGATTCCCTTTCGAATTTGGGGTCTACGTTGCTTCGGTAGTCTGCTTCCATGGCGCAATACGCGGCCTGGGTCATGAGGATACGCGCCTGGAGGACGCGACTGGCGCCGCCTTTGACTTCGCTTGCGACCTCGATGGCGCTGTTGATGGATGCGTCGGCAAACGTGGTTTTGCCAAGCATCAGGAAGCCTTCTGCTTCCTCAAGTTGCGCAATGATCTCATCCTCGTAGAGGCTTGAAGCTGCTTCGTGGATGGCTTCAATTTCCTCATCGCTGATGCCCTCGGCTTGGTTGGCTCGGAGTCCTTGCAAGAGCAGGCCGTAGCGGTGTTGTTCCCGTTGGTTGCGGGCGCCGGCACGGCCATCGAATGCGGTATTGGTAATCCAGATTCGGTAGAGCTGGATGGCGTGGCGGCGACTCGTTGAAATGGGCGGCAACCGCACGACTTCGGCGCGGCCCCGGTGCCGTCGTTCACGGTATACTAGGCCCCCTGATGCAAGGACAGCGGCAATCACTGCACCCACTAGCCACGCGCCAACATTGGTTGCCGCGGGGGGTGCGAATCTGGGCGTGTTCGTGGACGCAGCGCCCGCTATGAAGGCGTCCTGGCCGTCAAGGCTGACTTTGGGTGGTTCCTTGGCGCCTGTGCCTTGGATTTCGAGTTTGAGGCGCCCTTGGACTTCTACGTCCTTGCCTTGGAGGTCGAGGGCCCCGGAGCCGACGCGAAGCGTGCCTTGGGGCTCTTTGGCGGTGGCTTTCTGGGCGGTGGCTTGGATTTCTTCGAGGTACAGGAGGGTGCCGGCGCCGACTGGCATGGTGATGGTGCCGGATTCGACGAAGATCCATGCTTCGTCGGCGGTGCCGGTTACGCCGGTTTGGTCGGCGTGAAAGCCCGTGGAAATGGTTCGTTGGCCCGATGCGTCTTGGAGCAGGGCGTCCCATTCCCATAACTGCACCATGAACGCCCCCGAAATCGATACCACTGCCACGAGACTACACGGCGCGACTCGAACCGCCGAATCCAGTGAAGCCACCACCAACGGACGTTTCTCAGGGTTGGGCTGAACTTGTGGGAGACTGTCCATTTTGCCCTCCGACGGAGGGACGATTTCGAGGCATTCAGTGGAGGTCTGTACTTGTGGTGGCGGGTATGCGGTTAACGGGGCTACCAAGAAGATGCCTCCGTTTCGATTGACGGTGCCTCGGATTGTTGCGTCCCGGTGGCTGCTTTTGATTGCCTCGGGTGAATCTCGAATGTAGGTTGGCGGGCCGGTGGCTAGGTCTGTGTGGTCGATTTCGAGCTGAAGGGCCTTGGCTTGGATTGCAAAGCCTGCGCCTGGGCTAGCATCATTGCCAACGACGGCAGAGAACACCGCAAGACTGCTGGTGGCTGTAACTGTTTCAAACGTGATGTGGGGGCTTGTGAATTGGCCTTCAACTTCGGTGCCCGCCGCGAGTGCTCCAGGAAGTAGGAGCAAAACCGCGAATGCCAGGGGTCCGAGTTGAAGAACGCGCATTCTTAGAAGACTCCGTATACTATGCCGACTGCTTCGTTTGCTATAACCCATCCGTTTACACCAATGGTCCACCAAAGTCCCTGTTGGCACGAGCTTGTAAATCCAACAAACAAAAACGGCGGGTCGTCCCAATCCGTAGCTGCTCGATTGGGGATGCAGGCGGCGCGGTAGAGGGGGTTGTATTCGTCATCGTCGGGGCCTAGGTTGAGCATCAACCGTACCGGGGCGTCGTCGCCAAACAAGTAGCCGCCTACCAGGGGCACGGGGCCCATGACGGATGCGGGTTCACTTTCGCGTAATCCCTCGGCGTCTTGGTAGACTGCGGTGACAAGGTATTCAGGCGCCCATTTGGCTAGAACTGATGTCGTTGTGGTGTAGGCTATTTCTCGGCCTTGGGCAATGACGCGGTAGCCAACGGGATCAGCGTCTTGTGACGCAGTCCATGAGACTTGGACGTTGATTCCGTCGAGGGCCTCGGCGTGTAGGCGCTGGGGTGGCGGTGCCTCTTCAACCATGGCCGAGGCGAGGGGGGCCAGGATGCAAATTGCGAGGGCAAGGGATGCGATGCGCATAGGAAGCTCACCGTGGACACGATTCATTAACATCACCTCCCCACTAGTCACAGATATGCAGGATGACTCTGGGATTCCGTTCCATTGAAAGGACGTTATGGATATGAAGGGTACACTCCGATAGTTTGCATATAAAGCACGGGCAATTGGGGCAGAATCAATGCGTTGAGCCGAAGGAGTAAAATCCTTGCTAATCAATCCGTGGTGTGTGGTGAAAGTAAATTGAACATCATTAACCTCCCGGATGACATGAAAAAGCTCTGGGAGTTGGAGAGGAATGCCGATGATTTTTATCGAAATCGAACGTTCTCGGAATTTATTTCCCATAAAATAGAAGATTTTGCCAGAACATGTCAAGAACTAGAAAATAAAAAAGAATTTCAATTGGCAAATCCAAGGGAAGATACTATCATAGATATGTTAAATCAGATTCTTGGCGAAAAAAGGATGAATGACTATTTGATTATGCTACCACTCATTGATACAGTTAAGGAAAACCACGACTAAAGGAGTAATTTGGAAAATGCCATGGCAAAGTCATGAAAATATCATGGAAATACCTTAAATTTAGCATACTCCTCCATGGGAAATGGCATGAATTCGCAAGCCCAAACTGGACAACGGAGGTACAACCATGGGTGAAACCGGCGGCAACTTTCGACAGGCAGGCCTTCCAGCAGACCTTGCAAAAGAAATCGTACACATCATAACACAACACCCGGAACTAGGGTTTAGGAGCCTTTCAGAATTTGCTAGGCATGCCATCATTGAGCAACTTCGGCTTACAAAAATTGGATTAGCCGTGGATGGATTGTATGCAACATCAAAACTAGGGCATGATGTGTTGCTTGGGGTTCTAAAAGACACACTTCCCCGAGAATATTCTGAAATAATCATTAAGCACCTAAATTTAACTATCGCTGATTCAAAAATAGAGCATTCCGCAATATTTAGTAGAAATAGGGAAGGCATACATGGGAAAATGAATAAGTGGCCAATTACGGCTAGTGAGGGCGGCAGACCTAGACAAATGAAATTCTAGCCGCCCTGGCAGAACGAGTCTGCAACAGCATCGCCAAACACCCAACTCTACATCGCCAACTACCGCAAGGTGGCATGCAACGCCCCTGGGCCCCTTCGCAACTATTTCTTTTGCTGCTTTGCCCGGTCTTCGTACTCCTGGGCCTTTTTCTCAAGCTCGAAAAGACGATCTCGGCAAGCTTCAAGGGCAAATTGCCGGACAGATCCCAATCCCAACCATGGGTGGCGTGCCTTCAACTCTGTAATTTCATCTGCAAGCTCTGCGGGCAATCCTACTTGACGATAGGTAGGTCCCTTGCCCTCGCCACTCTTGGACATACTGACTTCATGTCGCTCCGACTACAAGAACGCATTGCGCCACAGGCACAAATTGCGGTAAAATTGAGGAAAAATAGCAATATTTCATCACACTTTCCATGTAATTGGCCATGTTGCTCGGGACCGGCATTGCGGGCCAGTGATGCGAGGCATGGAACCCCGCAAGAAATTGGGTGGGGCTGCTTTGCTTTCAGGCAGTCGGATTGGCACCCCGAATGAGCCCTTCCAAAAACAACTCGCCCGCCTTGTAGCTGGAGCGCACGAGCGGCCCGCTTGCAACGTACAGGAATCCCATTTCCTCTGCGATGGTCTGATAGCGCGCAAATTGGTCCGGGTGGACGAACTCCAGCACGGGCAAGTGACGTTTTTCCTGGGTGGGTCGAAGGTACTGGCCGAAGGTGACAATGTCCACATCCACGGCTCGAAGATCTCTCAGGCACTCCACCACTTCTTCCTCGGTTTCGCCGAGGCCCAGCATGATGCTGGTCTTGGTGTACTTGGCCCCCGCCACTTGTTTGTAGTCGCGAAGGACCTGGAGGCTCTGGTCGTAGTTGGCGCGGCGGTCGCGGATCTGCGGGCTGAGGCGGCGCACGGTCTCGATGTTGTGTGCCACCACGTCTGGGCCCGCCGCCACCACCTGCTTGAGCCCCGAGATTTGGCCTTCAAAGTCGGGCGTGAGCACTTCCACGAGGAGGTCGGGGTGGTCCGCCTTGCACTGGGCAATGACGGCCGCAAAATGAGCGGCACCTCCGTCGGGCAAGTCGTCTCGGTCGACGCTGGTGATGACCACATATCCAACGTCCATGATCCCCACGGCCTCGCTGGTTTTGCGCGGCTCTTCCGGATCCAATGCCAGCGGTTTGCCCGTGGGGACGGAGCAGAATCGGCAGCCGCGTGTGCAGGTGTCGCCCATCACCATCACCGTCGCGGTGCCTTTGTGGCCGTTGCTGCCACCCCAGCATTCGCTGAGATTCGGACAGCGCGCCTCTTCGCAGACGGTTGCAAGACCGCGCTCGCGCAAGGCCATCTTGATTTGCGTGTAGGACTCGCCGCCGGGCGCCTTGACCTTGAACCACTCCGGAAGGCGTGGTTTGCCGCTGGGGCCGAGGCCGGGGCTGCCGACGGGAACCACGGGATCTGGAGCGTTCGCAGCGCCCGCAGCGTCGACCATGGGCAGCGATGGGAGGCCTGTCACAACGGTTCCACAGAGCGCCGGTTCGTAAGACTTGGGGCACGGGCGCCAGCCGGATGCGCGAGGGCGAAGAAGCATTGGTAGCTAATCGGGGTACCTCGCGCAACCGTCTTGTTTTGCCTGGTCCGATGCCCTGCGCCCACCCAGGGCACGAGGATTCCCATGAACCCGCTACTCATCTTTGCAAGCCTGCTCATGATCGCCCCCGCCACCGCCGTGGTCGCAGACACCGCCGAGCTCGACTGTTTCGGGCCGCCCTGCGACCAAATCAACGCCGTGTGTCAGTTCCTGAGCGGAAACAACTGCCTTGGTGCGGCACCCCTTGAACCTGAATGCATGGGTGATGTGTGTGACGCCATCAACCGCGTCTGCGATCGCCTCGCTGGTGGCCAGTGCGTCGGGGCTGCCAGGGACGACATGGTGCAGTGCATGACTGTGGAGCCATGGTACCGCTACTGTACGGCCGCCGTGGGCGCCGGCAACAGCGCCTGCGACAAGGTCATCGGCCAAGACTGCCTTGCCAACGACGAGGCTGCGCAAGCTGACGCCGAAGAGAACGCTGTGGACTGCGTGGGCGCGCCCTGCGACGCCATCAACGCGGTCTGCCACGCCGGCCGCAAGTACCTCCCTGACCCCTGCGTCCGCTAGGCCGGAATGGAAGCGGGCCAGGCAAGTCAACGGAATCGCACTTTCCTGGTCCGCCATCCACCTCCTCCATCCTACTGCTTCGAGCGCCTTGACTAGGTCGAGGGCACGCAATCAGCTGCGTCCGTCGAGAGGTCCGTAACCAAGTGCAAAGTTACATCCGGAACCGTGACACCCACGGAACCAACATAGGTGGTGCCGAGCCAAACGCCCACCCAGGGGCCGTTCTGGTCCGCTTCGTAGGCCGCATGCAGCGGGTCGCCCGCGCTGCACGGAACCGGTTTGCAGGTGTCTACATCCACATCGCCGCTGCTGGTGGGCGCAAGGATGTCCGTTTCACTCGTGGCGGTGGTTTGCGGCCACGCCGGGCATGGTCCACAACTGGAGGTTGCTTCGAGTCCAACGATTACGGCTGTGGGGACGGGGAACGGCATCGAATCGAAGGACGTGCCCACCGCCGCTGGATTGGAGCAGGGGTTGGCGCACGGGTCGAGCAGGCTCGGGCAGTCCGGTTCGCAGTCGGATTCGCAGCATTCCGGTTCCGAGGAACCTTCGCAGGGATCCACGCAGTCCGATTCACAGCATTCCGGTTCCGAGGAACCTTCGCAGGGATCCACGCAGTTGGTGGGGAACTGGAGGTTGTCCACGAAGACGGCGCTGTCGAAGGTGGCGCGGCCCATGTCGTAGATGGACAAGTAGAGGTCGTGGGCGCCTGCTGTGATGCTGGTGGAGGCGGTGTGGACCATGGTCGCTCCCCCGTAGGGCGTGCCGGCGGCGGCACCGGGCGTGAAGGCGGCTGTGTTGACGGCTTCGATGACAAACGCATGGGGCGCAGTGGTTCCGTCTTTGCTGGTGGTCCAGGAGGTGCCGTCCAGTTCGGCCACGAAGGTGTCGTTGAAGTGCGCGTCCGTCCAGCGCGGGTACTCCTCACTGAAGAACCGGTAGTCGAAACTCAGAACACCATTGGCGCAGGCGTTGATGCCGATGCGCAGCACGAGCACGTCCTTGTCGGATTGGCCGCGAACGGGCAGGCCGCTGTTGTCGCTACTTGCCTGGTGCTTGGGGTCCGGTTCGTCCGCAGCGGAGGCATCGCCGTTGCTGAGAATGGCGTACGATTCGCCATTGATGGGGAAGTCCGCCAGCAATGTGGTGGCTACCGCAGACGGCGTGCCGTTGAGTGGTCGTTCGATCCATTCTGCATCCACGACGGAGTCGGGTACGCTCTCGATGGATTCGGCGATGTCCAGGGCGGACGCACCCGTGTTGATCGAGGCTTGGACGCCGGTGGCTAGCGCAACGAGCATCAGGAGGCCGAGGGCAGAATACAGGGCAGTCCGGAGCCCGCGGGAGCCGGTGGTGAAAAGCGAGGACGCCATCAGAAGTTCAACCATGTGGTTGATTTAAACGATTCGTGGTAATTTGCATGTATCTAGCTAAATTGGGGCAATTATCATCTAAAATCGAATCATAAAATATTGACTTCAACGCACTCAACAATAGGATGGGCAAAAACTTGAATGGAGCTGTGAGGCAAGGCTCCGAGGCCCTTGGGTACGGCAGAAAACAAGGAAACGGCCCGCATATCGACCGGGATGCAGCTGAAAGCAGCCAAATCCGAAGGAATACCCAACCAGAAACCGAGGCACCCGGCATTGGAACGACCCATCGCAAGTGGACACCATGCAACCAGAACCCGTTCCCTCGTACGCGCCCGCATCGGCCAAATTGTTCCATTTCTCCCGAGCAACACTCAAGCACCATCCAGCAATTCACAACCGATGAAATACGTCGTCCTCATCGCAATCTGCCTCTTACTAGCGCCCGCCTCGGCCTCCGCAATCACATCCCTCGACTCGGAATTCTCCGTTCCTTGTCCCGACGGATCGCTTGGCCGGCTCTTTTGCGCCATCACCAACGCCATCAACGACTACTGCGAGGAAGAATTCGGAGAGCCCTGCCTCCTGTGACACGCCAGCGGACGCCCGCCACCTCCGGGCGCCTTTTGTAGAACCGCAGGGTCGCAGCCAACGTGACCCTGCGCGTCGCGGTCCTTCTCGAGGACCGTTGCCAACCCCGCAAATGCAACTCCGAGTGCATCAGCTTCTGCCCGCCCGTGCGCAGCGGCGTCACCGAAACCATCTACATGGGCGGCCACGGCAAGCCCATCATCAGTGAAGATCTGTGCATCGGCTGCGGCATCTGCGTCAACAAATGCCCCTTCGACGCCATCAAGATCATCGGCCTGCCCGAGGCCCTCAAGGACGACATGGTCCACCAATACGGCAAGAACGGCTTCCGCTTGTTTCGACTCCCCGTTCCAAAACTGGGCGCCCCCGTCGGCATCCTCGGCCCCAACGGCATCGGAAAATCCACTGCCATGAAAATCCTCAGCGGCGAGGAAATACCGAACCTCGGCGACTGGGAAAGCGAACCCTCCTGGGACCCCGTGTTGGCCAAGTACCGAGGCACGGAGCTAGGCGACTACCTGAAGCAAGTGGTCAACGACGGAATCATCACCGCCCGCAAACCCCAGTACGTCGATCAAATTCCCAAGGCATTCAACGGCGAAGTCAAGGACCTCCTGCGCGGCGTGGACCGCGACGGACGCTGGGACGAAGTCATCCCCCAGATGAACATCGACCACGTCATGACCCGCAAGCTCGACCAAGTCAGCGGCGGCGAACTGCAACGCATCGCCATCAGCGCGACCCTCCTGAAGGAAGCCGACGTCTACTTCTTCGACGAACCAAGCAGCTACCTCGACATCCACGAACGGCTTCGCATCGCCAAAATCATCCAGAAACTCGCCGAGAAAAAGCGCGTCCTGGTCATCGAACACGACCTCGCCATTCTCGACTTCCTCTCCGACCAACTGCACCTGTGCTACGGCGACGAAGGCGCCTACGGCGTCATGACCCCCGCCAAGGCGGTCCGCAACGCCGTCAACACCTACCTCGAAGGCTACCTGCCCGACGAAAACATCCGTGTTCGCGACGAGGCCATCAAATTCGAAACCAAGCCCCCGAAGCACCACGCAGACCTCAACGAACTACTGCGCTACCCCGCCCTCAAGAAGACCCTAGGCAACTTCACCATCGAATCCGGCCCCGGCACCATCCACGTCGGGGAAGTCGTCGGCGTCGTCGGCAGCAACGGAACTGGCAAAACCACCTTCACCAAAATGCTCGCAGGCGTCCTGAAACCCGACGAAGGAAGCATCGACTCCGAAGCCCGCGTCAGCTACAAGCCCCAATACATCACCGCCACCTTCGACGGCACCGTCAAAGACATGCTCCTGACCGAAGCCCCCGAGCTCCTCATGAGCGGCTTCGAGCGCTCCGAAATCGCCCGACCCCTGCAACTGGACACGCTCCTCGAAAAACAAGTCAAGCGGCTCTCCGGCGGCGAACTGCAACGCGTCGCCATTGCCCTGTGCCTGCACCGCGACGCCGACTTCTACCTCGTCGACGAACCCAGCGCCTACCTCGACTCCAACCAGCGCATCCAGGCCGCCAAAACCATTCGCCGCGTCATGGAAAAGAAAGGACGCAGCGCCTTCATCGTCGACCACGACGTCTACTTTTTGGACCTCGTATCCGATTCGATGATGGTGTTCGGCGGAAACCCCGGCACCCACGGCATCGCCCAAGGCCCATTCGACCTGCGCGACGGCATGAACAAGTTCCTCGACGGCGTCGACGTAACCTTCCGCCGCGACAACGAAACCCACCGCCCCCGCATCAACAAGCCCGGCTCCCGCCTCGACCGGGAACAGCGAGCAGCCGGGGAATTCTACTACGCCAGCGAGTGAATCGACCCGCGACAACCTTCAAGGCCCCCTCCAGGAATCGGCCACCCGTGAACCGGAACTCCCTCCTTGGCGACGAACAAGCCCTCGGCCTCATCGCATGGATTGTCGTCGGCGTCGTCGGCCTCGTAGGTGCCCTTGGCGCCACCGGCGGCATCCTATACGCCTCCGATTTTGGCATCGACGCAACGGTCATCGACAAGCAATGCGCTGGACTTCCCGGCGGCGGCGGATTCTTTGCCGAACCACTGGCCGGAAACACAATCACGGTCAAGACCAAATTGTTCGGGATCGAACACACCCTCGTTGATGTTCCCGCCGACCAATGCGCCCTCGTCCAGAAGGACAACTTCGTTCGATACCGAGTAAAGTCCGAACGCACCAGCATTTGGAGCAGCGAAGGCGGCAGCTGCATCTGGGACACCGTGAACGGAGCCGGCGGCTGCGACGCCTAATGATTCCTGGCCCAATCGGCCCGAATTGACGAGAAATGGTAAAAGCAGCGGAGTCGAAGGCCCTTTGTGGACGTCTTTGATGAAACACACGGCCCCAAAGTAGGTGAATCCACGATTCCCTTCACCAAGGGGCCCGGACGCGCCGAGGGTTCCTTCGAATACGACGTCCTTCCCCACCTCAAGCCCGCCCAGAAAGTCTCGGCCACCATCCGGTACTGGCGCCACGCCTTCGAAGACCGATTCCGCCGCTGACGGACCCACGCTGCGCCCTCGAAGCAATCCTTTTCCGTCCCGCCGACTCGGCGCGCCCATGAGCCTCCAGGAAGGAGACGTACTGCGTTTCGACTACACCCTCTTCATCGACGGCGAAAAGAAACCGCTCGACACCAGCATCGAGGAGACGGCCAAGGCGAACAAAATCTTCCACGAGGAGAAGAACTACCGCCCCCTCACCATCACCCTTGGCCGCAAACAAGTCATCTCCGGCCTGGAGAAATTCCTCCTGGAAAGCGGCGACAAAAAAGGCACGCAGACCGTCACCATCCCCGCCGCCGAAGCCTACGGCGAGCGCGACGCAGCCAAGGTCAAAGACGTCCCCATGGCCCAGTTTCGCAAGCAGAAAATGCAGCCCCAAGTCGGCCTCGAACTGAACATGGGCGGCCAGCGCGGCATCATCACCCGTGTCGCCGGCGGCCGTGTACGCGTCGACATGAACCACGATTTGGCCGGCAAGGCCCTGCGCTACGAAATCACGCTCGACTCCGTCATCACCGACACCGAAGAGAAAATCAACGCCGTCCTCGAAGGACTCTTCCCCTTCGGCGGCTACAAACTCAAACTCGGCGAAACCGTCGACCTCGAAATCCCCGACCAGGCCAAATTCGACCAGCAATGGCCCATGCACAAATTCCGCGTCCTCACCGACCTTCGCGCCGTGGCCGGATTCGAGAAAACCATCCGCATCATCGAAAACTACCCCGGCGAAGTGCCCGGAGCCCACGCGGGACACGACCACGAGCATGACCACGAAGGTCACGAACACGGCGAAGAAGAATAGCCACCACAAACAAATCCTCCCCCCTTTCTTCTTACTCCCTCCTTGTTGATGCGCCGGCCGCCGTCGCAGCCTCCCGTCACCCCTATATCAGACCCCCTTCTCGCGGCGCCCGAGGCTCTGTGGTGACCCAGTCCCGTTTCCCGTGCATCGTCGTAGGCGCCGGTATGGCCGGCTGTGCGGCAGCCCTGCGCTTGCGCCAGAAAGGCATCGACGTATTGCTCGTCGAGCGCGCCGACGAAGGCGGCGCCAAGAACCTGTCCGGTGGCATCCTCTGGGGTGACGACTGGGCCGAGCTCCTGCCCGACTGGAAGACCGAAATGCCCGTCGAGCGGCCCGTTTCCAACAAAAAGGTTGGATTCCTAGGCGCCGAATCTGCCTTCGTCATCGACTACCACGACGAGAGCATGAAGACCGACACCGTCGGCTACGCGGTGCTTCGCGCCAAGACCGACGCATACCTCCTGAAAAAGTGCGTCGAGGCCGGCGTCACCGTCGTCACGGGCGTCCTCGTGGAAGACCTCTACAAGGAAAACGGCAAGGTGCGCGGCGTCGTCACCAACGGCGAAGTCACCACGGCGGACGTGGTCATCATCGCCGACGGCGCAAACAGCCGCCTCAGTCTCTCGGGCGACCTACGCCACGGCCAAAAGAAACTGGATGCACACCACTACGCCCTGGGAGTCAAGGAAGTGCTGAAGCTCCCCAAGGATGTCCTCGAAGACCGCTTCCTCGTCGGCGACGACGGCGGCATGGCCGGCGAATTCGTACTCGGCCGCAAAGACGGCGTCATGGCCGGTGGCTTCCTGTACACCAACAAGGACACCATCAGCCTCGGCGTCGTGGTCAACCTACCGAGCCTGCCCCAAGAAAAGGGCAACCGGCTCAGCACCCACGACATCATGGAGGAATTCCGCCTCCACCCCTACATCCAGAAGCTCACCAAGGACGCGGAACTCGTCGAGTACGGCGCGCACCTCGTGCCCGAAGGCGGCTACCAAGCGTTCTCGGAACTCTACAGCGACGGCGTCATCGTGGTCGGCGACGCAGCCGGCTTCTGCTTTAGCAACGGCATCGTCATCCAAGGCATGAACTACGCCGTACGCAGTGGAATCCACGCCGCTGACGCCGTCGAACACGCACTCGGCAAGGGCGACTTCAGCCGCGTCACCCTCCACCATTACGAGCGCCTCCTGGAGAAATCCGGACTCATGGGCGACTTCAAGCGCTTCAAGAACGTCGGCAAATTCCTCTGGAACCCGCGCCTCTTCTCGAAGTACCCAGACTTCATGAGCGCCATGTTCCGCAACATCCTCACCTCGGACGGTCCGAAGAAGAAGATGAAGAACCACCTCATGGACGCCATGGCCACGAGCGGGGTCACCAAGCGCGAACTCATGGCCGACGCACTCAACGCGGGGGCGAACCTATGATCGCAAGCAAGGTCGACATCAAGGCCCGCCTCGGGTCCAGCAAATTCATCACCGACGCCGAAGAGCACGCGCACATCTCCATCGACCCGGAGATCTGCACCACCTGCCCGCACGAGAACTGCATGAATGCGTGTCCCGCGCAGTGCTTCGAGAACATCGAAGGCCGCATGAAGTTCACCTACGAAGACTGCGTCGAGTGTGGGACCTGTGACATCGTGTGTACGCCGGGTTCCGTGAAGTGGGACAATCCGCGTGGGAACTTTGGGGTCAACTACCGATACGGCTAGTCGGCGCAAAGGTTCAAGTCCATCCGGTCTACATGTAGACCCATGAGCACGACCGTCCGCATCGAGGAGGGTGACCGCGACCGCCTGCGGCACCTCCAACTCCAATGGAAGGAACTCACGGGCGAAGACCTCCCACAACAGGCACTCTTGGGGCTCCTCATTCGCCACGGTGAACAGGATGTGGGCCATTTGCTCGACAGCCTATGGACGCCGCCAGGGCAAGCCGCAATCGATGCGTGGGAAAAAGTACAGGGCGACTACGGCGATTTGTCTTCCAACATCGACGACACGTTGTACGGGCCCGTCTAATGACGCTCGTCATGGATACGGGGCCGCTTGCGGCATACGTTGCTCGCACCGATTCACTGCACACCCGCGCGGCTGCTCTGATGCGGGAGGCACTGTACGGAAAATATGGACGCATCGTCGTCCCGGATGCCGTGTTCGTGGAGGTTCTCAACCTGTTGCGGGCCCGGGTCGCACGCAAAGACATCACCCGGCAATGCCTGGACTTGCTGCAAACGGGCACGGGAGGCGTGACTCGCTTGCAAGACTCGGGAGAAATCCTTGCAGAAGCTGCCGAATTGCACATTCAATACTGGGACCAAGGCTTGTCCATGACGGACGCGACGGTGTTGGTACACGCCCGCCGCCTCGGCGCCAAAGTTGCCACATTCGATGCAGGATTCCAGGGACTTGTCGAAGTCATCGACCACGCCTGACCCTTCGCCCACCCCACACCAGTTAAATGGCCCCTCCAAGTCGCGCGCCACGCCGCCCTTGGGTGGAGGTTTCCTTATGCCGGTTGTCAACGACAAGAACCTGGGTCGTCCCATCCACGTCGCCGTGTGCATGAAGATGACGCCGGACGCCACGGATCTGACCATCGACCCGGTCAAGAAGACCCTGGATCGCAGCAAGGTCAAGAACATCATCAACCCGCCCGACGAGAACGCCTTCGAGCTTGCCCTAAGCCTGAAGGATCGCTTCGGTGCGCAGGTGACGGTTGTCACCATGGGACCGCCGTTCTTCGACGTCATGCTGCGCGAGACCGTCGCGCGCGGCGCCGACCGTGGCGTTCTGATCACGGACCGTGCCTTTGCTGGCGCGGATACCTACCCCACCAGCCTGACGCTGGCTGCGGGCATGAAGCGCATCAGCCGCGAATTCGGAGACGTGGACTTGATTCTGTTCGGTGAAGAGACCACCGACGCGAGCACCGGCCAAGTAGGCCCCGGCGTTGCTGGCCACCTGGACACGGACCAGGCCACCTACATCCACAGCCTCGACTACGACCCCGAAACCGGTCTTTGCAGGGCGCTGCGCAGCATCGGCGGCGGGCACGAGGTCCTGCAACTTCCCCTACCGGCCTGCGTTACGTGCGAGCTCGGCATCAACATCCCTCGCCTGGCTTCGCTCAACGGCAAGCTTCGCGGCATCGAATCGGACCTCGTCATTTGGAGCCTCTCGGACTTGACCGATATCGGTGCCCCCGACTGGGTGGGCCTCAAGGGCTCCCCAACCATCGTCGGAAAGGTCGACATCAGCAGCGGCGACGAGCGCGACTGCAAGACCGTCGCCTCGGCTACTGACGCGGTGGGCGAATTGTTTGCCCGCAAGGTCGTCATGGGAGGTGCCTAGCATGGCGTTTGGAACCAAGAGCCGCTACGACACCATCGAACTTCGACCCGCGATCACCGCTGACCTTGATGCCTACAAGGGCGTCTGGGTCATCGTCGAGCAGCGCCAGGGCAAGGTCCAGGATGTCACCCTCGAGCTGCTGGGTGCGGCGCGCCCCATGGCCGCCAAACTGGGCTGCGAAGTGACCGCCGTCCTTCTTTGCGACGAACCCGGCGACATGCCGGCCCAGCTCATCGCCCAAGGCGCCGACAACGTCATCGTTGCGCGCAATCCCATTCTCAAAACGCCCTTGGCCCGCCCCAGCACCGACGTATTGGTGCAAATGGTCAAGGAGCGCAAGCCCGAAATCGTTCTGATTGGCGCCACCCACACCGGCCGCGATGTAAGCAGCCGTGTGGCCGTCAAGATCGATGCCGGCATGACTGCTGACTGCACGGAACTGGACGTGGACGCCCACAACGGCGAACTTCTAGCCCGCCGGCCTGCATTTGGCGGCAAAATGCTTGCAACAATCCGCTGCGACCGCCACCGGCCCCAAATGGCCACGGCGCGCCCCGGCATCTTCATTCCCCTGGAATCGGATGCTGCTCGCTCCGGTCCCGTGGAGGAATACGACGTATCCTTCCTGAATGGCCAGTCCTTTGCGGCTGAGGTTCTCGACTACATCGTGGATGAGTCCAAAGTGGACATCACCAAGGCCGATGTGCTTGTGGCTGTGGGCCTCGGCATCGGCGGCCCTGAGAGTGTCGCCAAGTGCCAGGAACTCGCGGACGCCTTGGGCGGCAAACTCGCCGCCACGCGCCCCGTGTGCGATAAGGGCTGGGTGCCCCGCGGCCAACAAGTCGGCCAAACCGGCTTGTCCGTGCGACCCAAGTTCTACATCGCCGTCGGCATCAGTGGCGCCATCCAGCACATCGAGGGCATGAAGGAATCCGGTACGGTGCTGGCCATCAACACCAACCCGGACGCGCAAATCTTCCAATACGCCGACCTTGCCTTGGTTGGCGACTGGCGCAGCCACGTGGAAGCGCTGATTGCGGAAGCCAAGAGCCGCGACCTGTCAAGCAAGAAGTGGCTCGTACCCGTCAAGGACACCCTCGACGCAGACCGCCAAGCAGCCGCCGAGCGCGCAGTGAAGGCAGGCAAGGCGACCGCCGACGATGTGGCCAAGGCTGCACCCGCTCCCGCCCCAGCTGCGCCCAAAGTGGATATTGCCCCTGCTGCCGCCACCGCCGCGCCTGCCAAGGAAACCTCCAACGGAGCCACGGTGCAAGTCGAAAAGCCCGCCGAGGCCGCCCCCGTCGCTGCACCGGCTGCAGAACCGGAGCCAGTCGCTGCCAGCGCTGAGTACACTGGCAACATGGACGACGCCGAGGCTGTCAAGGCCTGGGTCAAAGCCAACGTTCCCGAGGAAAAGAAGGCCTGGGTGCTCGCCGCCGACTGCATTGTATGCAACGGCTGTGAGGCCGCTTGTCCCACTGCTGCTGCCATCGTTACCGACATGGCCCGCGTGGACCGCGACCTTTGCATCGCCGATGGCGCTTGCTTCGACGCATGTCCCACGGACGCCATCCGACCCGGCATCGAGGTCGAAGCCGAATCCGGTGGCTGGCCTGAAGGCTCGCGGCTCGCTGGCAAATTCGGCGCATAGCACGGGACTGCTTGCCAACAGCGCCATCTGCTCGTAATGAGCGCAGCTAAGGTCGGTCTAGCCACGCGCATGGAACTGCTGCGATCCAAACGCAGCGCGAACGCTGGTTGGCCTACGGCTTCGTAATGGCGTACATTTCACGCGCCGTAAACCACAGCCACAGGAACGCTAGAATGGCCAGCGCCACTTGGAGATAGAGAAGCAAAGCCTCCGTCCCAAGCGGCAAGACCGACAGGAGCCGGAACCAACCCGCGACGATCGCGCCAGCGATGACGGCGATGTAGTACGTCACCACGAGGCCCAGGGTAACCAAGAGGTTGCGAGCGCTTCGCTTGTAGGCGCCAAACGCCTCGCGCCGGAATTGTTCCACGCGTCGAAACGCCACGACAGCAAACAGCAACGGGATCATAGCAATCGCTCCGTTGATGGCGAGGAGGCTTGGCTCTGCATCCAGGAACGTGGTTTTGACAAATACGAACTGGAATTCCCCCGGCCCGTGGGCGCGAGCGATGCTGCTTGGAAGCGTAATCTGGACCAATCCGGCCTGGCTGTTGCGCTCCAAAAGCACATACGGCAAGTTGTGGCTGTACTCCGAGTCCTGGGGCAACACACCCGTGTCCGTGATGCGGGTGCCGTCGGGGGCTACGATGTGGCTGAAAATGACAGACTCGTCTGCCATAACGCGCACATTGGTCCGGTAGGGGTCCATCATGGTGTCGTTGTAGTCCACGATGGCGATGTGTCGGTCGAAGCGACGGCTGCCATCTCGTTCGTGATCCTCGACCACTCTATGCACGGGCTCTGGCAGTAGCGAGAATTCGATCCAGGGATCGGTGATGCTGGCCTCGAAATCTTGGCCACTCAGGGGCGACGAGATGTTGTTGATGACACTTTGGCCCGTGTCCTCAAAGCGCCAAATGAGATCCAACTCCGTAGTTCCAGGCGCAACCGGGAACAGGGTTTGGTTTTCAGCGCCCAGCTGGGCAAACCGTTGCAAGGTACGTGTGCCGGCATCCCATGGGAAGTAGTCGATGGTCGTGCTGTTGCCGCCGAATGGAACCAGTGAAAATTGCTGCAATGCATGCGGACTAATGTTTGCGGTTTGGGTGATGGTGCGATCCGCCCAGAATCGCACATGCACGTGGTCGAGCGAGCCAGGAGCTGTTACCGACATGATGGCCCGGCCACAAGTGGCCCGAGTCGAGCCATCTGTTTGCATCATTTCATTGGGAAAAAGCGATCCTTCGTTGAAAATAAGTTTATCAAGTGTCAAATCTAGCGTCAGTTCGCTCTCTATGTCTTCCGATCCCGACTTACAAGTTAGGTCGAAAACCATATTTTGCATGTCTAGATCAAGGAACTGATCCAGCACCATGCCTTGGATAATTGAATCGGACTCACGGGCCAAACCAAGTGGGGTACAGACCAGTAGGAGCGCGACGAGGACATGCCAACGAAGCACACTTGGACCCCTGCTACTGCATATGAATACTTTTGCCCCGACAGTCAACTCATCATTGCAACATCATTGCCCATAATCGACAACTTGGAAACTCTTGTCGCTGGCTTTTAGCCCACGACTCCATTTTCGGGGCGTGAATAAAAGTTTCAACCCGAGAAATTAGCAAAGGAAAAAAGGGACGAGGGTGAATATCTAGCGCAACAATCGTCGCCTAATCGTGGATGTGAATGTTGCCATCCACGTGGGCGTGGACAACCCCATTCACGTCACAGGATCGGTCGACCTTCTCGGCGGTCTTCTCGCAGTACTCGTAGGTGCGCACGGCGACATCAATCAGAAAATCCTGGGTATCGCAGGTTTCCGGTATGTCTTCGCAGGGCAATAAGTCGTGGATGGCGCCCGTGTTGGGGGTAATTGTAACGGCCAGCAGGAGAAGCGCGGGAATCCATCGGAGTTCCATGGAGGTTCGGACATGAGTTTGTTCAAAGCCCTTCCGCGTCGCCAGCGGCAAAAGGTTGTAAAGGGGCCATCAGTCGCCGCGCCGTCCATGGAATTGCGCGTCCTCACCCAGACAGCGAATGAGCTGGAAGTGGAGATTCTCGGCGAGAACGAGACGCTCCTCAACCCCCTGAAGCAAGCCCTGCTTGCAGACAAGGACGTGGACTTTGCCGAGTACATCATCGAGCACCCGACTCTGTCCGTGCCGAAGGTGTTCCTGCGCACCAAGGGCGCCAAGCCCGTCACCGTGCTCAAGCGCACCCTGAAGTCCCTCGTGGCCGACTTCGACGCCTTCGAGGACGCCTTCGTGGCCGCCCTCAAGAAGGCCTAGTCATGGTCCTGCCGCCGCCCGAAGAGGCGGCCATCGGATTGTCTGCCTACCTGTCGCAAAGCCCCGGCATCGGCGGCAAGCTGCGCACAGAGCCCGAAGATTTTCGTGTTATTGAGCTAGGCGACGGCCCGCGCCCGTGGGAGAAAGGCAAGTTTGCCGCAGCCCGCGTGGAGTTGCGCCAATGGGAAACCAACCGTTTCGTCGGCCGAGCCGCGAACGAACTTGGCATCCAACGCGGCCGCGTGGCGTTTGCCGGCATGAAGGACAAGCGCGCCGTGACCGAGCAATGGTTCACGTTCCAGTGCCCCGTGGACCGAGTGCCGCGTCTAGAGCGCCTCGACGACGTAAAAGTCCTCGAAACGCGCCAAACTGATCAGCGCCAGCACCCCGGTGCCCACGACGGCAACCGATTCGTCTTGCGTGTGCGCGGCCACAACGGCGACCAAGAAGCCGTGGCAGCAACGATTGCGACCCTACACAAAGAAGGCGGCGTGCCCAACCACTTCGGACCTCAGCGATTCGGCGCTGGCGTGCGCCCCATTACGCACCACATGGGACGAGCGCTCGCAGTGGGCGACTTAGAAGAGGCTGTGCGCTTGTACTGTGGCAGCCCGTTTGAGGGCGAGTGGCCCGAAACCTTCGCTGCCCGCACAGTGTACGAAGAAACCCGCGACCCAGAAGCAGCGCTGGCGGTGCTCCCCCGGCAACTGGACCATGAGCGAGCCATTTTGCAGCGCTTGGCACGCAGCCCCGGCGACTACCGCTACGCCCTGCGAGCCCTCCCCGCCAACCTACTGACCCTCTTTTTGCACGCCCACCAATCCTGGGCGTTCAACTTCATCCTGAGCGCTCGCATCGAAGCCGGCCTGGGTCTTCGCACCGCCCACATCGGCGACCGCGTCATGGCCAGCGACGACGATGGCACACGAACCCACCTCGTGACGGCCGAGAATCAGGCCCGCATCCAAGAAGAACTGGACCGGGACCGTGCCGTGCTCACCGCTCCGCTCATTGGCATGAACACGGAAATGGCCGAAGGGGAACCGGGCGCCATCGAAGCAAAGGTGCTCGCGGAGCTGGACATGGACCCCGAGACCTTCCGCTGCCGCGAGTTGCCAGAACTTGCCAGCAAGGGCCGCCGACGAGGCATCCTCCAGCCCGTCTCCGACTTGCAAGTGGAGTGGGTCGAGGGCGACCCGGTCGTTTCATTCGCGCTTGGCCGAGGGGCGTACGCCACCGTGGTCATGCGTGAAGTGATGAAGACGACACTCGATTCGTACTGAACGGGACAATTTCGAAGCGCGCCGAGACGGAATTGGCTCCGACGCGCGGGCAAGCCCCCGGGAGCGTTAGGCCTCGGATTGGTTGGGCGTCGTATCAATCCAATAGCTGGCAGTTCGTCCGTGGAGGGGGCCATAATACCGCTCGATGGCAACCGTTTCCATTCCAATGGAGAACAACCACGCACCCTCAGGGATTGGGTAGTTTGGATGGAAGAAACTTGTAGCATCCGTATCGGCGATGACCCGGTCGTTTTGGAGCGTGCCATCAGGATTGATGGTCAGGGAAACGAGCCATAGTTGGCTTGGGGCCTCGGCGGTGGCACCCTGCCGCCTAGCGACCGCCAACACATGCCACAACCCAGCATCATCCTGGCTTGCTGCGAGAACTTCGAAATCCTCCTCCTGGAAATTGGGTACACTCAAAGATTCCACGGCATCGAATGGTATCTCGAACTGCGGCACCATGGCTGTGCCATTGAACCAACTGAAGCGAATCGCCTCAAAGCCATCTACCGCCCAGACACCCTCATCGGTAGCGGCGAGAGCCGCGTTCTTGTGCACCATGGCGCTCGCAACCTCAAAGGAGCCGGTACGGTCCGGTGTGACGATGGCCAAGCGCACGAAATTGTAATCCCGAGGCCAGTCGTCGGGATCACAGGGAATGAAAAATTGTCCCGCGTACTCGACCGGCCGGGGCCGCACGCACCGTTCCTTCACCAGGGGAGCCTCGGAATTGATGTGTTCCACGCTGGAAAAGTGCCGGCCGTCGTTGCCGTTCCAACTTGCCCAAGCTTCTCCTTCTGCCCAATGCAGCGTGGGATCGGCCGGCGACAAACCGTCAAGGAATCGCTTGGCAGGTTGCCAATTTCGACCATCGGGAGCAACGGCATAGGCAAGAAAATCATAGGACTCCGGTAGTTCGATCTCCCCCTTGATGAAGGCCGGAACCACATTGACGGCGAACAAAGCGTGCAGGGCACCGGTTGGGTCTTGCATCAAATCCACGCCAAAGATGCGCGATTGCAGTTCCCCGGTGGCAAGCGGGACGCTCGGTACAGGAAGCTCCTGCCATGCGACGCCGTCTTCGGAATGGAAGAAACTCATGCCCCTCGTGTAGAATCCAACGAATGTGACATCGACCAAGCCGATATTGGAGACGCCGAGCAATCGGTCTGGATCCTGCAATGATCGCCGCACCGAGGTCAATCTCTGATCCAGGACAGTTTCGCGGCAGGGATCATCGGCACTTGCGCAGCGGAAAGCGGCAGTTCCGCCGGAAAAGTCCCGCGCCGGGCCACGGTCGCCATCCAAATTCTGTGGCTTTGCATCCTCACCATCAAAACACCCCGAAAAACCGGTGCTGAGCACAATCAGTGCAATCCAAGCTGCTGCTCGCATGCGCGGCCCACAGGGCATCCACCCATCACGATTCTGACCGAGTTCTTACCCACTCGGCGCGTCGGCCAGGGGGAGAACCTCGATCGTCGCCTCGTAGAGGTTCGTGCGAGGAGGGGCCAAGTCAATGGTCACGAATCCAAGGAGCTTGTTGCCCACCGGCAGGAAGCGCGTATCGACGGCGAAGTTGTACTGGTCTTGGGTTGTTTCGGCCAAGTCATCCGTGAGACGGAATGTGCGCTGTAGCTCCCAGTCAGGCGAGAAAACGGCATGGATCGGAGCGTGGACTAAACTGGTGACGACGGCGACCTCGGCGGATCGAAAAACGACGTGCCACGAGCCACCCATGTCTCGGGTCGCGGCCATGATTCCTGGATAGGGGCTGTCATGCATCCCGGGCACCAAGGCAAATAGGTCCTCGATCACCTTCTCGGTTCCAGTTCCGTTGATTCGGTAGAGGGGGGCTTCGCCCTCGCAATCTGAGACAATCAGCCAGGTATCGATGCCGTCGTGGAGGCCCTCGATGTCTTCGCAGTCCCGTTGCAGGAGCTTACCGGCGCTCCAGCCTTCCTCTGTCTTGCGAAGCTGCCATGCAGACGCCTCATTGCTGGCGGGGGTGGGCTTGCAAATCAGAACGGGGTCGGCGGTGCCGGCGATGAAGGCAGGGTCGGTGCAGATGATGTCGAGCACAGTGCGATCCCATTCGCCATCGAGTCGTTGGACGACGTGCAGTCCATCCAGACTCCACCAAACAATCAGTGGTCCGCCGTCGTGCCAGGTGATGGCGGGAAAATAGAGGTCATTCCCCGAACCGATTTGCTCCACCTCGGCCCACTCAGCTCCGGTGGTCGGCCCATGGGCATAACCCATCACATAACGACCAATCAAATCAGCGGCACCCTCCATGAAGGGAGAACGAACCTCACCAAGCCAAACCGCATGCAAGGACCCCATGGGCCCAAGAATGGCGGCCGTACCCACCATGCGCTGACTCCGATCGGCAAGCTCCGACGGCACCCGGGGCAAGTCGCGCTGGCTCCATGCGCCCGCCTCGTTCGTCCAGTGGACTTGTGCAACGACCGTCTCCAAGTTGACGAAAACGGGATTGACCACCTTGCTCCGGCCAGCCAATACCACGCGCTCGGTTCCATCCATGGCAGCTTCTAGGGAACTTGCCCCAAACGCCTGCATCAGCTCAGGGCATGGCTCGTCCTTCCCATTGCAGTCAAAGCTCATGCTGGACCCTGGCCAGCCCGGGTGGGTTCCAGATGTGTTCTGCTCAGCTTGGCCCGTGTCACCGGAAGAAAGACATCCTGCTACCGAGGTTACCAAGAGCAGAAGGACAATCGGAAATGATCGCACAATGTTTTGATTCCGTTTTAGACAAAGACTGTTTCGCCTGACTGACCCAGTGCGAAAGCTGGGACGGGCACTTCACTCCCTGCCGCACCGAATCGCAACGGATATGGCACAGCAACGGCCCTTGTCGTCGACGACGATGCCCGCTTCCTCTCCCTCCGACTTTCGCGCACCTTTCCTGCGCCTCACTTTCATTCTTGTTTTGGGGCTTGCCGGCGCCACCGCCCTCGCGGTCCTAGGCGCCACTGGCCCGGAAATCCTGAGCGTGGAGCAGGCGATTTTTGGCCTCGCCGCCGCCCTCTTCGTCACTGCCGCCGTCACCGCTGTGCTGATGGTGCGCGTGGGCCAGGCCTTGAGCGAACTTCGAGAGCTTCGCGCCGAAAATGAGGCGATCCGAGCGCAATTGAGCCGCAGCGAAGAGGGACAGCACGTCATTCTCTTGGACGGCCTTGGCGAGCGCTTTGCCAGCCGCCTCAACAACCATGGCATCATCACCGTCCCGCAGTTGCTTGCAGCCGACGTGGGCCGAGTCTCTGCGGCCGTCGGAGTCCCCGCAGCCAAGGTGGAGGAGTGGCAGGCGATGGGTCGATTCATGCAGGTGCGCGGGGTGACCCCGCAAGCGGCCGGTGGCCTCGTTCGCGGCGGTGTGCGGACCGTGGCGGAACTGGCGCGAGCCAAACCTGCCGCTGTGGTGGCCAATCTGCAGGCGAGCGCCGACACTCGACGCCGCTGGCCTGGCGTGGAGCAATTGACGGAGGCCGACGCGGCGCGCTGGGTGCAGGGAGCAAAACAGCGACTCAATTCCGATTTGAACGTCTAAATTTGCTACCCCGCCAGCAAGCCTTGGGGCCAAAACAGAGCCGAGCATCCTGCCTCCGGACGGAGGCCGGCACCTTCTTCCATTCCCACCCCGATATTCATTCCTATGTCGGAATCTGAACTCGACGTGTCTCGCTCCTCCGCTGCCTTCCTCTTCACGCTGTTTGCAGCGGGTCTGGCGGTCGCCGTCTGGGTCATTGCAGCAGGCAAGCAGTTCGGATGGTTTCCAATCGAGGCCGCAATCACTGGTCTAGGCATCACCATGGCCGCTCTGGCGCTTGCACAGGCAACACTCCTGTTGGGCCTGCACCAACGACGCCTTGCTGCCGATGAACTGGCCGCGACCAGTCCGTTCCGCACCTTGCTCATCGTGCTCTTCATCGGATTGCTATTGGCTGCCGGATTTGCCCTGACCGGCACGGAACTTGGAGTGTTCCCGCTCGAAAGCGCCGTGGCCGGACTTGGCATCGCAGCCGTGACGCTCGCCATCACCACCGCAGGCATCGTCTGGTTGCTGCGCCGTGAAATCGTGCAAACCGTTGTTCCGGGACAATCCACCAACACAGACCGGGCCGCCAGTGTTGCTGCCCCCGTGGCCGCCCCGGCCGCCACACCCGCCGCCACCAACACCAATGGCGCCCTCATTCACGTGGACCGCGCCGAAGAAGACCAGCATGTCCTGATCATCGAAGGCATTGGCGAAAAATACGCCACACGACTCAACGCCCACGGCATCATCACCATCCCGCAACTGCGCCGCGCCGACGCCACCATCGTTGCCCGACAGGTGAATGCGACCGGAGAATTGGTGCGCGAATGGCAAGCCATGGCCGAGCTGATGCAACTCAAGGGCGTCGGACCCCAAAGCGCCGAGGTGCTCGTGCGCGCCGGCATCTCCAGCATCGAGCAACTGGCCCACACGGACCCCGACGGCCTCGTAGCCGCCATCCAATCCGCCGAAGCAGGACGCAAGGTGCGCATCCAAGGCAACGACATCAAGGCCGGAACCACCCGGCGCTGGGTGGCGGCGGCAAGGGAGTTTGGCGGACCTGAATAGGACGGCTTGGACCGGCCGCGTTCAGCATCAGACAACTGCATGAAGGATACGCAACCCGACCCCGCTGGGTCGCGGCCACGGTGCGTGCGAGGCAGCAACGGGGAGTGATGCTACTCCGAGATCTTGACGTGCACGGCCACATACGAGAGGGGCAAATCCGATGAAGCTTGCTCTCCGGTCATGAGGATGGTATCCCCTTGCTGCGCAAACATGGGGCGGCGCCACTCCTGGTCTTGCAGTCCAGTTCCTAAAACATACGGCTCCAATGAACCGTCTCCGTCGAAGACCAGGGTTCCATCCGGATGGAACACCTTGTGAACGTGGTACGCGGTGTTGCTGTTCAACAGGGTTTCTCCGGCGCGGCGACCCAGTACATGCACGAGCCCCCAATCGTCCACGAACACGCCGTGCACGCTCATAACTTGGCCTGGAGATTCCAGGTTCGCTACTTCCAGTAGCGTTTGCCCGTGGGAATACCAAAGCGTGAACTCTCCGTATTCCGGCTCCCTGCAATCCGAGCCCGCGGCCCACCAACCCTGGACGGCTGCGGCATAACTTCCATCGCATTTGAGACTCTGCGATTTTTTCTGTAGATCGGTGCCGTTTGGCGTTTGGACTGCCTCAAAAAGTTCCATAACACCGGGCCCGCCTCGCTTGCATGCAATTGCAACGCGAGGATTTTGCTGCACGTCCACTCGGTCCGATCTGGGCAAACAGTTGAGCAAGAACCCATTGGTTTCGCCTGAAATGGGGTTGTACATGGTCCAGGACATGCCCGACCTTAATCCCCATTGGTTGTCGGTAAACATTCGAAACTCATCTGCGTTGACTTGCAGTAGATATTCTGGACCGGACCAGCGCTGTTGGTCAAACACGTACTTGATGAGCGCTTCTTCATCGGGTCCGGAATTTGTGTGGCGTCCGATTACTGCGCTTTCGTAGGTCCACGCGACCAGCGCCGATCGCCCATCCTCATCGAGGTAGGGACTGACGGCTCGTGTATTGATGCGGCTAGCTCCTGGAAGAAAAGGCTCGCCGACGTCTAGGGTTTGGAAGTGCCATCCATCGTCCCATGTGGCGACCGTTGGGTAGCTTTCGCCGTTGGTTTGCGTGGTGGCTCCGGTCAGGATTGCTTTGCCTTGGATTGTGCGCAAGTCATTGGGTTCAAACCCGGCCGGGAATGCTTCGAAACAGGGCGGCGTGTCGCAGCGCAGGCTCATGCTGATTTGGCTGGCTTCGACGGTGCTAAGGGGAACGTCCGGTGCAACGTCCAGGGGTTCAGGTTTGGAATCGGAGCCGTCAAAGCAACCGGATAGGGCCACGATGGCCATGGAAAGGAACACCAGTAGGTGCGTGCGCATGATTGGATTGAGGGGCCGGTGGTGAAAACCCCTCTAGTGCGGTTTTCACTCATCGCTAGGTAGATTGGGCGCAATTTCGAGCGGGGCGGCCGGCTTTGCAGGAGCTTCGTTTGTGGGTGCTAGTCGTGCAACCAGATGCCCACAGTCTCCGATTCCAACCGCACGAATCCGAATCGCTCGAATTGGACTACTTTGCCCACGTGCGCAAGTGCGGCGGGTTCCACGAGTCCTTCGATGCGGCGCAGGCCGGGGGTTGCTCCTTCGGGGGCATCTTCGGGTAGCGTTTCGGGCCATAGCACGGTGTAGGGCACAGCGTGGGTGCTGGGGAGCCATTGCACGATGCGTAGGCTGCGGTCCATTTCTTCGCCTGTGAAGACTCCGGTGCTGCCGGTGCATTGGACGTTTCCGAGGTCCTTGAGGCGCAGTCGTTCGTGTTCGGCTTCGTCGCCGGGAATCCAGACGGTGGCGTCGGCGGGAAGTTCGCGTCGGCCGCGTGCTTCTTCGGGCGGGTGCAGGAGCGGGCGGGCGACCATGCCGTCGATTCCGCTGATGGTGCGTTGTTCGGGGTCGGGGACGAAGAAGTATCGGGGAGCTTCGGGGTCCTGGAGTTTGCCGTCTTCGGCGTCCAGGTTCTCCATGCTGATGGCGATGTCCTTTTCGGTGAGGCCTAGGCCGACCCAGAAGGCTCGCATGGCGTCGGGTCGGTAGCCGCGTCGGCGCAGGGCAAGGAGGGTGGGCAGGCGCGGGTCGTTCCAGTCTTCGAAGCGGCCGGCTTCGATTTCGCGGCGCATCCAACTGGTGCTGAATTTGCCAAATTCGTGGACCGATACGCGACCCCAGTAGAGGGTGGTGGGGTAGTCCCAGCCCATGTGTTGGTACAGGAAGCCCTGTTTGCGGGTGGAGTCCATGAGGTCCTTGCCGCGGATGATGTGGGTGACGCCTTGCAGGTGGTCTT
This sequence comes from Thermoplasmatota archaeon, assembly GCA_041601615.1. Lineage (GTDB taxonomy): Archaea > Thermoplasmatota > E2 > JACPAO01 > JAHFTW01 > JANQNI01. The sequence continues at coordinate 11,688 of JBFIHX010000011.1, read as the reverse complement.
CCACGGCGCTTTCGAAGTCGAGAAGGGGCCAGCAGCCAAAGTGGCCGATTTCGCCGGCTCGTTCTCGTGGGTGGATGGCGTCGGCGGCGACGATGCGGAAGGCGGTCCAGTCGCGCAGCGCCGGGTCCTTGTGTTGGATGTCGGTCTTGACGCGCAGAACTGCTTCTCCTTGGCCATAGGTGCCGTCGAGCATCTTTTCGAATTCGGGTGCGACGGCGTCGGGGGTGGCGCTGCGATGTTCGCAGGGCAGGCCCATGTTCTTTTGGTCGCGCCAGGCGCCGGTTTCGCAGGTACAGACGTAGGCGCCGCCTGCCTGGATGAGCGCGCGGGCGTGTTCGTAGTACACTTCGAGGCGGTCGCTGGCTTTGACGATGCGCGTGGGCGCGGCGCCTGCAAGCCAGGTCCAGTCGGCGAGACACATGTCGTAGCCGTTCCAGTTGCGCTCGTTGTTCCAGAGTGGCGGTTTGACTTGGGGGTCGGTGTCGTCGAAGCGCAGCACCACGTCGGCGTTGTACATGCGCGCATATTCGGCCATGACCGCAACTCCGCGTCCGTGTCCGAGGCTCAGGGGGCCGTTGGGGTTGGGGGCGAAGCGCAGGACGACTTTCTTGACTTGGTCGGCGCCGGGGAGGGGTTTGAGGCCGGTGATTCGCTCTTTTTTCTTGATTTCGAGCAGCTCGGGTGCGTCGGCTTCGAGGGCGGCGCGTTGTTCGTCGAGCGTCATGGCGTTGACTTCGGCGCCTGCGGCCATGAGTGCCTTGACGACGGCCCCGGGGTCGCCGCGCAGCTCGGGGTGTCCACCCATGACGCGCCCCACGAGGCCTTTTGGCTGGCAGGTGCCTTCGTGTTGGAGGGCGTTTTGCAGACAGAAGCGGCGTGCGATGGAGGCCAGGTCGTCGCTCACGGCTCGGCGACCTGCGGCGTTCTCTTAAGGGGCGTGGGCGGCCCAAGGGCGCGGCGAACGAGGCGGCGCATCGGTTCTTCGACGCGCCGGTAGATGGGGCCGGCAAGCAGGGAGACCACGAGGAGGTCGAGAAGCAGGAAGGTTAGGCTCCAGCGGGGGTAGGTTCCGGTGGCGGCCCACAACAGCAGGGCGAGGGTGCGGGCGATTGGGATGTGTAGGATGTAGAAGGCGAAGCTTGCTTTGCCAAGCGCCTGGAATCGGGGCTTGTGGAGCGTGGCGCCGAGGCGCCCTCCGCGCAGGATGCTGGCGGCGATGAGGGCGACAAACAGCGGGGCTAGGAGTCCGTTGTGCAGGTAGGGGCTCCAGGGTGCTGGGAGGGCCAGAAACAGCGCGAGGATTCCGGTGGCGAGCACGGGGAGGGCGGCGCGGTGGCGCAGGGTGCGTCCTTGCAGGCGTCCTTGCAGCCATAGGAAGCCGGCGGCGACACCTATGATGAATTCGGGCAGGCGCACGAGGGGGTTTTTGTGAAAGATTTCGCGGGCGACGAGGTCCATGGGTGTGTGGTGGACGTAGATCCAGGCGCCGAGTTGCGAGAGGGCGAATCCTGCGGCGAGGACGGTCCAGAGTGTGCGGGGGGTGCGGCCGCGTAGGAGCCAGCAGAGGAGGGGGAATACGAGGGCGAAGAAGACGGTGGCGCTGACGGACCAGCCGGGGCAGTTCCAGGTGCAGGCCCAGGTGGGAATCCAGGCTTGCAGCAACAAGACGTGGGTGGCGAATATGGTGAGGATGCGGCCGAGGTCCGGGGCCACATCGATGGCTATGGCGGCGCCGTCTTGGACGGTTACGAGGTTGTCGAAGAGAAAGAATGGGGCGTAGAGCAGTAGGCCGAGGGCGTAGAGGGGGTAGAGGCGGGCAAGCCTTGAGATGGCAAAGCGGCGGCTGTCTTTTCGCCAGGCGGTGGCGCCGTAGGCTTGGACGAGCACGAAGCCGGAGAGGACGAAGAAGAAGGAGACGGCGGCAGTGCGCAGGAGCATGGTGTTGAGCCAGCTTCCGGCGTCGGGCAAGAAGTCGACGCTTTCGTGAAGTACGAGGACGTGTGCGGCGGCGACGAACCGGAACCCCGTGAGTGCGTCAAGCGGCCGACCCATGCCCACGTAACGCCTGATTCTCAACTTAGACATTGTGGCTGGCTGTGCATGATACGCCGACATAGTTGTTTGAAGGCGTCGTCCGTTGCCGATGGTTGCGGGCCTCCGTGCACCCATACAGAAGGATTGCCACGGAGGCTCAAGTAGGGCAAGAGGGCGAGACATGGGGCATGGACCGAGGAGCATCCAGTATGATTCTCGAAGGGCACGCGCGCGCCGACGGGGAAGGGACCGTGCTGGAGGCGGATGCGGAGTTCGCGGTCCTTCTTGGGGTTGATCCGGTGGGCAAGCGGCTGGAGGCGTGGTTGGATCGCAATTCCTGGTCGCAGGTGTCCGAAGCATTGACCCGGGCGGTTCACGCGCCGTTTGAGTCGTCCGAGTTTGATGTTCGTCTCCGGTATGCTGGCGATCAGCCCTGGATTCATTTGCAATTGACTCCTTCAAGCACCAAAGGCGTGGCGATGGTCGGCGTTGTGCCGGTAGCGCCTCCGGATCTTGCAGCAGAAGACCAGGCGCGGTCGTGGCGCCAAGAGTTGTCCCTGCGGGCGCAGGCGGACCGCCAGGACCCCGTGGCGCCGCTCATCGAGGGTTTGCGGGCTCTGCGCGCCGGCCTGTGGGGCCCTGTTGGCACCGAAATGCGCGAGCGCGTGGCTGGCTTGGAGGTGTTTGCGCAGCGCATGGAGGTTTTGCTGGACGAGGTGCGGTGTGCTGCGGCCGTGGCGCGGGGCGAGTTTCGAGTCGAGCGCTCGCACTTGGACTTGCGGGCGGTGGTGCATGAAGCGTGCGCGGCGTTTCGTGATGCGGCCGACGACGAAGGAATCGAGTTTCATGTGCGGGCGCAAACACCGATGCCGTGCCTGCTTGATCGGGGTCGAATTTTGCATGTTTTGGAGACACTTTTGGAAAATGCGCTGCGGTTTACGCCCGCAGGTGGCGCCGTGCATGTGCAGGCTCGACCCACGGACGCGGGCTATGAGGTTTCGGTGCGTGATGAAGGGCCTGGATTGGACCCAGCGCAGCAAGCGGCGATTTGGGAGCCGTTTGCAAGTGTACACGGCAGTTCCGATGGACAGGGTGTGGGCCTTGGCTTGTTTGTGGCGCAACACGCGATGCGGGCGCACGGCGGCACCCTACGCGTAGAGTCAAGTCGGGGCCAGGGTTGTCGGTTTACGCTCTTTTTGCCGCCGTGAATTCTTCAAGGAGGGGGCCTTCGCCCCCGTGTGGACGCCATCTTGCTTGCAGGCGGGTACGGAACGCGCCTTCGACCGCTTACCTACACGAGGCCCAAGCCGCTGCTGGATGTAGCGGGTCGGCCCATGCTTGAGTGGGTGCTTGATCGGTTGCCAAACGAGGTCGATCGCGTCATTGTAGCGTTGAACTGGAAGGCGGCGGAATTGGAGGCACACTTCAAGGCCAGCCCTCGCCCCCTCGAGTTCGAGGTGGTCTTGGAAAACGAGCCTCTGGGCACGGGTGGCGCGATGCGCAATTGCCTGGATGCGGTTCGATCCGATCCGGTGTTTGTGGTGTTCGCTGACATTGTTAGCGACTTTGACCTGGAGCGCATGGTGCGATGCCAGAAGGAGACGGGCGCCGCGTGCGTGGTGGCCCTGCGCGAGGTGCCGCTGGCGGACGTGGTGCATTTTGGCGTCGCGGACGTAGCCGAAGAAGCAGAGAGCGGAGTTCGGCTGCGTGGATTCGTAGAGAAACCTGCGACGCCTGACTTGGCCCCGAGTCGCCTCATCAATGCCGGTGTCTATCTGTTGCGCCGCGATGTGTTGGAATCGATTCCGCCCGGCCGCCTCGTGAGCTTTGAAAAGGAGATTCTGCCCGGCCTTCTCGACGATGGCGTGTACGGGGTGCCCTACGATGGCCTCTGGGTGGATGTGGGTGATCCTGCCCGCATCCGCATCGCCACGGCCGCGTTGAACGGACACTCGGCGATTCCCAAGGACGCCAAGCTTGGCGACGACGTGGCCATCCATGACAGCGTGGCCGGCACGGGCTTGCGCATGGGCACAGGGGCAAGCCTTCGCGGCTGCGTGCTTGGCCGGGACGTGACGGTGGCGCCCGGCGTGGAGTTGGCCGATTGCGTAGTGGGCGATGGCGAGACCGTCAACGCATCCGCTACGGGCACACGGGTTTGGACCCGACCTGTTCCCGAGGGCTACCCCGCAGCACAGGTAGGAAACGCGATGAACTGACCCGGCGCGAGCTGGCCGGGCCGTTCGATTCGGTTCAGTTCTTGCGGGAGCTTGCGTGCTCGCAGAGGAGGCCGAGCAACCGCTTGGCGGCGGTGTCTGGCAGATCCGACAGGGTCGCCTTGGCAAAGCTGCTGAACTCGCGAGCGCGGGTGCGGGTGTACTCTAGGCCACCGCTCTTTTCCATGAACTTGAGAATCGTGGAGATCTCCTCGGAAGACTTGCCTTCTTTCTTGTAGAGGTCCACGAATTGGCGGCGGTCGAAGGGGTCGAGCTTGGTGTGCGTGCTGACGTACACGAGCGTCTTCTTGCCGTTGACGATGTCCGAGTGGGCCGGTTTTCCGAGTTCTTCGTCGGTGCCGGTGACGCCGAGGTAGTCGTCCCAGACTTGGAACGCGAGGCCCAAGAGGCGTCCGCATTCGGCGAGCTTCTTGATTTGCTGGTGGTCGCCGCCGCCGAGTTCTGCGCCGTTTTTCATGGCGGTTTCGAAGAACGTGGCGGTTTTGCGCTCGATCATGTGGTAGTACTGCAGCTCGTCGATTTTCTTCTGGTTCTCGAACGCCATATCCCAGTACTGGCCTTCGCAGACTTCGCGGGCGAGTTTGGCAACATCTTGGCTGACGCTGCGGTACAGGGCATCGTCAATTTCGAGGTGGTCGAGGAGCTCGAAGACGAGGCTGAACATGGTGTCGCCGGCGAGGATGCCGACGTTGACGCCCCACTTCTTGTGGACGGCTTCGACGCCGCGGCGGGTGTCGCAGTCGTCCATGATGTCGTCGTGGATGAGCGTGAAGTTGTGCAGAATCTCCAGGGCCACGCCGTAGGGCATGACCTTTTTCGAGTCGCCTCCGCAGGCCTGGGCGGCAAGCAGGGCGATGATGGGGCGCAGGCGTTTTCCGCCTCCGTTGATGGGCAAATGGCGTACTGCGTCGTACAGTTCCTGGGGCTTCAGGTCCCGCTTTACGAGGTACTTGTTGAACTCCTCAGAGAACTGGTGCAGGTAGGGCCGGAGCGCGGCTTCGAGGTTCATAGACAGTGTTCCTCCGACAGTGCGGCCGGGTGACGGGCGCCGGTCAGGTACAAGCCAGTCTTCAACTCTTCTAAGAGAAGACGGGCTTCCTTGAGCGTGCTCTCCCTTCCGTTGGAGGCGGCTCGAAAGAGGGTTCCGGCGTATCCGGCGAGGTTTGCGCCGAGGGCGAGGGCGCGGGCGGCGTCGAGGCCGGTGCGCAGTCCGCCTGTGGCGACGAGGGGAAGGTCAGGGAGGGATTTTCGCACGCTTGCGACGCACTGTGGTGTGGGGTTGCCCCAGTCCCAGTAGGTTTTGCCGAGGCGTGCTTTGGCGTCGTTGCCAAGATCCACGGCGCGGTGGTATTCGACGGCGCTAAAGCTGGTGCCGCCGAGTCCGCCCACGTCGATGCCTGCGACTCCGGCATGGGCAAGGCGCGTGGCGGTGCGGCCGTCGATGCCGGCGCCGGTTTCTTTGACCAGTACGGGCACGCGGAGCGCCTTGCAGAGGCCTTGGATGGCGTCGAGTCCTCCGGCTGCGACCGTGTCGCCTTCGGGTTGGACGGCTTCTTGCAGCGGGTTGAGGTGGATGTACAGAGCGTGCGCGTCGATCATTTCCACGGCGGTTTCGGCGTGGGCGGCGGCGTTTTCTCCCCAGAGGAGAATTTGCGGCAGGCCGAGGTTGCCAAAGCGCATGGGCACTTCGTGGTCCAAGATGACGCGGTAGGTGTCCGCGAGGTCGGGGTTTTCGATGGCGGCGCGTTGGCTGCCGACCCCCATGGCGAGGCCGTGTTCGGCGGCGGCTGCAGCGAGGTGGTCGTTGAATTCGTGGGCGAGCCTTGCGCCTCCGGTCATCCCGGTGATTTGGAGGGGAGCTTTGAGGCTGTGTCCCAAAAACGTGGTGGCGAGGTCCACGTCTGCGAGGTCGAATTCGGGCAGTGGTTCGTGGCGCAACCGCACCTGGTCCCAGGGGTTGGGGATGCTTTGCACGTCGCGTTCAAGGGGGATGCGTAGGTGCTCCTCCTTGCGTCGCTCCGTCTCGGCGGCGTTGGCCACGGCGGCGGACCTGTGGGGGCGCTGGAAAGGTTGTCGCTTGCGACCTACGTCCAGCAGATGGGATCTAGCGGCTCTCGGATGCAGTATTCGAGGCTGTAGTAGATCTCGTCGATGGTGTAGGTGGCCTTGCCCACGAGTTCGCCGACGCTGCCGGTGCCTTCCTCATAGAGGCAGTCGATGCGTTCGCCGGGAGAGCCGGTTTTGCAGGGCAGATCGGCTTGGGCGCTGGGGGCAACGGAGAGAAGGAGGAGGCTTGCGAGTATGAGTCCGAGAGCGAGGCTGCGCATGATTTCGTATCCGAGGGGCTAGGGATGGCCTTTTCTCGTGATGATTGGGAAATCGGCAGGTTTAGTTCCAGCAGTGGGGGTCTGTGGGTTCGCGAAGGCAGTAGGGGAGGCCATAGTAGGTCTCGTCCACGGTGTCGGTTACGTCCCCAATGAGTCGACCGCCGGCTCCGGCGCCTTTCTCGTAGACGCAGTCGACGAATTCCCCAACTGGGGGGACGGGGCCGCAGTCAAAGGCTTGGGAGGAGGGAACGGCTAGAAGGCCGATAAACAGGACGAAGGCGACGGCGAAAGTGCGCATGCATCCGGGTATCAAAGGGTGGTAAAGATGGTTGTTGGGGAGGAGTGCAAAGGGAATTCAGGCGTCCAGGACGCGGGTGCCGGTGACGTCCTTGCCGCGCAGTACGTCGTGGAGTCTGCCGCGTGTCATGCCGTTGATGATCCAGGTGGGGCATTCGGTGGCGACTACCAGGGCGCGGTCCAATTTGCCGATCATGCGTCCGGTGACGTCGGCGCCGCCTTGGTCGGCGTCTTCGATGTGGGCGCGATCGTTGGGTCCGACGCGGCGAAGGAGTTTGGCGTCGGCGTGGCCGGGGTCGCGGTTGAAGACACCGTCCACTTCGGTGGCAAAAACGGCGAGGCGCGGGTTCAATTCGTGGGCCAGTTCCATCAGGATTTCATCGGCGCTGACCACGCGCCACCCCATGGCGTCGTCGCGCACGACGGTGCCGTGCAGGACGGGCATGTAGCCTTCTTCGACGAGTTGGGCGATGCGTTGGCTGGGGAGGTCCATGAGTTGGTCGCCGTCGGAGTGGCATTGTAGGTGCAGGGGTACGCTGATGGGGCGCAGGCCGGCGTCTACGGCGAGTTGTAGGATGTCGGCGTGCAGGCGGCCGACGCTGGCGAGGATTTCGCTGATGCCGGCTTTGGCGGCGTTGTCGACGGGCTTGCGGCCGATGGCGTGTTTTTTGGCCTGTGGGTGGCCGAAGCTGCCGGCGCCGTGTAGGAGGACGACGGGGAGGTCGCTGCGGGCAATTTCTCCGAGGAGTCGCTTGGCAGCGGCGCGACGGAAGCGGCCTTCGGCTTGCTTGTCTGTAAGCACGCTGCCTCCGAGCTTCAAGAGCACCGGGCGGACCATGGCGCCGACAGCGTCATGCCCGACAAAAACCCTGTCGCTTCATGGGAGCCATCCGGGGGCGGTGGCGAGGACGGGTAGAACGGCCGCGTGGAGGACCTAGGGCAACGGGAGCACGGGGGCAGCGGGGGCAGCGGGAGCAGCGGGGACGACGGGGATCGGCACGGGGTCGGTCACGGGATCAAGCGGCGAAAGGGCGTCGTCGATGGGCAACGGGTCGAGGGGCGCGGGGGGTGTCGGGGCTGGGTCGCTTGGCTCCGTGGGGTCTTCGGGGTCCGATGGGGGCGCGGAGTCTGGCGCGGGAGCAGGAGTGGGGGCGGGGGCCGGATCGCTTGCGGAATCGCCGGTAGGTTCCGCGTTTGTCGCGGCGTCGCTCGGAGGGGGGCCGCTGGACCCGGACGACGCGCCAGTGGTCGCTGCGGGCGTGCCGGTGCCGTCTGCTGTCGCGTCCTGTCCGGCGAGCCGGTCTGGGTCTGCCGCTGAACGGGCTTCCTTCGGCTCCGTCGGCTCCGGCTGTCCGCAGCCGGCAAGCGTTAGGGATAGGCAGATGCTCAGGGTGAGCGTCCATCCACGCATGGGCCAAGATTCGCGTGGCGTTCTCAAATCCTCGTGTTTTGGGACTTTGCCCCTTTGCACTTGTGCCCCGGTGCGCTAGGGGCTGGGGGCACGAGGCGGGTTTAGTCGCTAGCGCTGTTTTCCCAGAGCACTCCGGGTCCGCCAAGGTGCACGATGTATGGGGTTCCGCCGGCTTCTTCGATGGCGGTGGCGGCGCGCTGGGGTTTGTCGGTGAGGGCGACCATGCTGCCGCCGCCGCCGGCGCCTGTTATTTTGGCTCCGAAGGTCCCTGGGACTGCGCGCACGGCGTCAACGAGGTGCTGCACCGCGGGGTGGTTGACGCCAATGGTGTGCATGCAGGCGTGGGCGCGGTCCATGAGTTGCCCGATGCCGACGCGGTCGTCGTTGCGAAGGAGGGGGACGGCGTCGCGGGCGATTTGGCCGATTTCGCCGAGTGTGTCGCGCACGAGGACGTTTTTGGCGGCGGCGTTGCGCACTTTGGCGACTTGTTCGTCGGTGCGGCCTTTGACGCCGCTGTTGCCCACGACGAGACTCAGGGCAGGAAGCGGGACCCGTTCGACGAACCAGGTTTGCTCTTCCCAGTGGATGTCCCACAGCCGCTCGCCCATCTGGGGAGGTTCGCCTGCGATGGCGATGGCGCCGCCTGCGGTGCTGGTGCTGGTGTCGACGGGGCTGCCGCCACCTTGGGTTTTGCGCTCGATGGTGAACGCATCTTGGGCAAGGCGCGGTAGGTCGTCGATTTCTTGGAGTCGATGCAGGGCTGCAACGGTGGCGACGGTGAGTGCGGCGCTGCTGCCGGTGCCGGATGCGGAGGGGACGCCGCCTTCGGTTTGGATGCGGACGGCGTCGTCTTCGTGCCACAGTTCTTCGACGGCTTTGAGGAGGTAGCTGTGGTAGCGTTCGTGGATGCGAAAGCCATTGACGGTGAAGCGGTCGCCGCAGCGGTCGACTTCCACGAGGGTGCGTTGGTCCGTGGCGGCGGCGATTGCGGGGTGGCCGTACACGACGGCGTGCTCGCCGAAGAGGATGACCTTTCCCGGGGCCGATGCGATGGAGCGCAGGGACGACAGACCTTCCAACGCTGGGACCACCATGAGGAGTGCTTAAAGGGGACGCGATGAGGGGACGGGCGTCTGAGGCGGTCGCGGCGAGGTTGGAATGGAAATCATGGAATGGTGTGGAAAAGGAGGACGAGGGCCCCGTGGGCAGCGTTTGCTTAGGGGATGGAGGGGATTTCAGGCAGCGTCGCTGGGCCCACGAGTGCATCGAGGAAGGCGATGATTTGCTGGGTTGTGTCCTCTGCAACGGATACTGCGGCCTCGACGAGCGCCTCGATTTCGGCGGGGGTTGCGCCGTCAGGAACGACGACGTAGGGTTTGGGCGGGACGCTGATTTCTAGGGTGCCGCCGCAGAAGGTTCCCGTGCCGCTGCCGGTGTTGGTGGCGGTCACGGTGCCGGCGGTGACTGGATGGGTGTGGGTGGTGCTGCCGTCGTCGTGTATGCCCTCGCACAGGAAGACGATCCAGCCGGGGAAGCCGCCGCTGCATCCGGGTGGGAAGCTGGTGGGCAGGGGCCCGAGGGGGTTGTAGAACGTTCCGGCGTCGTCGTGGCTAAAGAGGATGGTGTCGAAGCAGCCGGTGAGGATGCCTCCTGGGCCTTCGTTGATGATGCCGCCGCATAGGCCGTCGCCGTTGTTGTCGACGCAGACTTGGAACGCGACGTTGGTGTCGGCGAGGCCGTCTGCGACGCGTACAAACTGGTTGCTGCCCACGTCGGCCCAGGATAGGCAGGCGCCGCCTACGCCATCTCCGGTGCCTTCGTAGCAGAGCATTCCTCCGGCGTCGAGGAGTTGGCCTACGCTGTTGTCGCGGGCGACGAAGGTTGCGCCTCCGACATACATGGATGCGAGCGTGGGCGCTACAGAGAACGAGAGTAGGATGATTGTGCAGAGCGTGGTTCGGATGGTGGTGTTCATTTTGTTACCCCTGTGCCTCCCAAGGAGACAAGGGAACATGGATGTCTAGGTTATGGAATTATTGTAGGAAACAGAATGATTTGGTTTCATGTAGTTCGTGGAAAGCGTGGGCGGCCTCGTGAGCCCGCAAATCCCGCGTGCAAGTAGAGGATACGCCCCGAGATCAGTGGACGCGGAGACGCGCCTGTCGATGGGGGCGATGCTGGACCCGATGGCTCCGGTGCGGGTGAATCCGGGCACCAATTTTTGGATGGTTCATGGGAAAAGGAGGAGGATGCGAATGCGCTGGGCGCACTTACCCGATGGAGGGCAGGTCCCGGACGGCCACAGCATCGACGAAGCGGGAGAGGTCTTCGAGGACGTCTTGCAATCTGGCAAGCACACCGCTGATGAGGTCGCCGATTTCGTCGGGCGTGGCGTCGCCATCAGCAATCACGTAGGGCTTGGGCGGGATATTCAGTTCGCCGATGCCGCCGCAGAATGTTCCTTTGCCACTGCCGGTGGTGGAAGGCGTGAAGGTTCCGCTGGTGACACTGTGCGTGTGGGTGCTGCTGCCGTCGTCGTGGGCGCCTTCGCACAGGAAGAGAATCCAGCCGGGGAAGCCGCCGGCGCATCCTTGGGTAAAGTCCAGCGGCAGCGGGCCCAGCGGGTTGTAGAATGTGCCGTTGTCGTCGTGGCTAAACAGGATGGTGTCGCGGCAGGCGTCGAATATGCTGCCTGCCTTGCCGACCGTGGAGGGCGTGTCGCCGCATAGGCCGTCGCCGTTGTTGTCGACGCAGACTTGGAAGGCGACGTTTGTGCCGGTCATGACGTCGTTGATGGCAGCGTATTCTTGGCCCGGTGCAAGATCGTCCCATGCGATGCAGGCGCCTCCGACTCCGTCGCCGGTGTCTTCGTAGCACATCATGCCGCCGGCATCCAGGAGTTGGCCGGCGCCGTCGTCTCGGGCGACGAAGGTTGCGCCACCCACGTAATTGGAGGCCAGTGCCGGGAGGGTTACGAAGGATGCGAGTGCGAGTGCGATGATGCTGATTCGAGTGGTTGTGTTCATTTTGTTACCCCTGTGTCTCCTGATGAGACAAGCGGCGATGGGCTTCAGGGATATGGTCATGTTGCAAGAAACTCAACAAAATGATTCATGGTTCCTTGGAATATGGATGCAAAAGAAGGAAGAAAATGTATTTACCTGAGAGAGCCGCCGGCATCCGGCCGACGATCCAGGGCGATTCACCTGCGATTCACCTGCGATTCACCTGCGATTCAAGCTTTCAAGTGCGCTTTGAGGCCCTTGATTTCGCGGATTTCGCTGGGATCTTCACCGCCAAGCATCGCGACGTAGAACCTAGGGGCTCCGCCCCTCGGATTACCTGGGGGACCGCCGGCCTCCGGCCGACGATCCAGGGCGAT
>JBFIHX010000010.1:0-85111 GCA_041601615.1 Thermoplasmatota archaeon | reverse complement strand
GGTGCTGCCGACTTGGCCCCGGCTACTGAAATCAAGTATTTTGGCGGCTTCCTGGCTTGTCATGCGCGGACGGTCTAGGTCGTCACACAGATAGAAGCACAAGGCTTCAGAGATCGTCAATGGGTGTGACGCATTTGGCAAACCCGCACGAGCACCACAAATGGCAATCCACTCCCCAAAATTCTACCCTACCGAGAGCTGGCCATTCACCCATTAAGGACGCAGAAGTTCTCCGAAAATTTACGACTCCTAGTAGAGAATCGGCCGGGGTCGAACCCAAATGCCCGGCCCGCCCCAGCTTACCGGCGCTCGTTGGCAGAGACGTAAAGTCGCGTCGATGGGTTGAAACACCCCCCTCCGTTTGGTCCTTTGACGCCCCGACAGCGCACTGTTGGACCGTCCACCAAGCCGCTCCTTTGGCCCAAGGGTCAATGGACAGAACTGGCCATTATGGGATTACCCCCCGTATATCCGGTTGGTAATCCGAGGGCGCGAAGGGCCCTAGGCACAACACGCTTCGTGGCGCTGCTGGGCAGAGCGTGCTCAATGCCGAGTACGCAGACGCTGTTGGCTTGCTTTGATTGCATGAGCCGGGTCGTCGGCCGCAGGCCGGCGGCTCTTGGGGGTAATCCGAGGGCGCGAAGGGCCCTAGGCACAACACGCTGCGAGGCGCGGCAGGACAAAGCGTGCTCAACGCGGAGTATGCGGACGCTGTTGGCTTGCTTTGATTGCATGAGTTGGATCGTCGGCCGCAGGCCGGCGGTCCCTCCGGGGTAATCCGAAGGCGCGAAGGGCCCTAGGCACAACACGCTGCGAGGCGCGGCAGGACAAAGCGTGCTCAATGCCGAGTACGCAGACGCCGTTGGATTGCTTTGAAGAGGCAAGCAAATTCACGGCGGTCATAGCGTCCTCGGTGGCGTGCCTGCCAACGCATCTGGCTTGTCGGCAATCTATTGGCCCGAGAGGAACTTACTGACGAATGTCATGAAGACGATTGCAGGAATAATTGCGATGGGAACCAACCCGAGCCAGAGCCCCCAAGTGGCCATACCTTTGCCCTTCAATTGACCTTGGCTCGCCTCAATTTCCTTTCTTGCGATGCTTCCGAATACGATGGCCAGGACGGCGGTGACGAATCCCGCCACGAACAAAAAGTAGGAACTTATGCCCAGTACAAGTGCTGCTACAGCTTTGCCCGAGTTGAGTGGTTGTGGTAGCTGATCGTGCGGTACCGTCGGGTGCTCCGCTGCCCAAGGGTCCGCGACCCATGATGCTTCGGTCCCCGAGGGAATGGAATCCCGCAGGTCAGCGCCCGGGAAACCACAGCTGGCGCAAGTAGGACTTTGGCCAGTTTCATAATGAACTTGGGTCGAACAGCGCGGGCAGGACGATATTGGAGGCACGATTGATTACGAGGCAGTGTGCTTGTTAAACAGCTTTGAAGAGACCTTGGGGTGAAGGCGGGTTCACGGGAAACGCGTCGCGCTGTTCAGGTTCTTTCGCTAAAAATGCGGTGCCTTTGGGTGTTGCCTGCATGAATTGCACAGGCGTTGCACAGTTTAGGACCGCTTCTTGCGGCACATTGCAAGCACTCCAAGCGCTGCCACAAGCAACGCAAGGGGCGCTCCAGGTGCCTCCGTCCTGGCTGCATTGCCATTGATTTCGTCGTCATGAAGGGAGACGATTCGCATCTTCGCCTCCGGCGCATCAATGATGAGCTGTCGGTATTGCACGCTGGCGCTGCCTTGCTCCAGGGGCATCCGTACGGTTTCGTTGGGCGCAATCGCCTCAATCAACACATCTTGGCCACCTTGGGAGAGCGTCACATTGACCGCTTTGCCCCAGCCCTCGTTGTGGATGCGCAGTTCGCCTTCGCTAGCGTTGAGGGTCAACCAAGCGCCCCAGGTGCGTGTGTTTTGGACGACCCAATCAAGACCATTGAGTTGTTCTTGGATCTGGGCGGATATGCCGTTGCCGTAGACGGGCACGAATTGGTCTTCGTGGACTTCGAAGGTGTGCGTCGGGATGCCCAGATGGCCGTAGCCCCAGTCGTCTGTGGCGCCGGCTGCTAGGTACAGTTCGGCGGCCATCATGGCGTCCACGCGGCCGTTGGTTGCGTCCTCGAAGGGCTTCTCGATGCTCTCAAAGAATTCGCGGTCGGGGCTTTTGTCGAAGGTCCAACCCCAGGGCCAGTAGAATTCGGCAACGCCCGTGTGCATCGTAATCCATAGGTCCGGCATGATGCTGCGGGCAAACTCGGCATTGGCCAGCACCTCGGGCTCGCTGAAGGCACTGGGGCCTCGGTAGTTGAGGTCGGTGATCATGCCGCCGCTGCCAGGGCCGCCAAATTCGTAGCCGTAGTTGCGGTTTACGTCCACTTGGTTTGCATTCTTGCGGGTGTCCAGGAGGTTGCCTTCGGCGTTGATGATGGGTGTGGCGTACACTTCGTGGGTCGCCAAGAAATGCAAGGTTGCTTCGTCGCCGGCTCCCGCCTTGGCCAGCATCTCTTCTAGGTAGTACATCACCAGTTCCACGCCTAGGAACTCGTTGCCGTGGTGGCCGCCGTCTAGGTAGATGCGCAGTTTTTGTCCCGTCGCGAGGTTGGCGCTGTCAAATTCGACGGATTCGTCCGTGATGCGCAAGGCATGAAGCGGCAGGCCCAGGATGCCCGTGGCGCCGATGTTGAGGCGATCCACGAACTCGGGGTATGCGGCTTCAAAGCGGGCAAAATCTGAGTCCACATCCGTGACCCGGTGCACTAGATTCTCTTCTGGGCCGGCAAACCGGGCTAGGCCAAGATTGGATCCAGGGTGATCAGCTACGGCCACGGGGGCAAGCAGCACAGCGACCACGAGCAGGGGCAGGAAGCGCATGAGCTCTACCCGGCGCGCCGGTTCTTGAGCGTTGGGGCGTTACAGTCCCAGAATGGCGCTGGCACCATTGGCCGTTTCGTTGCCCAAGTCAGAAACCAAGACAAACACCACAGCTGCAAATACGATGATGCCGCCGATGATCAAGGGCAGGAGGCCGAGCCAGAAGCCCCACGTTGCCATGCCCATTCCCTTGAGCCTGCCGTTGCTTTCGCGAATCTCTTTTCGGGCTATGGCGCCAAAAATAATGGCGAGAATCGCCGTGATGATGCCGAAGAACCACAGGAAAAAGGAACTAATTCCCAGCACAAGCGCCGCGATTGCCTTGCCTGAATTCTTGGGAAGTTCCGCTCCAGGATTGCTCCATGAGTTCTGAGGTTGGCCCCACTGCGGCGTTGCGGCCGGCGCGCCCCATTGATTGGGTTGTGCTTGGGTTGGTGCTCCTTGAATCCGCTTGTCGGGTCCAGGATATCCGCATCCATTGCATTGAGGCAAAGTCCCGGCTTCGTACGTGACGTGGGTCTGGCACCGCGGGCAAGCCGAATTGGGGCTCATCCCTTGATGCTACCATGAGTCTTGGAAAAACCGTTCCGAGTTGCGCCACGTTTGTCTCCGGAGCGGTTGCTTGTTTCCTACGGGCTCAGGATTCGGTACCGACGCTCAAGGCTGCGACGAATACAAGGGCGAAAATCAGCAGCGCGATCACGGTCAAAATTACGTTCGCCCAACCGAGCCAGAAACCCCAATCTGCCATTCCTTTGCCCTTCAAAGCGCCGTTGCTTGCAGCGATCTCTTTTCGTGCCATGGACCCAAGGACAATGGCGATGATGGCCCCGATGATTCCCGTCATGATGAAACTGGAAATGCCCACTAGAAGCGATGCGAGGGCCTTGCCGGAATCTTGCGCAACCGCGCCCCGGTGCTCCACCCAGGCGTTCGGCTGCTGGCCTCCAGCGGCCTGTGATGGTGGCGTGCCCCAGCTCTCAGTCTGAGCGGAACGCGCATCGGGGCCGGGGTATCCGCAAGTGTGGCACCGCGGCATACTACCTTGCTCATAGGATACGTGGGTCTGGCACCGAGGGCAGGCGGCAACTGGGCTCATGGTCGGGCTGGAGAAATAACTAGGCAAAAAACCGATGCCCTTGCCCATCTCGACTGCATAAATCCCCGCGAGTGTACAAGAACCGCCATCGGCAAGGCACCAACCTTATCCCTGAGAAACCAGCATCCGCCGCTTGTGCTCTGGCACCGCGTTCATCCGTCCCATGCCCATCTTGGCTAGACGGAGTCGCGTTTCGTCCGCGTCTTGGCGCGGGAGGTCCCCATGCGACCCTTGAAACTGGCTGTACCCAACAAAGGAAGGTTGTCTGACGACACGCTCGCCCTACTTCGCCGCGCAGGCATTCATTTGCGCGGTTCCAGCGACCGCAAGTTGTTTGCTACCGCGCTTGACGGACGCATCCAGGTGCTGTTTCTGCGCGCTGCCGACATTCCGGCGTTCGTGGCCCAAGGGGCGGTGGATTGCGGCATCACGGGCCTCGACGTGACCCAAGAAAGCGGCACCAAGTTGATTTTGCGCACGGACCTTGGATTCGGCCGTTGCCGCCTCACCGTTGCCGTGCCCGAATCAAGTGCGTGGAACGCACCCGAAGACCTTCCCGATGGTGTCCGCATCGCCACCAGTTTCCCCAACTTGACTCGCACATTTTTCGAGGGACTTGGGAAGAATGTTCGAATTATCCCGGTCAGCGGAGCTTGCGAAGTCACCCCCACGCTCGGAGTCGCCGACGCCATCGTGGATCTCACCAGCACCGGCAGCACGCTTCTCATGAACCACTTGCGCGAAGTAGGCACGGTCACCACGAGCACCTGCCACTTGATCACCGGCCCCGAAATGGAGGCTGACGTTCAGCACGACTTTGAACGACTCGTCTTCGCACTGGAATCCGTTATTGATGCCCAAGATCAGCGCTACCTCTTGGCGGACCTTCCTCGCGCTGCGTTGGGCGAGGTGCGGGCATTCCTTCCCGGCCTCGCCGGGCCCACCGTGGTGGAGATCGCGGGTGATCCTGATACGGTAGCGATTCAGGTGGTGGTGCAAGAGGACAAGATTTTCGACGCCGTGCACCGCCTGCGCGAACTCGGCGGGCGAGGCATTCTGGTGGTTCCGATTGACAGGATGGTGGCGTGACATGCTGACGAAGTCAGCGTTTCGAGCCTGCCCCCGCCGCACTTCTACCACGAGAGGTGGTTTGAATGGTTGATATTCGTCCGCAGCGACTCGCCGAGATCGACCCGTCGCCGTTCATCCACCGCGCCCGCGACGTGGACCCGGGTGTTGCGCAAGCCGTCGGCCTCATCATTGAGCATGTGCGCCGTGACCGCGACAAGGCGCTGCGAGAGATTACGAAGCGCTTCGAAGGCGCAGATCTAGCCGATCCCTTCGTCTCCAAGGAAGACTGGGACGCGGGCGCAGACAAATGCCCCCCCGAGGTCCAAGCGGCAATACGAGGCAACCTCGGGCGCATCGAGGCATTCCACGCCTTGCAGGTGCGTGGCGAAGAAACCCTAGAAGTTGCCCCTGGCGTCCTGTTGGGTCGACGCCCCGTTGCCTACGAGGCAGTCGGCTGCTACGTTCCAGGAGGCCTTGCCAGTTACCCCTCGTCGGTCCTAATGACTGTGGTTCCCGCCAAACTCGCCGGATGTTCGCGCATCGTCGTGGCAACTCCGCCGCGACGTGATGGCAAAGTGGACCCTGCCGTTTTGTTTGCCGCCCGTGAAGCGGGAGCCACCCACGTTCTGCGAGCCGGTGGCGCGCAGGCGATCGCTGTGTTGGCCATCGGAACGCCGCACATCCCCGCCGTGGATGCAATCGTCGGCCCCGGCAACGCCTACGTCACCTGCGCCAAGCAATTCGTCTCGGACATGGTGCACACGGATGCCCCCGCCGGCCCCTCGGAACTGCTGGTGCTCGCCGACAAGACCGCCACCGCCGGGCCCATTGCGCTGGACATGATTGCCCAAGCCGAACACGATCCCATGGCCCAATGCGTGCTCGTCACGGACCACGCGCCGCTTGCCGAAGCCGTGCGCGAACAACTGGCCCTTCGAGTCCCCGACGCAGCGCGTGGCGACATCGTGCGCGCAAGTCTCGGCAAAAATGCGGCCTTGCTCGTGGTCGATTCCTGGACAGAAGCGCTCGCGTTCACCAATGAGTACGCCGCCGAACACCTGGAAATCCACAGCCAAAACCCGCGCCGCGACCTTGCCCGAGTGCGAAGTGCCGGCAGCGTGTTTCTGGGGCCCCACGCGCCCGTGCCCCTAGGAGACTACGGCAGCGGCACCAACCACGTCTTGCCCACGATGGGTTTTGCTCGCCTGCGCGGCGGCCTCTCGGTGGACGATTTTCGCACCTGGATCACCTGGCAAGAAGTGACCCCCGAAGGACTCGCCGCCATCGGCGACGATGTAGCAGTCCTAGCCGAATCCGAGGGCCTGCTTGGGCACGCCGAGGCAGTCCGCGCCCGCATGGAGGGCCGCGTGTGAGCAACCACAGCGGCAACCAACCCAGCCGACGCGAACGCGTGGACTCCTGGACCCGCCCCGCCGTGCGCGGCATGAAGCCCTACTACAAGGCCGAACTTGACGGCAACCCACTGCGCCTCGACCAAAACACCAACCTCGACGGCCCGAACCCGGCATTGGCAAAAGTCGACCCAGCCGGACTCGACGTGACACTGTATCCGTCCCGCGACGCCGACGACCTCCTAGCGGCGCTCTCCGATTGGCACGGCCTGCCCGCCGACCGATTCGTGGTGGGCAACGGCTCGGACGAATGCCTCGACATGGTCACCAAGGCGTTCACGGTCCCTGGCCAATCGCTTGCAACCCCGTGGCCAAGCTACAGCCTGTATCCCTTCTATGCGCAACTGCAAGACCTCAGCATGGCACGCGTGCCTCTGAGGGGCCACTGGCGCCTCGACGTGGACGCCATCGTGCGCAGCAACGCCGCCGTAACCCTTCTCGCGACCCCCAACAACCCCACCGGCACCCGGTTTCCCGCCTCCGATATCGAATCGATTCTCGAAGGCAGCGACGGCGTCGTCGTGGTGGACGAAGCGTACATTGAGTACGCCGGCCTGCAACACAGCCTGCTTTCTCGCGTGGACGAGTTTGACAACTTGCTCGTCATGCGCACCCTGAGCAAAGCGTACGGACTCGCGGGCCTCCGCGTCGGCTACCTTGCCGGCAACCCTGACCTCATCGAGAAGCTCCTGCTCGTCAAACCCCCCTTCAACCTCAACCTCTACACCGAGCAAGTCGCCGTCGCAGCCCTCGATGAACAAGAATGGCTCGACGAGCACGTTGCCGGCGTGCGCATGGGCCGAACCGCGATCCACGACGGCGTCAAAGCGCTCGGATTCCAGCCCTTTGAGTCCGACGCAAATTTCGTGCTTGCGCGCTCGCCCGTCGCCCCAGCCATCGTCGTCGACGCGCTGCGCCGCCACGGCATCCTCATTCGCCACTTCCCCGGTACCCCAGAGCTTGAGGACATGGTGCGCTTCGGCGTTGGCCGGCCCGAGCACACGGAGCAAATGCTGGCAGCCCTCGCCAAGGTCATGCAAGAGGTGCGCTAGTGGAATGGGTGCTGTTTGACTACGGCGTCGGAAACCTCCACAGCCTGCAAAAAGCACTGGACCGCGTCGGAGCCCAAACCACCGTCACCCAGGACCCGGCCCGGCTCGTGGAAGCCGACATCGCGGTGTTGCCGGGTGTTGGCGCCTTTGGCCACGTCATGGACGCACTGGGCCCCGCCGTCGATGACCTGCGGGCGCGACACGAAGCCGGACGCCCCATCCTCGGCGTCTGCATTGGGATGCAAGTCCTGTACGAGGGCAGTGCCGAAACACCCGGCCGCGAAGGCCTCGGAATCCTCTCCGGCTCCGTCGATCACCTCCCCGCCACCGCAGGAAAGGTCCCCCACATGGGCTGGAACACCATCGAAGCAAGCACGGGCCCCCTAGTGGGCCTCGATGGCCGCCACGTCTACTACGTGCACAGCTTTGCCGCACCTCCGGGTCCGTCCACGGTGGCGACGACCGAATACGGCATGAGCTTCAGCGCGGCTGTGCAACAGGACAACACGCTCGGGTTCCAATTTCACCCGGAAAAATCATCGGGCGTCGGACAAGAACTCCTGGCCTGGGCTCGGAGTCGATTGGAGGAAGTTGGATGAGGACAGAGACGACGTCTCAGGCTGCGGGGACAATGGCGGTCACGGTGACGTGCACGTTCATGATGCCCACGGGAAGGGAGAGCTGCACGTTGTGGCTTCCGGACTCCAGGACACAGGACGCGGAGCCGCTGCCGTTGTTCAACCCGAGGTCCACGTTGGGCCCAGTGCTGCCGGTCTGTCCGTCACAGTCACCAAGACCGGTCCAGGTAGCGGGGCCAGTGTACACGCCGCCGCCCGGGACCACGTCGATGCGGACTTCGGAGGCGCCGACAGGCACTACGGCCTCGAAGGAGGCGCCGTTAACGGAGTCAAGTCGGAAGCTCTCCGAAACGAGCCGCTGCATCGTCCAGTTGCCGGTGGTTTCCTCCGTCGATGTGGGCAAAGAGCCGTTCAGGTTTTCCAAGCCAGAGTCAGTCAGGGGCGAGGCGACAATGCCGACGCCTACCAGAGCCACGAGCAGGAGGCTCGCAAGGGTTGCTACCATGCGCATGGAACCCGGCGACCCACAGCTCATACAAATCCGTTTCAGAACACGAACAAGGAGCAACCAACCATGATTCTCATCCCCGCCATCGATCTTCGCCACGGCAAAGTGGTGCAACTCGTGGGCGGCGACCCCACCCAAGTCGCCGTCGAATCCGAACGCACGCCCCTGGAACAAGCCAAGCACTGGAAGGACCACGGCGCAACCCAATTGCACATCGTGGACCTAGACGCGGCGCTGGGCGGCGAACGCCAATGGCACCACGTCACGCGCATTCTCTCGGCGGGCCTCCCCGTGCAATTTGGCGGCGGCGTGCGCTCCATGCTGGACGTGCAAAAATTGCTCGACAACGGCGTCGGGCACGTCATCGTCGGCACCCAAGGCGTCCAGAACCCCGATTGGCTGCGCGAACTTGCCATCCTGTGGCCCGGCCGAGTGGTGCTTGCCGTGGACGCTCGGGGCCGCGACGTGCAAATCAAAGGCTGGACCGAATCCGCCGGCGCCGATGCCGTGGAACTTGCCGCAAGCCTCGACGATGCTGGACTCGGAGGCATCCTCTACACCAACGTGGAAGTCGAAGGAAAACTCGAAGGCATCAACCGCGACGTGGTGCGTGCCTTGCGAGACGCCACACCCCACACCCGGCTGATTGTCAGTGGCGGCATAACCAACGAAGACGACTTGGCGTACCTTGCGGGCATCGGCGTCGACGCTGTGGTGCTTGGCATGAGCATCTACACCGGCACGATGGACCTGGAGGCCGCAATCCAGCGTTTCCAGAAACCTGAGGCGCCCGCATGAGCGCAGCGGCCAAACCCCATGCGGGCCCAGCGGTCGCCACGGTCCAGCGTACCACCAAAGAAACCACCATCGAAGTGCACCTCGAACTCGACGGCGCCGGCGCCTACGACGTGGAGACAGACAACAAATTTCTGACCCACATGATGGAAACGCTCACCCGCTACGCTGGCTGGGACCTGAAGCTTCGAGCCACCGGAGACCTCGACCACCACCTCATCGAGGATGTCGCCATCGCCATGGGGCAAGCATTCCGCCAAGCCCACGACGGCGCCCCGTGCGCCCGCATGTCCTTTGACCAAGTCTGCATGGACGATTGTCTCATGGCCTGCACCGTCGACCTCGTGGACCGACCCTACTACGAGGGACCCCTGCCGATTCCGATCTACGACCACTGGTTTCGCAGCTTTGCCATGGAGGCACGCATCAATTTGCACCTAGAGCACAAGCGCGGCCGCGACACGCACCACGCGGCGGAGGCGGCGTTCAAGACGTTTGGGCGAGCCGTGCGACGAGCAAGAGATCCAAGGGCAGACGAAGTCAGCACCAAGGGAACAGTCCAGGCAAGTTCCTGAACTACTTCGCCCAAAACGAGCCGGTCGACGGCCAAAGAGCGCTCCGCCCCCCCCCGATTTTGACGGCCCCTACTCCTTGGGCATCTCCCACAACTCCACGTCGTGCCCGTCCGGGGTGCGAACCCAGGCAAACTTGCCCATGCCCTCATACGCACGCGGCCCCGCCACCGAGTCTCCCGCATCCTGAAACACCTTCACGATCGCCTCCATGTCCGTCACGCGCAGATTCAGCATCATCGGCTGCCGGCCATACGGCTCTACGACCGTGTCGCCGTGCGCAGGCCTCGATGCGTCGGATCGTGCTTGTTGAACGCCCAAAATCGCCACTCCTTCCGACGAGGGCATGGCAATGCTGCCGCCGTCCTCATGGCGCTCCATTTCCAGTCCGAACCGATCTCGAAACCAGTCAAGAAGGCGGGCCGGGTCGTGGCTGGCAAGAAATGTGCCTCCCAAGGTGACGATGGGCATACGCTGACAGAGACGTGGGAATAGAAGGAAGATGCGGCAAGGGCTGGCGAAACCGGCGCGGCGTGGACGAGCTACGCTACACCCGGAACGCGTGCCCGGTCAGCTTCTCGTACGCTTCCTTGTAGCGCGCCGCCGTTCCCTGCACGATGTCGGTGGGAAGAACGGGGCCGGGGGCCTTCTTGTTCCAGTCCTGGGTCTCTAGGTAGTCGCGCACGAATTGCTTGTCAAAGCTCGGCTGACCGCGACCGATGCCGTACTCGCTGGCGGGCCAGAACCGGCTGCTGTCCGGCGTCAGAACTTCGTCCATCAGTACGATGGTGCCGTCGGCGCGGCGCCCGAACTCGAACTTGGTGTCGGCAAGGATGATGCCCCGCTCGGCGGCGTAGGCAGCGGCCAACTCGTAGATGCGTAGGCTGGTGTCGCGCAGCCACTCAGCCGTCTCCTGGCCGACGATCTTGGCTGCGACTTCGAAGCTGACGTTCTCGTCGTGGTCTCCAATGGCGGCCTTGGTGCTGGGCGTAAAGATGGTCTCGGGCAAACGCTCGGATTCCTGGAGGCCGGCCGGTAGCTCAATGCCGCAGACGGCACCGGTGCGCTGGTAGTCCTTCCAGCCGCTGCCGGTGATGTAGCCGCGCACAATGCACTCCACTTCAAGGGGCTCCAGTTTTTCGACGAGCACTGCGTGGCCTCGCAGGATGTCGGCGTGTGCGTGTAGCTCAGCCGGCATGTCCTCGACGCGGGTCGCCACGATGTGGTTCTCGATGCCTTCCTTGGCAAGGTGTTCAAACCAGAAGTTGCTGATCTGCGTCAGGCACGCACCCTTGTCAGGGATGCCGGGCTCCAAGACCACGTCGAAGGCACTGATGCGGTCCGTGGCGACCATCAATAGGTGGTCGTCGCCCACGTGGTAGACGTCGCGCACCTTTCCCTTGCGAAACACGGGGAACGGCAGGTCCGTTTCGGTAACGAGCGGGGTCAATTGCTCCTGGGACACGGGCATCGAGGGCGGCGAGTCGGGGCGGGGTCAAAAGCCGTGCGGGGGCCGCAAACGAGGTCCGAAGGGTCATTGTCAAAACGGGTCGGTCAAATACCGCCGATTTTCTCGTTTCTTGACCGCATAGGTCGGTGAATCTCATGGCTAGTGTAATGGACATCGTCGCGCCGGACGGAAACGGCTGGATCGAAATCGCAGTGGCATTTGTTGCCTACTTCATGCTCAGTTTCCTCTGGTGGGGCCCCTTGTTTGGCAAGAAATGGGCCAAAGAAATGGGCATGAGCATGGAAGGGGGCAGCTTCAAGGAGATGGCCAAACCGATGCTGATCCAAGTGGTCGCGTCGTTCTTGGTGGCCTACGTCTTCTGGAATGTCACCCACGCATTTACGGTGGACCTCGACACGGGCCTGATGACCAACCCCACCATCGGCACCGCGATGCTGGGCGCATTCTTCACCTGGCTCGGCTTCTTCGTCCCGGTGCAACTTGGCCGCATCGCCTGGGAAAAAGCCACCTGGACGCTGTTTGGCATCAACGCCGGCGGCCAATTCGTCGGCCTGGCCGGCATGGCCCTTGTGTTCGCGATTCTCTAACACTCTAGAAACAATCGTGTCCCGCGCTTCTCCCGTTTTTCTCCCGCTCTTCTCCTTTTTCGTCCCTTGCCTTTCGTTTCCCGCCGCACCGCCCGGCACCGTCCCGGTTCGCCCTGGTCCCCATCGGCCCGGCCTGTCCCCTTTGCAAGGCCTTTATGCAAGCGCCGCGTCCGCCGCCCCGTGGCCCCGGCCGACGCCCCTCTCTTGAAGGACGAACAAGCTTTTCGGACCGGGGAAACCCGTGTAGCCGGCAGCGACCTTGAGCACGCCACCGAATTGGACCCATTCGGCGAAGGCCGCCCCGTCGACCACTGTGGCATCGTTGGCATCGCAGCTGATCGCCCCGTCGCCGCGTACATCTACTACGCCCTGCAAGCGCTGCAACACCGAGGCCAAGAATCCGCCGGCATCGTGACCCTAGATGGCTTGTACGAATTCCGCACCCACAAAGGCATGGGACTCGTGGACCAAGTGTTTGACCCGGAGCGCGTGAAAAAACTTCGAGGCAACCAAGGAATCGGCCACGTGCGCTACAGCACCAGCGCCGGCAGCACCGAAGAAGCGGCCCAACCCCAAGTGGTCATGGGAGCCGGCGGCGGCATCGCGCTTGCCCACAACGGCAACATCCCCAACACGGAAGACCTGCGCAAGGAACTCCAAGAAAAAGGCTGGGCGTTCTACTCCGGCAACGACACCGAAGTCGTCGTCCGATTGCTTGCCAACAAGCTGCAAAAATACGAAGGAGACGCCGTCGAAGCCATCCGCACCCTCATGGGCCGACTGGAAGGCGCCTTCTGCTTCACCATCATGATCGGCAACGAACTCTACGCCGTGCGCGACCCCTGGGGCATCAAACCGCTCTGCGCCGGCCGCTTGCCCGATGGCGGCTACATGGTCGCCTCCGAAAGCGTTGCCCTCGATGTGGTGGGCGCCGAATGGATGCGCGACATCGAACCCGGAGAAGTGGTCCGCATCACCCGCGACGGCATCGAAACCGTCGCCCTGGAACCCGCACCCAAACCGGCTCGCTGCTTCTTCGAATACGTCTACTTTGCCCGCTCCGACGCCTTCATGGACGGCAGGCTCAACCAGACTGTGCGCGAGAACATCGGCAGCATCCTTTGGAGCGAGGCGCCCGTCGACGCCGACATGGTCGTCCCCGTGCCCGACTCCGGCCGCAGCCACGCGCAAGGCATTGCCAACGCCAGCGGCCTTCCCTACGTGGAGGCGCTGATGAAGAACCGCTACGTCCACCGCACTTTCATCATGCCGACCCAAGAAAGCCGCGAATTGAACGTGCGCCTCAAGGTCAACCCCATCAAGCAAGTGGTCGCCGGCAAGCGCCTCGTCGTGGTGGACGACAGCATCGTGCGCGGAACCACCATGCGCCGACTCGTACGATCCCTGCGCGAAGCGGGTGCCTCCGAAGTGCATCTTCGCATCGGCGCCCCGCCCATCCTAGCGCCCTGCTACCTCGGCATCGACATGAGCACCCGCGACCAACTCGTGGCCGCCAACATGACCGTGGAAGAAATCTGCGAACACGTCGGCGCCGACTCGCTCGCCTTCATCAGCATCCCTGGCATCGTCAAAGCACTGGACTTCCCCGAGGACGAACTCTGCCTCGGCTGCGTCACCGGCAAGTATCCCGTGCCCGTGTCCGGCGAACTGCAACGCGACGGCACACGGACTCCCGGCGAGGTTCCTGTCGATGTCGAAACCTGAACCCGCGTCGGCCGCAGAGCCCATCCCGGTCCTCCTTCGCCTCTCCTTCAGCCACTACTGCCGCAAAGTCGAAGCGTGCCTCCGGCAAGCAGGCCTCACCTACACAACCCTCGACATCGGACTGCGCGATTTTCCCATGCCCGTTGGCGCCGGCACCGTGCCCGTGCTGCGCCTCGGCGATGTGGTGCTCTCCGACTCCGAAGACATTGTCTCCTGGGCCGACGCCAACGCCGCACCCGGAACCATTCCCTTGCGCGCCCAGGACCCCGAAGTGCAAGCATGGAGCAAGTGGGCCGACGAAGAAATTGGCCCCGTCGCGCGCCGCCAAGCCTACCGATGCATCTACAATGCACCCGGCGCCTTCACGCGCAATCCATTGCTGTGGGCCGTGCTTCGCCTGTGGCGACCCATGATTTTGCAGGTTCTCAAGGCCTACACTGTGCGTCGATTTGACGACCACGATGCAAAAGCCGGGCCCGAGATCATCGCTCGGATCGCTGCCGGACTCGAAGCGACCGGAACCGGATACCTCGTAGGCGACCACCCGACGGCCGCAGACCACGCGGTTGCCAACCTCGCCGAGCCGCTGGTGCGCGTGGGTTCCTGGGTCGGACTGGATGCGGAACCAGGATGGGCGGCCGTGCAACAATTCGTTCGAGCGAATCGAACCCGGGCTAAAAAACGAGGGCGAAGGCCGCGAAGCGACGAATTTGCGTCGTGGCCCACCTTCCAAGCACCTGTGCAGTCCTAGGCGAGCAAGGACACAAGGGCCGAGACGGGAATCAAGGGAGAAGTGGGAGTAAATAGGGACGCAGGCGATTTTCCTGCGCACCGCACCTAGTTGGTGGCCGTGATGGTGTTGGCCGCCTGGAAGTACTCCTTGGCGTCCTTCGGGTTGGCCTTGATGGTGGCCGCACCCTTGGTCCAGTTGGCGGGGCAGACTTCGCCGTGCTGCTGGTTGAATTGCAGAGCGTCGATCATGCGCAGGGCCTCATCGACGGAGCGACCCAGGGGCATGTCGTTGACCAGCATGTGGCGCACGGTGCCGGTCTCGTCGATCAAGAAGAGGCCGCGGAATGCGACGCCGCCGGGGGAGAGCACGCCATATGCGGTGCTGATTTCCTTCTTGGTGTCGGCCACGATGGGGTAGCTGACGTTGCCAAGGCCACCGTCGGCGCGGGGCATCTTGTTCCAGGCGTGGTGGCTGAATTCCTGGTCCGTGGAGCAGGCGACGACGTTGACGTTGCGCTCCAGGAACTCGGCGATGCGGTCGCTGAAGGCGATGATCTCCGTGGGGCAGACGAAGGTGAAATCCTTGGGGTAGAAGAACAGCAGCGTGTACTTGCCTTCCTTCCAGTTGTTGCTCAGCGTGTAGTCGACGATGTTGTCGCCGACAACGGCCTTGGCGGTGAAGTCCGGTGCGGTGGTTCCAACCAGGGTCATGGTCATCGATGCAGGCTATCCGAACTTGGATAAAGCGGTTCTTGCAAGGGCAATGACCGCAACGGGGTCAAACGGCCAAATCGGCCCGACGAACGAGGTATTCCTGGGGCCCCGCGTGCTGCACCGCCACAGCGCCCGCCGCAACACCCCAACGCAGCGCCACGGCCATGGACAAACCCGCGCCAAGGCCCGCGTACCAGCCGGCACGAAGCGCGTCCCCGGCACCCGTCGGGTCCACGACGTTCGAAACGGCGACCGCATCCACATGCACCGGTTTTCCCGACCCGTACAGCGTCGCGCCCCGGGCGCCGTGCGTCACGACCACGTTCTCCACGTGATCCAAAAACTGCACCGGGTCCCCGTAGGACAGATACTTGCAGGCGATGTCCAACTCGAACTCATTGACAAACAACAGGTCCGAAAGATCCAGGAGCTTCTCGAAGGACCGAGCATCGTAGGCAAACCGCAGTTCCTGGCCCGGGTCCAATGCAACCTTGATGCCGCGAGCGCGAGCCGCTGCTGCGAGGTCCATGTACGCCTCTGGGGAACCCGTACAGATGTGCAACCAATCACCTGGCTTCATGCCTGCAAGAAGCGACTCCTCAGGCGGGTGTTCCAACATCGCGCCCATGGCCCCCTGATCCATGCAGTACGCCTGCTGGCCCGCAGAGTCCGTCAAAATGAAGCAGGTCGGCGTGCCGCGCACCTCGTCCACGTCAAGAGCAAGATGCAAGCCCGCCGACTGAAGTCGAGCACGCCACGGGTCCGGAAAATCCGTGCCTACCCTTGCCCACAGCGTCGTCTGCACTCCAAGGCTCGCCGCGTGCACCGAAACGTTCGCCGCCGTACCGCCATACACCGTGCGCCGCGATTGCACCGGCTGCGACTCCGACGGGCCTGGGATCCCCTGGAGCTGGAGTTGCACGTCGATGTTGGCGTGGCCGAGGACGAGGAGGGAGGGCATTGCAAGTGCGGGAGTTGGGGGTGGGTGATGACTGCTGCGGACGCGTATCGAGCGAGGGGTCCACAACATTGAATACTATGGGCTACACATAGCAAACCATGGTCACCACGATTCAGATCGACTCGGCAATCCGCGAGCGTCTCAAGCGCTACGGCCATGCGGGGATGACCTACGATGACATCCTACAACAGATGATGGACCGTTGGGACGAGGACGAATTTGCCCGCGAAATGCGAGCACGCGCCGACCACCTCGATGCCACGAACGGTTGGGTCAGCCTCGACTGATGGAACTCCGCGTCGATCCAGAAGCCCGCGCCGTCTTTCGGTCCATGCCACCAGGCCCCAAGAAGAAAATGCGGGCCGCACTGCAAAGCTTGACCGAGGACCCGTCAGGGCACGAATCAAAGCTCGACGTTTGTCCGTTGCGTGTTCCTGGCGATCCGCCGCTGTTTCGCCTTCGCATCGGGAACTGGCGCGCCGCCTTCCTAGTTCGCCGAGATTCCATTGACGTAATGCGCCTGTTCCATCGAGTGGATGGGTGTGGGTGGATGGAGAGGATGTATCCTTGATTGGGTCCAGTGTTGCCACCACATCAGGTATTCCAGTTGCTCCGCCGTGCGGCTATCAATGGTGATGCCCAGCGTCGCCAATCGAACCCTCGCAATCTCCATCTCAATTTCGGCGGGGTATTCGTGGGTGCCGGAGGCGCTGTCCACGCGGTGCCTAAGATTGGGTTACAATCCTCATGATGACGCCCGCTGAACGCGCTATTCAGGAGGCAGATTCCCACTGCAACAGCGGAGCATATCGAGCAAACATTTCCCGGTACGGGTGCTTCGAATCCGACAATGCTTCCAGAGAAAATACCGGATTTCCAGGCAAAGATGGGTGTTCTTGTAAAATGCGTTTGCTCTCTTTGAGCATCGCCTCCATGATGGATGCGTCCATGCCCACGGATTCTTCAAGGTAAATCCACGCCAAATCTGCAAGCAGCATGAACGAGGTCCGGTGGTTTCCGTCTGGCCACGCTTGCAAGGCGACGTTGCCCGCCATGAATTTGGACCAAGCCAATTCAAAGTGCTCTTCTCGGACCGGGCCAATCCAATCAAGGACTTGTTTCAAAGGTTCTACCGGAACGGCGCGAATCGCCGCTTCGATCTTTGCAGGCACATCGACGGCCTCGTCCACCATGACGTACTCCTGTCCCGAATGAAAGAGGGCCAAGTTGATCCTACGAATCACTTCAGGCTGGATTCGATTGAAGTAGATCACGACGATTTTCCAAGCGCCCGCATGGACTCTGCGTGCTCTTTCAAGTAGCGCAAGGTGAACGCTTCCGCCTGATCAGGCGTGAGCCGGTCGAGGGGGTCGGGGGAGTTCGCCATGGGGGAGAATGCGTTGCTCCTGCTTGATAGAGGTTTCTGAGGCAGGAGCTGATTTGCTGCGTTTGGGGGAGTCTAGCCAAGTCTGATGGATCGTATTAGGTCCCGTGTTCCCACGCCGTCAGGTACTCCAGTTGCTCCGCCGTGAGGGTATCAATGGTGATGCCCAGTGTTGCCAATCGAACCTTGGCGATCTCGAGGTCCAATTCGGCGGGGAATTCGTAGACGCCGGGGGCCATGTCCTTGTGGTGTTTGGCCATGTGCTCGACGCTCAAGGCTTGGACGGCGAAGCTGGTGTCCATCACTTCGACGGGGTGGCCTTGGCCGCTGGCGAGGTTGACGAGGCGACCTTCGCTGATGAGGTACAGGACGCGGCCGTCCTTTTGGGTGTATGCGGTGACGCCTTCGCGTACGGTGGCGATGGTGGCGGCGTTGGCTTCGAGGGCCGGCTTGTTGATTTCGTTGTCAAAGTGGCCCGAATTGGCCAGAACGCATTGGTCCTTGAGGTTGGCAATGGCGGCGGGGCCGATGACGTCAAGGCAGCCGGTGGCGGTGATGACAAAGTCGGCATGAGCGGCGGCTTCTTCCATCTTCATGACGCGGTGGCCGTCCATGCGGGCTTCGATGGCCTTCACGGGGTCGATTTCAGTAACGATGACGTCGGCGCCGAGGCCCTTTGCGCGCATGCTGATGCCTCGTCCGCACCAGCCGTAGCCAGCGACCACGATGGTTTTGCCGGCGATGACGAGGTTGGTGGCGTGCATGAGGCCGTCGAAGGTGCTTTGGCCGGTGCCGTAGCGGTTGTCAAACAGGTGCTTCATTTGCGCGTCGTTGACGTTCATGACGGGGAACGTGAGTTTGCCTTCCTCGTGCATCGCCTTGAAGCGAATGACGCCCGTGGTGGTCTCCTCGGCGCCGCCCTGTAGGTGCTCAAGGCAGTCTTTGCGCTCGGTGTGGGCAAGGAAACCAAGGTCGCCGCCGTCGTCGATGACGATGTGGGGCTTGTGGTCGAGGACCCAGTGGAGACTGGCGTAGTATTCGTCGCGGTTCTGGCCCTTTTTGGCCATGGTCGGCACATTGTAGTGCTCGTTCATCGCCACGACTACGCGGTCGTCGGTGCTGTCGGGGTTGCAGCCGGAGAGGCGCACATCCGCGCCGCCGGCTTGAAGCGCAAGGGCGAGGTTGCAGGTTTTGGCCTCCACATGCAGGGCCATGCCGACGCGCAGGCCAGCAAACGGTTGCTCATCTTCGAATCGAGTTCGGATAGCTCCGAGCACACCCATGTGGCTGCGGGCCCACTCG
This sequence comes from Thermoplasmatota archaeon, assembly GCA_041601615.1. Lineage (GTDB taxonomy): Archaea > Thermoplasmatota > E2 > JACPAO01 > JAHFTW01 > JANQNI01. Next base: position 66,275 of record JBFIHX010000010.1, on the reverse strand, counting down.
ATGCGCCGGATGCCTTCTTCGAGCGCTTCCGGGGTCGATTTGGGCACGAGTTCTAGGGTCATGCGGTGCCCGATTGGGGCTGTGTTCATGACGCCTTGGGTTGGAAAGATTGGCCGCAACCGCCACAGAACCGGGCCTGGGCCACGTTTAGGTTCTTGCACCGAGGGCATCGCAACTCTGGGCCGGCCGGCGAACCGGAGCCTCCTTCGCCTCCTCTGGCCACATGCACGACGACTTGCTGTTGCTGTTGTTGGCCCTGATTGCGCCGCACCAGGAATACGATGAGGACAACGATGAGCGTGAATGGATTCAGAATCAGGCTCAGAGGCATCAGGAAAACGAACCAAGCCTCGTCCGGCGCACCCGCCGCGGCCAACAGCCCGCCAATCACTGCCAAGCCTACCACCACAGCAGCCAGAATCAACAGGATCCGACGTGTATCAGCCACGAATGGTCCTCGTTCCACAACTGGTGCAGAAGCTCTGGTTGACGTTCATGAACTGGCCGCAGGCTCCGCAGCGCAATCCACTGCCGCTGCTTGCCTGATTGCCACTGACATGCACGACCACTTGCTGTTGCTGCTTCTGGCCGCCGCCGGTGGCAATGCCGACAATCAACATGATGAGGCCCGCGATGCCAAGCATCGGGCTGATGATGAACGCGAAGAAGATGCCAAACACGATGGCTTCCCAGCCGCCCGTATCGACGCCGACACTGAAGGTAATAATCGGAATGAGAATCGCGGCAAGCAGCAGGCCCAGGCCCGTCCAAGTCACGCCGTGGTTCATGCAGTTCCCATGCCCTTGCCGCATTCAGGGCAGAAGCGGGCAGCATCCGAGATTCGGGCGCTGCATCCACCGCACACCGCTAGCACGCCGCCGGCTCCCACTGCGCCCGCTCCGCCCTGCTGTTGCGTGAAAGCTCGACCGTCACTAAGCACCACACTCTGCTGCTGGCTGCTGCCGGAACTCCGACCTGCGCCGCCCGAGCTAGGGCCCGCCAACATGAACAACGCGACGAGAAGAAACACGAGCGAAGAAACAAGCAGCATCCATGTCGGAGCTGGACTTGTAGTGGTAGCTAGGATCAGAAAAACAACCACAAGGCCGAGGAATACGAATCCGACGATCTGCTCCGTGCCTCTGTCCATGGACATGATAACTTGCCACTTCAGGAAGCACACATAACCATTATGGGCCGACCTTCGGCGCGACGTGGAAAGCGTCGCCACTCGGCCTCGGCGAAGGACGATGGATCGGGCAAACCCTCCCGAAGATCGCGCTCCCTTCTAGGAAAGGGCCTTATGCGACGAGAGGTGCCATGGAAAATAGATGGGACGACGAAGGCGCAGTGTCAGCCGCAACCCCAGGCGAGGCCCGGGGCACAACGAACAGAATCGGCAGACGCGAGAATCGCGCTCAAGGTCCCGCATGCTCCACGCCGGGCGTGAAGCACATTTCAGGTACGACGTGGAACAAGTCCTCGTCGGCACCGGCATGGAGCCCGAAGAATGGCGCCCGTTCCTGCAAACACTGTGGGCGCAGGGCACGCGCCAGGGCATTGATGAGGCCCGCACCTGGGTCAAGGAACAGACTGCCGAGGGAAAGATCACGGGCGATGTTGAGCGCACCATCCTAGATCTTGTGCGAAAGTACAGCACCACGCGCTAAACGTACTTTCACCCAGCCCCGCGACAAGGCCATCCATGCCCCTGTCCCTGCACCGGCATGGCCAAGTTCACCCTCTCCCAAGGCGCCTGCCCCGTCTGCGACCGCGACGTGCTTCGCACCGTCCACGCCCACCAAGGCCTCGTACGCGAAGTGTTCCAATGCCCTGCCCATGGCAAGCTCGCCTACGGTCCCGGCAACGTCCCCCTTGAGGCAATGGGCCACAACTCGGAGCACACCTCCGTCCAGCTTGCGCAACCGTTGACTGGACTGGAACTGGCCTACTGACCACCACAACCGCTAAGACGCGCAGGCCCCGCTCCCGCCGCATGCGCACGGTGGTCGTCCTCGCCCTCCTGATTCCACTCTTTGCGGGCTGCCTCTCCAACGAGCAGCCCACGTCCAACGACAGCCCCGCCGTTCGGCCCTTGGACATCAGCGACGTTCCCGCCAACGCGGTGCTCGAAAAGACCGCCGAAAAAGCGACACTCGTTTGGCAAAAAATTTCCCTCCCGTTCGCACACACCTTCCCACTTCCTGAAGGCGCAACCATGGTGCGGTTCGTGGCCGACCCCGGTCCTGGCGCCACCATTGGCGTTTCGATGGTCAACGAAGACACGGGCCGCCGCCGCTGCAACCAACAAAGCGTCGTCGGATACGGCCAAACCTTGTTCGGCGCCCGCTCCTGCGGCAGCATCACCGCACTCGACTTGCCCGGCGACGAATGGACCGTCCGCGCCTCCGGCCCTGCCACTGCAGATTTGCGCCTGGAATTCCTAGTGCGCCCCGTGGATGGCATCGCCGGCATGCTCAATCTGAGCGAGCTAAGCCACGCAACGCACGAACTGAAACCCACGACGTACCAATTTGTCAACAGCTTCGACGGCGCCCCGCTCTGGGTTGAAGTGACCCTGCCCGAAGGTGAAGGTCCCTGGCCCACCGTCATCGCCAGCAGCCCCTACAACGGCGAACTGCAAGGCGCCAAGCGCGGCGTTGTGCCTGCCATGTGGACCTACTGGACGCAGGACTGGGCCAAGCGCGGCTACGCAGCCGTCAATGTCGACGTGCGTGGCTACGGTATGAGTGGCGGCTGCGTCGAAGTCTGGGGCGAGAACGAACAGAAGGATCAAGCCTTCATCGTCGACTGGGTCGATGCGCAGCCCTGGAGCGACGGCAGCGTCGGATTCTACGGCCAAAGCTACGTTGGCACCACCCCCGTGGAAGCAGCCATCCAGAACCCCAAGGCGCTCAAGGCGATCATCGCCGTGGCGCCCGTCATCAACAGCTACGAAGACTGGCACTACGGTGGCGTCCCCAACGGCGAAAGCAGCCTCAGTCCCGTCGCGTACCAAGTGCTCACGGCGACCCCCGAGGCGCCCAGTGGCTCCCGCACGGACCTCGACACCCTCCTTCGCGAAGCCACCAGTGGCATTTGCGACCCGACGCTGATCGTGGGTGCCAACAGCCCGACGGCCGAATACAACGACTTCTACGAGGTGCGGGACTTCAAGAAACGCGCCGGCGACATCCAAGCTGCGGTCCTCTTTACCGAGGGCTTCGAGGATGTCAACGTCAAGAGCGCCATGATCCCCGGCTGGTTCAACGAAATCAACGCCCCCAAACTCGGCGTGTTTGGCCACTGGCTGCACCAGCACCCGGCCCGCATGGACCAAGAAGTGCTCTTCGTGGCCTGGATGGACCACTACGTCAAGGGCAAAGACATGGGCTTTGACCGAGTCCCGAACGTCGTCGTCAGCGCCGACGCCACGCACCACCGCATGACCGACGCTTGGCCCCCCGTGGACGACCAAGAGCTCCGCCTCGCGGCGGACTTCCAAGCTGGCGCACTCGCAGAATCCGGCAGCGGAACCGGACAAATTCTCCTAACTCCCGTGCCCGGCGGCATCGTTCCCGGCGAGCTCCCCCTCAACAGCCTCGTGCTGCGCGCCGAAGTCGCCGAAGATTTGCCCATCGTCGCCCCGAGCCTGGTTCTCAAAGGCACGGCCGCCGGCGAGAACGGCTTCGTCTACGCCGAACTCATCGAAGAATACGCAGGCGGCGGACAGCGCGTGCTCACCTGGGGCATGCTGAACCTTGCCCTGCGCAACGGCTATGATTCCTACGAACCGCTCATCCCCGGCGCCGTTTTCGAAGGGACGTTGCCGTTCCGGCCCACGGAACACATCGTCGCCGCCGGCTCCACGCTGCGCTTGAGTATCACGGGTGTCCCTGCAGGGGATGTGGTCGGATTGGCCCAGCCGCAGCCGGTGGAGTTGGAGTTGGACGGGGCGGGGACGGTGTTGGTTCTGCCTACGGTGGAGATGGGTGCTTACGAAGCGATGCCGGTGAGTGCGTTGCCGTAGTCACCGTCAACAAACCAGTCAGCTCAAACCATCGATATACATCAATCACCTGTGGATGGCGACACTTCGCAAGATTTTCCACTGGTGTATATCGCACCACCTTGGAAAATCATGGGCATTTTGTTCGTGCCTGTAAGCTATGTAATCGGTTTTCTCTCCTGGGGTTTATATGCAGAGCAAGAAAATCTGGGATTCTTGTCGTTAGCCCCAACCCAATATCTAGCAGCAGGAATCCCAATGGCCTTTATTGTCTATATTTCCTGGATGGGGTTCTGTGTTTTTCATGCTTGGGTAAAAACAACTTCTGGGCCGCGTTGGCTCATGGCACCAGGAGGGGTTTTGGTTGAATTAATAATGGTGGGTGCAGCGACCTATTTAACACTTTCAACCATAGAATTTATTTTTGAATTCAAAACAGTTTGGTGGTTTATTTTATTTCTATCCATTCTAAATGCTGCAATGTATGGAATTCTCCGGGGAGTTTATGTTGTTACCGCAGTGGTTATAGGATGGTGTATGGGGCGAATAACAAACCCGGTGCATGCAAAACCTTCAAATTTACGCATGGTACGACTTGAGATGGAACGCAGTCTCTTCGAACACGTTCGAAAAACGGTACCCGCAGTCCTCATAGTCCTGCTTGCCAGCGCTGGCACACATGGGGTTTTCAGTCTCCCATTGACGCCTTCCGAATTTGGCGGAGCTGAACCCCGGATTTCTTACATGGTTCTGGACAGTGGCCAATTGACACCCTCGGCCCAGGAGATTCTGCTTCACGCCGGCAACCAAACAGATGGCGGGTTCCAAGCGAGCCACAAACTAAGTGTGCTTGTCGAAACTCAAAACGGGTATCTGGTGCGTCCGTTGTCTGGGAATTACACACAACATCTCTATCTAATTCCACCCGACCTTGTTAGCCTTGTCCTGTGGCCTTCCTGAACCCTTATCACCCATCCCAAGTGAGCCCCAACAGTGTCGCACCCTCTCGCCACCGCTCCCTTGGACCGCCCCACCGCGTCGGAAAAGTACGCGGGCAGTCAGCACGTGGGCGTTTTGCCGATGGGGTGCGTGCAGTGCCGTGAGGGTGCGAAGCTTGTGTTGTTCATCACGGGCTTGTGCGACAAGGAGTGCTTCTACTGCCCTGTTTCTCGCGATAAAATGTACCGTGACGTGATGTTTGCCAACGAGCGGCCGATTCATCAGGGCAAGTGGGACGACCTTCTCGACGAGTGCCGGTTGATTGGTGCTAAGGGCGCGGGTATCACGGGTGGCGATCCAATGGTGGTGCCTGATCGTGTCTGCGAGACGATTCGCGTCATGAAGGCCGAGTTCGGGCCCTCGTTCCACACGCACTTGTACACCAGTTGCGCCTTCGACATTGACGAGATCGACAAGCTCAAGGCGGCGGGCCTGGATGAGATTCGGTTCCACCCGGAGCTTCGCGAATACAAGGACATGCCCAATTCGTGGCACCACGCGGCGATTCAGCGAGCACTCGCGGTGGGCTTGACTACGATGGTGGAGATTCCTGCCGTTCCAGGAAAAGAGGACGACATCGTGGCGCTTGCCACCTACCTCGCGGCGTCGGGGGCGCACGGCCTCAACATGAACGAATTGGAGTTCTCGGAGCCCAACATTGCCAACTTGAAGCGGTTTGGCTACCAGCCCAAAGACGACGTTTCGCAGCGCGTCGCGGGCAGCCGGGAGACCGGGCTTGCGGTGCTCGAATCGTGGCGCCAGACCGGCCAGAAGATGGCGGTCCACTTTTGCAGCAGTCCGTACAAGGACGCGATCCAGCTCATGCAGCGGCTTCGTCGCCGCGCCGAGCGCACGGCCCGTCCCTTCGAGGAGCAATCGGAGGAGGGAACGCTCTTGTTTGGGGCGATCCGCAGCACGCTTGGCCAGAGTCCGGGCGAGCTAGCCGAGCGGCTTCGCGCCGACTTTGAGGTGCCTGCCGACTGGGTCGTGGTTGTGGGTGATCATGTGGAGACCGCGCCCGCCGTGGCCGAAGTGCTCGCCGAAGAAGGCGGGCTCATTGAGTTGAACGCCGAGGCGTGGATTTCGGAGGTCTATCCGACGGCGGATCGACTTGAAGTGGAGCGGATCCCGCTCGTAGCCATGCGTCTGGACGACGAAGCGGACGACGACACCGCAGATGGCTCCAGCGCTGCAAGTTGAGACGCCCTGCTTTGGTGGTTGGCTACGGATCCGGGGGTAGCTCCGGCAGTGGCAAAGGATCTCTTGGAATGCGAGGCGTGCATGCTGTGGCCAGTGCGGCGGTGGCTCCGCAAGTTAGGAATGCGACAAAACCGGCAAACAACGGGAGCGCCGTGTTGGGGGGCCCGCAGTCGAAGATGCAGAAATTGACCATGAAATCCACGGCCATGTAGGTCCCGAATGCCAGGGGCACGCCGCCGCCGAGGCCGCCCACCATGGCGGAGGTTAAGCGCAGGTCCCCGACGCGGGTGCGCCAGATGCAGGCGGCGGCGATGGCTAGGAGCGCCACGGGCAGGAGCACCAGCGAGAGGGTGATGGGGCTGCCAAGGAGCGTCATGATGCCCAAGGCGAATCCGGGTGCTGCGGGAGCCCATGCTTCTGCTGCCTGGGTTGCCATGGGGAGTGCTTGTCGGGCTGGGTGTTAGTTCTTGTGCGTCCAATTTCGGCGCAAGACGAAGAAGAAAGGAGTAGGAATCTGGCAGGTGCCGGCGGCTCAGCAGGCGCCTACGAAGTCGCAGACGGCATCGATGAACGTGCCGGTATCCTCGAGCGTGTACTCTACAGCGGCACAGCCGCCGAGGTAGGTGTTCCAGAAGAGGGTCATGGCGGTTCCTAGCAGGCCGGGCTGGCTGTGGTCGCCGCTGCCACACTGGATGTAATTGCCGTAAACGCTGTGGTCGGCGCTTACGGCCGGGGCGAGCAGGAGCAGGCTGACGAGTACGAGGGGAATGTTCCTCATACTCGAGGAACCTCTGATTGGGGCATTAGGAGTTCTATGATGTATCGAAAATCTCTAGTTCCCATCGCGGCCCGCCGGCGCAAAAGGACCCCTGAAGTACCGCGCCGGGCTCCTTGGGTCGTCCATGGCCCGCGTCGTAATCTCCGACCCCCTTGCTCAAGAAGGATCCGACCTCCTGCGTGCTCGCGGCCACGATCCGGTCGACATCACGGGACTCGAAGGCGATGCGCGTGCGGCGGCGGTCGCGGAGGCCGAGGCGTGGATCATCCGCAGCGGCACCCGGCTTGGGCCGGACGAATTTGCATCCGCGCCGCTGCTTCGCGCCGTGGGTCGCGCGGGTGTTGGCGTGGACAACGTGGACCTTGCGGCGGCCACGGGCGCGGGCGTTGCTGTATTCAACAGTCCCACGGGTAACATTACGAGTGCCGCGGAGCAGGCGTGGGCCCTGATGCTCGCGGTTGCAAGGCGCGTGCCGGAAGCGGACGCGGCGATGAAACAAGGCGACTGGGCGCGCAAGCGCTTGAAGGGTGTGGAGCTTGCTGGCAAGACTGTGTTCATCGTAGGCCTTGGGCGCATTGGTCGCATGATGGCCAAGCGGGCGCAGGCATTCGAGATGGTGACGATTGGTTTTGATCCGTTCGTGACTCCGGAGGCTGCCAAGAGCTTCGGCGTGGAGGCCGTGAGCTTGGACGACGGTTTTGCTCGTGCAGATTTCGTAACATTCCACACGCCGTTGACGCCGGAGACCCGCGACATGCTGGATGGGCGGCGGTTGGCTTTGATGAAGAAGTCGGCAATCATCGTAAACGCTGCTCGCGGCGGGCTCATCGATGAATCTGCGCTTCTGGTGGCGCTGGAGGAGGGACTTGTGGCTGCCGCCGGCATCGATGTGTGGGCTTCTGAGCCGCCGACGGAGTGGGCACTGGCCAAACACCCACGGGTGGTCGCGGCCCCACATCTTGGCGCCAGCACCCACGAGGCGCAGGTGAAGGCGGCGGTGCAGGCGGTGGAGCGTGTCTGTGATTTCTTGGATTCTGGCGACGCCGGCAGCGCGGTGAACGCGCAGGTTCGGGTGCCTGAAGCGATGCGCCACTGGGTTGGACTCGCAGAGTCTTTGTCTGGATTCGGAGCGCAGGCTTTGGCGGGCGCCCTGGAGGAAGTGGTGGTCATCAGCGGCCCTGATCTTGACGCTGAAGCGCTTCGTGTGCATGCACTGGTGGGTGCACTTCGAGCCGGCACGGATGAGCCGGTGAATGCCATCAATGCGCCGGGCATGGCGACGGAGAAGGGTTGGACTGTGGCGAGCAAGGGAATATCGGACACGGAGTACGTTGGCGTGGAGCTTCGAAGCAACGGCCACAGCATCCGCCTTGAGGGCACCTACACGCCGCACTACGGTGCGCGGGTGACGCGCATCGATGGCTTTGACGTGGATTTCCGTCCCGAGGGGCGGTTCTTGTTTACGCGCCACGACGACGTTCCTGGTGTGCTTGCGGGCATCACGCGCATTTTGGCGGACGCAGGCGTGAACGTGGCCGACTTGAGCCTTGCTCGGGATGGAACGGGCGCTGCGGTGGCGGTGATTCGCGTGGATGGCGGAGTGCCCAAGGAGGCCCGGGATGGGCTTCGGTCATTACCGGCAATCAAGGAAGCACACCGGGTTCGCTTGGTCTAGGCGCGGTCGAGGAGCCACGGAGGGCGTGCAAGCAGATTTTGGGCCCATTGCGCATTCATCCCGAGTCAAGTTCCTGTAGTTCGGTTCAATTGCGGGCGCATGCGCATTTTTTTCGTCGCAGCCCTGCTCCTTGTGAGCGTCGTCCCGTTTGCATCCGCGGATGCTTCCGAAGCGCCCTGTACCTTCATGCCTACGTATGGGCCCGGTGTGCCGCCAAGCAGCGTGACGTTCTCCACGAGTTGCCTCTGGCACTGCAGCGTGCTCGTGGAAGTCTACCCTGAGGTCTACGAACTTCATCCTGAATGCCTCGGCCCGTAAATCGACTTCTTCGCTGATCGACAGCGTCTCCTCCATTTTCTCCAATCATTGAACGAATCCCCTTCGATTTCTGGGGTGATTTTGGCGCCCCGAATGTGTGATGGCTTTAGGCTCCCCAGGGTAGGTCGAGTGTGGGCTGGCTCGCCGTTTTCACTCGATTCTTCGAGCCTCTGCCCGCAATCACACTATGGGCAGAGAGGGGGGAAAAAGGGAGGAGGGACGTTCGAAGCAGGGCTTATAGTTTGGTCACTTCGAAGTTGTCGATGCCCCAGCCGGCGTAGTTGTTGTAGGAGCCGTCTACACTGTCGAAGAAGAAGCGCACGTAGGCGGAGCTGTCTCCAGCCCATGTGTCGAGGCTGTACGTTGCGCCGGTCCAGGAAGCTTGGTTGGCGTCGCGGCTGTCCCATTGTTCGAGGGTGGTCCACGAGCTGCCGTCGCCGCTGGCTTGGACGCGCATGATGTCGTAGGCACCGCCGCTGTAGGACTCCGTCGTCCACTTGTGGTCGAAAGTGACGGTGGCGGTGGTGGCGCCGCTTAGATCCAGCAGGATGCGGGCCCAGCCGGTGGTCTGGGCTCCGGTGCTGTATTGGCAGTCCACGGCCTCGTTGAATTGGAGGCTGGTGGTGGGGTTGCCACCGAGGCAGCCGCTGCTAAGGCGCCATAGGTCGCTGCCGCCGCCGCTCGTGACGAAGCTGCTGCTGCCTTCGAAGTCGTCGCTGTAGACAACGGTGGGGGTTCCGCCACCGCCGCCACCTGCTGCTGCCGCAACGAGGGCCGCTGCGTCCACGCCACCGTAGCCGAAGCTGCTGTCCCAGCCGGCGCTGCCGTAGTCCACGGCGGTGCTGGTGATGAGGTTGCGCAGTGCGGTGTTCGTGAGGGTGCCGTCGACGGCCAAGGCGAGCGCTGCGGCGCCACTGACGATGGGGGTTGCCATGCTGGTGCCATCCTGGTAGACGTAGTCGGCGTCGTTGCGGTTGTAGGCGGCGGCGATTTGCACGCCGGGGGCGCTGATTTCGAGTTGGCTGCCGTAGTTGCTGAAGCTGGCTCGGTTGTGGTTTTGGTCGTATGCGCCGACGGCCATGGCATTGCTGTAGGCGGCGGGGTAGCCGACTGGGCCGTTGTCGTTACCGCTGGCGGCGATGATGAGAGCACCGCTGTTCCAGGCATAGTTGACGGCGTCCAGGATGGTCTGACTGCCTGGGCCGCCGAGGCTCATGCTGAGAATCTTGGCGCCTTGGTCGGCGGCGTAGGTCATGCCGTTGGCGATTTGGCTGTGGGTGCCGCTGCCGGCGCCGTTCAGGACTCGGACGGGCAGGATTTGGGCTTGGGCGACACCCGCGACGCCGAGGCCGTTGTTGGTGAGGCCGGCGGCGGTGCTGGTGACGTGCGTGCCGTGTCCGTTGGCGTCGTTGGGGTCGTTGTCGTTGAAGACAAAGTCCCAACCTTGCAGGTAGTTGCCGATGTCTTCGTGGCTCTTGCGCAGGCCACTGTCGAGGATGGCGAGTTTGACGCTCGTGCTGCCCAGGGTGGTATCCCAGGCGGTCTCCACGTTGACGTCCTTGATGCCCCATTGGCAGCAGCCGTAGTAGACTTCGCTGGGTGTAAAGGAGGCGTGGAAGTCCAGAGTGTCCTTCTGGATGTAGCGCACGTTGGCGTCGGCGTCTACGTCTCGGGCAAAGGATTGCGGCTCTTCCACGTCCACGAGCACGAAGCGAATGGCGTGGTTGAGGCCCACGATCACTTCGCCGTGGAATTCGTCGCCGACTTTTACGTTGCGAGCCATGGCGTGCAGGCCGATGATGTAGGCGCCAGGCTCATCAATCGGGGAGTCAGGGTGTTCGGGGTCCAGCACCAAAGATAGGTCTGGAGGCGCGATGCCGAGTACGTTGTCGGCTAGTTGTGTCACGATCTCTTCGGGGGTGGCGGCGGTCACACTTGCAAGAAGTGCAACTGCCATGAGTGCCAAGAGTTGGGTTTTCATGGTTGGTCCTCCGAGCGCCTCCGAAGAGGGTCGGCCAACCCCGCACGGGGTGGCGCGTACAGGGATGTGTTGGATGCAAACGGGGCAGAGGCAAATGGTGAACTAGGTCTCGGGTGCAATGGTTCCTATATTCATCCTTGTCGGCGATTTTTGCGGGCCAATCGCCATTAATCATCCCGTAGGGCCTTTTCGGAGTCGTTCTGGCGGCGCCGCTGCTGCCCCGCCATGCTCAAGACCGTGGCCCGACTCGCGGCACCCATGGACATGGACTACGACAAGCTTCCCGAGGTTATGGACCTCGACGTCACGGGCAATCCGACCATTGACAAATTGATGGCGATGTGGAAGGATGGCGGTGGCTTCACGGCCAAGAAGCTCGCAGTCGCAAGCGACCTGCTGCACCGTATGGTCGTGGATAAGGATCAGAAGGTCATCCTGAGTTTCCCCGCTTGCATCATGGCCACCGGCACCCGTGGCGTGCTTCGCGACCTCGTGAAGCACAAACTCGTGGATGCCATCATCACCACCTGCGGCACCCTCGACCATGACCTTGCGCGTCTCTGGGAGCCATACTTTGCGGGCCGTTTCGACCTCGACGACCGTGAATTGCACCAACATGGAGTCAATCGCCTCGGCAATGTCCTTGTCCCGAACAGCAGCTACGGTGAGATCTTGGAACACAAACTGCGCCCCCGCCTCGCCGAATGGGCCGAGACAGAAACCGACTGGAGCACCAAGGACCTCTGCCGAAAACTCGGCGAATGGGCAGGCGAGGAAGAGAACTGCGAGGAGAGCCTCCTGTACTGGGCGGCCAAGAACGAGATTCCCATCTTCGTGCCCGGCCCCACGGACGGCAGCGTTGGCGCCCAAGTCTGGATGACCTATCAAAACAACCGCAAGATCCGCTTCGACCTTCTGCGCGACGAGCAGGACCTTGACGAACTTGTCCACTCGGCCCCCAAACTGGGCAGCCTCATGATTGGCGGCGGCATCAGCAAACACCACGTCATTTGGTGGAGCCAATTCCGCGACGGCCTCGACACCGTGGTGTACATCACGAGCGCTCCTGAATGGGACGGCAGCCTGTCCGGGGCTCGCGTGCGTGAAGCCGTGAGCTGGGGCAAAGTCAAGGAAGACGCCGCGTGGCAAACGGTGGAAGGCGACGCCACCGTCCTGTTGCCCCTGATGGCGGCGGACCTGTTCTCGCGGCTCTGATCTGCCGGCTCGAACAGCGCCAAGTCGAGCCGAGAGCCTCAACTTTTGGTCCAATCGGCCGCACGTCGCCAAAAGACGTAAGATTGGGATGAAGATGTTTCCTTGAGGAAACTTCCATGCCCCAACCCATGACGGCGTCCCGGAGAACCACAATCAAGGCAGACTCAGACGGCGAATCGACTCTAGCAAGCACATCTGCTGCAGATTTTCTTGAACTCCTAGGCAAGAAGCAAATTAATCTTGCTCATGTGGTGACTCCGGAAAAGAAGAAGTATGAACTGCACGTGGAACCAGAATTTCACCGCGACACACCGGTGCTGGATTTCATCAACATCATTACGGAGAAGAAAAAGGTGGAGTATGAACTCCCACCAGGCAGCTTCGACGGCTCCCGCATCCAACCCGAACAGCGGCCATGGTACAATCACGGCGGTTCCTCTGCCTACCCCAACCCAGAGGGCTCCGATCCGCCCAAGCGCTGGCCGTTTCCCGGACCCAACCCGGAATGGGTGAAAGTCGCGACACCCGCCTTGGACGCCGTGATTCGTGAGCGCTTCGCCGACCCACACTTCATCGACAAGGTCGTCCAAGACATTGGCGCCCGCATCGACGCCCGCGTTTCCGCCGAGCTGAGCGGTCGCGCGAGCCGCTGATGCCAGGTGGCCTCCTCGTCGTGGACCCCGCCCTCCGACCTGAGTCTCAGCGCCTCGTCGATCAGGTACGGGACCAAGGACACGCCGCGCGGCTCGTTACCCCCGGCGTGCTGGTGGACGAACCCTGCACATTGGACGACCAAGGGTTGCAACTCTGGAATCTGCGTGCCGCGGCCATCGTCTGGTTGGCCCGCAACCCCGAACCCCTGGCGTGCGCAATCCATCCCGACGACGCATCCTTCGCCTCCGCCGAGTTGTACGCCCTTTGGCTCGGAGCAAAGGTTCCGGGCGTCCTCTGGATTGGGCCCCCGGACGCCGAAACGTGGTATCGGGGCGACTCCGTCCACCGTACACGGCTTCGAAACGCCGGAATCCCGATGGCGTCCGCTCGCGTTGGCAGCGCCAAGGGCAAGGCATCGACGGGGACCGGCGCCTGGCGCCTACACGGCGGCGGCGAACAAGCTGGACCACCCGCATCCGTACGACGTGCCCTTGCAACCCGTGTCGTTCCGTCTGGCCGCACTCGCACCATCCGACTGCAAGACGCGCAAGCCGTGCGTGCCGCCCTGCCCGAAGTGCGCATCGGAGCCCTCGAAGAGGATACACACGGCCACATCCTAGACTTGCACACGGACCATTTCGATGACCTAGACCGTATTGCGAAGGTAATCCATGACCATCTTATTCGTGGGTGACCCCGAGGACCTCACAAGCACCTACCTGCGCCATCGGGCGCGGCAGCGCGGCCTGGAAGACCTTGTGCTTGCAGAGGAGGATCTTGGAACGCGATGGTCCTTCGGCTTTGACGAAGACGACCCCGGAGCCGGTTGGCTGGAAGTGGAAGGTCGCCGGATTCCGTTCTCGGACGTGACCGGCGCCAGCGTCCGCCTGCGCCCCGACCCGCCCACGGACGAGGATTTAGACCCGCAAGGGCAACTGTTCTGGCTCGTCCAACGCCGCGCCGGCCTGGAAGCGCTCCTGGAGTGCGGCGCGTTCCCGGTCGTCAATCCTCTATCGGCCGGCCGCGCCAACGCCAGCAAGCCATACCAAATGGGTCGGCTCGCGGCTCTTGGCATGCGCGTTCCCGAGTGGGTGTGCACCAATGATGCCGATGCAGCACGAGACTTCCTGGCAAATTGTCCTCACGGGGCCGTTGTGAAGTCCGCCAGCGGCATGAGAAGCCACGTGCGTATCGTGGACGACGAAGTGCTAGCAGACCTTGACGGAACGACGGTTCCCGTGCTGCTACAACGCCGCATCGAGGGGACGGACGCACGCGTGCACGTCATAGACGGCAAGACGTTCGGTTGCGCCATCGACTGCGAGGGCGTGGACTACCGATTCGAGCACGAGACTGCCCACTACCGGCCCGTGGAGGTCCCCGACGACGTGGCCGCCCTGTGCCATAAAGCAGCCCGGGACGAGCATCTGGTGCTGGCCGGCATCGACTTCCGCATCGACCCCGCCGGCACATGGTGGTGCCTGGAATCCAATCCAGTACCGACATTTCTTCCATACGAAGTGCAGGCCGGACTGCCCATTGCCGACGCCATTCTTGACTGGATGGAACGCAAAACGGGCTGCGCGGCAACTCTGGTAAAGAACGAAGATGCCGCCTCGCCGGCCCCAAGCACCACCGCCCCAATCGGACCCAGCCCCATCCTCAAATAGCAAAAGAGCGAGGATTCCCTGATGAGAGGGCGCATCGTCGCAGCCATAGGCCTGACTGCCCTCGCCCTCTGCACATCATGGACAACCATGCAGGCCAGCGGAGCCATCGATTCCGTCGATCCGCTTTCGCCCACGGAGCGCGCCTGGATCGACGCCAACGGCCCGATTCGCTACGCCCCCGACCCCGATTACCCGCCCTTTGAGTTCGTACAAGACGGCGAAATCAAAGGCATCAACTTGGACTTCTTGAACCGCATGAGCCGCAACCTCGACATCGAGTTCGAGATCGTCTTGTACGACAATTGGACCCGGGTGCTGGAAGCGATGCAGGCACGCGAAGTGCACATGCTAGGCTCTCTAGCCCAGACAGAGGATCGAGAAACGTACATGGACTTCATCGGGCCCTACATGTCGCTGGGCGAAGTGTTCTACGTCAACGTGGGCCGAACAGACCTGGTTGCTGTCGATGCTCTTTCGGGCAAGCGAATCGCCGTCGTCCAAGACTACGCGGCTGCCACTTGGCTTGCCGAAAACCGCCCCGACATGGTGCAAGTGCCCGTGCCCGACATTCTTTCCGGACTGGAAGCGGTCTCCACCGGCACCGTTGACGGGTTCTTCGAAAACGTGCCCGTGGCTGGCTACACCATCCGCGAACGCAGCATCAACAACGTTCGCATCCTCGGAGAACCCCTGTACTACTCGCCCGCCAACTGGGCCGTAACCCAAGACGACACGGTCCTTGCAAACATCGTCGCCAAAGGGCTCCAAAGCATCCCACTCGGGGAACAATCAGCCATCTTCGAATACTGGTCCGGGTACGATCTCGGCGTCGCAGCAGCAACACCCAAAGGGCCTCTATTTTCGCCGCTTTCGCTTGCAGTCGTGGGCAGCCTCGCCTTGGTGCTCGTGGCTGCCGGAGCCTGGACCACCACGCTGCAACGCGCAGTGCGTTCCAGAACCGAAGACCTACGAGTCAGCAATGCCCACATTCAGCAAGCCAACGAGGACCTTGCCTCCCGCTTGCAGACGCGATCGAACGAACTGCACTTGCTGCTTGAACGGGAAGGCCGTATCTACGAGGCGCTCGAAAAGCAAGCCCAGGACTCCGTGTGGGCTTTTGATCGCTGTGCATGGATTTTGCAAAACCGGTACCACGGCATCCTCAACGCCGAGACCCAAGAAGCGGTCCGCGTTGCCCAATCGTCCGCTTGGAAACTCACGGAACTGCTGGCCGCCACCAAAGACACCGCCAGCTCCGAGCCGCAAGAAATCGCCGAAACGATGCGGCTGGGGCCTCTCTTGAAGGAGGCCATCCATGAGCATGAAAAACGACATGGCCATGCCATGAATCTCGAATGTCCCGACGATTTGACCGTGGACGGAGCGCCGAACGACTTGCGCCGTCTTACGGCTCATTTCGTGGCGTTCGCCGCCGCCACCGACCCCCCGGCTGCATTCTTGCGCGTTCGTCGCACCGAAGCCGGAGAGGTAGAGGTGCTCTTGCCGAATGTCGGCCCCGTTGCCCACCCAGAAAGTTTGCTGGAGCCGCTTGGAGCGGATGCCATGGGACTGTCGCTGCCGGCCGCCGCCCGAATCGTACACCGAACCGGAGGAGACATTCGCGTCGAGCAAACTCCGCACGGTTTGGCGATTATCCTCCACCTTGCCGACCCATCCGTACCTCCGGAGCCCTAACGGTTGCTCGCTGGCCCCCGGGCGCGAGGTCTCACTTGGCGCGGGGTTCCAACGAGAAGCTGGGCCCCAATCCGAAAATGCGCCGAGACGGCGCTGAAGCGCAGCCGAAGGCCAGACCGAAAACGTTGGCGCGGGCGCCTTGTGTGAAAATTCGGTTCGGGGGCTCCCGCCGGGATTAGAATCCGAAGAGATTGGCCAGGAATCCAACGCTGGAGGAAACCGTCAACAGGATGTAGGTTCCACCAAGAATCAGAGCCGTGCGCAGGCCCGGAGACGCGCCGATGCCCGTCACGCCGGCCAGAATCAGCGATGCGCACATAGTCATCGCCCCGAGCCAGCTTGACCATTGGGCAAAGTGAAGCATGGATTCCGAAGGATTGTCGCTCACCGACACGAGGTTGCTCAGGAAGCCGCCCAGCACGACGAACGCGCCACCCATCACCAAAAGTTGCGCGTATCGCGTCGAAAATCCGAGTTCCGGCCGTCCCTGGGCAAGGGACGCTGCTGCATCGTCTACCATGCGCTTGCACCCGCATCCAAATCCAAGAGCGTTGCGTTTCTGACCCGCGACGCAAGCGAACCCCTCAATACCTGAACCCTCCGTGCGCACCCATCCTTGGTGGACCCATGGCAGAAGAGCTGAACCCGTTCAAGATCGCCCAGTCCCAACTCGACGCGGCCGCAAAGAAAATGAAACTCTCCGCGTCCATGCACGAGTACCTTCGAGAACCCCAGCGGTTCCTTCAGGTGCGCATCCCCGTGCGCATGGACAATGGCAAAACGAAGACCTTCACCGGCTTCCGCTGCCAGTACAACGACGCACGCGGCCCCACCAAGGGCGGCATCCGCTTCCACCCCGATGAAACTGAGGACACGGTCAAAGCGCTCGCAGCGTGGATGACCTGGAAAACCAGCGTCGTCGATATTCCGCTCGGCGGCGGCAAAGGCGGGGTCATTTGCAACCCCAAAGAAATGAGCAACGGCGAACTGGAACGCCTGAGCCGAGGCTGGGTGCGCGCCGTCGCCCAGATTGTCGGCCCCGAAAAGGACGTGCCCGCCCCCGACGTCTACACAACTCCGCAAATCATGGCCTGGATGACCGACGAATTGAGCGTTATCCGAGGCTACAACACGCCCGGCTTCATCACCGGCAAGCCCATTCCCATGGGGGGCAGCCAAGGGCGCGGAGACGCCACGGCACGCGGCGGCATGTTCTGCCTACTCGAAGCCGCCGCCAAGCTCGGCATCGAACTCAAGGACGCCACCGTCGCAATCCAAGGCTTTGGCAACGCAGGACAACACGCCCATCGCCTGGTTACCGAAATGTTTGGATGCAAAGTCGTCGCCATCAGCGACAGCCGTGGTGGCATATTCGACAAGGTCGGCATCGACTTTGCCGCGGCACTTGCCGAGAAGGACAAGAGCCGCACCGTCCAGGGCCTCAAGGGCACCAAGAACATCACCAACGACGCGCTTCTGGCCCTCGATGTGGATATCTTGATTCCCGCCGGCATCGAAAACGCCATCACCAGCAAAAACGCGGACAAGGTCAAGGCCAAAATCGTCTTGGAGCTCGCAAACGGCCCCACGACCCCCGGCGCCGACGCGGTCCTGCACAAGAACAAAATCCACGTCATTCCCGACTTCCTTGCCAACGCCGGCGGCGTCACCGTCAGCTACTTCGAATGGGTCCAGAACACCTACGGATACTACTGGAAGGAAGAGAAGGTCCACCGCGAATTGGACGAAAAAATGAAGGCCGCCTACCACGCCGTGTATGACCAACACAAAAAGAGCCGCTGCAACATGCGCATGGCCGCGTACATGGTGGCGGTAGCGCGTGTGGCTGAAGTCGTTGAGCTTCGGGGACTTGTAGCGCAGTAGAGCGCACTCGTCCCTGCAAGCCGGGGCACCTGGCGCCGTGGGGTGAGGTGCAGCGATGAAATCCATGCGCCGCGTCCAAAATCCAAGCGAGTTGAGCCAAGTCGCGCAGGTTCTCCTTGGATGGACCAGTGTTTCTGGACCATTTTGCTGGTTTCGCCTGATTGGCTTGCATCCATTGATCTCCGGGCCCTAGCAACGGCGCCCCCCTTCCTCGGGCCCCCTTCGCCCCCGTCGCGTCCCTTATTCTTCGCACCGCAAGAACATCACGCATGGCTCTCTCCCAGTCCTTGGTGCTTGAGCGCAACGCGGTCCGAGTTGCGGGGGCGGGCGAGCCGGTGCTGCTTGTCCATGGCTATGGCTGCGACCAAGCGATGTGGAACACCTTTGAAGAGAAAATCGGGGAAGTTCGCACCATTCGTTATGATTTGACCGGCATGGGCTCGTCCGACTACGCGGCCTACGACGCCCGCAGACACTCCAGTTTAGCAGGGCACGTGGACGATTTGCTCGAAATCCTCGATGCGCTTGATGTCGGCCCCGTGGTGGCGGTGGGTCACTCCGTGAGTGCCACCATCGTAGCCTTGGCAAGCATCCGCCGGCCGGAGGCATTCAAAGCAATCGTGATGGTGTGCCCCAGTCCCTGCTACATCAACCACCCACCCTACGAAGGCGGATTTTCCCAGCAGGACATTGATGAATTGCTTGCCGCCGTGGAGAACAACTACCAGGGCTGGGCGGGACAACTGGCCGGCATGGTGGCAGGTCCCGAGGCCTCCGGAACCGAGGATCAATTGCGCACGAGGTTCTGCAAAAACGATCCCTGGATCAGCCGGCACTTTGCCGAGGTAACCTTCCGCTCAGACAACCGCGCCGACATGCCCCTCATCTCCGTGCCCTGCCTCCTGCTGGAAACTGCCCAGGACACCATTGTGCCGCCCAGTGTAGGACAATTTCTGGAGCAACAAATTCCCCACGCCAAGAGAATCACCCTAGATTGCACCGGGCACGCCCCCCACATGACCGAACCGGAGATGACCGCAATGCACGTGCAGAGGTTCATCGAAGGCCTGGCATCATGAAATTGGCCGACCTTGCTTGGGAGCAACGGATTTCTGCATTTGGAGTCGGTTCGGTTTCTTGGCAACAAGGACGGATTCTCGAGGCCAACGAGACCGTATGGGATTGGATGGGGCGGGATCCCATAGGGGCGCCATGGACTGCATTGTTTGTGCCCGGGTCGGTGGCATATTGGGAGGTGGCCGTGGAGCCGCAACTACAGGCAAGAGGACAAGCGGAAGACGTCGCGGTCGAGCTGCAAGCGCACGACGAAAGGCGACCCGCACTTGCTTATGCGCAGCGCGATGGAGAAACGACGCATGTCTTGTTGGTGCCTTCGCTGGTGCGGACTCGATTCGATGCTGCCATGGCCTCGGCCAAAAAACGTGCCCAGGAGCAAGAGGCAGAAGTGCAACACTTACTGGAATTGGAGCAATTGCGCACCGAATTCATCAATTCCATTGCCCACGAAATGGGCACTCCCATGACACCTGTGATGCTTCAAATGACCATCCTAAAGCGCGTAGCGGAGCGGGACGGCAACCAAGCGGTGTTGAAGGCGGCCGAGAAATTGAACACGAATTTGGAGAAATTGGAACGTTTTCACAAGTCGTTGCTGGCAGCTGCACGGGTTCAGGCAAGCGCCGTGGGAATTTCGCTGCAAACGGCACCGCTCGACCAGCTCGTGGTGAATGTGGTCGAAGCATGGCAGAAGGAACACGGTCCGCGTCAGGCACTCCAAGTAGATACAGAACCTGTGACTGCGTGTGTGGACAAAGCCGCGATGCGGTCCTGCATTGAGCACTTGCTAGACAACGCGATTCGATTCAGCGACACGAACGATGCCATTCGGGTGCATGTGCTCGACGAAAACGGGCCCGCGATTCACGTACAAGATGCGGGCCGCGGCATCGCACCCGAGCGAATTACCCAACTGGGCCGGCCATTTTCCAAGGCCCACGACCAGAACGTGTTCACGCAACTGGGCGCTGGATTGGGATTGTACATTGTATCGGGACTGATGCGCGCTCAGAACGGCTCTCTCAAGGTGCGCAGCGCCGGATTGGGACAAGGAACCGACGCGAGTCTGCATCTGCCGCCTGGGCCGTGCTCCGCCGAGCCCGTGGTGGTTTCGTCTGGGCGCCGGCCGGGGCGGCCTACGAGGCAAACCGAGGCCTAAGCAGCCTGCTCCAACACCATTTTCCCCTTCTTCTCCAACTCCAACAACCTTTCCTTGAACACCACGCCTCCGCCTTGCCCCCAGTCTCCGATGTAGCCACCGATGCCGCCGTCCGCGGCCAAAACGCGGTGACACGGAATGATGACGGGAATTGGGTTGCGTCCGTTGGCTTGGCCCACGGCACGGCTGGCGCCCGGTTTTTCGATTTCGTGGGCAACGTCCCCGTAGCTGCGGGTTTCGCCGAAGGGAATGTCCGAGAGGGCGCCCCAGACCTTCTTTTGGAAGTCGGTGCCGGCGGGAGCCAATGGGAGGTTGAATTCGGTGCGCAAGCCCTCGGCGTATTCTCCGAGCTGTTTGGCGGCTTCCATGAGGACGGCATCGGAGCTGGCGGTGGTTTCCTCGGCGGGGTACGCCTTGTGCACCTGTTGCAGGATGGTCAATTCGTCGTTGACTGGCAGGCCGATGTGGACGATGTTTCCGTCCTGTGCAAAGACCATGAAGCGACCCAGGCGGGTCTCGACGGCTTGCCAGTGAAGGCTCATGCGGCAACAACAGCGGCGGGGCGTTTGAGCGCTACGGTGCGGCCAAACAAGGCCAGTGACATGAGCGTCAATCCGAGGGCGGTCCACAGGGTCCAGGGTGCGGCGCCTGCAAACTTGGCCCAGATTGCCAGGGTCAAGCCGGCGTTGAAGGCGTAGAAGCTGCCCTTCATGCGGCCGTCGAAGCGCGGCAGGGGTGTTCCTCGAAGTTCCGCCATGGCTGGGATGCTCCAACTCATCAGCAGTTGCAGGGTTCCTCCCCAGAGCGCCATGTGGATGTGCGTGAAGCGAAGTGCGGCGGCATTGGAGGCCATGACTTCGGGGATTGCGTTCAAAAACAGCCCTAGAAGCACGGCGGAGATGAGCCAGAAGATGCCGGTGAATGTCCAGGGAATGTAGACGAATTCGGGGGTCACGCGCTGGGTCTTGCTCTTGTTGCGCATGATGTTGGCGCCGAGAACACCCATGTAGGTGAAGAAGCCGACAAACACGAAGAAGCCGAGGCCGATGGTGAGGCCGTCGATGCCGGACAAGAAGCCCGCGATGAGGCCGGTGAGTCCAAGCAGCGTCGTGTGCAGTTCGCCTTTGATCGCGCCGGCGGCGATGGCAGGAACACCCGAGAAGCGTGGCACCCAGAAGTGGCCGATGCCGTAGAGACTCAGAAGCCCGAAGCCGATCAATAGAACGTGCTGGGCGGTCAAGAGCATGCGGCCAGCCCACCCGACCTCGAAGGCTGCCAGGAACGCCCAAACCGTCAACAACAGGAGGCCGAGCGCGAGGAACCGGTGCGAGAAATGAACGTGCTTCAGGCAAGCGTCGTCGCCCTTCGTCAGGGGCATTTCCTTGTCGGTGAGGCCCTTTTTGGGGGCCGTTTTCATGACATGAATCGCGTAGATCGTACCGGAGGCGGCCACGAGGGCCATTCCGAAGGCGCCGACGAATGAGAGGCCAGGAATTGCCGAAAACAGCATGCCGACGGCAAACAGAGCAGAACCCGCAAGCATGCCACTGCCCGTCAAGCGCAGCTTACCCGTGTCGAGCGGAGTCCCCGCTATGTGGTCCAAAGTGAAGGCGTGCGCGGCAGCCAAAAGAGGCAGCAAGAAGCCGCCAAGGAGGATGCGGCCATGTGCCTGGAACCAGGCAAGATCTGCGACGCCAAGCAGGCCAAGTCCCAACAGCACGAGCCCCATGAGGAAGCCGGCGGTTGCGATGCGAAGTAGGTCTCTTGCCCCGTCCACGCTGCGGCGACGGAGGCCCCCGTCTAATACTTGGGGTTGGTCGGCTCGTAGTCACAGCGACCTTCGAAAAGGTCGATTATTCGGGGCGGCGCTCGGCCTGCGGCCTCGGCCACCCAAAAGACGGCCCACCTGTGGGTCAACGCTCAATATTTGGGATTGGTCGGCTCGTAGTCCGGCGGGATGTTCACGAGCGCCTTGACCTGCGGCACGCGTTCCTTGAGAATGCGCTCGACGCCGGCAACGAGAGTCACTTCGCTCATGCTGCAGCCGTGGCAGGCACCCACCATTTGGATGCGCACGATGCCGGTGTCCGGAGACCAGTCGAGGAAATCCATGTCGCCGCCGTCGAATTGCAGCGCGGGGCGGATTTCGTCCAGGGCTGCGTGGATGCGGGCGACGGTGTCGTCCTCTTCGGCCACGAGGGGCTCGGTGGCGGTCTCGGTCACAAGAAGGGGGTGGGCGTTTTCGGGCTTAAGGGTTGTTGGCTTGGGCAGGCAAGCCAAGGGCAATGCCCGGGCCGGCTCCGAGCACATCAAGGGAGAAGAGGGAGGTTGTGGCGGGCTTACGGCCCCGCAAAGCTCAGCAGGTCCCGCGCCGCCGCCATGGAAGCGTCCACGAACCAGGTGGGGTAGATGCCGACGAGCAGCACGAGGCCGAGGCACATGCCGATGGCGATTTTGACGCCGGGTTCGACGGTGACGCGTGCCATTTCTTCGGCGGGCTCTTCTACGTACATGGCGCGGATGACGCGGAAGTAGTAGTAGAGCGAAATCGCGGAGTTGAGTACGGCGAACACCGCGAGCCACAGGAGCCAGCCGAGGTTTTGGATGAGTCCTACGTCGATGGCGCTGCTAAACAGGATGAACTTGCTCGTGAAGCCGCCCAGGGGTGGGATGCCGGCCATGCTGAGCAGGAACAGTGTCATGGCGATGGCTAGGAATCCGTTGCGCTTGCCGAGTCCCTTCCAACCGTCGACGCGGTCGGGGACGCCACTGTAGAGGATGGCGCCGACGACGAGGAATGCGCCGAGTTTCATGGCCGCATTGACCATGAGGTGCAGGATGCCGCCGCCGACGGCGTAGGCGGTGCCCACGACCACGGCAATCAGCAGGTATCCGGCTTGGGCGATACTGCTGTAGGCGAGCATGCGGCGGATGCTGTCTTGTTGGAGGGCGATGAGGTTGCCCACGAACATGGTGGCGACCGCGATGGCGGCGAGCGCCAGTTCCCAGTTTGCCTTGACGCCGATGAGGCCGACAAGGAAGACATTGAAGACGGCGACCATGCCCATGGCCTTGGAGCCACTGGCGAGCATGCCGGCGACGGGGGCTGGGGCGCCGTAGTAGACGTCGGGGGCCCACATTTGGAAGGGCACGCTGCTGATTTTGAACATCAGGCCGGCGCCAACCGTGAGGATGGCCACGAAGCTGATGGCGTCGAAGGAGCCGCCAGTGACGAGGGTCCTGCCAATTTCGGGGATGTTCGTGGTGCCGGTCATGCCGTAGAGAAGACTGATTCCGAACAGGGTTAGGCCGCTGGAGGCAGCACCCACGAGGAAGTACTTCATGCTGGCTTCGGCACCGGCGGAGTCGCGGCGAAAGCCGGCCAGAAGGTAGCTGCTCATGCTGGCCACTTCGATGCCGAGCAGGAGGACGATGAGTTCCTGGGCGCTGGCGACGATCATCATGCCGAGTGTTGCAAACAGAATGAGGCTGTGGAATTCGCCGTGGTCTTCTTCAGCTCGACCTTGGACGCCCTTTTGCTTGAGCGGGCGACCGGCGCCCCAGACGGCGAGGAAGGCGACGCCGATGAAGATGAGCTTCAGGGTCTGGCTGGCTTCGGTGATGCGGAAGGCGCGGGCGACTCCGTGGCCGGCTGCGGCGCTTTGGGTGCTCCAGTCGATGTACTCGAGGCTGAAGATGCCCTTATCCAGTTGCAGGAGGCTGCCGAGCGTTAGGAAGAATGCGCCGCCGAGGCCGATGAGCGTGAATTGCTGCATGCCTTTGCGGTCCGTATCCCAGAGTGCCAGGAGCGGGGCCAGGAGGGCAAACAGCAGGACCACGAAGTCCGGGGTGAGGACTTGCCAATCTTGCGGGGGCGTAATCCATTGCAGAACGTCGTTGAAGCTGACCATTTAGTTGCCTCCCATGAATGCGAGAACCGCGTGGGTCCAGTCGTCCATTTGGCCTAGCAAGAGGGCCGGTAGGACACCGAAGAGAATGGCCAGCAGCACCATGGCGACCATGGGTGCTTGTTCGTAGCGCACCACGTCGTGCATGTGGTCCCAGTTCACTTCGGCGTGCTTGCGTTCGGGTCCGAAGAAGACTCGTTGCAAGGCCCAGAGGTAGTAGCCGGCGGTGACGAGTACGCTCCAGATGGGGAGCATGATCCACCAGCCGAACGCTTCCCAGATTGCGGCGAAGATGGCGAATTCGGCGATGAATCCGACCATGCCGGGTAGGCCGAGGCTGCCCAGGAACAATGCGGCGGTGAGGCCGGCGAGTTTCGGGGCGCGTTGGGCGACTCCGCCGAGGCGGCTGATGAGGCGGGTGCCGGTGGCGTGTTGAAGCGATCCCGCGGCCATGAACATGCCTGCGCTGATGATGCCGTGGGCGACGTTCATGTAGGCGGCGCCGGCCCAGCCGAGGTCGTTGAAGGTGGCAAGCGCAATCGTGATCATGCCCATGTGGGACACGGACGAGTAGGCGATGAGTGCCTTCAGGTCATCTTGGGCAAGGCACAGGAAGGCGCCGTACAGCACGGCGACCACTCCGAGGCCAAACAGGACCCATTGCATGGCCATGGCGGCTTCGGGGAAGAACGGAATCGCGATGCGCATGAGGCCGTAGCTTCCCATCTTGAGCAAGACACCGGCCAGCATCACGGAGCCAGCGGTGGGCGCTTGCACGTGTGCATCGGGTAGCCAGGTGTGGAACGGCACGGCCGGGAGCTTCACCAGGAAGCCGAAGGCGAGGATGCTGAAGGTCACGAGGCCGAAGGTGTGTGCCCATCCGAGGGTGCCGCCGATGGCGGCGAGCGTCGGGATGTAGAACGTCTGCACGCCGGCGCCAAAGTAGACTGCCATGAATCCGAGCAGCATCACAAGCGAGGCGCCGCCGGTGTAGAGCACGAACTTGTAGCTGGCGTAGCGTCGGTTCGGTCCGCCCCAGATCGCGATCAAAAAGTACATCGGAATCAGGACGAATTCCCAGAAGATGTAGAACAGGAACAAGTCGAGGGTCGTAAAGACTCCAATGACCGCCATGTCTAGAAGCACCAGCAAGCCGAAGAAGAGCTGCGGGCGCTGCGATTCCTTCCAGGAGTAGAGAATCACGAGGGGTGTCAGGACGGCGGTGAGCCAGGCGAGGCTGGCGCTGAGCCCATCTACGCCGAAGCTCAGGGTGATGCCGAGGCCTTCGACCCATTGCCAGGAGGTGACGAATTGGTAGTCGCCGCCGCTGCTGACGCCCACTTTGGTGAACATCATGGTGGTGACGAGGACGGCGGGTAGGCTGCCCCAGAGTGCAATCTTGCGGGCCGCGGCTCCACTGGGCGCCTTCATGGCCAGGAGACCGGCGACCAGAGTCACGAGCAGCGTGTACGGAATGAGGCCGGGTATGTCTAGGGAGACCATGTTACCACCGGATGGAGGGGATGAGGGCGATCATGAGCGCGATGAGGATGGTGGCACCAATCACCATGCTGGTGAGGTAGGTGCTGATGCGTCCGTTTTGCCAAGTGCGAAGTCGGCCACTTTCCCACCATGCGGCTTTGGCGAATCCGTTGACGGCGCCGTCGATGCCTTTGCGGTCGAAGAAGCTGCTGAGTTTTGCAATGCCGAGGGCGAACACGTTTCCGAGGGGCTCGTAGACGAGTTGGGTGACGTGGTATCGGTTGTACAGCACGGCGCGGAAGCCCTTGGTGGGAACTTCTTTCTCCTTGGCGGGCAGGCCGGCGCGGTACTTGTTGGCAAGCACGATGCCGGTGACTGCTACGGCGAGGCTGAGGTATGTCTTGGGCTCCTGGATGATTTTCACCAGAATGTCCATGGGTGCCATCGCGTGGTGCGCGCCTAGGTCGTGGCTGTAGGGGTAGGTGATGACGTTCTCGAAGCCGCCTGCCAGGGGGGTGACGAGCCAGAGACCTGCGATGGCGGCAAACACGGCCAGGATGATCAGTGGCATGGTCATGACGCTGGGGCTTTCGTGTGCGTGCTCGGCGTGCTCCGTGCGTGGCTTGCCGTGGAAGGCGAGGTACATCATGCGGAACATGTAGAACGCGGTCATGAGCGCCGTCAGAAGGCCCATGACCCACAGCAGCGAGAAGGCGATGTTGATTTCGCCCGCTTCGTAGGCGGTGGCGAGCACTTCGTCCTTGGACCAGAAGCCGCTGAACGGAATGATGCCCGCGATGGCGAGGGTGCCGACCATCATGGTGGCGTAGGTCTTGGGCATTTTGTGGCGAAGGCCGCCCATGTCTCGCAGGTCCTGGTGGTGGTGCATGCCGAGAATGACGGAGGCGCTGCCCAAGAACAGGAGGGCCTTGAAGAAGGCGTGGTTCATCAGGTGCAGCATTGCGGCGGTGAATCCGATTCCGTTTCCATGCTCGACGTACACGAGGCCGCCGGCGCCGAGCGCGAGGAACATGTACCCGAGCTGAGACAGGGTCGAGAACGCTAGGACGCGCTTGATGTCGAGGGCGACGAGCGCCATGCTTGCCGTGTAGAGGGCAGTGAATCCGCCCACCACACCAATGACGACGAAGGTGTCGGGGTTGAGCACGAACAGCGGGAAGCTGCGGGCGACAAGGAAGACACCGGCCTTGACCATGGTCGCGGCGTGGATCAGAGCGCTGACGGTGGTGGGGCCTTCCATGGCGTCGGGCAACCACAAGTCGAGGGGGAATTGCGCGGATTTGCCCACGGCGCCTCCGAAGATGAGCAGCGCGGCCCAGAAGAGGGTCGGGTTGCTGCTGTTGAAGTCGGGGTGGGCCCAGAGTTCGCGGTAGTTGAGGGTCTTGAAGGTGACGAGCAGAATGATGATGCCCACCATCAAGAGGATGTCTCCGAGGCGAGTGGTGAGGAACGCTTTCTTGGCGGCTACGGCGGCGCTGTCCTTGTGGTACCAGTACCCAATCAGGAGGTACGAGCACAGGCCCATGATCTCCCAGAAGATGAACATCATCAGGTAGTTGTCCATCAACACAGTGCCGAGCATACCGGTGATGAAGAGCGCCTTGACGGCGTAGTATCGGCGCAGTTTCTCGTTGGGTTCCTCGTGCATGTAGTGCGTCGAGAAGACGACGATGAGCAGCGAGAGCAGGCTGACAAGCGTGGCGAGCCAGACGCTGAGGTTGTCCAGCAGGAAGCCGAATTCGAATGTGTATGCGCCGATGCTGAACCATTCGACGCTCCAGCCGACGGGTTCGCCGCCGCCGAGCATGCGCACGAAGAAGTAGAGGCTGGCAACGAGGCTGCCGCTGACGGCCACGACGGCTGCCATGGCTCCGCCGCGCCACTGGGATTTGCCCCAGAGGAAGATGCCGAGGCTTGCAAAGAGCGGCAGGGCAACGATGAGGATGGCGGCGGTGAGGTCCATGCCTGCGATTTGGGTGATTCCGGTTGCGTGTTCGGTCGTCGCCATGTTACCACCTCAGGGCCGTGCTTTCGTCCGTGTCCACGGTGCGCACGTGCCGATACAGATGCAGGAAGATGCTGAGACCCACGGCGGCTTCGGCCGCTGCGAGTGCGATGCTGAACAGGGTGAACGTGAGCCCGTCGCTCTGGCCTAGGTGGTTGGCGAAGGCGACGAAGTTGATGTTCGCGGCGTTCAGGATGAGTTCGATGCTGACGAGAAGGCGCAGGGCGCTCTTCTGGGTCATGAGGCCGTAGAGGCCGAGCGCCAGGAGGGCAGCTGCGAAGGTGACGTAGTAGCTAACGGGTAGCATCTATTCTTCCTCCTGGGTGCTGGCCACATCGTCAAGGGTTTGCGGCGCTCCAAGCAATTCGCTCATGCGTGCGGGGGCAGCGTAGGTTGCGGCCACGTCGCTGACGGCTTGGGTTTTGGCCATGTCTTTGCCCTTGGGGTAGTGGGCGCTGTCGAGGCCGCCGGTGAGGGGGCGGGCAATGACTAGGGCGCCAATCATGGCGGCGGTGAGCAGGATGCCGAGCACTTCGAACGCGATGACGTGGTCGGTGAAGAGGTCGGTGACGATGGCGTCGATGTCCTCGGCGCCACCGGCTCCGTCTTTTTGCCACGGGTCGGTGGCGCTCACGGCGTAGGCAATGGCGCCGAAGGCCACGAAGGCGACGGCGGCAGCCACGAGCTTGTTCATGAAAGCACCTCCCGGTCTTCATCGCCGGCCACAAACATGACTGCGAAGACGAACAGAGTCAGGATGCCGCCCACGTAGACGAGCACCTGGATGATGCCCAAGAGCGGACTGCCCATTTGGATGAACATGGCGGCCACACCGACCAGCGCGAGGCCGAGGCCCATGACGCTGTGGAAAGTGCGCTGGGCGGTGACGGCAAAGAGACCGCCGGCCAAGGTGAGGGCGGCGATCAAGGCGAAGGAGACGATTTCTCCAATCATTTGTACGGCCCCCGTCCAAGTGCGGCCTCGTTTTGGCTGAGGCGGTCGGGTTTGTAGTCGAAGTCACGCACGTAGGCACCGGTTTCGTATTCCTTGCCCATGCGAATGGAATCGGTTGGACAGGCCTCTTCGCAGAGGCTGCAGTACATGCACTTGGAAATTTCCACGGCGGGGAACTTCTGGCGCTTGTTTTGAGGGGTCTCGAAGCCGGGGTCGTAGTCGACCATGTAACACGAGCCGTTGGGGCATGCTTGGGCGCAGAGGGTGCAGCCGATGCAGGTTTCGAGCTTGAGGTAGATGCGGCCTCGGAAGCGGTCGCTTACGGCTTGCTTCTGCTCGGGGTAGGACACCGTCACAGGCTTTTTGACGAAGTTGGAGAGGGTGACACCCATGCCTTGTAGAATCGGTGCGATGGGGACTTTCATTTAGCCCACCACCCCGAGTTTGACGAGGACGGCCGTGAATACGAAGTTCAGGATGCTGATTGGGAGCATGACTTTCCACGCAACGTTGAGGTATGTGTCCACGCGGACACGGGGGAGAGTGGTCCAGACCCAGAACACAATGAAGCACATCACGAGCGATTTGGCGAGGAACCAGAAGATTCCGGTGATGGGTCCAAGGAAGGTTCCGAGGATGGGGGCGAGGGTCACGAAGGGTGCTTGCCATCCGCCCAGGTACAGCATCGTGATGAGTGCACTGAGGAAGAAGACGTTGCTGAAGATGACGACGAAGAAGAACCCGAAGCGCATGCCCGAGAATTCGGTCGTGTATCCGGCTACGAGTTCGGACTCTGACTCAGCCAGGTCCGTGGGGACGAGACCGGCCTTGGCAAGACCCGTGACGAAGAAGATGAAGAAGCCGACAATTTGCGGGACGATGAACCACAAGCCGCGTTGGCTTGTGACGATGCTCTGGGTGTCCAGTGTTCCGACCATGAGTAGGACGGAGGCGACGGCGAAAATCAGGGGAATTTCGTAGCTAACATCTAGGGCTGCGGCGCGCACACCGCCGTACAGGCTGTACTTGTTGTTGCTGCCCCAGCCGGCCATGATTTCGGCCAGTGGCGCGATGGCGCTTGCGGCGAGGATGAACAGGATGCCGGTGCCGACGTTGCTGAAGAACACCTTCTCGCCCCAGGGAAGGGGCGCCCAGGCGAGCACGGTGAAGGCGACGGCGATGTAGACTGCGAGGCCCCATGCGAGGCGGTCGGCATTTGCCGGACGAATGTCTTCCTTGGAGATCAGCTTGATGCCGTCGGCCAGGAATTGCGCGATGCCGCCGGGTCCGACGCGGTCGGGGCCGACGCGGCGACCCATGCGTGCAAAGATTTTGCGAAACGCGAAGGTGAACAAGCCGCCAATGGAGAGGACGACGGTGAAAACCACGAGGCTCCCAATGAGTGCCGCGATGGTGCTGTCCACCCAACCGGGGGTGCCGGGGATGGTGCTGTTGATGAAGTCGGTGAGCGTACCCATGAAAGTCCTCCTAACGGTCTACGTCTCCCAGAACGATGTCGATGGAACCCAATGTTGCGATCAGGTCGGCGATTTTCTGGCCCCGTGCCATGAGCGGCAGGACCTGTAGGTTGGCAAACGAGGGGGCCCGGACGTGGACGCGGGCAGGTTTGAGGCCGCCGTCGCCGATGACGTGGCAGCCGTATTCTCCCTTCGGTTGCTCGATGCGGGCGTAGGCTTCTCCCTTGGCTTTGACGCGCAGGATCTTGCCGCCAGCGTAGGCGGGGTTGAGGTGCAGGCCGTCGAGGTTGCGGTTTTGCAGGCGCTCGATGACTTGTTGCAGAATCTTGGCGGTCTGGACCATTTCTGCCCAGCGAATCATCAGGCGACCGTA
The DNA here is from genome assembly GCA_041601615.1 of Thermoplasmatota archaeon. Taxonomy (GTDB): domain Archaea; phylum Thermoplasmatota; class E2; order JACPAO01; family JAHFTW01; genus JANQNI01. The sequence continues at coordinate 35,740 of JBFIHX010000010.1, read as the reverse complement.
GCAGTCGCTCTGCGTGGTCGTCGGGATGCCGAAGTTGAGGTCCTTGTAGATGCTGTACGGTGCGATTTTGCGCAGGTCGTGCGCGATGCCGGTGGCGCGGAGCATTGGGCCGGTGACACCCCAGTCGAGCGCTTGGTCTCGGGTGAGGGGGCCGGTGCCGTTGAGGCGAGCGACGATGATGTCGTTCTTTTTGAGCAGCGTTTCGTACTCTTGGACCTGGGCCGGAACCGCCTTGACGAAGTCCATGACGCGGTCGAGGTAGGTGCTGTCTTCGGGCAGGTCGTACTTGACGCCGCCAAAGCGCATGTAGTTGAACGTGAGGCGCGCGCCGCACAGTTCTTCGAGGAACCCGAGGATCATCTCACGTTCGCGCAGGGCGTAGAAGACGGGCGTGATGGCGCCAAGGTCCAGGAAGAAGGTGCCCATCCACAACAAGTGGCTGGCAAGGCGGCTGAGTTCTGCCGCAAAGACGCGCAGGTGTTCGCCGCGCTCGGAGACGATGTTCTGGGCGGGGCCTCCAAGAAGTTCCTCCACGGCCAAGACGTAGCCGTGGTTGTTGTTCATGGCGGACAAGTAGTCCATGCGGTCCGTAAGCGGGATGAATTTGACCCAGTTCATGCCCTCGGCCAGTTTTTCGCTGCCTCGGTGGAGGTAGCCAATGACCGGTTCGACTGATTCGACGATTTCACCGTCGAGGAGGAGCTTCAGGCGCAGCACGCCGTGCGTGGACGGGTGCTGGGGGCCCATGTTGAGCTCCATGAGGTGGCGGTCATCCACTTTGTGCATGCCAACGATGCTGGGCGCATCGAAGGTGGGGGGCACTTGGGCTGCGTAGTTGATGGGGGTGCTCACCAGGATCCCTCCTCCTGTGTTTGGAAGGTGACGTCTTCGCCGTCGACCATGGCGACGAACTGTTCGGCCTCCTTGTAGTCGAGGCGCATGGGGTAGCCGTGCCAATCGTCGGGCAGGAACATGCGGCGCAAGTCGGGGTTGCCCTCGAACTTGACTCCGTACATGTCCCACATTTCGCGTTCGTGCCAGCCGGCGGCGGGGTACACGTCCACGAGGCTCTGCACTTGCGGGTTTTGTCCTTCCTCAAAGGTGAGGGGGACGCGCAGGCGCAGTTCGGCAAACTCGTCGGGGTAGGCGGCCGGTTTGAGGAAGGCGTAGAAGACGCCGCTGCCTTGCTTTTTGGTGTCGTACGCCGAGAGGCAGCTGAGAATGCGGTAGCCGAGGCGCTTGGCGGCGGTGGCGACGACGAAGAGGCCGTCGGGGGCGACTTCCGTAATTCCGTGGCCGTCTTCAAGGACTGCGAATCCGGTGACAGCGTCGGGGAATTTTGCGGCAATGAGGGCGTGGTCGCCCGTGGGCGCCAGGGTCTGGACAGGGGCTTCTTCGGCCATTAGAAACCAAGCTCCAGGGTGTTGTTCTGGTCGCGGATTTTCTGTTGCAGCTTTTGGAGGCCGTCCATGAGTGCCTCGGGGCGAGGCGGGCAGCCGGGAATATACACGTCGACGGGAATGATCTTGTCGACACCTTTGACGACGAAGTAGGAGTCTTGGTAGGGGCCGCCGTTGATGGCGCAGGCGCCCATGGCGATGACGTACTTCGGTTCCGCCATTTGCTCGTAGAGATTCTTGATGCGCGGCGCCATTTTCTTGGTGACGGTGCCGGGCACAATAATGAGGTCGCATTGGCGGGGGCTTGCGCGCATTACTTCAGAGCCAAAGCGGCTCATGTCGTGCTGTGGGCTTGCGAGCGTGCTGATCATTTCAATGGCACAGCAGGCAAGGCCGAAGCCGAAGGGCCAGAGCGAGTTGCTGCGGCCCCAGTTGATGGCCTTGGAGAGCACGGTCAGCACGAGGCCGTCCTTTTGCTCTTCCACGACGATGGGGATTTTGAGTGCCTTGGGGTCGTCCGTGGCCGGATCAAAGGTTTCCATGGCGGCCTCGGCGGCGGGCGTAGCGGCTGGTTCTGCGGTCATTCGAGGGCTCTCCAGGAAAGCAGTTTCTTGCGCAGTTCGTAGACGTAGCCCACGAGAATCAGGGTCACAAAGAACGCCATGGCGAGGATGCCGGCGGTTCCGATGATTCCTGAGTTGAAGCGAAGGGCGAAGGGAATGAGGAACATCGCCTCCACGTCGAAGATGAGGAACGTCAGGATGTACATGTAGTACTGTACATCAATCGGGCCGCGAGCGCCCGGCGTTGCCTTCTCACCACACTCGTAGTTGGTAAGTTTCGTGACACTGGCGCGCTGCGGCGCCATGAATTTGTTCCCGAGCAGAGTCACAAAGACCAACAGGAGGGAAACCCCGCCCAAGATGGCCAAGGGGACGTATTCCGAAGCGACGGACACCATATATAAACCCCAGGTCCAGGTTCGCCCAAAGAGGGGTAGCTTATGACCGTTGTCATGGCGTGAGGGGTGTTTCCGGTGCAGTGATGGGCGGTCGAAACCCCCAAGCGCCGCGCCGGTCTGGGCGGTTCGTGGCTCTTGCCGACCGACTGCGCAAACGCATCGAGACGGACGGCGCCATGCCCTGGCCCGCGTGGATGGAGGCGGCCCTGTACGATCCAGGCGAGGGCTATTACACGCGACCTGGGCGCAAGACCGGCCCTGGGGCAGACGCGGATTTTGCCACGAGTCCGACGCTGCATCCGTTTCTTGCCCGTTGTATCGCCGAAGAGGCCGTAGAAACGTGGCGCCGCCTCGGCGCGCCCGCCGATTTTGCCGTCTATGAATTTGGTGGCGGCGAAGGCGATCTTGCCCGCGATGCCCTGGCGCATCTCGACGCGGAGCACCCCGAACTTGCAGGACGCATCGCTTGGAACCACATCGAGCGCAGCCCCACACACCGAGAAGCTCAAGCAAGCGGCGCCGACGCTCGCATCCAGTGGTTGGAATCGCTCCCCGCCGGTGCCGTCGGCTTCATCGTCGCCCACGAATTTCTAGACGCTCTGCCGTTCTGGTGGCTCGAACGCATCGAAACTGAATGGACGGCCCTGCATGTGGGGCTGGATGGCAACGATTTTGCCCTCGAATCCGGCCCCTGCCCGCCCGAAGTAGCAGCAATGGCTCCCGTGTTGGCCCCGGCCGGATCGCGTGTTGCCATCATGCACGAAGCAAAGGCCTGGCTCGAAACCATCCAGCAAAACCTCGCGTCCGGCGCCGTGCTCGTCATCGACTACGGTGGAAACCAAGTCTGGCGGCGCGACCCCGACGGCACCGTGCGCACATTCGCCCGGCACCAAGACGCGGGGCCCGCATGGATGGAACCAGGACACAAGGACATCACAGCGAGCGTCGATTTTGCCCAAATCCGAGCCTGGGCCGACGCCGCGGGGCTGCGGCTCGCGTTCGAGGAATCCCAAGAGGCATTCCTGATGCGACACAATGTGCTCGAAGCCCTCAACGCCATCGACCGCAACACCGTCGAAGGCGCCAGCGCCTACCTGCGACTGCGGCAAATGCTCCTCCCTGCCGCCATGGGACACGCATTTCGCGTGGCGCGCTGGGATGTGTAGCGGTTAAGAAGGGGGGCGGGGTCGGCGGCGATAGCGACGGGTGTCCGACCTGTCGCCGGGCATTCGCACCACACGCAGGATTGGTCTAGGGGTATGACTTTAGCCTTCCAAGCTAATAGCACGGGTTCAAATCCCGTATCCTGCATACAAAAAGCTGACCGAATGAGCGTCAGCGAATGAGGGAGGTTTTTTGGATGCGGAGCGGGCCATGCGACGAAGGAGCATGGCCAGCGACTGCACTGAACAAGCTGACGAGGGAGCGTCAGCGACAGAGGAAGTTTGTTCAGTGCCGAGCGGGCCGCGCTTGTGCGGCCAGTGAGTGAATTGAAGAAGCCTGGAGGTTTCTCCAAAGTGTAACTTGCGCGGCCAGCGAGTGCATTTCAAATGCCGCCAAGCGAGCGGCCGCGAGGGAAGGTGGTTTTTGAAATGCCGGAGCGAGCCGAGTGCCGAAGGCAACCTGGGGCTTTCCTAGACGCTTTCGTTGGGAGGAAAAATGACTATTCAGTGTCAGCGACCTTAGGGAATGGGGAGAACTTGAATAAATGGGATTCATCGTTGGTAAACCTCGGCTGGAACCTAACTAGCTTGTTTTATGCCTGCCTCGAAAACTCCTCGCGCTACCTCGATTGCGTCGCTTAAGGCTACGGCTAACGCCCCTGCGGAACACACAATCAAAAACATGGCAATTCCCCACGTCATCAACCAACTCGATCGAATCCAATCTATTTCGACGTCATCCTTAAATCGCTGAATTACCAGACGGACTGTTTCGGGTACAGTTGACGCCAGCGCTAGCGTGGCGGATATGCCGCTCGCGAGGATCGCAGACTTAGCGCCCTGGATGATATTCGGATCGAAAACCCTCGCAGATAGCGTTACGCTAGCCATGGCGGCAACAGTAGCGGCAGCCAACGAAATAAGTACTTTCGCAGTACCTCCTGCAAATTTTCCTAGACCCTCCTCCGCAGGACCTCGATGTAAATCGGCTATCAGCACGGCCTCCCGAGCTGCCAATAATCCAATCCAGCGATTGTCGTCGTCAAGGCCCTCACGCAACTCTGAAATTTCGTCTTCTATATGCCGCAGAAATCCGTCGAAGGCCTGCTGTGAAGCTCTAGAGTGTGGCAATGCTTGTGAGCTAACAACAGGAGTACAAGCACCCACATTGGCACTTTGGGAGTCATCAGTTACAAGGGCGGCTTCGCCCGGAGGTACACCTTCGCGCGCCAGGGTTTCCATTAAAACATGATGGTTGCCATCTTCCTTTAAATCTACAATTTTCTGCCATTTCTCAATCGCTTGACTCCGAACTTCCTGAAGAACAGTTCGTATGTGTTCTAATTTCCAACCCTTTGGTACTTTAAAGGGATGCTTGAAATCTTCCTCGGTCGGCTCCCAGTCCTCGCTAATTGCCGGCGTCTGAATGGGGTTCGACATCGAAACACACCCTGCCAAGTGGGATTTTGTAGTTTCGATTTCGTCATTTGATGTAATGCAGTGCTAAATAACTCGGTCAACCCGAGTTGCCGTCGGCTCTTGACAGACGCCCTCCGTTGAATCCTAGATTTTGTTGGGCGCGCTTCCATGCAAGGCCTGTGCTCGGATGGCCCCCAACCCAAACACCAACCCCTACGGCCTAACCCAAAACCCACCCTCGTCGTCCATCTTGTTCGCGAACTCCTTCCTGTAAACCTCGAGCAGAGTCACGAAAATCGACAGCACGAGCGGACCCAGAATCAACCCGCTCATCCCAAAAATCACGATGCCGCCAAGCACCCCCAAGAGTACCACCACAGGGTGAACCCTGGCCCGACTCCCAATCAATTTGGGTCGGATGATGTTGTCGAGGCCGCTGACGAGGATGGCGCTGTAGATGATGAGGCCGACGCCGGCGAAGGTTTGGCCTTTGATGAGGAGGAATGCGGCGGCGGGGACCCAGATGAGGGGCGGGCCGACGACGGGCAGGAGTGCGAGGACGAAGGTGGCGAGGCTCAGAAGGACTACGCTGGGAACACCAAAGATGATGTAGCCGACGCCGGCGATGGCGGCTTGGATCATGGCGGTGAGAACTTGTCCGTACATGACGGCCTTGACGACGATGCCTGTTTCGTGAAACAGGAGGTCGCGGTGGGCTTCTTGCATGGGCAGGAGTTCTTGGATGAAGAGGAGGAGGCGGGCGCCGTCGATGTAGATGTAGTACATGATGTACAGGAGAACAAAGACGCCGATGAAGCCGAAGGCGAGTTGGCTTGGGAGGTCGGCGACGAGGCTGCTGAGGAAGGATTTGACGGCGGGGACGGCGATGGCGACGAGGTCGTAGCCGCCGACGACTTTGTCGGGGTCGCCGCCGATGAGGGTGTTGATTTGGCGTTGCAGGTCGTCGAGGGCGGCGCTGAGGTTGGTGGCGCTGAGGCTGGCGGTGAGTTGGGTGATTTCTCGGATGAGTTCACTGATAAGAAAGAAGCCGGGGACGACGACGCTGGCGACGACCACCATGAGCATGAGCATGCTGGCGATCGGTTTGTGTTTGACGCGGGCGAGGATCCATTTGTAGCCGGGGTAGGTGAGGTAGGCAAGGAAGATGCCGACGAGGGCGTAGTCCAGGAAAACGCGGACGATGCGCAAGCTGGCCCATCCGACGACGAGGAGGAGGGCAAACAGGAACCAGGGACTGAGCTTTCGCTTGCTGAGAGTCAACCGAGTGCGCCACCGTTGGGATGCTCTTTATGCAATTGGTCCGGGATTTGAATCGGGCCGGTGCGCGTGGCTAGGAGCGCTTGCGGCGCGTGGCTGGTTTCTTGCCGCCTTTGGCCTTCTTGTCGGCGATCATTTCGATGGCCGCTTCGAGGGTGACGCTGTCTGGGTCCATGTCCTTGGGCAGGCTGGCGTTGGTTTTCTCGTGTTTGAGGTAGGGACCGTAGCGTCCGGCCAGGAGCTGGATTGGTTTGCCGTCGGGGTGGTTGCCCATTTCTTTGATTACGGTGGGTCCGGCGCCCCGGCCTCCGCGTCCGCCGCCGCCTGCTGCTTTCTCGGCCAGCACTTGCACGGCTTCTGGGAGGCTGATGGTTTTGAGGGTGTCGACGGAGGGGACGTTTGCGTAGGTCGCCTTGCCTTCGCCTGGTGGTTGAAGCATGATGTAGGGGCCGTAGCGGCCGAGGCCTGCGAGCACCGTGCCGCCGTCGGGGTGGGGGCCGAGTTCCTTGGGCAGCGACAGGAGCCAGAGGCCTTCTTCGAGGCTAGCGTCGTCGATTTTCTTGCCCTTGGGCAGGCTTGCGCGGGGCGGTTTGGCTTTGCCTTCGGGTTCGCCGAGTTGATAGTAGGGCCCGAAGCGTCCGTCGAGGATGAAGACCGGTTTCTTGGTTTCGGGGTCTTCGCCGAGGCTCTTGGGGCCTTCCTGTTTTTGCAGAATCAGGCGCTCAAGCAGCGCTTCGTCGAGTTCGTCGGGGGTGACGGCTTCGGGGATGCTGGCGGTGATGCGTTCGCCGTCGCGTTCTACGTCTACATAGGGGCCGAAGCGGCCGATACGGACGATGAAGGGCATGTCTCCAAGGTCGATGATGCGTGCTTGCTCGGGGTCCATGCTCGCCATGCGTTCGGCGATTTGGGCTTCGAGGCCGTTTTCGCCGGAGAAGAAGGTGCGTAGGAACGGGATCCAGTCGGATTCGCCGCGGCTGATGGCGTCGAGGGTGTCTTCCATTTCGGAAGTGAACTTGGGGTCGACGAGGCGCGGGAAGTTCTTTTCCAGGAGGCCGGTGACGGCAAAGGCGGTGAAGGTGGGCACGAGCGCTTTGCCCTTGAAGACCACGTAGCCGCGGTTCTGGATGGTGTCCATGATGCTGGCGTAGGTGGACGGGCGGCCGATGCCCTCTTCTTCGAGGGCCTTGACGAGGCTGGCTTCTGTGAACCGGGCCGGGGGCTTGGTTTCGTGGCCGTCGGCGCCGAGTTCCTTGAGGTCCGGTAGGTCGCCTTCGCGAAGCTGCGGAAGTTCGGTGTCGCGGTCGCCGCTGGCGGGGTAGGCGAGGCGCCAACCAGGGCTGTCTACGCGCTTGCCGGTTGCCACGAATTGGGCGTTTTCGGCGGTGATCTGCGCGGTGGTGCTGGTGAATTCTTCGTCGCGCATTTGGCTGGCGAGGGTGCGTTGCCAGATGAGTCGGTACAGTTCGCGGTCTTTGCCTTCGAGGCCGCTGCGGTCGGGGTGTTGGAATTCTTCGCCTGCGGGCCGGATGGCTTCGTGGGCTTCCTGGGCGTTTTTGCTCTTGTTGGCGTAGTCGCGGGCGGTGTCGGCGACGTGCTGGGCGCCAAATTCGGTGCTGGCGGCGGCGCGGGCGCCTTTGACGGCTTCTTCGGACAGGTGGGTGCTGTCCGTACGCATGTAGGTGATGAACCCTTCTTGGTAGAGGCGCTGGGCGATTTGCATCGATTGCTTGGCGCCAAGGTTGAGGCGGTTGCTTGCCTCTTGTTGGAGGGTGCTGGTGATGAAGGGGGCGTTGGGGCTGGTTTTGCCTTGGCGTTGTTTGACGTCGCTGACGGTCCAGGTGGCGTCTTTGAGGCGGGCTTGGAGGGCGCGGGCGGCGTCTTCTTCGAGCAGGAGCACGTCGCGTCCTTCGATGATCGCGCCGGTGTCTTTGTCGAAATCTTTGCCGCTGGCGATGCGTTTGCCTTCGACGCTGTGGAGGCGGGCTTCGAAGTCGCGGTCTTTGTGGAGGGTGGCGGTGAGGTCCCAGTAGCTGCCGGCGACGAAGGCGCGGCGTTCGCGTTCGCGTTGTACGACGAGGCGGACGGCGACGGATTGCACGCGGCCCGCGGAGAGGTTGCCGCCGACTTTCTTCCAAAGCAAGGGACTCAGCGCGTAGCCGTAGAGGCGGTCGAGGATGCGGCGCGTTTCTTGGGCTTGGACGAGGTCCATGTCCATTTCGCGGGTGTTTTCGAGGGCTTCGAGGACCGCTTTTTTGGTGATCTCGTTGAAGACCATGCGCTTGACGGGGACCTTGGGTTTCAGCGCCTCGATCAGGTGCCAGGAGATGCTTTCGCCTTCGCGGTCTTCATCCGTTGCCAGGAGTAGTTCCGTTGCGTCCTTGAGCTTGCGTTTGAGTTCGGTGATGACTTTGCCTTTGCCTCGGATCGTGATGTAGTGGGGCTGGAAGTCGTGCTCCACGTCCACGGCGAAGTCGGCCCAGGGCTTGTCTTTGATTGCGGCGGGGACCTCGGACTTGCTGCTTGGTAGGTCACGGATGTGGCCTACGCAGGAGTCCACCTCGAAGCCGGCGGGCAGGTACTGCTTGAGCTTCTTGATCTTGGTCGGCGATTCGACAATGACAAGCTTGGACATCGGCTGGGCCCCCGCGACACTGGGCTCTCAGAAAAAGGATTGGTGTGGGTGAAGGTGGATGAAGAGGGGAGGAGCGGGCAAAAGCGGGAAGAAGTGGGGTGGAGGGGGGGGGGACTGGGCGCGACGCGTCGCTGAGGGCCGGGTGGCGGCGCTTCTAGCGGCGGCGGGCGACGACGAGGGCGACGCCGAGGGCGACGAGCAGCGCCCAGAGGGGGCTGGGGGTGCTGGTGTCGTCTTGTCCGGTGGGGAGTGCGTTGTTGCCGGGACCGCTGGGTGTGGCAGGGGCCATGGGTGGCGTCGAGGGTGTCTCGGGCAGTACGGGGAATCCTCCGGAGCGGGAGTCGGAAAGCTGCATCGGTTGCCCGACGCTGCCCGATTCCGGGTCGTCCACTTCGGTGCGCAGTACGAGGCTGGTGTAGTCCGTGACGAAGCCGTATTCGAGCGCGAGGCCCTTGATGGCGTTGCTCCATTCGGTGCGTTCGCCCTCGGCGTGGATCAAGTCCTCGTAGTGGCGAATGGTCGCGGCGGCTACGAGTCGGGGCAGCCAGGGGCTTTGTTCGCTCGGCACGGGAGCCGCAAATTCGTAGCTGCGGGGGCCTTCGGCGCTGCGGCCGGTGACGGTGCCTGTGAGGGAGTCCATGCCGGCGTAGGTGCCGATGATGAGCAATTCGGAGCCGGCAAACAGGATGGGGGCGCCGGTTTCGAATGCGACGACGTTGCCTTCGTAGGCTGCGTGGACGTCTTCGAGTACGGGTGTTGTGAGGGCGGCCATGAAGGCGCGGATGTCCACTTCGGCGCCGGTGCCGCTGGGGACAAGCAGGGCGCTGCCGCCGTGTTGTTTGGCGAGGGCGGAGACGAGTTGCCAGTCTGCGCCTTCTCCGAATGCGAGTCCGAAGAGGCGGACGCTGTCGTCGTAGCTGCGTGCTTGGGTAAGGAGGCCTTCGCGGTCGGTTTTTCCAACGCTTGCAAGGCCGTCGGTCAAGAAGACGATGATGCGGCTGCGTTCGGGGTCGGCTTCGCCGAGTGCGTTCCAGCCTTGGCGTAATCCGTCTTCGATGTTGGTGCCTCCGCCGGCAAAGATGGAGGTCACTTCGTCTACGGCGGCGGTCCGGTTGACGGTGTCAGCCGCGCGCAGGCCACCCCAGGAGGTGTCGGCTTGGCTGTCGAAGGGGACGAGTGCGATGCGGTCGTTGCTGGTGAGTCGGGCGACGACTTGGCCGGCGGCGTCGCGTAGTTGGGCGATTTTTTGGCCGCTCATGCTGCCGCTGGTGTCGAGGACCATGACGAGGTCTAGGGGCAGGCGGGTTTCGTCGGGTGGGGCGCGAAAGCGATGCGCAAAGACGCCGCCTACGGAGTCGCCACTGACCACGAGACTGCCTCCGTCGGGGGTGGGTGGGAGGCTGTAGTGGACGTTGAGGGGTGTGCTGCGGTCGTCGGGCCGTGCGCCTACGCTGTGGTCCAAGATCCAGGTGGAGCCTTGTTGCCGGAAGCCACTGGATTCGTCGCTCCAGGCAACGGTGACGCCGTCCAAGTGGTTGATGCGGACGTGGAATGCGGCGCCGAGGTCTTGTCCGAAGCCGCTGACGGGGGCTTCTAGGGGTAGGTTGTAGATGTCTTGGTCAGCGGCGAGCAGTACTTCGTAGCGCAGGGTGGCGCGGACGTTTTGGAATTCGGCAACGTTGACGAGGAAGGCAAAGAGCTGGGTGCCGCGGCGCTTTTCGACGAGGGCGGCGGTGTGTTCCTTGGCCTTTTCGTCTTCGTATTCTGTGCGCGCCGTTTCCTTTTCCTTCACGTCGGCGATCCATACTTGGCCGTCGCGTTCGACCTTGAGGCCGGTGACGAAGCCGCCATCGGGAATCAGAACTTGGAAGGGAAATTCGGGGTCGGGGCCGCGGTTGCCAATGTCGGCGATGACGTCTACGATGGCGTAGTTGTCATGGACTTCGGCTTGGACGGTGGTAAAGACGGTCCAGACGCTTTGGGGCTGGGCGGCGGTGGGCGGTACAAAGGCTAGACCGGAGCAGAGGAGGACCGCAAGAAAGGCGGCCGACGTTCGTCGCATGCAGGGAATGAACTGGGTGAAGGGGATAAAGGAAGCTGGACGATGTTCGAACAGTTGCTCAACGTGTCCAATCTGTGCGGGGATTATGCGTATCCGGTCGTAGCGGGAACATTCTCGTCGCCGTCAAAATCGAACACCCAGAGGCCGGTGGCGCGGTCGCTGCCGTAGATGTACCCGTCGATGACGTTGACGTCCCAGGTGCTGTAGGTGGCAGCAAAGGGGTAGGAGTCTTCGGAGAGGGCGGCGCGGCTCATGTGGAAGCCTTCGACGGCGCCCGCGTTGTCTCCTGCCAGAATGGATCCGAGGTTCAGTACCCAGATGCCGGCGTGGTTCATGGTCAAGTAGATGCGCACGTCCATGGAGGACACGTCGAGGCCTTGTGGGGCGACTTGCCATTGGTGCGTGGTCATGAGGAGGCCGGGGGTTTTGCATTCGCAGGGGTGGTACCATTCGGCGACGAGGTGCATGTCGGCGGGGTCGGTGGCGTCGAGGATCCAGATGCTGGGGACGAATTCGCCGCCGCGGATTTCGGGGCTGGCGATGATGTAGCGTTTGCCGTCGGCGTAGACTACTTGCGCGGAGTGGATGTCGCCGTTGTAGTGCGTGGCGCCTTCCCCTTGCCAGGAGCCGAGTTCGGTGGCCATGGGTGCGTCGCTGAGGTCTACGAGGCGAACACCGGTGCTCCAGTGTGCGACGGCGAGCAGCACTTGGCCCGTGGTGGGGTCGGTGGCAAAGCTTGCGTCGTGCGGGTATTCGGGCAGGAGGCCGCCGGGGTTGCCTACGAGGTTGTTGTAGGGCAAGGTGGGGATGCCCATGGCGCCCTCGGGTAGGTAGTCGACGAAGCCACGGGTGATGAGGCCGCCTGTGGGGATGCGGTCGAGGCCGAAGATGCGCACGGTTTGGCCGATGCAGACCACCACGTCAACGCCCTGAATCATTTGGTAGGCGAGCATGTGGCAGCCGATGCCTTGGGGTTGTACGAAGGTGTTGACCCATACGGGATTGGAGGGGTCGCGGATGTTGTAGGCGGAGAAACCGACGGGGGTGTTGACTTCGAGATCCGTGTCGGGTTCGGGGCTGGTCGGGATGGTTTGGCTGGCGGTGAAGAGGAAGGCGCCGTCGGTGCTCAGTTTTACGTCGGTGATGTAGACGTTTTGCTGGTCGATGCGCGAAAGCACCGTGGGGTTGGCGCGGTCGCTGATGTCGAGGAGGTACACGGCGGCCGCTTCGCCGTTTCCAAGTACTGCTACGGCGCCGAGATTCAAGTCGGCCTTCATGTCGATCTCGCCGATGTAGCGGTGGGGGTTCGGGGTGCCGTCGGCGTCAAAGCGTAGTGCCGTGTGGCCTACTTTTTCGAGGCTGCACGTGCGGTAGTTGGTGGCGGAGAAGTCCCACACGTCGCGGTCCACGGGGATGATGTCGTCCGTGGGCAAGGCGAGCACCACGCCATCCTTGTCCATGGTGCCCGGGGTGCATTCGGTGATGGGATTGTTTGGCTCGTTGCCGTCGCCGCTGAGGCAGCCGGCAAGAACGGTGGTGGCCAGGAGGGCGACCATCATGAGTGTCTTGTGCATGGGCGCGGCGACCTCGGTTCGATTCAAAGGTTCTGTGCCAACTTCACGGCACACCCCACAAGCGTCATCAAGGTTTGGCCCGTGGAACGACCCTCCATGGACGACGTCGACCGCCACCTGTTGCGTCTGCTGCGCCAGAACGCCCGCGAATCGTTCACGAACCTCGCAAAAGCGGTCGGCACCAGCGAAGGGACCGTCCGCGCCCGTGTCAAGCGCATGGTCGACGATGGCGTCATTTCCAAATTCACCGTCCGCACCGCCGGCCAGGCTGTGAAGGCGCTCATCGAAGTCCGCGTCGAAAGCAACGTGCACACGAGCAACATCGCCGAGCAAATTGGCCAATGGGAGGGCATCGAGGCGCTCTGGGAACTGACCGGCGACGATGACATTGTCGTGGTAGCCGATTGCCAGACGCCGGGCAAACTCAACGAAATCATCGACCGCATCCGTGAGATTCCCGGCACCCGCGCCACGCGCAGCCGCCTCATTCTCAAGGAATACGGCTAGCATGACCGCCGGTAGGATGCGCGCATGAATCGATGGCTTGGGCGCGCCCCCCGCACAGGCGACGAGGTTCGGCGGCTGCAAGCGTGCTGCGATTCCGAAGTCCAGTGCGCCAACTGCCCCTTCAAGGCCAAAAATGCCAACCGCAGCCTCAAGGATATCCTCAGAGAAGGGCTGCTGTAGTGCAAGGCGACCCCATCGAGACGCCGGAATTGCGAGTCGCCGCCTGCTGCCAGTCCGAACCCGAGTGCCTGCTGTGCCCGCTCCGGCCAGAAAACATGGGGCGAAGTTTGCGCGAGTTGCGGGATGCGGGGCTTTTTGCCAACCTTGAACGAATCGGATTTCGAGCGCGCACCTAACTTGGGCGTCGGGCCCACTTGGGCAGACATATGAACGCTGCGGTATCCGCAACGAAAACCCCCTGGCCGGGACCGACAGGGCTATGCACAACCCCTATGAGTAGCATCTACGAATTTCGGAGGAAACAAACATGGCGATCCGTGGAACCGAGGCAAAGCCTCGCATCAAGACCAGCATTCCAGGCCCTGAGGCCAAGAAAATCGTCCGCCGTGACGACCGCGCCCTCGTGACGACCACGAAGACGGCTCCCGTGGTCGCCAAGCGCGGCAAGGGTGTCGTCGTGGAAGACGTGGATGGCAACGTATTCCTGGACTTTGCCGCCGGCATCGGCGTCATGAACACCGGCCACAGCCACCCCACGGTCGTCAAAGCGGTCCAAGACCAAGCAGCCCACCTCATGCACTTTGCGGGCACCGACTTCTACTACGATGCCCAGGTGAGCCTTGCCGAGCGCATCACGAAGATGGTGCCGATTCCGGGCCGCAACCGCAAGATGTTCTACGCCAACAGCGGCGCAGAAGCCATTGAAGCAGCCATCAAAATCAGCAAGCAAGCCAGTGGCCGACACCAATTCCTTGCGTTCCAGGGCGCCTTCCACGGTCGCACCATGGGTGCCGTCAGCCTCACTGCCAGCAAACCAGTGCAAAAGCGCGGCTACTTCCCGACCATGCCCGGCGTGACGCACGTTCCGTTTGCCAATCCCTTCCGCAACACCTGGGGCATCGACGGCTACGAAGAGCCGCAGGAACTGACGAACCGCTGCATCGACTTCATCGAACAGACCTTCACTTGGAACCTGCCGCCCGACGAAGTCGCTGCACTGTTTTGGGAGCCGGTGCAAGGAGAAGGCGGCTACATCGTGCCTCCGAAGATGTTTCCCAAGGCCCTCCGGTCGCTCTGCGACGAGCACGGCATTCTCTTGGTGGCCGACGAAGTGCAAACCGGCTTCGGGCGCACGGGCAAAATGTTCGGCACCGAGCACTACGGCATCAAGGCCGACATTATGACCATCGCCAAAGCGATGGGCAGCGGCCTCCCCATCGGCGCCACGGTCATCCGCGAGGACCTGGACTTTGAAACCAAGGGCAGCCACAGCAACACCTACGGCGGCAACCTCTTGGCCTGCGCAAGCTCGCTTGCCACCATTGACGTCATCGAACAGGAAGGCCTCGTGGAAAACAGCCGCAAAATGGGCGACCACATGGGCCGCCACCTCGACGAAATCAAGGAAGCCCACAAGAGTGTAGGCGACCACCGCGGTCTCGGCCTCATGCGCGCCATCGAATTCGTCAAGCCCGACGGAAGCCCTGACTCGAAGCTCCGTGACAAGGTAGAGACGGAAGCCTGGAAGCGCGGCCTGATTCTGCTTGGCTGCGGCAAGAGCGGCATCCGTTTCATCCCGCCCTTGACGATCAAGGAAAACCAAGTGGATGGCGCCATGGGTGTCCTGCGCGACGCGATGAAGGCGGTCAAGGCGTAGAGAATCCTTCGTTTAAGGATATGTTCGGTTTCATCGGCCGAACAGAGATTTTACCCACTCCTCCCTCTTTCCCAAATATCCTGTTTTGCTCGTCTTCACTGCGATGACAGATCGCAGAGCAGGCAAAGGGATTCCCCATGTGGGAAAGCAGCCCCGCGCCAGGAACCAAGACGGCACGTGGCGCAAGAAGCGCAGCGATGCCGGCACGACCCGGAAGTAAATCTTGGGTAACTCCTCCCTCTTTTTCTAACCTCCAAACGCCCGCACGGCATCCACCGCTCTTTCCCAACTCCTCTTCTTTTCCTCCATTCCCTCCCGTTCTTGCGGCTCGAACACCGTCGCTCCCGGCGGCACTTTCGCCAAGTCTGCAAGGTTCCATGCTCCCACAGCGAGGCCGGCCAGGTACGCCGCTCCGAGCGCGGTCGATTCCACGTCCGCAGGGCGAACCACGGGCCGACCCAGAAGGTCCGCTTGAAATTGCATGAGAATGTCGCTTTGGGTGGCTCCGCCGTCTACGCGCAACTCGGGCAGCCGCAGTCCACTGTCTGACTCCATGGCCTTCAGTACGTCGGCGCTCTGAAACGCGATGCTTTCCAGGGTGGCGCGGGCGATGTGGCGCCGGCTCGTGCCCCGCGTCAATCCTAGGACGGCGCCGCGTGCGTGCGGGTCCCAGTAGGGTGCTCCAAGGCCTGCAAACGCGGGCACCACGACCACGCCGCCGCTGTCTTCGGTCTTTTCAGCCTCGTTGTTGACGCCGAGTGCCTCGTCGATCATCTTGAGGCCGTCGCGCAGCCATTGAATCGCGGCTCCGCCGACGAAGACGCTGCCTTCGAGGGCAAATTGCGCGGGGCCATTTCCGATGCTGGCGGCACGAGTTGTCAGGAGTCCGTGCTGGCTTTCGACTGCCTCCGTGCCCGTGTGTTGGAGCAGGAAACAACCGGTTCCGTAGGTGTTCTTGGCTTGCCCCGCCTCGAAGCATCGCTGCCCAAACAAGGCCGCTTGCTGGTCGCCCACGAGCGCGGCGACGGGCACACCCGAAAGAGGGCCGTTTTGGATGGCGCCGACGATGTGGCTGCTTGGAACCACGTCTGGCAGAACACTTACCGGGACGCCGAACAAATCCAAGAGTTCCTGGTCCCAGGCGCCCTTGTGAATGTCCCAGAGCATGGTTCGGCTCGCGTTCGTGGGGTCCGTGACGTGCTGGCCCGTGAGGTTCCACGCAAGCCAAGTGTCGATGGTTCCGAAGGCCAGTTCTCCCCGTGCCGCCCGTTCTCGCGCTCCGGCCACGTTTTCCAGGAGCCAATGCAGTTTTGTGGCTGAAAAATAGGGATCCAGGACAAGCCCAGTTTTGGCTCGGACGCGATCTTGCCACGCCGGCCGTAGCTCGTCGCAAAGATCAGCCGTGCGCCTGTCCTGCCAGACGAGAGCGTTGTGCACGGGCTGGCCCGTGGTGCGGTCCCAAAGCACCGTCGTCTCGCGCTGGTTCGTGATTCCAAGGGCCGCCACCTCCGCCACCTCGGCCCCTGCATTTGCGAGCGCCGCCTCCAACACGGTCTGCGCCACTGCCCAAATTTCCGACGCATCGTGCTCCACCCGGCCGGGCCTCGGAAAATGTTGGTCAAATTCCTGGTACGCCCGCCCCACGATGCGGCGCGACTCATCCAGCACCAATGCCGTGATGCCCGTGGTGCCCGCATCCAGGGCCATGACCTTCATCGACTCGGCACCGCGTCGAAGGCTCAAGGCTTTGTCGTGAAGCCGACTGGCGCGACCCGTGGCCGACTTGTTTGCCGGACGCCTCCTGCTTGCCGACCGCGAGCCGGAAGGCTGGGTCCAAGTCGAACGCGGCCGCGTGCTCTCTTGGGGCAAGGGTGAAGCACCCGGTCCCGCCCGCGCCACGGGTTGGATTGTCCCCAGTGCCGTCAACGCCCATACCCACGTCGCCGACGCGTTCCTTCGTAATCGCCCCGGAAAACCCCACTCGGTTGCAGAACTATTTGGGCCCGGCGGCTGGAAACACCAACAACTTGCCCAAGCCGACCCGTCCAAGCAAGCCGAGGCGACGGCCGCATACGTTGGCGAAATGGCTGGCTGCGGCACCGGCTCCTTCCTCGACTTTCGAGAAGGCGGCCTCGGCGGCATACAGTGGCTTCGTAGCCTCGAATTGGACGCAAACCCTGTCATCCTGGGGCGGCCCGCAAAAGGCGGCGTCGACGAACGAGAAATCGAAGCCGTTCTCGACGCCGCCGACGGCATCGGACTTTCCGGGGTGCGCGACATGAAACCCAAGCACATCGAAGCCTGGGCCAACGCGAGCCACGAAGCCCGAAAGCCGTTCGCCATCCACGTCTCGGAGGACGCCCGCGACGACATGGATCTCGTCTTGAGCTGGGAGCCAAGCTTCGTCGTCCACATGACCCAAGGCACAGCCCGCGACTTTGAGGCCCTCGCCGCCGCCCGCGTCCCCGTGGTCGTCTGCCCCCGCAGCAACGCCCACTTTGGCTGGCGCGTCCCCCTTGCTGCCTTGCGCGAAGCCCAATGTACCATCGCGGTCGGAACCGACAACGGCATGTTGCAAGACGGCAACATCTGGAGTGAATTGGCACTCCTACGCGCCGCCGACCCCACCGCAAGCACCCCCGAGCTACTGCGCATGGCAACCCACAACGGCCGCGCCCTCCTGGGGCTCCCTCCGGCGCTTCCGCCCACCCGAGGTGCCCCGCTTGATGCGTTGGTGCTCCCTGCCGATCCCGTTCCAGGCCCCACGCGCCGCCGGCCCGGCCTCGCCGTCAACCCGGCCCTTCCCGTCCTCGGAGAACGTCCATGAATCCCACAAAACAAGCTCCGAAACAGGCCGAAGCCGATGTCAAGCCTTGGCACAACGTCGCCCAATTGCTGCGCCACGAATGGTGCCAAGGCTGCGGCCCTATCCAGATCCTCACGGAGGCAGATTTCTACGACGAAGACGGCCTGCCCTTCGAAATTGCCAGCATCGGCACCGTCGTCCACGTGATTCCTGACGCCGGGTTCCGCAAGGAAAACCTCGCCGGCAGCGAAGACGAGCGCCTGTTGATTGCTGACTGCCCCGACGACGAAGGTTGGCTCGTTCCCGAAGACATCGTAGCCAACTGGCTCAACCGTAACGTCGAATGCCCCGACCTCGAAGACCTCATCTTGGCGCACCCGCTGTACGAATACCTGACCCAACCCGACGAGGAAGGCCTCAGTCGCGGCGGCCATCGAGGCAACCTCCTGCAATGGGCACCCGGCATACCGAACATGGCAAGCATCTACGCGCCCGAGTGGCTCCCGACGGACCCTGATGCGCCCAAAGTCAACCGCGACCGCAACGCCTACGTCAACGCCGTCGAGGACCTGCTGCGTCAATTGGAGGCCAACTTTGAGCCCCTGGAAGTGGAAATCGGCCTGCGCTTTGGCAAGCACTACATCGAACGCGACGAATGGGGCGAAGCCGACGTGGGCGACGACGACGAAGAAGACGACGGCGACGAAGGCGGCGGCACCCGCATCCAACTAGGCGGCTAAGCGCGGCGACCCCACCCCTGATAAACGCCGTCCCTGTGGCGGCGCCGTGGCCGATCAAGACCGTACCGAAGCCGTGATGGACCTCGCCAAGCGACGAGGTTTCCTCTACCCAGCCTACGAGATCTACGGCGGATTGGCCGGCTTCTACGACTACGGCCCGCTGGGCGCTGCCATGAAAACGCGCTTCGAAGCCCTCTGGCGCCGCGTGTTTCAACAAGAAAGTGCTGTGCCCATGTGCGAAATCAAGTGCCCCCGGGTCACCCCCGAAGCGGTGCTGAAAGCCAGTGGCCACGTAGACGAATTCACGGACCTCGTCGTCAAGTGCAAAAACGGCCACCCACACCGCGCCGACCACCTCGTGGAAGCAGCCGGATACACGGGCACCGCCGACGCACTCAGCGCCGAACAAATCGACGCCGAAATCACGGCCCGCGCCCCCAAGTGCAGCATCTGCGGCGACGCGACCTGGACTCCCGCT
This sequence comes from Thermoplasmatota archaeon, assembly GCA_041601615.1. Lineage (GTDB taxonomy): Archaea > Thermoplasmatota > E2 > JACPAO01 > JAHFTW01 > JANQNI01. Next base: position 16,880 of record JBFIHX010000010.1, on the reverse strand, counting down.
GCCCCGCAGAATCTGATGAACCAAACCGAAATCGGCCCCGGCAGCGGCCGCGTCGGGTACCTTCGCCCCGAGACCGCCCAAGGCATCTTCACAGACTTCCCGCACCTGCTTCGCCACTTCCGAGGCAAGCTCCCCTTCGGTGTCACGCAACTGGGCGGCAGCAACCGCAACGAAATCAGCCCGCGCCAAGGCATGCTGCGCCTGCGCGAATTTTCCATGATGGAAGCCGAAGTGTTCTTTTTGGACACCAACGCGCCTCTGCCGGCATTCCAGTCGGTCGCCCACGAAGAAGCGACCTTCGTGCCCAAGAGCGACGAAGTGCCCGTGACCCTGACCTTTGGCGAAGCGGTCTCGTCGGGGATGGTTGCCAACCAGAGCCTTGGCTACTTTTTGGGCCTCACACAGCGCTTCCTCCTGCTTGCCGGCGTGGACGCTTCCAAATTGCGGTTCCGCCAGCACCTAGACACCGAAATGGCCCACTACGCCCAGGACTGCTGGGACGCCGAATTCTACAGCGAACGCTACGGCTGGGTCGAATGCGTCGGCATCGCCGACCGAGGATGCTACGATCTTTCGCAGCACGCCGAACACAGCGGCAAAACCGGCGACTTCCAAGTCACCCAAGACCTCGAAACGCCCCACACCTTCCACGCACGCAAATTCGTCCCCATCATGGGCATGCTCGGTCGAACCTTCAAGGCCGAAGCCAAGACCATCGCCGCCAAACTTGAAGGAGTCTTCGACGACCAAGTCAAAATGCTCGCCCAACACGAAGCCTTTGACGAAAAATGGCTCGACGATGAACTTGTCATCACAGGCCCCAAGACCCCCGAAGCCGGCACCGAGGAAATCGAAATCGACGGCATCACCATCCCCGCCGAAGGCTACCAAATCCTCGACGGCGAATGGACCGTCACTGGCCGCAAAATCATTCCCCGCGTCATCGAACCCAGCTTCGGCGTCGACCGCATCCTCTACGCCCTCTGGGAACACGCCTACGATGCCACCGAGAAAAACGGCGAACCCTACACCGTCCTGCGCCTCAGCTCTGAAGTCGCCCCCGTCCAAGTGGCAATCCTTCCCCTGATGGCCAAAGAGGGCCTGCCCGAACTCGCAGACACCATCGAAGCAACCCTGCGCGCCGCCGGATTCCGCACAGACACCGACGCCAGCGGCAACATCGGACGCCGCTACGCCCGGCAAGACGAGGTCGGCACCCCGTTCTGTGTCACCGTGGATGTGGACTCGCTCACCGACGGCGCTGTCACCGTGCGCGACCGAGACACCACCGAGCAAGAACGCATCGCCATCCCTGACCTGGTCGCATACATGCAGACGCGAGCGGCCCCCGCCCCCGCCGTTACGATGGCAGCCTAAGCCGAATACGAGCAATCACCCTTAACCCACGAAGCCCCCATGGGCCCCTACCCATGGCAGCATTGGCGATCTGGCTCTCCATCGGCCTCATCCTCTTCGGACTCCTACTGGTCCTGCTGGAAGCCGCCAACCCAGGCTTCTTCATCGCCGTGCCCGGCACCATCATGGTTGGCCTCGGCATCATGGGCCTCATCGCCCCGCACCTGCTGTTTGGACCCTGGGCCGCAATTTCGATTCCAGTCTTCGGCATCCCCGCCACCATCGCAACCATCTGGGCGTACAAGAAATGGGCCCCGCCAGGCGAGAAGCCCATCACCATGTCCAGCGACAGCCTGCCCGGAGAAACCGGCACCGTCGAACGCGCCATCAGCCCCACCAAATCCGGCCTCGCGCGCGTCCAAGGCACCGTCTGGCGCGCCACGGCGCACACCGAAATCGCCGCCGGCACCCGCATCCGCGTCGTCAGCGCCGACAGCCTCACCCTCACCGTTGAACCCCTCCCCTCTATCCCTGAAACTAAGAAACTGGAGACTTGATCATGGTCGTCGTATGGATCGTCGTCGGAAGCATCGCCCTCGCGCTCGTCTTGCTGCTGCTTGTCAGCGGCCTGCGCGTCATCCAGCCCTACGAACAGGGCCTGTACATCTTCCTTGGCAAATACCGAGGCAAGATCAACACGGGTCTGAATTTCGTGATTCCCTTCGGCTCCCAAGTGGTCCGCATGGACATGCGCACCCAAGTGATGGACGTACCGCGCCAGGAAGTCATCACCAAGGACAACTCCCCGACCAACGTGGACGCCATCATCTATGTGCGCGTCATGAACCCGGAACGCGCATACTTTGAAGTCAGCAACTTCCGCCTCGCCACCGTCGCCCTAGCTCAGACGACCCTCCGTTCCGTCATCGGCGACATGGACCTCGACGACGTACTGAACCAACGCGAGCGCATCAACAGCCGACTCCAAGACATACTCGACCAAAGCACCGACGGCTGGGGTGTCCGCGTCGAAGCCGTGGAAATCCGCGAAGTGGACCCCGTGGACCGCGTCAAGCGCGCGATGGAAGAACAAACCAGTGCCGAGCGTGAACGCCGCGCCGCGATTCTTCGCGCCGACGGCCAAAAACAAGCCAGCATCCTCGAAGCCGAGGGCCAAAAGCGCGGCGCCATTCTCACCGCGGAGGGTGACCGCCAGAGCCGCATCCTTGCTGCCGACGGTGAACGCAAAGCCCAGATTCTGCGCGCCCAGGGACAAGCCCAGGGACTGCACATCTTGTCCATGGGTGCCGCTCCGCTCGACCAGAAGGCCATCAGTGTTCTAAGCCTGGATGCCCTTGGCAAACTCGGCGCCAGCCCCAGCACCAAGTTCGTTCTGCCGTTCGAACTCACGAGCCTCATCAAGGGAGCCGCAAACGCCGTCGGTGGCGCCTCCGAGGGCCCCACCTACGTCCCGAGCGACCTCAAGTCACTCGAAGGACTGCTTGGAAAGGTCAAGGATGTGCTCGGCGACGTGCCCAACACTGCAGAACTGGAAGCCGAACTGGACCGGCTTGCCCAGGAAACCGGCATGGCCGCCGAAGCCGAGGCAGCAATCCAAGCAAACAAGTTCAAGGCCACGGGCAAGGAATAGGCGCGTTAGCTCATTCGGGCCGGGTCACGCTCCAAGGCGGTGCCCACCACGAACAGCGCCCCGCCCAGCGCCAGCACCAGGCCCCCGACGCGGACGTTCCATGCGGCCATGTCGCTCAGGTGTGCATTGCGCTCCGAACGAGACTCGTCCACGGGATCGGGATTCAGAAGCCCCGGATTGCGGTCTTGGTTGTCCGACTCGTCGAGGTACGCGACGGCAGCAAGAGCCATGGCAGCCATGAGCCCGAGGGATCCCAGAACGAGGGCAAAGGTTCCAAGCGCTTTGGGTCCATTTCCAGACATACGCAGGTACGGCTCCCAGGACTGACTAAAGGTTGTCCCTGCATGAACGGCAACCGACGGCGGCCACCGGGTGTTCAAGGTCGACGCACGACGAAGGATAAAGTGCGCACAGGGCGCTAGTTGGTGGTGCGAAGTACAAGCACCATGCCAGAAACAGCCGAAACCACGCCGCCAAACAGGAATCCAAGATGCGCGTCGGCGCGTTGCAAGGAGCCGGAAGGAGGCGGGGAGCCAGCATCGAGGAGGCCGTACAGCGTCGCGCCGAGCCCCAAGAAAGCCATCGTGACGCCCAGCACGAGCCAAGTGGAGCGCGGCGCGTGGACCATGTGGCTCACGCCTCGACCCCTGGATGTGCGGCTGGTTCCAAGTGGGCTAGATGCATCAAGTGGACGCGCTCACGGCTGCCGCCCACCGCCAGGAGGACAACGGCGAGGGCCGTGAGCAAAACACCAATGCCCCCCGCCAACAGTCCGTACGCCATCCACATCCCGTTGGTTTCGCTACGCTGGGAGTCCGCTGCAACCCCGAGCGAGCCGGCTGCCGCGTCGTTTTCGCCTTCATCCACGAATCCGTAGGTCGCCGCGCCGCCGCCCGCGAGCATCATGACGCTACCAAGAGTCAACAACAGACTGCCTGAGACTTTGCTTGCCGTACCGGCCATGGGCATGGCAACATGGTGGTGAACATGTGCTTGTTGGAGCAAACGCCGGCATGTCGGCCAAATCCACCCGAGATGAGCACCTAGGCGCTGGTTATTCCTTCTCGTGCAACTTGCTTGCTACCTTCGATTCGGCCGCGTGCACCTGGTCGCTGACCCACTTGTCTACGTTCTCCACGAGGCCCTGGAACGACTTGGGTGACTTTGCCTTGATGAACGCCCGCGCCGCGTCGCGCTCGTCCTGGTAGCGTCCCTTTAGGCCCTGGTATTGATCGAACGCCGTTTTCATCTGGTTCTGGACCGCCTTCTCCACTTCATGGACGTAGTCCTTGGCATCCATCTTGATGCGTGGCTCGCGAGGGCCCGGGTAGATGATGAGCACCTCCTCGCCGGCGTACTCCGAGAGGCCGCTGACTTGGCCGTTGGGACTGACGCGCTTCGTTCCCAGAATCTTGCCTTCCGTGCCGATGTCGATCTTCATGTGGAACCCTGTATGAGCCTCTAGAGGGCTGTATCTGGGCTTATAGATGATGGGTTGGGGCCAGCGACCGGCGCCACCCGCAGCCTTCATCCTTGCGCCCCAACCTCGCCCGCCCGTGGACACACGCATCGACGTGGACGGAACTCCGATTATTCTCCTGGGAACCATCGCCGGATTCGTCCCCGACGGCCGCCGCGTCCAGGACGCCTTTGAGCGACACAACCCCGCCGTGCTCGCCCTGGGCATCCCCCCAGAAGACCTGGAAGGGCTCCACACGCTTGCAGCCGACCCCGACGTGGACCTGCCCGATATTGATCCAATCTCCGAGCGCCTGTTTGAATGGCTGGCACCCTTCGGCGACACCCGCATTCCGAGTCCCGACCTTGACGCTGCCTTCGCCGCCGCAACCAAGGCAAGCACCCCCATGGAGGCGCTGGACATGGACGACGAGGACCACACAGCCATATACATCCGCGCCAACAAATTTCGCCATGTCTTGAAGTCCGGCCGCGTGCAGCGTAAGCTCCTGAAACAAGACTTCTCCGGCCACGCCGATGCCCAAAGTCTGGTTCTCGCGTGGGATGCGTACCAAAACAAACTGCCCAGCCTGCAAGCGGTGGAGGCGGCTCGGGAAGAGCACATGGCCGAGCGGTTGCGAGAGATTGTTGCCGCAACGCGAGGGGAGATGGTGTTGGCGGTTGTGCCCTTGGCCAGACTCGATGGAATTCGGTCCTCACTTGAGAATGACAAAGCAAAGGCGGACATCGGCCCACTATAACCACAAATAATCTAACTTCCGCGCCTATCCGAGATCATGCGGTTTTTTGCCGTCCTAGCCATCCTATGCCTGCTCGTAGTTTCATCACCGGCCCAGGCGGTGAATAGCAAAACATACAGCGACTATGAATCCTGTGTCAGCGGCCTTCCATTGCCAGGTTCTTGTACTATTGTTCTCATGCACAATGTACAATTTGATTCATCCACTCGGTGCAGCTTTAGCGGGTCTGTGGCGATTTCGTGCCTCGTAGACCATTTGTGCTCAGTGAGGGTTCCTTCATTCAGCGCAGGCACCCTCTCCTGTGGCAACCAAAACCCGGTAGCGTGCGCGGGCATTTGCGAAACATCCACAAGTCAAAGTTGGATTGTTATGCGCAATGAATGTCGATCATTTTCTGCCTCCGCCACAGTTGTAGAAGGCTTGAGTCTTCAAATGTACAACATGTCTGCATCCACCATATGGGTTTGCGTGGGTTCTTCAGGGCCTTATTTTCTGTAAACTCATTACAAGTAACAGGCCATTTGGCAATCGCAACGAGGTCTCTTTAGCAGCTATAATATCATTAAATAACGCAACATGCCCAGTTGACTACATAAGGAATAATTAAGTCAATGTAATATTAGATCATGGGATCCATTTGATCCTTAATTACGATGATCTAGTCTCGAATCTAGCAGCTGCCGGGTGCCATGCAGCCTCCCAACCTTGAAACCCCCTGCCTCACTCGCCGCGCCGATGAAGGACGTCTGGGTGGAGAAGTACCGGCCGCAGACCTTGGAAGACGTGGTTGGCCAAGAGGAGGCCGTTGAGCGCCTCAAGGCCTACGTCAAGCAGGGAAGCATCCCGCATCTGATGTTCGCAGGGCCCCCAGGCACCGGCAAGACCACGAGCGCCATCGCCATGGCCAAGGACCTGTGGGGCGACGACTGGCGCGGACGGTTTTTGGAGCTCAACGCCTCCGACGAGCGTGGCATCGGCATCGTCCGAGGCAAGATCAAGGACTTTGCCCGCGTCGGCACCACCGATCGCGAGGGGTTCAAGATCGTCTTTCTGGACGAAGCCGACGCCCTCACACACGACGCGCAATCCGCCCTGCGCCGCACGATGGAGCGTTACACGCAGACCACGCGCTTTGTGTTGAGCTGCAACTACAGCAGCAAGATCATCGACCCCATCCAGTCACGTTGCGCCGTCTTCCGCTTCCGGCCGCTGGGCACCGACCAGATCAAGGGCTACATCCGCAAGATCGCCCAGAAGGAAGGCGTGAACGTCACCGCCGACGGCGTCGATGCACTCATTTTCGTGGCCAAGGGAGACCTGCGCAAGACCGTCAACACCCTCCAGGTGGCAGCGGCCCTCGGCGGCACCGTGGACGAGGAAGCGATCTACAAGACCACGAGCACCGCCCGCCCCGACGAGGTGCGCAAGCTCATCGAAACCGCCCTCGACGGCGACTTCATGAGCGCCCGCAACAAACTCGACGACCTCTTGATGGAGTACGGCCTGAGCGGCGAGGATGTCATCCGGCAGATCCACCGCAGCATCTTTGACTTGACCATCCCCGAGATCCAACGCGTCAAGCTCATCGACCGCGTGGGCGAAATCGAGTTCCGGCTTGTCGAAGGGTCCAACGAGCGCATTCAGATCGAGGCGCTGTTGGCACACTTCGTGCTTGCGGGGCAGTCGCAATAGGGGACGCGACGGCGGGGCGCAAGTGCAGACGCAAATTGGGCCGCACCGTCTCCTGCCGCACCGTGGTTGACGAGCGCTAGAACTCCAAGAACGGCGCCAGCTTTGCGACCAGTTCTGGCTCCTGCACGACCGCCGCAAACGATTCCAGGTCCTTGTACCCCTTGACCTTGATGTTCAGGGCCCGCTTCTTGCCAATGCCGGGCAGCGCTTCCAGTTGCTTCAGGCTCGCGGAGGGCACATGGAATGGCACAGGGATGCCTGTGAGGCTGCGGAATCCATGGTCCGTGACGAGGATGTCCACGAAGCGATCGATCTCGGTCTCGTAAGGAACGCCCACCAGGAGCGCGTACGTGGCAATTTGGCGGCCCAAGGTAAGCCCTGGCTCTTGTTTTTCCATCCAAACGTTGCGAAGAATCGTCCAGGACGGGGCGATTTCGCGCAGCACCGGTTGGTCAATTTCGGCGCGGATTGCGGCCTTTTGCTTGCGAAACAGCGGCATGTGTTTCGGGTCGATGGCGGCGGGCTGGCCCCGGATGGGCAAGAGCTGGCGAATCTGGATGCGGCGCACACGCAAGCCGGATTTGCGTAAGTCCGTGACGAACTTCCAGTTGTGATCGTAGGTCTCTTTGGTCTCGCCGGGCAAGCCGTACAGGAGATTGATGCCGGGCAGCAGGAACGGCAAGCCGTTGGGGCCGCGATGGCCGGACACTTCGTTGAGCATCCGGGTTGCGTCCATCACTTGCTCCGGCGTGCAGTTGAGGTTGTTGGCCTCGAAGACCGCGGGGTCGGCTGATTCGAGTCCGAACGCGGCAATGTTGCCGTCCGATCCGTGTTCGACGAGCAGGCGCGCGATGGCGGCGGACTCGTCCAAGTGCGTGGCGAGTACTGCAGGATTGGCGTTGTCGATGTGGAGAATCTTTCGCTCCGGCGACACCTCAGCGACACCAGCAAGGAGCTTCTCGGTCGCTTCCACGTTGGGCCTAGGCTCGTCCGTTTGGCCGACTCCGTGCGCTTTGTACGTCCAGAAACAGGTTTGGCCACCGAGCCGGAAGTGGCGAACGCCGGCTTCGTACAGCGCCTCGGCCTCGGCGATGACGGGCTCTTCGTCGCGGTACCAGGGCTTGGTCTTGGCGTCGGAGCAGAACCCGCAGCCGCCGGAGATGTAGTGGACGCATCCGTAGAACGTGTCCATTTCGGCCATGAGAATGCCATGCTTCATGTCCGGGTGCTGCGACACGACGCCGGCGCCGAGTACTGCGTGTTCGTTCCACTCATCCATGGTGCGGAAGCGATTGACGGGAGTCTTGCCCTCGAACAAGTCGCGAAGAACCGCATCGCCGTGGCGTGTCGCGAGGTGTTCTAGGTGGTCGCCGAGCTTGTAGCGGTTGGTGGCGTGTCCGCCCCCTGCGTCCGGGAATCCAAATGCCGCGTTGTCTCCAAACAGCACCCGCTCGCCCTTGAAATCCCGGAACAAGGACAGAGTCTCGTCACGGGTGATGGGCGTGCCGCGAAGGTACTTGCCGGGAACGGAGCAGGAAGCCAGAATCGCCAGTGCGTCGCCCGTTAAGTCGAGGGGCCGGGCGCGAAGAGAATCAATCGTGTGGTACTCGACCTCGACGCCGCAAGCTGCCGCAGCACCCGCAGCATATCGAGCATGGGGCGAAATGTACGGCGGGACGCCAAAGGCCGACGGCTCATCCACGTAGCCATCGACGAGGACGAGTTTCTCCATGGGTTGCCCTGGTGGTTCCGGTATATGAGGTTACGCGAGCGTGGTTGGGGAATGCACGCTCGAGCTGGCCCTTGCCGCCTGTGTCCGTGGCTCACAGTCCTCGGTTGAGCGCATCCAATCCGATTCGTGTGAGCGTCTGCACTTCAAAATCGGGGTGATCACGGTTTAGAATCACGTTCTTTGCCGGCAGAATGGCGCTCGGAACAATCAACGCCCCTGCGGTCCTCGACCGGTACCAAGCATCCCCTGTCGCTTGCACCTTGGGGTTGTGCGGCCACGCATTCCAGCCCTTGGGCAAGTCCTCCAATTCCATCACGGAGCCCGTGTATTCGCCGCCCACGAGGTATCGATTGGCGAGCTGATCAACATCACGGGCGTACGTGAGGATTTCTGTGACTGCGGTACCTGGCTCCAAGGATGCATAGGTGACAAGGGAGCGTTCGCTGGTCCATCGGTGTGCCATGCGTGGTGGGGTCCAAGGCTCGTCCAAGTGACCTTTGTGGACGATGCGCCAGACTTTCACGCTACGCTACCGTATTCGAGCCGCTCCAGAAGGGATTCCACTGCGCGGCCTCCGGCTTCTGTTCGGGCCAACTCCATGGGGGTCTGGTCTTCCAAGTGTGGATTCTTGGTGTGGAACCACTTGTTGGGGTTCGGCAGGACCTCACTTGCCCGTGCGTGCAGATGGATGAGCCGGGTCACGGTCTCGGAATAATCTCGTGAGAGCTTTCGGCGCTCCTTGCGGAGTCGGTAGAATGTAGATGTGTTTAGGTCCGCAAGGTCTCGGACCATTGTCTCGGAGACACCGTACATTTTGGCAGTGGCGCCGATGCTTGCAAGCGGGATGCCTCGGACTTGCAACTTGGCAAGCTCGATGGGGGAGCCAAATTTGGCGATTTCCATGTACCCTACCATATGGGAAAATAGGTGTTTCCAATTGATAATTGCTTGCCTGGGGGTTGGTGCCGATCCTCAGCGATGAGGGGCCGCACCTGGGGCGGCTCATGGTACTTACTTGAGCGTGGCCAAAACCCGCGCAATTTCCATCGCCATATCCATCGCAACCGCTCCCACGCCGAATTCCTTGGCTGCCGCCTCGCCCGCGATCCCCAACAGGTAGGCTCCGGCGCACGCCGCATCGAAGGGCTCAGCTCCGCGTGCTAGAAGTGCCCCGACGGCGCCCGCCAGGAGGTCCCCGGTGCCGCCGACGGTCATTGACGGGTGGCCGCGTGTGCAAATTCTTGTGCGTGCGCCGTCGCTGACCACGTCTATGGGTCCTTTTCGTAGCACGGTCACGTTGTGCTTAGCGGCGTATTTGGTGACGTTTGCGGGCGTCGGTTTCCAGCCGGTGAGGTCCGTGAATTCGCGCCCATGCGGAGTCAAAACCATGCGGTTGCCGTGCTTTGCCAGGAGCGCATCATCTAGGGCATCGAGGCCATCGGCGTCCACGACGACGGAAATGCCCGCTTTGCAAGCGTCCTCGATGATGGTACGGGCGACGGTTCGTGTTTCGGGGTTGGTGCCGAGGCCGGGCCCAATGACCACGGCGTCCACGCGGGCAAGCAGGGCACGCACCGTTTCCTTGGCGCCGTTGGTGCAGTGGTCGCCGGGGCAAGCGTCATGGATGAGCAGGTCCGGGCCCCAGGTTCGCAGGACGGCAGCGGCAGCGGCGGGGGCGGCAACGTGAACGAGGTCGGCGCCTGAGCGATACGCGGCCATGCCAGCATAATATGGAGCGCCGAGAAACGGGCCGCCGCCCACAATCAAGACGCGGCCGTTGTCGCCCTTGTGGCTTCCTGGCGCCGAGCGGCGAAGGCCGGCGTCCAAGTCTCCAAGGCCGATTTCCTTCTGGGCCCGCGCCGGAATGCCGATGGGGGCGATGGTGATGGTGCCGGAGTTCGCTGCCGTCATGCCCTCTTTTGGCGCATGGAACGTCACCGTCTCGTCCGGCTGAACCGCAAGCGGGGTGCCGAGGCCGCTTGGAATGTCGCAGGAGACGACCAGGCCGGAGTGGGCGTTGATCCAGCGGATCGCGGCGTCGTAGGGGGGCCGCGGGCGACCTTGGATGCCGGAACCAAGCAAGCAATCCACCACGACCGGCGCCTCCTTCCACGCCGCTCGGCGAGCACCCTTCCACGGCCGGACCGAGCCCTCGGGGATCATCGACAGATAAGCCCGCGACACCGAACCCCGCACCGCGTCGGCTGGTTCCACTAGGACGACCAGGCACTCGATGCCACGACGCAGAAGGATGGAAGCCGCCGCGAATCCGTCGCCGCCGTTGTTGCCCTTGCCGCACACGAGCACCACGGGCCCGCCGCCAGCCGTGGCGTGGGGTTGGACTGCGTCTGCGAGCGCCTTGCCCGCCCGCGCCATCAGCGTGGCAACCGGAACGCCAAGCTCCTCGCTGTTTAGATCAAGGCGGCGAAATTCGCGCACAGGCATGGCGTCCACGAGGGAAGATGCACGGCAACGGTCATACAGCCATCGCCTGTGGGAGAATCCATGTTCCCAGGCATGGGCGGCGGCATGGACCCGCGCCAAATGTCCATGATGATGAAGAAACTCGGCATCGACGTCAAGGAAGTCGACGGCGTGCAGGAAATCGTCATTCGCACCACGAACAAGGACTACGTCTTCACGGACGCCAGTGTCACAATCATGAAGGCGCCTGGCTCTGAGACCTGGCAAATCAGCGGCACACCCACGGTCCAAGAACACGAGGTTCGCCTGCAAGCGACCGCCGAGGACGTGGCCATGGTGGTCGAGCAAACCGGCTGCGATGAGGCGACGGCGCGGGCGACTCTGCAGGAAACCAAGGGCGACTTGGCTGAGGCAATCACGAAACTCCTGTGAGCACGGTCATGGAACGCGGCCGCCTCCTCTTCGAGTACAGTCCGCCCCGCGCCCACCCCATCGTCTACGCTGGGCTCCTATTGTTCTCATTCGTGTTCGTGACCGGGAGCCTCGAAAATTTGGCAAGAGACAACAGGGCGGCGCTCTACTGGGTGTATGCAGCACCCGTGCTCGCGTCTCTGGCCTGGCTAGCTTTGACGTTTCCCAGCAACATCCGCATCTACGAACATGGCGTGGCGCCGAGCCGACCGCTTGTGCTGCGCTGGCGGCGACCCTTTGCCGCCTGGGCGGAACTGGAAGCCGTCTACCCTTCCTACTACGACGTGACGGGCGCCTTCGTGAGTCCGTTTGCGTCCTCGGATGGAAAGGTCACCCAGATGGGACTCGCACTGGAGCGCAAGGGCGGCAGCGTGGAAACGGTTCGATTCACACCCACTCGATTCACGATTTGGCAATCGGAATCTGCCGGGTACATGCAGGCGATGGAAGCGGTGCGGCACGCATACCAAGGCCGCCCCCTCGTGCCCACGGCTCAATCCTATACGGCGGAGGAGGCCGAACGCATGGTGGAAGAAGCAGGCCGGCCCTTCCTACCGTTCTGGGCCATTGTGTTCCTGTTTGCAAGCGCCGCGCCGATCCTTTGGATTCTGACTCGCCTCGGAGCCGCCGTTTGGTGGGCCCTCCCCATCGCCTTGCTAGCACCGCTCGGGGTGAGCCTGCGAAGCTACGCACAATCGCGCCGCCGCAATTCGCTTCTAAACCAATTGAGCAAAGCTGCCGAGCACCGCCGCGCTTCGTCAACGGGCCCCGAAGGTTCTTGAACCAGCCCGCCGCGTTTCAATCGTGCTGCGTTCGTCGGTCCTCCTGGCCCTAGCAGCCGCCCTCCTTGCCGCGTCCCTGGGCCTCTCCTGGGGCAGCAAGACCGTAACCTATGAGTCCTGCGCGCTGGACGAACATGCACAGCCCCTCTGCCTTGCCATGGTGGTCCACGCAACGTACGACCCCGCAGCCCTTCGAGGCTACATCGAGTACTGGGAAGGGTCGCCAGGCGCCTTGACATCCGTGGGGGACGAACCGTTCTGGCACCCATACGATAGGGGCGCTGGCGACGACTCGGCATGGTGGCACAGCGCCTTGCTCACCATCGCAAAACCGCTCCTTCTGGCCGCCGCAGGATTCGTGCCCGTGGCACTTGCAGTCGCGTGGACACTTCGAGACCACCATCACTTGAAGCGCGCTGTGCCCTGGGTGCCGATCGTCGCCGTCGCGCTCATACTCACAGCACTAGCAGCCTCCCTCGGCGGCGTCCTTTTTCACGCCGCAACCTGGGCCGGCAGCAAGGTCGCGCCCCTGCGAGCTATGCCCGGAGCATGGGTGCTGCTCCTTGCTGGCTTGCTGGGATTCGCGGGTGGCCTGCGATTGCACAACGTGCTTCGAGATCGCCTCGTGGGCTGGAGCCGAGCCTCGCCACTCGTGCCAGCGGAGCGATTGTTCGGGTTCGAGACAACCCCCGCCGCTTCGGAGCTCGACGACAAGCCCCTGCACCACCCCACGCTGCGCCCGAGCTGGCCCAGGGGCGGCACCATCGCACTTTTCGCAGCGGCGCTTCTATTGCTGCCCCTCGGCCTGCCGTTGGCTGAAAAGGAGATCACACTGCGCACCTGCCAAGACGTTCCCGGTCGCGGAAGTGTTTGCCACGAGGACACACTCCAAGTATCCTACCGCGCCGGCTCGGCCACCGTACACACAGACCACGCCTCGGGCGCTGCGACCGACCGCAGCCACAGCTATTTTGGAGCGTTCCAAGACGCCCACGGCGGGCCCGGATGGATGGGACTCGGTGCACTCCTGGTAGCACTCGGAGCCATGGCGCTCCTTGCGTGGTTCGTTGGCGAGATCCTGCACCAGCCGATTCCTCGGCTTCGATGGATCGCCATCGCCCTCCTGGCACTCGGATCACTCGGCAGCATCACAGCCGTGGCATGGCAAGCCGGGACCTGGCTCGGAACCCCGGCACAGCCAAGCCGGCCCGGTCTCGGATTCTGGTCTGCGTTCCTTGGACTCCTGGCGCTGGGACGATTCGCGTGGCAATGCCTGCGAGATCCAACCTCATCCGAAGCGACCGCAAGGGCCACAAGGACCTCCGACTAGGCCCAGCCCGTGAGCAAGGCGCACGACCCCCACTGGCGCTACATCGCACTCCGATTCACGGGGGACACACGCCTGTCGCGCCGCGCCGTATCCAACGCCATCCTCGGTCGAGCCCGCCGGGAAGAAATCCCCGACGAGCATGCGCCCCAATTGACACGCTACGAATGGCCCCACGCCGTCGTCCGCGTCCACCACCACCAACTCAGCGCCACCCGCGCCTGGCTGCCCAACATCACCTGGGCCTTCGAAGCCGCCGCCAAAATTCCCGTCACCGTCGAGACCCTCTCCAGCTCCGGCACCATCAAAGCGCTCACCACCCGCCTCGGCATCCTCACCGAGCGAGGCGAAGCACCCCCCAAAACGGGAGGAAAACCCGGCGCCAGGGCCAACAACAAACCCAACAACTCTCCCGGCCGATCCGGAGGGCCCACTCGGACCTCCGGTGGCTCCGTGGCTCCGCCCCGCCGCGAAGGGCCGACACGACAAGCATCAAGTGTCCGACCGCCCCGTCGCGACTGATGCGCGTCGCAGCTGCCACCGTTCTCCCGCTCCTCGCCGCACTCGTATTGGTTCTGCCCGGCAGCCTCGCGCAGAGCCACGAACACACCGGAGCCGGCACCGGCGGACCAATCGCAGTCGTCACCGACCTCGCCCCCGACGGCATGGCGCTTGTGGGAACCCCCGCCCACTTTGCCGTAGTCGCATTCGGCGACGACCTCGACCCCGATTTCCACCAAAACATCCCCCTGCGCGTCCTTCTTGACGACAAAATCCTCTGGCAAACCACGCCCGCCAGCGGCCACGACTACGACGGCATGGCAGACCTCGACATTGTCTTCCCCCACCCGGGCACCTGGCGCGTCGAAGCCCTCGACGACAGCGGCAACGTCCTCGCCCACCGAGAAGGCACCGCCGTCGCCCACGTCACCGAAAACAGCGTCCAACTCGAAGCCGGATGGACCCAAAACGGCGGCACCCTCGACCTCGAATACGGACTCTACGGCGAAGACCGAGCCCTGCTGAACCACACAGACGTCCTCCTAGAAGCCTACCGCGACGGCCTCCTCGTCTTCCGCACCCACACCCACACGCACACCGACCTCCAAGCCGCCCGCCTGAACTTCATCGAACCCGGCGACTACGTCCTGCGCCAAATCGGCTACCAAGCCTACCCGACCGCCACCGGCCCCGCGTTCGCACCCGTCATCAGTGAAATTCCCTTCACCGTCGCCACCCCCACGCCGCCCGCCCTCGCCGCCCCGCCCATCCCCGTCGCATCCGCCGAACTCAACCGCGTCACCCACGGACAAGGCGCAGATGCAAGCGATGGCCGCCTCCAACTCATCGGCACCCTCGACCCCTACGTCATCGTCGGCCCCGCAACCCTGCAACACCTCAACGTCCTCGTCGTTGACCCCGCCACCGGCACCACCGCACAACACGTCAACTTCCAAGCCGAACTGGTGGGCCCCCTCGGCGTGCTGTTCTCCTCCGACAGCCTGCACGAATACGACGGCATCTACACCCTCGCCACCCAACAAACCATCCCCGGCGCCTACGAACTTCGCGTCCGCGCCGACCGAGGCGACTGGAGCGACACTATCACCCTCAGCTACCTCGTCGCCCCGCCCGTCGCCGCCACAGTCCTCGGCCCCCAAATTCTCACCCTCGAAGCACCCACCCTCACCGAAGGACACGCCACGAACATCCGACTCGCCGCCACCGGAATCACCGGCCAGCCATTCGCCCACGGCGAACTCGAAATCGACCTACGAGACGCCCGCGGCCTCCCACTGCTGCACTCCAAACTGCACGCCCACGACGACGGCACCTTCCCCGCAACCCTCGCGCTCCCCCCCGGCGACCACGACCTTTCCGTCACCCCCTTCCCCCTCCTGCCCCAACCCGTCACCGGCTACTTCCAAGACAACCTTGGAACACCGCTCGGATTCACATTGCAATCCGAACCCAACCTCGAAGAAAGCCACGCCATCGATGCCAACGGTCCCGGAACCGGAGCAAGCATACCCGGCCTCGGCGCCACGGGCATCCTGGCATTGCTTGCAACTGCGGCGCTCCTAACCCGCCGCTCCTCCTAATACACGCATCAAGGTCTAAATAGGGCACCCTCGTCGCGCCGACTGGTCGCCGCTCCGGAAGGAGGCGGGCTGTCCATGACCATGAACCTCCGGGCTTGACCTGGGGGTGAGGAGACAGAAACACCATGCCTATGTTCGTCCGATTCGAGACGCCCAAAGAACTCAGCACCCAGACCTACGAGGCCCTTGAGAAGGCCCGCACCACCGGCAAGATCGCCAAGGGTGCCAACGAGGTCACCAAGAACGTCGAGCGCGGCACCGCCAAGTTCGTCGTCATGGCCGAGGACGTCTCCCCCGAGGAGATCCTCGCCCACATCCCCCTGCTCTGCGAAGAGAAGGGCATCCCCTACGGCTACGTGCCCAGCAAGGCCGAACTCGGAGCCGCCGCCGGTCTACCCGTCGGCACCGCCTCCATCGCAATCCTTGATGCCGGCACCGCTGGTGAAAGCGTCGAGGACGTCGTCAAGAAGTGCGGCGCCCTCAAGGCCTGAGGTGAATCCACATGGCTGACGATAATATCACCGAACTCGACGCCTTCCCCTCGGAAGTCGTCGAGGTCATGGGCCGCGGCGGTATGACCGGCGAGGTCCTGATGGTCAAGGTCCGCGTTCTCGCAGGCCGCGACGTTGGGCGGATCATCTCCCGCAACGTCATGGGCCCTGTTCAGGTCGGCGACACGCTGATGCTGCGCGAGACCGAGCGCGAAGCCCGCAAGCTCGGAGGCCGACGTTAATGCAGCGCGTCTGCAGTTTCAGCGGCGAAGAAATCGAGCCCGGCACCGGCCTCCTCTACGTCAAGCGCAACGGCGAGGTCTACCACTACAAGAGCCGCAAGTGCTTCCGCGAGCACCAGCGCCTCAAGCGCGTACCCCGGTACGTTCGCTGGACCAAGCAAGCGCAGGCTCTGAAGGCCGAGCGCAAGGCGAAAGCCTAAGCGAAGCCGAAGAGCCTGGAACTGTGGCCTTCGTTTGCGAAGGTCATACGCGCAGGCTCTGAAGGCCGAGCGCAAGGCGAAAGCCTAAGCGAAGCCGAAGAGCCTGGAACTGTGGCCTTCGTTTGCGAAGGTCATACGCGCAGGCTCTGAAGGCCGAGCGCAAGGCGAAAGCCTAAGCGAAGCCGAAGGCC
>JBFIHX010000009.1:0-94181 GCA_041601615.1 Thermoplasmatota archaeon | reverse complement strand
AGTCTCGCCGAGGGTCAAGCCGCCCTCTGGCAGCCTCGCCTACGCCGAGACTTCGCTACGCGCAGTCTCGCCGAGGGTCAAGCCGCCCTCTGGCAGCCTCGCCTACGCCGAGACTTCGCTACGCGCAGTCTCGCCGAGTTTGTGCATCGCAGTGAAATCTACGCTCATCCCGGCAAGTGCCTCGGGCACGTCGATGCCCTCAATGGGAGCCGCAAGGCTCAGGCCGGCGTCCTTCTTGGCCTTCCACACGGCGCCGTTGAACTCCGTGACCGCCTCCGTCAGGCCGTCCTTGGCTGCAAACCCTAGCGGCTCGGGGAAGCCGGCGCGGTGGACATCCATGCCGTAGACATTGCTTGCCAGGTAGTGCGTCGAAAACGGTGCCAGAGGAGCCAGCAGCAAAAGGACGCGGCGCACCACTTCGTTGAGGGTCCAGCACGCGGCGGGGTCCTTGTCGTAGGCGCGGCCCTTGACCATCTCCATGTAGTGGGGCGCAAACAGGTTCCAGACGAAGCCGCGCACACTGTTGGCGGGGCCAAAGAAGTCGATTTCGGCGTAGTCCGACACGGCACGGGTGGTGACGGCGTCCAGTTCGCCCAGGATCCACTCGTCCGTGGCGGTGAGGGTCTCAGGGCGGGTCGCGGGAGCCTCGAATTGGCTCACGAAGTTGGTGACGTTGGCAAGCTTTTGCAGGAACTTGCCCGTGCCCTGGATTTTTTGCTCGTCGATGCGGAAGTCGTCGCCGATGGTGCACTCGCCGGCAATCCACAGGCGGAACGCGTCGGCGCCGTGCTTGTCGATGATGGTGTCCGGGTCGATGACGTTGCCGACGGACTTGCTCATCTTGCGTCCGTGCTTGTCCATGCCCATGCCGTGGATCCAAGCATTCTCGAAGCCGGACTTGCCCTTGAGAAGGAACGACTTCAGAAGCGAGTAGTAGAGCCAGGTGCGCACAATGTCGCGGCCCTGGGGGCGGACGCTGCATGTGTGGTCGGCGTGCCACGGCTTGTCGGCGTGGTCCTTGAGAATGTAGAGGTTGGAGACGGAGGAGTCCATCCAGGTGTCGAACACCTTGCCTTCTCCGACAACCGTCAGTTCGGGATGGGTGGCTTGGAAATCTTCGAGGGAGCCTTGTGGTTCGCGGGTGACACGGTGCAGGACGCGGCTGCCGGCGGGCGGGCCTTCTGCCCACGGTCGGTGGTACGGGTGGGTCGTGGCGGTCGCGTCGTGCGGCGGGACAATGACGTAGGGCGCTTCGTTGCCGTCTGCGTCTACGGTGAGCCACAACGGAATCTCCGTGTGATACCAGCGGCGGCGACTGATGGGCCAGTCGATGCTCACACCGTCAATCCAGTCGAGCAAGAGCTGGCGGTGCTTGGCGGGAACGAAGTTGATGTCCTTGGCAATGTGGCGCAGGTCGTCCGTGCAGTGGGTCTGCTTGACGTACCATTCCTTCAGGAGAATGGTCTCCACGGCGGCTTTGCTGCGCTCGCTGATGGGGAATTTCTGGTCGACGACGGTGTGCTCGGGCAAGAGTCCGGCCTCTTCCAGGTCCGCGATGATCTGTTTGCGCGCCTCCTCCACCTTCAAGCCCTCGTAGGCGCCGGCAACGGCGGTCATCTTGCCTTCCATGTCGATGGCGGCAATGGGGTCGAGCTCGAGCTCTCGGAACAATTGCACGTCGGCGGCGTCACCGTAGCTGCACACCATCATGACGCCGCTGCCAAAGTCGGTCTTGACGTGCGAATGGGCCATGATTGGCACTTCGCGACCCAGGTCCTCGCCACGCTCGATGGGGAGGACGGCGGTCTTACCGATGAGGTGGGCGGTCGCTTCGTTGTCGGGGTGGACCAGCACGGCGCGGCAGGCGCAGATTAGTTCCGGGCGCGTGGTGCTGATTTTCAGTGTCTCGCCGGTTTCCTTGCAGGTCCAGTGCACGTGGTTGAGGCGCGTCTTTCGCTCCTCGTAGTATACTTCGGCGTCGGCAATGCTCGTGCCGAGCTTCGGATCGTAGGTGTTTGGTCGAAGGTCCTCGACGATGTAGCCTTCCTCGAACAACTTCAGAAATTGCGCCTGGCTAAATGCGCGGTACGCCGGGGAGTCTGTCTCGTAGCCCTGGTCGAAGTCGCAGGACAAGCCGATGCGGCGGCCGACGCGCTTCATGTCCTCGCTAAAGACGCTGATTTCCTCGCGGCACGCATCGTTGAACATGGTGCGGCCCTCGACGGCGCCGAAGTCCTTGGCCCAGAAGCGCATCGGCTTCTTGTGCTTCTTTTCCACCGTGAACTCGATGTTGATGCCGTTGCGGTCCGTGCCCCACGGAAACAAGACGTCGAAGCCCGCCATGCGCTTGCTGCGCGCAATCATGTCGATGAGGCTGTAGCCCGCAACCGCACCCACATGCCACTTTCCGCTCGGATACGGCGGCGGTGTGTCAATGCTCCAGACCGGTCGAGCGCCGTCGCCCACGAACGAAACCGGGGACGACCCAAGTTCTTCTGCGACCTTCTCTTCTTGCCGGACGTCCCAACGCTCCAGAGCCATGGCATCGTTTCCCAAGAAAACCGCATAGAAAGGCCTTGGCCGCCTGCACGGTCGCGAAAGTCCCCACAACGTTGAAGTCCGGCACCCGGGGTCGTGCACTGTGAACATGCGATGGAATGCCCTGCTAATCGCCTGCCTGGCCGCGTCCGTGGCCCTGTCCGGATGCTTCGGCGGCGACGACACCAAGGATGACGACGACCTCCTGACCGTGGACCCCTGCGCAAACACCCTCGACGGACAGGGCGACGCCGCCCAAGAGGACACCAGCGCCGCAGATGAGTCCGCCGACGAACCCGTCGACCCCCTCAACGGCACCCTCGCAATGCTCGCCTCGCGCCAAATCGAGGAAGACAACGGCACCATGGACGACCTTGCAGCCACCACCGGCGCGGTCTCCGAATGCCCCGGCACCAACGTCAACTCCGCCCCCAACGTGGCCCCCGTCGCCAACCTCACAATGACCAGCACGGCCGGCGTCGTCCAGGATGGCACCAACTACATCCTCGCAGGCGAAAACGTCACCTTCAGTGCCGCTGCCAGCACCGATGACAGCAGCATCCAACTGGCCGCCCTCACCGTACGCGACAGCAACGGCACCCGCACCGTCCAACTCTACTCGGATGGCTTCGTGGACGCCGTGCTCTCCTTTGCACACGAAGGCGCCGTCAACGTCACCCTGCGCGTCCTCGATGACGACGGCGCCGTGGACGTGCTGGACGTCATGCTGTATGTCAACAGTCTCAAGTCCGTCAGTGTCCCCGTGGACCTGGCACTCCCCACCGGCCACAGCGCCGATGCCTGCGACTACCCCGAACTCGGAGAGAACCTCCTCTGGCAACGCTTCATGGACCACGCCAAATTCAGCGTCCAATCGAACGCCCGCTGGCTCAGCGCCGAAATGACTGCCGGCAGCGGCCAATTCGCGCTCTGCAGCCCCGAGCAAGTCGCTCTCTCCGAGGCAAGCAGCACCACTGCCGAATCGGCCCGCGGCGGCGACCCGCTGGTATCGAGCCCGCTCTACAGCGTATTCGCCCTCGCCACTGGCGGCGTTTCGACCATGACCTTCGACGTCATGGTCCACTATGAACCCTAGACGTCGACAAAGAAAGAGCAGGAAAAGGGCGCATCATCACTAAGCGTTGACGAAGATCGGGCAGTTCCAGGAGCCGCCCACCAGGTAGCACACGTGCCAACCCGGTTGCCCGCCAATCTGCCCTTGCGCCACCGACGCGCCAAAGTCGCTGAGCACAATGACGTGCTCGTCCGTCCAACTATCGCCGTCCGTGCAGGAGCGCTGGCCGCCACTGTTGTTGCACTGGTACACGTAGTAGCCGACGGTCACGACGTCCGTGGAGCCAAAGTACACGGTCGTGCCGTAAGTGTCCCAGGACTCGTAGTCGCTGCCGTACCCGGGCCAGTCATCTTCATGCGAATCGCAGGTTTTTGCACCGGCGCCAAACACGCCCGCATGGTATTCACAGTCTTCGGATGCTGAGCCTACTGGAACGAATGCAAGCGTCATGAGGAGGGCCGAGGCCACGATTATGGGTTTGTGCATGGTTTCACCGACGCATTTTTGCGTCGGGCCCACACAGTTCTGTCGTTCTAGAACACCCTCTAGGGATTTCTCAAACACCCCCGGCGGCCATCGGTTCGCCCACATCCTTTATATGGTTCTCACGTCCCCGCCGATGGTAGTATGCGCGCGGTTACGTTCCTGGCCCTAGTGGGTCTTATGACGGTCAGTCTCTCCGGTTGCCTTGGTTTCGGAGACGACACCAAGAAGGACGATCAGGAAGAAGAGCACGGCGAACACGACCACTGCGACCAGTCGGACGTGCTCAACTACAGTGTCGAAGAATGCACCGAAATGCCGGACCTCGAAGACGGCAACACCACCAACGAACCGGTGGTACCCAACCAACTTCCCGTGGCCAACCTCACCTTGACCACCGATGATGGCATGGTCCTCAACGCCACCAGCTACATCACTCCCGGCATGAACATCACCTTCAGCGCCATGGGCAGCACGGACCCCGATGGCGTGGTCTCCCTCGTGGGCCTCACGGTCGTAGACAGCAACGGTACTCGCACCGCCCAACTCTTCGAGAACGGCGCCTTCGTCAACGCCACCATGCGCTTTGACTCCGTCGGCCCCGTCAACATTACCGTCCGTGTCCTCGACGACGACGGCGAAGGTGTCATTCGCTCCGCCACTGCCGCGGTCAACGACCTCACCACCGACAGCATCGAATTCGACAGCAACGCCCCCACCGGCAGCGCCGACACGTGCCAAGCCCCGGGCGCCTCCAGTGGTGCTCCGCCGCTCATCACCAACGCCTACTCCGCCAAGTCCTCGTTCTCGGTGCAAAAGGGCGCCCAATGGATCAGCGCCAAGGTCACCTCCGGCAGCGGCGAGATCGCCATCTGCACCCCCGGCGACCCCGGAACGAAGCTCTCGGACGCAGGCACTGATGTTTCCTCCGAGGATGACACCAACAGCACGATGCCGGTCAACGCCCAGTACTACATCATGGTCCTCAAGAAGGGCAGCGGCCCCGGCCCCGTCGGCATCGAGGTCATGGTCCACTACGAGGCCAAGCCGGCCGCCGCAGCTGCGTGAACCCGATCCGATACCACTGGCTGAGGCTTCGCGCCACCGCCCACGCCACGGAGGACGTGGATCTGGTCGCGAGCGCCGTACGCCACCTGTCGGGCCTCGAACCGGACGCATTCGACGCCGCCTGCACCCGCACCGTCATCGAGGGTCACTTCTCCGATGTGGTGTGGGTGGAGGCGGAGTTGACCCGGTCCCGCGAGGTTCGCACCGCTCTTGCCCAGTTGCTTCCAGATTCCGCCGCCGGCCGCGCCAAGCTCATGGCGGAACTGGAACAACGCGTGGACGACGACGGGGTCCTGTACCTGCGTTTTGAGAAACAAGCCGCGTGCCAGGGGCGCATTGTGCCGACTCGAGGCGAGGACGCCGTGCAGGTGCGCCTGCGCGTGGAGGTCCACCCGGCAGGCCGCGAGCGGGCCTTGGCAACGCTTGCAACCCTCCTAGAATCGTAACCTAGGCCGGCCTGCGCCTTCGGAGCCCTTTTCTTGCATCGGGTTCCTGCGCCGCCGCTTAGAGGTCCCCTCCTTGACCGTCCCCGATTTCGAGACGACTTGCCCTGAGTGTTCGCAGGTCTTCGATGTCAACGCGAACGACGCGACCGCGCCCTGCCCCAACTGCGGTGCTGTGCTCGAATTCGAAGACGACCCAGGCGCCTCTGAAGCATTGGCGGCAGCCCGCGCCGAGGAAGCCGAGCGGCGACTTCTGGCGGCCAAGCAGCAGGCTGCGGAGCGCCAGCGCAAGCAAGCCGAGGAAGCCGAGCGCCGCGATGAGAAAGCCAGGCAAGAGGCAGAGGCAGCGAAGGCGCGCGATCAAGAACGCCAAGCCCAGGAAGCCGAGAGGCTCCACCGGAAGGCAGAGCGCGAACGCCGCGCCGCGGAGTTGGCAGCAATCCAGGCCACCGAAAAGGAGGCTCGGGAGCGTTTCCGCGTCGCGGAACTTCAGCGCAAGAAGCAAGAGAAGGTCCGAGCGGACGCCGAACGTGCGCAAGCTGCGGCAGCAAAGCAAGCGGCCCTGCGCAAACGAGAGCGCGCCCGCAACGACGAAAAGATTCGAATCCAGAAGGAGCGCGAGGCACGACGTGCCGCCGCGACCCAGGCCAAGGCGAAACCGAAGCCGTCTCCAGCCAAGCCTTCGGAAAAGCCCTCGGCAAATGCTGCGGCAAAACCGGCTGCGAAGCCCGAGGCAAAGCTCACGAAGCAACATTCGGCACCCCAGGCAAAACTCGACGCCAAGCCAGCCGTGACCCCGCCGAGCCAAGACGATGTCGCGCAACGCAAAAAAGCGGCAGCGGAGGCGCGTCGGAAGGAAGCCGAAGCATTGCAAGCCAAGCGGGCAACCGAAGCCGAAGCAAAACGGCAAGCGCGCCTTGATGCGGTGGCCAAGCGCGCCGCCGAATCCAAGGCCAAGCAGCAAGCCGCAGAGGCTACCAAGCAAGCACGATTGGATGAGGCGGCCAAACGCAAGGAGGCGTCCAATAAGCAGCGCGTCGAGCGCCACGCCAAGGCGCAGCGAGCCAAAACCGCGCAACAGGAAGAAGCAGGGCCCGCCAAACCGCTTCGCGCCCGCCCCGCCGTGGAGCCCATTGTGTGCGCCCACTGCGAACATCCCTTCAACGCCCCCGCAGGCAAACGCCGCGTGACGTGCCCCAAGTGCCACAGCCGATTGTTGCTGCTGGCGCCTGGTGAACCGGACCGAACCCAAGCCAAGCGCGAAAAGCGAGCGGCCAAGGAAGCCAAACGCCAAGCGGCCCTCGCGGCCAAGGTGGACGCCCGTGCCCAAAAGCAGGCGGCGGCGGAATCGAAGCGCCAAAAGGAACCGAAAGCAAAGAAGGTCCCCGCAGCCAAGCCTGCAAAGGTTCGCGCCGACGCTCCCGACAAGGCGGCTTTGCGCGAAGCAAAGGCGGAAGCGGCCCGCAAGCGCAGCGAGGAGCAAGCGGCGGCCCGTGCTGCCAAAACGGCGGCAATGGAGGCAAAACGGGCCAAGCGGACCGAGGAAGCGGAAGCGAAAGCCGCCGCAAAGGCTGACAAGCCAGCTACGCCAACTAAGCCAAGCGCGGAGGCCAAGCCCGCCAAACCCCAGAAGCCCGCCAAGCCCGCACCTGCCCCCGTGGACCACGCCGCAGCGCAACAGGCCAAGGCAGCAAAGGTGGAGGCGGCACGACAAGAGAAGGAGGATCAAAAAGTGGCCAAGCGGCTTGCCAAGGAGCTCTCGATTGAGGAATCTGCGGCACTCGTGTTGGTCAAGGCCGGCATCCGGAGCCTTGAAGACCTCGCGCAAGAGGATGCCCAAGCGTTGTTCGTGCGAATGCAGGGCGGTGGCGCGTGAGCGGACTGTCCCCGGAGGATCTTCAGCGACTCATTGCTGAGGCGAAAGCGAAGCAAGCGAAGGCCCAAGCAGCGCCCAAGGCACCCGCGAAGGCCTCCAAGTCCGCATCCAAGCCCGATGAGGCAGAGCGCGCCGCCCAGGCGGCCATCAAGCAGGCCGAGCGCGAGGAAAAAGAGCGCGTGAAAGCCGAAGCCAAGGCTGCCAAGGAGCAAGCAAAGGCGGAGGCCAAGGCCAGGTCCCAAGCAGGGGCCGAATCCCGGCGCGCCGAGAAGCTGGCAAAGCGCGAGGCCTCCAGCAAACCCGCCAAGAAACCCAAGCCGGCAAAGGCCGAAAAGCCAGCCAAGCAACCCAAACCCAAGAAGGACAACGCCGTCAAGGACGCCAAGGCACGCGCCAAGGCCGAGGCGAAGGCTGCCCAAGCGGCGGCGAAGGAATCCGTCAAGAGTGCGGGTAAGGGCGACAAGAAGCAGGCCAAGGCAGACGCTGCCGCTGCCAAGGTGGCGGCTAAGCAGAAGGCAAAGGAAGACGCGGAAGCCGCAAAGAAGCAGGCCAAGGCCGACGCGGCCAAGGCCAAACAGGATGCCAAGGACGCCGCTGCCGCTGCTGCCAAGGAGGCCAAGAACGCCAAGCGCAAGGCGGCCCAAGAAGCGCGGTTGCAAAAGGTTGGCCAGAAGGACAAGATCATTGAGGAGCACCGGCAGGCGCGGTACGCCGAGCTGGAAGCGGTGCGTGCCGATCAGCAAAAGCGCCGCGACGAAGCGCGAGAAGCGGTGATTCTCAAAGTCGCCATCAAGGACCCCGAACGTGCCGAAGCGATGCGTGCGGCGGATCGGGCAAAAGCCGAAGAGGAGCACCGCAAAGCCATCGAGGCGAAGGCCGCAGCCGAAACCGAAGCAAAGCGCAAGGCGGAGGAACTTGAGCGCGAGCGCGTCGAAAAGGAGCGGGCTCTTCGCGAGAAGCAACAGGAGAAGGAGCGTCTGCTTGCCGAAAAGGAGCATGAGAAGGCTCTGAAGGCGGCCGAGCGCGAGCAGGCCAAGGCTGAGAAGGCTGAGGAACGCGAGCGATTGCGCGCCGAGAAGGAGGCCGAGAAGGCCGAAAAATTGCGCGAGAAGGGCATGGATCCGGATGCGTCTGGAACCAATCGTCGCCGAGGCATTCGACCAAAATCCGAGAAGGCCGCGAAGGCGGACAAATCAGGAGACTCGGAGAAGCCAGAGAAGGCAGACAAAGCTGCGCTGCGCGAACAGGAACGCAGCGAGCGCCAGCGACGCCTGGAAGAACGCCGCCGTCTCCTGGAAGCCGAGCGCGAACGGGACCTGCGTGAGGGCACCCCGTGGAAGAAGGCCGTAGCCCAAGGCATTCCCATCGAACACGTCTTGGACCCTGTGTGGATCAAGTCCGTCGAGCAGGGCACGGGCTACGAGAAACCCGACAAATGGAGCGCTGCCGAAGCCGATGGGCGCCGTTTTGCTCGCGTGCGAGCTGAAGACTCTCTATCATTCCGTCTCGTGGATGGCCGCAGTCCCTTCTCTCGCCTCGACGGCGACACTCGTCGCGAGGAGTCCAAGCCACGACTGGCCGACGGCCGCAGCTTGTTTGAGAAGGTCGAAGAGGACACCCCACAGGCCAAGCCTGCCGCGCGCTTGCCGGATGGTCGTTCTGTCTTGGAGCGGTTGCCGGAGGATGACGCCAAGGAGCTGGAGCGTATCCATGTCTTTGGCCACCGCCCTGGCGAGCCGTACAAGACCAAGTCGGGATTCACCATCATTGAAGAAGAGGCCGCCCGCGAGGAGGCGGTCAAGGAGCGCGGCGCCTCGGACCTGCGACGCGAGACGCGCCAGCGCCAGAAGGAAGAACAAGAACGGAAGGAGCAGGAGCGCAAGGATCGATTGGCGGCCCAAAAAGAGGAAGCCAAGCGCCGCAAGGACGACGCCCGCGCCCGCCGCGCCGCAAGCAAAGCCGAGCACGCCAAAGCAAAGCCGGCCGCGGATTCGGCAAGTGCAAAGGCGCCCAAGGATTCGGATTTGATCACAACCGAGGGCCGCGCCAAGCCTTCCTTGAAGGACCGGGCCATTGCAGTCAAGAAACTCGCCGAGGCCAAGGCGTCCGAAGCGGCAAAGAAGGCAGCCCTTGCCCAGCGCGTCCAGTCGCTCAAGACCAAGGGCGCGACCCCGCTCACGGACAAACTTACGTTCGCCAAGAAACCGGCCAGTGAAGCCAGCAAAGGCACCCCCATCATCGACCTCGAAGGCGTCGGGCCCAAATATGCGGCCTCCCTCGAAGAGCAAGGCATAGCCACGGTCGAAGCGCTGCTTGCGGCGGACCTTGTCTCGTTGCAGCGCGCCACCGGCATCGCACAGGGCCACTTGGAGACCTGGCACGCCATGGCCGACTTGATGCGGGTGCATGGAGTCGGGCCTCAATTGGCCGAGACGCTTGTGCGCTGCTCCATTCGGTCCCCCAAGGAGTTGGCGGGCGCCCATGCCGAGTCCCTGTATGCCACCATCCAGGCAGACCAAGCCTCGGTGCAAGTGACGATTACGAAGGCGAAGCTGTCCGAAAAGGTGGTTCAGAAGTGGATCAACGCGGCAAAACAGGTAGACTCATGACGACCACGAAGGCGGACAAGGCAGAGGCGAAGGCGCAGGCACGCGCCCACAAGGCGGCCGACAAGCAAGCCGAGAAGGAGCGCCGCGTCGCCCAGAAGGCCGAGCACAAAGCGCACGCTGCGGCCAAGACTGCCGAAAAGAAGGCCGAAAAGAAGGCGGCCAAAGCTTCCGCAGCACCCCCCGCAGAGGCCTCGGAGCCCTTGCCGGACGCCAAGGCAGACAAGCAGGCCCGCGCATTTGCCAAACGGGAAGCTGCCGAAGAAGCACGAGCCGAAAAGCGCGCCCGCAAAGAAGCCAAGCGCGTCGAATCCAAAGCAAAGATGCCCGTGGCCGCTGAGGCGAAAGAAAACGACGCCGATGCAGGCGAGGCCAAGGCCGAAAAAGCCGATCAAAAGGCACTTGCCAAGCGCGCCAAGCTCGAAGCGAAGGCCGCAAAGAACGCCGAGGCCCAAGAACAGGCCCAGGCTCGAAAGCAAGCTTCAGCGGCGGCCAAGGCTGCAAAAAAGCAAGCCAAGGCAGACGCGCACAAAGCCGCCCTCAAACCAGCCCCGGCCGGCGCCGAAGAATCCGTGTCCCCTGATGCTGGGCCCGACGCCCGCGCCAAACGCCGCGCCACGAAGGCCGCCGCGAAGACGGAGCGGCGAGAAGCCAAAGCTGCACGGGCTGAAGAGAAAGCCAGCCAAGCCGCCGAAGCAAAAGCCGCCCGCGCCGCCAGCCGCGCCGCACTCCACGAGGAGAAAGCCGCGCACCAGCGCCGCAAGCAAGAGGCAGCCGCATCCGAGCAGCACGCCAAGGCGCACGTGAAGGCCCAAGAGGCCGTCGGCGTCAAGCAGGGCAAGGAAGAGGTCGCCGCTCGCAAACAAGCCGAGAAGGAGACCCGCAAAGCCGAGAAGGCACTCGAAAAGCGCCGTGCAGCCGAGGCCAAGGCCCGCGCCGAAGCCCAGAAGATGCAGGCAAAACTCGAAGCGCGCCACGCCAAGGCCCAGAAACGCAGCTCCAGCGGCGACGACAAGGCCGAGAAGCTCGAAGCACGTCTGCGCGCCAAAGACGAGCGGGAAGAAGCTCGTGAGGCGCGCCGCGCCGAGCGCCGAACCGAGTCCACCCGCCGCACGGAGCAAGGCAAGGTCAAGACCGTCGTGCGCGAGGTCGAAGAGTTGGTTCCGGTCAAGAAGACCATTGAGCGCCGCATCAAGCGCAAACCCACCTACGATCCACAGAAGATCGACGCATTGCTGGAACGCCGGGGCGTGGACGCGCCCAAGCGCCGGTAAGCGCACCTTCATCCCGGAGCCTAGGTATGGACACTGGAGCCAGCATGGATGACGAGCCCGTCTCGGAAGTCGCCCAGGAACCACCGGTCCGCCTGAGCGTCGAAGATCTTCCTGGTGTTGGCCCCGCCACCGCGCAACGACTTCGAGAATCGGGCCTCGAAGACCTATTGGCCATGGCCGTGGCAAGCCCCGCCGATGTCGCCGAGCGCGCAGACATCAGCGAAGCCGTGGCGCAGAAACTCATCAATTCCGCGCGCAAGCTTGCAGACGTGGGCGGCTTCGAGACCGGCGTCGAGGTGCGCGCCCGGCGCAGGCTTGTGAGCAAAATCCACACCGGCAGCCAGAGCTTTGACGAACTCATGGGTGGCGGCATCGAAACCAACGCCATCACGGAGTTCTTTGGCGAATTTGGATCCTGCAAGACACAATTTGCCCACCAGCTCTGTGTCAATGTCCAGCGCGCAGTCGAGGACGGCGGACTCGCAGGCCACGCCATCTACATCGACACAGAAAACACGTTCCGGCCCGAGCGCATTGAACAAATGGCCGATGCCTGGGGCATGGACGAACAGGAAACCCTGGAGCACATCCACGTCGCCCGCGCCTACAACAGCAACCACCAAATGCTCCTGGTGGAGAAGGCAGCGGAGCTGTGCCGCAAGTACCCCATTCGCCTCATCGTCGTCGACAGCCTGACCGCTCACTTCCGAGCCGAATATGTCGGACGGGGAACGCTTGCGGACCGCCAACAGAAACTCAACCGCCACATGCACGACTTGCAACGCCTCGGCGGCCTGCACAACGCCGCAGTGGTGGTCACCAACCAGGTCGCAGCCAAGCCCGACGCCTTCTTTGGCGACCCCACCCGCGCCATCGGAGGCCACATCGTTGGCCACACCAGCACCTTCCGCATCTACCTACGCAAATCCAAGGGCGGACGGCGCATTTGCCGCCTTATCGACTCGCCGCACCTTCCCGAAGGGGAAGCGGTGGTGAATGTGAGCGAGGCGGGGATTCGAGACTGACGCTGTTTCAGCCCGCAATATCACCTGATAGGCCAATTGGGCCCCATACGGTGGCGAGTTCCTCTAGCGCGGACTCAGAGGCTTCCGGGGGCCAGGCTCCAGATGGATCGTGTGCCTTTCTGCGATGGTGCCATTCGCCCCTCCTTTCGAAGAACGGTGGCAGCCCAGCGCATATCGTATTGCCAGGTATAGAACAAATGGTCCATACAGCGAAGCTCCTGCTCGTGATTGGCCCAAATGTCGCGCGCAACATCCACCAATTGGGCCCGCCCCCCTCGTTGTTCTAGAATATCTAGCACCCAAGTCTTGAGAGCCAGTCTGTGTTCGTCTCGAGCCACAGAAATAGATGTACCTGCAAGTAATGGATTTTTCGACTTGGGGCATTGTGGAGTGAGGTTGTTAGGATCGAATCTAGCAGAGAAATGCTCAAGGTAGCACGCACGGGGGGTCGTTCACCGCATAGCCGAAATATCGACCCGCACCCCTCAAATCCCCCTTGCCCCACTCCCCGCCCATGGCCTACGAACAAGACGGGTACACGCTGCACGCCCGCGAAGTGGCGCTCAAAGGCGGCCACAAGCAGGTCATCTACTTTTTCAGCCGACGCGCACCCAAAAGCGGTGCGCCCGTGGAATTGCCCGAAGGATACGCCGTGGCCGTCAACAAGCGCACGGGCCTTCCCTACCTTCGCAAGCAAGCCTAGGACCTGGCACAGCGGCCTGGACGAGGCCACTTCGCGCCTCGCCACGGCACCAAACCACCAGGACGCACCCAGGCGTAGGTTTATCGGGCACCTCGGGTCGGACGGGTCATGGACGAGACCGTGAACACCGACTGCCCCACCTGTGGGGACGACACGGACCACGACGTCCTCAAAACGACGGACGCCAGTGTCACTGTGCAATGCCAGGATTGCAGCACGGTGCGCACCTTCAGCCCGCCGCGCATGCGCATCATGCGCCTCCCCCTCGTTGTCAGCAACGACAAAATCTCCTGGTCCACGTTCCTAGAAACCGCCAGCGACGACGAAATCGCAGTAGGCTACGAATTTGAACTGGAAGGCGACCGCATGCTCGTCACTGGCCTCGAAGCCATCGCAGAGGGAAAACACACCAAGGCCCGCGCCTCTGACCTCAAACTGGTCCAAGCCAAAGTGTTCAACGCCGTCACCCTCAAACTCAGCCTCAACGAAGGCGACAAAACCACGAGCTTCGAGATCCGCATGGACCCCGACCACCCGGTCCAAATTGGTGAAGTCTACGAATCCGACGGCCGCCTCATGGCAATCAAGACCCTCAAGAGCGACATGAACCGCACCATCCACAAGGGATTCCTGCTTGCCCGCAACGTCCGCCGCGCCTTCTGCGACGCCGCACCCAGCGACATGCGCCCCGGTGATTTCATGGGTGTCCGACGCCGAGGGGCGCCCGCGAACCGCAAAGGCGACGGCCCAACCAGCCGCGTGCGCGCACCCAACGCCATCAACCAACGGTCGCAAAAACGCTAAATCAGGGGCGGGGTCAGAAGACTCCGTATGAGCCACCTGCTGTGCCAAATCGAGATCACCAAGGACGGCCACCACTTCATCGCCCGCACCGAGACGGACTCGGGCGAGAAGGAGTTCAAGAACACCGTGTTCGAAGACATGCTGACCGAGATGCTGATTACGCTGCAAGAGCAGCTTGTGGACAAGGTCTAGCCGGACGGTTCTTTCTCCAAGCCTCCCTCTTTTTGCGGCTTTGAAGCGTGTGCGGCCCTGGCTGTCGCGGCATCCATGGAAGAGTGTGGGGTGCTGATAAGCTCGGCATTCGTTTGCTCGGGGCTTTGGCTTGCGTTGAGGGTGCCTCAGGTCCGGGTGCGGATTTCTTGGAACCACCCAGGTGAACGAATTTGCCCACCGAGGTTCTGAAGGAGTCGGTGCTCCATTTCTAAATGAGGTCCTCGATGATGCGGGCCCGGCCACCAAGCCGGTAGAACGTCGCACGGGCGTTCGGCCGCTGGATGCGAATCCATTGGTTGTTGGCCAAAACATCAGTGGCTCCACTGATGGTGCCCTGGGCGATTCCTCGATCTCCAAAGTGTTTCACAAGGTCCGATTGGCGGATTCCGTCCTTGCCTGCTAGATCTTTGACGGCCTTGAGCACCATCAGCTGCGTCTCAGTCAAATCGGCAAGCAGGTCCTGAACTATGGGTCGCTGAATCTTCAGGATGTCGTGCGCATCTAGTTGCCGAGCAATGCCGGAGGCGCCGAGTTCTTCCTTGAATACCTGACCTACAGCTTCAAGCGCGCCACGAAGTTCGCCGTCGAACACCTCGTATAAGTCGGCAAACGCATCAGGTTTCATGGGGGGAGTGAGCGTTTCACCCTCCACGTGAAGGTCCTCAAGCCGTACCGTCATGACTTGGACCGCATCCTCGCGAGACAATGGCTCCGGCCTAGTTGGTGTTCCGAGAATGTCCAATACGTTTTGTCGATCTTTGAGGCTGCGCAGGCGAAATCCTTCACTGGCGCATAGCAGAAAATGGAATCCTTGAATCTGGAAAATGTCGCGGCCAGATCCAAACAAGTCCCCCGTGCGCTTCGAGTCCTTCAGGACAGCTTGGTCGAGATTGTTGATGTGAATGACAATGCGGTCGATGTCGCTTGCCCGGGCGCTGGCGGCGATGGAGGAAAGAGCGTCGTACCAGTCGGCAAACGCACGTTCCCTTGCTTCACGCAGAATTTGGTGACGACTGGTTTGGTAGCCGAACAATTTGCTAAAACTGAATGCTTTGCCCCGCATGGTGACAAGTTCGTCTAGGACTAGGCCTTCGCCTGCTTCCTCTGCTTCGCGGGCTGCGTCGGGGTCGGTCCCGCGCAGCGCATTCATGGCAGCATGTAGGATGTTGGCGGCCAGTGCCTCGACGGGTCGAGGGTGGTCCAAGTCGATGTTCACGATGTCTGCATACACGGCCGTGCCGCTTGTGCCGGCGAGCGTGTGTTTTACGAGGTTTGCAAGACTGGTTTTGCCAATTCCATTGGGGCCTTCGATGAGGCTGAGGCTGTTGTCACTGTTGAGCACGCGTTGGGCGATTCGATCTGCTTTGTCGCGACGGTCGTCGCCTTGGAACAAGTGAATTCCATGGGTGGCGCCTTCCAGCATTTGCAAGGGCGCTGTAAAAAAGGGGTCGCCGGCCAATCCGTAGGGTTGCCAGACCGCTCCGGGCTCAAGGTTGGCACACATCTTGAGCGTTACAGAGCAACTTGACTATAAAGTCCATTCATACGATATAGTGCGTCCTGTGCTGGCCGTCGTTGAAGCGCGAATCGCGCCAGGACACGCTCCATGAATCCACGAGAGCATCGGGCGATCAGAACGCAATTCCTCCTCGACGCGCACCAGACCACGGGGCATAAACAACTCGTGGACAAGGTCTAGTCGGGCTGTTCTTCCTCCGGGCCTCCTTCTTTTTGCGGCTTTGAAGCGTGTGCGGCCGTGGCTGTCGCGGCAAGTTTGCACGATTCCGAATCTGGAATTTTGAGGCATGCCCCGAACCTGGGGGGTATGCGACGCGCTGCATTGCGCCGAATCGTGACGCTTGGCCGCGGTTATGCGCCAGTTTATGCGCCATCTTTATACGATTTATGCGCCATTTTAGGGTTGCAGCATGGCGCATAACGACGATTTTGCCCCGTATCGCGTGACCGCCCGGACGGCGAAGCGACCGAAGGACGGCTTCACGCCCCGGTTCAAAGACAGCCGTGAACTCCAAGATCGCCTCCGCCACATCGAACGCCTTGACCAGCAGCTCTCCATCTATGAAGGGGCACTGACGACAAGCCACCTACGCCAAGCGCTCGCCATCAACGGCCACGGCACCGCCAGCATTGAAGGCAACCCATTGTCCCTGGGCGAGGTGCAAAGTCTGCTCGAGCGCGCCCCGAACATGCTCGAAACGCAGGCCGACGAAAGAGAGATTCTCAACTGGGTCGCCTTGATGAAGGACTTGGACAACCATGCATTCCCCACCGACTTGGAAGGCGTCCAAGCTCTGCACGCCACGCTCATGGGTGGAGTTCTTCCCGACGCGGGGGCATTCAAGGCGAGCCAAAATTTCATTGGAAACCGGGCCGGAGAAGTGGTCTTCATTCCGAGCGCGGCCGAAGCGGTCCCTGGTGAATTGACGGCTGCCCTGGCGTGGCTGCAATCCTCGCCCCTTCACCCGATCCTTCGAGCGAGCTTGTTCTTCATGGAGTACCTAGGAATCCACCCATTCCGAGATGGCAATGGCCGCACCGGGCGCGCACTGTTCACATGGTACCTTCATGACGAAGGCTACCGGGGCATCCGCTACGCCCTCATCGATGCCGCGTTCAACAACGACCGCCCTCCGTACTACAACACCCTCCATGAGGTGGAGACAATCGGGTATGACTACACTCCATGGATTGACTACCTCACGCGCATTGTGGAATCCGCGTACCGCGATGCCGTGGCCAGCATGGAACTGGATCGAGACCACCCTGCGCTCAACGAGCGGCAGCGCGACATCGTGGCATGGTTTCGACGCATCACGGCGGTAAATCCGAAGCGCCGCGTGAAATTCGCAGACCTACACGCTGCCATGCCGCACATCGCGCCACGCAGTTTGCAGCGAGACCTAGCAGGTCTTGTGGAGCTTGAGGTGCTTCAAAGAGACGGTGAACGGAAGGGCACTGAGTACCGAATGGGCCAGCGCCGCGTTTGATAGGACTCTGTGCGACGCCCAACATCGCGCTCAATGGGACCGCGCTTCGCTTGGCGCCCGCGCAATCGTCCCCTCCACTCAAGTGCGAATCGCAGCACGAGAGCCCAGAATGGAGGTCCGGGCCGCCCCCTGCCAAAAAGCCCCGCGTAGTTCACGCAGGAATCTACCAAAGCTCTCCACCCCATCGAGCAAAGCGAAGATTGAGTGGAGAAGGGGGGATTTGAACCCCCGGCCTCTGCCTTGCGAAGGCAGCGATCTTCCAACTGATCTACTTCCCCAGGGGGTCAAGAAGGGAGAAGGATGGGCCCCATGCGATTCGAACGCACGACCTTCCGGTTATCAGCCGGATGCTCCACCAGACTAAGCTAGGGGCCCGTAGGGAAAGCCGCCGACTTTGGCGGGATACATAAGCGGTTCGGGCAGCGTCGGCCTCAGCCGGGGCGGGGGTTGGGGGAGGGGGTTGAGGTGGTTTGGGTTGGGCTAGAGCTCAATTCGGTCGACTTGGGGCTCGGGGGCGAGGTTGTCATATTCTACAACGCAGCCATCTGCGGCGCCTTGGTCTTGTCCATTTGCTGACGTGGGGTCGCGGGTGTCGGCCTGCAGGGCTTGGTTCATGCACTCGAAGAAGCCGTAGCAGTAGCCAATGTTGATCCAGCAGTCGCCGTAGCAGACGCCGATGTTGATGAAGCAGCTACCGCCGTACGCGCAGTCGCCCACGGTGATGAAGCAGTCTCCGCTGTAGTAGCAGGATCCGACGGTGATATCGCAGCCGGCGCGGTAGCAGGACCCTACGTTAATCTCGCAGTTGCCACGGTAGCAGAAGCCAATGTTGATATCGCAGCTGCCGTAGAGGCAGGCTCCGACACTGATTTCGCAGCCCCAGATGCTTTCGCAGGTGACGGTTTGTTCTTCGTCGGAGTCGAAGGGACAGGCGAGCAGGGCGATTGCCTCGGTTTCTGCTGTGGCCTGCGGCACGAAGGTCATGCCGGCGGTGAGCAGGAGGAGCATGTACAGGATGGGTTTCAGGGAGTTCATGGGTTTCACTTGGCGCGGTGGCCAGCTAGGGCGAGGTTGGGCATTGAAAAGCATTGATTCGTGATTATTGCAAAACATGGGCTTGTTGCAGCTTATTTAGGTGAAATAAGGCCCATTGGGCAAATTTATTATAACACAAGGTGCACCAATTTTTGTCAGTCGCTGTTGCTGGCTGTGCGCTTCCAAGAAGAAGGAGGAAAAGGGGTGGGTGCGTCCAACGCTTGGGCGCGTGGCTCAGCCTGGATACGGCACCGGCCTTCTAAGCCGGGGATCGCGGGTTCGAATCCCGTCGCGTCCGCTTTCTTTTCCTGGTACTCGGTTCGGGTGGCTCGGGTGTTGTGGCCTATTGTTTGGTGCAGTCGGCGATTTTGCTGCCATAGTGCCGGTATTGGGTGCTGGTGTCCACCTGCGGCGATGCGCCCTTCTGAAACAGCACGATGATGTCGGACCCTCCAAACAGGAAGTAGCCGAATTCGTCGCCTTTCTGAAGTTGGGCGTCGAGCGTGGCGGTCATGTTGACGGAGCTGACCTGGCACATGCCGACGGGGATGACGGCCACGAGGCCCATGTCGCCGTAGGGGGAGTCTTTGGTGTCGAGGATGAGGATGCCGCGTGCCTGGGAGAATTCGTAGCCGCCTTGGGAGCTGTCGGCGGCGTTGAATTGGCCTCCGTCGATGGCGACATTGAGCATCACGTTGCCGAGGACGCTGCGGCATTCACGCAGGACTCCGGATACGGGGGCGTGGAATCGGTGGTAGGAGTAGGGGCCCAGGAAGTAATGCACGAAAGTGCCGTTGGCGAAGGCGTCGGCGTAGGGGCTGCCGTCCAGGAGGTCGTGGATGGAGGCAAATTTGTGGCTTTGTTTGATGGTGATTTCGGGGATGGTGGAATCCTCGTTGATGGCGTACATGGCCTTGAATGTGCAGTCGGCGGGGGAGGTGACGACGGCGTTGTCGGGGGGTGATTGGATGGGGCGTAGGCCGGGGTTCAATTCGCGGGCAAAGAATTGGTTGAAGGTGAGCCAGCCGCTGGGGGCGTTGGGGCGGCCGTCGATCATGGAAGCCTCCACCTGGTACTCGGGAGAGTCCTGGAGGAAGGATTGCAGGATGCCGTCGTTGAAGGACTCGGTGGTGTTGAGGTAGCTGCCCCACGTGTTGGCGTACTGCACCAGCCACGAGCTGAACCAGGGGGTCTCTTGGAGGGTGGTGCCGTCGTCGAGGGTTTGGTCGATGAGGAAGTGGAAGTGGCAGAGTCGGTCGTAGACTTCCTGGGAGCCGTTGCCGTCGGGGCGGGCCCATGCGGCATCGGTGTCTTGCCGCGGGGACCATTTTGCGAAGTCTTGGAGGAATTGGATGTAGTCGTCCCAGGTTGTGGGCCAGGCGAGGGCGTCGCGCAGGGCGGGATCGAGGCTTTTGGAGTTGGCTTCTGCGATCTCCAAGGATTCAATGAGCGGCTTTTCTATTTCCGATTGATGTTTCTCCAGTTCTTGGATTGCATCCTGGGAGGCGTATTGATTTACCATCTTGGGGTTCAGTCCGGTTTCCATACTTGAACGCCCCGGTTTTTGTGTTCTTTGGGGTTTTCTATGGTTGGGGTTGGGTTCGGTAGGCTTCTGGCGGGGGTGGCCTTGCAAGGTTTGGTGTCAGCAAGCAGTTCTCGGTTTTTTGTGGGTCCCGCAGGCCGCCTCGATGCTCGCGTGCATGGCCCCGACGCCGGCCGGCCGGTGCTGTTGCTGCATCCACACCCGAAGTTTGGCGGTACCATGGGGACGTTGTTTGTGTACCGGCTGGCCAAGGCGCTTGCTGAGGCGGGGTTCCGGGCGGTTCGCTTTGACTTTCGTGGCGCGGGTCGCAGCGAGGGTAGCTACGGGCGCGGCGAAGGCGAGACGGAGGATGCGTTGGCGGTCTGGGATCAAATCCAGGCGGATATGGGGCAGGCGCCGCTTGTGGTGGGTTTCAGCTTCGGGGCGGGTGTTGCGGTGCGCGTGGCGGTAGCTCGGGAGGTGCCGGGTCTTGTCTTGGTGTCGGTGCCGGCGCGGGTGCGAGAATCCAATCTCGTGCCTGTCGAGGAGGCGGCGGGGGTGCGGTGCGCGGCGCATGTGGTGATCGGCACGGCGGATGAGCGCGTGGACCCCATGGATGCGGAGGCGGTGCGGGCGGCGCTTCCGTCGGCTCGGATTACGGTCCTGGAGGGCGCGGATCACTTCTTGACGCCGATGCATCACGAGCGCGGTGTCGCGGCGGTGCTTGCGGCCCTGCAAGGGCTTTTGTGAACTGCGCCTCTGGCAAAGCTGGGATGCAGGTGGTGGCGGAATCGGGCGCGGGCGATGGCCGTGTTGCCCGGATGAAGGAACTCGTGTTGCTCTTTGAGAGCCATGGGGCCCTTGCCGACCCGAATTTGCTTGCGGACTTGGCGGCGGACACGGCCGGGGCGGTGCGTGTGCAGTCGGTTCTGGGTTCGCTGGAGGAGATTCCATTCCATTTTGATCGAGCGTTGTGGCGGACGTTGGAGGAGCGCCAGCGGGAGGCGGAGTCGGAGCCTGAGGCGCCGGAGCCGGAGCCGGAAGCGGTGCGGTTGGCGCAGGAGGCTCGCAAGGCGGCCCAAAAGCAGGCGTTTGCTGCCATTTACGATGGCCAGAAGCCGGTTCGGGACGCCGATGAAGAGGATGACGTCGTTGATGACCATGACGGCCTTGTGATTACCCAGGATGCAGCGATGGACAAGGGTGCCCAAGCGGCGCTTGATGCGGCCACGTTCCGGGTGTCTCCTCGCAGCGATTGGCAGCCCTTGGCGCGTCAGTATGAGAGTGGCTTGGTGGTCCAGCAGGACATGACGGGCAACTCGACGTGCGAGGGAAAGACAAGCGATTTCGTGACGTATTTTCAGGATCGGTACCAGAAGATTGCCAAGTTTTTGCGCCAGCGCCGTGAGTTGCGCAACAGCATTCCGATTGAGCGGGTGCGGCCGGGTCAGGCGGAGGTGCAGCTCATTGGTATGGTTGTGGAGCGAAGTACGACCAAGAACGGCCACAAGCTCATTGAGATTGAGGATCAAACGGGCGCTGTGCGTTGTTTGGTGCGCAACGATGAACGCCAGCTTATGGCGATGGCGGACACGCTGATCACGGACGAAGTGATTGGCGTAGTGGGCCAGGCGAGCAACAAGGGTGACTTGATTTTCCTTGAATCCATCATGCGTCCGGACATTCCGAGGCCGGATCCGGACAATCAGCGCCATGCGGACGTTCCCGTTTCCGTTGCCTTCCTCAGCGACATTCACGTGGGTTCGGACACGTTCTTGGACGAGAATTGGAAAGGGATGCTGAGTTGGCTCAATGGCCAGTCGGGCAGCAAGCGGGAGCGCGACATGGCGGGCCGCATCAAGTACCTCGTAATCCCCGGAGATCTTGTGGACGGTGTTGGGATTTACCCGGGCCAGCAAGAGGAGCTGACGATTCCGGATATCTACGATCAATACAATGCGTTTGGAAAGTGGATGCACAATGTGCCGGATTGGATCGACATTGTGATTCAGCCCGGCAACCACGACGCAAGCCGACCTGCCGAGCCGCAGCCGGCGTTCACGCAGGAGGTCCGCGACAGTTTCGAGCACCATGATGCGCGGTTCTTGGCCAATCCTGCCATCTTCGACTTACACGGCGTTCGCACCCTGGGCTACCATGGCAGCAGTCTCATCGATTTTGCCACCAGTGTGACGAATTTGGAGTACGAGAAGCCGATTCCGGCGATGAAGCAGATGCTGGAAAGTCGGCATCTTGCTCCGTTGTATGGGGAGAGGACGCCCGTGGCGCCGGAGCACAACGACTACTTGGTCATTGACGACGTTCCGGACATCTTTGTCACGGGCCATGTGCACGTTCCCGGTCTCAGTACCTACCGGGGGGTTACGATGGTCAACGCGGGCACTTGGCAGAGTCAGACGGGGTATCAGAAGATGCTCAATTTCACGCCAGAGCCGGCCAAGATGCCGCTCATTGATTTGCAGACTTTGCGGGGGACGTTGGTGGACTTCCAAGCGCGCCCGGTCGCGGGTCCAACGGCCGGTGCGGCCGATGCAGCCGGCGCTTAGCCGCGCGCCACCTCGTGCCGCGGCGGGAAATGGGCTGCCCCTGCATCCATGCGTGGTTCATGGGGAACCTGGGGCAGAATGCGGAAAAATGGGTGATTTGAGCCTGATTCTGGCTGGGTGCGCCAGAACCGACTGCCCAGAGATAACCACTGAATATCAAGGGGTTCTGTGCTTTCATTTGAACCCCTCCTCGCCAAGGGGTCTTATCCCTGTCCCGTAGTGGCTGCCGCGTATGAGCACCCAAGGGTTTCGACAAGCAGGTATCCCGACTGAGCTGGCGGATGAGGTCATGGCGTTCATGAAGGAAAATCCGTGGCTCGGGATGCGCAGCTTGTCCAATTTTGCCACCGACGCTTGCCGCGCTCGCCTCATGGAGCTGATGGGTGTCGTGGAGAAGCGCGGGCCAGGCCGTGAGCCGCCGCAAGAATAGGCGGACAAATTACCAACGAAGGAAAGGAAGTTGGGGACGAAGAAGGAAGGGGAAGGAACAGGAAGGAAGAGGGCTCGGTTGCGAGCTTAGGCGACGGGACCTAAGTCGTGCGTCGTGGCCATGAAGAACAGCACGCCGCTTGCAAGCTTGTTGGCCATGTCGAAGCCGGCTTCAAGCTCGGATTCGCTGCCGGCCATCAGCACCATGGTGTCCCAGGTGTCTTCGATGTGCCAGAAGGGGTACGCGGTGCAGGTGGGCATGGCATCTTCGCAGGGCACGACCACGGGAATGTTGGCGGGCAGTTCCCATTCTTCAAAGTCGCTGATGAAGAAGCCCGTAGGGACTCCGGCGTTCATGAAGTGGGCGTAATCGCTGCGGCCGAGGCTGATGCCTTGGTACTTGATTTGGTCCGCGGGGAAGTTGATCTCAGCAGCGCGGGCTTTGACGTAGTCCACGAGGGCGGCGTTGTTGTTGTCAAAGTAAATGGGCGCGGTGATGGCCGGGTAGTTGAGGCCAAACATGTCCAAGTCGAGCATGGCGTGGACAGTGACGTTGCCCCAGGGAGTCTCTTGGGCTAGGTCTTCGCTGCCGCCGTTTTCTTCGGCAAACACGTTGGCTGCAAAGGCGCCGCTGCCTTGGAGGCCGCGCTCCTCTCCGTCGAAGCCAACGAATGCGATGGTGTAGGGGAGGGTGCCGTTCTTGGCGACCATGTCGGCAAAGGCGGTTGCGAGGTGCATGGTCATCAGGGTGCCGCTGCCGTCGTCGTAGGCGCCTTGGCTGAAGGGTCGGGTGACGCAGTCGGGGGCGTTCACGGGGGCGCCGGCTTGGTCTAGCACTGCGTTGGCGACACCGCCGACGATGCAGTCGGTGGTGGTCATGTCGTAGTGGCCGCCGACGACAACCCACTGGTCCGTGTTGTATCCCCAGAGGACACCGACGATGTTCTCCTGGTAGATGCCGTTGGTGAAGTTTTGGCGCCAGACATCCAGGCCGGCGTTTTCAAAGTGCGCGGCGATGGCGTCGCGGGCACCGGTGTGGGCCGGGAGGTTGGCGGCGCGTTCTCCGAATTGGTCCACGAAGGACTTGAGGTGGACAAGGAGCGCGTTGGCGTCCAATTCAGGGATGGTCGCAGGCCCGGGGTAGGGGTATGTGTCGGGGTCGACAACCAATGGTCCCATATCGTCGTCGTTGAGGCAGCCAGAAAGGCCAGTGGCCACGAGAAGGCCGATGAGCAAGATTCGCTTCATGGCCTGGCCGACTCTGTTGGCATCATAGGCCTTGTGGTGGGCCCGATTGCACATCAAACCCAAAGCCCACGTTGACCGAATCGCCCGTGGCAACACTTGCGTCCAATGCTTCGGGTTTGGGCAATGCGCCGGCGCGCACCGCTTCGAGACGGTAGGAGTTGGGAGCAAGGTCCTCGAGTTGGGCTAGGATGCCGGGCAGGTGGCCGTCGCCGAGCACCGCCACACCGTGGCGTGCGCCCTGGACGCCTGCGCGGATGCGGGTGGCCATGAGCGTGTCTCGTTCGTCGATCAGAACACGGCGCACGGTGGGGAATGTTCGGCCCAGTTCGTCCAGTGCCGCGCCTGGATCTTGCTGGTAGCGTTTGATTTCGGCTTCCACGTCTTCTTTGGCGTCGCGCTTGGGCAGGAGGCTCTGGAATCCGCCCTTGATGAGCATCCCAACGGCGCGAAGTTTCTCGCGCAGGGTCAACTGCGACAGCGCTCGTTTGAGGGTTTGTTCCACGGGGGCGTCCACGAGCATTACTCGGGCACCCACGCGGGACGCGGCTTCCACGGCGGCGATCATTTCTCCGCCCACTTCGGCGCCGTACATGCCGGCGATTCCTTTTTGGAAGCCGTGTAGTTTCTTGTGGATGAAGCCGCTGCGGGCTGGCTGCGGCGGGTCGCGGCCATGCTGGCGGCGATAGAGAAGGGCCTGGAGGCGTCCTCGGTCCAGTTCTACGAACACGATGTCGGGTCGGATGGCTTCGATGGCGCTCATGATGGTGGCTTGGATGTCAAAGACGTGGCCGGTGCCGATGAGCGTGACCTTGCCGGGAACGGGCGCGGGGGCCGGTTTGGACGTCACGGGCGGCGGAGCGGGTGCGTCCTCGGCGTCGGGCACAAAGAGGGAGGAAGGGGGAGAATACTTCAGGGCGTTGGCGCGGGTCAGACGTACGGGTGGTAGTCGTTGCCGGTGCAGGAGCCGTCCACCGGGTTGCTTCGGTCTTCCACTAGGCACAGGTATGGCTCGAGGGTGTCGGGAATTCCATCACCGTCTGCATCCACGAATCCGAGTACGAATTCCGTTGTTTCCTCTTGGAAGCGCTCCGCTTCGCCTTGAACATATTCTTGCTGGGCCTCCACTTCATCTTTCACCTCATTTGCTTGCATCAAAGCAAAGGCAACGAGGTCAAGGGCCGGTTGGACTGTGGGTTCAAAATTCATGTCGGAGGCGGTCTCACAGGATCCTTGCCCCGAGGCCTCGAGGAGGGCTTCCGTTGCCACGCGGCCACAGATGATGGGCTCTGCTGCGTCGGGCATGAGGTCCCCGTCGGGGTCGAGGAATGCTAGGATTTCGTCTCGTGTGATGTAGATTGTATTGTACACAAAATCTGCATCCGTGGTGCATGGCTCATCCAGGGGGTAGCAGTTGCCCAGTTCATCGTCAAAGTAGCAAATTCCATTGGCAAGCCCGGAGCACATGGTTTGGCCGCAGTTCAGGGGCTTGGGCATGGCGTCCTCGCAGACTTCGTCGATGAAGCTCGCGGATCCAGAGGGCGCTATGAAGGCGGTCAGGAGCAGGCACAAAAGGAGCGAAGATGAACGCATGAAGCCTGATTGCAGTTCAGACCTTGAACGCATTGGATATGGTCGGTACACAGCCCTTTCATGCGCGGTGTCATTGCCCAAATGTGCGCCCCCGCGTCCTTCTCAACTGCGCCGCGACCCTCGATGGTCGCATTGGTGCCCCGGACGGCGGACCTTTACGAATCAGTGACGACGAAGATTTGCGTCGAGTGCACCGCATGCGGGCTGCGTGCGATGCGATTCTTGTGGGGGTTGGGACGGTGCTTGCGGATGATCCGAGTCTGCGCGTGAAGCCCGAGTGGGCCGGCAGCGACGCGGTGCAAGATCCGTTGCGGGTGGTGTTGGATTCGGATTTGCGAACGCCTCCGGATGCGCGCGTTTTGGACGGGTCGGCGCCGACGTTGGTGTTTCATGCTCCGGAAGCAAATTCGGCGTTGCCTGCGGGGCTCACCGATGCGGTGCCGCGTGGCAGCGATGGCAGGCTCGACCTTGCCTCCGTGCTTGGGGTGCTCGCGGACGGCGGTGTCGGCACGGTGATGGTCGAGGGAGGAGCCCGCGTGCTTGGGGCATTCCTTTGCTTGGGTTTGTGGGATGAGTGGACGTTGTATCAAGCGCCCATGGTGACGGGGGCGGGGCCGTGTCTGCCCACGTTTGCGGCGGGCCGTGTCGCGCTGCATAGCGCCGAGCAGCGGGGTGCGGGTGTCTTGTGGACGTTCCGGCCGGCTCTGTGACTGTGTTTAGTCGATGACTACGACGTCTGGGTCGGGCGTCTGGAGCGCACCCACGTCTGCGCCCGTGACTGCATCCACATCCACGTGGCCGTTGGGGCCGTGTACACGCCAGACGACTCGGTGAAACACGCCCAGGTGCTGGAGTCGAATGTGGTCGGGGCGGGGACGCACCTTGGTCTTCTCGGTGTAGCTGACGTTGTAGGTTTCGTCGTCTACTTGCACGTCCACGGTGCGCGTGTGCGCCTCGGTCAAGTGGTGGCGCGCTTCCGCGTCGGCGCGTTGTTCGCTGGTGCGTAGGGTCCGCTCGGCGCCTTCGAATCCGGAGGCGTCCGCAAGCCGGGAGAATCCGGCAGGGTCCACGGCTTGTGCGTCCACTTCTTGCACGGATTTGTCCGTGCCATGAACTTGCACGCGGCCTCGGACGGTATCGTAGCGAAGCGTGCCCTTGCCCATGAGGTCACACTCGTAATCCAGGAGGTGCACGGGTTGCAGAATCATCTCCACATGCGTGACATTGTAGAGTCGTTCACGGGCTTGTTCGCGTGCTTCTGCGTGCGTTACCAGCACGGGAAGAAGCGGGTAGGTGAAGCGTTGGGTGGCGGAAGTGGAGGTAGCGGTAGGGGTGGAAGTCTCGGCCAGGGCAGGCGCGAGGGGTGCCGCTTGGTTCGCGCCTACTTCGGGCGCATGTTCCTGTTCTAGGTCTGTGGATGCATCGCCTAGGTCGCCGAAGCCCGCAAACCCTTCCGTGTCCATATCTGGATTCCACTCAGCCGCATCGGAGGCAGCGTCGCCAAGCTCCATGGACTCGAAGAGATCCAGGTCTAGGCTTGGTTCGGGTTCCGAAAACGCCGTAGGCAACAATTGCTCCACGCTCTCGGCAACCGGGGCCGGCGCAGGCGCCAGGGTGTCGGGGGCCGCTACCACGGGAAGTTCTGCCGGGATTCCGGTGGCCTCGGCAAGAAGTGCATCGCCAAACAACTTGGAAAGGTCGCGGGGGCCCCAGAATCGAATGCCCGCAATCGGCGCTGGATCGGACCCCGTGTGGCAAAGCACCGCGTGTTCGGCCGCAACGTCCTCGCGCACATCAAGAATGCCGCTTGGCAAGTCCTCGGGAACATCGCCTTCGTGCACATCGAACACGACCGCCGAACCTTCCCG
Source organism: Thermoplasmatota archaeon (assembly GCA_041601615.1). Classification (GTDB taxonomy): domain Archaea; phylum Thermoplasmatota; class E2; order JACPAO01; family JAHFTW01; genus JANQNI01. The sequence goes on along the minus strand of JBFIHX010000009.1, from coordinate 66,806 downwards.
TTCCGCAAGCAGCGGCACCGTGTAGACCGTGCCCGAGCGGCCCTCCAGAGCCGCCTTGAGGGTACAATCGTAGCCATGCGCTCGCAGCGCATCAGCCACCATATCCATGAGTGCATCCGCTTCCATCACGAGCTCACACGCCCGAACCGCACAATACCATGTCGTATCGAAGCGGCCCGCCACGTTTTCGCCCAACGGCCGAAACCCACAACTTCCAGAGCCCCATCACAGACTGTGCCCTCGGCGCACCGGCCGCACTCATTCCAGGCCCTAGCAGACCACGGCGAGAGCCTCCCCGCCGTCGCAGCCGTCGACGCAGCCGCCCATGTCCTTCGAGAAGAACCCTGGACCATTGCGGTGCGCGCCGGAGCCACCATCAGCGGCCACCCCATCGAATCGCCCCCCGTCCACGTCCACGCCGTCGCCGCCGCAGACGCCCCCACAGCACTCGCCGAACGATTCGAACCCCTCCACATCGACGCACCCCACGCAGCAACCGTCACCGACTTTGCCAACACCCTCTGCACCCTGCACGAATACCACGCCGCCCGCACCGCCATCGACCGCGTCCCCGCAGGCGGCCTCGTCTTGCTCGACGGCGCACTGCACGACCTACCACATCCCGCCCGCGACCTCGTCCGCCTCCTGCAAGAAGCCGCCGACCACCGCAGCGTCCACCTCGTCGGAGTCGCCCGCAGCAGCGGCCTCCAAACCGACGGCCGCCCCCTCGTCCCCGCCCTCCGCCTCCAAGGCATCGAACGCCTCCCCGGAACCACCTGGAGCTGCACCCTACAAACCGGCCTCCACGTCTGCCTCCTAGAACCCCGCGCCGAACGCGCCTACCGTATCGACACCCTCCACCCCGAAGCACTGGCGCGCCTCGTCCCTCTCAGCCGCGACCAAAACCACCGCGGCTACCCCTACCCCCTTGCCCAAGTGCGTCGAACCGTAGCCCTCGACGACGCCCACCTAGAGCAACTTCGCCATCGAACCTGACCGCAAGAAATACCCGCCGCACTGCCCTCGCCGGCCCCGTGGAATCCCTACTAGAAGGCCTCATCGCCGGAAACCGACGCTTTGTCCAAGAAGGATGGGACCCCAGCGACGCCGAGCTGCCCGCCACGCCCGCCAAAAAAGTCGCAGTCGTCGCCTGTATGGACACGCGCCACGCTGTCGAACGCGTACTCGGCCTCGAACACGGCGACGCCAAAATCATCCGCAACGCCGGCAACGTCCTCGACGACGGCACCCTGCGCAGCCTCATCGTCGCCGTCCACGCCATGGGCGTCGAGCACATCGTCGTCATGGGACACACCAAATGCGGCATGACCCAAATCGGCGGCAAAAACTTCCCCGTCGCCCACCACATCGCCGACAGCACCGGAGTCGCCCTGCACGAAGTGATGCGCCCCGATTTCCAGCGCTGGCTCGGCGCCTTCGAGGACGTGGAAGCAAACGTCCAACGCAGCGTCAACCTCGTGCGCAACCACCCCTACATGCCCAAGGACCTCGAAGTGTTCGGCATCCTATACGACAACGACACTGGCACCATCCGCCAAGTCAGCTAAGCCCCAGCCTTCTTCCAAACCCCTATCCGGCCCACCCTAGTCCAAGCGCCGTCATGAAGGCGGTCGTCCAAGCCAAGAACCTCACCAAGCGCTTCGGCGAATTTACCGCGGTCGATGGCATTACGTTCGACATCCCCCAAGGCATCTGCTTTGGACTCCTCGGGCCCAACGGCGCCGGCAAAACCACCGCCATTCGCATGATCCAAGCAGTCAGCCCCCGCACCGACGGCACCCTCACTGTCCTCGGCCACGACACAGCAACCCATGGCCGCGCCATCCGAGGCCTCCTCGGCGTCGTGCCCCAAGAAGACAACCTCGACCCCGACTTCACCGTCCGCGACAACCTACGCATCTACGCTCGGTTCTACAACGTCCCCGCCGCCGTAGCCAACACCCGCGCCGACGAAATGCTCGGATTCATGAACCTCGCCGAGAAACGAGACGCACGCATCGACGAACTAAGCGGCGGCATGAAGCGCCGCCTCGTCGTCGCTCGAAGCCTCATGAACGACCCCGAACTCCTGGTGCTCGACGAACCCACCACCGGCCTCGACCCCCAAGCCCGCCACGCCCTGTGGAACACCATACGCGGCCTGCGACGCAAGGGCAAAACAATCCTCCTCACCACGCACTACATGGACGAAGCCGAAATGCTCTGCGACGAACTCGTCGTCATGGACAAAGGCAAGATCCTGGAACGAGGAAATCCCCCTGACCTCATCACCAAGCACTGCGGCACCGAAGCCGTCGAATTCGTCACCGACGACGACGCCCAGCAAATGGATGCCATCGCAACCCAACTCGAAGGCACCCCCTACGAACGCCTCCCCGACCGCATCATCGCCTACGGAACCGACCTCGCCGGACTCCAATCCCAAGTACGCGAAACCCACGGCGTCACCCAGAGCATCCTGCGCCGAGCAACCCTCGAAGACGTATTCCTCCGCCTCACCGGGAGGGCGCTACGTGACTGAAGCCACCACCAGCTTTGCCGGCATCCGCGCCATGGTCGGACGCAACCTCGAAGTCTACAAGAAAACCTGGAAAGTCAACGCCCTCCCGCCCCTGGCCGAGCCGTTCCTGTACCTGATCGCCATGGGCTACGGCCTCGGCGCCCTCATCGACCAAATCAACGGCATCCCCTACGTCCAGTTCATCGCCCCCGCCATCGTCGCCATCACCATCATGCAAACCGCGTTCATGGAAACCACCTACAGCGCCTACGTCCGCATGATCTTCCAAAAAACCTGGGACGCCGTCATGGCAACCCCACTCAGCCCCACCGACATTCTCTGGGGCGAAGTGCTCTGGGCCGCCCTACGCGCCACCATCAACGCCACACTCATGTGCTTCGTCGTCGCCGGATTCGGACTCCTAAGCTACCCCACCGCCTTCCTGATTCCCATCTTCGCCTTCGCCATCGCCATGATGTTCGGCGGCATCGGACTCTACGTCTCCAGCAAAGTCCGCGTCATCGACCACTTCAGCTACTCCTTCTTCCTGTTCATCACGCCGCAATTCCTGTTCTCCGGGACCTTCTTCCCACTGGAGCAACTGCCACGCGTCGCGCAATGGATTGCCATGGCACTGCCATTGACCCATGCCGTGCAGCTGGTTCGAGGTGCCGCGCTTGGATCGTGGGGGCCGATAGCTCCCTGGAGTCTGCTGTACGTTGCCGTGTTTGCATTTGTGTTGCCGGCGCTGGCGGTGCGGGGAATGAAGCGAAGGATTGTGCATTGAGGGGGTTTCGGGCGGGGGATTGTTGGGGAAAACGGGGTGCGAGTTCGGCGACAGCAGGGCTTTAGTTTACTTGTAAATATTCTCGCGTTTGCCGATGGTGGCTATGATAATGGTTTGATTGGCGGCGAGGATGTCTGCAATAACTCGCAAGTCTCCGACGCGCATTCGAAACCCATTGACGCCTTTTAGGGGCATGAAGAGTCTTGCGGGATCTTTGGCGGCGGCCTCGAGTTTTTTCAGGACTCGAATCTGGTCGCCGCGTTCTAAGGAGGTCAATTCTTTCTGGGCGCGTTTGCTGAATTCGACTTTGAACATCAGAGTCCGAGTTCGCGTCGCATGTCGGCCATGCTCTTGGTTTGGCCGGCTTTGAATTCTTTGCGGGCTTCGGTGAGGGCGCGTTTGGAGTTGGGGCTGAGTTCCATTTCGTCTTCTTCGAGGTAGTCGATGGCTTCAGCGATGACTTCACCGTACGGTTGGCGAGGGTGCTTTTTGAGACGGGTGAGGCGCTCCTTGAGCTGGTCGGATACCTGGATTGTGGTGCTCATGTATAGTACGCTATAGTGTGCTATGCCTACTTATAGATTGGTGTGGGTTTAGGGAACGCTGTTGGTGCAACACCCATCGCCTCGCACTCCGAACAAGGCACTCAACCCGACCGCCCGCTTTGCTTGCAGGATCGCCTCGCGTGCGGCAGGTCAGTTCGAATCGACACGCCGTTTTGCCTGAGCAAAGCCCGCCCGGGGTTCGCGATTTCCAACCTATTTAAGCACCCGGGGCAGTACGAGACCTTGCAGCACAAGAGGTTGCCATCGTCTCGCCGAGTGCGACCGAGGTGGTGGCGTCCGTCCTGGACTACTTAGTCTAGCGATTCTGCACCACAGGGACCAGGGACATCCACATGACGGGCAAGCAGCAATTCGACGAACTGAAACGACGTATCTGGCAGATTGCAAACGAGGTTCGCGGAGCGGTCGATGGGTGGGACTTCAAGCAGTATGTGCTGGGTGCGCTATTCTACCGGTTCATTAGCGAGAATTTCGCACGGTATATCGAAGCTGGCGATGAGTGCATCAACTATGCTGACCTTGGTGACGAAGTCATCACCGACGACATCAAGGTTGATGCAATCAAAACGAAAGGGTACTTCATTTACCCAAGCCAACTGTTTTCCAACGTTGTGGCCGACGCAGCCAGAAACGATAATCTCAACACAGATCTCAAGGCAATCTTTGACTCAATCGAGGGCTCGGCGATGGGGTACGCTTCGGAGGAAGCGATCAAGGGACTGTTCGATGACTTCGACACAACGAGCAATCGGCTTGGCAGGACGGTCAGGGACAAGAACGACCGACTTTGCAAGGTCTTGAAGGGCGTCAATGACCTCGACTTCGGGAACTTGGAGGACAGTGAAATCGACCTGTTTGGAGACGCGTATGAATACCTGATTGGCAACTATGCGGCCAACGCGGGCAAATCCGGTGGCGAGTTTTTCACACCTCAACATGTTTCCAAACTCATCGCTGAACTTGCCATCCACGGCCTGACAACCGTAAACAAGGTGTACGATCCGGCAGCGGGCTCCGGTTCGCTCCTGCTGCAAGCGAAAAAACGCAGGGACGACCACCTAGTCGATGAGGGGTTCTTCGGCCAGGAAATCAATCACACTACGTTCAACTTAGCCCGGATGAACATGTTCCTGCACAATGTGAATTATGACAAGTTCCACATCCGCTTGGGCAACACGCTGACGGAGCCACATTTCAGGCGCGACAAGCCGTTTGACGTCATCGTCTCGAATCCCCCGTACTCCATCAATTGGATTGGCAACGCCGATCCCACCTTGATCAATGACGACCGCTTTGCCCCTGCCGGTGTCTTGGCGCCCAACTCGAAGGCCGACTTCGCGTTCGTCCTGCACTGCCTCAATTACCTTTCCCCCAAAGGCCGCGCCGCTATCGTGTGCTTCCCTGGAATCTTCTACCGGGGTGGAGCGGAGAAGAAGATTCGTCAATATCTGGTAGACAACAATTTCGTAGAGACCGTCATCTCCCTTGCTCCGAACCTGTTCTACGGCACAACGATTGCCGTGAATATCCTCGTGCTTTCTAAGCACAAAACGGACACCAAGGTCCAATTCATCGATGCATCAGGCGATGGCTTCTTTCAAAAAGGCACGAACAACAATTTCCTGACGGATGCCCACGTTGATGAGATTGTCAAACTCTTCGATGCCAAGGAAAACGTGGATCACGTCGCCCATTCGGTGCGCATCGAGAAGATTGCCGAGAACGACTACAACCTCTCTGTCAGTTCCTACGTCGAAGCCAAAGACACCCGCGAAGTCATCAACATCGCCGAGCTTAACGCGGAGATTGGCGCCACGGTCGCCAAGATTAACATGCTTCGGAAGGACATCGACGCAATCGTTTCGGAAATTGAAGGGGAGGGCACATGACTCACGTCGATTTTCTGATCAGGTTACTGGACGGTGCAGAGACGACTTATATGGCGCTGGGAGACCTTGGAGAGGTCGTCCGTGGAAATGGCTTGCAAAAAAAAAATCTGGTTGCCCATGGGTTTCCAGCAATCCACTACGGACAACTGTACACGAAATACTCCTTGTCAGCCAGCACAAGCCATTCGTACGTTTCCGAACCCGTCCCACCAAATCTACGCATCGCTGCCAAGAACGACCTCCTTATTGCTACGACTTCGGAGAATGACGAGGATCTGCTGAAGCCTCTGGCGTGGCACGGGGGCGACGTAGCCATCTCGGGGGACATGATGCTATTCAGACACAAACAGAATGTCAAGTACCTAGCTTACTGTTTTCTAACGCAAGAATTCCAAAGCCAGAAGGGGAAGCACATCACGGGTGCTAAGGTTCGGCGCATATCCAAGGATAGTCTGGCCAAGATGCGGGTTCCCATTCCCTGCCCCGCCGACCCCGAAAAATCCCTGGCCATCCAAAACGAAATCGTCCGCATCCTCGACACCTTCACGGAGCTAACCACCGAGCTAACCACCGAGCTAACCACCGAGCTAACCGCCCGCGAGAAGCAATATAGCCATTACCGCGACCAACTGCTGACGTTTGAGGAAGGGGAAGTCGAGTGGAAAACGCTTCGAGACGTTGCGAAGGAATTCGGGCGGGGTAAATCGAAACATCGTCCTCGAAATGATGCTCGTCTCTACGGCGGCGATATTCCGTTCATTCAAACGGGTGATATTCGAAACGCGCCGCACCAAATTGATCACTATTCACAGACATATACCGAATTTGGACTGCAGCAGAGCAAGTTGTGGCCCAAGGGCACCGTGTGCATTACCATCGCGGCGAACATAGCCGAAACCACAATTCTGGGGTTTGATGCGTGTTTCCCCGATAGCGTAATTGGATTTGTGGCCGACCCTCGGAAAGCAAACCCTGATTATGTGGAATATCTATTGGCATCCTGGAAGCAAAGAGTGCAGTCCAAGAGCTCAGGTAGCGCACAGGACAACATTAACCTCGGCACCTTTGAGTCTCTGCGGTTGCCATTCCCACCTCTTTCGGAACAGCAACGTATCGCCGGCGTTCTGGCCAAGTTTGAGGGAATGGCGAGTTCCATCACGGAAGGCCTCCCCCGAGAAATTGAACTGCGGCGGAAACAGTACGAATACTACCGCGATTTGCTCCTAAAATTCCCGAAACCACACGCGGAGGCTGCTGCCTGACATGAGCCAGACACTGGGCAAAATCGCCGAAGCGCTTCGCAAGAGCCCCAAGAAAGTGCAATTGATTTACGCTTTCAATGGTAGCGGAAAAACAAGGCTTTCGCGCGAATTCAAGAACCTCATTGCGCCGAAGGATGCCGGCGAAGAAGGCGAAGAAGGCGACTCCCCCCGCTCCAAGATTCTGTACTACAATGCGTTCACGGAAGACTTGTTCTATTGGGACAACGACTTGACGGACGACCTCTCCCCGAAGCTCGTGATACAGCCGAATACGTTCACCCAGTGGGCTCTGGTCGAACAGGGCCAGGACCGCAACGTTGTCGCCAACTTTCAGCGTTACACGAATGACAAGCTGACGCCAGAATTCAACCAGGACTTCTCCGAAGTGACCTTTTCACTTCAACGTGGAAACGAGGAGCCTGAGAAGCACATCAAGATATCAAAGGGGGAAGAGAGCAACTTCATTTGGAGCATGTTCGAAGCCATACTCGACGAAGTGGTTCTAACCCTGAATGTTGTTGAACCAGAGGATCGGCCCACGAACCAATTCAACGAACTTGAGTACATCTTGATCGATGATCCGGTAAGTAGTCTCGATGAAAACCACCTAATCCAACTGGCGGTCAGTCTGGCTAGCACTATAAAACAGAGTTCGAGCCGACTGAAGTTCATCATCTCCACCCATAGTCCGCTATTCTACAACGTCTTCTACAACGAAATCGGCGCTAAGACTGGCTTCATCCTGAGCAAGACAGAGAATGGGTTCGCCCTTGAAGAAAAGAAGGGTGATTCCAACACGAGCTTCTCCTACCATCTACACATCAAGAGGCTAATATCGGAAGCAATCGCAACAGCCACTGTCCAGCGGTATCATTTCGCCCTGCTGCGCAACCTTTACGAGAAAACCGCCAACTTCCTAGGCTACCCTCGCTGGTCCGACCTCTTGCCAGATGATCAAAAAACGTACGCCACGCGCGTCATGAACTTCTATCCACACAATACGCTGTCCAACGAAGAAATCTCGGAACCAACTGCACCGGAGCGGGAGATGGTGAAGTTCCTCCTTGACCACTTGGTTAACAACTTCTCGTACTGGAAGGAGGCCAAGCCGGATGCATGACCACAAGACCATCGCTGAAACGCCGAACTACATCGTCCTGGACACCTACGAACGGGCTGTCGAAGGCAACGACGACTACCAGAGCGAGGGCGCCCTTGAGCGTGAATTCATCCGCGACCTAGTGGCCCAGGGATACTCGTACGAACCCGAAATCCGTACACGAGAGGCCATGTTTGACAACGCGCGCAAGCAGATTGAGGCACTCAACGACGTGGAGTTCAGCCACGAAGAATGGGTGCGATTTGTCGACAAGTACCTGGACCCTGCCAACGAAAACAGCATGGACAAGGCTCGAAAAATTCACGAAGATTACATTCATGACTTCGTGTTTGACGACGGGCACATCGAGAACATCTATCTCCTCGACAAGAAGAACGTCATCAACAACAAGCTTCAGGTCATCAAACAATTCGAACAATCCGGAAGCCACGCCAATCGTTACGACGTCACCATTCTCGTGAATGGCTTGCCCCTTGTACAGGTTGAGCTAAAGAAGCGAGGCGTGGCTATTCGCGAAGCCTTCAACCAGGTACACCGCTATAGCAAGGAGAGCTTCAATTCCGAAAATTCGCTCTACAAGTTCTTGCAGTTGTTCGTGATTTCCAACGGCACGGATACCCGCTACTTTGCCAACACGACGAAGCGCGACAAGAGTAGCTACGACTTCACTATGAACTGGGCCAAGTCGGACAACACACTGATCAAAGACCTAAAGGATTTCACTGCCACCTTCTTCCAGAAGCACACGCTATTGGAAGTCCTGCTGAAGTATTCCGTCTTTGGCGCGGACGATACCTTGCTTGTCATGCGACCCTACCAAATTGCGGCCACGGAGCGGATTCTCTGGAAAATCAAGAGTTCCTACCATGCGAAGGATTGGAGCAAGGCCGATGGTGGTGGCTACATTTGGCACACCACGGGGTCTGGAAAGACCCTCACCAGCTTCAAGGCCGCGCGCTTGGCAACCGATTTGGATTTTGTCGACAAAGTGTTCTTCGTAGTCGATCGCAAAGACCTCGACTACCAGACAATGAAGGAGTACCAGCGCTTCTCCCCCGATAGCGTCAATGGCTCCGAATCTACTGCGGGACTGAAACGCAACATCGACAAGGACGACAACAAGATCATCGTCACGACCATCCAGAAGCTCAACAACCTACTGCGTTGGGGAGACGATCTTTCCATCTACAACAAGCAGGTCGTTTTCATCTTCGATGAATGCCACCGCAGCCAATTCGGTGAAGCACAGAAGAATCTCAAAAATAAATTCAAAAAATATTATCAGTTTGGTTTCACGGGAACGCCAATCTTCCCGGAAAATGCGCTCGGCTCCGCTACCACCGGGAGCGTCTTCGGGCGCGAACTCCATTCATACGTTATCACTGACGCAATTCGCGACGAAAAAGTGCTGAAGTTCAAGGTAGACTACAACGATGTCCGACCTCAGTTCAAATCAATCGAAGCGGAGCAGGACGAAAAGAAGCTCACTGCCGCGGAAAATAAGCAAATCCTCCTTCACCCGGATCGGATTCACGAAATTTCGAGTTACATTCTCAAGAACTTCGCCTTCAAAACGCATCGCGCACACATGGGGGCCAAGGGGTTCAACGCCATGTTTGCCGTGAGCAGCGTTGACGCCGCCAAAGCCTACTACGAAACCATCGGGAAGCTGCAAGCAGACGTAGATGAAAATAAGCGACTCAAGGTCGCCACCATTTTCTCCTTCGCCGCCAACGAGGAACAGGATGCCGTCGGGGACATTGCCGATGAGAGCTTCGAAGTTTCTGCCCTGAATAGCACGGCTAAGGAATTCCTTGATGTGGCAATCGGCGACTATAACTCATTGTTCCAGACCAACTTCGGCGTCGATAGCAAGGGCTTCCAAAACTACTACCGGGACTTGGCCAAGCGTGTGAAGAATCAGGAAGTGGATTTGCTCATCGTGGTGGGCATGTTCCTGACGGGCTTTGATGCGCAGACCCTAAACACGCTATTCGTCGACAAGAATCTCCGATATCACGGGCTCGTCCAAGCATTCTCTCGCACCAACCGCATCTACGACGCCACGAAGACGTTCGGCAATATCGTGACGTTTCGGGACCTGGAGAAGAACACGGTGGATGCCATCACCCTGTTTGGCAACGCGAGCACTAAAAACGTGGTGTTGGAAAAGAGCTACAAAGAATACATGGGGGGATTCACGGACATTACCACGGGAAAGGCATGTCGTGGTTATGTGGAAATTGTAAGCGAGCTTCACAATCGCTTTCCGAATCCTAGTGAAATTGTCAAGGAAAAAGACAAAAAGGACTTCGTGAAACTTTTTAGCGAATATCTGAAGGTCGAGAACGTTCTTCGCAACTATGACGAGTTTACCAGCCTAAATGCATTGAAATCAATCAATCAATCTGATGATGACGCGGTTGAAGCATTCAAGGCGAAGCATCATTTGGGCGACGATGACATCAAGGCAATGCAGGAAACCGAGGTTCTCTCAGAAAGACTGGTGCAGGACTATCGATCTACCTACAATGACACTCGTGAATGGCTAAGAATCCAGAAGGCTGGTGCGCTTAAGGTTGAATCAACTCTTGATTGGGATGGCGTGGTGTTCGAGGTTGATCTGCTGAAGTCCCAAGAAATCAACCTAGACTACATTCTCGAGCTCATTTTTGAGCACAACAAGAAGACCACGGACAAGGATTCACTAGTCGACGAAGTCAGGCGAATCGTTCGAGCTAGCATCGGACACCGGGCCAAGGAGAGCTTGATCGTCGAATTCATCAATCAGACCAATCTGGATGAAATCGCGGACGCGGCAACGGTGATGGACGCGTTCTACACCTTTGCTATGTCCGAGCGAAATCGCGAATTGGAGGAACTGATCGAGGCCGAAGATCTGAATCGGGAAGAGGCGAAGCGATACATCCAAGCGTCTTTGAAGCGCGGATACGCAACCGAGGATGGCACTGCACTCAATGCCGCGCTGCCACGAATGAGCCCCCTCAACCCTGAATACAGGGCCAAAAAGCAGAGTGTTTTCCAGAAGATCTCAGCGTTCGTCGAGAAGTTCAAGGGCGTGGGCAGGCAAATCTAGAAGGTTGCCCCGTGATGAAAACGGCTTAACAAGTCACTCAACCCGGCTCCACCTTCGGCGCGGCGAGTTAGCTCAATCATTAAGCAGGCACTTCGTATTCGAATTGGAACGGGCCCCGGGGATTATGATCTGCCACCTTTGCCAACCTCGCCCTTCCCGAACTCCCTCGTAGCGGTGTGCAATTGCTCGATGATTGTTGCCCTTCCCCGCGCCGTCCGCCTGCGACGACCTACTCCCCCCTCCGCACGGTCTCCTCGTACCATTCCTGCACGTCTGGGTCGTCGAATCGGGGTGTGATGGTGGCGCCGGGTGTTCCTTCTGCCATGCCTCGAACTGCGTATGATTTGCTTCCGCCTTGGAATGCGACGATGGCGGGGATGAGGCCCATGGTGACGATGAAGGCGCAGGTGACGACGATGGCTGCGACGGTGCCAAATTGTTGCAATTGGGAAAGTTGCGAGAAGGCGAGGACGGTGAAGGCGAGGACGGTGGTGATGGTGCCGGCGAGGACGGGTTGGCCGACGTGTTGGACGGCTTCGATGGCGCTCGTGGGTCCGTCGTGGCCGGCTTTTCGGTTGCGTTGGACGTCGCTCATCAAGTGCAGGGAGTAGTCGACGCCGATGCCGATGACCATGGCGGCGGTGATGCCTGTGACGGAGTTGAGGGGTATGCCGACGAGGGATTGGATCCCGAGTTGCCAGACGATGACCAGGGCTAATGGCGTGAAGGCGAGCAGGGCGGGCCCGGGGCGACGGAAGATCAATAGGAGGAGCAGGAGCACGAGTCCGAAGGCGACTCCGGTGCTGAGAAGGAGGCTGTCGAGGACGGCGCCTTCGGCTTCGATTTGGATGTAGCCTCGGCCGGTGATTTGGGCTCCGTGTTCGTCGCTGGTTGCTTCCAATAGGGGCAGCAAGTCTCGTTCTTCGTTGGTTGCGTACCCGGCTGAGACAAGCCAAGCGTTGGCGGAACTGACGCCTTCCAGTCGGGGGTCGTTGGCGGGGTACCCGTCGGGGTTGCCTTGGCTGTTGGTGATTCGGGTTGCGGGGCCGTCGACGAATCCGATTCCTTGGATAGCTGCCACGTCTGCTTCGAGGGCTTCGAGCGCCGTAGGGCCTGCACTTCGGGGTACTAGAAACTGCACGATGCTTTGTCCGCCGAAGCGCTCCTCGATGTCATTCAGGGCGCTGGATGCGGGGTCGTTTTCGTCCACATCGACTTCCAATTGGCGCTCGAAGTCTACTTGGGTCGCGGCGGCACCGAGTCCGAGGGTAGCGACGCCCAGTACGGCGAGCACCCAGACGCGCCGGCGAACAAGGAAGGCACCGAGCTGGCCGAGGAATCGGTGCGTGCTGAGGAGTTCGCGGCGGGGCTCTCGGCTGAGCCGGTACAGGGCGGGTAGGAGTAGGAATCCGAGAATGAAGGCGGACAAGGCGCCGCCGCCGAGGAGGAGGCCCCAGGATCGAACTTGTGGGATGCGGCTCACAAGGAAGCTCCCGAAACCAATCAGCGTCGTGATTGCGGTGAAGAAGACGGGCGCGCCGATGCGTTCTCCCACTTGGGCAAACCGCGCTGGGTGGGGCCCTTTGCCGGTGGCGCGGAAGGCGTAGACGATGTGGAGCATGTAGTCCACGCCGAGGCCCAGAATGAGGGGCATGACGCTGAACACCAGCGGCGAGAGGGGCATTTGGGCCCAGGTGAGGATGCCGTAGGCCCATGCTAGTGCCACGAACGTTGTTGCGATGGGAATCACCACGTCGGCCGGCCGCCGGAATAGGATGGCGAGGATTACGGCGATGACGACGACCGAGAGGGGCAACAGAAATTGCACGTCTTGGGCGCCGCCTTCCGATTGGGCTTGCTCCAAGTAGGCGAGGCCCGCCGGTTGCACGGTGACGCCGGGAACTTGGATGTTGGCTGTGGCGGCATCGAGGCTTGCGGTGATGGCTTCGGGTTCCAAGTTGACTTGGTACGATACGCGCACGAGGGTGGCATCGTCGCGGATGAAGGCGCCCGCGATGTCCGGCCTTGCCTTTGCTTCATTCCAGGCGGCTTGGATTTCGGCGTCTGATTTGCCTTCGGTGGGTACGTGGTCTGCGATGCTTGCGACGTCCGAGACAAGCGCGTCGCGGGAGAGCTCTGCATCCATTGCCGCGATGGCGCGAATGAGGTCCGGCGCGCCGGGGTCGTCCGAGCGCAATAGTACGAACGCTGGCTCCGAGGCTCCAAAGGTCGCTTCGATGCGGTCGCGGGTTTCTACTGCTGCAAGATCATCTGGGATGAATTGGTCAATGACTCGACCCGATTCTGCCTGGGCAAAGCCTGCTCCGAGGCCGGCGGTGAGGCCAAGAACGACCAGGACGGCGAGCCACGGGTGGCCGCTACTCCATGAAGCAACGATGGCCAGCGCCTTCACGACATGGCATCGGCTTTCGACTACTTCACTTCGCCTTCTCAGAAGCATCTGGACGATGGTTTCGCGAAGGAGGGGTGCGAAGCGGGCCTCGGCACTTTCCGCCGCCTCCGGCACATGCGGCCCCGGTGGTCGCGGGCGTCTCCCGAAGCTCTTGCTCCTGCACGGGGTGGGCACATGGCCCTTGATGGATCGAGGAATTCCTCAGAGAAAGAACGCGCAATTGTGGGTCAAAGGCGGCCCTCGCAAGTGCCAAACAATGGCGTATTGCGCTTGCTTGCGCCCCGGTTCCCCAGGCACAACGACCATACCACCCACCCGACGTGCGACGGCGTGGACCCCGAACGCTCCCTGGAACGATGCCTGGACGCCGGCGCCTCGTACGCGGATGTACGCGTGGAGACGACCGAAGACCAGAAAATTCAGGTCCAGGACGGCGAGTTGCGTACCCTCGTTGCGGGCGAGGAGACCGGTTTTGGCCTCCGTGTCCTCGTGGACGGCGCCTGGGGCTTTGCCAGCAGCAATGATCTTTCCAGTGCCAGTTGGCAACGCGCCGTGGCGGACGCGGTTCGATTGGCCCGTGCCGCTTCTGGCCGCAAGGAGAAAGTGGTCTTGGCGGATGCGGAGCCGACGAAGGCGCGTGTGTTTTGGAAGCCCAAATTGGACCCGCGTGACATTCCCATTGAGGAAAAGCGGGAGCTCTTGGCGGACATGGACCGCATTGTCCGCGAGCGCAAGGAGATCCAGAACATCACCACGTCCTATTCCGAATCGGTGCTGCAAAAATCGTTCTGGAACACGGAAGGATCCGCCATTGAGTGGGGCCTGACGCGCACTGTGGCGCAGGTCCACTTTACGGCCAAGCGTGGCGCGGATCTTGCCGGTCGCAGCTCCCGTGTCGGCGGCACCCGTGGCTGGGAGTTGTTCAAGCTCGAAGACCCGATTGCCAAGGCGCAAGAAGCAGCCGAAGCGGCCATTCGTCAATTGGGCGCGCCTTCGGCCAAGGGTGGCCGTCAGACTGTGATCATTGACCCGGAATTGGCGGGCGTTTTTGCCCATGAAGCCGTCGGGCACGCGTCGGAGGCTGATCTTGTGGCGGCGGGCGAGTCCTGCTTCAAGGGCCGTGTCGGCGAAAGCCTTGGCATGGCCGGCCTCAACATCCACGACGATTCGACCATCGAGGGCGCCTTCGGGTCGTTGCCGTTTGACGACAATGGAGTTCCCGGCCAAGACAAGCCGATCATGCGCGACGGTGTGCTGGTTGGGTACCTTTGCGACCGCGAGCGCGCCGCAACGTTTGGCATGCGCCCCAATGGGGCGAGCCGGGCGCAGGATTTCCAGAGTCGGCCCATGGTGCGCATGAGCAACACGATGATCGACGCCGGATCCCACGCAGAAGACGAGGTGATGGATGTCAAGGAGGGAATTTTCTGCAAGGGCAGCCGCGGTGGCCAAGTGGACACGGCGCGAGGCACGTTCCTCTTCCATGCCCAGGACGCGTGGCGCATCGAAAATGGCGAGTTGACGACGCCGCTGCGTGACGTGGCGCTCACGGGCGACATTCTGAGCACGCTCCACAACATCGACGCGCTTGGCAACAAGCAGCGACTGGGTGATCCGGGGTACTGCGGCAAGGGCCAATGGGTGCCCGTGTGCGACGGCGGGCCGCTTGTTCGGATTCAAAATTGTCTCGTTGGAGGTGGCGCATGAGCGATACGGGAATCATGGATCCGAACGCCTTGCTGGGCGAAGCCGAAGACATTGTGCGAAAGGCGATGGCTGCCGGCGCGGATGCCGCCGAAGTGTACTGGGAACTGGGTTCCGGTGTGGACCTGGACCTGGAAAACGATGAGATTGCGGCAGCGGGCCGAGGCGACCGACAAGGAGGCGGCGTGCGGCTTGTTCGCGACGGCCGGCTCGGATTTGCGTACTTTAGCAACGCAGGCAATGCCGCCGCCGCAGTGGATCGTGCTCTGAATTTGTCGCGCCTTGCGCCTGTGAAGAACTTCGTGCTGCCCGGGCCTGGCGCGCTTCCGAGTCTGCCGGGACGCTGGGACGACGACCTTGCAGCGCTCGATGTGGATCATGCGTCGATGCTTGCTCGCGACTTGATGCAGGGCGCCAAGGAGTCGGCGCCGGATGCGCATGTGGCCGGCGGGGGCGTGGGTCTTGGCTGGGACATTTTGGCCATTGCTAACAGCGAAGGCATCGCCTGTGCCGACCGCCGCACGCATGTGCAAGCGGGCATCAATCTGATTCTTGCCGAGGGTGAACGCAGCGTCAACTCCTGGGACAGCGCCGGGCTGCATGTGGGTCGCATGGACGCGCATGGGCTTGGCCAAGCGGTCGCGGAGGAGGTGTTGTCTTTGCGCAATGCGGGAGACGCGACGGGTGGCACTATGGATGTGTTGTTCCGGCCGGACGCGGTGGCAGAGCTTGTCAATGGCCTGATTGTCTCGGCCGTAGGTGGCGACGATGCGCTTCGTGGCAAGACGGTGTGGTCCGACAAGCTTGGCGAACAAGTGGCCGACGCTCGATTTGGCCTCTACGACGACCCGACCATCGCCGGAGCCCTTGGAGGAACCCCATTTGACGATGAGGGGCAACCAACCCGGCATCTTCCCATCATCGAGGAAGGTGTTCTGCGCTCCTTCCTGTTCGACTGCCGTGACGCCCAGGCGCACGGCCAAAAATCGACCCACAGCGCGGTGCGCGGCAACAGCCACGTTCCGCCCGAGACCGGCACCCACCACCTCGTGCTCGAAGGTCGTGGATCTCGCCCCGAAGAGGAGCTTGTGGCCGGCATCGACTCCGGCTACCTCGTCGGCTCCGTGCTCGGCGCCCACACGGCCAACGCAACGACGGGGGATTTCTCCGTCACGGCCCCCAATGTCTGGCGCATCGAGGGCGGCGCGGTGGTCGGGGCATGCTCTGAGGTCGCAATCGGCGGCAATTTGCCAGCACTCCTGAACCAATTGGATGGTATTGGCAATACGCCCAAGCAGATGGACGGGGCTAGGATTCCCTGCCTGCGGTTCCGTGACGTGAACCTCTCTGTCTAGGTGTTCGGGTAGAACCCAACAACGAGCGAAGCGTTTTCCTTCTACAACGCCACATCCACCCGTGGCAAAGGTCACCCTCGACCTGGAGACGTTCAAGGCTCTTGCGAGCACCTCGCGCTTGCAGGTATTGAAGGCGCTCGACGAGCGCCGCAAGACGCTTTCGGAGATTAGCCGGGATTTGGATCTCAATAAGGCGACCGTGCATGAGCACCTGCAAGTGCTCGTCACGACGGGCCTTGTCAAGAAGCTGGACGAGGGGCGCAAGTGGATCTACTACGAATTGTCGTGGCAGGGTCAGCGGCTTCTGCACCCGCAGGAATCCACCACATTCTCCGTGCTGCTGGGCCTTTCGGTGCTCGCGGCCGGCGGCAGTGCGGCCTTGTTCGGGCAGGCCCTCGGATGGTGGTGGCAATCGCATTCGTTGACCACAATCGACGAAGGCACCTTGCCCAATGCCGCCGGGGCCGAGGAGATGCGCCAAGATGCGCCGCCGGAATCGGAGGGCGGTGAACCCGAGTCTGCACCGGTAGCCCCGGAATCAACCGGCAACGAGACGGATACGGCCATGGTTGCAGCGGAGCCCGATGGTTCGGACGCAAGCTTGTTGCAGGCGCCCGCGGACGACGGCTTCTGGGATGAGTCCGGAATCTTGTCGGTTCTGCTGCTTGTGACGGCGGTCCTGCTGGCGGCCGTCGCGTGGGCAGTGCGTCGCGGCAAGTCGCGATGATTTCGCACTTGTTTTTACAGCGTTGCGAGTGACCGCGAACATGGCGTTCGAGTTGCAAGTTGTGAGCCACGCACCACTTACGGGCGAGACGGACCCGGAGCGGCTGGCAAAGCTGTTTTTCCAAATGATTGGCTACACCGCTCGCAAGGGCCCGGACCACGGCATTTCGTACCGCGTGTTCTACGAGTGCTTCCTGCTGCACCCGGAAAAATCATGGACCGTGGAAGAGTTGGCTCAAGTCGCTGAGACCACGATGCCGAGCATCTACCGCCACCTGAACAAACTCAAGGACCTCGACATCATCGAGGACCTGTACGTCGAAGTGGACGGCGACAAGCGTCGCGCGTTCCGTCTTCGCTATGGCGATCTTGGCAAGGCGTGGAACTTTGCCGAGGCGCACTTCCAGTTGGCGATCGAGAACTACCGCAAATCGGTGGACCACCTTGAGACCCTGCTTCGCAAGCAGCGGGGTCGTGTGCAGCTTGATGCGCCGCCCGTCTAACCTGGCGTGCCCGTCGCGGCCGCAGCGGCTTCGACGAGGTCCAGGAAATGCTCGTGAAGGCGCGTGTCCGGCGTCAATTCCGGGTGGAACGCGGTGGCAAGAATCCGGCCCTGCTGGAGCGCCACGATGCGTCCGTCCACGGTCGCAAGCACCTCGGCGCCGGTCTGTTCGAGCACGGCGGGGGCGCGGATGAACACGGCAGGCATCGAGCCCACGCCAGCCACGTCCAGCATCGCCTCGAAGCTCTCGCGTTGGCGACCGAAGGCGTTGCGGTCCACGAGCGCGTCCAGGAACCCGAGAAGCCGGATGTCCTTGTCGGCGACATCATGCTCGGCACGGGAGCAGAGCAGGATCATCCCCGCGCAGGTGCCAAACAACGCCAGGTCATGCCCGCCGCGAGCTAGAATCACCTCCTGGAGGCCGGAGCTTCGCAGAAGGCGGCTGATGGTGGTGGATTCGCCACCGGGCATGATGAGACCGTTGACACCGTCGAGGTCTTCGGGGTCGCGCACGGAGACCACCTCGATGCTGCGGCCGGAGGCGCCGGCTGCGGCCTGGAGGGCCACCGTGTGTTCGCTGACGGCTCCCTGGACGGCGAGGACTCCTACGCGCAGACTCACGGGGCCGGCGAGCCAGGATTGTTGCTTAAACGGTCCTGCTGGATGCTCAGGGTGCCTTCGTAGGCGACCCCGCTGTAGCTGTTGACGCGCACCGTGTAGTCGCCGGGCGGCATGTTGGCGGCAAGATCGGCGGGCCACTTGGTGCCTAGGTCGTCGGCGTAGGGGCTGCCGATGCTCCAGACTTCGTTGCCGGCGGCGTCGAGCACCCCAAGGTCCATGTCGTTTTTCGTGGGGTTGATGGAACCACCTTCCGCCAAGGCGATGGTGAGGCGGCCGGTGTCGGGGGCGAGCGTGAAGGGGACATCCACGTGATTGAGGCCGTCGCGGGCAGGCACAGCACCCGTCAGGAGGCCGTGGTGGAACGGGATCGAGATGGCGTGCGTCTCGGGAGTGCCTTCGTCCCAGCTCCAGACTGCTCGGCAATGCGCTTGGAACGTCACGGCGCTCGGGGTGTCGCCACCGAACAAGATGTCGGGGCCGGCGCCGGTCGTGGGGGTGTCGAGGACGAGGTTGGTCAACAGCAGGCGCAGGTGGTCGCCGGGCTCCAGGTACAGGCCCCCGGTGGGCATGGCGAACGTTTCGGTCCACTCGCGCACCACGGGCTCGTCGCGGATCGGCGCGTACTCGACGGCAAACGCCTCCACGAAGCCTCGGTTGGTGCCGACTTGGTTGAACCAGTGGTACCCTTCGCCCGGGTCGCCGCCAATGACGACGGGAGCGACCATGTCGTGGCCTCTGCTCCAGAAGTGCAGCGTCAGGTTGCCCATGATGTGCACGTTGCGATCCACGACCACGGCCGATGTCCACTCGTCCATCACGTTCGTCAGGAAGGCTTCGTCAAAGCCGTTGCCCGCGACCGAGCCCGCCGCCGGCAGCACCGGAGACAACGTGAAACCGGGCCCAAGATAGAGCGTCACCTCCCCGTCCATGGGACAGTCCGTGATGAGGCCGGACACCTCGTCCAAGGGCGCAGTGCCCGAGAGACAACCGGAGAGGGCGACCACGAGAAGGAGGGCAGGCAGAAGACGCATCGACCATCGACCAAGGCGCCGCCGTTTGATGCTTGCGGGCACGGACTTATCCGCAAAACCGGCGTCGAAGACTCCGTGGAGCGGCGCACCCTGGCGGCCCTGATCTCGGTGCAGGTCCTTTTTGGGCTCTTTCCGGTCGCCGGCAAGTTCGCGTTCCAGGAATTCGGACCCCTCGCGGTCGGCACCTTCCGCACCGTCCTCGCCGGCGCCCTCTTGCTCGTGGCCCAGCGAATCCTCGCCAAGCGCCGCGTGGACATCGGCCTCGACGGCGGCCCCATAGCACTTCTGGCGCTCGTGGGCATTGTCCTCAACCAAGGATTGTTCCTGATTGGCCTCCAATGGACCACCGTCACCAATGCTACCCTAATCATCACCACGATTCCGGTGTTCACCTACGCCATCGCAGTCCTCAGCGGCCGCGAAACCCTCGGCCCCCGCCGCGCCACCGGCATCGCCCTCGCCCTAGCCGGAGTCCTCTGGCTCGTGGGACTAAGCCGCTTCGAAACCAGCGCCCGGTCCGCCCTCGGCGACGTGTTCATTCTCTTCAATGCACTCAGCTACGCGATTTTCCTCGTCTACAGCAAGCCCTACGCCCAGAAATACAACCCCCTCAGTCTCACCGCCTGGACCTTCGTCTTCGGCGCCGTCATCTTCCTGCCCCTTGGACTCTGGGAAGGCATCGAAGTGCAAGCACAAGCCGCCACCCGCTCCGGCTGGCTCGCCGTCGCCTTCATCGTCATCGGTCCCACGGTCCTCGCCTACGTCCTCAACAACACCGCCCTGCGCAGCGTGCCAAGCAGCACCGTGGGCGTCTTCATCTATCTCCAGCCAATTTTTGCCGCATCCAGCGCCGCGTGGCTGCTCGATGAGCGGTTGACCTGGAAACTGGCACCGGCGGCGGTTGCGGTGTTTGCGGGGGTGTGGTTGGTGGTGCGGAGGAGGGTGCCGGTGGTAGGACAGGAAGCCACAGCGAGCGCCTGATCAGGGCAAAATGGCAGCCCACAGGTCTCCCGTGCTCCGGGCCGCTCGAATGGCTTGAACTCTATCTGAGGTCAACACATTGGCCCGTAAAACCGCAGGAGCCATTGCAAATACAACAATTATGAGGAACATTGTTGTCAAATTGCGCCCCAATGGGTTAGGTAAAAATGCTGAATGATTGATTATGACATCGATAGCAACACTAAAAACAGCCAATGGTGTCAACCAAGACACCAAAGCAGCCCATGCTGAGAAGCAAAGATAAGAAATCCAAAATAAAAATCGTCCAGCCAAGGACGGACTAGGAGCTAGAGAAATGGGGTGGAAGGTAGAATGGAAGTGTTCGTGTTCAAATTCCACGAATCGCCTATCGGGCCTCGAATTCATCCAAGTTGCGCCCGAAGTTGGGCTCGATGTGCGCCGCAGCGCAGATGAACTCTTACTTGTCCGCTTGCGCGGCTACACGCCACGCATCGCGTACTGCACGTCGATTTCGTCCATGTTCCGGCCCACCATCGGCTCGCCGAGGTCCTTGCTGACTTCGACAACGCGGTCGGGTTGGTCAAAGTGCGTGGTTGCCTCGACAATGGCTTCGGCGCGGGTCTTGGGGTCGCCGCTCTTGAAGATGCCCGATCCGACGAACACGCCGTCGCTGCCAAGCTGCATCATGAGTGCTGCATCGGCGGGGGTTGCGATGCCGCCGGCCGTGAAGTCCACGACGGGCAAGCGGCCAAGCTTCTGAATGTCGCCGAGCACATCGCGCAGGTTCGTGACGATGCTCTCGTAGTCGAAGCCGCCGTAGGCCTCGGAGAGGTAGGCGTCGTGGATGTTCATATCCTCGAGCACTGCCTCGTTGAGGGGGTCGTAGCGGTTGGCGAAGGTCTCTGCGAGGGTGTCGAGTTCGTGCGGGTCCATGTCCTGGACGATTTGCACTCCTCGGGTGACAAGGCGGCGGTGGCGGACGGCCTCAACGATGTCGCCGCTGCCGGCTTCGCCCTTGGTGCGAATCATCGCGGTGCCCTCAGCAATGCGGCGAACCGCTTCGCCGAGCTTGGTGGCGCCGCAGACGAAGGGGACCGTGAAGTCCTTCTTGTAGGAGTGGAAGAACGGGTCGGCCATGGTCAAGACCTCGGACTCATCGATCATGTCGACGCCGAGTTCTTGCAAGAGTTGCGCTTCGGCAAAGTGGCCGATGCGCGCCTTGGCCATCACGGGAATGCTGACTGTGTCGATGATTTTGCTAATCATGGACGGGTCGCTCATGCGACTCACGCCGCCCTGCGCGCGAATGTCGGCGGGCACGCGCTCAAGAGCCATGACGGCCACGGCTCCAGCGTCCTCAGCGATGGCTGCCTGCTCGGCGTTCGTGACGTCCATGATGACGCCACCCTTCTGCATCTTTGCAAATCCGCGCTTGACGAGGTCCGTGCCCCAGCGCAGGTTGTCCATGTCCAGTTCGCGTGCCATGGGGCGGCCGAGGCCTAGGTGTATGAAAAAGGCGGGGGAGGGGGCATGGAAGATATTGGTTGCCGATGGCCGGTGGCCCCGTTATACCATTTGCGCGTCCAACGTGATGGTCGTGCCAGGGCTCAGCAACCGCGAGATTGGGCACCCGGCTTTGGCGGCATTGGCGGCCTCCTGGAACTTTGATGCATCGGCACCGGCGCCTGTCACCCTCGTGTCCAAATGGATTTTCGTGACGGTCATCCCCGCGTCTGTTTTCTCCAAAGTCACCGTTGCCTTGGTCTCGATGCGGTCTGATTGAAGGCCGCGCTCGGCCAATTGGCCAGAGAGCGCCATGGAAAAACAACCCGCGTGGGCCGCCGCAATGAGTTCCTCTGGGTTTGTGCCCGTGGTCCCCGACTCGAAACGGCCCGAGAAATTATACGGCGTGTCCGCTAGGGCGCCGCGCTCGGTTCCAAGACGGCCGTTGCCATCCTTGAGGCCGCCTTTCCAAATCGCCGATGCATGACGCTTGACCATATTTGTGGGAATTGGGTCGGGTGTTTCAGGTTGCCTGGTGCGAGATGGCGAGGGGGCTGTGCCAACAAGGCACAGTCCAGAAAACGAACCTAGTGTCGTCTTGAATTGAAGACCAACACCCCTGAAGGTGGAAATTACGTTCACCGCGCCGACGCGAGTTCAAGGTCACCGCCACATCAAGGGTAGTCCATGCCCCCAATGCGCGCTACGGACGCGGCATCGGGGCTGAGAATGGCAGGGCCTTTGAGGTCACGAACTCATTTTTCCGACCCTACCCACCCCCACTACCTGCTTCCGCGACGCCCCCTCGCGCTTCATACATCCGCCGGAACCCTTCCGTTCGCACCTCAGCAAGCCCAAGTTCGCAGAGTAGGGCGAGTTTGTTTTGGGTGGTGCCGCGGGACCATCCGAGTGCTTGGTTGGCCCATTGCGCGAGCGCGGCCTGGATGTGGTCCCCTGGAGTACGAAGGTGATTCCAGAGTCATTTGATTTGGGGATCGTCGAGGGCGCGGTGTTGCATGGTGGCGGTGGTGGAGGCTTCGACGAGGGCGTAGTGAGTGGTACGGCCGTGGCGCCAGTGTTGAATGGTGCGGGCGGTTTCGAGGACGCGCAGGTGGTGGCGGAGGTTTCCGCTGCCGAGGCCGGTGATGCGTCGTAGCTCACTGAGGGTCGCGCCTGGGTTGGCTTCGATGGCTTGGTGGACGCCTAGGCGGCCGGGGTTTTCCAGAGGCGCATCGAGGATGCGTTTGGAGATGGCCGCAGCGAGGAAGCGCCTAGTCCTACCCGGTGGCGCCACGACGGGCAAACCCTCTGCGACCTTGTACGTGTATGTTCAAGCTGTCAACTGTGGCAGCGGCGGAGCTAGGTGGGAGATGCAGGCCAACGGCTACGTCGTATCAACCTTCGACGCCTGCTCCGAGTGGTCCAGTTCCGGATTCGGCTGGGAGTCGTTTAGCGTCCCACTCAGCCACCTTAGCCGCAGGACCACGAACACGTTCTACCTTAACCATCTAAGCGGCGACTGGACCGCCAACGCCGTCTTCGCCGGCGTTGACACGAGCACCGATTACGGACGTAGCGGCATCACCCAGAACGGTGCGTCCATGGCTGGCGAACTGATGTGGTGCCTGTACCGATCGTGATGCCGCTATGGTCCTTTTCCACTTCCTCCCTTATGGTTTTCAAGATTCCGCCCACTGGAGCCACAATGCAGGAAGGCGGGCGTGCTCAATAGATTCCTCCAATAGACTGGAACTTTGTCCCTCCTCGGGGGTTCGCACGATAGAGGCTCATCTTGGCCTTTGCGGGCCTCATCGTGGCGCCCACAGGCCCAATACATTTGGTTTGGTAGTCTGAAGTCTCGGGCACCAGGCATGATCTGGAGTTCATGCGGGTGCCAGACATGCTTTCAGTTTCAACATCAATGGGACTAGGTTGCTGCGGGGGCAATCGAGGACGTAGTACGCTTGGTCCAACATAATCCGCATCTTTTTCCCATCCCACAACAATACGAGGAAACCTCAGTGAATCTCCAGATTTCGGTGACAGTTACCCACAAATCCGATGATACTTCATCTTCATTGGTGAGTCGGCGGATTTTGTTCGGGTTAGCTTGGGCGGGCTCCGGCATGATCACATTGCCGATAGCCTACCTGCTGTGGACGGATCTGACAGGGCGGGGGCAGGACCTTGGAACGCTTGCAGTGGCAGTCGATTTTGCATTTGCCGGCCTCGCAGGGGGGCTGGTCGTCGGGCTCCTCCTGACCCCTCGGGGCAACCGATTCCACGGTTTCGCGACTCTGTCGATTGTCTTGATCGATGCGTTCATGTTGCTGCTGACCATGTAGTGCTAGATTGTGCTGAATCTGACATGCTGAAAGGGGATGGTTCAATTCAGCGAAAATACATTGGCCTGGCGGAGTCTAAGGGATGGGAGCGGCTGAGTTATGCCGGCGCGAGTATTCCATTGAATTGGGCGGAATGACGACCACTATACACAGTCATGCGCATTAGCTGGCTCTGGAAGCAGCACCGCCGGATCAGCATGGTCGTTCTTGTTGCCGCTTGGCAAGGTCATGTTGGCCGAGATTGCGTGCGGCATTGGATGTGCCTTGTCGTGTGCAATGGTGTAGGCGATTTCCTATCTATCCGAAGCAGGGTAGTAAGGAGCACCTTGCGCCCGTGGTTCGGTCATCTGCTTCCGTCGGCCCCTACGCGCCCACGCCACGAGTTTCTGATGCTACGTCCGTCGCTTCGTAGATGCGCCGAAAGCCCTCTTTGTGCACTCTCGCAAGTCCAAGTGTGCACAAGCGCGTAAGTTTCGATTGCGTTGTAGATCGTGCCCAGCCATGGGTCTGTTTGGCCCAGGTCACAATGTCGAGTTGCATGCGGCCGTCAGGGTGGGCAAGGTACGCACAAAGCGCGTTCATGGCGTCGTCTTCGAGGGTGCGTTTTTGCATGGCGGCGACCGGGCGCACGTCGAACAAGGCAAAGTGGAGGTTGCGGTCGTTTCGCCAGTGGCGGATGCTGCGGGCGCGTTCGAGGATGCGCAGGTGGTGTTGGAGGCTTCCGTTTCCGATGCCGGTGAATTGCATGAGTTGGCGGTAGGTGATGCCGGGGTTGGCGTCGAGGGTCTCGTGGATGGATTGGCGAGCGGGGTGGGAGAGGGGCGCGTCGAGGATGCGTTGACTGACGAGCGCAAAGAAAATGCGGAATAGGATGGCGAGGCCGGCGGTGGCAGCGAGGGCGACGGCGGCGATGGGTGGGGGGGAGACAGATTGTGGGGGGCCTTCGTTGATGCGGGCAAGGAAGTCTCCGTCAAGGTCGGCGTGGAGGGGGCTGGAACCGTTGAGGGCGGCTTGAAGGGATCGGAGGTGGATGTCTCCGTGGAGGGTAAGTACGTCGTCCTCGAGAGTGCAGTTGGTGCAGGCTAGTTCGCCTCTGGCGGCGGGGAGTCGGGCGGTGCCGTGGAATTGTACGTGGAGGGTTCCTGCTAGGACAAGGAGGTCGGGATGAGCGGTGAGGGTGGCGGTGCCGTTTTGGAGGGTCTGTTCGATGTAATCAAGAATGTACGGGGCAGGGTTTTCTTCGCGGGGGCAGGAGGCTTCCGGGTTGCAGATGGGTTGAGCTCCGGTCCATTCGATGGATTGAAGGCCACTAATTTTGAACGTGGTGGGCTCGGCGCGTTCCAATTCTGCGTAGGCAATGGGGCGCGAAGCAAGAACCCGGTCAGTCCGGATGGCCTGGTCCCATACGCCTGCTTGCCATTCGTTTGCCGGGGCTTGATTGAGGACATCGATGTGGGCAGCGGTCTGGTTTGAGTCGAAGCGAATGGATTGTGCCACGAGAATGAGCGAAGAGAGACGCCCAACCTCAGGTTGGAGGTGGAGGCGCGTCCAGTCGGCTTCGAGGTCTTCGTCGTAGAGCGGAACACCAACTTGAGGGCCGATGATTGGGTTAAGGGTCGCGTTGGCATGGGCGTAGCGGTGACGTTCTGCATGAATCGGGCCTTGGGTGGATGCATCGAAGCTCCAGGGGGTAGCTTCCTTGAACACCAACAACAGAATTTGACCCTCGAGGTCACCTGTTTCCATGTCCAGCAGGGCGGGTGGTTTGAACGCGACCGTTGTTGCCAAAGACGAAGGCGCAAGGAGAAGGAGTGCAACCGTCACCAAGCCCCATCGGCGATTTATTCGCACTGGGCATCGCGCAAGTCAAATTTGCCGGTAAGGCTCGCGTTCCGGTCCACATTGGTCGCACCCACGAAGTGGCCGGCGACGGTTTCCATGTAGAGTGGTTCGTTGAATTCTGCAACTCCTACTCGATTTGTGAACTGGAGACTTTCTACTTGGAATGTCAAGTCCAGGACCGCCGTTCCATTCACCGAGGGCCAGACCCAACGGTTTGGAAGTTTATCTCTGGGTTCACTAGTTTTTTCTTGCAGCGTAAGAAAAGTGGATGTGGAACCATCGACATCCCACGTCCACGACTGGGAGTTCGCCGTTTCTTCCACCTCAAACTCTGTTAGGTGCGCCGAGGCACCGTATTGATTGCGTAGGATCCTGACAATTTCCGCATCGTCTGCGAGAATGTTGGTCACATGTCCAAGCGGGCCGCCTGCGTCTTTGAAGCACGCCGGCGGCGGAACTCCGCTGCTTGCGTACTCCCACAAAATGGTCCCTGAACGTTCTAGGCCATTCAAGCCAATGAATTCGCAGGTCCACGCGAGGATTGCGACGGCAGTGAGGGGCCCTTCAGTATTATTCGGCCAGCCTTCTGGGACCGGAGCAGGATTCATTGTAGTTGGGTAGAATTGAGTGGCGGAAATTCCATTACAGTCTTGCATGTGTAAAACATTCACTATTGAAAAATCTATTCCATCGCCGATTTCTTCAGGTTTTAATTCATTTGTAGAACTATTGCTGCCTATGCACCCCGAGAAAAGGATTAGGGCAATTAGAGTTATTAAATATAATATTTTCATGGACGTCCCCAATTATGGCATAATAGGACATTCTGAGGCCGACCCAAAAGTTTCGTAGTACACATTCCAAATTCCAGTAGTGGGATTCCCGGGTGTTTCATAACCAACACCAAAAAATTTAAAATTTATTACAATATTCAAACCATCAATAATTGGAATCGCAGGTTTAATTTTCGTAATGTCTACTATTGATGCGGCTTTAAATGTTAGGCAGAGGGAAGGTTCAATCGGAAGGTCTTTATCCAATAAATACTGAACTACTTGATTGACTACACCGGCCTCATCAAGAATATTTAATCCAACATGAATTGGGATTGGGACAGGCTCCGAGTGGGCAGCAGGTGCCAGAATCAAGGTTGTCAGGATAAGCGAAGCAAACAGAGACGCGTATTTCACAGTTATCACTACAGCCAAGGCAACCGGCCAGTGGTTCTAATGTTTGTGGAACAAACGCCGGCACCTTCGGCCCAATATCACTGTTGGAAGGGTGCCGGAGTTTGTTCCACAAATCATGGCGATTCGTGTGGTTTGTCTGGCCTCATGGCTTCTGACACCGCCGCGACCGGCGCCGGGACCAAACGAGAATCCTTGTCCCCAAAGCAGGGACTCTATTTGCCCTGCCACCCCCCACGCATGGAGGGGGAACTGTTTGCGGTCGGCGGATTATGGTCGGACCTGTGCCTTGATGGTGCGGATCGAGACCCGACGTTCATCTTCGCCTGCCTCGATTCCGGCGTCCTGGAAGCTTGGCGAGACGAACAGGGTGCTATCCGCATCTACCTACCCGAGTCCCTTGGCGGCCACCTTGTCCTTGATTCTCTCGATGGTGGACTTGACCTTCAATCTCCGGAGCCCTTCACCGCACGCCTCCTTCCTGCATCTTCGCCGAGCCGCCAACCCGATTCCACAGCAGAATGGCACTGCCCAGGAGATGCAAGCAGAGTGGGGGCTGCCGCATGACAGACCCAGTGCCCACCTCTGAGCGCGTGCTCCAAATAATCCACGAGCACCCTGGAATTCACAAGAGCGAATTGTGCCGGCGCACCGGGCTTTCTTGGGGTGCCGTCAGCCATCACGTGGGCCGTCTCTGTGTTCGACGGCGGATGCACGCGGTGCAGACGGGGCGTCGATTGGTCCTGTTGCCAAGCAGTCTGGATCGAAGCGCGTGGCAACGGTACGCCGCGATGGCAGAGCCGGGTTTCCGAGCCGTCATTGAAGCTCTCTCCGAAGTTGATTGGTGCAGTCCAGCGACCCTTGCAAAGCGCACGGGATTGGGGGAGAAGTACCTGCGCAGGTTCCTTGGTGATCTTGTCGAGGCTGGACTTTTGACTCAGCGAGGCGTCCACCGGCCGAATTATTCCCTGTCACCGGCTATCCCCCCTAGGTCGCAGGGCCTGGAATCAGAGGCACCTCAAAAACCTGCTATATATTCGCTTGCTGGTCCGAGGAATCATGTCTCGTGAACGATTTCGTGCCTTCTGCCTTATGACACTCCTGGCTTTTGTGCAGACGGTTGGTGCGACCGAAAGTACGATCCTGGTGGACCCGGCGGGCGATTCCACTCTCTTTTCGGGCCCTGACGGCGAGGTCCCGCTGCCTCCTGGTAGTCCACACAACATCGATCTGGCTACAGTCACAGCGTCAGAGACCCTGGAGCTCCTTTGGTTGAACACCACCTTGCACCGGGGCCGTGAGTCCACGGATGTTCACTCTGCACTGCGCTTGGAGTTATGGTTTGAACGAGGCCTGCAAGCCTACCACGTTCATGCCGAGCGTTCCGCCACCGAAGCCGATGTTTTGCGGATGTCAAGCGAAGGCGTCGAGCGCCTCGTGGGGCTGGCAAGCCTAGAGGTGCGGCAGGACACCAGCCAATGGTCGGTGGGAATGCCGAGGGCCTTTCTGGTTGATGGGTTTGGTTCGCCGCCTGGGGTAGGTGACCGACTCACGGGCTTGCAGGTTAAGGTGGCAGGAACAGAGGTGCGCAATCGTGGCGAACTGACGGAAATCCGCGACGTGGGCACGTCCGACGAACCCTACGTGTTCCGGTTGGGCCTTGAGCAGACGGGTATCGCACGACTCGGTTCCTCGCGGGCCGCCGTAGCAAGCAACGGAGATGCCGCCACCTACGCGTTCCCGTTCGTCGCCTCAAACCTCGACACTACCCGGCAGCGGTTCAGGTTGTCCTGGTCGGGGGCTCCGGATGCATGGGATGTAAGTGTGGCAGAGCCTGTTCTGACCCTAGATGGGGGCGCGTCAATTGAGCGGATTCTCGTTGTTCGCGTGCCGTTTGCACACAGCCACGGAGCCCGTGACGAATTGCTGTTAACCATGGACGCCCTGGACACAGTGGGGAAGGGGCAGGTTGTTTTCAGCGTCTATTACCACGAGATTCCGCAGCTTGCAGGACACCACGACACGCTCTACTTGCACGCGCGTGCCCAGAGTGGTACTCCGGTGGTGGACGATGTGCTCGGGGAGCCGCGCGTGGCATACATGAACACCCTCGTAAAGGACCCGGCGGACGACCTCGTTGCGGTGCGGGCCGCGACAAACTCTCGCCCCATCGAGTCCTATGAATGGGACATCCGACTTGATCCTCGGCTCTCTACGGGGCTTCTGTTTGCCGACGGGGGTGCTAGGCTCATTTTCGACCTGCAAAGCGAGGTGCCCCAGCGTGCGTTCGTGGTGGAAGCGAGCCTGCGAGTCGTTGCCGGCGCCGATCGCACCGAGGTGATCAGGTTCGATCCGAGTGGTTCTGTGGAATTCGACGCCGGCCAGGCCCGGTCTTTCGAGCTAGTGGGTTCACCCCAGGTGGGTGTGGTCGCGCCCAGCGAAAGCACGGAGTTGGTCTTGCACCTGAATGCCACGAGCCTGTACCCGACCCTCGTGACGGCCCGAGAGGCGCCCTTGCTACTTCCCGGAGGCCGACTGGAGCTGCCGCTTGCAGAATATCGTGATCCGTTGGTCACTGCCGGCGACAGCGCCTTGAACCTGCGGTTGGAGAACGGTAACCGAGTCGTCCGCCCTGGTGCGAGCATCGTCGTGAAGGGGTCCGTGGAATCGCTTGGATCCGTGGGTGCCGTCGAGGTGCAGATTGCGGGCCTGCACGAGGATTGGGTACGGCGAATCGAGCCGGACTACCTTGCGCTTGCAGAAGACACCTCGGCATCCTTCCAGATTCTGCTCACCGTTCCCGCAGATGCGCCCACGGGCGACATCGCTGACCTCGTGGTGACTGCCACCGGAGCCGACTACGTCGGTGCGGCGCGGCTTCTCGTCGAGGTCGATCCAAGCGGCGAAGGTTCGTCCGAAGAAGCGAGTCGTTTGCTGGGCGAAGTGGACAAAGACTCACCGATGAGCGGGGGCGTCATGGCCTTCGCCCTGATTGCTGCCCTGGTGGCCATCCGAAGAAAATTGGAGACATGAACATGAAGACACGAACCCTATGTTTACTCGCGGTGCTATGCACGAACGCCCTCGTCGCTCTGGTTCCTAATACTGCGGCGCATGGCTGCGTACCAACCGATGCGTCTTGTGGCCCTTGCCTTGACGACACCGGGTCACACGCCCATTTCGACCACAACTTGAACTTCCGCTGCGTCAGCTTTGATCCTGTCGGCGATGTGAACAACCTTATTGAAGCCAAATTCTGGCTAAAACATGCCAACTTAGCTATGCTCTTTATGAGTTTCATCACCTTAGCATAATTGCGACCCAGTAGGTCGCGAGGAAGTGAAATAATGAATACAAAAACGACAGGAATCGTTCTGATGTTGCTGATGGGCGCCATGCTTGCTGCTACGGTCGTCCCGAGTGCATCCGCACATCCGTGCATCTACACGTCCGGCCAAAACTGCGGAAATTGCGATGATACGCTCAAGCCCCACTATCATGCAGAGTGGGCCGACCCACTACTGCCCGAGTGCGTGACGGGGGTTGATGATATCATCGGAACCGGCTTTGTCATTGTGCATTTCGACTCGGTAATCGACCAGTTTCTAGCAAACCTCGGCTACTAGGCGCAAGCCCGGCCCCTTCACCGCCTTAGTCTTTGATTTGCATTGAATATATATAATTATTATAGTATTTTTTTATTATCCAAACTAGCTAGATATATTGGTCCTTCAAGCAAACTTTTACCCCCTTCTTCACATTCAGAAGGATCGGGCAACTGCCCAAGAGGAAAAATATGAGATCAAAACCACAACTGTTGTTCATTGCTGTTGTCATCTTCAGCATGCTCCCGCTAACATCTGCTGATGAGGCGCCCGTGAAAGTACAGGTCGATGTAGGTGTTCTAGAAGGCGTCCTGCCCCCTCCCCCGACTTTGCCTAATGAAATTCCGATCATAAATGTGCCAGGAACTGAGGCTCTTTTCGGAGCACGGTTCGTTCCAGCAGATGTGGCCGCGTTCACGTATCGTCCGGCCATCGTAATCCTTGAAGCGGGTCGAGTGCCTGCGGTCGTGAACCCCGTCCCCGTGTCGGCGGAAAGCACGGATCTTTGGGTCCAGTTTACACGGGACACGACTCTCGTTCAAGGCTCGATTGTCTCGCTGGAGATTGTGTCTCCTTTTGGCACCGTCGAGTTTTCAGCCACTGCAAAACTGGAGACCACGAGCGGCCTTGCCTCTGGCACAGTCAGCTTTGAGGTAGTCCCCGTGAGCGCGGGCGACTACATCCTCCAACTCGACGGCGAAGTGTACGTCTTTAACCCCATCTACAAGGCGGGCGCGACAGCAGAGGTCGTCGCGTGCACAGAAGAAGGTGATGAGGCCTGCATCCTCAATTCGTGTGATTACCCCTACGTCTGCACGGGCCTCCCAGACCCCTGCGACTACCCCTACGTGTGCGGCGGCGCTCCCGGCCCGCAAGAATACGTCGATGCAATCCTGGAGGCCGTCGGAAACCTAGACCCCTGCGACTATCCCTACGTCTGTGGCGGCGGGCCAGACCCGCAAGACTACATCGATGCGATCCTCGAAGCGGTTGGAAACGTCGAACCCTGTGACTACCCGTATGTCTGCGGTGGCGGTCCCAATGTGCAGTCCTACATTGATGCCGTGCTGGAAGCGGTAGGCAATATCGACCCCTGTGACTATCCGTACGTCTGTGGCGGCGGACCCAATGTGCAACCATATGTGGACGCCGTTGTGGAGGCAGTCGGGAACATTGATCCTTGCAATTATCCCCTGGTTTGCGGTGGTGGGCCCGACCTATGTGACTACCCCTATGTCTGCGGGGGTGGGCCGGACCTGTGCAACTATCCCTACGTTTGTTCCCGATCGGGCATGGGGCTCAACGACCCCATGGCATGGGCACCGAAAGTCACCATGCAGTCCAGCAACTCCTGCTACACGAAAATGCAGGTGAAGAATGTACAAAACGACTACATGGCTGATCCATATTCTAAAGGCTCTGCGGAAAGCTACGACACCGTGATCCTTGGCGGCGGCGTATTCACGTTCGATTTCACATATTTCAACACCTGTGACATGGAGACATACGGGGGCGGCAATGTTGGATTCGCGGGGTACTGGACTGCCCCCGAACGCCCCCGCCGAGGATCGGATTACACGCTCGGAATGGGTTCGCATTACAAGGGCAGCGAGTGCCACAATTACGGCATCCGATCGGTGGATGCCTATTGCAACCACGGATCGTACCATGTAATGAGCATGGTCCCGTTCGGGCAGATCTCGGCGGCTCCAGGAAGCGGTTCAATCCGTATCTCGGACGTCTCCAACGTGTACATTGACGAGCGCGACACGGACCCCGCTGGCACCTGCCCCTTGTGGTGGGATATTATGCGCTTGCAGAGCGACGAGATCCACAAAAACGCACAGAAACTCAAGAAAATGTGGAAAGCCGTGAACTACCTCAGCGAGAAATACCTCGACCAATTGGAGGATGGCATGTGCCCGCCCCACTGGTACAAAATGAACGAGGGTGGTGCCAA
Source organism: Thermoplasmatota archaeon (assembly GCA_041601615.1). Taxonomy (GTDB): domain Archaea; phylum Thermoplasmatota; class E2; order JACPAO01; family JAHFTW01; genus JANQNI01. The sequence continues at coordinate 33,807 of JBFIHX010000009.1, read as the reverse complement.
GGGATTCCGCCTTAACGGCGGATGGGATGGCGGCGCGTCCAGTGGAAAAACGCGCGTCGTAGAAGGCACTCTGCCGGTCCAAGCCATGGAACGGGGCTACTTTGGGTACAAACTCACCTCGGGGGCAGGCTTCTGGGGCGGCGGTACTGCTTACGTCCAGCCTGGCGCGGAATTCAAGTACACCCCCATCGCCTTCCAATTGGAACGAGCGGCATACATCGCCTGAGGGACCATGGATTTCAAACCCACTCCGATGAAGACGTTGTTGCTCGTGCTCCTATTGGCAGGATGTGCAGCGCCTGAAACGCACGAGGAGACTTCTCCTGCTCCCCCTTTGTTCATGGAAAGTCCTAATGATTTGGCTCCCTTGCAATCTCTGGTCCAGGATATGGCCTCCGTGGCCGAAGCGTGTGCGCAAGGAAGCGGTGCAGGCATATTCGAACGTGGCCAGGACCATCCATTCGATGCGCTTCGTAGTACCTTGTTTATCTGCACCGAAGCCCACCGAGAGCAGACGCAGCGCATCGCCAGGGACTCAATGTCCAACGGCAATGCCACGGCCTTGCACGCAAACCTCACCGGCGACCTAAAGAACCGCATGCAAGCAGTGTTCGAGGCCTACAATGAAACGGTTCCTGGGACCGTGGTGGACCTGGAATTCAAGGGCTGGATAGCGCAGGAATTCTCCTGGATCCAAGACGCCAAAACGTCCGCCGCCCGCGCCTGGAGTGCCTACAATGGAACAGGCGAGGGTGCTCGAAATCCCTGGACTGGCATGGATGCGTTCCTGAATCTTCACGCTGCGTCGACCAACTTGGCGTTGCTCCAAGGCATGATCGAACGCTATGCCTGGGACGAGACCCCCTGCGAATCCGTAGACATGGACGCCCATTACGCTCAGGCTCGGAAATATTTGGACGCGGCCATCGAAAACGCTGCCGCACAATCCGAAGAAGGCGACGAAGCATATGTGAGTACACCCTACGGTCGCCTCGTGCGCGTTCTCCTACCTGAACTGGAGTGGTTCTACGTTTGGAACTGGACGGAAGCGGTGCTGTGGAAGGAAATGGAGGCCGGTTGGGCCAATGCTACCTTCCTTGTGCCTCCTACCACGATTCCCGCAGAAACAGCCACGAGTATGATTGGTCAGTATCAAGCCCAGTCAATCACCCTAGCGAGTGATGACATGATTGTGCCTCTGCTAGACCTCGCCACCTCACAATATTGGTCCATGAACCCCCATAAGAGCCGAGAGCTCGTTGCCATTATGGCATTGGAGTGGCCGTATGGAGACATTGTGTGTTGAGCAAGATCTTCTTGGAACCACGGCACACCACCCTCTGATTCTTGCACGGGCCCACTACCCGCCCCTATCGCCGAATTAGGTCACAGTTCGGGCCGACGGGGGCTCCGTTTCATGTGATGCCAACTGCCGCAAATCGTGTGGCGGAACCGGCCGGGGCACGCATACCATGTTTGGCACTTGCGGCAAGCTCAGAGCCGAATTCAGAACCAAAGATCCAGGCCAACACATCAGCAAAGTAAACGCCTCGCCTCCGGTAGATCGCCCAGCGTCTGCTCCGGACTGCAAAGCGAAAGCGACTTTTTTGCAACTCAGAACCAAATGTCACGGCGCCCGCGTCTCCCCATTTTCGACGCTCACCGATTTTTTTTACCCCCGATTTCAGGGCGGCCTCCCCCAGTATCCTCAGCCCAGGCGCCCATTTTCTCATTATGGGAAGCCTTTAACGGCTCGCTATCATACTCATCAACAGAAGACCCGGCTCTATTATGCCGCAGTAACCTCCTGTGATGACGTTATCCCAGGGAGAGGGTTTGATATCCCCGAATGACCGAAAGCTCAACGCTGAGGAGGTACTGATTTTGGCATCTGCGGGTGCCGTGGAATTCTGGGGTTCATTCCCGGGGTAGCTAGTTGTTTTTGGGCAGGTGCTCGACCATCAGTGCCTGCACTTCTGCTTGGATTTCTTTTTTGAATCCGAGTGCGAAGGCGGTTTCGGCCACCAGAAACATCGGCGCGACCAAGACCTGAAACAGGTTGTCCATGAGTGCGGGGCGTCGTTTTTCCCAGACGCCATGGCCGATGAATTGGAAGATCCAGCTTGCCACGAAGAGGCCGCCGGCGAGCCAGAGGCTGTTTGCGAGCCCTAGGGCTTCGTTGACGGTGATGGCGGCGACCAGTAGGAGGGTGAAGAAGGCGGTCGCGGCGAGTCCGAGAAGAAAGTCGAGCAACAGGTACCAGACCAGGAGGGCTCCCGTGACGAGCATGGCGGCGGTGAGGGGGACGCCTGCGACGGTGCCCATGTCGAGGTGGTCGAGTGCGAGCATGAGGGTCCAGACGATGGCGGGGACGAAGAGGTAGTGGATGGCTCGGTTCGTCGGGTTGCGGTGGTAGGCGGCGTAGACGGACATTTGTGCGGCGAGGGATTTCATGGGCGGCCTCCGAACCACGGCTCGGCACCGGGGCGGGTAAGTGCCCAGAAGCTCTGGATGGCGATGATGGTTCCGAACGGAATCAGGAGCGTTCCGAGGCCACTAACGGTGAACAAAAGCACGCGGCCCCAGTTTTGACGAGCTAGCACGGCGGCGCCTCCGACGACGTAGGGTAGCCCGATGAGGATGAGGATGGTGACGACCATGCTGCGGATGGTTTCGAGTTCGTTCGCTGAGCGCATGTCGCCGTCTTGGATGGAGTAGTCGATGGCGGTGCCGATTCCGATGCCGGCGATGATGGCGGCCAGCAACAGAAGTCCGCCCCATGCAAGGTTGAGTCCTGCGGCGACCTTTACGGCGCCTGTGCGGTCCTTGAACGGGGGCGCCGGTGCGTCGGGTGCGACCATGCCCGGTGGCGCTTCAAAGGTGCCTTCCACGATGCATCATGTGCTTGGGTCCTCAAGACTCCTGCGACCGGTCGGGCGATGTTCCCGGCGGGGCTGGAATCGTGGGGGCGGGGGCGCTCGGCATGGGCGAAGGCGGCAGCGGCGGCAGGGCGGGCAGCAACTGTCCGTCGTCCTGGATGCGCTTGTGTAGGATGCGCAGCAATCCCGCTTGAGGCATTGTGGCTGCGAGCATTCCCAGGAGGCCAAAGGGCACGGTGGGGCCAAACAGGAGCGCGACGCTGGCGGCTCCAGCAATGACGGCGATGCTGCTGGCCAGGAGCCATGCAACCACGAGACGCTGGAGGCCGCGCCCGGACAACACGGGGGCAATTTGGAGGTGTTCGGCGAAGTCTTCGCATTTGACGATCCACAGTCCGTACGCCGCACAAACGACGCCCGTGGGCATTTGCGTGAAGCCGGCGACGGCGGCTAAGAATATCCAGCGTCGAGCGCCCGGGTCTCCGTTGCGAAGCTTCCCGGCGGCGGTGGCGAAGGTGGCGGTGCCGAGCAAATACAGCAATGCGGCGATGCCGAGCGCACCGTTGCGGTTGACCAAGAATCCAAGTCCCCAGTCGACGGGAGCCAGAAACAGCAGGGCATCTAGGCCACCCAGGAGCCCCACCAGGAGGGCGCCGAGGCTGATGGCGGCCTGTCCGGTGAGAACGGCGGCAAGCAGAGTGACGCGGCGGTTTGCCTCGTCCACGGTTCTAACGGCCCCTGTTGGTTTATGGTCCTTGGCGTCACAATGTTTGGGTGCCGTGCGCCGGACTCGGGAATAGGCTGCGGGGGCGCTCGATAAGGTCGGCTCAATGTTGCCCGATGGTTTTCTAGATGGCGCCCTCATGCAGACTTGTGCTCGATGTTCCGACGTTCCAGGGGCTACGTTCGGCGCTGCCGGATGATCGTTTTCATGAAATCGTTCGACTGTTTCGCGAGACTGGCCAAAACTATCTTGCGGACATGGAATCGGCGCTTGCGGCGGGTCGCATGGAGGATTTGGATCGCGCCGCGCACACGCTCAAGTCCAGTGCTGCCGTGATGGGTGCCGTTGGTTTGTCGCGCCTGTGCAAAGACATCGAGGCGACAGCACGAGAACATGGCCCGCCGCCGCACGAGCAACTCCTGCGAGCCCGAGCAGAGTTCGAAGGTGCTCTGGCCCGCATCGACGCCGCGCTGCTCTGACCCCTCGGTTTTTTGGCCCCCTTCTAGTGCCCGACCTCATGCAGGTCACGATGGACCCGGTGGTCCGGGGTGAGGACGGCAAGCTTCTGCGCGTCGTCGAAGAGCGCTTGAACCGATTCGAGAACAAGAACACCTGGTGGCGCCACGACCAAAACGGCACCATGGCAGAGTTCGATCGCCTCTTTGATGCCGCCGTGGCCAAGATCCAATCCCAACTCGGAGCGACCCTCCCGATGGTCATCGATGGCGAGGAAATCGACACCGGCAGCACGTTCTCGGTCCTGAGCCCCATGGACACCACCGTCACCGTCGGCCACTACCAAAACGGCACCCGCGACCATGTGCGCGCCGCCATCGCCGCCAGCAAGAAGGGCCAAAAAGTGTGGGCCGCCCGCCCCTGGGCCGAACGCGCTGCCCTCGTCGAGAAAGCCGCAGACCTCATGGCTGAGCGGTTCTATGAGCTGTGCGCCGTCATGACCTGGGAGACCGGCAAAACCCGCTTTGAATCCAGCATCGACGTGGACGAAGGCGTGGACTTTGCCAACTTCTACGCGCTCCAATACCGCGAAATGGCCGGCTTCGACATGCTGATGGGCAAGCCGTTCCCGAACGAGACCTGCCGAAGCATTCGCAAGCCCGTCGGCGTCTTCGGTGTCGTCTGCCCCTTCAACTTCCCCGTGGCCATCACCGCCGGCATGGCGATCGGCGCCTTGATCACCGGAAACGCCGCGATCATCAAACCCAGCACCAAAGGCTGCCTGAGTGGCTGGTGGGTGTTCAACTGCCTGCGCGACGCCGGCATCCCCACCGACGTGCTGCACTTCGTCACCGGCCCCGATGAAGAAGTCAGCGCCGAGATGCTCGAAAACGACGACATCGACGGCCTCGTCTTCACCGGCAGCAAACGCATCGGCCAAATGGCGATGCAAAAGCGCATGGAATCCGGCCACCCGAAGCCGTTCATCGCCGAAATGGGCGGCAAAAACGCCGTGCTCATCACAAGCAACGCGGACCTCGACAAGGCTGTGCAGGGGGTCTACAAGTCCGCCTTCGGCTTCAGCGGCCAAAAGTGCAGCGCATGCAGCCGCGTCTACGTCCACAAGGATGTCGCCGAGGACTTCATCGAACGCCTCGTCAAACTCACCGACGCCACGCCCGTCGGCGACCCCCGCAACAAGGGCACCTTCATGGGCCCCGTGGTGGACGCACGCAAGCTCGAACTCTACGACGAAATCGTTGCCCAAGTCAAAGCCGACGGCGGTACAATCCTCACCGGCGGCGTGCGCCCCGACGGCACCCCCGAGGGCCACTACCTCCGGCCCACTCTCGTAACCGGCCTCCCCCTCGACCACCGTGTTTTCCGAGAGGAGTTCTTCATGCCGTTTGCCGCCATTGGCATCGTCGACAGCCTGGAGCATGCCGTGGAGGAATACAACAAGGTCGAATACGGACTTACCGCCGGCGTCATGAGCGAAGATCTCGTAGAGCAGACGTACTTCTTCGACAACATCGAGTCGGGCGTGACGTACTGCAACCGCACCGCCGGAGGCTGCACCGCCGCCGTCGTGAACGGCCAGTCCTTCGTGGGCTGGAAATGGAGCGGATCGACCGGCACCGGCGCCGGCGGCCGCTACTACCTGCTGCAGTTTACACATGAGCGCAGTCAAACCTGGGCGTAGCCTAGGTCTGAGAGCGAGTGAGGCCCGCAGGGCCGAGCGGACCCTCGGCGGGAAAGGCCGAACGCAGTGAGGTTTTTCCCGTCGGGAGCGGGTTGACGCAGTCAACCAGCGACAGGCGGCGTGCTTGCACGCCGTTAGGGGTGGAGCAGACCTGGGCCTGAGCATAGCGAAGGCAGGTTTGACTGCGAGTGAGGCCCAGCTGCCAAGCAAATCCTGGCATTGGCTGTCGCTCCAGTCTTTCCCACCTTTTCGCTCGATTTTTCCGCCTCGATTTAGAGGCCCCATCGTGAGTCCCATGGGATGCAGTCTCCTCACCATGTGCTTGTCGTCGGCGGTGGCTTCGGCGGCCTCGAAGCGGCGTTTTATCTGCGAAAGCGCGCCGGAGACGCGGTCAAAATATCCCTGGTGTCCGACAGCGCAATCTTTCAATTCAAGCCCAACACGATCTACATTCCCTTCGGCAAGGACCCGGAAAAATACCGCGTCCCCTTCCTCGATGGATTGCTCAAGAAGGACATCCAATTCCATTTGGGCCGTGTTGAGGCCGTACATCCCCAGGACAAAACCGTGATTGTGGATGGGAAAACCATTGGCTACGACACGCTTGTGCTGGCCACCGGAGCAACCATGGTGCCCTCCGAAATTCCGGGCCTTGCTGAATACGCCTGCACCATTTGGACACCGGACGAAATGCTGCGCCTGCGTGAAGCACTCGGAACGCTCCTATCGGATGTGGCCGCAGGCAAAACACGCAAGGTCCTCTTCCTAGTCCCGCCCAACAACAAGTGCTCCGGCCCCCTCTACGAAATGGTGTTCATGCTCGACACCTGGTTGCGCCGCAACGACGCCAGGGGGTCCGTATCCATCACCTATGCCACCTTCGAGCACGGATTCATCCAAGTGTTCGGCCCCCGCCTGCACGACGTGGTGGTGGAAGGTTTTGCCATGGCAGACATTCAAGGCCAACTCGAACGACGCGTCAAGCGCGTACAAGCTGATTGCGTAGAATTCGAGACTGGGCCAAGCGAACCGTTTGACCTCCTCATCTCGTTTCCGCCGTACCGCGCCGCGACCTTGTATCCTGAACTCCCATCAGACGATCGAGGGTTCCTACAATGCGACCACGGCACCAGGCAAGTGAACGGGCACCCAGACATCTACGCCGTGGGCGACGCGGGAAACTTCCCAGTCAAACAAGCATTCCTCGCCCTCTTGCAAGCCGACGCCGCCGCCGAACACCTTGCCTGCCGCATCCTTGGAGAACCCTTCGACGCGGAATTCGTCGCCGATAGCATGTGCATCATGGAGCGCTACCAAACCGCCACATTCGCCAACGTTCCCCTCGAACTCTCCGGCGACCCCGACCTTCCCGTCCGAGTCCGAGCCAACGACGCCAGCGAATACAAAGTCGGAACCAACCGCGTCTGGCGACTGGGCAAAAAAATGCTCGGCACGGTACTTCCGTATCGGTTCCGCAACGGCGAGCCATTCCACGCCGGCGCCACCTGGACCACCATGGAACAGGGACTCAAGATCATGAGCGGTGTCTTCGCGGAGTGACAAAAAGCACGGGAAAGGGGAGAGCAGAATCCGCCAACGGTCAAGTATGCCCCGACCGTCCAACACCCGTGGCCCGAATTTGGCTTGTTTGCATGGTCTTGGTTGCCGGACTCGCCGGTTGCATGGACAGCACTCCCCTGCCCATGGAGGACCAAACAGCGTCGCCGGGTAGCAACGATGCGCCGGACGAGCCCCTGCCCTACCGCCCCAACGTGTGGCTGCTGGACACCCCCATGCCGGCCGGCACCCGTGTTAGCGGCGGCGCCGAACCAAGCATCTTGGCCGACCGTGATGGAGAATTCTTGTGGATCGGCGACACCACCGGAGCCTACTACTCCGACGACAACGGCACCTCCTGGAACAAGATGCCCAACTTCCTGCTTCCAAGTGTATTCGTGGACGGCTGGGCACTGGCCCAAGACGACACGGGCGCCCTCTACGCCGCTGCCCTCATCGGCCCCGACATCGACGTCAGCCGCAGCACCAACGGCAAGACATGGGCAAGCACCACCCGCGCCGCAGCCGTCAGCGGCACCACCGACCGACCCTGGCTTGCCGCCCAAGGCGACGGCGAAGTAGTACTGTTTTACTTCGACGCCCCCGCCGTGGCCACGGGCTTCTTCGAGCACTGTGCCCGCAGCACCGACAAGGGCGCCACATGGATCGACCGCGATCCACTTGCCGGCAGCCCCCAAGGCGGCAACGCCGTCTTCGATGACGACGGGAACTTCTACTACGCCGACGACGACGGCACCGCCTACCGATTCCAAGGCAGCTGCCTCGGAGGCGCCGACGTGCGCACCATGTTCGTAGGAGGCCTTGGCGCAAACAACATGATCCAACTTGCCACCGAAGGCGACGCGCTGTACTCGGCCGCCGCCAAAACCGACAACACCGGCATCTACCTGTCCGGACTGCGCGGGTTTGCCGGAGCGCCTCGATCGCTCACCATCAGTCCCCCGGTGTTGCAAAGCAACGCATTTGCGACCCTCAGCGTACACAACGGACAACTCGCGGTCGCCTGGTACGGCTCCGAAACCCCAGGAGACCCAAGCGACTCGGACTTCGCAGGCGCCTTCAACGTCTACCTCGCCATCGTCGACAACTTCTGGAGCGACGAACCAAGCATCCGACACCTCCGCTTGACCGAGGAACCGAACCATGTAGGCGACATTTGCATGAGCGGCATCGGATGCAGCACGGACTCCAACGCCGACCGCGACCTGCTGGACTACTTCATGGTCGACCACGACAAATGGGGCGGCATCCACGTTGCCTACGGCGACGACGGCAGCACCAGCACCCGCAAAGTCAGCTACGCCCACGTACCGCCCATGCCCTTGGAACCCACGGGCTCTGGACTGACCGAGCCCGGTGTCGAAGGCGACGCGCCCCCGGTGGCATCCTTCACGATCCAAGAACATGAAACCAAGGTCAAAGTGGACGCCAGCAGCAGCCTAGACCCAGAAGGAACCACGCTTCAATACGTCTGGGACTGGGGCGACGGAACCACCGACACGGGCGTTCGTGCATTCCACGAATACGCGTCCTTCGGCGCCGTCAGCATCAACCTCACGGTCGTAGATGAAGCGGGCAACAGCGCCTGGAACCTCCAACGCCTCGTCGTGGGCGACGACGCACCCTACGAGCCGCCGATGGCCGACTGGACCTTCACGCCCAGCGACCCCACGGCGGGCACACCCGTGTACTTCTCTGATCTAAGCCACGACAGCGACGGCACCATCGAATCCTGGCTCTGGGACTTCGGCGACGGCTCACGCAGCACCGAATCCAGCCCCGAACACACCTATGAGCGCCCCGGCACCTTCAGCGTCCGCCTCTTGGTCACCGACGACTGGCGCCTCACGGACCAGTACGTCCAACGCATCGTCGTGGAACAATCCGTGGAAGTCGAACCGACCCAAGACCTACCCCGAGAAAAGAGCCCGGGCCCAGGCACCGGCCTGCTCCTCGTCGCCCTCGGCGCCAGTGCCGCCTTCGTAGCCGCCGCCCGCCGCCGGCTCACTCCGTGATTGAGTAAGCAAACAGCACCAAAGCCGCAACGAGCAACGGCGTGCCAAGAGCGGAGCCGAGCCAATCGTTGCGCACGAACCGCTGGCGCACCATCACAAGGTCCGCCAGCACCAACAACAGGGCAGCCAGCAACAGAATCGGCCCGCGCCCGGCACTCGTTGCACCCATCGCCGACGCCACAAGCAACACCAGCATCGCCACCAGCGCAATCATGCCCCGGCGAAGCCCCATTGGAACGGCACGCTGCAACGGCGCCAGGACGAACAAGTACGCCAACGAACCAAGCGTCAAGGCCCCCGATACGGACACGAACCGATCCTGCTCCAACACGCTGCAAGCAACCGCCAGCGCAAGCCTCGCAGCGAGGGTCGCACCAAGACCCAGCAAAAACAACTTCGACCGAGCCGACGCCAGCAACGCCTGCGCCATCCAAGACAAACTCAACGCCGCCCAAATCCACATACCGTACGCCGAACCCCATGCACCCCAAGCCGCCGCCAGAACGAGCACCATCGCGCCAGCCACTAGGGTACCAGCCGCCCGCACGCCCGTCCGCACACCCGCTCGCGCCCCACCCCGCGCCCGCCACTGCCCCGCAACCACCACAACCCCCACCGACGCAAGCAGCAACCCCCACACCCCCAGCAGCCACACAGACTCCAGCGCCACCTGCCTGCACCGATGGCTGCATATGCCAACGCTTCGGTGCCACGCACCATGCGGCCACTCGTCGTCGTGGACCTAGAATCCGTCGTAGATCCGGAAGCCGGCCGGCTCGTGGTCGCATCCGTACACGCCCACGTCGCGCCGGACCGCCCCCTCGTGGTCCTCGACCCACACGAAGCGACCTTTGCATCCGCCCTCACAGGTGCTGCCGGCATCTTCGTCACCGGCAGCCAAGCGATGCTCGATACCGTAGACTGGGCAAAGCCGCTCGCCGCCGCCCTCGAAGCCGCCGCCCACGGCGGGGTGCCCGTGCTCGGTGTCTGCTTTGCCCATCAAATGCTCGCCGCCCACTTCGGCGCAACCATCGGCAGCTTCGACGCCGTGCGCCTGGGCGTGCCTTCCATCGAATTCGACGCCACCGGACCCTTTGCCGCCGGGAACGTGTCTCTCATCCACACCCACCGCGACCACGTCACCTCCGTGCCGCCCACCATGAACGCCGTGGCGACCGGCGGATTCGGAGGCATCGCGGCCCTCGCCCACCGCGACCTACCCATCTGGACGCTGCAAGGACACCCCGAATGGACCCCCGAAATCTGCCGTCACGACGGCAAAGCCTGGAGCACATACGCCAACACCGACCTCGACACCCCCGGGGCACGGACCATTCTCGCTCGCTACGGCGCCCAATTGGCAAAAGCATAAGGGTCCAATGTGCCCATTGCGGGGTCGTGGCCGTCAAAAACGGCATAGCCGACGAGGCGCTGGGCAACCTGTACCCCTTCGAGGACCATTACGTTACGCTCGACGACGGCCACACGATGCACTACGTGGACATGGGACGCGCCGGCCTAGGTCGACCCACGGTCCTGCTTCTGCATGGCAACCCAACATGGAGCTTCCTGTACCGCGACTGGATTGCCCAATTGAGCAAAGTTGCCCGCGTCATCGCCGTCGACCACATGGGCTTTGGGCGCAGCGACCACCCCACCGACGCCGCCTACTACACCCTCGAACAGCACATCCAGAACCTCGAAGAATTCGCCACCAAACTCCGGCTCAAGCGAGTCGTGCCCGTTGTACAAGACTGGGGTGGCCCCATTGGCCTCGGATGGGCCACCAGGCACCCCGACAAACTGGCCGGCCTCGTCATCCTCAACACCTGGGCATTTGCCGCCCACGGAGCCCCCCAACTGCCCCTTTGGTTCAAGGCCATGAAAGCGCCCCGCGTCGGCGAGTTCCTGTTTGGCAAGAAAAACGCCTTCGTGGAACAAATGATTCCTAAACTCCTCGTCGCAACCCCCTCAAAGGAAGTCATGGACGGCTACCGACACCCATTCCCCACCCCCAGCAGCCGGGCCGGCGTCGTGGCGTTCCCGCGCATGATCCCCACGAACCCCAAACACCCCGAATGGGACACCATGCTGGAAATCGAACAGGGTCTACGTGCACTAACTGTGCCCGCGCAAATCCTCTGGGGCACCAAAGACCCCGCATTTCCCAAGCGCTACGCGCACCTATTCCACGAGCTCCTACCCGGCGCGATCGCCCCCGAGTGGTTCGAAGACGCCGGCCATTATCTCCAGGAAGACATTCCTGCCAAGCTCGTGGACCGCGTCAAGGAGTTCCTGCGGGCGCTCTAAGCCACAAATTGTTGCTCGTCCACGCCGCGTCGTCCAAGTAGCGCTGGTTGGCTCGATCAAGGGAGCTTGCCCACGCATCCGAGAACGGGTCGTCGGCAGCCACCTCCAATGTTCCAAGCAACGGTCGGAATGCGTCGATGTGGAAGCTACCGGACCACTCCAATCGCCCGCTCGCAACCTCCGTGTAATGCGCCGCACGCACTGGCTCATCTGGGGCACCAATGGTCAAAGCGCCACGCACTCGGTAGCCACCCAACGACACATCGCGGTCCTCCAATCCATTCCCGCCAATCGGGGAGCCTGCAATCACCGACGTGTCCGCGTAGGTGCTGGTCGCCACATCGTACCCTGCGGCTGTCCAAAGTGTTGCCAGAACATCGTCCTGGGTCAGCATCCGCAAACGATACCAATGCTCGTCGGCCGCTAAGGCATCCGCCGGGGGCTCAATGGCCACGGACACAAACCCGAACACCGTATCGTTGACTGTCGCCGACGGAGTGCGCAGCGCGCCGCACGACGCCCAAACATACTGCACAACCGCCTTGGGAAGCCCGTCCAAATCGTCGGCTGGCAGCACCTCATAGCCACTCGGGAGCGCCGCTTGGACGACCTCGGCATCAAGAATGCCCAGATTCTCAACTCCCGAACAATCCACCAAATCAAAGCCCAGAAGCATCGCAACACGCGCCGGCCTCGGCACCACGGGCGCGCCAGGTTCATCGTCCGGGTCCCCACCTGTTCCAGTGCCCCCGCCAGTTCCAACGCCACCGCCCGAGCTAGGCTTGTCCGACTCGAACCCCGGCGGACCACTGCACCCTGCAAGAACAACAGCCAGCAGAAGGGCGACGGCAACGGCGGCGCGCACGAGGCTCATATGGCAACTCCTGGAACTTAGGCCTCGGGGTCCGCCGCTTCGGCCTTCTCGGCGTTCGCTGCTTTCTCTTCGAACAACTGATCCACCACTTCCCACACCGTGCGAATGTGCGGAATCGTAATGCTGCCGCCGACGACCAAGGCCACGTTCAAGGCGTCAAGAATCTCATCCTTCTCCCACCCCACCTGCACCGCCTGGTCACAGTGGTACGCAATGCAGTCGTTGCAACGCAGCACCGTGCTGGCCACGAGACCCAACAGCTCCTTCGTCTTGCCATCCAACGCCCCATCGCGGTAGGCGGCACTGTCGAGCGCAAAAAACCGCTTCAAATCGCGGTGGTCTTCCTTGAGCAAATGATCCGTCTTGCGCTGCCGTTCGGCGCGAAACTCGTGCAGGTCCATGACCGCCGAGGGAGCCGCCCCGGCTTGACGCTTTGCGCCGGAGCCAAACCCCGCCAATCCGCCCATCACCTTCTAAACGAGCGCCGCCGCTCGCCCCCCATGACCTTCCGGGGGAACCCATGAACTTCCCCGTCCTCCTCTTCGGCTCCATTCATCCGCACCCGATCTTTGAATTGCTGGCCTACGCGATTGGATTCCAGTTGTTTCAATACCTTCGCCGCACCCGAAGCGAACCGTTTGGCACCGAACAACGCCTCCTGTTGCTCGTCATCACCGTCGCCGGCGCATTCGTGGGCGCCAAAGTGCTCGCCTGGCTCGTAGACCCCGCAGCCGTCTGGGCCGGACGCGGCGACTGGTATACGTGGATGGAAGGCAAAACCATCGTCGGCGGCCTGCTGGGCGGAACCATCGCCGTAGAACTAGCCAAGCGCCGCATGGGCATCACCCACAGCACCGGAGACCTCTACGCCGTCCCCCTCGCCCTCGGCATCGCCATCGGACGCATCGGGTGCTTCCTGACAGGCCTTCCCGACCGAACCTACGGCATCGCAACCGGCAGCTCCTGGGGCGTGGACTTTGGCGACGGCGTTCTGCGCCACCCCACGCAACTCTACGAAATTGGCTTCCTGCTCGTCCTCGCGGCCGTGTTGTGGCGCCGCATGGACACCCCGCACGCCAACGGCGACCAATTCAAACTCTTCTTGGTCGGCTACATGGCCTGGCGCTTCCTCGTAGGCTTCATCCAGCCCGCCCCCACGCTGCTTGGACTCGCCACCATCCAATGGGCCGCACTCGCCACGCTCCTCGTCTACAGCCGCCACATTCCCCGCCTTCTTGCCCTTCGCCCCACCCCGGAGCCGACACCATGACCGACCGAGTGCGCCCCTACACCTACTACGACATCGCCGTCAGCATCTGCAGCACCTGCCACCGCCGCGTCGACGGCAAAATCGTGTTCCAAGACGACAAAGTCCTGCTGCTGAAAGACTGCCCCGAACACGGCCCCGAGCGCGTGCTGGTTGCCGACGATATCGACTACTACCGCCGCGCCCGCGAGGTCTACATCAAACCCCCCGAAATGCCGCTCAAGTACAACACCCCCACCCGCTGGGGCTGCCCCTACGACTGCGGCCTCTGCCCCGACCACGAACAACACTCCTGCCTCAGCCTCATCGAAATCACCGACGCCTGCAACCTACGCTGTCCCGTCTGCTACGCCGACAGCAGCCCCGAACGGCAAGAATACCGCAGCCTTGCCGAAGTGGAAGCGATGCTCGACGCCGTCGTGCGCAACGAAGGCGAACCCGACGTCGTGCAAATCAGCGGCGGCGAGCCAACGATCCACCCCGACTTCTTTGCCATCCTCGACGCCGCCCGTGCTCGGCCCATCAAACACCTCATGATCAACACCAACGGAGTCCGCATCGCCAAGGACCCCGAATTTGTGGCCCGCCTTGCCACCTACATGCCCGGCTTCGAAGTCTACCTGCAATTCGACAGCCTGCAACCCGACGCCCTGCGCGACCTACGAGGCGTAGACCTAGCCGACGTGCGGCGCAAGGCCCTCGAAAACCTCGAAGCCCACGGCATCAACACCAATCTCGTCGTCGTGGTCAAAAAAGGCCTCAACGACCACGAACTCGGCGCCATCATCGACCACGCCTTGAGCTGGAAATGCGTGCGCGGCGTTACCTTCCAACCCATCCAAGACGCCGGCCGCCTCGACGACTACGACATCAGCCGCGACCGCCTCACGCTAACCGAAGTACGCCGCCGCATCCTCGAACAAAGCGAAGTCTTCAGCCCCGACGACATCATCCCCGTCCCCTGCCACCCCGACTGCCTCGCCATGGCCTATGCGCTGCGCGCCGGCGACAAAACCGTGCCCCTCACCGGCCTCATCGGCCCCGAAGCTCTCCTTGCCGGTCGCCGCAACACCATCGTCTACGAACACGAACCCGAAGTGCGCGAAGCCGTCTTCCGACTCTTTGCCACCAACCACGGACCCGAAGGCGGGGTGCAAAAACTCAAGGAACTATTGTGCTGCCTGCCGCAAGCAGACGTTCCAGGCCTCGGCTACAAGGACCTCTTCCGAGTCATCATCATGGAATTCATCGACGCCCACGGCTTCGACGTGCGCAGCGTCAAGAAAAGCTGTGTAAGCATCGTACACCCCGTCGACGGCCGCCTCATTCCCTTCGACACCTACAACTTGTTCTACCGAGGCAAACTCGAAGCCGAACATCTAGCACCCCTGCGCGCCCACGCCGAAGCCGCACGAGCGCCCCTGAGGAGGGCCGTGTGATCGACGGGCCCAGCCACGAAGAAGAGGACGTGCAAGCCCTCCTATCCCAACTCGGCACACAGGCTACAACGCCAATACAACCCGCCCCCTTCCCTGTTGCAAAGGCCGCTCCTCCTCAAAAACCTCGCCTCGCCGAGGTAAACTCCGTCCAAAACACCATCACCTTCCTGACGCTGATTGTGGTGCTCCCGGTGGCGGCACTGACCGCACTCGGCGGACACTTTCTGCTCGTGTACCGTGGATCTGACTTCGGGCCGCTCTTCTGGTGGCTCTACATCGGAGGGCTCGTCTTCGGCTTTGCCTGGCTCACATCCGGATGGGTCAAACGGCTGCGAATCGACGCCGAAACGGAGGAACCCACAGCAGAAACCCTCACACCCCAAGGCGTCGGAATGATGAGCGGAGTGGCCTTGCTTTTCCTGCTCATGATTTTCATGTCGTCCTGCTTCGCCATCGGGACAGGCCTATGACACAATCCAACGCAACTGCATCCCCCTCCTCCGCCCGCCTCGCTCTCCAAAAAAGCCCCGAACGTGGACCACCATGACCGAAAAACCCCCCGGCACCTCCAAGGCAGGCCCAACGCACCCAAGGCAAGACGGCCCGGACTCCAATCCAACAACCGCACCCTGGCCATCCTCGCAACCCCGTCCCTCCCATACAGCCGAGACCACGGAAGCGGCAAACAAACGCATCCGTGCCCTCGCCATCACCCTCGGCGTGGTCTTCATCACGGTCGTGCTCCCCCTGACCTTCTTCATTGGTGCGCTCCTAATGCTCGGCATCAGCTTCAGCAATGCGCCCAACGGCAACTATCGCCTATTTGCCATGGCTGTCTTCACCCTCGTCCCGATCGGCTATGTCTGGCTTACCATGCGATGGATCGGGCGCCTCAAAGCAGAGGTCGCGGCCCGCCCCACCGAAGTTGAAATCATGAGCGGCTGGGGCGTGCTATGGGGAACCCTCCTCGCAGTGTTTCTTGTGGCCCTGGCCCTCGTCGTCACCTGCTTTGGGCTCCTAGGATTGGTGGCGTAAACACCCAGCCAGCGAAACAACAAAACAAGGGCCGGCCCATGCATCGACGTTGCACGCTAGGGCTACGGGCCGCACCACGCCCCCACTCATACCATCCCATCGAAGCACCAGTGCATGACAAACAATGACCGCGAAGCCGCCGAAGGGGAGTTTCTCGCCGAACTCGACGCAATCGCCGCCGCCAACCTCATGGACCCACGAGCCGACGCGCCGGAAGCTGCACCATCGGACACAGAGCCAACCCCAGAACAAGTCGCAATGGACGAGGCAATGAAGGACGGGCAATATGCCGGGCAGCGACTCTCCCAACAAACCACGGCACTCACTTTCGCCTTCCTGTTTCTCGTCATCCCCGGCACCATCTATGTGCGCTCATTGCTTGCTCCGATACTCTGCCCCGGCGGCTGCGGCCAAGGCAGCGGCCCCATCCTTCTGCTCATCATGACACTGGCCATTCCCCTCGCGTACATTGTCAAAAGCTCGCAATGGGTTCGGCGCCAAAAAAAATCCCTAGAAACCAACTACCCAGCGGTCCCGAAACCCACGGCAACAAGCATGGTGCTCTCCGCTCTGCTCATCTTGATGCTGGTGCTGCTTGCGGCCGTCGTAACCTGCTTTGCATTCCTAGCCATCGTCCTCTAAAGCCAGCACAAAACCTTTGCAAGTCGCACCCTCGCAAGCGCGTGCAGTTCTCGCCCTACGAATCCCCCCTGCGCCTGGGCACACTGGACCTGCGCTACAAGCGATTCCTAGCCGACATCACCCTCGACGACGGCGAAAAAATCCTCGCCCACTGCCCCAACAGCGGTTCCATGCTTGGCATGAAAGAACCCGGTAGCCCTGTCGCTGTACGCCACGTCGCTGACCCCAAGCGAAAACTGCAATGGACCTGGGAACTGGTACAGCCCAAAGGACTCGACACCTGGGTCGGCTGCAACACCCACCGCCCGAACCAGGTGGTGCGCTGGGCCATCGAACAAGGACAGGTGCCCGGTTTGTCCGCCGCCGACGGGTTGCGGCCCGAGCAAAAATACGGAACCAACAGCCGCATCGACTTCCTGCTTGGCAACGAGGACGCCGGCTTCACTTATGTCGAAGTCAAGAACACCACCCTCGCCTACCAAACCGGCACCAACGAACCCGCAGCAGAGCCGGGGACCCACACCGCAGCCTTCCCCGACGCCGTCACCGCACGCGGCGCCAAGCACATGGACGAACTCGTTGCCATGCGCGAAGAAGGCCACGAGGCCGCCGTAGTGTTTCTCGTCAACCGAGCAGACTGCGACCGATTCACCGTCGCACGCGACATCGATCCAGCCTACGGCGCAGCCTTTGACCGAGCCGTGGAGGCGGGCGTGCGGATGATTCCGCTCGGTATGGACGTGGAGTTGGATGGCTGGAGTGTGCGGGGAGTGCTGCCAATGGACGAAACATAATTCGAGAACACGGCTAGAAACCGTGACCAATTCATTTCCCAGAAGGATTTTTTCCTCCAAGCTCATAGAACATTCCCAACCCCTCCATTTCCTGTGGAACTGGACAAAGGAAATCCCTGATGGACTGCCGAAACGCTGCCCAAATATCGGCACGCGCCGAGCATCAGACGACAACCCCATAAGCCGAGTGGGGCGCTTGCGTATACCATGGACCGCTAGATCCACGCATTTCTGTTTGTCCTCATGGGAACCCTAACCGGCCTTGCGCATCCCATGCTGTTGCTTGGGCCCTCCATTTTCGTTGAGGTCTGGAGCGCAAGCATCCTCGGCGACCTCGCCTTCGTCGCTGGCATGGTCGGCACCTACTATGCTGCCCGGCGTACGCCCGGCGCCCTCGCCATTCCAGCAGCCCTCGTCATGACTTGGCTAACCTATGCCGTCGCCTGGGCCATCACCGGCTCCGCTCTAGAGTTTGATGACGTTGGCGCCGGGTACGCGCCCGTTTGGGTGCTTCAGTGGGGATGGTTTGGTGTCGTCGTGTGTGGCCTGTGGCCGTGGGTGCAGCGGACGATGGAGGAAAAATCGGAGACGGTGCAGGTCGTGCCGTTGCCGCCGCTCGTTGGAGAGCCGCCGGCAAGCTAGGGTACCGCAAATTCGTTGCCCCTCCTCGTTGACACCAAGGAGTGTGTAGCACACATTTTGGACTGTGCCGCACAGGTCAGTAACGTCGGCAATTGTCCCATATAGCACGCCCCCATCCGTTGTGCATGGCCATCCACTTGCCTCCTGCCTCCATTTACATCAGCGGCATCACCAGCATCACCGTCGCCGCCCTTTGGAGCGTCGGCCCGTGGGCGCTCCCGCTGGCCTTTCTTGGGATGTGGTTCATCCGGCCAGACCGGAACAAAGGGAAAAGAAAGGAAGAGGAGTAGGCACGGGGCCTAGAAACCGAGGCTGATCTTGCCGCCCAGTCTCAGGTACTTCGCTACGCTCGCACCCGTTCCAGCCGGGAAAATCGCTCGGCTTCTTCGGCAGCTCAGAATCCGAGACTGATTTTCCCGCCCTTCTTCAAGGCGTCCAGCGCGGATTCACTGGCGCGTTCGATCGCCTTGGGGTCGCTGACACTTTGGCGGGCGCGGTGGTTGACGTCGCCGATTTCCTTCTTGCGGGCGGCGTAGTCGGCGGCGCGTTCGCCACGGACAGCCATGACCTTCTCGCGAAGCTCCATGGCCTTGTTGTGGTAGTCGTCCGCCTTCGTCTTGAGGGCGATGAACTCGTGGTGCTTCTTGTCCGCCTCGCCGGAGATCATTCGGACCTCCTTGACAGCGGCCACGAACTTGTCGTGGTGCTCATTGGCGAGCTTCTGGATGGCGAGGACCTTCTCGTGCTCCTCGTCGGCCTTCTTGAACAGCTCATCGATGGCGGCGTCGGTGTCGGAAAGGTCGACGCTGGCGGCCTTCTGTTTGCCCATCTCGGCTTCCAGTGCGGCCAGTTCCACGCGCTTGCGGCGCACGTCGTCCACGAGGGCCTTTTCCTTGGCCGGGTCGAGAACGGTGGTCTCCTGGCGCTCGAGGGCTTGCTGGATGTCGTTCTTGAGCTTGCGAGCCTGCAGCGGGATGCTCTTCTCGATGGCACCGGCCTTGCCCTTGCGCTGCGCGATGAGCGCCTTGGCTTGGTCCTGGTAGGAGTTGCGCAGGTCCTTGAACTCCTTCATTTCCTCGTTCTTGCGGTCGCGCGCCGTCTTCTGATCGTCGATTTCCTTGGCCTTCTCGCGACGTTGGCCGTTCAGAAGGTCGCGGCCCTCACGAGCGGCGCGGGCAAGGTCGTTGAATTCGTTGCGCTGGTCGAGAAGTCCGTGGAACTTGTCTTGCAGGTTACGGATGTCCACGGGGCCCTCCACCTTGGCGGCTTCGGCCTTGGCGTCGGGGGCGGTCTCGGTCGCAGGGGTGGGGGTTTGGGTCGTCTCGGCAGTCATGGCGCACACCTTCGGAGTGGCCGCCGAGTCAAACAATCAAAAAAACACTTCTGTGGAGGGGGGAGGGGGAAAACGACTGGAATTCCTCGCTTGGGCGGGGGGTTGGCGTGGCTTAGTCGGCCTCGTAGACTTGCACGCTGACCCGGTTGCTGCCTTCGTCGGCCAGCCAGCGGAACACTACGGCGCGGGCGGCGTGCGGGGGCAATTCGACGATTTCGTCATCGCCTTCTTCGCCGTCCAGCTTCAAGACGACGCGCAGACGGAGGGTCTGGGAGTCGCTGTCGTTGGCGAGGGTCGCGGTGGTGGTGACCACATCGCCGGCGGCGGGGTTTTCGGGCACATGCTCGACGCGGCTCAAGCGGACGGGGACGTGCTGGCCGTGCGACGATGTTCGGGCGGCTTCCGGGGCTTCGCTGACGACCTTGACGCGGGCGTGGCTGCCTTTGCGGGGGCGTTCGCGGCCGTCGTCGCCCACGGGCACGACGTTGAGGGTGACGTGTCCTTGGTCGTGGTCGCCGGCGTTTTCGGGGACGCGCACGCGAATGGTGCCCTTCAGTACGTCGCCGGAGTCGTTTTTGCCTGCAAGTCCGAGTTCGCGGTCGGCGCCGGGCTCCATGAGGGGCGCGATGGCGCTGCCGTCTTCGTTGCGAAGCAGGACGCCGGTTTTCCATCCCGCGTCTTGCTCGAAGCGGGCCAGGGCGCCGCGGAAGCGTTTCTTGCGGTTGTGGATTTGTACGTTGAACTCTGCGGTCTCACCGGGGCTGGCCGTGATGGTCTTGGGGGAGACGCGCACGCGCACCCAGCGGTTGCCAACGAGGGCGAGGACCAAGAAGACCACGAGCACCAGCAGGAGCAGGAGCAACGCCAGGAGCACCAGTTCTGCCCAGTCGCCGAATACTTCGTCAAAGCCGAGTGCTTCGGCGGCAGGCGTCAGGAATCCGAGGCCGGCCACGGGGTCGCGTTCGGCGTCGTCGGTGGGCTCCGTGGGTGCGGGGCCGGGGGGCGTCGGGGTGGTCGCGGGCTGGAAGGTGATGTTGAGGCGCTCTACTAGGACGCCAGCGTCGGCGGTGGCGTTGCGGCCGCTGACCACATGGACTAGAGAGCCGTACTTGGCGGCGTCCGCGTTCAGGAGTTTGATGCTCAGTGTCACGTTGGCCACGGCGCCGGGGGCAAGTTCGATGTTTGCGGGGTCCAGGACGCGGGTTTGCTTGCTGCCGTCGACGATGGTGCCGTTGACTGCTGCCACGGAGGATGCGGGCAGCGAGAGGGTGTAGGTGTCGAGGTCGGTGCCGTTGTTGACCAGAAGCAGCCGGTAGGTGATGGTGGCGTTCTTGGCGTAGGTCTTGACGGAGTCGCCAAGCACCACGCGGTCGCGGGTCACGAGGTCTTCGGAGGCGTTGAGATCGGTGAGCGTCGTGCGGCCTTGCGCCAATTCGCGGGGAATGGTCTCGTTGACGGTGGCGTCCACGACGAACAGGGCGGCGCCGGGGACGAGGGGGGCGCGCCAGAACGTGAAGTTGAGGGCCGAGACGCCGGGATCGGGGGCGCCGTCGGAGTCGGTTTGGGAACCGGCCGCCAGTTGTCCTGAGCTGGTCTCGGTGCGGATGGTGTCCACGATGAGGTCGGAGAGCACGTCGCCGCCGGAGGCGCCCGCGTCGGCGTAGGTGAAATTGAACCAGGTCTGGGTACCGTTGTGCCAAATCGTGGTGTTGGCAGGGCCGGAAATGATGGCTTCGCCTTTCGCCTGAGCGCTCACGTCCTGGCCAGAGGCGGTGCTGGTGTGCACGCTTTTGTTGCCCTTGCTAAGAGTGAATCCCACGGTGAATTGTGTCTCGGGGTCGGGTGCGGCGGAGGTTAGGACGACCACGCTGAAGCCTGCTCCAGTGCCGTTGGGTGCCTCATGGACCCAGGCAGCGCGGATGTCGACCATGTCGTGGCCCTCAGGGTTGGGCTCGTAGGGGGGTGACAGGCACGACGGCGGCGTACAATCTACGCTCTGGGAGGAGTCGCCTGCGGGGTCGGTCAATTCAGGGGCTTGCTGAGTGCCGGCGGTCACACTGGGCGCGACCACGAGCGCGGCAAGAACTACGGCTAGGATCCAGGTTCGGGACATGGGACTCACACGAAGGCTCGGCGTCGCCAAGCAGGCTCCACTCGCGCCGATGCGCCGCCGATATAAATATGAAAAGAGTGGCGCTCGCAAGCCCATGGCTGACCCAGCACTCGTCAAGCAACTCTTGGAAATCCTCGACGAACTTGAGGCCCGTTTCAAGGAGGGGACCATGGTCCTCAAGGAGATGATCGCGTATGTGGAGTCGAAGGGCATCAGCCACCTCGATGGCTACCTGCGCCGGTGTGGCGCGCTGGACTACCAGAGCCCGAAGCGTTTCTTCCAGCAGGGCGTCGATTTGCAGGCGGTCCGCGAGGCACTAAAGAAGGGCGAAGTGCCGCGCGGCCTCGAAGGTCTCCTGGTCGACTAGGCCCTTCGTTTCGTCGTTGCGGGTTTTTGCGCCCGTTTTTTCCTATTTCACCCTTTTCGGAAATTGGCGTGTACCCTGGCGGGCCCCATAACGAGTCATGGACGTGGAAGCTCTGTGGCGTCGGTACCAAATGGCGCAGGCCGTGGCAGACGAGGAAGCGGAATTTAGGGACTGAGCGAAGGCAGGGGCCGGGAATGGAGGCGGCCGGGGCGGTTCGTGGCGGCCGGCGCCAAGCCTAGCCATTGCGGTTGGACCACTGACCTGTTCGTAGGCCGCTGGCACAATGTGCTTCCGGGCTCTTGGGATCGATGGCCGACTACGTCTCATGTCCCATCCAAGCTTCAGGCAGTGGTGGGCCCCACTTGGGCGAGGGTCATGGTGGATTTCGCCGGAGGGGAGCGGGCGTTCGGCACCTTTTCCCCTAGCACCCTGCGGTCTGAGTCCCCATTGCGACAACGCCAAGGCCGGCCGCCCACCAGTGCCCGTGGTTGCCCATGTTCGACGCACACAAGGCCCGACGCCAACGACGACAAGCCCGCTGGAAGGAACGGAAGGCCGCGATGGCTCGCCTTTGGCACCACGCAAGGGTCCAGGAGGCGGAATGGAAGATCCAAGCGGAGCGAAGTCTGCGCAAATTGTCGCGCAATGCCGCGCGCTGGAGCGCCAAACGCAGTCCGCGCGCGGCGCGCTAGGCGTTCCTCGCTCAATGGGTCCCACCAGCGAACTTGTATAGGTTGGTTGGCGGCTTTCGAGGCGGCCAAGGGTGTCTGGGCTCTCGACCCAAATGCTCCGGACGACTGCGGCCCCCCGGCGGCTCTGGTGACCCTCCACGCCCCGGGGTCCTTTCTTTTTGCCCACGCCGGGCGGTGCCGGGCTACGAAATGACGACTTGGTGCAATTTGCCCTTGAGGCTCAACAAATGGAAGCGGTGCATCCGAGCACCCTTGCCAAAGCGGCCACTGATGCTGACGGTGAGGGTGGTCAGGTTGCCGTCGCCGGCCAAGTCACTGATTGTGAAGCTCGGGCGCTCGGCGGAGGGCGCAAGGATGGGCTCCAGGACCGCTCGAATCGCGTCGTGGCCGGTGGCGACACCCTTGTTCCAGGGGCTTTGGAAGTCGGCGTCGTCGGTGAGCACGGCAAGCGCCCGATCCACGTCGTAGGTACGGATGCCCTCGAAGAATTCGTGGACGGCTTGGGAGAACACGCCTTGGCCGATGGTCGCCATCAAGTGCGGGACTTGGTGCGGCTAAAAAAGGGTGGGGCGACCACCACGCGGTGGCAATCAGGGGGGGGAAATGCAAGCAATGCGCTTGCCAAGTGGAGGTGGTTGTCTGTGACCCTCGCCGCTGCGGCATGGACGGGGTCACTGCTCCAGGCCTTTCGACCGAGCACCTTTCGATGCTCCACCCTAGTTGTCCCCCTCAGAAAAACGGTCGAAACCGCTTCCCCTCCGGTTCGCTTCTCCAACGCTGGGCGTTGTGAGCGGGAGCGAGTATGCCGCGCTCCTCTCTAGGATGCTGGGGGGCCAGGCACAAGTCCTGTCCAGACCCTAGATAGGCGTGCGGACTACAAATTACTTTGCATTGCGGCAACACAGGCCGGCATTTTTTGAATGTTTTCTCCTGTTGGAGTGGTTCTGCGGCGGCGAGGTGGCTCCGCTTGCTCCCTGCGCGGCGTTCTTGAACGGTGCCCCTGTGCCGAGTTTGGGATGACAGGAAAGCGGGACTATTACGACGTGCTGGGACTCGGCCGCGACGCGGACGCTGCGACCATCAAGAAGGCGTACCGCAAGCTGGCCATCAAGTACCACCCGGACCGCAATCAGGATGCGGGCGCCGAGGACAAATTCAAGGAGGTCAGCGAGGCGTACGCGGTGCTTTCGGATGACGACAAGCGCGCACGGTACGACCAACACGGCCACGCCGGCATTGACCAGCAATACAGCACCGAGGACATCTTCCGGAACGTCGATTTCCAGGACATTTTCGGGGGCATGGGCGGCGGATTCGGCAGCATCTTCGACATGTTCTTCGGTGGCGGCAGCCGGGGCCATGGGCCAAGTCGAGGCCGCGACCTGCAACTGACCAAACACATCAGCCTCGAAGATGCCTACCGGGGCACCGACGTGGAAGTGGAGTACTTCCGTCTCGAAAACTGCGTTCATTGTAGCGGCAACGGTGCCGAGCCTGGAAGTCGCGTTGATCAATGCGGAACCTGCGGCGGCCACGGACAAGTGCAGCGCCAACAACGCACTCCCTTCGGCATCGTCAGCCAAGTGGGCGCTTGTCCCACGTGCGGCGGCAGCGGTCGCAACATCACGACCCCCTGCAAGGTGTGCCGAGGCAGCGGCCATGACCGGCAAAAGAAACGCGAGCGCGTCAAGGTCCCCGCCGGCATCGACGACGGCATGCGCATGCGCGTGGCCGGAGCCGGAGAAGTGGGCGGACGCGGCGGACCCCACGGCGACTTGTACATTGAACTGCGCGTGGACGAAGACAAGCGATTCGTGCGCGACGGCGCCGACCTCGTCGCCGATCTAGCCATCACAATCCCACAGGCCGTGCTGGGCGCCCAGGGCAAACTCGAAACCTTCGACGGACCCGTCCAAGTGGACATCCCCGCCGGAACCGAAAGCGGTCACACGGTGCGACTGCGCGGCAAGGGCATGCCCTACCTCCGGGGCACCGGCCACGGCGACATTCTCGTGCGCGTGCGCGTCGTGACCCCCAAGAAACTCAACGACAAGAGCCGGAAGTTGTTCGAGGAACTCGCCGACGAGCTTGGGACGCATGTGGAGAGTGGGAAGAAGGGGTTCTTCAATTTCCTCAAAGGCAATTCGTAGACACACGGCACGTTGACCACAATGGGGTGGTTTTGCCAGTGGCTGCCACAGTTCCAGAACATGCAGGGAAACGTGAAATAGCCTCGGCGTCCGTGAACACGTGATGAGGTCTGCGTGGGTCGTGCTGCTGCTTCTAGCCACGGGACTGGCAGGTTGTACCAGCAGCAGCGACCCGCTGCACCTCGCCCACGGCCCGGTTGGCCGCATCGACGGCGCGGTCTTGGACCATGTCCTGTTTCCCTACGGCAACGTCACAGTCCGCCTCGTGGAACTGGATGTGACGACCCGAACCACGGAGCTTGGCGGGTTCAGTTTCGTACACGTTGACCCCGGGTTCTACACGGTGGAAGTGGTGCTTGCGGGCATTGGAAGTGACCGCGAATTGGTCTTCGTGGAGGGTGATCAGACGACGCGGGTGATTTTGCAAGTCATTGCGCCTCGGCCCGACCGCAATTATGTGGCCGAGCTGAGCTGGACCGGAACCGACACCCTCGGGGAACCCGGCGCCGATTGCCAAAATTGCGACTGGCGGGCAGGTCTGCGAGAGCGCCGCCCGGACATGGTGGTCGCGGCTGCGGTGTGGCCCGTGGACAGCACCTTCGACACGCACATGACGATGGAAGTGCGCACGCCGGATGGCAAACTTTTGCTGGGTCCGCTGGGCGCGGAGGACGCCATCATTGAGCAAATCGACGGCCAGGCGATGCGGCACTTGGGCGGCATCATCGAAGGGGAAGACATCCCCGAAGACGCGGGCAATCTCCTGTACCACTTTACGTTCAGCAACGACAACTTGTTGCCCCACGTAGACTTCCGCATGGAGTCGTTTTTGTGGGTCCATTACGGCATTCCGGACCCATTGGAGAACGCAGAACCATACCTCTGACGCGGCCGATTCGTCGCCTTGGGGTCCGCGCCTGTGCCACCATCCCTATGAAGGGGACTCTCCTCGGCCGGCCCGTAGCCATGGCGCTTGACCGACGCGACTTGGATCAGCTCGTTGCCCGACTGGGCCGAGAGAACGTCCTCACTTCCGAGGCAGACCTCATCGTGTACTCCACGGACGTGGGCAGCCCGCCCGGGATCGTGGACATGCTCGTCAACCGCAAGGCGGACGCCGTTGCGCGCTGCCAAACGGCCGAGGATGTGCTCACGGTGGTGCAGTTTTGCAAGAAGCGCCGCATCCCCATCACGCCCCGTGCTGCCGCCACGAACGCGCTTGGTGGCTCCGTCCCCAAGCGTGCCGGAGTCGTACTGGACTTGACGGGCATGCGCAAGCACATCGCCATTGACGAAGCCAAAATGACCGTGACCGTGGACGCGGGCGTCGTCATCAAGGACCTGCAAGACAAGCTCTTGGAAGTCGGCCTCGAACTGCCCTGCTATCCAACGTCTGCCCCCGCTGCGACCATCGGTGGCTTTGTCGCCATGGACGGCCACGGCATCCACGCCACCCGCGCCGGCAACATTGGCAAGTGGGTCGTAGGCCTCGAAGGCATTGGCACCGACGGCAAGACGTTCTTTGCCCGCGACCAAGAGGAAATGGAGTACTTCATCGGTCTCGGTGGCAGCACGGGCGTCATCACCCGCATCACTCTGCGCGTGCTCGAAGCGACCCCGGACAAACCCGTGGTGGTCGCCGCACGCCGCGCCCGCGACGTTCAAGCCCTCATTGAGGAAGCAACCTCCCGGTTCCCCGTCAAGCACGTCACGTTCCGCAACGCCGACTTCTACGCTCTGCGCGCAGAAGCCACCAAAGTGCGAAAGAATCCCTTCGCAGGCAAATTCGGCGTCGTGTTTTGCTTTGCAGAAGGCGAGTGGAACAAGCACGCCGAAGCGTTCGGTCGCATGGTCGAGCGCCACGCCGCCGAGATGCTCGACGAAAAGGTCGCAAGCGCCGAGTGGGACGACCGATTCTTCCCCATCAAGGCCAAGCGCCTCGGACCCAGCCTGGTCGCCGGCGAAGTGTTCGTCCCGGTGGCTCGCCTCGCCGAGTACCTGCGCCGCGTGCGCCAAAAGACCGAAGTCAAGGAAATCGCCGCTGAGGGTCACGTCACCGACGACGGCCGAGTCTACTTCTTCCTCTACACGCTCGACGACGAGCGCCGACCCAACTACCCAGCCGGATGGGGCACCAGTGAATGGTTCCTGCACTTGGCCAACAAGATGGGTGGCCGCGCCTACCACTGCGGTGTTTGGCTTCAATTCCAAGCAAAGAACGTGTTCGGCGCCAGCCGCTACAAGCGCCTCAAGACCTTCAAGTCCCAAGGCGACGCGCGCAACTTGTTCAATCCCGGCATGGTGTTCCCGCTCGCAGCACCCATTCCTGAATTCGTGTACAAGGCCGCCATCCAGGCCCCCGCCCCGGCGCCAAGCCTCGGCTTCCAACTCTGGGCCGGCGGACCGATGCTGCGCTACTTTGGAGCCGGAGTTCGCCACCGCCGCAACAAGACGCTCGGTGTCCTAGCGGCCGACATGGCCGGCGACATGGCCCGTGGTAGCGACATGGCCATCCACAGCGACCTCATCTGGGGCGCCGACCTTCCCAGCCTACAAGCGATTCCCAATCCCGGCGACCTGCCCATGACCCAGACGCCCCGCGGCAAACTCGTTCTTGCCAAGGCGTTCGTCACCGGCAAAATCACCGACCCCTGGGACCTCAAAGCCGCACTCGATGTGGCGGATCCTGAGGAAGCCGAGGGCAAACTCGTGGCCCCCGAGTACCCGGAGATTCTCCAAGTGTTCGATGGCTTCCGCCGCGCCGTGCAAGCCGAAGGCGTAGAACTGGAAGTCAAGGCCGTCGAAGTCGTCGTCGAAGAGACGCCCGCAGCTGGAGGCGCCGCGGAGGGCGCCGGAGCCGGCAAGCCCGGGCTCGACGTGGAAGCAATCAAGAAGCAAGCCGCAGCGACGCCCGAGCCCACCAAGGCCTGGGTTTTGGCTGCCGACTGCATCGTCTGCAACGGCTGTGAAGCCGCCTGCCCGACCGCCGCAGCCATTGTCACCGATACCGCTCGCGTCGACCGCGACCTCTGCATCGCCGACGGCGCCTGCTTTGATGCCTGTCCCACCGGAGCCATCCGGCCTGGCATCGAGGACGAAGCCACGAGCGCTGGCTGGCCCGAGGGCTCCCGGCTCGCTGGCAAATTCGGCGTGTAGGTGCAAACCGTGCCCGCTGCAACCGGCGGGACGGATTGTGTCAAGGCGCTTCGTCCGGGGCTATGGCTCCTGGGGGCATTCGGAGCCGCCATCGGGAGTGCAGCGGCGTTGTGGTGGTTCGTCCGCGCCGACCGGCTTGGCTCCGTTTCTTGGTCCTTGGCGGTGGCGCTTGCCGCGGCGGTCGCTCTTTTGTTGCATGTGGCTGCGCACGCCACCAACGGCTTCCGCATGTCCCTGCTCTCGGGTGGCGTCCTTTCCTGGTCTCGTGGTTGGGCTGTGGTGACGGTGGGTGTGTTTGGTGCCGCCACGACGCCTGCTCGAGTGGGTGGCGAAGCGCTCAAGGCGCTTGATCTTCGACGTTGGCTGCCGTGGCCCGGGCTTGTAAGTCTGCTGTTGGCCGAGCGTTTGTTTGACATTGTGGTGCTGGCGGTGGCTGGTGCACTCGTGGTCGTGGCCCTGGTGGGTGTCGCAGGGTCCGAGCAAGCAATCGGTGCATTGGTTGCTGCGATTCTTGTGCTCTTGGTCCTAGCTGGCGCGCTGGCCGCATTGGCCTGGAGGGAACGAAAGCGCGAACCGGGCCGCAGCGGAAGTGGCCGGATTCTTGGCTTCATGTCAACGCTTCGCGAAGGCCTGCGGGGATTGGCAGAACTCCCGCAGCGTGTACGTTTGACAGCGACGCTGCTGACGGTTCTCGTCTGGGGACTGGAAATTTCCGGCTTCCTTGCAGCTGCTTGGGTCTTGTCGCTTCCCCTCACACCCTTGGACGGTGCCATTCTCGTATTGGGTGTGACCTTGGTGCAATCCTTGCCTTTGCTTCCCTCGGGCGCCGGCACCGTGGATGCCTACGCGGCCCTGGTGGCTCCCGCGCTTGGCGCCGAAGTGGGCGGCGCGTACCTCGTTTGGCGCGCTTCCGTACTTTCCTACGACCTTGTGGTCGGCGGAGTCGCCGCCTTCCTGCGTCTACTTGGGCACCGGATGGGACTGGCGCAGCAATCGGGCCACGGCGTCGAGGACCAAGCCAGCAACCAATAGGATGGTTCCGAGCAGTGTGCCCAGCAGCGACAACATCGCCTTGCCGGGCCAGAATTCGCCCGTGCCGCCGTAGTAGTTTGCCGCCGTTTGGTAGCCAAGAAACACGCCGAGCAGCAGCGAGATGGCACCCGGCAAGCCCAGAAACATCAACGGCCGCTCGCGCTGCACAAACCGCAGAATGGCCGTCACAAGCGACCACAAGTGCACAATCGGGTTGTGGCTGCGGCGCACGGCATAACTGACGTGAATCGGTACTTCCTGGATGCGTGCTTCAAGCCGCCCGGCTTCCTGCAACATCGCCCATTCGATGCCAAAACCGGCCTCTCGAAGCTCCATGCGACCGAGCAAATGGGCATCGAAGGCACGGTACCCCGATTCCGAATCTGTGGTGCGCACGCGGCCCGCCGAAGAAGACGCCGAAGAGAGTGCTCGCTGGGCGCCGCGACGCAGACGACCGGCACCACTGGAGGCGCCGTCCACGAACCGGGAACCGACCACCATGTCCGCGTCGCCGGCCAAGATCGGCGCCGCAAGTGCACGAACCTGGGCCGGGTCATGCTGGCCATCGCCGTCAAGCGTAACGACCACGCGGGCGCTCGGGATGGCTGCTTGGAACCCCGCCTGAAGCGCACGGCCCTTGCCGCCGTTCTCGTCCATGCGCAGCACTTCAGCGCCCGCGTCCTTGGCCACTTGAGACGTGCGGTCGCTGCTTCCGTCGTCGATGACAATGACGCGGTCGGCCTCCCGGCGCGCCAAGTGCACCACGGAGCCAATGGTCGCCTCTTCGTTGAAGGCGGGTACCAGCACGCACACGTCAATCATGATGCCTCCGGGGGGCAAAGGACTGCGATGGTAAAGAGTCCGAGCACAGGCGGCAATCGGCGAAGGCGCTCCACGGTCCAACCGTCGGCGGCAAACGCATCGAGCAAGTCCTGAATGTTGCGCTCGTGGTAATGCCCATCGTAGCCCGCCACGCGCCGCGCAAGTCGATACAGGTAGCTCTCCGAAGGACCACTGACAATGAGGCGACCGCCTGGAGCCATTACGCGCCTTGCTTCGGCAAAAAACGGCGCCGGGTCGGGCATGTGTTCGAGCACATCCATTGCCACGACCCAATCGAATCGGTCGGCCGCAAATGCAAGCTGCGTCGCGTCCGCCTCAAGCACCTGAATCGACTCCGCGATTGGACATGCAAGCGCCGGGCGCGTGTCGAGGTCGATTCCTGTGGCCTCGTGGCCCGCCCGGTGCGCCGCAGCCAGCAACAATCCCCCGCCGCAGCCCACATCCAGCACGCGCATAGAGTCGGTGCCTAGCATCTGGGCGACCACTTCCACGCGACGACCAAACAACCAACGCACCCAAGGGTTGGCGTGGACATAGCTTGGAACCGCCGTCTCTTCCAGTTCGTTCCAGGGCGTCGATTCAGCCACTTGTTGCAGCGCCTCCAGGTGCTCATCCGAGGTGCCGATACGGCGCAAGGGACGGAAGGCCCAGCCTCCGCGCCATGGCCACGCTTGGTTCGCACTCGGGTACAAGGTCATGGCCGCAAACAACGTCAGAAGCGGCAGCAACGGGAGACGATAGCGCCAGTCGTAGTCGATGAACGTGAGGGCCACAATGAACGTGGTCGCCGCAAGGATGGTCGCAGCGAGCAATCCCGCAGTGCTTCTGGCCCGGCACGAGCGCCACAGGCCCCAGAGTCCAAAAACCAGAATCGGACCCAGCGTCACGAGCCCAACCGCATTGTGCACCAGCGAAAACCTTGGCCACACCGGTAAAAACAGCACGGCCGCTTTGGTGCAGGCCAACAGGCCAAAATGAAGAGGATCTGCTAAGAGGAAATCGAGCGCCGAAGCCGCCTGCGCATCGGACGCCAGGAGCAACGTGGCATCATCATGGACCACGATGCCCTCCTGCCACAGCGCCGGAAACAGGGACTCCGACCAGCCACTGCGCCACGACAACAACTGCTGCAGCACGGGCAAAACCACGACCGCTACCCAAGCGCCCCGTCGACCCAACCCGATGCGAGGCAAACGCCCTGTGGCACCGTGCAGCAGCAACATTGCAGCGACAATCGGCACCCCAAACGGCCGGCTCACGGCAAGCACCAGAAGCGTCAGCGGCGCCGCCCACCGTGGGGTCGCCTTCGTGCGCACCAGCAACCAAAAAGAGAGGGTCAACAGGAACGTAAACCAGGCATCCGAAAGAAGATAGAGATCCCATTGGAACGCCTCCGGAAGCACCGCGTAGGCGATGCCCGCAAGCCAGCCGGCGCCCCGGTTCCCAAGGGAGCCTGCAATCGCCACCAGCAACACCGGAACGGCGGAAGACACCAGCAATTGCACAACGATCCACAATTCTGGCACCGCCCCGCCGAGGGTGCTTGCGCAAAACGGCACGAGGAAACCCAGGTACTCCCAACCCACAAGGTCTCGCAGCATCCAGGAAGATCCGCCCAGGAGATTGTCGCAGGCGGAAAGATAGCCTTGCGAATCGCCGCCATATCGCGTTCCCGTAGCAAACCACAATGCGCCTCGCACAAGCAACGCGAATGCGAAAAGGGCCATCCATTTTCTTGGCAGGGTCCGCAACAACAGGCCGACCAGCAGCCTGCTGGCCTTGGGCCTTCCGAACGGTCTTGGAGCCCATCCAGGCGCCGCCCCGCCCCAAGTGGAGTCGTTCAGCAATCCCTGGAAAACCCCGTAGTGCCGGCCCGCCGCCCAAACCAACCCTGGGTGCAGCCCCGAGGCCGATGCGCCAAGACGAACTTGCGGCGCAGCACTACAGCAATGGAAGCGGACGCGAGGGGATTCGAACCCCCGAATACCGGCTTAGGAGGCCGGGACCATATCCGGGCTAGGAGACACGTCCATGAGGATGCGGATGCAGGAACAGCAGCCACCGCTCCCGGCGCTTGCGAGCCGCACGGACCCTTGAACGTGTTGGCTGATACCAAGAACCGTACTGAACACCTATTGGCCTGTGCGGCACGGGCCAAGTACATCCACGATGGGTCTCTTATGCAACCCCCACTTAGACCACATCGTGGCCCGCGTGCCACAGTGAGACCATGCAACTGCACACAGACGCAGCGCCCCATTTCGAGCAGATCAAACAGGCGCTCCAAGACAAAATCGGCACCGGGCTGGACGAGGCCGATCTCCAAGACGAATTCCAGAAATACCTTGACTACGGCGTCCCGCCCGATCAGGCCGCAAAAACCATCCTGCGAAGCCACGGCGTCACAGGAGCCGGCGCCCCGAATCAAGCCCCCCCAGGCGACGCGGACAGCCCCAACACCAAGCTCGCAGACGCCCCCGCCAACACGCCCTTCGTGAACCTCCTCGTCCGCGTGGTCAGCTACAACAAAAAGACCATCACCGCACGCGGAGAAGCGAAGGAAATAGTCTGGGGCCTCCTCGGAGACGACACCGCCACCCGACCCTACACCGCCTGGCGCCCTCTGGAGGGCATCGACAAGGGAGACGTGATCCAAGTCACCGGCGCCTACACGAAGGAGTACAACAACGAGGTCCAAATCAACCTTGGAGACCGAACCCAGGTCGAAAAGAAGGACGCCGATAGCCTCCCCAAAACCACGACGGAATTCCGCGATGTCACCGTCAGCGAACTTACCCCTGGACTTCGCGGCATCCGCGTCACGGGCCGAATTCTCGATCTTGCCCCCCGCGAGATCACGGTCCAAGGCGCACCCAAGACGATCTACGGCGGCACCCTTGCCGACGAGTCCGGCAAAATCGAATTCACCGCCTGGGCCGACCTAAAACTGGAAGCAGACAGCATCGTCACCATCCAGGGCGGCTACATTCGCACCTACCGAGGCCAAGCCCAACTCAACTTCGACCAAGACGCCACGGTCACCACGGCAACCGTGGAGCTGCCCGACGCCGACACCCTGGCCGATACGCCCCCGGTGCCCATCCACCTGCTCACCGAGAGCCCCTCCAACGATGTTTGCATCGTCGCGACCCTTCTTGAGGTCCGTGACGGCAGCGGACTCGTCTACCGCGATCCCACCACCAACCGCGTCGCAACCGGCAGCGTGCCCGAGGGAGCGATCGCGGACCTTCGCATCAAAGGCGTTCTTGACGACGGCACAGCCGCGCTGAACATCATCGCCAACCGAATGCTCACGGAGCAACTACTGGGCAAGACCCTGGAGCAATGCCAAGATCAGGCCCAAGCCGCACACCACGATGGCGTCATCCAAGACGAATTGCGCGCCAAGCTACCCGGGCGCGTCTACAAGATTCGAGGAAACGTCCTGGTGGACGACTTCGGCGCCATGCTCATCGCCAAAACCATCGTCCCATTCGAGGGAGAGCTGGAGACTGAAGCAAAAGAGCTCCTCGAACGCCTAGGGGGTGCCTAATTTGGCCACCATAGCGGACTGCAAGCAGTCCACCAAGGATTCCCTCGCTTCGCTCGGGCGCCCTCAGAGCACGGAGGTGCTCTGATGGCCACCATAGCGGACTGCAAGCAGTCCACCAAGGATTCCCTCGCTTCGCTCGGGCGCCCTCAGAGCACGGAGGTGCTCTGATGGCCACCATAGCGGACTGCAAGCAGTCCACCAAGGATTCCCT
>JBFIHX010000008.1:0-100260 GCA_041601615.1 Thermoplasmatota archaeon | reverse complement strand
GCCGGCTGTCTATTCGACTTCGTCTCAGAGAAGCCCGGCCTGCCACTGCATCAATCCGACGCAGCAGCGAAGCCGGCCGTCTCTTCGACTTCGTCTCAGAGAAGCCCGGCCTTTTGCAAGGTCAGCAAGTCTTCGGTGGACAATTTTTCGCCCGACTTGAACTTCTCGTAGACCTCGTCCGCCGCCGCTTCGGCTTGCTTGACCGTGGTGCCACTGGCGCGGCCACCGCCGCCACCAAGCGAATCCTCGATCTCGTGAATCTGGTTGACGTACTCGATGTACGCCTTGTGGATCTTGTCGGCCTCCATCTTGGAAACGACGAACTTCTCTTGCAGCTTGTCTGCCACCTTGCGAAGCTTGTCCGACTCCTTGTAGAGCTTGATCATCGAATCGTGCTCGGCCTGCGCTTTCTCGGCCAGACCTGCAACCTTCGAGTGCTCCTTCTCGGCCTTCTCCTTCAGGAGATCCGCCTTTTCCATCGACGCCTTGAGTTCAGGATCGGCGCGCAGCACCTTTTCCTTCTCGCGCAGGGCCTTGCCGATGTCCTGGAGGCGCTCGACGAGGGCACGTTCCTTGGCCGGCGTCATGACCGAGGTCATTTGCTGGTACTCCAGGGTGCGGGCTTCCTTCTTGAGGCGAGCCACGTTGAGGTTGGCGGCACCATCGGGCATGCGTTCGCGGCGCATGGTGTCGGCGAGCTTCATCGCGTCGTCGGCGATGCGGTTGGCCTCGTCGCGGGCGTCCTTTTGGCGTCGGACATTCTCGTTGAGTTCGTCACGGCGCTTTTTGTGCTCGTTGGCCTCGTTGACCAATCCGCGAACCTTCGCGTTGTACTCGTCGCGCTCCTCGGCGTGGCCGCGAGCCTCGTCGTTGAGTCGGTCGCGTTCCTTGCGCAACTGATTCGCTTTTTGCTGAAGCTGGTCCTTCTTTTCCAACGGGGACGTAGCGTCCTCGACCTGAGCGGTCACCATATGGGTCGCGCCGACGAGGGGGTTGTATATTGGGGTTGTGGGCCATCCTAGGGGTTCGTTCTCCTGAAAAAATCGGATTTTCTCTCTGGCAATCACAATTCCTTTCGGCCCAAACTAGGCAAGGCAGACGCCCAACATACAGGCCGACTCGACAATGGTCAAGTACGCCAGCCCGGCATCGTGCGCCTATGCGTATCTTGCAGGCGATGCTTTTGGCATCCCTCGTGGCCCTTCCGGCTCTATCCGGCTGCCTCGACAGCGGCTCGGGCGATGATCTTCAACACGACGACGCGGCTATCACGGGCCTCACGAGCGTCTTCGAGCGCGCCGAAATGCCGTTCAACCTCACCGAGAACTGGTCCTACACGCTCCTTGCGGGCGCATTCGACATTCTCCCGTCCCTGAGCGTATTCGTGGACGTTCCTTTGCCCGTCACCGAGGGCGGCGCCGCGCTCGACCCAGAAGGCGCCAAGGTCCACTTGGGCCTCTTCTTGCCCGACATTCCCGGTTGTGACTTCGCATCGGTCCACGTAGACCACGCGACGGGCATGGTCATCGGTACCCAGCACGAGGAAACCACCCTCGCGCCTGACTGCCACGTTCCGGTAATCGCCGACGTAGGCCCCTACTACACCGAATCCGACGTACCCGCCGAAGAACGCGGCAGCGGCCGGCTCGGCGAATGGCTGATTTCCACGTTCGTTCCGCATGGATACGCCGTCGCACAAGTTTCGGTGCTTGGCTCCGGCCAATCCAACCACTGCTTCGACATGTTCGGCCTTGCTGAGCAACTGGGCGTCCACCACGCCGTCGAATGGCTCGGCACCCAGGACTGGAGCAACGGCAACGTTGGACTCATTGGCCGCAGCTACGACGGCAGCACCCCCTGGATGGCCGCCGCGCACGGCTCGGAGCATCTCAAGACCATCGTGCCCATCAGCGGTCTTTCGGGCTTGCAAGACCTCGTCACCTGGAATGGCGCCAGTGAAGCCCGCATCCTGACTTTCCACAACGTCATCTACGGCACCTTCGGCGTCCCCGGCCCCGACCCCGCCTCGGCCGTGCGCCACCGCGCCACCTGCCCCGACTGGCTCACCGCCGCACCTCTTGGCGC
This sequence comes from Thermoplasmatota archaeon, assembly GCA_041601615.1. Classification (GTDB taxonomy): domain Archaea; phylum Thermoplasmatota; class E2; order JACPAO01; family JAHFTW01; genus JANQNI01. The sequence goes on along the minus strand of JBFIHX010000008.1, from coordinate 98,175 downwards.
CGCTGCGTACCTAGCCGGCGATGGCGTGACCGACGCCGAAGGCACCTACTGGGCCGAACGCACTTTCGTCGAGCGCTCCGTCGCCAACTACGAAGGCAGCATCTACCTCATCCACGGCTTGCTCGACGACAATGTCGACCCACACGCCGGCACCATTGGCTACCAAGCACTCGCCGACAAGGGCCTCGATGCCAAGGCCATGTTTGGTCAATGGGGCCACAACTACCCCGACCGCGTCTCTGAGCACCCCTCCAACCCGCGCTACGATTGGGCGCAAGAAATGCTGGAGTGGTTCAACCATTACCTCATGGAAACGGGCCCGGCGCCGGACTTGCACGTCCAAGTGGAACTGCAAGACGGCCGCTGGCGGGTCGACGACGCTCTGCAACCGAGCGCCGCGACCGTGCTCGAACTGCCACTTGTTGGCGAATCGGGTCCCGCCGTCAGCACCGCCGCCAACACCCTCACCTGGAACCTCGGCGTCCTCAACAATGACGAGGAAACGGTCCTCGCCGGCCTCAGCTCCGTGCGCATGACCGTCACCCCAAGCGGCCCCGGCGGCCAGTTGTACGTCGAACTGTTTGACGCAACCACCGGCAACAACTTCGGCCTCAGCTACGGCATTACGGAACTGCGCCACGCACCCGGCGGCGAAACTCCCGTCGTGCCCGGTGTTGGCATGAACATCGAGATTCCGTTCGAATACTTCGCAGCGGCACTGCCGGCCGGCCATGAACTTGGTTTGATCGTCAAAGAAACAGGCAACAACTACCTGCCAAGCCCCGTCCTGGCGCCCGTCACCATTGACACCGCCAGCGTGATTCTGCGCCTTAGCACCCTCGCCGCGCCGGCGGATGCGTACTTCGTGCCCCCCATGCCCGAGGCGAATCAAGAATAGAAGAGAAGAATAGAAAGAAGTCTCCAGGGCACGGGCCCCTTCATCGATGAGAAGGCAGGAACGCTACTGCGTCGTGCCGTCGCCGCCAATCATGCAGCCGTGGCTCTCCGTGTAGTCGCCGGGGTTGCCGTGGTAGTTCTTGCCACCGATGACGCACACGTCCTCTTCGCTGTACGAAAGGGCGCAAACCCGCTCGTAGTCCACGTTGTAGCCATCCGTCTCGTAGGTCTCCACGCAACCGAACCAGCCACGGTCGTGGCCGCCTCCCGGCGTCTCGGTCGCGCAGACCATGGTGTAGTTGTTCGGATCCTTTGTCCCATAACAAATGTCCTCCGCACTCGCGCTCAACGATCCAATGCTCATGAGCGCAAGTGCAGTTACGACAATGCCTGCGGTAGTACCAGCGTGCATACCCCTGCAACCACGCGGCGACCCAAAAAAACCGCCCTCGATTTGTCAAAAATCCCTTGCGCCAGGAGACGTCGCCCGCCAACCACCACAATCGCTATGATGCACCGCAACTGGTCCAGAATCAATGCGCGTACTCCTGCTTGCAACCGCCATGGCACTCCTGGCAGCGTCCGGCTGCCTCGACAGCGGCACGACCAAGACCAGCGATACTGATCCAACCGCACTCGACGGCGCCATCACCCGCGTCCAAGACCGAGCAGGACTACCCTTCGTCACCGACGCAACCGCCCATTCCTACAGTCGCGTGCTCGAAGCCGGCCCCCTTGGCATCCTTCCCGGCGTCGGCCAAGTGCTGCGCGTCGAAATGCCCGTCGGCACCGGCCTGCCCTCCGCCGACGTACACATGGGCCTGTTTTTCCCCGACATCGAAGGCTGCGAATGGCCCACCACCATGCGCGTTGGATCCCTGCCATTGACCTTGCAGGGTGCGGCCGCCGCAGACGGAATGCCCGAACACTGCCAACTCCCCGTGGTCGCCGACATCGGCCCCTACTACGGCGAACCGATCCTCGGTGACATCTACGCCACCCAACCCGCCAACCGCCTCGGCCGATTCTTGATCGAAAACCTCGTTCCCCACGGCTACATCATCGCCCAAGTGAGCGTCACCGGCACCGGCGACTCCACCGGCTGCATGGACCTCATGGGCCCCGTCGAACAAGCCGGCGTCCAAGAAGCCGTCCGATTCCTTGGCCAAAGCCCCTGGAGCAACGGCAACGTCGGCCTCATCGGCCGCAGCTACGACGGCAGCACCCCCTGGGAAGCCGCCATGGCCACCGACCTGCCCGAACTCAAAACCGTCGTCCCCATCAGCGGCCTCTACGGCCAAATGGACCTCATGTGGCGCAACGGCAGCGTGGAATTCCGCGGACCCGGCGTCCTCTGGGGCCTCTACTACGCCTTCACCTACACCGGCCAGGAAGTGCGCATCGCCGACGAAGGCGCCGACCCAGTCCTTCTGCAAGCGCGGCAAATCGTCGAAAACAGCCTCTGCGCCGACACCCAAACCGGCGCCGCCCAGGCCGCTGCCGCGTACCTCTACGGCGGCGACCCTGCCAGTGCACTCGAAGGAGGCAGCTACTGGAGCGAACGCAGCTTCAAAGACGAAGTCCTCGCAAACTACGAGGGCAGCGTCTACTTCATCCACGGCATGCAAGACTGGAACGTCGACCCCCACATGGCGTTCCCGTTCTACCAAGAACTCGAAGCCAAAGGCCTCGACATCAAAGGCCTGTTTGGACAATGGGGCCACAACTACCCCGACCGCGTCAGTGAACACCCCGACAACCTGCGCTGGGACTGGGCCCAGGATCTTCTAGAGTGGTTCGATTACTACCTCGCCGAGACTGGAGGCGCCCCGCAGCTTCACGTTGAAATCGAGGACGACAAGCACCAATGGCGCATCGAATCCACCTGGCCTCCCGCCGACCTCCAATGGAACAACATGGGCATGGATCAAATGACCCAGACCCGAGGCGCCGACACCCGCATCTACGGCATCTACGAACCCGTCTCGGGCGGCTTCTACGGCCCCAACCAAGTGCTCCGATTCGACCTCGGCGTGCTCAACGACGCCACTGGCACCCGCATCGCAGGACTACCGCTCTTCCATGCCACCGTCACGCCGGAAGGTGCAGGAGGACTCGTCTACGCGGAACTTCGAGACAAAACCGACGACCGCCGCCTCGGCCACGCCATCATGGACCTGCGCTATGCCGCCGGCGGGCAAACCGCCGCCCCTGTCGTGCCGCTCCAGCCCCTAGTAGCCAACATGGAGTTCTTCCCACTCGACGTCATGGTCCCCGCCGGACACGAACTCGAACTGGTCCTCGCCGCAGGCGGCCGTGACTACATGCCGAGCGCCATCACGAACCCCGTGACCATCCACGCCGACGCAAGCAGTGACCTGAAACTGCCCATCGTCCAACGCGACGCGAGCAGTTTGTTTACGCCACCGGGATGGTAACTCGAGCCCGCCAAGAAAACGCCTGCATCGTACCACCGCCACCACACGAAGCTTCAAGAGAGCACGGAACTGGCGAAGCTTGGGCCGATGCTGGAAGACGACGCAGTCAAGCGCATTCTAACGACCTACCACGAGTCCACCCAGGGCGACGAGGGCGCCCCCGTGCCCCTCATGATCCTGCACGGACTCCGAGAGGAAATCACCATCCGCCCCCACATTGAACTGCCCAGCGCCTACCACATGGCGCACTACGTCGACGAATTCGTCACCGACCGCACCATCGCCATCACCGTCTGTGGCCGCTTCTACAAGCAAATCGGCGAATCCGTCTTCCAAGGAACCATCCTGTACCACATCGACCGCATCGGCAGCCACATGATCCGTGGCATCAACGCCGAAAACAGTCGCTACCACGTCCTCGACGACTCCCCGTACTGGAATAAATTCCCCTACGAATTCGACGACGGACCCTTGAACCCGAAGCTCCCTATCGGCTTCCACCCCGGCCCCGGCGTCGACCCCGAAGAGTACAGCCTCGACGCAGACGATTTGGAAGAAGGCGAGGAGTACGAGGACGACGACGAGGACGAGGACTGAGCCCAACGCTCATCACCAAGGCCCAACTCGCCGCCCGCAAGCCCATGCAACATCTGGTGCGCGCAGACGGCATATCCAAATCCTACGGCCCCAGCCACATCCTGCGTGAGGCCTCGTTCGTCATCAACCCCGGCGACAAGATTGCCCTCGTGGGGCCCAACGGAGCCGGCAAAACCACGCTGTTCAAGCTCCTTGCCGGACAAATGAAAGCGGACCTCGGCGAATTCGAAACCAAGCCGGACCTGCGCGTCAGCTACTTGCCCCAAGTGCCGGACATTCCCCACAACACGCCCGTTTCGGAGCTCCTGGCCGCTCCCACCGCCCGCGCCGACGCCATGGAAGCCGAAGTCTCCGCCCTCGAAGCATGGATGGGCGAACCCGGAGCCTGGGACCAGCCCGACGCGCAGCAAAAAATGGCGCGCTACTCCGAACTTCAGACAGAACTGGCCACGGAACGCTCCAAGGGCGACGCCAGCGGCAATCCGCTGCTCAACAGCCTCGGACTCACCGAAGAAGTGCTGGACTCCAAGTTTGGCGAACTCTCGGGCGGCGAGCGCAGCAAAGTGCTCCTGTGCAAAGCGCTCTCGGCCGCCAAGGACACGGACGTGCTTCTCCTCGATGAACCCACGAACCACATGGACATCCCCACCGTGGAATTCATCGAAAACTACCTCTTGGACCTCGATGCCGCCGTGGTCGTCGCCGCGCACGACGAATACCTCCTGGACAACGTCAGCAACCGCGTCTTCGAAGTGGACCACAAACAGGTCTTCGAATACGACGGCAACTACACCAGCTACCAGGAGCAACGCGCCGCCATGGCACAAGCCATCGCCGCAAAGAAACGCCGCGACTTCAACGAAGTCAAACGCCAACTCTCCATCATTGAGGAACTCAAGCGCCGCAACCGCTTCGACTCCCAAGTCAAAAGCCGCAAGACGCGCCTATCGCAGCAACAACAAGGCGCGCCCGCACCCGAAGCACCCACCAAGCGCAAAGGCTTCCGACTCCTCTTCGAAACCGACCGTGTCGCCAAAGACGTCATGGATGTCGAAGGCCTCACCAAAGGCTTCGAAGGGCGCACCTTGTTCAAAGACGCCAACCTCGAAGTGGTCGGCGGCGACAAGATCGGCATCATCGGCCCCAACGGCTGCGGCAAATCCACCCTCATCAAGACCCTCATCGGCAAACTCCCCCCCGACGCCGGCGAAATCAAACTCGGCAAAAACGTCCGCATCGGCTACTTCGACCAGCACCACGAAACCCTGGACCCGGAGCGAGAAATCATCGATGAAATCCGCAGCCTGCGAGACCCACCGCCACCCGACGAATGGAGCCGCGGCCTCCTCGGGCGCTTCCGCTTCGTCGGCGACGACGTCTTCAAGAAAGTCAAGAACCTCAGCGGCGGCGAACGCGCACGCTTAGCCCTCGCCAAATTCATCGCAGACAAACACAACCTCCTGGTGCTCGACGAACCCACGAACCACTTGGACATTGATAGCCAACGGGTCATCGCCGCCGCCTTGCAAGAATACGAAGGCACCATCCTCGTCGTCAGCCACGACCGCGCCTTCCTGGATCGTGTCTGCACCAAAATCGCCGTCATCGCCCACCAACGCTTCGGCGTCTTCCAAGGCAACTTCAGCGAAGCCTACACCAGCAAGCAACTCATGAAATTCGTCGGCAGCGGCGTCCAAGGCACCGTCAAAGTCGTCAAGGCCTTCAAAGACTGGGAAAAGGACCACAAGTACCACACCGGCGACCGCATTCAAATCACCGGCATGGAAACCCAAAGCTTCCGGCGCATGCTCAGGCAAGCCGAAGCCAACGGCTGGATCGAAGCAGAATAGAACGAATCCGGACGGCCAGCACGCCAACCTACGGCTGCGGCGAATGCTCGATGCCAAACACCAGCTTCAGGTCCACGCGGTACTCCGAAACCTTGCCATCACGACACCGGACCGACCAGCGCTGCACCTCGCAACCGGTAATGCCTCGCGTCGTGCGATTCGCATCCTCAATCGCGTGCTTGACCGCATCCTCGAAACTCTTCGAGGAAGTCGCCACCAACTCCACGACTTTCGCCGTTCGATGCGCATGAACCGTGGGTGTTTCCTGGATTGTATCGTGACCTCTCATGATGTTCACCAACCTAACCTACGACGGCCAAAGCCAAAACCACAGCGCCCCGGTCGAACCGGGCCAAGGCCCACGCGGGACTGAAGGCCCTAAAAAGGGGTCAGGGCTGGGCGGCTCGCCGCAAGGCAACCCAAGCGCCTCGCGCATGGTCAAAATGGCCCTCGTCCACGTCCCAAAGGACCACGATGAAGTTCCAAACGTCCATGCGCAAAGCAACACGCCGAGCCCCATAGTGTAGTGGTCAGTCCTGCGGTCCTTCGGGACCGCAATCAAGACCACTCCCCTCTGGGACCTCGCATCCGCTCAGTCCCATAGTGTAGTGGTCAATCATACGGGCCTTTGGAGCCTGTGACCCCGGTTCGAATCCGGGTGGGACTACTTACTTCTCCGTCCGGCTACGCACCGGGGAGAAGGATACGAACCGCCCCAACCCATTCATGCGTAAGCGCTTTCTTCAGGTTTGGGTGTCGTTTGCGTGGTCACTTCAAGCCGGGTGAGTTCTCGGACTTGCTCGAGCTCGGCCTTGTTGATGAGCCCGTGGTCGTAGCGCCAGTGGGCAGTTCCGAGCTTCTCCATGGGCGATTGTCGCACGCCTTCGCCACCCGGCAAGATGTCGCGTCGGTGGAGGCGGTCTTCCAGGCGGGGTTTGTTGTAGTGGCGGTTGAACACGCCTTCGCTGACGCCGAGTTGTTGCATGGCGAGTTTTGGGTTCTCGCGGCCGATGAGGGTGCCTGCGGTGGCGCGGAAGACGTGTGACGTGGTGCGTTTGCGGATGCCTGCGATGGCCGCGACGCGCTTGAGGCCGTCGTTGAGCCACTTGCCCGTTGGAATCGTTCCATCCGGGGCTATGAAGATGGGCGTCTCAGGGCCCCGCCATATTGGCGAGGTGCTGAGGGATCGAATCCGCTTGCGCAGGGTGCGCACGGCGCGTCCCTCTTCGAGTACAAGCTTGTCCCCCTCCGCGGGACCTGGGGTGATTTGCCGCTTGCTTGCGGTGGCCAAGAAGAGCTAATCTTGCGGGCCTTGCTGGACCTGGGCCTCTTGACTGCGTGGCAAGACGACCACGGCACGGTGCGATTCTATGACGACAGGACCGGCCGGGAGTGGTTGCCATGATGGCCGCTCCTGTTGTCCTTGACGGCCGATTCCCGGCACAGAGACCATTTGCAATCCCCCTAAGGCCACACACGGGAGCCAAGACGCACCAACAATCCCTGGACCCTCGATCATTCAAGGGCGGGACGCAAGAGGGCCTGAGGGTAGCATGAGTCACACCCCCGGACGATGCAGCTATCGCCGTGGCTCCAATCGCAACCGGCACGTCGATGATTCTGATTTTGATGTCTTACTGAGGCACAAGGCCGGCGCGACACGGCAAAGCCTCGCATCCCTTCGCATGGCCGCAGAACACCGCCGGCTCCTGCGGAATCTCGACGCAGGGACAGGGGGATTCTGGCAACGCCGCGACGACTCCATCTACGCTTGCGGACCCGGCGGCGTCCAAATGGAACTAGAAGCGCACTCATGGCTCGTGACCGCCCTTGAACGAGATCCAGAATGAACCCAATGCCGGCGTTTGCTCCAACGCACCTAACTACCCAAGACGATCAGGACGGCTCGATGCGTCCTGCCTGCTCATTGTTGCTTCACCCCCAAACACAAACGCGCCCCACGCACGAGTCTTGCATTCGCCGCCACAAGGAGGTGGCCCGGTGCCTGGCCCGTGTCGTTCGCCGCCACCCTGGCATCGGCGTTTCTGAAGCGGTCCAGCGGGTCCGCCGGAGGGTTCCGGTGCGGGCGGCGTTCGCAATGGAGGTAGTTGGTGACCTGACCAAGGAGGGTAATATCGAGCGCCGCGTGCTGGGCCATCGCCATTGCCTCTTCCCGTGGCGCGATGACCTAGATGTGTGGTGGCTTCAGGCCGCCACCCTACGCGACGACGCCTTACGGCTGCTCTACGAGCTCATCCGGGACAACGCCTGGGCGTTGGCGGTGCTGTGCCACAAGCTCCAGCAGCATCACGGGTGGGCCATCTCCACAACCAAGGCCCGCGTCCGGCGCGTGACAGATTCAGGCCTTGTCCGGCCGGGGCAACCCGGCAAACGCAACGTCCGCCTTGTAGCGCTCCCGCTCCACCCTGCGGCTCAGGAGGCACTACAGAAATCTTCCCCAATATGATTATTGATATTGGGTCAAATGGGAAATGCAAATTGCCCTTACAGCAAGAATTCAAGTACCAAAGTCCATTTCTTGGGGCAACTCACATCGGCCGATATGCCCGAAGTCGATGAGTCCACTGGAGGAAATCGAATGTTCAATCCTGCCACCCTGACAAAGATTACGACTGCCGCCGTGTTGAGCCTGACGCTACTTGTGAGCATCCCCCTCACCGCCAGCCAAGACCAACTGCCCCTGGGCCGCGACGACGTGGGGGAACTGGAGCGCGAACTTCTGGACGCCATGGACCTGACCGTCGGCGGCCTTGACCCCACTGGCATGGCCCCCACCGCCCGCAGCCTCCGCGCCAACAGCGTCATGACTGCCCTGGCAAACCAGTTGGACGAATACAAGGGCCTACTCTACTCCGGCGCCCTTCCCGCCTACGACCTTGCGGAATTCCCCGATGACGAGATCGCCATCCAGCAAAGCCCGGTGCCGACTCGGGTCTTCTACCACACCAACCTGCTGGATCTTGTGGAAGACCCGCCTATCAACCCCTGCCAAACCACCTCCTCCCGAGCCTCGTCCTCGGACTCTAGCGGGGGCAAGGTAAACGTTCAGGTGGAAGGCGGGGGTGACACTAATCCACCCGAACCGCCGAGCCCGCCGGACTGCAACGACTCGACCCAATCCACATCCACCCCAATGCCTGCCAGCCTCCCCGCGCCCCGCGACGTTCTCCCCGACATCCGCGTGCCCCGCACCGGCAGCAACCCCATGCCGGGCATGATGGCCGACTACATTCCCTTCGAGGACTGGAACCGCACGTACCACCAGACCACCAACCTCACACCGGAACTACCCACGGCATCCCCGGACTTGCAGGAAGTCGGCACCCAGATCGTGTTCCAGGACGATTTCGACGACGGCACCATCAGTTCATCCAAGTGGCCGAGCCGAAGCGGCGTGAGTGAATCCACGAATTGCGGCAGCGTCAGCGGAAGCCGTGCCCTTTACTTCTACGGCACCAGCGGCCGCTACGCCCGCACCCCAGGCCTCAACGTCCAGAACGGTGATTCCATATCCTTCTATGCCCGCCACGGAACCGGGACGGGGGGAGGGACCTGTGACAAGCCCGAACCCGAACACGACGACGATCTGGTCCTGGAATACTCGACCAACGGCGGTTCCTCCTGGACTGCCATCAAGACGCTTCAAGCTGGAAGCCACGGCTCATGGGGGTCCCAGTCCGCCGCGATTCCATCGGTCGCTAAGACGAGCAACACCATGTTCCGATGGCGGGAACTCAACTTCGCAGCATACACAGACCGAGACCACTGGGCCGTGGACGACGTGGTCATCACCAACACCGTCACCAACGGCGGTAGCGGTGTGACCCGGCTCTCGGACAACTTCAATGACGGCAGCTTTGACACGAACAAGTGGACCTACTCAGGCGCTAGCGAAGGCAGCAGTTGCGGCAGCCAGAGCAGCCCCTACGCGCTCTACTTTGATGGCGGCTCCACCCGTAGCGCCGCCACCAAGAGCCTGGACGTAAGCAGCGGAGGCCATGTCAACTTCTACCTCCGCATCGGTACCGGGTCCTCGCCGTGTGAGAATGCAGACTCCAGCGAGGACGTAGTCCTGGAATACAGCACCAACGGCGGCGGCTCTTGGGCGACTATCAAGACCTACAAAGAAGACAGCTACTCGCTCTTCACGTCCATCACGGAAACCATTCCAGTGGGAGCCCAGACGACCAGCACCCAGTTCCGGTGGCGCCAACTGACCCACAGTGGGTCGAGTTACGACCATTGGGCCATCGACGACGTGCTAATCACCGAAACCGACGACACCGGAGGTGGCGGCTCCACGGGCCAAGGCATATCGGAGGGATTCAACAGCGCCTCCACTTCGTGGAGCACGACCGGTATGTGGCACTTGTCCTCTGACAAGTACCAGTCGTGTTGCAAGAGCAGTTGGTACGGACAAGAATCCACGAACAATTACGACAACGGCGCCCGCAACAGCGGCACCCTGACCAGCCCCATCTTCACCGTTCCAGGAAGCGCCACGTTGTCGTTCAGGAGCTGGCACCAGACGGAATCTGGCACGAGCTACGACCGGAAATGGGTCCAGGTCGTCAGTTCGACGGGTGCCGTGTTGCAGGACTTCCCGCTCATCGACGGTAGCCAAGAGCAATGGGTCACGCGCACGTACAGCCTGAGCAGCTTCACCGGCCAGGACGTGCGCCTCGCGTTCCGCTTCGACACAATAGACAGCATCGCCAACGGCTTCCTTGGTTGGTTCGTGGACGACGTGTCCGTGACAGGTACCACGAGCAGCCAGCCCCCATCTCCGAACGATTCAACCACTGTCTACACGACGGAATGGAATTACAACACGGTCCAGGCCAATACTTACAAGGGATACTACAACGACGATTTTTCTGCCGAGACGAGCGCGGAGGTCAACAGTGGCAATGACGAGTTCATCAAGACTCTCGACATCCGAGACCTGAGTTACGGCGGCGGCTACGACGCCTGGATGGGCATCTGGGGCCGCAGCACCGGGTGCAGCGAAGGAGGTGAGTACAGCATCAGCTTGGAAGTCAACGGAGTCATGATCTACATGATCAATCCTTGCGCATGGAGCAGTACCGAGGAACAGTACCGCTACATTTCGTTCCCGCCTGAATACCTTGTGGAGGGCGACAATACGTTCCGTTTCGTCGGCACGTCGTTTGCACCCGGCTTGCGCTTCGGCGTAGACCTGGACAGCGGCAGCGCCAATTCCGTGATCCGCGAGAACGGCGGTTCCGACCGGGCCGGCGAGTTGATCGTAGAGGTCGCGCTCTACTCAGGCCAGGAGGACTACGAGGTCATGAGCCGGTTCACCACGACTCGGCGCACGGACGCCAATGGCATCAATCACGACAGCCACGGCTACGATGCGTATGCGTTCTTCGACCATGCCTACAAGGACACCCTGAAGGTGTTGTGGAAGGAGGATGAGACTGGGAACCGCTTCCACTACTGGTCGAATCTGCAACTGCTGAAGAACGAATACTATTCCTCCAGCAATCGTGTCAGTGGGTGGGATCACTACGAGTACGACCACGACCAACGATTCAGTTCCAACCGGGGTCAGATTACGCCAATCAACGGCCAGTATTACACATGGTTCATCCAACAATACGAGACTCGAAATGGAGGCAACCCTGCCACGGACGGCGACCGGTTCATGAACCTCGTACCATCCAACCCGTACTCGTCTGTAGACCGCGACAGAGTGCAGAACCCGCCTCCCAGCGGCCGTGCACCTAATGATGGCAATGGTTTTGCTCTTAATGCCTATTGGGAGGCATACTACAAGTCCTGTGAGTGGATAAACTACGGGCATTCGGGTGAGTCGAGCCACCCCCATGATTGCATCGGCTTCCGTCACCATGTTCTAGACATGGACGAGGACTTCGCGAATTTCGCCGAAGTTACTCAAAAAGCCGATGGGTGGGTCAAGGCCATCATAAAAACACTAGAATCTAAAAATATCGAAAAATGGCTCTTAACAATGATGAAAATACACTTCGTCGGGGATATCGTTGGGTATTACTGGAACCTTGCCCAGACAGGCGACGAAATCCACTACGCATTGGAGGAGCGGGATTTCAATCCGAACTTCCTCCGCGTACCATACACTGCTGTCATCCAACAACCGCCCATTGTCAACTGGGCACTACCTGTCGATCTGTTCTTCGTAGACCACTTAGTCTCTCCGACTCCGTCGCAGGAATACGTTTGGAGACACGACGAAGTTATTTATGACTGAAATCATCTCGGAGATGAATATGCGTATCCTTATCGTTCCTTCCCTGCTGCTCGTTGCCATCGTCCTGTCGGGCTGTATGGCCTCCGAGGCGGACGCCTCCTTGCCAGATCCGTCGGATGTGCCAGTACCCACATGGGGGGTAGGACAGTGGTGGAAATACAACACCACGGATGGTGAGTGGCTTCATTACAAAGTTGAGGGTATTGAAGAACACCAAGGGTATTCTACATACCGACTTCTTGTAGAGACTCCGCCCGATCCCTACATCCACCCAACAGGCGCGGGAACCCAGTGGGTAGATACAGAGTCGTTAGGGTGGGTGGCATTTCAGACGAAGCTTTACTTCTGGAATGACTGCCCTCAACGACCAATTTTCCCGATGGCAAACTACACCCATAACTGCACCACCTACCAAGACGGATACGAGGAAAATTACCATTATGACGTGGCTGTCGAAGGGTGGGACACCGTAGACACCACATGGGGTAAAATGAAAACAATCCACACAATTAGTACATTCCAAAGTGGTGAAATCTGGCACGCATGGTATAGCCCAGATGTAGAGAATTTCATAAAATTCACAGGTACAAGTGGGAAGTTGCTCACCCTTCAGGATTGGGGCGTCAAGCCGCCCGAGTCGGAATGACCATGCCTGGATCTGGTGTAGCGGCAGCCGCCTTTGCTGCGGGGTGTCTCCTGCAACTCCTGTACCTGACGTGGCGGCACTGGACCAAAAAGCATGTCCTGATTGTGCTCGTCGTCGCGCCCCTCGGCTGGGCCTTCGCCACTGCACAGTTGGAGGACCCCGTGACGGCGGCGTTTTCCGTCGCGATGGGCGCGGTCATGGCGTTCGCGCTCTTTTTCCGCGCCACCATCACACCCAAGGCGGGAGAACACACGCTCTTTCTCTCGGCGCTACCGATGTGGGCGCTGCTTGCCGAGGCCGACTGGAGCAACGCGGGCGTCCGCTTTCTTGCTACCATCCACGCCGCCGCGACTATTGCCACCCTCATCCTGGTAGCTACCACCTGGAACCCACCGCGCGGTCTGCGCATCGTCGCATCCGCCTACGGTGCCCTTCAACTTGTGTTCCTCTTCGGATGGCAATTCAATTGGGGCGCCCTATCCTTCTTCTTCGACGGTGCCCCTCCGCCCACACTGGAGGCACTGGCCTCGGGCCTTCTTTTCGCGCTGGTAGTTGCATACGCGTCCCCCCTGTACGCCATCGTTCGGCCCCCTGCCACCGAGACCGCCGAACGCGACACTCCCGAAGCAAGACAGCAACACCTCGACCTCCTGGCTAGCCGCTACCAGGACAAACACCTCACACCCACCCACGCCGTAACGCTTGCGTTGCTGTTCCTGGCGTACTGGGGAATGTCCCGTGCATGGCTCCAATTGGACTCAATGATCCTGATCTGGCCCTGGCTCGCACTCACTCCCTTGCTGCCTTCGCGCCTCAACCCTGGGCCCACGCCCACCATGGCCTGAGTTCGAGTGCGAGGCAACACTAACCTCCTCAATACGAAGGCGTGAAGGCTCTTGAGGCCTCCCTCGCGGTACACTACGAGGACATGCACTCCCACACATTGGATTCACTTCGCTCATGCCCACACCCCGAGGCTCATGTCCCGATGTGGACCACGCCAGCACGTCGTAGCTCTGCCCTGAAGTGGGGGGTGGGGTCGGCACTGCGTAGGTCTCAACGCCGAGGGTGGCAGGGGAGCCATTATGGTGGTATGCGGTCGGTGTCCAAGGCGACGTTCACGCCGATGCGGCAAAGCGCCTGGACGACGACCACCCTTAAGAATCAGACTCCGGCACGACTTCTTCTCTAGGACAAAGATCCTTCAGGAAAGGACGGGAAGCGAAGCAGTCCTGACCTTTTCATTCATGCAAGCCCCAGTGGCGCACCTGTCATACCACCGCCAACCGGACCCGGCTCTGAAGGGCCGTAGCATCCCGGAACGCGGTACTTGGACGCTACGAGACTGGCCTTATCTGGGTCCTTGGTCATGCCTTCGAGACGCAAACCGGCCCCGAAATTCTGGGCATCCCCATCTGGGATTCAGCAGGCGCATCCTCCGAGACCCCCCTCGTTGCAACCGCGCTCAGAATCGGCGAGCTTGGCGACGAAGTGAAGTGGCACTGCGATCACGACAGCCCCGACGCTGAACAACAGCACGACAGCTACTGCTACGTCATCATCGGAGGACAGATGTTCGTCATTCAGACAGGCAAGCGCCACAGTGGCGTAGAAGGCCAACAGCAAGCCAGCCGAAGCGCAGCCACACCCGGCTTCTACGTCGCCATTTCTGGTGAAATATCCGGTGACCCCTACGGATATGGCTGCGAGCAGGACGATGACCTCGACCATTCCTGTTGGGTCTGGGTAGGGAAGCAGGTCTTCGTCATTCACTTTCCCAGGCTGGACGAACGAACCGTTCTGTAGGGCGGTTCGACTGTTGGCCCGAAGGTGAACTGAAACCGCTTGGACGCAGACGCCGAGGCGGGCGGGTTTTTGAGTGATTGCGGCACGCAATCCTCTGATTTTGTAATGAGTCTGCCTTCCTGCCCCCGTTCAGAATTGGGTCCCGATTCGGGTCGGCCCTAGGAAGGGCAGAACCAGGAGTGCCTGGATGCAATCAGAGCACCGAAGGGTGCAAGCAAGGCCGGCTGTTCGGGCGAACAAATGTGGGAAGGGAAAAGATGGAAAAGCGCCCAATTGGGCACCAACCTCTGAAGAAACCGGGTGGGACTATCAACCGCAGTGCGCGTATACGAACCGTAGCGCGTATACGAACCGTGTCGGGGCCCAATTGGGCCCCACACGATTTGTTTCATGCATATGCGGATTCTTCGTGTTTCGATTGGTTTTTGGTGGTCACTTCAAGCCGGGTGAGTTCTCGGACGTGGTCGAGTTCTTGGCGGTCGATGAGGCCGTGCTCGAACTTCCAATACGCCGAGCCGAGGCGTTCCATCGGGGTTTTGCGCGAGCCGTTGCTTCCTGGCAGGAGGTCGCGTCGGTGGAGGCGGTCTTCGAGTCGGGGCCGGTTGTAGTGGGCTTGGAAGACCTTGTCCGTGACGCCGAGTTGTTACACGGCGAGTTTGGGGTTCTCGCGGCCGATGAGGGTTCCTGCCGTGTGCCGGTAGACATGACTCGTGACTCGCTTTTGGACGCCGGCAATTGCCGCGACGCGCTTCATGACCTCGTTGAGCCACTTGTTCGTGACCACGCGGCCGTCGGGCCCCGTGAAGAGGGGCGTTGCGGGTCCACGCCACGTGGGGGAGGCATGGAGGCCGCGTACCCAGGCCCGCAGGGCGCGGACGGCGCGATCCGTGAGCACGACGGTGTGGGTGCCGTCGCTGTTTTTCATGTGGCCCAGGATCAACGTGGAGTTGCCCCATTGGATTCCCTCGACCGTGGTGGTGAAGGCGATATCCTCTACCGCCTCGTAGCCTGGGAATCCGAATGTCTCCTCCCTTTACCTTCTTCTTCAACTAATTAACCAACGGTGCATAGCTACGGCGGGGCAGGGGGTTGTGTCTCTGGGGCCTCGACGTGCGGCTTGAGCAGCGGAGGCAGTAGACTCTATGCTTCCTGCTCTCCTGCCACCGCCTTCCGCTTCGCACGCCAGCGAACGACGACCGCGATGAGCGCCACGAGCAGGAAGGACGCGCACAGCAACAGAGCGACCGCAATGAATACGGCCGGGGCAGGCGCCGCCTCGGTTTCATGACGGCGTGCTCCAGCCAATAAAAAGGCTCCCACCAATGCCAGGAATGAAAGGCCAAACCAAGACCCTGGATCATCCAACCGTGGAAAGCCCACGACTCCTGAAGCAGATCGTAGAACAAATGCATTTTCATCAGCGGGCAATAGCCGTGCCCTGCCTCGCTCCAGACAATTTCAGGTTCCCGACAACGAGTCCCCTGGGCCGGTAGTGCAGGGATGTGTCCACGACGGCGGCACGCGGCCGTTGTCCAAGGCGACGTGTGCGCGGTGCTTCGCAGCGCTTGGGCCACGGCCTCCCCGCTCCACGAAAACGGGAGCGCCCAGCTGCCCATGCCTCCTTTTCCGTGGAAGTATTCGACGTGTGCAGGGCTCTCGGTCTTCTTCGACACGAGGGCCTCTGGCTCGAAGCGCAGTCAAGCCACCGGGGCGGCACCAGCCGACCCAGCCGGGGGCACGGGCACGGCGGCCACGCCGGGTCGAAGGCCAACATGGTTTCCTCGGTCGAGCATTCGCTCCAGCAGTCGTGCGAGGTCACTGCCTCGCCCACGCCCATCGACAACCCCATGCCGCACTGGCCGCACATGGACCGCACGCTCACGCGCACCACCGGTACCACGATCCATGTTCCTCGTCGGGCCACGCCGCATTCACATCCTGGTCTGCTTTGCCCTCGTCCAGTTGCTCTATGAAACCCCTGAAATTCTGCGGCGTCATCCACGACGCGGTCAGGGATTCCACGCGCTCGCCGGACGGGGCCTCGTCGGCGAAGATGTAGGTGTCAGTGCCGTCGTGTTCGAGTTCCTCCGCATGCTGGATGGCCTCGCCTTCGTCTTGGAACAGGCCATGCAGCGTGTTCGGGCGTTGCGGTACTCTGGGTGCAGCCCTAGGATGGTCAACGGTGGGCGGAAATCCGTGAGACAGATACGCTCTACAAACCTGCCTGGTCTTCTGCTTGCCGGCCAGGGGAATTGGGGTTCGGGGGCTCCGAAGCCGGGTTCCGAACTAGAGATGAAGTGGGCCCGTAGGTGCCCCGCGTAGTGTGGGCTTCGGAATGTTGCCTTGGAAATGGCGGCGAGCATTGCTTCGTGGTCCTCTTCGGTGAGAATTTCCACGTTTCGTGGGGTTGGTCGCATCTATCTTGACGGGGGTGTCTGGGCCATTCCCACTGGGGCCATAAGGGTTGCAAGAACCATGCTGAGGGCGATTGTGTGCGCGGAGGCGATGGCAAAAATACGATTTTTCATGTGATCACGTTTCCATTGGGAAGAGGTGCCGACCGAACCGAATTTCTCCAGTCATTTCTCCTTGGCTGGAGATGGCCGCGTGCAATCCTGAATTCGCAGGGGATGCAGTGGCAAGGACTCCTGATTGTGCATGGAGGACTCCTTCGGTGACGAGGTTGTTGTAGTCATAGGTGACCGTGATGTCGGCCCAAGCGGCCGCCGACTCCGACCGACGGTGCTCGCGGTACGCAATCGAATTTGTTCGAAGGTCATCGCTCTTGACCCCTTGGAACGAGTACCATGCCTCGCCTTCAATTTCCACCGTACAAGCGCTGGTGTTGGAACCACGCTCTATCGTAAAAATTGCTGCGTGGGTCGGGATATCGACGCCGGCAATCAGGCCAAGAAGAACAGGGTTATCGGAGAAGAAGCTCTCGATGTATCCTTCGGAGCGGCCGACTCCGCTGACGTTCTTATCATCTGCGTAGGCAGCGATGGAGACATAGCCGAAGCGGACATCATGCAGGACGGTTCTATTGTCGATGATGACGGCTGAGCAATCATACAGATTCAGGTTGACGGGGACCAAGCCGGGGGCGAGGGGGGCGGGCCGATATCCACTCGGCAGTGCCGCCTGCGCGTCCGCGCTTTGAATCAAGGATGAAACAGGCATAAACAGGCATTGGGAAAGGTCGATGACAGTCCTGAACGGATCAAAGAATGCAGGCGGTGAGGTCGCCGGATCTGCGCTCCCGTTTCCCTCGGGTGTCTCGCCCCTCTTGCTGCTGGTCGGTGGGTCCGTGGAGGAGATTCCCGTAGGCTTGTCAGAATTGTCGTCCTGACTCAAGCATCCGGCGAGGAGGGTCAGGGCCAGCAGGCCAAGCAGGACGGATGCACGCACCTGTTGCCAAACCACAAAGAAACGAGACAAAGCAGGATACAAAGCTTTTAGGGCAAATCCTTTGTTCAAGAGGAACCAGCTATCAAGACTATCATTATAAACCATGTTTTTCGTTGAATCATGGAGGCATGGAACCGAGTGCTTGCGCCCGTAGTCGGGCTAAGGTAATGGCTTCGTGGCATCTCGTCTTACTGTTGCTTCTCGTACCGGGAGTGGCAGGGGCAGATTCCTTCGTGGCTGCCGACCTGGAGGTCCGGGGCCGGATGGTGTACCACGGCGAATACGACCTGCAGGTACAGTCGCCCGGCATCGTATACCACAGCACGCTGGAGAGGGGCAATGTGTCGTTTCAAGCGGAAGTCACGAATGCCAACTTTAGGTTGGTGAATTTCCCCAAGCGCGTCATTCAATTCGATGACGGCAGCCCCCTTGGCCCCTACGGATTCATTGAATCCATGCCTCTGGAAGAGTATGGAATCTGGACATGTGCCGGTGCCCTCAACCTACTGTCACAGCAACCCGGTGCTGTGTGAGGCGCCAAGAAGGATTGGGGCTGGCTGATGCATGGGTGGCAAGGCCTGGGAGATTGCCGGGGGTGGGGGCACTTTCGCCGCCTCGCTTTCTGCTCTGGCGCGGCCTGTTTTTTCGGCGATTGGGGCCTTTTTTCCTCGCTCGTCCCAAGCCTGCACGCTTTTATGGTTCTAGGTTTGGTCGCCGTGTATGGCCACTGGAACCATTACAAAATTCATCGACGACAAGGGCTTCGGCTTCATCATGCCGGAGGGTGGAACGAAGGAGGTTTTCTTCCACCACTCTGCGTTCGAGGGTGAGCCCCGTGAGGGCATGACTGTCGAGTTCGACACCGAGCAATCCGAGCGCGGTCCTCGCGCCGCCAACGTTCGCGTCGCTTAGTCCGTCGTTTGTTCTGTTGCGTCGCTTGCGGCGTTTTCTTCCTGTTCTTCCCTTTCGCCTTGCGTGCTTGATTTTGTGTGCGTGGGGATCATGAATGCGAATACGCTGCCGTGGCCTCTGCCTTCGCTTTGGCACCAGATTTCTCCGTTGTGGCCTTCGATGATGCCTTTGCTGATGTAGAGGCCGAGGCCGCTGCCTTTTTTCTTCTGGTTGGCGCCGTGGGCCTGGCTGAAGGGTTGGAAGAGGCGGGCGGCGTCTTCGGGTGTCATGCCGATGCCGGTGTCTTGGATGGCGACGACGTAGTGGTTGTCGCTTTGGCGCAGTGCGATGTGGATGGTGCCTCCTTGGTCGGTGAATTTGAGGGCGTTGTTGATGAGGTTGTAGAGGACTTGGTTGAGGCGGCCGGCGTCTCCGAGGATGTAGGCGGTTGTGGGTTGGGCGTCGAAGTGGAGCTGGACGCCTTTCTCGCGGCATGGGGCTTCGAAGGTTTCGGCGGCGTCGCGGGTGAGTGCGGTGAGGTCCATGGGTTCGGGGTAGAGGTCCATGTGGCCGGCTTGGAGGCGGGCGGCGTCTTTGAGGTCGGTGATGAGGAGGCCCATTTGGTCGACGTTGCGGGTGACGACGGCGAGGGCGCGGCGTTGTTTGTCGTCGAGGTTGTCGCCGTGGTATTGCAGGAGCATGGAGAGTTGGAGTCGGATGGGGGTGAGGGGGCTTGCGAGGTCGTGGCTGGCGTTGTTGAGAAATTGCAGGAGTTCTTGGTTGCGTAGTTCTTGTCCGAGGTCACCGAGGATGATGTTGGGTCGTTGGGATGTGGGTGGTTCGGGGCTTGGCGTGGGTGGTGGCGTGATGATGGGTTCGGCTGTGGCTTCCCGTGCAGTGGCGGTGGGGTCGGGTTGTGTGAGGATGGGTTCTCGGGGCGGGATTTGGTTGGGGATGGTGCCGGCGGGTAGCAGGCGGGGGCGGTGGCGTATTCGTCGGTGGACGACGGCGCCGGTGGTGGTGACACTGGCGAGGAATGCGGCTCCGATCCAGTAGATCCAGGCGTCCATGCGTTGGAATGGCTCGGGGGCGGGCGTTTGGCTTTGGGATTGGGTTTGGCTGGCTTGGTGGGTTGTGCGGCTGGCGGCGGAGGCGCTGTTGCTGCCGTTGTCGGTTTGGTTGCTGGGGCTGGTTGTGGTGTTGGCTGGCGGGGGCGCTAGGGTTGTTGCATTGCTTGGGTGGGGGTTGGGTTCGGTGGGGCTGGTTGCTGTGGTGGTTGTGGATTCGGGCGTGGTGCTGGGGGCAGCAGGTGCCGAAGTGGAGGCCGGCGCGGAGGAGGGCGCGGGCGCGGGCGCAGGCGAGGGCGCAGAGGAGGGTGCAGGGGTGGGGGCGGGAATGTTGTTTTCGGTCGCGGGCGGAGTCGTGGCTGTGCTGACGGTGATGGTGATGGAGTCGGAGTGGCTGCCGTCGTGGCCGTCGAGTACGGTGAGTTGGAAGGTGTGGATGCCGCTGGTGGCTGCTGTGAATCCGGGTGTTGCGGTGTTTGCGGCGTGAAGCTGGACGACGGGGCCATCGGTTTGACTCCAGGAGTAGGTCAAGGGGTCTTCGTCGGGGTCCGTGGAGGTGCTGCCGTCTAGGGTCACCATTTCGCTTGTTTTGGCGGGCCGGTCGCTGCCGGCGCGGGCTACGGGGGGTTGGTTGTGGTTTTGGACCGTGATTTGGATGGTGTCGGTGGTTTGTTGGCCGTGGTCGTCTTGGGCTTGTAGCGAGAAGGTAAGGCTCGTGGGGTTGTTTGTTGCGAGCGTTGGTGCTGTGAAGGTGGGCTCGGGGCCGGTGCTGAGGGTCACGGTGGGGCCGCTGGTTTGGCTCCAGGAATAGGCCAGGGGTCCGCCTTCGGGGTCGTTGCCGCTGGCTTGGAGGGTGACTGTGCTGCCCTCCATGACGGTTCGATCGGCGCCCGCGTTTGCGCTGGGGACTTGGTTGGTGTAGGTGACTTCTAGGGTAGCGAAATGGATGCTCCAGGTGCCGTCGGTGGCGCCGACGCCGAGGATGCCTCCGTTGGCTTTGGATTCGAGTCGCACCTGCAAGGAAGTGGCGCCGGGCCAGGTCCAGCCCGCGCTGCATGGGGCGTTGAGTGTGTAGGTGGCTCGGCTCGTGGTTGGTTGAATGCTGGGGGTGCTGACTGTCGCGTCGTTGCAGCCGCCCGTGATGGAAACGGTGATTTCGTCGTCGTAGTGGTTGGCTTGGCTCGCGTCCACGCGGATCCGGATGGATTCGATACTTCCGCTGGCGGCGGGGCCGAAGGCGGTGAGGGTGAGCACGGTGCCGCTGGTGGATGTAGTTGCGGCGCCGGGGGATGTGCGTGCCTCGGCACTGTTGGTCCAGCCTTCGGCGGAGGTTGCGGCGAGTTGGGCAGTGAATGGGCTTGCAGGTGCCACGACCTCGCTTGGGATGGCGAGTGCCGCAAGAAGGACCACCACGAAGAGGGTGGCGCGGAATCCAGCCGGCGCGTCCACGGGTTGACTTCGGTGGTGCTGGAGGATGGTGTTTCTAGCAAACCACCGGAATCCCTTCCGGCGGATTCAATCAGGGAATGCCGCGCAACCTGCCGCTATTCGTGTTCTGTGAACTCTAGGCTCAGGGGCTCCTTGGCGTGGATTGGGGTCGTTACTGGCTTGGGATGCCGGCCTTCTGCTGCAAAGCGGTGGCGCCGGTTTCGTCGAGGGCGAGGATGGTGTGGTGGCTTGCTTCCACGACGGTGGCAAATCCGGCTTCAAAGTTGGCGCGGCCACCCACAAAGTCGTAGACATAGTCGACGGTGTCGAGGGGCATGTGGTATTGGGGGTAGTCGGCGGCGTTGCGACCCCCGGCAAAGCGCAGGATCGGCACACCGGCTTCCTTGAAGCGACGTTCGTCCGAGTTGCGGTCGTGTACGTCGAGCACTTCGACGCCGCTCGTGGGGTAGCCGAGTTGGTTGTGCATCACGTCTTGGGCAAAGGGGCGCAGCCATTCGACGACGTTCTCGCCGACCATGACGTACATTTTCCAGTCGGGGTAGCCGGGCCAGTTGATGCCCGTCATGTCGTAGCCGAGCACGAATTCGTAGGTGTAGCCCTCGTCGCCCGCCAGCACCACGTCTTCGACGTAGCGCTTCGACGCGACCAGTCCTTGCTCTTCGGCGTCAAAGAAGATGCAGGCGAGTGTTCGCTTCATGGGCACGTCGGCGAGGCTCTTGCAGATGTTGTATTCGGCAGCGACTCCAGAGGCGTCGTCGTAGGCGCCATGGACGGTGAGGGTTTGGGTGTCGTAGTGGCTGACGAGGCCGATGCGTTCGTTGGGAAATTCGGTGCCAAGTTTGGTCGCGACGATGGCGTGGACTTCGATGGGTTCTACTTCAGGCGCCGGAACTTGGGATGGATCGCGGGGCAAGGCGTAGTAGGTGCGCACTTCCACCTCGAAGCCAAGTGCCTGCATCTCGGAAACGAGGTGTTGGCGAAGTGCTGCGTTGACGGGCGTGTAGGTGTCGTGTTTCGGGTAGCTCGTGGCGAGGTCTTCCCACCAATCCACGCCGGCCACCACGTCCCAATTCAATTCAGTCAAGGGCAGGGGATCGTCGGCGCTGTCGATGGAATCTGCCCTATCGTCGGAGAGGCAACCTGCCAAAAGGGGGATGATCAACAGAAGGGTGGCCAGGGTGCGCATGGGGCGTGGAGGTCTAGGTGGGGTCGTGAAGGTTGTGGGGGGGAGGGGCGGGCCGTCAACCATTGGGTGGTTCTGGTTTTGTAGAGGAGCGCGGGGCAAGGATCGCACGGCGCTTGTTGGCGCGCTTGTAAGGGAAATCTGCGCTTCGGGCCCCTGCATTTGGCCTTGGACCCGCAAACAACTGCGATTCAATCATGAATGGATGAACGACCTGGGTCCTACCGACGGCGCTGGCATTCAGCGGACGCCTCTGTAGAGACAGCACCTCCTGTGCTCGCAGTGATGCCGCTTTCAAAGATGGCGGACTTGCTCAATTGCTGCTGGGCTCGCAACCGGCCGGCGACTCCACTGGGCCATTCGTCGCTGAAGGCAGGTATATTGGGTGCGTCCCCAATCCTTGGATAAAAAACTAAATAGTAAACTATATGGGGGCTACATCGACCATTGATATTGGGCCAATTATCAAAAATCCCGAGCCAAACTTATATTGGTATTTGGCATGAATGAATTGTATGAACTCCATACTCAAACCCCTGCTACTCGCAATGCTGCTCGTTGGAACCGTGCTGATGATTACGCCGGCTTCCGCCAACCACACGACGTACTGCAATCCGCCCCTTGTGTACGATCCCTTGACAGGCGATCCGATGGTCACAATCTGCACCACCTACTACAACTACCCTAGCAGCTGCTACTACTACCGCACCTACGTTGATGGCCCCGTGAACGTGTACTACCCGTGGACCAACTACTACTGCGACGGCAACAGCTACACTTGCTACCAGAACGAAGTGTACGTCGACACGAGCCCCGTTCGCGTTGGCCTCTGCTAGTCTGTCAAATCGGATGGGTTGAAACAGGCCAAGGTGCACGAAGCAGCCCCTTGGATTTTCCTCCTTTTCCCTTCCAATTCCTGCTTTGTTCGCTCGGATCTCGACACAACACCGTTCAATTAACCTTGAAAACATGCGCGGGCCCCCTCTGTGTTCGGTGGCGGGTCTGTCGACGTTCTTCTGGGAAGTCTAGGGGGGGTGGCGGAGCCGCCTCGAGGGGCGCTGCCTGGAGCCAATTCGAGGTTGGGGATGGCCACCTTCTCATTGATTCTAAAACCGCTAGTAACATGTAGAATGGCGCTGCCCCACGACTATATTTTAGGATTTTTCGAACATCCCGTCTTATGTTTATATTGAATTTTTTGCATGCTGGGATTGGATGAACTCCATACTCAAACCCCTGCTACTCGGAATGCTCCTCGTCGGAACCGTGCTGATGATTTCGCCGGCTTCTGCCAGCCACTACACGTACTGCGGCTCGCCCATCGTGTACGACCCCTTGACTGGTGACCCGATTCGGACGTGCACCACCTACTACAACTACCCTAGCAGCTGCTACTACTCCCGCAGCTACATCGATGGTCCCACGAACGTGTACTACCCGTGGAGGAACTACAACTGCGACGGCAACAGCTACACCTGCTACCAGAACACGCTGTACGTCGACACGAACCCTGCTCGCGTTGGCGTCTGCTAGTCCGTCGGTTCGGATGAGTTGAAACACGCCAAGTTTCGCCAAGATGTCTCTTGGTACTCTCCTCCTTTTCCCCTCCAATTCCGGCATTGCTCGCTAGGATCTCCGATCGGAACCGCGTGCATTACCCTGCATACATGCACGGGGCCCCCAAGGTTTGGTGGCGGGCTCTTCGTGGCTCCGCGCACCGCCCGCGGATGCGTCGGATTTCTCGCGTCCTTGAATCAGGGCCCAAGTCTCGGCAAGTTACGGGTGCCAAAGAACTGGTCCGGGCCGTCGAGGATGCCGTCCCTATTCTCGTTGGCGCCTTATTCTTGTACGCTTGGCCGAACAGCCAGTGCAAGCAGTGATTGCAATGAAACTGGCCTCGGGGGTGGCGCACTGGCCTACGTTCTTCTGGGCAGCCTAGTGGTGGTCGGCGCCTCTAGGGCCGCAGTCCGGGGGCAATTCCAAGTGGGTGTGGTGTCCATTTCACTGATACTAAACCATCTAGGAAAATATAGTTCGGCTCGGCGCATGGCCATATTTTAGGATTTTCCGAACATCCCGTATTATATTTATATTGAATATTTTGAATGCGGGGATTGGATGAACTCCATACTCAAACCCCTGCTGCTAGGAATGCTGCTCGTCGGAACCATGCTGATGATTTCGCCGGCATCTGCCACGCACACCACGTACTGCAACTCGCCAATCTTGTACGATCCCTTGACCGGCGATTCCCTAGTCCGGACATGCACCACGTACTACGACTTCCCGAGCAGCTGCTACAGCTACCGCACCTACGTCGACGGCCCCCTGAACGTGTACTACCCGTGGACCAGCTACTACTGCGACGGCAACTCCTACACCTGCTACGGCAACGAACTGTACGTCGACACGAGCCCCGTTCGCGTTGGCCTCTGCTAATCCGTTGGTTCGGATCAGCTGAACCCTGCCAAGGTGCACGAAAATGTTCCTTGGAACACTCCCCCTTTTCCCTTCCCATTCCTAATTTGTTCGCCCGGATCTCGATCCGGAACCGCGTGCATTGCCCTGCATACATGCACGGGCCCCAACAGCCTTCGGCGGCGGGCTCCTTCGCGGCACCGCTCATGGCGTGCCTGCCGTGGATTTCCATCACCCTGGGCGGTGTGGGCCGGGGCTGGAGCTCCCCTCGGGCATCCGTCGTCGCCTTGATGCCGGGTCCCCTGATTTCCGATGAGTGCAAGCCAGGTGAGGGCCTCTTCGGCATCTGCCCCGACACACCCATCGGGTCCTGATTGGGCGCCTCGCAGCAACGCATCCTTGAAACAGGGGCCGGGTCTCGGAGACTCGTGGGTGCCAAAGGACTCATCCGGGCCATCGCCGGGACCATCTGGATCTATTCCTATCTCAGTCTCGGCGCCTTCATGGCCGTGGCTGCACTTCCGGCGCTGGCTCTGGCGCGCTGGGGCTGGTCCCTCGATGTGCACCCCGCGTGGGCAGGCTCCTTCGGTTCCGTGCTGGACAACTTCGTCGGCCTCTACTGGAGCATCATCGGGTTCTTCACCTTCGGACTCGCCCTGATGGTCGTCCTGCCTGCCGTCCGGATGCTGTTCTTGCTCATGGGCTGGAAACCACACACCGGCGCCATCAAAATCCACAGCTTCCGCATCTGGTTCTGGTACAACCACAACGGCCTCGTCTTCCTGTTCAACACGGTCTATGGACGATTTGCGCGCCTGACCAACGTCTACAACTGGTACCTGCGCGCCATGGGGGCCAAAATCGGCCGCAACGTGGTGTTCAACACCCAGCACGTCTACGATCTGGACCTCATCAGCGTCGGCGACGACACCGTCATCGGCGCCAACGCCAGCATCCTCGGACACGTCGGCGAAAAAGGCAGCCTTGTGCGCGAAAAAGTCGTCATCGGCAACCGCTGCACCATCGGCCAGTACACGAACATCTTCCCCGGCGTGACCATGGGCGACAACTGCCACATCGGCGCCATGAGTCTCGTTCCCAAGGGAACCACCCTGGACGGTGACGCCATCTACGGCGGCGTACCTGTGCGCAAAATCCGCGACCTCGTCCCCGGCGAGCGCGTCACGGCCAACGACGTCAGCGCCACCACCGGGAGCCCGAAGGCAGAATGAGCGCCCGGGAATGGGTGCTGCCCCTGGTGCTCGGGCTCGTGGCCGCCGGCCTCGTCGTGGTACTGCCGGCTCCAAGCCTTCCACATGACGATCCACTTCCAACACCCGTAGAAGAACCGCTGGGACTTGCGTGGGCGTTTCACGAAGCTGTCGCGGAACCGGGAAAGTCGATTCCGTTTCTTGCTGTCGGAGAACCCTCCGCCCGCAGCCTCGACTTGACGTGCCTTGACGGGCCCCGCAGCATGCAATTGCACTCGGAATCTCCCGTCCTCTGGCGCGTGGACATCCCAGCCGGATGCCGTACACCCGGTGACGTATTGGCAGTCACGGAGGCTTCGGAAGCGGATACAGAACGATTCGGCGAAGGCGGTCGAAACGCCACCGTCGTCACCATCTTCGTATTCAACGAACAAGGCGAATTGCTGGCCAGCAACGCCGGCGCCACGAGCCGCAACCGCTACCACCTGTATGGCGATTTCGTGACCCTCAGCAGTAGGCCGTGGTATCTGGGCGAAGGGCCAACGCCGCAGGGGATGCGCGTCCCCGATGGCTACGAATCATTTGCCCGGAAGGGACTCGCGGGGCTGCCCGTCGGCGCCACAGCACACGCATTGGTGGAGCGTCACGAGTACGATTGGCTGGTGGGGTCGATTTGGGTCCTAGTGCAAATTGACGAATTACTGGATGTGGCCTAACCATCCAAGATCGGCCGATGCGAATCTTCGTGGGCGGCGCGAACAATGAGCCAGTATTCTGACTCGATGTTTTTCAAGTTTGAATTTGGTTCCATGAGTTTGCGACGCAGTTCTCGAAACTTATTTGGGGTGTTTAGGTCCGACCGGTCGAGGGAGATGGCGGCACTGGCGAGCAATTGAAGTCCAATTCCGATTCCAAACAGACTGAATAAGGCATATCGAGTTGGGCCACTCGCTACAACTGCTGCGAATGCCCCCAAAACTGCGGCCAATATCAAGAAACCATAGCTGTATGCAAATATTCCATACATCCACGCCCGAAATTTCGTGTCTTTGTTTCCACCCATCCATGGAATGGTAGCCGGGATGGACATAACCACCAGAGCAAATCCGAACATTGTCGCCGCTGCGCCAAAGCCCACTTCCAAAAACCACGATGAAATCAAACCGGCCCCTGCAATCCAGACTACTGCAATCTGGGTCCATGATGCACGGTAGCTTCGAATGGGCGTTGGGTACTCGGAGGTCCTGGTGGACGTCCATTTGCGAATCCGCACAGATAGCGCTAGGCCGGCTAGAACGCCATTAAGGGAGAGAATGGCGGTCGCCAAGCCAAGGCGATTTGAGCCTGGCAAGTGTGGCATCCATTCGAGAAAAACAAACCGCACGAGGGCCGCACCCGAGACGGCGAGCACCCAGAACTGTGCAATCATGCGATTATGAAATGCTTGGACCAACCGTGTTTGCGCACTAATGCGGTCGTATAGTGCCAACCGTGGACCATCCACGCGCAGCGAAGTTTCGTGGGTTGCTTGAGTCTACCGAAGTCCCTGCGTCCACGAACAGAGCTGTCTCACGCCTCAACAATCTTGTACTCGCACTCTTCGTGGCAAGGCATGCGCACTTGGATGCTCTTCTTGGCCCTCCTGGCTGTAACTCTCGGTGGTTGCCTCGACAACGGCAGCAACAATCCTGACCCGGTCGATGGCGGTGGCCCTGGAGTCGCTCCTTCGGGCGCCCTCGTGGTCGTGGCGGACGTGGACACGGGCGTGAACCCGTACCACCTTGAATTCCGCGACAACCGTCCCATTGCTTGGACGCACCCGAGCACCTACATTCCAGGCTTCCCGGCCGACGTGCAAGCGCTTCGATTGAGCCTAGAAGTCGAGGACTACAACATGGCCGTGCTGGCTGATTGTGAAGTCTGGAGCAGCGTGGAACCAGAAACGCTGTACTGGATTCCTGGCACTCGAATCATCGGAGCCATCACGTTCTCGCCCGGAAGAACCGACTGCGACCAGGGTACACTCCCCGGATCGATTCTGGACCGAGGCGGCCACGGTACCATGACCACGAGCCGAGTTGCCGGTAGCGAATCCAGCCTCTGTCCCGAGTGCCGCATTGTCAGCATCCAAGGTTTCACGGACGATTCCATGGTTTGGGCATCGGAGCAACCCTGGATCGACCTTCAAACCAATTCCTGGGGCGACCTTCCCATGAGCTACCTGGAATCTTTGGCGCCCGAGGGCTCCGCGGGTTTGCTCGGAAACGACCGCAGCCAAGTGGTCGCCGCAGCCAAGCGCCATGCCATCTTTGTGGCCGGCGGCAATGGACTCGCTGGATTCTTCGGCGTCACTGGGCACCCAGCCTACTTTGACAACATCGCAGGCGGCGACGGCATCATCATGGTCGGCGGCCACGACAACGGCTACTACACGCCCTGGACCATGACCATGCCCCACATCGTCGCGGACGCCAATGCCCACCCGGCGGCAGAGTACGATTCCGTCGATGCACGCGACGAGCGCGGAGGGGGCGGCACCAGCGGCGCAACACCGTTTGCCGCAGGCACCTTTGCTCGCATGCTCATGGAAGTCCGCCAAGCGGTGGGCGACACCGGCGTCGGGGTTCGTGACGGCAACATCGTCGTGGCGGCAGACGACATGGCGCCGGCCACGGGGCCGCTTGCGGACGGATTCTTGAGCCTGGAAGAAGCCAAGATGTTGTTCTACCACACGGCCAATCCCCGGCCCGTCGAAGATGGACACTGGGACGGCCCCAAGTGCAGCGGTGCAGACTGCATCGTCGGCGGTCTCGGCATCTACAGCTCCGTTCCCGTCGAATGGAGCTCCTTCCCTGAGACCCTGCCCCTGTACTACTACGTCGGGTATGGACAAGTGGGCAACCTGACGCTCTGGGACCACATTTCGGCAGCACTTGGAGAGACGGAGATTCCCGACCGCGCCACAGAGGATTCGTTCTTCATGGCTGACACCACGGCCCGGCGAACGCTGGACGAAAACCAACCCTGAGTGGCACTGTCGCCATCGCCAAGTCTGGCTCGTTTCGCTGTTCGCTCGAATTTCTCTTGCCGAACGGCTCGTGGGACCTGTGGCGGGCATCGCGCCGTGGCCTAGCCCAAGTACGGTTCGTCAAGCGGCCACTACAGGGGCGACTTTCGCGTCTCAGTAGGGCGGCGCCGGGACGTCCGGTTGCGAGGTAAACCGCCAGTCTTCGGGCGGTGCATAGTGGTAGAATGCGTGTACGAACAACTCGAATTCTTGCTCCAGCGCCACGCCGGGGCCCTGGCAATAGGTGGTCAAGACGACGTAGACACATTGGCCTGTGTGGTCGTCGATGCCGGTGCCTTCCATTTCCCAGGAAAACATGCGGCCGATGAGATCTCCTTCGACGCCGATTCCGGATTCGAGGATCACGGTTTCATTGGCTTGGACGAGCAATGGGCTGGGGCCTTGCGCGGTGCAGCAGGTGGTGGCCGGACCGGCGGGAGTTCGTCCCATGTTGAGGTTCATTTGGTCGCCGGTGGGTTGGGTTCCGTCCCATACTGATTCCATGTTGAGCCAAGTGGGCGCGCCATTGAGTTCGAATGTCGCGAGGAATTTGTCTCCCGTGGATTCGGGGGAGACTCCGCAAAGCGCGATGTAGCTGAGGCTGCATTTCATGAAGCCGCGAAACTGATAGGCGGAGTTGTACGGGCTCGTGGAAGCGTCACGCTGCAATTGCACTTTCACGATCGGAGGGTCGTTGACGCCGGCCTTGACATCTACACTGGATTGAGCCGGAGCATAGCCTGGTTGGAGGACTTGGAGAAAGTAGGTGCCGGGGGGTAAGTCTGCAAAGCCAAATGCGCCGTTTTCGTTGCTCGTGGTGGATCGTTCCAACCCCGAGACAGTGATGGTGGCGCCCACGATGGGCACGACCGATCCGTCCACGACGATGCCGCGGATGACGCCCGTGTCCTTGGTTGCTGCCAGATCGGTTTCGAGTGCAAATTCCTCAGGCGCTCCTTCTGGCGCGGACTGCGAGCAGCCGGCAAGCAGGAGCAAAGCGATGGCGCACATGGCACTCAGGAATCGGCCCATAACCATCGCACGCGGCCCGGGCTATTTCATGCCGATGGCAGCACCTAGGGGCGAGGAGACCCTCGTTCCCCTGGTTTTTTCACCCACCTGCTCTCCGCTCATTCATGCAGACGACGGGGCACGCACTGGCCGCCGCCGAGCGGTCGCTCCAGGTCGAGTATGCCATCCGGGACGTTGTGATTCCGGCCCGCAAGCTTGAGGCAGCAGGGCACGAGGTGCTGAAGCTCAACATCGGCGACCCGATCCAGTATGGATTCCAGCCACCGCAGCACATGCTCGATGCCCTAGCGGACGCGGCACGCGACGGCCACAACGGCTACACGGCTTCGGAGGGAGACCCTGCGTTCGTGGATGCAATTCGACGCCGCGAAAAGCGCCGCAACGGCATGGACTACGCCGTGGGCGACGTGACCGTGGGCACGGGCGTCACCGAGGTCCTGCAAATGCTGCTTGGCGCTGCCATCGTCCCCGGAGACGAGGTCTTGATTCCTGGCCCCGCCTACCCGCCGTATGATTCCTTGGTGAAGTACTTCGGCGGCACTCCCGTTCACTACGCGACGCTGGAAAGTGAGGACTGGCAGCCGGACGTGGAGGACGTGCGCGCCAAGCTCACGCCCAAAACCAAAGCGGTCTGCCTCATCAACCCCAACAACCCCACGGGCGCGTTGTATTCGGAGAAGATCGTCAAGCAATTTGCCGACCTCGTGGGCGAACACCAAGACCACGCCTTCCTCATTTCGGACGAAATCTACGACGACATGACCTTCGACGGCACCCAAGTTGCCAGCGCAACCGTTGCGCCCGATGTTCCGATGGTGACGCTGAACGGCATGTCCAAAGTGTACCTCGTTCCCGGCTGGCGCCTTGGGCACGGCTTGTGGAACGACCCCACGGGTAGCCTTGCGCAAATCAAAGAAGGCGTACTGAAGGTTGCCCGCAACCGCATTTGTGCTTCCACCATCGCCCAGAAAGCCGCAGCCGTGGCACTCGACGGACCCCAAGATCACATTGCCGCCATGAATGACGCATTGCGCGTCCGCCGCGACTTCACCGTCAAGCAACTCAATGAAATCGACGGGATCCACTGCGCCAAGCCCGACGGCGCCTTCTACGCCTTCCCCCGCATCGATGCCCTCGTGGACGGCACCGGGCCCTGGAGCGACGACAAGGAGTTCGTTCTCGACTTCCTGCACGAAGAAAAAGTGCTCACGGTCCACGGCAGCGGCTTCGACAAAGTGTACGGCCGCGACCACTTCCGCCTCGTGCTGCTTCCCGATACCGACATATTGGGTGCCGCCTTCGAACGACTCGACGCCTTCCTTCGTCGGAGACTTTCCTCATGAACCGATTCCTCGTTCTGTTGCTCGCAACCGCCGCCCTGGCATCCAGTGGCTGCACCGGATTCCCCGAGGATGGCGCCGTTCCAGGCTCCATCATCACCGCTTCCGTGGTCGCACTCGACGCGGACACCAACGAACCACTGGTTTGGGGTCTCTCCACCATTGTTGCGGCGGACGGCACCGTAGGAACCGTGGCACTCCGGCAGGCGTTCGACGCGATCTTGAAGGACGAAAACCGGACCCGCATGGAATCGCTCTTGGCCACGAATGCAACGCAGCTTTCGGTCCGTGACGTGTCGGAAGCACTTGCTTCTGCCGGACTCCTAGCCAAGTTTGGCATCCCCGTGACCTTCGCCCTCGGCTCGGAGCAGAGTGGCTTCGGCGCCCAAATGGAACAAGCGCTCATCGGAGCCGAAAACGGCACAATCAAGGTCATCGAGAGCCGCAACGACCCCACTCGCGCCGGCTATCACAAAACAGTCCGCATCCCGCAGCGCCTGGACGTGAATCCTGCCCAGGACAGCGTGGACATGAACACGTTCGTGACCCAGATCAGCATCGAGCCCACCGTGGGCGCCTTGTTCGACCTCAGCCCCACCTACAAGGGCCGAGTGGTCGCCATCGAAAGCCAGAGCGCGACGCCCTTCGTGCCCGCCGGCCCCGACTCTGATGGCGACGGATTCACCGACGCATTCGAGGCAAACCTAGGCACGGACCCTCAGGACCCGGCCGATCCAGCAGAAACGGACGACACCGATCAAGATGGCCTATCCAACGGCCGCGAGCGCGCCCTCGGCACCGATCCTGCCAACGTGGACACGGACGGCGACGGTCTCAACGATGGCAGCGTGACGTTCCGCTTCGACATCGCCGAGGCGGGCCAGCGCGACCCTGCCGACATCGTGGGTGCGATTCTCTTGACGCGCATCGTCGGCGATGAATTGGTGCGCGACTTGGAACCGGACGTGGGCAAGACCTTCGATATTCAGGCTGCCGCCCCCGGCCAGGGACTGCTTGGCTTGGACAATGGCAAGTACCGCACCGAAGGCGCCGAGAAAGGCAACCTTGTCTACGGCTACACGCCCCTGAAGTACGACGTGCTTACGGGTCGCGCCGTGACCTTCCATGTGGAAGTGCGCACCGTAGATCCCGCACCCGCCGTCGAGGATGGCGACAACTATGGGATGCGATCCTCGCCGTACGTGCGTGGCAACCCGGAGGGTGTGGACGCTTCGCACCACCACGAAGGTGATCACGCGGCCGCCCCGTCGGGCTCTGGAGACGGTGCAGATCACCACGATGAACCGACGCATTCGGACGAGCCAGCCGAGCCGGACCAGCACGAGGACGATGGCCACGGTCACGACCACGGCCACTGATCGTATCCAAGCAGAGTCCAGGCTTTCTGTTTAGCCGAGCGCGGTGCGTCGGAAACCTGATGCCGCGAGGGCCTGCACGGTCGCCTGTACGTCATGCACGCGCACAATGGATGCACCGGCCTGCGCTGCGCGCACGGCCAGTTTTACGCTTGCTTCCACGCGGTCAAGTGGATTAGGTGCTCCACCAATCATGGCGCCCGCGAATCGTTTGCGGCTTGCTCCGATGAGCACCAGCCGGCCCATGTTGTAGTCTGCGATGCGGTCGATCAAGGCGAGGTTGTCTTCGACGCTGGCGCCGGGGCGTTCGCCGAAGCCAAGCCCTGGATCCAGCACCAAGCAATGATCGGGGATTCCTGAGGTTCGAGCGCGGACCATAGCGGCCTGCAATTGGCTGCGCGTGGACGTGACCACGTCGCCGTGGCAGGTCTCGCTGCGCATCAAGACGATGCTGCACCCGGCGTCCGCGACGAGTCGGCCCATTCCTGGTTCGCCGAGGCCGCTCACATCGTTGACGAGGCTTGCGCCGGCTTCCAATGCGAGTCTGGCGACCCGGGTCTTGCGGGTGTCGATGCTGATGGGGATTTGCTCGTTGATGCGTCGAATAGCTTCGATGACAGGAAGCACGCGGGTCAGTTCCTCGCCGGCAGAAACGGGCTCGTGTCCGGGCCTGGTCGATTCGCCGCCCACATCCAGGATGTCTGCGCCTTCTTCGAGCATCTGCCGGATGCGCGCTTCCAGGGCCAGTGGGGTATCCAATTCGCCGCCGTCGCTGAAACTGTCTGGGGTCGCGTTGAGGATGCCCATCACGAGGCATTGGCCTCGGGGAATCACGAGTTCGCCGCCATGCGCCAGGGGCAGCACGCGTGGCTCGGCGACCGGTCCCAGAATGCTCATCGACCGCGCACCAGGTCTTCGTAGGCGTGGCCGAGTCTCGCCGTAAGTTCGCCCTTCTGGCCATTGCCCACGGGCTCGTCCTCAAATCGAGTGACGGGGACTACGCCTCCGGTGGTGTTGGTGACGAACACTTCATCGGCTTCGCGTAGGGTGTCCAGTTCCAGGCGTTCGTCTACGGGAATGTCTGCGTCGGCCAGGAATCCGAGCACCAATTTGCGGGTGACGCCGTCCACGGCGCCTTCGTCGGTTCCGGGTGCGTACACGGTGCCTTCTTGGTAGGCAAAGACGTTGCTGGTGGTCGCTTCTGCGACGCGGCCGGCGCCGTTGCAGAGGATGGCGTCGTGGGCGGTGCGGGTGTGGGCCTCGCGTCGTGCCATGACGTGGGGCAGGAAGCTCATGGGTTTGGCGCCTCGGGTCGGGCTTGGCGCTTCGAGGACGCGGCGGCTTTGAATCAAGTGGACCCCGTGGGTAAAGTAGCGCATGGGGTACGGCTTGAAGGGTTTGCAGATGCCGGTGATGGTGACGCCTGCGTCGCGGCCGTCGAGGTCTTCCATGACGCCGGTGGTGGCGTTGATGCGTAGGTACAGTTCGTCGCCCAATTTGGGAACACCGTCGGCAACCAGGAGTGCTACTGCTTCTTGGAACAGGTCTTCCACTTCTGGGTCGAGGCCGAGGGCTTTGAGGCCGGTGCGAAACCGTGCGGCGTGGTCGTCAAGTTGGAAGACTTGGCCGTGGGCGGTGCGGAGGGTTTCGAAGACGCCGTCGCCGAGGAGGTAGCCTCGGTCTAGCAGGGGCACGCGAGCGGCGCCGAGGTCTGTGGTTCTTCCGTCGATGTAGGCAAGTCCGTCCATGTCAAAGCACCAGAAACGCGCGCAAGATTTCGAGGCCCGTGTCGGTAGAAATGGATTCCGGGTGAAACTGCAAGCCGAAGACGGGTCGTTCTTGGTGCTCCATCGCCATCAAAGTGCCGTCGGAAAGCCAAGCTGTTTCCTTCCAGGAGTCCGGCAGCGAGTCGCGGCGCACGACGAGGCTGTGGTAGCGTCCGACAGGGATGGGCGAGGGCAGGCATTCGGTCAGGCGGCTGTTTTGGTGGGTGATGGTGCCGGTTTTTCCGTGCACGGCGTGGCCCACGTCGACGGTCCCGCCGGCGGCCAGGGCCAGCGCTTGGTGTCCGAGGCAGACGCCGAGCACGGGCAGATTCAGATTTCCGCGTGCCACGGCGTGGGCGATTTCTAGGGTTGCGCCGCTGTCTTCGGGCCGGCCGGGGCCTGGACTGAGCACGATGTGCGTTGCCGCGTGCGCCGCGAGGGCACCCATCCAGTCTTCGTCGTTGCGCACCACTTGTACTTTGGCGCCAAGGGATGCGAGGTAGTCGGCTAGGTTGTAGGTGAAGGAATCGTAGTTGTCCACGAGGAGCACGCGCGCGGCAAAGGGCGGCCCGGGAGGGATGGGCGGTGGGTTCCAGGAGCCGTGTCGGGTTACTTCGCCGATGCGTGTGCGGTTGCCGCCGCCTTGGTCGCCGCCGGTTGCTGCTTCCAGAAGGGCTTGGGCTTTGTGGCCTGCTTCCAGCCATTCGCGCTCGGGGTCGGATTCGGCCACGATGCCGCTGCCGGCGTGGACGGTCGCGTGGCCTGCCTCCAACACGAGCGTGCGAATCAGGATGTTCCAGTGCGCGTCACCATTCCAGCCGATCCAACCGGCGGAGCCTGTGTAGGGGCCGCGTGCGACGGGTTCGGCTTCGGCGATGCGCAGGCAGGCGCGGTGCTTGGGGGCGCCCGTGATGGTGCCGCCGGGAAACAAGGCTGCGAGCCAGTCGACAAAGCCGGTGTCGGGGCGTACGGTGCCTTCGACGCGGCTGACGAGGTGCATCACGTGGCGGTAGCGCTCCACGCTCATGCGTTCCGGGACGCGTACGGTGCCGGGCATTGCGACTTTGGCCACGTCGTTGCGAAGGAGGTCCACGAGCATGGTGTGTTCTGCTTGTTCCTTGGGGTCGGAAAGGAGTTCCTGCTCGTGGGCTTCGTCTGCTGCGGCGGTCTGTCCTCGGGGCCGTGTGCCGGCGATGGGTCGTGCGCGCAGGACGCCGTCCTCTACGGCAAACAGTTGTTCGGGGCTGCATGACACAATCTGCCAGTCGCCGCCGTCAAGGAGGGCCATGTAGGGACTTGGGTTGGCTTCGGCTAGGCGCGAGAATAGGTCTGTGGGGTCGTCGGTGCAGGGGGTTTGGAATCGGGTTGCGAGGTTGGCCTGAAACAGGTCGCCTGATGCTACGAGTTCTACGAGGCGGGCGGTTGCGGCCTTGAAGGAGGCTTGGTCGAGGCTTGTGGCCCAGGCGCCGTTTGGCGTGGGTGGATTCGACGGAGCTGAATGCGGAGGAGGCGCCGGCGGCGATTCCAGGGCCCGCAGGGTCGCTTCGGCGCGTGCGTCCGCTTCTAGTTCGCCCGGAAGGTCGTGGCAGAGCAGCTGGACGCGCTTGGTTGCGCGATCAAACACCAATACATCGCGGCATAGCCACATGCAAAGGTCGGGGGTCGTGGCGGAGCGGGCGGGGAGTGTAGGTTCGAGGTGGTGCAGGAATTCGTAGCCGACGAATCCGATCCAGCCGCCTGTAAACACGCCGTGTTCACTTTTTTGGGCGCTGTATTTGCTGGTCCATTCACGCAGGGCAGGCAGCACATCGTGGCGCTTGGATCGCTGGGTGCCTTCGGTGGCGGTGAGCGTGTTGCCCCGTACTTCTAGCTGGACGGCGGCTCCGAGTGCGATGTATGCGCGGCGAGCCTCTGGGTGCGCTCCGAGGCCCTCCAGCAATTGCGGATGGAGGCCGGCGGCGCGAAGCTGGCGGTAGGCTTCAAGAGGTTCAATCCAGGGCCGTTCGGAGTCGTGTGTGCGTGTTGCTTCACTGGTTGCCACGGATCTCCTCCATGGGCTCGCCTGTGATGTGGGCGCGTGCTTCGCCGACCAAGAACAAGCTGCCGGCAAGGACGATGCGGCGGGCCCCGGAGGCGATGGCGCGTGCGATGGCGTCGGCAACGTCTTGCGCTTCGTCGGTGGGGAACCCGGCGGGGGCAACGTAGGCGCAGATTTCGACGGGGGCAAGGCTGCGCGACGTGCGAAGCGGCACGGCCCAGACGTGTGCCGCTAGGGGCATCCATTGGTCCAGCATCACTTGCCAATTTTTGTCGCGGTTGAAGCCGACGATGAGGTGGAAGCCGGCCCAGTCGATGCGGCCGAGGTGGTAGCGCAGGGCGCCGGCGCCGGCCTCGTTGTGGGCTCCGTCCAGAAGCACTTCTACGGCATGTGCGGGGGCCACGGGTTCGTGGAGGGTGAATTGTTCCATGCGGCCCGGCACCTGCACCGTGGCCAGTGCTTGTTGGACCGATGGTTCGGGAATCGTGTGGCCAAGGCCTCGTAGCGCTCCGGCGGCGGCGACCACGAGTGCTGCGTTCTGGATTTGGTGCGCGCCGGCCATGGCTAGGTCGTACCGTGCTTCTCCCAGGGGCCAGCGCAAGCGGAAGCCGTTGATGTCGGGGAGCACTTCGTAGTCTTCGCCGAGGATGCTCATGGGGCAGCGCAATTCGCGGCTGATCAGTTTCAGAACATGCAAGGCGTCGGCCTCGGCGCCGGTTACGCAGGGGACGCCCGGTTTCATGATCCCGCCTTTTTCGTAGGCGATGTCGGCGGGGTGGTCGCCCAAGAATTCTGCGTGGTCGTTGGCGACGTTGGTGATGATGGACAGCTCTGGAGTCACGACGTTGGTGGCGTCGAGCCTGCCGCCGAGTCCGGTTTCCACCACGGCCCAGTCCACGCCGGCTTCCTGGAAATGCACGAACGCCAGAAGCGTGTTGATCTCGAAGAACGTGGGCGGTTCGTCTCGGGCATCAAAGTCGGCAACAAGCGGCCGGATGCGGGCGAGGATGCGAGCAACGGCCTCGCGGCTGATTTCTGCCCCGTCCACTTCGACGCGCTCCGTAAATCGAACGAGGTGCGGGCTGGTGAAGGCGCCGACGCGCTGACCGGCGCGGTGCAAAACGTTGGCTAGGATGCGGGTGACGCTGCCCTTGCCGTTGGTTCCTGCGATGTGTACGACTTTGAAGGCGTGCTGCGGGTCGCCAAGCAGGGCTAGAAGCTCGTGGACTTTCTCCAATCCGAGCTTGATGCCGAGGCCTTGGCGAGCGTACAGCCACTCCAGGGCCTCCTCGTAGCTCCACGGGTCCACATCGTTTGGCGTCGACATCCTAGAATCCGTGGCTGTAGAGAGCATCAGCGACCGTGGGCGTCCAGGCGGCGCCCGGCGCAATCCGCACCAGGCCCGATTCGGAGTCGATGGAGACGCGGCCTTCGGCAATCAATTGCACCGTGCGTGGCAGGATTTGGTGTTCGAGGCCCAAGACTCGGGCACCCAGGCTCGCTTGGTCATCATCCGGCGCAACCGCGAGCGCGGCTTGCAAAATGAGCGGCCCGCCGTCCAAGTCGGGCGTGACAAAATGCGTCGAACAGCCGGCAAGTGGCGCCCCCGCAGCCAGAGTGTCGCGGATGCCATGGGCACCCTTGAAGGAGGGAAGCAGAGCCGGATGGATGTTGACAACGCGGCCAGCAAACGGCGAAAGGACCACGGGGGTCAGGATGCGCATGAAGCCCGCAAGCACCACGAGGTCTGGCGCCTCCGCCGCAAGCACCGGCAGGAGCCTCGCGTCGTAGGATGCGCGCGACTCGTCCGTCTCGCGCGGCAACTCCACCACCGCCGGCACCCCATGGTCGCGGGCGTGCTCCAAGCAACCAGCGCCGGGGCGGTCCGTGATGACGAGGGTGACCGAGGCGTCCACGAGGCCCTTGTCGATGGCCTTCAGGAGCGCTTTGAGATTCGAGCCACGGCCGGAAGCAAGGACGGCAACGCGCAGGGGCACGGGGGCGGGGAGGCAGGGGGGATTCAAGGGTTTGTGGACAGGAATGCTTGCACCTGGGCGACGAGCTCGGGCAGTCGATTGTGGACGGTGTCCGTTACGGCGACTTGGTCAACGTTGCCGTAATCGTGCGTCAAGATGTTCCGCATGCCCACGATTCGTTTCCAAGGAAGCTCCATCTGTGCGCGAATTGGGTCTGGTATGCGCCGTGCGGCTTCGCCGATGGTGATGAGGAGGCGTTCCATCACCCACGCGAGGTCCTTGTTTTCGAGCAGATCTTCGACACCGCGATGTTCAAGGCGAGCCATGGCGGATTCTGCGTGCTCCAGCATGTCGATGAGCGCGTCGTGGGCCGCTTCATCCAAGGAGGCGCGCTCCCTCGGCTTCGATGCGTGCAAGGAGTCTGGGGCGAAGCCCGCGGGGCGTGTGCATGTCCACGTGGACTCCAAGGGCTTGCTCCAGTTCCTCCGCGATGTCTTGGTAGGTCCAAAGGTCTGGGGTGCGTTCGAATTCCACCATCAAGTCGAAGTCACTGGTGCCGTGCGGGGTTCCCCAGACGCGGCTGCCGAATGCCACGGCGCGCAAAATTCCCCGCCGGTTGCAAACTTCGAGGGCGGCGCTTCGGTGCCGCGACCAGATGGCTTGGGCGGTGTGTAGTGGGGCGTCCAGAAGTGCGAGAACGACGGCATCCATGCTGGGCAGGTGGCTCTTTTTCTGAAAAATCGCCAGTCGCTCGCGGGTTGAATCGTGCAACGCAATGGTGGTTGCCATCAAGAATCCTATAGCTTCCCAACTACATTATAACATCGTTCAAAACCTATAAGTCGGTCTCGAAAGCCCCGGCTCAACAGGAGAAAACGGGGTCAGGCTCAGCCGGGGCCTAGTGGCGGAACGATCGCTGGCCGCTGAACATCATGGCGATGCCGTGCTCGTCGGCGGCTTCAATCACTTCGTCGTCGCGGATGGATCCACCGGGTTGCACGATGGCGGAAACGCCGTGTTCGGCAGCCACATCCACGGCGTCACGGAACGGGAAGAAGGCGTCGCTGGCCATGACGCTACCCTTGATGTTGTCGCCGCCCTTGACGGTGGCAATGGTAGTGCTGTCCACGCGGGCGGTTTGGCCGCCGCCGATGCCGACGGTCTTGGTGCCTTGGACGAAGACGACGGCGTTGCTGCGGATGGCCTTGACGCAGCGCGCGGCAAACAGCATGCTCTCCACTTGCTCGTCCGTGGGGGTGAGCTTGGTGACGGTTTGCCACTGGGTGGTGTCGTAGGGCTTCAGGTCGCGGTCTTGGACGAGAAGGCCGCCGGTGATGCTGCGGATTTGGGTGCCGCTGCGGTGGTAGTCGTCGTCGAGGTCGGGGACGGACAGGAGGCGGAGGTTCTTTTTCTTTTGAAGGCGCGCGAGGGCGTCGGGGCTGAAGCCGGGGGCGACGACGATTTCCAAGAACAGTTTGGCAAGTTCTTCGGCAACATCTAGGGTGACTTCGCGGTTCATGGCGACGACGCCGCCGAAGGGCGAGTAGGGATCGCAGGCGAGGGCGTCCTTCCAGGCGGTTTGGAGGGTGTCGGCTGTGGCGATGCCGCACGGTGTGGCGTGTTTGATGATGACGCAGCAGGGGCGTTCGGGGAATTCCTTGACGGATTCGAGCGCGAGGTCGGCGTCGAGGATGTTGTTGTAGCTGAGTTGTTTGCCGTGCAGTTGTTCGGCCTTGATGATGCTCGGTTCCAGTTCGTTGCGGGGCCCAGATTTTTCGTAGTAGGCGGCGCGTTGGTGGCTGTTTTCGCCGTAGCGCAGCACGTCGCGGCGGTCGAAGGCGAATACGAGGTGTTCGGGGTAGTCTGTGAGGCCGAATCGTTTCGAGAGCACACGGGCGATGACGGCGTCGTAGCGAGCGGTGAGTTGGTAGGTGCGCAGGGCGAGTTCCTGGCGCAGGGCTTCGTCTTCGTCGGCGGGGATGGTGCCTTCGATGCCGGCCATGACGCGGTCGTATTGGTCGGCGCCGGTGACGACGTAGACGTGGCGGTGGTTCTTGGCGGCGGCGCGAAGGAGGCTGGGGCCGCCGATGTCGATTTGTTCGATGAGTTCGGGCAGCGTCGCGTCGCTGGAGGCGGTTTGCTCGAAGGGGTAGAGGTTGACGCAGACGAGGTCAATGGCGCAGATGCCGTGGGCTTCCATGCTGGCAACGTGGGCCGGGTCGTCACGGGCAGCGAGGATGCCGCCGGCGACGATCGGGTGCAGGGTCTTGACGCGGCCGTCCATCATCTCTGGAAAACCGGTGAGGTCGCTGATGTCGCGGACCTCTAGGCCTTCCGAGCGCAGCAGGGAGGCGGTGCCTCCGGTGCTGACGAGTTCGACGCCGGCTTTGGAGAGTCGGCGGGCAAATTGGACGATGCCTGTCTTGTCGCTGACGGACAGCAGGGCACGGGTGACTTTCATCCCGTGAACCGGCGACGGAGGACCCATATTTAGGCGTGGGGCAGCTCGGTCTTCTTGGCCGCCGTCTCGGCGGGGATACAG
This sequence comes from Thermoplasmatota archaeon, assembly GCA_041601615.1. Lineage (GTDB taxonomy): Archaea > Thermoplasmatota > E2 > JACPAO01 > JAHFTW01 > JANQNI01. The sequence goes on along the minus strand of JBFIHX010000008.1, from coordinate 56,900 downwards.
TTAATATCGAAGAAACTGCACGATAGGACGTATGGAGCCGATGCCGCACGAGGATGCTCTGGAGATTCTGCGCCGCTCGCGTATGGGTGTGCTGTCGCTTGCCGACGGCGGGCGGGCCTACGCGGTGCCTCTGTTCTATGGTTTTGACGGCGAGCGGGCATGGTTCCAGTGTCATCCGGGACTCAAGGACAGGTACGAGAACGAGACACAGGAGGCGTGCCTGACGGTGGTCCACATGGAGTCGGAGAACATCTGGGAGTCGGTGCAGGCGTTCGGACCCGTCGAGCGGTGCACGCTCAACACGGACATCGAGGCGGCCCAGGCGGCGTTGTACCAGGTGCCGTTTCCGCCGCGCTCTGGAAACTACCCGGGGGGCTTGCCAAAGCGCGACGACAGGGGCATTTACTTCCTCAAGCTTGACCCGACTCGTGTCGAAGGGGTCCGCAGTGCCTTCCAAGAGGCCACGCATTGAATCGCTGACCCCCGCAGAGCTTGCCGAAGCGACCATGTTGCGTGCGTCGCTGCACGCGTTGGCCGAGCAGAGTGGTCACGAATCACAGACTGCGAACCTGCTGCAAACGTGGTTGGAAGCGCGGGGTGTCCGCGTGGAAACCGGAATCGGTGGCGACGGCAGCCACGGGCTGTTGGCGCAGGTGGCGGGCACGAGCGGCGGCAAGGTGCATCTGTTTCGCGCCGAATTGGATGCGATTCCGGCCCGGGATGGTGCTCGGCATGGTTGTGGGCACGACGGGCACATGGTGATGGTGGCGGCGGCCCTAGCGCACCTTGCTTCGGCTCCAGCCGAGCGTCCTGTGTCGGTTCTGTTTCAGCCGAGTGAAGAGGATGGTTCGGGCATGGCGCGTTGCCTCGAAGACCCGCGCTTGTCAGGTTTGAACATGCGGGATTGCTACTCAATCCACAACGTTCCGGGGTATCCAATGGGGGCGTTGTTGCTTGGTCCTGGCGCGCTTGCGAGTCAGGGCGTCCGTCTGACGTTTTTGGGCACCGAGAGCCACGCGGCGCAACCCGGCGACGGGCGGTCTCCGTGGGCAGCTTTGGCCCGCCTCGCCGACGCGGTGGAGGGGCTTGCCATGGGGCTTGGCCCGGAAGCACTTGCGACGTTGATCCATGTGCGCCTCGGCGAGGAAGCGTACGGCACCAGTCCCGGCTGGGGCACGGTGGCGGCTACCCTGCGCGGTTCTGCTGAGGACGTGGAATGGATGCGCTCGACCTGGCTGGAGCTTGCCTCGGAGGCCGCCGGGGACCTGGACCTGGAGCTGCACTGGGCGGAGGTGGATCCGTTTCCGGAGACCCGCAACGACGATGGGGCGCTCACGGCGGCGTCCGAGGCGGCGCTGGCGGTCGGCATGGAGCTTGTGCGGTTGGAGGGTCCGTTTGGCTGGAGCGAGGACTTTGGACACGCATGTGCCCGTTGGCCAGGAGCACTTCTGGGGCTCGGTTCGGGCGTGGATCAGCCGCCGCTGCATGACGACCGGTATGAATTTCCCGATGTTCTGCTGGAGCGGGGCATTCAATTTTGGGTGCAGCTTGCGAGGCGAGCATGAGCCTAGACGACGCGGTGCAGGAGCCGGAGGATGCCCCGCCAGCGCAGGGAACATGGATTGAGATTGATCAGGGCAGACTTGAGGGAAATCTGCAAGCGTTGCAGCGAGAATTCGACCCGGCCCGATTGTGTTTCGTGATCAAAGCGGACGCCTACGGCCATGGCATCGCCGCCGTGGTGCCCATCGCCGAGGGGGCGGGTGTGCGTGATTTTGCCGTCTTCAGCGCCCATGAGGCTTGGCATGCGCTTGGTGCCAGTGATGGCCAAAGCCGCATTCAGGTCATGGGGCATGTGGAGCCGGAGAACATGCTGTGGGTTGCTCGCTGCGGCTTGGAGCCTTGGGTCAACGATGATGCGGACTGGCAGGCGACGATGCAGGGTGCGCGGGATGCGGCCCGCAATCGTTCGGATTGCCTGCCGCTTCGGGTGCATGTGGAGGTAGAGACAGGCATGCACCGCACGGGACTCGAACCGGATTCTGCGGTGGATGTCATCTGTGCTGCTGCGGACATGGACGAGATTGAAGTGGTGGGGCTTTGCACGCATCTGGCGGGCGCCGAGGATCGCCGCAATGAAGCCCGAGTCCAAGCCCAAATGGAGGTGTTTGAGTCCGTCTGCGACCAAGTGCGAAGTGCGGGGTGCGCGGTGCCGGCGCGGCATGTGAGTAGTTCCAGCGCGGCACTTCTTGACGAGCGGTTTCGCATGGAAATGGTCCGATCCGGCATAGCAGGGTACGGCTTGTGGCCAACACCAGAGGTGCGGGCAGGGTATCGTGTGCGAGATGAGGCGAGGCCGCTTCGGTTGCGCCGGGCCATGAGCTGGCGAACCCGCATCATGGCAGTCAAGCACGTTCCAGAGGGTACGTTCGTGGGATACGGCCAAGCCCACCGCACGAACCGCGACACGACGCTTGCGATTCTACCCGTGGGTTATGGCGATGGATTCACTCGGGGGCTCTCGAATGCGGGCCAGGTGCTGATTCATGGCACGCCTTGTCCCATTGTTGGGCAGGTGAACATGAACATGGTCCAAGTGGATGTGGGGCACTTGCCTTCGGCCGGCCCCGGCGATGAGGTTGTGCTGATTGGTCACCAAGGCGATGAGGAAATCACGGTCCATTCGTTTGCCGAGGGCCAGCACCTCTTGAACTACGAATTGATGGCTCGGATTTCCCGCGACATTCCTCGCCGCGTCACGGGCGAACGTGGTCCGGACTTGACGTTCATTCGGGGCCTTGACGTAGAAATTGAGGAAACCGGCGAGGGGCCCATTCGCGCATCGGATCATCCGGGCCGGCCACCGAACAGTTCACAAAGCCACTGAGTAGTCCTCCCTTGGTCGGCCCAATGCTGGCTGGACGTGAAACCATGAACAAAACCATCACACTCGCCATGACTTGCCTGCTGGTGCTTGGCACCGCAGCCTTGGCGCCGACGGCCGCTGCAGACCACATGCCGGACAGCATTCCCCGGGAGAACGCTTCCTGTGTCTACAACGTGATGACGGGTTGGGTCTGTGTCCTCAGCGACACGGGATGGTGCTGGATCTTCCACCATTGCCCACTGAATTAGTGCGCGTTTACTCCGAGTAGTCCATCGACGACGAATTGACCCAATCCAGGAGGTCGAGGGCGACCTCGCACGACTCGGAGACCTCCGGGTTCGGGTCTGCCAGGAATCGTTCCAACACGGCGCGCCCGCGCTCATCGCCTATCGCGCCTAGAGCCTCGGCGGCTTCGTGTCGCACCATCACATGCTCGTCCTCGGTGGATAGCACCTTCACGAGGTAGGGCAGCGCGTGGGCGTCGCCCATTTGGCCAAGCACGTACGCCAGTTCGTGGCGAAGCAAGGCAGACGAGTCGAGAAACGCCGACGCGAGTGCGTCCACGGCGGCAGCTCCGCCCACGTTGCGAAGCGCGAAGACGGCACGCATGCGTTGAAACATGGGCTGCGACGTATCCAGGAGCTTTGCTGCCAGGTCTGCCACTTCGGCCGACGCTCCCGGGGCCACGAGAGGCGGCGCCGGGTCGGTGCTGGTGTAGCCGGATTCTTCGCGGGCGGTTTCGAGCCACTGGCGGCGGTCCACGATGCGCTCCAGCGGTGCGGCGTCTTATGGATTGTGGAGGATGGCGGTGCCTTCCAAAACCCGGTGTTGGCGCCTGGTGCTGGAGAGGCTATAGGCAATGGCCCCTGGTGCCCCCGGTTTTAGATAGACCGCCAAAAACGAGCCGCGTCCTTAGGCTGTTCACATTCGAATTTGGGTTCAGCGTCAGCCATCGGAGTGAACCGCAGGGCAATCGTGAGCAAATCCAGCTACATGGAAAAAATCCTCGTAGACCCAGAAGCCCATGTTTGGAGCAGCCAAGGAGGGGGATGCGCAAAACTTAATTTTCACCATGCCAATATTTTTGATAATGAAAGTCCATATTAACCCAAAATTAAAAGATTTCTGGCACTAAATTGCGATATATTGGGGTAGTTCCAAGGCGGTGTCTTTAGATTCAAGCATGCCGACGGGAGTGGAGCGGGAAAGGGGGGGGAGTTGACGCTGAAAATCCTAGTTAGATGAATTTTCCTTGCGTTGCCTTGACGATAAGCTCCGCAGTGTTCCAAGAATTTCCATTGGTCATCCAGAAATCGCGGTCGTCATAGATCGTTCCATCCGCCATTACGTTGTAGCGGTAGTTTTGCGCGCTCTGTGGGTGGCTTGGCTCGCCCCAGTTGTGGCCGATTTCTTGGGCACTCACAAGGCCCAGGTCGCTCTGTTCGTCCGGGTCGTTAGAGTCCGACCAGCGGTTGTGGTCAACGGCCTCTATGAGGCTCAAACGGTCGTCCCACCAATTGTTTGGATTTTCGGTTCGGTACCCATAGTAGTGCTTGGCTTGCACCCCGGCACTTTCCTTGTATCCAATTCCATCACAGTCATTAAGCTCAATGCCAGTGAATAGTTGATACGCATTGATTCCCCACTCTTCCTCGTTGAATTGGCGGAAATGCAATAGGTGCGTGGAACAAGTGCCAGAACTACTATAGTTATACGGTAGCGCCTCGATGTTGTTGAGGACTAGGATGTTGCAGGTGTAAGCGTCCCACATAGCTCGTTGAATGGCGAAGGCGTTGGCGATGCGAGTGGCGTAGTTGCTGTGTTTGTCCGTGAATCGCTTGTCCGCGAGGGACTTGGCGGTGGCAGGCTGGCGGTTGCAACTGACGCTTAGGTCGTTCTCGTAGACTCGGTTGGTATCGGGAGACTTGTAGTAGATTGTGCCACCCGTCTTGGCGCTGCTCCTTTGAGATGACTGCGATGCATCGTTTTCCCGGACGGTGTCTATGGCGTACTTTTCCGCGTCAACGAGGATGCTGCCTGCGCTGCCGTTGTCGATCCACTTCGCCCGGACCACGGCCATTTCACCGCTCGCCAGGATATGGTCTTCATCGACTGGCTTGTAGTGCATCAGCACGTCAAAAGCCCTCACGGTGCCATACAGGCCTCTGTCGTCCATCGTAATGACTGCTCGGGAGGTCGGGTCGTTGGCGACGACGCCCTCAAAGGACCAGTATGGGAACGGCTCGTATCCAACGGGGGAGCCGGTTTCGTCGTGAACTGGCCGAATCTTCATGCCCGGAGCGAACACGTCGAACTCCGCCAGGACCAGCGAAATGGCGCCGATGTCCCCAAAGGGCAAAACCACGGGCGTGCCTTCGTTGATGCTCTTGCGCATCTGGCTTGTATCAACCTCGAATTCGGAGGTCTTGTAGTCGGTAGCAGGGCCTTCGGGACCATTGCTCTCGTGGCCTTGGGCGTTGATTACACCAAGGAGGGTTATCACCACAAAGGTGGCTCAAATTTGTTTTACATGCATAATGTTCACCGACGTGTAATCACGTCTAGTTCAGCATCGAGTAAGCATAATATAAGCAAAGGTGGTGATATTGGGCCGAATTGGCCTGAACAGCCCAGGGGGCGAAGCGACTTGCGCCCCTTTAATTTTCTATTATCGATGTAAATTTAGTAATATTTACTGATTGTATATAATAACTAAATCCCTAATTATGATTTTGCTTATAACATCATGCAACCTCGTTAACCTATTTCAGATATTATAACACGGAAAGTAGAGTTTTGAAAAACAATGTAATATAAATCATCATACCCTCCATTGGAGTTCGGATCTGATTTTGGCTGCAGTCCCATCCTAATGCCATTAGCCTCGTCAATGTTTACCTCAAAACTGGATTCCATCGTTGAATCTACTGCCGCCATCTTAAAATGAGTCTCTAATATTTTATGTTTTCCAGTTTCGGGCAGCTCTTCCCATTTTATCGACGTCTCTTGTGCTTCGTCAACCAATGTTACGATAACATGGGCTGCTGGCGGAGCGTGACTCTTGGCGCAACCTGAAAGGCTAGCGAGAGTTACGAGAAGGAAGAATAGCGCCCACTGCTTATGCATGAGCCCCAAGATGGCGTAGCACTTATTAGGCCAATTGATGGTTAAGGTTGGCGCCGAGACTTCCCAATAATTTGAAGAGTAATTCCACTCTCTCGGTCGAGAGGATGCTTTTCCAGAATCTGGGATCCACCTGAATTCTGCTCGTGCCGTGGGAGTCACGCACGGGTTCTGGGAACCAAGCCCTAGATCCTTAGATGGTCCGTCACTACTTACGGCTCCACTGCCTTCGGTCATTTTGGAAGGTTTGGGGAGTTTGGGACGGCACCCAGAGGATGGCAGATTCGATTCCCTACGCGGTTTGGGGTTCGGATGGGATGGCCATCAGTGTCCCGCCGTCTTGGATGGCGATGCGCATTTCGATGGTCTTGCCTCCGGTGAGTGGGTCGGCGGGGTAGACTACGATGAGTCGGCCGTCGGGCAAAAGGTCGGCTTCAAAGAAGTCCAAAAGGGCGCGGTCGCTGGCGGTGAGGATGCAGAGTCCGCCTCGGGTGCAGATGCCACCTTGGTGCACGTTGGTGTCGATGGTGGCGTAGACGATGCGTTCGTCGTCGGTGCCCATGCCATCGGCGACGAGTGCCATGACGTCCCAGGATAGGCCAATGTAGTCGCCATCGAGGGGGCTGTCGTTGTGCAGGAAGGTGACGGCGAAGCGGTCGCCTGCGCCGCCTGTGACCCAGGGCATGATGCTGGTGCCAAACGGCGTGTCTGCGATACCCGGGGGTGTGATGAAGGCGGGCTCGGTCCAGGTGGTGCCGTGGTCTTTGCTGGTGATGGCGTAGAGGATGGTGGACGCGCTGGTGGCGGTGTAGGGCGGGGTGCTTTCGGGCAGGAATTCGTCTTGGGCCCAGACGAGCACGACGGTGCCGTCGCCGGTGACGTCGAGGCTGGGGGCCATTTGGGTGCCGCTCCAGTGGCCGCCGGTCATGCTGCTGAACCATCGGGCACCTGTGTCCACGTCGTTCCAGGTTAGGCCTCCGTCGGCTGTGTAGGCGACGTGCATGCTGAATTCTTGGCCTCCGTAGATGTCGGCCACAGGGGCGGTCGTGATGGGTTGGGTGTAGGGGATGTAGGCATGTTTGCCATCGGGTGCAAATTGCACGGTTCCGAGCCAGCCGATGTCGTTGCCGAAGTAGGTGGTGCCGGTCCAGGTGGCGCCGCCGTCGAAGGTGGTGTTGATGGCCACGTCCCGGGCGGGGCTGGTGCGCATCCAGGTGTTGATGACGTGTCCGGGTCCGGCTGCTGCGAGCCATTGGCGGTCGGCGCCGTCGCGTCGGTCTGGGTCGTCGTTGGGGTTTTCGGTGGGTGGGACAATGTTGCCAAGATAGGTCCAATTGCCGTCGTAGCGGTGGAGTTGGATGCCGCCTCCGCCGAGGTTGCTGACGTACACGGTGCCGGCGCTGTCCACGGCTACGTCTGCGTCGCCGTTGGCGGAGGGTCCGTCGGGGGAGTAGCGGCCGTCGCTGGCTTGGTTCATGCGTTCGAAGGTTGCGCCGTCGTCTTGGCTTCGGTAGAGGGGGCCGTGGGGGCAGTTGCCGGCGCCCAGCGGATCGCCGGTAATTGGTTGGTCGCAGCCGGGGAAGGCGACGTAGATGGTGCCGTCGAGGGCGACCCAGATGCTGGGTTCACCGGCGCCAAGCACGGGGTCGGCAGTGGCGAGGGGGCCTCGGAGTTGGAAGGTGGGGGCAAGCAGCGCTACTGGTTCCGTGCTGCCGTCGAGGACGTGGGTTGGGTTGTCGGGGAGCACTTCGAGGTCGCGTCCGCCATCTTTGTCGGAGTCGGAAAGGCAGCCTGCCAGGGTGGGCAGGAGCAGAAGCAGGAGGACGGCCAAGGGGCGGCGCATGGGTGTGCAGCCGGGGCCGCGGCTCATAAGGATTCTTGCCAGAAAGAGGCGGTTTGTCGGCGGATTGGTGTCGCTTGGATGGGTTGAGATGGAGAAGGTGTTCATCAGGGATTCAAGAATGCCTGCTGTTGTTGTGCGTGTCTAGAGAACGCGCTCGCAGCGCCAGTAGGGGTGCGAGGGGTATTCGGGGTCGCTGTAGAGGGTGCAGCGGGACACTTCGAGGCTGGCGCAGACGACGTCGTACTCGACGTGTACTTTGACGAGTGTGGCGTCTACGTCGCGGCTCTTGTCGCAGTCATGGCTGGCGCTTGCAGTGGTGCTGAAGGCGCCCAGGAGGACGAACATGCTTGCTAGGAGGATGGCGATGGTTCGCATCGGGGCACGATTCGGGCGGCGGGGCTTAGAGTCGTCGCGGCGGTTCGTTTTCATCCAATTCGGCCGGTGATGCGGCGGGCTTGCATGAGGGCGGCGAGGCAGACGGCGGCGAGGCTGGCGGGGGCGGCTGGCGCGGGGATTTCGGCGTCCGTGGGGGGCGTGTCGTCTTGGAGGGTGCCGGGGGCAGTCACGTAGGGGTGCAAGGCAAGGAGGTCTGCGAGGTTGGCTCCGCGCTTGGCGGCCCAGAAGGGTTCGCCGTAGGGTCCGACTTCGCCTCGTAGGGCTGCGTACATGGCGACGGTGCCGCCGATGGTTGCTTCCGTGTTGTAGGCAAGCAACAACTCGTCGCGGCTTCCGGCTTGGAGGTAGAGCCATTCGAGGGTGTCGCAGGGTTGGTGGTAGCAGGGGTATTCTTCGTCGTGGCTGCCTTGGATGCGCATGCCTGCGGCGCCAGCTGCGATGAGGGGGATGTGGTCGCTGCGTCCGTAGTGGTCGTCGCTGATCCAGACGTATTCGGGTGGGTATTGCAGGAGGTCGTAGGCCACTTCGCGCACCAGGAATTGGTAGTTGGTGTTGGCGTGCAGTACCGTCTCGAAGTCGGTGCGGGTCTTGAGGTCCTCATAGCAGCCGTAGCTCCAGCACGTCCAGTCGTTTTCGTCATGGATGGGTGCGGTGCGCAGGTTCAGCACGGCGTAGCCTTCGAGGTCGACGGGTTCGCCGTATTGTACCCAGATGTTGCGGGCGGGGTAGTTGAGGCCGGGCATGTCGAAGCTTTGGCTCACCAGTATCTCCACGCTGGCATCCTCTGGCAGACCTAGGAGCCGCTTGGCGACTTTCGTGTCTTGGGAGAATGCAACGGCGCCGTAGAGGCCCCATTCTTCGCCGTCGTACCAGGCAAACACGATGCTCGCCTCGTAGGGGCCATTGGCGTCCACGTCGGCCTTCATGGCACGAGCAACTTCGTAGACGGAGCAGAGGCCGCTGCCGTTGTCCAAGGCGCCGATGGTCGCTTCGCGGGTGTCGTAGTGGCCGCCGATGACCACCCACTTGTCGAGGTGGGTGCCGGGCAGGACGGCAAGTAGATTCGTGCCGCCCTCTCCGAACACGGTGCCGCCGACTCCGAACGCTGCGGATCCGTTTTGGAAGTGGTGCAAGTCGGATGCGAGGCCAAAATCCGCGAAGGTGTTGCGGTGCTTTTGGATGAATGCGTCTTGCGTTGGGGTGCCCATCATGCGGTACGCGGTGGTCGGGTCGGATGTGACCATTTGTACGCAATCATGGACCCCGTTGCCCGAAATCGAGTCCGCCACGGCTCGGATGCGCTCGACGCTGGCTTCGTCGTCGTATTCGAAGGCGGTCCCGTCGGTGATGGCATCCTTGATCCCGGGCACTTGCGCGAGGGTGGAGGGCAGGAGCATCAGCGCCAGAAGGACAGACAGGACGGACAGGGCACGCATCGGGTCGCTCATTCGGGCCCGAGAACTTGACGCTTGCCGCCGCCGGAGCGGATTGGGGTGTCCGCTTGTGTCCACCCGAACCTCCAAAGCGCCCGGAGACAATGATCTTGCGTGCGCTTGTTTGTTGGCCTGCCGGTCTCCTGCGCGGATGTCCTGGGTCCGGTACGAAATACGTTGCAGCGGCTGGATGGCGTGCGGCCGGTTCCGGAGGGCACGGAGCACGTGACGCTGCGGTTTTTTGGCGACGTGGAGGAATCGAGCGACAGGGAAGCCATCCGTACCGCCGTTGGGGCCGCGGTGAAAGACGCCCAAGCCATGGACGGCGCAATTCGGCACCTTGGGATGTTCCAAGACCCGCGCCATGCCCGCATTGTCTGGGCCAACTTGGAGGCGGAGCCGCTGCGCGCGCTGCAGCAGCGAATCGTGGCGGCGACGCAATCGCTTGGCCAACCAGAAGCAAGCCGGCAATTTGTCCCGCACATCACGCTTGCTCGGTGCAAGCGGCCTCAGGATCTGCGCAACTTGCTCCAAGAATTCCCAGGGCCGTTCTGGCAAGGCCCTCTGGCCGAGGTCGTGCTTTTCCAGAGTCGCCTCGGACCCGAGGGGCCCGAGTATGAGCGCGTCCAGACCTGGAATTTGGCGGCTCCCTGACACAACAGCACCGCGTCGGGGGCTGCGAGGTTAGCGAATCGCCCTCGCCTTCAAATCAAAGGATCCAACGAACACTCCATTCGGCACCGGTTCATCGATGACCACATGGAATTCCCATAAGCTCTGCTGGGCGTAGGCGCCGTCGCCGGCTCCGGGGAGCACTTCGATTTGATACGTCCGCGTGGAGCCAGATTGCTCGGAGGGTTCCAGTAGGGTCCATTCGAGTGTATCGGCGCCGTGGAACATCAGGCCAGGCAGAGTCGGAGTGGAAGTGCCGGAACTTTCGCTCAACACCACCTCGACCATGCTCGTGTTGTACGGAACAATGGCGCCGTCGTCCAGCCGCAGGATTCCAAAGCACTGGAACAAGCACCAGTGGCCGGCGCCAACTCCAGCAACCGAGTGGGGGCCCGTGTCCATGCCCACATTTCCTTCATGCTCCAACAAGGGCAATTCCGTGGCATCCTTCCATTGGTCTGGGTGTCCAGGATAGACGGGAATTTCCAAGCCTCGCGCCGCCGTCACCGTCACGTCCACGGTGCCTTGGGTGAGGATGTGGTCCGCCACGTCGCTGTAGAAGCGCAGAATGAACATCCAAGCACTCAGTCGCTGGTGCGGCAGGTCGTCGTGGCCGTTGTCGCTCAGGAACGTCACCGTCTCGCCGTCTTCGATGGGGCCCACTAGGAACGGCTCGGTCTCCTTGGCGGTGCGCAGCCACAATTCGGTCGCGCTGTAGATGCGCGGCTCATTCAGGTCCCAGTCCATGGTGATGTTGACCCACTTGGCTCCTTGCGGAATGACCTGGTCCGTATCTCCGCGCACCTCTTCGTCTTCATAGTCGTCGAACACAATGGTGCCGATCGACTTCGTCTTCGAGAACACCTCTATGCTCTGCTGGTCGTTCCAGTAGTCGTGGATGTGCTGGCGGGTCGTGTTGTAGGAATAATCACTCGGGTCCGTAACCACGGTAGGCGCTGGTTCCTCGTCGAGGACCAAAGGAGTTGTTTCTTCACTGCACCCGGCAAAACCGACCACGATCAGGGCCAAGGCCACCACGACGCGCATGCGAGGCGCCGAAACTTTGCGGTTGTTGGTCTTTTTGGTGGACGAACTTGAGCCCAGCGCTTCCCAACCTTGAACAACACCTGCACCGTCGCCGCCCCGTGGCCCACCGCCCAGCTCTTCTGGTGATTCTTGACGGCTTTGGATTCGGCGACCCCGATCACCCCTGCAACGCCGTGGAACTGGCCAACACGCCGACGCTCGACAAGCTGCGCGCCGAGTCGCCCTGGACGTTTATCGACAACAACCAGCACCACGTTGGCTTGCCCGAAGGCCAGATGGGCAACTCCGAAGTGGGGCACTTGAACATCGGCGCCGGACGCATCGTCTACCAGGACTTTTTGCGCATCAACAAGGCAATCGAGGACACCGAATTTGGCAACAACGATGCCTACCAAGCCGCCTTCGATCATGTTCGCAGCACCGGCGGACGGCTGCACCTCTTCGGGCTCCTAGGCCCCGGCGGCGTCCACGCCCACGAAGACCACTTTGCCGCCGCCCTCAAAGCCGCTGCAAGTGCCCGCATCGACGAGGTGTTCGTCCACCCCATCCTCGACGGCCGCGACACGGACCCCCGCAGCGCCGCCGGCTTCCTCGACACCCTCACGACCCAAATGACCCGGGCTAACAACGGCACCATCGCCGACATCGTGGGCCGATACTACGCCATGGACCGCGACCAGCGCTGGGAGCGCGTGCAGTCCGCCTACGACTTGTACACCGGAGCCGCCGCCACTCGGGACGCACCAGACGCCCAAGCCGCTCTTGCCGCCGCGTACCTTGCCGGCGAGGACGACGAATTTGCAGCCGCCACCCGCATCGATCCCAACGGTGCCGTGCGCGAAGGGGACGCCTGCATCTGGCTCAACTTCCGACCCGATCGGTCCCGCGAAATGACCCGCGCCTTCATGGACCCAGCCTTCACGGGATTCGACCGGACGCCGCCCAGCAACCTCCTCTGGGTATGCACCACGCAATACGACGACGCTTTCGTCGCCTGGCCCGGCATCCACATCGCCTACCCGCCCTCCCGCCCCACCGGCACGCTCGGCGAACACATCGCGGGCCTTGGCATGCGTCAATTGCGCATCGCGGAGACCGAAAAATACGCCCACGTCACCTACTTTTTCAGTGGCGGCCGCGAAACTCCATTCGAAGGAGAAGACCGAATCCTCATCCCCAGCCCCCAAGTCGCCACCTACGACCTGCAACCCGAAATGAACGCAGGCGAAGTCACCGATCGACTCCTCCATGCCATGGGCAGCGAAGACTACGATCTCATGGTCGTCAACTACGCCAACCCCGACATGGTCGGCCACACCGGCAACCTCGATGCCGCAGTCCAAATGATGGAATTCATGGACAACTGCCTCAACCGCCTCGTCTCCGTGGCGGGCGAACTCGGCTACCTCGTCCTCATCACCAGCGACCACGGCAACTGCGAAGAAATGTGCAAAGTCGCCGACGACGGAGGGCGCGGAGACCGCGTCACGGCGCACAGCATGGAACCCAGTCCACTCATCGCCGTCCACGCGGGCGTAGGGGTCTCGCTTCGCTCCGGCGGGGCGCTGTGCAACGTTGCTCCGACGTTGCTGGATTTGATGGGGCTCCCGATTGGGGCTGAGATGACGGCGAAGAGCTTGGTGCATCGAAGTGCCCTAGGGTGAACGGTTCATCACCAAGGGTCGCCTTGGAAAGCACCAGCTTCCAAGAATTGGGTGCGTTCGGATGCCCTTGAATCTAGGGAATCGTTGCTTGTACGTGTGACACGAGGTCAACGGGGAGAGATCCACAATGAACAAAATTATGGCCCAACCCAACCTGTATGAAGACGTTGTACATGCAGATGTCTCTGCATGATGTATCGTTATCCAGACCCACCTGGATGATGATCATGAATGTGCAACTGCTGCAGTGTTTCTCGTTGTGGCGCAGGTCATACTGGACCACCACCTCATTCTCGCAAGCTCCGTCGCTGGCTTCTTGATCGGCCGACGCTGGGGCCGCGAGAGCTACCAAGGCAAGCGCTGTTGCGAGTACCCAACTGTTCATTGTGCAATCTCCCAGGCAACCACAAATTGGAGGGTCGCTGCTTGCGGGTCCGCCTCGAATTCAAGGCGGTATTGCCCGGGGTCTAGTTCGGCAAGATCTGTCTCGAATACGGTTTGGTCGCCAAAATCCAAGTTCGATTGCACGTTGACGTTCATTCCGCATTGACCGGATTGGCGAAGCGTTACAGGGGAGGGCTCGAGTCGAACGAGCTTGATGCAGAGGCTGCGGTCGCTTCGCACTGGAGTAGAATCGAGTGGTGCCAGCGTCGCAGTCGCCCAACCTGTTGCATGTTCTGGAAGGTCGAAATCCAAGTGTCCATGAATCGTTGTCAATAGGTCAAACGACTCGTGCTCGCCGCCGGTCGAGTCCAGCGGCGGGAGTGCTTCAGTCATCGAGGTAGGGGCTTCGGGGTCCGATGCGTTGTCCACGAGGGACAATCCAAGCGATGCGGCGACGAGAAGCAGTGTCGTGCTGCCCCATGTGAGAAGTGGGCTCATTTGAACCGCCTCAGTTCCCGCAGAAATGGGCTTCGTTGCTCAGGCCCACTTGGACGTTCACGTTTCCGGTGCATGTTTGAACGCGGTACTCACCGTCGCCATTGGTGTCGGCGACATCGATGCAGATCCCAACGCAGGCGCCGTATGCATCGACTGGGGCGGCACATGTGAGGGCAAGCAGTGATAGTGCGAGAAGCACGGTGGGTAGCGTCTTGGCCATGTTGTTCACCTAGTCTGTATCAGACAGCACCATCATGGACCTTATGCTGATATATGCTTCTGTTGGCCCAATATCCTCGACTCTTCGAGTATTTTTCCGCTGTAAAGGCGGATGGGGGAATACCTACCAATATTCGGGCATTATTCCACTAGATATAGTGGATATATGGTTGAATGGGGGATTGGCTTGCTCGGATAAACCCCATTAAAAAGATGAGAAATGAATCAAAATGGTTCAGCGTCTGGCCGAGGTCGAAGAGGCACTCGGGATGGGTTGGGGGGGGAGGCGCGGCGTCCGCGGCCTGGCGCTCAGCTCGAGGTCCCTGTCTTGCTGGCCTTGATAGGACTCTCGGACGGAGCCGGCATGAGGGTGAAGAGTCCTGTGCCTCGAATCAACTAGATCGCCGGTTGCCCAGAGTGGCTTCCAAATTTCGTGCGAATCGCTTTGCGCTACGCGTCAATCACCCGGTCATCCGCAGATCGCTCCGTGCCAAACCGTCCCGCGATGCCGGCGGCCAAGCGCACGAAGAGTCCCTCGCTGAAACCGGCAACCGCCGCCCAGACGTAGTATCCCTGGGCCGTTTCCACGGTGACTCCGAGCATGCCGCCGCCCAGTGCCAGGACCACCAGCAATGCGCTGGATCCGCCAAACGGTGTTCGCAGGACGCTCCAGGAACTATCGATGGTATGCATGGGCAGAATTCGATCCGTGGAGCCCGTGATGGTGGCCACCAACGCACTCGTGCTACCGCCGACGAGGCCCAGCAAGACGACGATGGCCGCAAACGTGCCGCCTGCCATTCCTGGAACCAACTCAAGACCACCCACGGATGCCGCTGCTATGGCGCCCGCGGTGGCAATCATCAGCATCCCTGAAAGACTGCGCAATCGCGCATCGGTCAATCGCGCCGCTTGGTAGAATACATCCCAGTGCTCGTTGTGCAGGTTGAGTGCCCGCCGCACCGTGCGCCGCTGGTCCTCCAAGGGCAATGCTTCCAGGCCTTGGCTCAACCATTGCTGCAAGAGCTGATTCTTTTCAACATCCAAATAGGCGGCTCGGCGCAGCAAATCATCGGCCTCCAGGCGCACCTGCACCGGCTGCATCGTACACACCAACGCCTCGCGGGCCCGGTGCACCTTCTTCCAGCCCCGTTGCAAGTCTCCAGCCTTCGCCGATTTTTCTGCTTCCACGCAATAATCCTGCGCCGACGTCAGCGCGTTCATGGCCTGCGCATCATCGCTTTTCTTGGCAAGCTTGCGCTCTATCTCCGACAATCGCATCTGCAATGCCCGCACCTCGTCACGCAACCGAGACAGGCGAATCTTGGTCAAACCCACCCCGGCGGCTACTCTAGGGGGTGCATAAATGGAGAGGGAGGTGTTGAATTGGGCCGATGCTAGGTGGTTTGTCCTTGCATCTCGTACATTCCCTGAATTTCTCCCACAGTCGTCGCCTGCTGCGGCGATTTGTCCTCTCTCCACACCGTAAACCGAGGGAAACGCGCAGCGAGCCCGGCGCCTTCTTTTATGCTGCCCCATCCGGCGCGGTGCGTCGGGCTCAAGGTCAATTCGGCGGCTTGCACTTCCATGACAACGGATGGTTGGAACCAAACGTCGGGCACCATGTCGCTGTCGACGCCGGCGGGCTTCGTCTCGCTTTGGTGCGGGGCGAATTTGTCCTTGAGGCCCATCAAGGTGGCGTCGTCGAAGCCAGTGCCGAGCTTGCAGACACTGGCGTAGGTGTCCGAGTCCGGGTCGTAGGCAGCCATGAGAAGAGCCCCGTACCAACCGGCGCGGCGGCCGCGACCGTAGAATGCACCAATGGCCACGAGGTCCATGGTGTCCACGAGATCCTCGGTGTAATCGGTCTTGTATTTGATCCAGTCAAAGCCTCGGTTGCCGGCCTTGTACGGCGCGTCGAGTGCCTTGGCCATGACGCCCTCGGCGCCGTCTTGCACGGCTTGTTGAAAGAACGTCTCCATGGCGCCTTCGTCTTCCGTGATGCTCATGGTGGACAACATGACTTCGTCACCGAGTCGGAAGACGTGCGGGATGCGGTCGCGGCGGGTCTGGTAGCCCTCGTGCATCACGGATTGGCCGTCGACGGCCATGCAATCGAACAAAAACACAGTGACGGGCACTTCGTCCATCATGTTCGTGGTGGTGGCGGCTCCGTCGGCCAGCGCGGATTCCTGGCGCGCATCTTCTCCGAGGCCGGTCTTGCGCCCTCGCCTGCGGCTGACTTCCTGAAACGGCCTCATGCGTCCCGTGGCGCGGTCCATTGCGACGCATTCGCCTTCCACGATGGCGCTTTTTCCCTTGAGTGCGGCCCGGAGGTACTGTTGAACGTCTGGAAATTGCGCTGTGAGGTCTTCCATGCGGCGGCTAAACAGCTTGACGGGGACACTCGGGTCGGCGCTGACGTGCGCTTGCACGCGCAGACCGTCGTACTTGTATTCCAAGGCGGAGCGGCCCTCGTGTTTTTCGAGAATTTCGCCTAGGGTCTTCAAGCGCTCGGCTGCCATGGGGCGAAGCGGCGTGCCGTGTTGCACTTGCACTTCGTCGATGGCGTCCAGTCCGCCCTCGGCAAGCGTGCGGGCCACAAACGGCAAGTCGCTACGCAGGTCGAAGGCGCGTTCGATGCGGCGGCGCACATCTTCGTGGGTGGCGCGTTCCTCGGGCTCCATTTCGGTGACGGATCGAACCGGTTGTCTTCGGTGCCATGCAGTAAGCGCATCGAGGCACGTCATGTCCGCGACACCGAGGCGCAAGCGTCCGGCGACGGTGCGCACGATGTACTTGGCTTCGCGGGGTCCAGCGTCGGACAGGAGCTTCCATAGCAGTTGTTGCTTTTCGTCCTGGCTTCCCTGCCCTTGCACCAAAGCAATGGATTTGAGGCGATTGAATACTTCTGTAACACTAAGTGATGCAGTTGCTTCGTTTTGGAATGAAAAAAGCCCCACTTGTGCAGCACCGCCTTTTTGTTCCATGAGGCGTTGTGCGGCGAGCCCCAGGTCTCCCTCGTCGTGGTATATCTTGGTGGCCTGCGCCACCCCACCCGCCTTGACATTGAGGCCGGCGGCACGGGCCAGCACTTGCAACACGAGCTTCTCGGCAAGACCCAATTCGATGCCTTCCCAATCCGGCGCGACCTTGCCCTGCATGAGCCGAAGTGCCGGTTCCACTTCCTCCCGGCCAAGATCATCAAGCGCCTCGGCAAGAATCGCGGTCATCTCGAGTCGCTTCGTCGTCGCATCCATGCGCTCGAAGTGATCCACCAGGGCCGCGTACTCCACGAAGCGGGGACACGGGTCGGACAGAAAAGCGGTCCCAACGGCTCCGGCGCCGCCATGCCTCGAAGTGCTATCCGTACATGACCGACTGCGTGTGGCCGCGCTCGCCGTCCCGCGTCAACTGCACCCGCATTGCCTCCGCCACCCGCGCCTCAAACCGCTCCGCTTCCGCCAGGAGGACTGAAGTGTCCAAATCCACCGCAAACAAGCGACCTAGCAACGTCACCACTTGGGCGGCACTGCGCGCATCTGGTTGATCGGGCACCGCTTCCGCAAGCACGCCCACAATCGGCATGCCCTGGCGCTTGCCCATCGCAAGAAGCGTGCCGGTTACTCCCGTCACCAGCCCGTTGCGAAACAAGGGCGTTCCCAGGCCACGCAACCGCTCCCGAAGCTCCGGCAAACTCGCGGCCGCAAACACCTCCATATCGGGCCCGCTAGGGTCCTCCTCCACGAGCAAACCCTCGGGGCTGACCATTAGTGCCGCGCCCTTGTCGTGGCTCCAACGCAACAAGGACGCCGCCAACTCATGCACCATCGGTGGATCTGGCTGGAACTCCGACAACACCAACACGAGCGGCGTCCTGCCTGCACTGGCTGCGTCCAAGTGTCCAAAGTACAAACGAATCGGCGACAGCGGCTCTCCGTCCTCCACCACCGCGAGTGTGGGGAACGACTCGCCGTCCAAGGCCCCAACTTCCTGGAGCTTCAAGTGCTCGATCAAAAAATTGGCCGCCAACGTCCCCACGAGGCCAAAACTCGGAAACGCCACCATCACCGCGCCTCCCTGGACATCGAATTCGGCAGTCTCGTGGACAGTGATGGGCACGCGCAAGGCACAACCGCGCCTACTTATCAAGTGCCTCCGCACGCGCAGCGACACGACCCGACCGGGCCCTTTTAAGCCAAGTTCGCCGAGTAGCCCCCGTGCATCCGGTGGAGAACCTGCGGGGTTTGGCCAGCCGCCACCTCGAGGGCCGCCGCATCGTCCTCGGCGTCAGCGGCAGCATTGGCGCCGTCAAGTGCGTGGAGCTTGCCCGAGAACTAGGCCGCCATGGTGCGCGGGTTCATGCAGTCATGAGCGACGCCGCCCTCGGCATCCTCACGGAAGCTGCGATGGAATTTGCCACCGGCAACCCCGTCGTCACCAAGCTCACTGGCCAAGTGGAACACGTCCAATTGCTTGGTGACGTGCCCGAAAAAGCCGACCTACTTCTGATAGCACCCGCCACGGCCAACACCGTGAGCAAAATGGCGCTCGGCATCGACGACTCGCCCGTCACCACCTGCGCCACCGTGGCCTTTGGCACCCGTACTCCCGTGGTCGTCGCCCCCGCGATGCACGAAGCGATGCTCCAACACCCCATTGTTGGCCGACACGCCCGCGCCCTCGTCGAAGAACTCGGAGTCACCTGGGTCGAGCCGCTACACGAGGAAAAGAAAGCCAAACTCGCGCCCGTGGAGGCAATCGTGGAAGCAGTCATCCATCGGCTTGCCCAACAACACGGTCCACTTGCCGGAAAATCCGCCCTCGTGGTCGGTGGCGCCACCGCTGAACCCGTGGACCCCATGCGCGTGCTCACCAACCGCAGCAGCGGCCAAAGTGCCCTCGTGCTTGCCCGCGAACTGCGCAGGCTTGGCGCCCACGTCCGCCTCTGGTACGGCAACGCCACCGCCCCCGTGACCGCCGATTTGGAAGAACGAACCCTGCGCTATTCGACCCACGCGGACTTGGTGCGACTCGTCGAAAGCCTGGGCGACGGCGCCACGGACGACGCCTACGACCAAGTCTGGATGCCCGCTGCCATCAACGACTACGCCCCCGAAGCCAGCCCCACCAAGCTCGCGTCGGAACAAGACCTCACCCTCACACTCCGGCCGCTTGGCAAAATCATCGAATCCATCCGCGCCCGCCTCCCCCGCGCAACACTCGTGGCCTTCAAAGCCGAAAGCGACGCCGACGCCCTGCTGGATCGAGCCCGAGGACGCCTGGAGCGCTACGGCGCCCAATTCATCATCGCCAACACCGCCCGCAGCTTTGGCGCCCACGACACAGAAGCATGGCTGCTCGGAGCCAACGGCCTGCAAGAACACTACGAAGGCCCCAAGGAAACGGTGCTCGCAGAGATCGCGCGCCGCGTGGCTGAAGAACGGAGCGCCCCATGAACCGCGCCTGCGCCTTTGCCCCCGGCCATGTCACCGGCTTCTTTGCGGTCCACGACGCCTTTGCCGAACCCGTGCAAAACGGCAGCCGAGGCGGCGGATGGTGCCTGCAAAAAGGAGCCTACGCCAGTGTGCTGCCTTACGAGACCGGTCAAAACGACGTGCGCATCAACGGCGAAGAACACGACGCACCCGTGACGCGCCGCGCCCTTGAAATTCTGGCACCCGAGGACTTCTTCGACGTGGACATCCACATCCAACTTCCCCTGGGCCAAGGCTTCGGAATGAGTGCCGCCGGCACGCTTGCCACTTGCCTTGCGGCGGCCCGCCTCTTGGACCGCGAACCCGAAGATGCGCTCGCCGCCACCCATGCTGCCGAAGTGGAACTCGGAGCAGGGCTTGGCGACGCCGTCGGCTCCTGGTTTGGCGGTGCCGAACTCCGCATCCGCCCCGGCTGCCCCCCGCACGGCTGGGCCATGCAAATTGCCGTTCCCGAAGCGACCGAATTCCTATTTTGCGTGCTGGGCGGCGAAATCAGCACCAAGAGCATCATCCAAGACCACTCCTGGAAGGAACGCACCCGCCGACACGGAGACGCCGCCGTGGATCGCGTGCTGGAAGCCGGGCGGGGAGCCGCTTGGACGCAGCTTCTGCACGAGGCGGCCACGTTCAGCACCGCCCTCGGCCTTCGACCCGACCACATGGTCGCATTGGGTCAGCAATTGCCCGAGGATGTCTACTGGGGACAGTGCATGCTCGGGACGACGCTCTGGGTCCAAGGCGCACCCGGAGATCTCGACCGCGCTGAGGCGTTGCTTGAGGGACACGGACGCATCCTTCGCAGCCGCGTCGAGCCGCACGGCGCCCGTCTCGTTCGATCCATTCCGCCGGTGCCTGTGGGTCCGGCGTAACCGGGTTGGGATGGCTGGCGACTTGGGCCGAGGAACGGTGGCCACAATGCAGCGAAAATCGGCCCGAAACCCGCTCGATTTTGGGGATTTTGGGCCTGCGTACAAGTGACAAGCGCCTTTTTGACCCAAGGGCAATACGCTCCCATGGCCCCCGGGTCCACGTTGCACACCAGCAACCTTTGGGCAGAAGACTCTGAGCTGGCAAGGCCGGTCAAGGTCAAGCCCGAAAAGCCCCGAAAACGCAAGAAATTGTACGGGAAGCGCAAGCACCGGTTTCGCCATTACAAGCCGGGCACCAAGGCGTCCGGGCGCGTCAGCAACCGCATGCGCAAAGAACGACGCATGCAGACGTTCCTGCGTGTCCTCGCCGTGCCCGCCCTTGCCCTGGTGCCTGCGAGTGTTTACTTCCTGGATTATCCATTGAACCTCGTCGTTGCCCCGTCGCTTGGCGTCATGGGGCTCGTCTTGATGTTCGGCTCCAAGTGAATCGCTCCGCCGGCTCTCCTGACCTTTCACGAGAGTGATTTGCTTTTGTGCAGGCCCGGACTGGCGCGGCTGTGCGCATCCAGTTGTCCACGCCCGTTCGGCCCACGGAGGATCCGGACAAGGTCGCCGATGCGCTTGTGATGTTTTGGCCCGATGCAGAGCCGGTGTTGCATGACGATTCCATTTCGGCCACCGCGTCGGAGTTGGACACCTTGCGTGCTCGCGTGTGGGAATTGCGCATCATCGACGCCTTCCGCCGCAATGTCCTGCCTGGCGCCCACGAGCGCGTCCTGCGTTTTCGCATCGGCAAGCAGGCGGCGCTGGCGGGTCAAGTGGCGGTCCCTCCGACACCCCATGTGCTTGGCGACCTCACGATCGTGGTGGAACTGGAGGAGTCAGATCCATGGCCAGACGCGGAGCACCTTGTATGGTGGCTGTGCCCGGAGACGGCGGAGGGCGAAATCATCGGCCGCAAGGAACCGCCGGGTTCCGTGCCGTCCTCTTAGTCGGCCGACGGCGGTTCGATCGGGGCACGCGGCCAGTGGTGCTTGCAGTCCAAGCAGGCATACTCGTTGGCCTCATGCAGGATTTCCAGGCTGCGACTCTGGCACTTGGGGCAGCGAAAGTACACGCCGGGCACTTCGCGGGCCTTCTTGACGCGGCTGTGCTTGGTGGCTCGTTTCTTGTGCTTCTGGCAGCCCGGATTGACGCAGTAGAATCGCTTGCCATCGTCGGTCAAGTAGCAGCCAAGCCGAGCGCAGACGGGGGGCAGTTTGGTGCCGAAGTATTTGTCCACGGTCTGGCCGACCTTGCCGCGAGCCGGAGCGCCTTGTCCAGTAGGCGCTGCTTCCGGTTCGGGTCGCACGGGCGTTGCCGGTTCCCGCGTCATCATTGCTTCGCGCAATCGTTGGCGAGCCAGCTCCAATTGGGCCTGTTTCTTGGCCTCCATGGCAGCCGATTCGTCGTCGGGGGCGTCCTCGCTCGCACTGGCAGCGGCCAGCAAAGCGAGGAGCCCCTTCACCGAAACGGCACCTCCAATGTCATCAAGTCCTCGGCAAGGACAGCCGAGGGGAAGACCGCTTGGGCTTCTTCGAGCACCGGAGTGGCGTCTTTGTAGCGCGGACTGATGTGGGTAAGTGCGAGGCCACGGGCGCCGGCCTTGTGGGCGATCGCGGCCGCTTCTCCGGCGCACATGTGTTTGACTTCGCGGGCCCGATCAACGAGGTCGGATGTGAAACTGGCTTCGCAAATGAACAAGTCGGCGTCGCGGGCTGCTTCCATGAGCCCAAGGCAGGGTTGGGTGTCGCCGCTGTAGACCACGCGCCGTCCTGGGCGGCTGGGGCCGAGCACCATGGAGGGATCGATTTTGCGGCCATCGTCCAGGGTCACACTCTGGCCTCGTTGCAGCATGCCAAACATGCGGCCCTCTGGGATGCCCATGGCCAGAGCGCCGGGTTTGTCGAAGCGGCCGGGGCGCATCGGTTCTTGCAGCGCGTAGCTGATGTTTTGGATGCTGTGATCGGCCTCGTGTACTTCGATGGTGTAGCCGTCGCGTTCGATTCGGTCGCCGGGGGCAAGCTCCTGGACGTGGATGGGAAATTGCTTCGTCCATCCGCCCATTTTTTGCCAGGCGTCCACCATACGTTGCAGGCCTCGGGGGCCGTAGATCCATAGCGGCCGGTCGCGTTCGTTCAGTGCCATGGTCTTGACGAGGCCAGGCACGCCAAAGCAGTGGTCGCCGTGGTAGTGCGTGAGGTAGATCTGCGTGATTTGCTGATACGACAAGTCCGAGAGCTGGAGTTGGCGCTGTGTCCCTTCACCGCAGTCGAACAAGACGATTTCGCCGCCACGCTTCAAGGCGACGCTAGAAAGGCCGCGCTGCACGGTGGGCCAACTGGCGCCGGTGCCAAGAAATGTCACCGTCATGTCGGCGGCCACTACGCCGCAGCTCCGTTTTGCGTGCTGACCAGTCCCATACTCTGTTGTCGACCGCCTAGGCGCTTTTAACGGTCGCTTCGCAGAGCCACGAAGAACCGCCGTGTCAGGCTGCGGTGGACGAACTGTTCATGCACGGCTTCGACGCGGAACCCGGCGTCCTCGATGCGGCGACCGAGTGCTTCGTCGTGGCATCCGAACACCACGCGGCGGCCCGCGGGCAACAGGAGCGCGAAGGCGGCAAATGCGCGGTCGTAGAGGCTTGCGATCGCCTCTTTGTTGGTGGTGCTTGCGCCTCCGTAGGGTAGGTCTGTGACGATGCCGTCCACGCTCCCCGGCCCAAGCAAGTTGGGTACGTCGGCCACGTCGGCAACGAATGCGGGCGCGTCGAGGGGTTCTGGGCCTTCATCGGCGAGCGTTCCCAGGGTGCCGGCTACCATCCAGGCGTCCAAGTCGGAGCCGGAGGCGTCGAAGCCATCCAATGCCGCTTCCAAGACAAGTCCGCCCGTGCCGCAGAAGGGGTCATGGATGCGTTGGCCGGAGCCACAACGGGTGAGGTGCACAAGTGCAAGCGCGAGGCGCGGATGGAGGCTTACGGGACTGAAGTGGGCGCGTTTTTGCACGGTGCGGTGCTCGAAATCATGCTCCATATTGCCTTCGAGCTTGCCCACGACGACGCGACCGGCGTGGAACCAAGCAAACACCACGAAGACGGGTGTGTCAAGGTCAATGGAGTGGCCAGCGTCCATGAGTGCTCCGCCAAGCAGCCTCTCGACGGCGTGCTTGTGTGGTGATTTGTCCTCGCCTGTGCGCACGGTTTGTACGGCGGCGGTGCTGGCGCCGGGGGCAAGGTCTCGTACCACTTGCGCAAGCGCTGCGTGGCCTTCCGGAGTGTCCTCGGCGTCGGCCCAGAAGGACCCGTATATGCGGCCGTAGGCAAGTCGGGCGGCGGCGGGCCCGTCGTCGTCAGCACAGAGCACGACGCGGTCGCCGATCCAGCGCTCGGGTCGCAGCAAGGCCTCGGCCTCGGCGCGGGGAATGCTGGTGGGGTCGCCGGAGAGCAGGACGGCCAATGCCACGGGGGCGCCGAGGCGGGACAGTGTTTCAGGATTGGCCTGAAGCACTTGGTTTGTGCGTACGTTGGCCGTTCATCGTCAAGCTCGGTTATAATCGCCTGTCGCTGTACCAAGTTGGAGTCTCGCTTATGACCCTAGATGGCGCCGCGCCGGAATCCAAGAAAACGTCTCGAATCGTTCGTGCCGCCATCCACCCGGCCATCGGTATTGCTCGCATCGGCAACAGCCCGGATGAATATTTTCTAGGGCCCGAAGTGCCGGATGCCGTCGAGGCGCCCCCGGGAGGGTACAAGGACGCGCAAGGCCGCATCAAGCGCCAAGCGGTTCGGTTCCGGGTCTATGGCTACGATGCTCGCGGCCGAGTCGTGCAGGAATTGACGCTCGACGACGCTCAGATCGCGTGGACCGTTGAAGTTGCCAACAAAAAATCCAGTTGGTACAAGTTCGCCACCGCCATGGACATTCCAGAGGCCCAACCTGTGGGGCTGCGCAACGACACCATCCAGGGAGCCGACCGGAGCAAACTGGAGATTGTGCCCGGGCCCCGCAGCGTCTCGGGTCCAAGTGTGGCCGGCGACAAGGCCCCCAAGTTCGACACGGGCCGTTTCTTTGACAAGTCCGTCTACCTTGGGGAACTTCAAACCGACCCGGATGGGCGCTTGCTGTTTTTCGGAGGCCTAGGTGTCTCTGCCTCCAACGACGGCCGCCCCGCCGTGAGTTTTGGCAACAATCCTGGCTGGCACGATGACACGAGCGACGGCCCCGTATACGCCACGGTTCGAATGAATGGCTCAGGCCGCGAGGTCCCCGTCGACGGCGCCTGGGTCGCGGTCGCTCCGCCCGACTACGGCCCCGGCCTCAACGACCCCGTCACCATGTTCGATGTCTGGGAGAACGTCAAGCACGCCCCCGGCACGCCCCCCACCGAGCCCGTTGTGTTCTACGACCACATCTACCCAATCTTTGAGCGCATGGCGACAACGCAATGGGCCAACAAAGGCTTCCTTGTGCAATTTGGCAAAGGCGGACTCATGGACTTCCTGGCGCCCCGCATGCTGCGCCGCCTTGCCAACCCCTCGCCTGAGTGGAAAGAACTGCGCACCCAAGTGTTCCATCTGTTTCGAGACCCCGATTACACCACCATGTCGAGCCAAGCCCTGCCGCCCATCTACGGCGACGGCATGGACCTGACGCCCCAGGACACGCGCCAGTGGCTTGCACTCACACACCTGCAATACGATCGGCTGCGCCTCTGGGCCGCGGGGACCTTCCAAAAAGGCCGTCCCCGCCGCGCCACGCAACTCAGCGAAGTGCCACTCCAGCGACGTCCCGCCTCCATGGACCAAGCACAGCTCCAAGCCTGCCTGGGAGGCGCCTTCCACCCCGGCTGCGAACTGACCTGGCCCATGCGGCAACCGGTTCTCTACCGGGCGGGCATGCGCATCAAGGAAGCCACCGGACCGGCCCCTCTGCCGCCCGCCACGCTGCAACCAACACCCGTTTTTGGCCCCGGCAGTTGCCTGGACGGCAGTCGCGCAGGAGACCTTAGCAAATGGATGGCCGTACCCTGGCAAACCGACACCTCCAGTTGCAACGCCGGCTACGACGCCTCGTACGACGAATTCCTGCCCACGTTCTGGCCCGCCCGCGTGCCCAACCAAGTGCTGACCCAGGAAACCTTCCAGGAGATGCAAGCAACCCCCCGCGACCGCAAGCGCCTGGAAGCACTCTTCTTGGATCGCGCCGATTGGAGCCGCATCCTAGGGCCCTCCAGCGGCGGCCACTATCAGACCCACATCAACAACATGGTGACCATGTTTGGAGAACTCGGCATCCTGGAGCGCCACAAAGTAGCATTCGGCGCGTCCTTCCCCTCCGAATTCCTCGTCGAGAGCCGCCCTCGAACCACACCACTGCCCGTCCACGCCGTCCGCATGGCAGGCCACGCGGTCAACATCCTCCACGACCGACAAGCCCGCGTCGCCGAGGCAGCACCCAGAACGACTGCACCGGTCCCTGTTGCAAGCCCAGAAGATGCTCCTGCTCGTCCGCCCCAATCCAAGGCCGCCAAAGCATGAACGTTGCGGACCTCGTGGTGCTCGGGGGCGGCCCATCGGGTACGGCCACCGCCATCACGGCGGCCCGCCGAGGCTTGCAGGTACTCCTCCTGGACCCGGTGGGCGGTTCTCGGGCCAAGGTCGGCGAGAGCCTGCCCCCCGTTGCCAACCGCTACTTGCGGCGCCTCGGCATCGAACCTGAGAGCTTGGCTGAACACGGCCATGTTCCCAACTACGGCACCCGATCTGCGTGGGGAGGCACGGACCTCGTCGAACGCGATCACTTGCTGGACCCCGATGGCCACGGCTGGATCCTCGACCGCAATGCATTCGATGCGCAACTGCGCAAGGTGGCACAAGCTGCCGGCGTGCAAGTGCTGGAAGGCCGCCGCATTCGATCCTTGCAACGAGTCGGCGACGGCTGGCAATTGGACATCGACGGCGACGAATGCACCGCTTCTTGGATGGTGGATGCCTCCGGTCGCGCTCGGGTGATTGCGCGAATGATCGGCGAGCCCGTGCAGCGCCGCGACGAATTGGTGGCGTTTTCGCTGAGGGCTCCAGCCCGCCCCGGCGATACCGATCGACGACTCTGCACCGAATCATGCCCCCTTGGCTGGTGGTACACGACGCTTACCCCCGGCGGCGACCGAGCCGTGCTCCTCGTCACAGACGCCAGCAGCGCCATGGCTGGACTTGCGCTTGATCGCGAAAAACTGCGCGAATGGCTTGGCAAGACGCGACACATCCACCCACTTTTTGACTGCCAGCAAGCCACGGGGCCTGGCTTGCACCGCGCCGAGAGCACCCGCCTGCAACGATTCTCCGGCCCAGGCTGGATGGCGGTCGGCGACGCCGCAGCAGCCCTGGATCCAATCAGCAGCCAAGGAATCCTGCATGCCTTGCACACCGGAGAACGCGCAGGCGACGCGGTGGCTGATGCGCTGGCGGGAAGCGACGAGGCGCGGCTACGGTACGAAGAGGAGTTGGAACGACTCGATGCGGCTTATGTTCAGAATCGAACGCTCGTCTACGCGGCCGAACGGAGGTGGCCGGACGAACCGTTCTGGCAACGTCGAAGCGTCAAGTCGTCAGGCAGGACGGATCAATCGTTACGCCCAGCGGCTGTAGGCGCACCGTGATGATGGCGCACTCAAAATCGAAGACGCACTCTGGGTGGACCGTGACGTAGGGCGGGCGGGACGAGTCCTTGATCAGTTGGCACGAGGGCTCCGGCGATTCCATGGAAACCACGGGAAGCGCCGTTGCGGGGCCGGCAACGAGGAGGCACGAAAGCAGCAGGGTCAAGTCGACGCGCATGGCACCTGATCCGTCGCACTGATTCAGTCTTGCTGGCGGTGTCGGGCCGACTCGATGGCCCCGTTCGAGCGGCTGCTGCCTTCGCTCTGGTTCAGGAGCTGAACTCGAACCCCGAATCCTGCAACTGCTGCGCGATGACGGGGTCTCCGCTCATCATGACGCGGCGCAGGCCGTCGCTTGTGGTCAGCAGGGTCTCCTTGCCATGGCGCACCTTCTCCAGCACACCCAAGTTGGCGAGTTTCTTGACGTGGAAACTTGCCAGCGCGGGGCTGATTCCGAGGGCTTCGGCGAGGTTTTTCTGGCTGGTCATGGGGTTGACCTGCACGAACGAAGCGATGTTGCTCGCGGTGTCGCCCTTGAGGGCACTGGCGATCTCCATGTCCTGGCGGCTGATGTTGCCGCCCATTTCGAAGAAGCACTTCTGGTTGTTGACCTTCCGGGTCGTGACGATGCGGGCCTTCTGGAGTTTGTCCAAGTGGTGCGTGATGGTGCCCCAGCCCACGTCCATTTCACGGGCTAGGTGGCTTGCGTGGATGCCGGGGTGTTGCTGGATGACGCCGAAAATCTGGGCGCGCATGGGGTGCTCGAGCAAATCGTCGTTGCTGATGCGGGTGAATCCGCCCACTCCGGCGGCTCCTGCGCCGCTAGCCAATAGGCCCCATTTGCGCAGTGCTTGGAATCCAGCCCAGCCGCCAGCTCCAGCACTTCCGGCGGCTCCGGCGCTGGTGACGGTGGCAAAGGCGACGGTGGACATGGCTTCGGGGCGAAGGCTGCCCACGAGGTCGAAGTAGGCTCCGAAGGCGAACCCGATGCCGTTGAAGCCGGCGACCGATAGGTTGCCGATGCCGCTGCCGAACCATGCAAAGGCTGCAGTGAGAGCGCCTCCGAGCCAGCCGGCTGCGATGCCGAGGCCCACGAGGGCTGTCACGAGAGCGGTGCTGATGCCGGCGCCAGCGTGGGCGAGTCCCTGGATGCCTGCAAGCGCAGAGGATGCGAGAAATTGCACAGTGGCCAAGAGAGCGCCGCCGACGGAACTGGCTGCGTCGCTGATGCCTTCTCCCGTGGCTTGTGCAACGTCGCCGACACTCTGAGCGGCGTCGCCCACGAGGTCGAGGATTCCGTCTGTGTGCTCGTCGGCCGCCTGACCCACGTCTTCCAGCGTCTCGTTTGCGTCCGCCTGGGCGGCCACGGGAGCGGCAAGAAGGATGAGGGCCAAAACGTAGACACTCAGTCGCATGATGGATTGACCCCGACTTCTGGATATATGCCCTTTTCGGTGGAACGGTTGGATGATGCGACCATGTTCCAGGAGAAACGGGGCGCCCTGAGCCGAATGGGAGCGTTTGATTCTGGGCTGCGGCGGAATGAAACAGTCTTCCCCGGGTGCTTGGCTGCTGGGTCGTGGAGTGGGTTCGGCGACTGCAACGCATCACGACGGGGCGCTTGGTGCTCGCAGCGTTTTTGCTGGCGATGGTGTTCAATGTCTGGTTCTTCACCGTCGGTCCGTATGGTCAGATGCAGGAGCAGGGGGGCATTCTCGACGAGCGGTTCGGGGACTCGGCATCGGACCACTTGGATTCCCTCGAAGCACTGGGCGACGACGGGCGCGCCGTGTACCAGCGGTTTTTGCTCGTGGACCTTGTCTATCCGTTGCTGCAAGCGATGTGGATGACGGGACTGCTTGCCTTGATTTCTCGCCGCTGGCGCCGATTGCCCGAATGGACTCTGGCGACGCCGGCTTTGGCGCTCGTATCCGACTGGAGCGAAAACCTTGCTTTCCTGGCTTTGCTTGGGCAATTTCCGGATTCCAGCCATGCTCTGGCCGTGGTCGCGGTGGTGTTTCAGTGGTCCAAGTTGATTTGGAACGCGCTTGCGGTTCTCGCGGTGGTTGCTTACGTTGCTTGGCTTGTCATGAATCCAGTTCGACGCAAGCGAGCCACCGGGCCGGCGAAGGGAAAGGGAAAGAGCGGGAAAGGAACGGCGCGAAGGCGCTAGAGCAACCCGAGCGTATCGTAAGCGGCAACACCTTCGAAGGCACCCGCGAGTCCGGCAGCCCAGACGCAGATGCCAAAGAAGCAGAACTGGAAGTCGAAGCAGAACATTTCGTAGTTCGGGCCCCAGAAGATGTCGGCGTTGTAGTTCGTGGCCACGTCAAGCGTCAGCAGGGTCGGGTCGGTGCCGATGGCAAGATCCAGTTGCGTGAACGTACTCATGCGGCTGCTGGCGTAGCCGTTGCGGCTGAACACCGTAGCAGGGGGAACCGAGCCGCCGATGACGTTGAGTTGGCTCGTGTGCGTCGAGCACTTGCCGGGTAGCCTGCCGCCGCCGGCGCCCACTTCGAGAATGACGCCATAGCCGGTGAGGGGGAAATCACTCATTCCTGCGGCAGCCGGGACTTGGATCTCCACGAGGTCGATGTTGCGAATCGCGTAGAATTCGGCGGCGGTGCGCAGAGCGTCCTCGAGCGACATGGGGCCAAGGCTCGTGTCGGCGCGTGCTTCAGGAATGTATGAGTCGCCCATTTGGTCGATGAGCCAGTCGAGATTGCTTTCGATGAGGGCTTGCGGATCGTCGTCGGCAACGGTGCCGGGGAATGCGGTTACGGCCAAAAGTAGGCCGATGATGAGTGTCGTTTTCATGGGGTTCACCTGGTCCTTGTACGGACGAGATGCCAAAAGGCACTGGCAATAAGAACCAATTCATCATTTTATATCGCAAATAGAAAATATCTTCGGGGCGTATCCCTATTAATGAGACTAATTTAGGCCGATAAACCCTTATTCCGCCGGAATTTTTGCCAATACCGAACCATTTGGTGCGGAAATACAAATCGACGGCGAGCAAGGCCTGGCTTCGCCTCCTGACAAAATGCAACAGAAAACGCAGGCGCCCAGCCGCGGCCGGTGTCCCCAAGAAGGCTAGATTTCTGGCGGTTCACGCCCGCCAATTTCGTAGGCTCGGCGCAATCGCTCTTGCAACCGCGCATCCGGCTCGCGTCCCGCGTGCGCCATGTACCCTTCGAGCACCTCAATTTCCGCGTCGATGTCCTTAGCGCGGCGCAGCAACACCCCGAGCCGAGCATAGGGCTCCGGCGGCACTTCGTGGCCCGTGACGCGGTGGTATTCTTCCCAAGCGGCGACACTTGCCAGGTACTCTGGAATCGCCGCAGGCTCATCTCCCGACCCTTCAGCCATTTGGCCAATTTCGAAACGAGCATTGGCTTCCTCACGGGCCCGGCTCTCGGCTTGCACTTTGCCAAGGGCTCGGCTGGCAATGTCGTTGGCTGGGTCTCGGGGCTTCGGTTTGCGCTTGAACATCAGGATCGGGCCTCGATTCGTTCACGGCCGCCCAGGTAGGGGCGCAGCGGCACGGGGATGGTGACGCTTCCGTCGGCGTTCTGGTGGTTTTCAAGGATCGCCACGAGAGTGCGCTGCACGGCGATGGCGGTGGAGTTGAGCGTGTGGACAAATTGCGTCGGGTCCGATGGCTTGGCGCGGTGGCGCGTGTTGTAGCGGCGCGCTTGGTAGTCCGTGCAATTGGAGCAACTGACGACCTCACGGTAGGCGCCCTGCACGGGCATCCAGGCTTCAATGTCGTACTTCTTAGCCGCAACCGTCCCGAGGTCGCCGGTGCAGATGTTGACGACGCGGTACGGAATTTCCAGTTCCTGGTACAACGATTCGGCGTTGGCAATCAGCTCCTCATGCAGCGCCCACGACTGCTCGGCGGTGGCGTACACAAATTGCTCGACTTTGGAGAACTGATGGACGCGGAAAATGCCCTTCTGGTCCTTGCCGTGCGCTCCGGCTTCCTTGCGGAAACACGGCGAAACACCGGCATACTTCAGAGGCAAATTCGCGTCCTCAAGAATCTCGCCCATGTGGAGTGCTGCCAGCGGGTGCTCTGAAGTGGCAATCAAAAACAGCTCCGGCGCGTCCTCCTTCGTCGCCCCGGCGCCCGCTTCGACCTTGTAAATCACGTCCTCGAAATCCGAGAGGTCCACGGCGCCCTCGATCGCTTCCCGGCGCAGCATGTACGGCGGCTCCACGGGCAGGTAGCCCTTTGCCGAGAGCCGGGTTAATGCAAAGAATTCCAAGGCACGGCCCAGCATCACGAGGTCGCCTTTGCCGTAGTAGAATCGGCTCCCTGCTGCGCGGGCAGCGCGTTCGAGGTCGGCAAGGTCCAAAGAATCGAGAAGATCCACGTGGCTGACAGCCGCAAAATCGTGCGTGGGCGTGCCGCCCCAGGTGCGCACGGGCTCGTTCTCGGTGTCGTCCTTGCCCACGGGCACGGATTCGTGCATGAGGTTGGGAAGCGATCGAAGGATGCGGTCGCGCTCGGATTCTGCCGCCTCCACATCGTCTTCCAGCGCCTTGATACTGTCCGCGACCGCCTTCATGGCCGCTACGGCGCCCGCCATGTCGCCGCCCGCCTTCTTGGTCTCGGAAATGGACTTGGCAGCGGCGTTGCGCTCGGCGCGCAAATCATTGAGCCGCTTCTGGCCATTGCGCCACGTTTCGTCGTGCGCCAGCAAGTCGTCCACGATGGATCCGTCGCGCTTGCGCTTGCGAAGGTCGGCCTTGACAATCTCCGGGGACTCGCGCAGGAGCCTGATGTCCAGCATGGCAGGTCGCCGACCGAGGCGGGGCGTTTCAGGGGTTCGGTCGCTTCCTACTCGTGACCCAGCGCCCGAATGCACCCAAGGGCGTCGTCGATGGTGCGCAACACGCCCATCACCTTCGCACTCTCGCACGTCAAAACCAATTCGTCGCCATCCACGCTTGCTTCCAAGTGCCCGTCGTTGTCTGGCTCCAGGGCTGCGGCGGCGGTTCGAGCAGCCTCGGCGCCAAGCTCCAAGCGAAGGGTCGCGGTGTTCACGAGGCCTCCAAGAATCCTTGCTGCATCAACGCATCGTCGAGAGCCGCCACGAACGGCTCCATTTCGCTTTCCAACACCACGGTGCCGGCAGCGATGGGGTGCCCGCCGCCTTCACGGCCCACCTTCGACGCGGCAATGGCGACTGCGTGGCCCAGATTCAGCCCGGCTTCCACTTGCTCGTGCGTGCCGCGGGTGCTCACCTGCACCTCGCCGTTGCCTCGCTTGGCTGTGATCAACATGGGTCGCGTGCGGTCCTGGACAAAGTGCGTCATCCCCAAGCCGCCCACCATCCCGGTCAATTCCGGTTTCTTGGTCCAAACCCATTGCAAGGCCCGCCGAACGTCCGCGCCCCCGGCCCGAAGCTGCTCGATGGCCGCCACCAAGTCCGATTTGTAGGAATGAAATTGCTTCATCGCGCCCGCACGAGCCGACGAAGACCCGAATAGGAACGCAAGGCCCGTGGCCGCGTCTCCGCGCCGGCCGCAGGCGTCCACGACCCGAAACAAGTGCCGCAATCCGATTCCAAGTCGAGCGTCCACGTCCACGGGCCAAACCAGGCCCGCCGCATGCGGCTCATGGCCCGCCGCGAGCGTGTCCAAAACGAGCGCATCCAGCAACGCCGTCTTCTGATCCGCAGTCAATTCCTCCGCTTCGACACTTGGATCAATTCCAAGCCCAGTCAGGAGACCCGCCGCGTGCTCCCGGTCGCCATGGAACCGGCTCCACTCGGGGCGCTTTCGACCCAAAGCCTCCGCCAAGTCAATGCCAACGAACGCCGGAACAACATCCTCCGTAACATGGCCCGCGTCTCTGCAACGGTCCAGGAGGTCCTTGTTCCAGCCCTGCCAACCGCCTTCATGCTGCCAATCGCCGATGGCGCCGGCTAGACCGACGGGGCCCAGGTCCAGATTGCCGTCTCCACCAAGCGCCAGGGCAAACGCGGCCGAAACCGTGGCCGCCGAAGCGTCCCGGCTGCCGTCCATGCCCTCGGCGCGAGGATTCACCAGCACCACGCGCTCCAATTTCGGCATCGGCTCCGGCAAGTTGTGATGATCGAGTACAATTACGGGGCGGCCCGTGATGGTGGAGACCTTCTGCAAGGCGTCGAGGTGGCTCGTGCCCTTGTCCAGGACGATGTAGCCATCACACTCCACCTCCCGCAGCGCCGCGTACGCTTCTCGGGTCTTCTCGCGGCTGGCGCGAGCTTGAAACCTGTACCCGGCACGCTGGAGGGCAAGGGCGGCCACCGCAGCGGCACAAACCCCGTCCGCGTCCACGTCGCACGCGAGGAACCAACGAGAGCCAATCGGGAGAGAGCGAACCATCGCCGCGGCGCGGTTGGCTGCGGCTGTAAGGGGCACGGGAGTGGCGACGGAGGGTCCGCCACAAAAGCCCGAGGGGTCGGGCACGAAAGGGGAGGGGAAAGGAAGGAAGAGGAAACGAAGCGACTTGCTTAGTCGACCATCCAACGGCGCGCAAGCGCACCGTGATCAAGTCGCCAAAACCCTGCTGGGTTTAGTCGACCAGGAGCCGAGCGCCGCCACGGGTGTACTTGAACGAAGCGTCCAGGTCACCGCGGATTTTGTGGTAGCGGATGAGGCGGCGGATGCGGGCCTCGATCATTTCCAGGCCTCGGCGGTTGTGAAGGTCGCCGCGGTTGTTTTGCAGGTGCTCGGCCACTTGGATGGAGCGGCGGATCAGGTTGGTGAGGTCCTGGGGCACTTTGGGGGTGAGCTTGTTGGCCGCGAGGATCTGGCCGACGCGCTTGCCGGTGACCTCGTGGACGGAAGGGATGCCGAATTGGTCGCGCAGGCGCAGACCGATGACGGCGGGTTGGATGCCTTCCTTGGCCATCTCGACGACCTTTGCTTCGACCTCGCGGGGAAGCATGTTGACCCATTCGGGGGCAGCGTCGCGGACGGGTTTCATGGAGCCTTTTCGGGACATGGGAAATTCCGAACAGGGGACGCCGGAGCGGTCCCTGTCTGTGGCCGCCGACAGGAGGTCCGTATATCAGGGTTATGCCGAGCTTTTGGGTGTTGGTTGCAGCACATCCGGGAGCGCATCTGCCAGTTTTTGGTGTTGGAATTGGAATCCGTCCGCTTCGAGTCGAGCCGCTTGGACGTGTTGGCCGCTTAGAAGTAGCGCGTCGGCAAGTTCCCCGAACACGAGGCGGGCGGCAAACGCGGGCAGCGGGAAGATCGTGGGCCTGTGAAGGGCGGCGCCGAGGGCCTTGGTGAAGTCGGCGTTGCGATCGCTGTGGGCCACGGCGTTGATGGGGCCTTCGATTTTGCTGTTGATGGCGTGGCGGATGACGCGCGCCATGTCGTCGCCGCTGATCCAGGGCATCCATTGTTGGCCGTTGCCGAGTCGCCCGCCGATTCCGGCGCGAAAGAACGGCAGCATTTGGCCAAGCGCCCCGCCGGCGGCGTCGAGGACGATGCTGGTGCGCAAGTGGACGACGCGAATGCCGGCAAGCCTTGCGGGTGCGGTGGCTTCTTCCCACTTGGCGCAGACGTCGGCAAGGTAGCCGCTGCCGGGGCTGCTGTTCTCCGTGAGTGGTTCTTCGCCTCGGTCGCCGTAGTAGCCCACGGCGCTGCCGCTGACGAGCACTTCGGGCGGGTGTTCCATGTCGGCGAGCGTTTCGCAGAGGTTGCGGGTGCCTTCGACGCGGCTTTGGAGGATGGCTTCCTTTTTGCGCGTGGTCCAGCGGCCCATGAGCGGCTCTCCTGCAAGGTGCACGACGGCGTGGGTGCCTTGGAGTGCGACGGGGTCTGCGCCCGTTTTGGGGTCCCAGTGGATGCTGCCGGGCGTCGTGGCTGTGCTTCGAACCAAGCGGAGGGGCTGGATGCCGTCGGCGGCGAAGGAATCGAGCAGTCGTCGGCCCACCAATCCGTGCGAGCCCGTGATGGCGACCAGTCCGGTCATGGGCGTCGAACGGTGGGTGCGTGGTTGAACCCTACCGTGCCAAGAAGCGGCCGGGATTGCCTACTGTGCGGGGACTTTCTGGCGCACGCGGCGCATGGTCTTGGCGGCTTCTTGCCAGCCGGTGACGCGGCGCTCGGTGATGCGGGTGCCGAGGACATTGGTTTCGAGGCTGTCCACGTACTCGTTGATTTGTTCCGCGATGCGGCTGGGGCTGCGGCGTTTCAGTTCGTCGATGCCGTCGATGCCTGCGCGGGCGAGCACTTCGGCGTACTGGGGGCCGATGCCGGTGACCTTCATGAGTTGGGCCATGTTTTGCCAGGAGCGCACGGTCTTTGCGGGCGCGTCGATGGCCGCTGCGATTTCGTCGGGGTCAGCGTAGCACAAACGGGCGGTGCTGTGGATGCCGGCTTGCTGGAGGCGCTGCGCGTAAACAGGGCCGATGCCTTCCACGTCGATGACGTCGTGGATATCGCCGCCAAAGTCGTAGAACACTTCGGCGGTGGGTTCGACGGTTTCTTCGGCTTCGGTGAGGACGGGTTCGATGGGGGCCGGCGCGGCGGCTTCCTCGTGACCATTGAGGCTCTCGTAGCCTTCGTAGTCGCCGGTGTCCTTGTCTTTGAGGCTCGTGTAGCGAGATTCGAGTTCCCGCATGAAGTCGTCGCCGGGGCTGGTCAGTTCTTCCACGGGTGCGGGGCCGGTGCTGTCGCTGGCGGGGACGACGTAGGGTTCGTCGTCGGTGAGGGGGATGTCGCGGGGGCCGGCAAGCAGGGTGCGCAGCTTGAGGCTCTGGCCGGGGGCGAATTCTACGTAGTCGTTGACGTAGACCCCGCCTTCGACGCTGCGGGGGAAGTAGAAGTTGTGGCGGCCTCCATCGTGGGCCCAGGCGCGGCGGGCGACGGGCAGACGGAAGAGGTCGTACACGACCACGTCGGGCAGGCTGGGTTCGGCGGCGGGTGTCGGGACGACGGTGGGGGCGCCGAACGCTTCGTCGAAGGCGGCGGCGTTGTCCTCGGCCTGTTCTTCACGGTCGGCGTCGGGAATGAAGAACGCTTCTGCGTCTTCGGCTTCCTTTTCTCGGTCGTCAAGGCGGCGAACCACTAGGAGCAGGATGAGCAGTAGGATGACGACGCCGAGGAAAATCGCTACGACGGCGGCGATTTCGGGGATTTGATCGGTGCCGGGGACGCTGAGGCCCTCCGACTCGGCAAACAGCAGGAAGCTGAACGCTGCGACCCCGATGAGAGCGACGACGAAGAGCAACGTACCCAATACGCGCTTCACTGGAGACCTACCCATCACTATCGAGCTTCGATGCTTGGCGTCATTTATGGGCCTACTGGTTCGTGAGCCATGCCGTGAATGCCTTCGAAGCCGGTCGGAGAGGGCTGTCAGAGGCTTCAATTTGTGGGCTAGATTGGTGAAAGTACCCTTGCGTGCGGGGGCCAAAACGTGGCGAAGGAACCCGGATTTGGAGGGAATCGCGACGCTAGCGCGTTCTGCGGCCTGCGATGGCTTGGAGGCAGCACAAAGGGAGTGAGGGTGTGGAAGAGGGGGAGGGTGGTCGGTGCGGAATGCGGCGCAGCGTCCGTTTACCAAACGTGGATGGTGGTCGTTGTGGTCCGACTCAATCCCAATTCGTCGGTGACGCGCAGTTGGACCTCGTAGTGGCCTCGCTGGTGGAATCGATGGAGTGTTTTGGCGCCGGTCTGTGTTTTGCCGTCGCCGAAGTCCCATTCGAATTTCTCCAGGGTTGCGCCCCAAGTTTCGCTGGGTCTGCTGTCTTCGGCACTGAGCAGAATCATGCGGTTGCGACGTACGTCCGTGTCGGCGACATGGATGCGGGCATCCGGTAGCCGCTCAGGGTGCACGGGTTCGGCTCGGGTCGGGTAGATGTTTGTGGGTCGAACAATCCGCTTCGGGTCAGGATGCTCCTGACCCCACCAGTTCATGCTTTGATCCCCACAGAGAGCATTCTCTGAAGTGCCGCTTCGTGGGTTGCCGTGTTTGTTCAGGTTTCGATAGATGTCGTTGTCGTGGATGCTCTGGTATGTGCAGACATTGGATGAAAGCCCGGCACCGCAATTTGAGATGGTGTTTTGGGAGAAATCATCGATTCCTGCATCCTCGTTACGAAGGTAAATGGCGGCGTTGCAGCCGACAAAAGTGTTGCCTCGTATGGTCCCTGACTGGCCGTGGATCAGTACGCCGTCTCCTGGGCCGTAGAACAAATTGTTTTCCAGCCAGACGTTGCGGCTGTAGTGGGACGAAATGGCCTCCTGGGTGGCGTGGAGCTTTGAGTCCTTGATTTCCAATTTTTCGACGCTGTACGCGGCCACGACCACGGTGCGGAAGTCTCGCACTTCGGATCGATGCATGATGATGGTGGAGCTTTCGCCTTGGATGATGCCTCCCGGTCGTAGCTGGGGGTCCTTGGCTCGAATGATGCTGTCGTAGACCTCCAAGAATGGCCCTGCCATGCCTGCCCCGACTGGGTAAATCCCGGACAAACGAATGGCGTTCTCCCAATGGTTGACTCCGCCGTCGCTGTCGATGCCGGCATCGATTATCAACTCGGATCGTTCGAGTAAGAGTTTCGCGCCTGGGTAGATGGTCACGTTCTTTGCAACCAGGGTCACGTCCCTGCATACGACCGAATCGCCCCACGCTAGCACCCATTGGCCGGAGCGAGGCACCTCGCAGGAGGCGGTTTCAAGCGTGGGCACCGGGAGGCTGACGGCCTCGGCGGGGGACAGCTGGACTCCAGTGAGGAGGACGATGATGGCGGCGACGGACAGGATTCGGGACATGGGGTTGGTGGGTGGGTTGGAACCAGTAAAATGCGAACCGTGGGGGCGGTTGAAGTGTGGGGGCGCTGGGAGGCGGAACAAACTGGCTTGAGACGCCCGATTTTTGCTGCTACGAGAGGGCGGTGGCACGAATTCAGTCTGGTCTACCTCTTGCGGCAAGCGGTTTCGATCTTCAGGCGCTTGCATACAGACCCCCCAAGAGTTGCGCCACGAGTGGAATGCGTTGATCGTGCTGATGCGCGAGGTCTCCATCAAGGTCGTAGACTTCCCAGCTGATTTCTATGTAGGATGTGGAGGTGCTCGTGGCGCCCCAAAGCGTATCACTTGCATCGAGTGGATCCCATGGGCTCCATATTTGGACAAAATCAACGGAGGGGCCAGGACTCATACGCGATGTGTCCCATTGCGCGCTAACTCGGAGTTCAATCCGGGCGTGGTCCGTCGTTGTGCCTTCGATTGTGCCATACTCTCCTTCCTCCACGCCGGGCGTGTATCCCAGGTCCTCGTAGGGCATCACGGGCGTTTCCTCATGTTCAGTGGGGCGGTAGAAGTTGGAAACGTACGGGTCGCAACTCTGGTGCTCCTCTTGCAGCTCGTAGATTCGTATGGTGATGCAGTAGGCGCCGTCGTTGTTGTAGGATGTCTCGTATGTTGCGGTGTCGGGATTCAGGAATGGAATAGGGATGGGTCCCTGTGGCTCGACGTTGTCGTCTGGAATGGGCATCGGTTGCGTGCCGTAGCCTTGGAATTGGAGGGTACGTTCGTACAGAACCGTGGTGCATCTGGAGGGGCCGCATTCGGTTCCCAGCTCCAAGGCTTCGAGCCTGTAGTCATGCTCTTCGTTGCAGGTTCCGCCCAGGCCGAATAGGTTGGAGATGACGAATGCAAAATCGGCCTGGCCGCACGCAGTCCTTTCGATTTCGTCCTCAAACAGATCGCCATCGTGCGTGGCTGAAGCCAGGGGGGAGAATTGCGCCAAAACAAGCGCTGCACATGGTATTATTATTTTCATACCATACCACCTCAATTAAAATGTGGGCCAATTTGAATGCGGCCTGTAACTCCCAGTCCATTTCGGAAGGGATTCACAATTTCAGAGAGGCCCTCTCCGACGATTTCGATGGGGTCGGCGGGAGGGTGGTAGTTGGATCCATCTTCTGATTCGCTGCAGGTGCCATCTCTGGGGGTTCCCTTCGATTCGCGCCGGCAAATTTCCTCCTCCAAGGCATCGGGTATGGCATCGCCGTCGCCATCGATGGCGGCACCAGGGCTCACCCGGAATGTCCAGGTTTTCGTGACGATGTTAGATCCGACGGCAGTATCTTGAATTTGAATTTTGATGGTGTGGTCGCCGACGGTAAATCCAAGGGGGCTTGTATAGATGAGTTGATTTTTTGTGATGATGGATTGGGTCGTTCGATCCACGCCATCGATGGTTAGAAACACTTTTGCTCGATTCACTTGTGTGTTTTCTTCTTCTCGATCCTGGTTCAAGTCGCGGTCATTGTATTCAACAGTAATTTGGCGATCCGATCCGGATATCACTGCTCCCTCTCCGGGAATGGTGCGGGTGATGACTGGGTCTATGTTGTCAACGTTAATGGTTCGCGTGAAAATGTCGCTACAGTTGTATCCGCCATCTCTTGCCATGGCTCTAATTTCATTTACTCCATAGTTAATATTGCTCCAAACAACATTGTTGCTGTATGATTGATAGTAACAAGCTGGTACATCTGTACTTTCAGAGGCTACAACTTTGTAGGAGTATCCTCGAACGCCCGTACCGACATCGGTTGCGGAGATGGATCCGTAAAACACATTGCTGTAGTACCAGAGGTTCTCCGACGGATGTGAACTCGAGCTAATGCCCGTAATCACCGGTGGTGTCGTATCATGGCTCTCGGTCGTCTCCAGCGGCGTCATGTCGGGCACGAGCGGCTGCATGTCCGAAATTGGATCAGCAGTGATGCTGGGTGCGATGCCGATCGAGAGTAGGAGTAGCATCCCGACGAGGGGCGTGGAGCCATAATTGGGGTTTCGAGGGTTCATGGGTGTCACCTTGGGTGGTTTCCTTGGTCGGTGGCCCCTGCGAACTTTGCACTCTACTGGAATCGAATCTCAACCAAATAGCTGAGCATGAGTCGTATGCAACGCACTGCCTCGGTATTGATTTCGTCTCCCGCACGGGATACATTTCCAACCAGGCAACTATGGACACTGGGAACACCAACGTAATCAGATAATCTGATCACGACAAAGAACGTGGGCTCCCATTTATAATTTAGCTTCACGTTATTTCCCAGGGGATGATATTGGGCCAATTGAAGTTAATTGATTGAAATGACCTGCGCATGGGCCAAGCCCCTTGGCAATTTTAGAGCTATTTACAGAAAATAATTGTCATTTTTGTAGCATTTGGATTGCGGTTTTGCCTCATCAGCGCCATGGCTCCTAAGCAGGCAAGTTTTTCACATCGACAAACCCCCCTAAATATGGGATAAATACCCTTAATTTAGGGAAGTTCCATGGGCAAAAGTCGGCCGAACGAATCAGGTGCGAGGAGCAACTTTCATTGCACCAGCCATTTGGTAAAGGCGCGGGTCGCCTGTCCCCGATGGCTTCTGGCGTTCTTCTCTTCTCGGGTGAGTTGGGCGAAAGTACGGTTCTCGCCGGGGCTTTGGAAGATGGGGTCGAACCCGAATCCTCCGTCGCCGGCGGCGTGCTCGGCGATGCGTCCTTTGCAGGTGCCCTCAAAGTGGTGTGGGGTTCCTTCTTCGTCTACATAGCAGAGGTCGGTGCGGAATGCGGCGCTGCGTGATTCAAGTTCCACGTCTCGCAGGAGGTGGAGAATTCCTTCGGTTCCGATGGTGTCGAGGGCGTGGCGGCTGTAGACGCCGGGGAAGCCTTTGAGCGCGGAGATGAAGAGGCCGGAATCTTCGAGCAGGAAGGGTGGTTTGAGGCCCGTGGCTAGAAGATAGCCAGCGCCTGCTTCCGTCACGCCGCTAAGTTCGTCGTGCTGGATTTCGGGGTAGCCTCGGTCGTCCGGGACCACGGCGACGCCTAGGGGGTCAAGAAGTTCGCGCAGTTCGGCGATTTTGCCGGCGTTTCCGGTGATGAAGGTGATGCTGTCGGGGAGGGCCACGGCGGGCGGGACGGAGGGCGGCTTCAAAGGTGCGCGGGCGGCGATTCAGGTCGATTCGCGGTAGCGGCCGCGCAGGCGGATTTGTTCAAGGCGGCGCAGGCTGGATTCGGCGCGGGCAGCGGACGCGTATCCGGCCAGAAACGCGGCCATGAGGGGTTCGGCGCGGTCGTCGGTGGCTTCCAGTGCCTCTTCGACGAGGTGGAGGTCGACGCCGCGTTGTTCGTCTTCTTCCGAGAATTGCCCGAGTCCAAAGTCTATGAGCACGAGGCCGTCGCTGCCGTCGGGGCGGGCGGTGTTCTCGACGAGTACGTTGGAGGTTGTTAGGTCGCCGTGGGTGACGCCGGCGTCGTGGAGGCGGGCGATCATGGTGCCGAGGGTGTGCATTCGGGCGCAGGCGACGGTGGCGGAGTCGCGGGGCAGGGCGTCGCGCAGGGCTTGGCCTTCGATTTTTTCGAGGGTGATGGTGGCGCCGGTGCGGTCTGTGTCGTAGAGCAGAGGCACGCGGACGCCTGCGCGGGCGGCGGCAAGCAGCAGGTTTGCTTCGTCGCGGGTGCGTTCGTCGCGCAGGCGTGCATCCAGGACGGGGTGGCGGTAGGTTTTGGGGATGCGGCGTTTGTGCAGGACGGTGCGGCCAAGGTAGGTGCCGGGGTCGAGGGTTGCTTCCGCGCCGGAGAGCGTTTCGGAGGTTTCCTGGCTCATGCGGGCCTCCATGTTACGTCGATGGCGTCGGTGCGTTGGTACGGCAAAACCCCAGAGTCTGCAAGATTCATGCCGCCTTCTGCCCGCAGCTTTAGGAGCCCAAGCCAAGCAATCATGGCTCCATTGTCGATCAACACCGGCCGGGGCGGGCAGGCGTATGCGACGCCGCGGGCTTCGGCCATTTCTCGGGTCATTTGTTGCAATCGGGCGTTGCAGGCAACACCGCCGCCGAGCACCACTTCGGTTTTGCGGGTGTGCGCGAGAGCTCGTTCTGTGACTTCGACGAGGCTTGCGAAGGCAGTTTCTTGCAAGCTGTAGCAGACGTCCTGGAAGGGGGTTCCTTTTTCGACGAGTCGTTGGGCGGCGATGGCGGTGCCGGCAAAGCAGAGGTCCATGCCTTTGACGGTGTAGGGAAGCGGCACGAACGCTTCCGGGCCGACTTTGGCGGCTTCTTGTTCGATGCGGGGGCCGCCGGGGAAGGGAATGCCGTTGTCGCGGGCGAATTTGTCGAGGCCGTTGCCGATGCCTACGTCGAGGGTTTCGCCAAAGACTCGGTAGCGGCCACGCAGATGCGCGATGACCTGGGTGTTGGCGCCGCTGGCGTACAGCAGCAACGGGTCGGTGGTGTCGGTGAGGCCGGTGCCGATTTCTAGGTGGGCCACACAGTGGTTGACGCCTTGGAGCGGTAGTTCGTGGCGGACGGCGAAGGCGCGGGCCATGGTGGCGGCGACGCGCAGGCAGGGGCCTAAGCCGGGGCCTTGGCTGAAGGAGACTCCGTCGAGATCTGAGGGGGTGAGGCCGGCTCCGTTGAGTGCTTGTCGAAGGAGGTTTGGTCCCACTTCGGCGTGGTGGTAGGCTGCTTCGCGTGGGTGGATGCCGCCTTCTTCGGGCCGAAGCATATCGCGTGCGTTGGCAAGGATGCGGCACTTGCCGGGTTGGTCGGGGTCCTCTTCGACGATGCCGACGCCGAGCGTGTGGGCGGTGCCTTCGATTCCTAGAATGGCCATGGTCGGACCTGTTTGGGCGCGGTGCCCCGGGCGGGGGGTGTCCGGGGGTGCGCCGACGGTGGTTCGGGTCTAAGCGCTTTGGAGGCAGCGCGGGCTATTCTTCTTCGCCGTCGCCATCGTCGTCATCGTGGCTGTGGCTGGCTTCGCGCTTGGGTACATGCTTGCGCTCTAGGTCGTGCTGGTGGTCTTCGAGGTTGAAGATCGGCTTGTTGACGACGGATGCCAGTTCACGGCTGATGCCGCTTTCGTTGCATAGGGCGTACACGCGCTTGCCGCGACTGCGAAGTACGTCTGCGAGCCGAGACAGGTCTGGGTCGTTGCCGATGAACCAGGCGACATCCCAGCTGCGGCTGGAGTCGAGTGCGTCGATGGCGATTTCTACGGCCACACCGCGGCTGTCGCGGCGGGGGGGTTTGACGTGGACGATGAAGCCGTTGTGCGTGAGGAGGTCGAGGAAGCGTTGTTGTTGGCTTTCGACGTCGTTGCGGCGGTCGGTGGCGTAGTAGTAGCCGCCGTGTAGGATGCCGGAGCCTCGGGCCCAGCCTAGGAGGCGGACGTAGTCGAACCAGTAGCCGGCTTCGCGGCAGGATTGGTCGGCGACGGCGCCGTCGACGAAGACTGCGACGCGTTCGCCGGGGCGGATGATTTCGTCGGGCCTTGCGGTCCACTGGGTGGCGTTGCGGGGGCGGCGGGTTTCACGGGGTTCGCGTGTGTCGCGGCTGTCTCGGGTGCGCACAACCACGTCGAGCATTTCCTCTTCTTCCAACTCGTCGGGGCCGTTGAGGCGGCGCGGCGGGGTGTCGGGGTCGGGGTTGTCCGTGATCATTTCTACGAGGTGGGCGATGGCGTAGGCTTCGTGGTGCATGACGCGCACGAGCCATTGTTCGCCGGCTTGCACGCGGTCGCGTTCGGCAAGGTCGACGAGGACGACTTTGCCGCTTGGGAGGCGGCTGACGCGGCGGCCGTCGTCCTGTTCGGTGAATACGAGTTCCCATTCTTCTTCTGCTTCAGCAATCATGTTTAGGCATCCTTCTTTGCGGCTTTTTGGATCTTTTTGGAACGGGTCTTGGAATCGTACCCGGTGATGCCTTCGAGGAAATCATTCCAGGCGCGGTGGGTGTCCTGGGCGATGGCGGTGGCTTCGGGGTCGCCTGCGGCCATTTTTGTTACGAAGGATTTGTCGGTGATTGTGTCGACGATGACTGCTTTCTTGCCTTCCTGCTTGGCGCGGATGGAGGGCATGGAGCCGTAGGAGCCGGTAAGCCATCCATCTTCCACCGTGTAAGAACCGAATGCGGCCTCGAAGATCAGGTTGAAATCGATCTTTCCGGCGTGGCCGGGCTTCACGGGATATTCCTGCATGGCCTTGGGCGACCCCCATCTCGGCTATGAGCTTGACGCCAAGCAAAAATGTCGACGACAGGGCTCAAATGAGCGTGGCGGCGTGCTTGCTTCGTGCGGCGTGGTGTGTGGTTGTTGGGGCTCCTATTGTTGCAGGGGGTCTTGCTGGTCGGGTCTGCGGTGTGGCCTCGGCTTGTTCATCTGGGTGAGCCGGTGTGGCATCATACGGCCAGTCTCGGCTTTGCATTGGCAAGCATTGGCTTGTGGTGGGTGGTGGCGCGGGCTCGGGGCCGGAGATTGTG
Source organism: Thermoplasmatota archaeon (assembly GCA_041601615.1). GTDB lineage: Archaea > Thermoplasmatota > E2 > JACPAO01 > JAHFTW01 > JANQNI01. The sequence continues at coordinate 12,389 of JBFIHX010000008.1, read as the reverse complement.
GCTGGATCGGGCGCACCTGGGTATCTGGGTGTTGGCGTGGACGGTGCTGGCTACGGTGAGCGGCTTTTTGTTGTTGTACTTGAAGCAGGATCTGAAGGATTGGGGGCTCAAGGACTGGGCCAAGTGGTGGCATATTCTTTGGTCGTGGTTGGCGCTGTTGTATTTCGGAGTGCATACGGCGGTGAATTGGAGCGGCATGCGCCGGGCGTGGGGTCGCATTCATGCTTCCTTGGGGTCGGCCTTGCGGCTGGATGTGGCCCTAGTGTTGATTCTCGTAGCGATTCCGGTGACGTGGTCGTCGTGGGGCGCCGGGGTTTGGACGGAGGCGAGCTACATTCCTTGGACGCTTTGGACCATCCTTGCGTTGGTGGGTCCGATGTATGTGGCGTGGCTGTGGGTGCGTTGGCGCCGGTCGCGTGCGGCTTCGGTGCCGTTGTGGGGTACGCGGGGCGGGGCTCGGGTCCAGACGGATGCGTGGCTGTTTGTTTCGGCAGTGCTGGCCAATGTTAGCGGTTTTCCGCTGTTGTTTTTTGCCACGAAGGATACGAGTCTGAAGTACGTGGCCAAGTACTGGCACACTTGGCCGAGTGTCTTGTTTGCGGCGCTGGTGTTTGTGCACGCGGTGCAGTTTTGGGCTGCGATGCGGGTGCATTGGCGCAAGGCCCCGGCGTAATGCGGCGGCCTGGCGCGGGAACATTCACTTGCCTCACCATGCACCTCATATAGGAAAGCACGCGGATGGGGTGTCTATGTTCCTGAAGCTGCTCCTTTCTGCCCTCGCTTTGTTTGCGTCAGGTGTTGGAGCGCTGCGCGTTTCTGTAATGCTCGAAAACTATGTGTTGTTGATTGGGGGCGTGCTTCTGAGCAGCGCTGCGGTGTTGTTGTTGAGCCGCGCTTCGCTGCCTGAGTCGGCCCTCAGAGGATGACCGGCACGGGGATGAAGGTCACTAGAAACACGACCAAAACCAGTGCAGCGACCAATTTGCGCTTGGCGTCGAGGGGCACGCGGTCGTTGAGCGGCGGCGGGTGGTAGAGACCCATCAGGAGAATGAAGATGGTCATGAGGATCCAGGCGTTGAACTGGAAGCCCAAGAAGAACAGTACGCCGATGGCTGCGTAGGCAGGGTAGCGCATTTTGTCGCCGAAGACGGCGCGGCTGACGTGGCCGCCGTCCAGTTGGCCCACGGGTAGGAGGTTGATGCCGGTGACGAGGAGGCCGACCCAGCCCGCAAAGAAGGTGGGGTGGGTGAGGTAGTCGCCGTCGCCGAGGCCGATTTTGTGCAGGCCTTTCACGAAGAGGCTGTCTCCGAAGTGGATGAGGCCGTCGTCCCAGTCCAAGACGAGCCGGGCGCCTGTGTAGCCATCGGGCAAGGTCACCGTCAGGAGCGCTGTGGCGTTGGATGGGACCTTGATGTCGTAGGTGTCGAGGGTTTCGGTGCCGTTTTCTCCTGTGGCCACGAGGTTTGCTTGGTAGGGCCATTTGCCTTGGGCGCTGGTGAGTTCTAGCAAATGCGGCCCGGCGGTTTGAACTCCGATGCTGGCGGAGCCTGGGGTGGCGGCGTCGTATTCCAATTCGATGCCGTCGAGTGTTGCGATGGGTCGGCCGAGGTCGGGTGCCTCGAAGGCGTCGGCGTCGGTGAGCACGGCGCCAATCAGGAGAACGGGGATTGCCACGGCGAATCCTGCGAGGGGGCCGCTGGCGCCTACGTCAAAGAGCGCTTTGCGGTCCGGTAGGGGGTCTTTGAGGCGGATGAAGGCGCCTAGAGTACCGATGGGAAGCGCGATGGGGGGGAAGGGAATGAAGAACGGCAGGGAGGAGCGCAGTCCATGCCGGCGTGCGGCGATGAAGTGGGCGCTTTCGTGGATGCCGAGGATGGCGATGAGGGGGAGTACGAAGTAGAGCAGGCTGTTGCCGAGGTGTTCGGTGCTCCAAAGGAGACTCCATGTGTATTCGTCGCCGGCGTGTTTGTAGCCGTGCCAGTAGAGGATGCCGGCCGTGAGCGTCGTCATGATGGTGAGGACGAACAGCACGATGTTGGCGGTGTTTTTGGTGGGTGCAAGTGCTGGCCGGGGTGCGATGACGAGGATGTCTTCGCCGCCGTCGCTGCGCAAAAACACTACGGCGTCGGGGTCTTTGGCGAGGACGGCCTTTCGGACGGTTTCGTAGCGGGATTCCAGTTCGCCACTGGGGAACATGACGAAGTAGAGGCTCGCTGCGGCACCGCCCGGGAGGGGTTCGGTGCGGGAATCGTAGACGCGGAAATGGGCTTCCACGAGGGTCCGCCAGGGGTCCTCCGACATGGGGTAGCCCAAAGGACGGAGGCCTCCTCCTTGAAGGCTTGCCATTCGGCTCGGAGGTTGTTGGGTTGGGTGTTTCAGTGCTGGTCGAGGGTGGCTCGGGCGGCGGCTCCGACTCGTTCCACGTCTTCTCGTGGGCAGAATACCCAGGCGCGCCAGTGGTCGTGGCGGGCGGCTTGGAAGACGCGCACAAGTTGGCTGGCTTCCTGGAGGGGGACGACTTCGCCGTCGCGGCGTTGGACCATGAGGTCCATTTCGCGGAATTTGGGCGGCTTGGGGATGTCCAAGAGAACGTGGTGTTCGGGGACGCCGGCGGTTTCTGCGATTTCGCGGGCGACTTCGCGGCGGGCGCGTGGGTCTTTGGCGAGTCGTTCTCCTGTGTCGCCGGGGAGGCTGTCGGGTCGTCCTTCCCAGGCGCGTTTGTAGAGTCGGCGGCGGTCGAGTCGCTGTATGAGGCCGGCGGCGGTGTCTCCGGCGCCTCGGAGCTGGTGTAGGAGGCCGTAGTCGGTTTCGCGTTCGAGGTCTTTGAGGTTCCAGCCTTCGTGTTCTACGGCGGCGCGGATGGAGGCGAGGAGCATGGTTTCGCTGGCGCGGACGGTGTGGTGGAGGTACACGGCGGGGTACATGAGAAACCGCATGGTGAGCAGGGCTTCGGCGGAGAGCACGCCTGATTCGCGCAGCACGATGCCGTGTTCGGGGTGGCGGCGTAGGACGCGCATGAGGCGGTCGGGGTCGGCGCTGCTTTTGACGCCGGTGTAGTGGGCGTCGCGCATGAGGTAGTCCATGCGGTCGGCGTCGATGGCGCCGCTGACGAGTTTGGCAAGCGGGCCTTTGCCGAGGATCAGCTCGGCGACGGCGGGGGGTGCGATGCCGCCTTGGCGCAGGAGGTCGGCCATGGGGCCCCATTCGACGAGTTCGAGGCTGACTTCTTCGTGGCGGCGGCCTTGTTCCATCATCAGTTCTTCGAAGGCGTGGCTGAAGGGGCCGTGGCCGACGTCGTGGAGGAGTGCTCCGGCGCGGACGGTGAGGGCGTCGGTTTCGTCGAGGTCTAGGGCTTCGGCGAGGCGGCCGGCGAGGTGGTGTGCTCCGAGGCTGTGTTCGAATCGTTTGTGGTTGGCGCCGGGGTAGACGAGGTTGGCGGTGCCGAGTTGGTGGATGTGGCGCAGCCGCTGAAATTCGGGGTGGTCGATGAGCGGGAGGGCCCAGTCGTCGAGGCGGATGCTGCCGTGGACGGGGTCGCGCACCGATACTGACACGATGCTCGGCAGTGGCGCCTTGGGTTTCAGCTTGGCGAAGCAGGAAGGGGTGGCGGTATGGGTTCGGCGTCGGTGGGGGTTGCGGCTCCGGGTCGCCTTGCGAACCAGTCGGGGCGTTGGATGCGGGCGACGCCGAGGCCGACGAGGCCGGCTGCGAGTGCTGCGAGGATGTGGATGGTGGTTTGGACGGCGGGGTCTTGGCTGGATAGGACGCTGCCGATGCCGACGAATTCTCCTTGGCGGCTGGTGGCGATCCAGGCGCTGAAGGGCAGTTCGAGGATGAAGACGAGGGCGACGGCGGCGCCGATGCCGGTGGAGAGGGGCCAGGCGAGGCTGGTGCGCATGGAGGTGGTGTTGTCGCGTGCGAGGCGACTGACGAGGATGCCTGCCATCACGACGGCTGCGACTCGGAAGAGGGCAAGGAGTCCGGGGTTGGAGTCGAGGTGCAGGGCGGCTCCGGCGTTTTCGTTGAGTTGGAAGGTGCCTGTGACGGTGTTGCCGAGGCCCCAAAGTACGATGGCGGCTAGGAATCCGAGGGGGGCGGCGTCGCGGGCGGGCAGGAGTGCCAGGGCTAGTATGGCGAGGGGAAGGAGTGTGAAGAGCCAGGCCCAGAGGGCGCCGGGGAGTAGGATGCCGAGGAATGCGGCGGCGAGTGCGTAGCCGGTGGCTATCCAGGTGGCGAGTGCGATGCCGCGTGGCAGGGGCTGGGTGTGCGTGTCGGGTGCGGGGCCTGCGGGGGCGATTTCGGTGGTTTTGGGCGCGTCGAACAAGCTACGGCCGGCAAGCATCGTGGAAAGGAGAGGTACTAGGAGCAAGAATGCTGCTTGGACGTGGCCTCGGGTGGTGGTGCCGAAGGTGCGGCCGGCTTGGAGCAATTCGAGGTCGATGGGTTTCAGGAGGAATGCTAGAAGAGAGCAGCCGATGAGGACGGAGGCGAGGACGGTTTCGGCGCGGCGCAGGCCGGACCATGCTTCGCGGGCTACGTCTACGAGCCGTGCGTCTCGGGCGTATGCTACGAGGTGCCAGGTTTTCATGCCGCCTGTGACCATGAGGCCGAGGCAGGCGAGAGCGACGACGGGGAGGACGAATAGGTAAGGGCTGGCGTCGGGGTCGTTGGCGGGAAGAGCGAGCATGATGCGGATGCTGCCAACGGCGAGTACTGCCAGGAAGGGGATGGCCAGCAGGTGCGCACCGGCAAACCGTTGGGTCCAAGTGGTGCGGGACGCCGGGTGGGTGGGGTTGCTGTGTTGGCCTGGAGAAAGGAGGGCGCGGCCAGCAGCGGCGGTGCCTGTGATGCCGAGGAGGATGATGGCGAGGGGTCCGACGTAGACGCTTGCGACGGCGTCGCCGTTGCTGATGAGGGGCGTGATGCTGAAGACGGCGGTTCGGGCGGTGTCGATGGCTTGGTAGTTGGGCCAGGCGGATTGCACGAGGCACACCAAGAGGTAGAGGGATCCAAACAACCCGAGGGCTGGGGCGATGCGGTGCAGGGGCCGGCGGCGGCTAAGCACCACGGCGGCCACGGTGATGGAGAGTGCGGTCAGTAGTGCCGTCAGAAGGACGAGGTTGCCTCCGGCAGAGGGCGTGTTGGCAAAGCCCGATTCGAGGTCTTCGGGTTTCAGAAATGTCTCGACTTGGCTTGCGGCACCCAGGGCTAGGCCGGCCATGGCGGCGCCTGCTGCCAGGATGAGCACTGCGACCCGGGGCGAAGGCGCCATGGCGGTTTGAGCCGGATACCTTCGGTTAAATCTTGCCGAAACAGCGCATCCTGGTTCGTGGCAAGCTTGTCGCTGCGTACTTTGGTGGGTTTACGGAGACAGGGTCGCTGGCGGGTTCTGGCCCAGAAGCTCCATTTCGAAGCTGCTGCCGGCTGTCACACGCAGGCCATCGCGGGCGGCGACCGTGGGCACGCCGGTGCGGTCGGTGATGCGTTGGGCCCAGGTGCCGGGGTCGCCTTCTTTGAGTGTCTTGTAGCCAAAGTGGGTCAGCAACAGGAGGCGGGGCTTGATTTGGTCGGCGAGCATTTCCACGTCGTCGGTGCACATGTGCCACGGGACACGCGATGAGCCGCCTCGGGTCATTTGGCACACGACGATGCGGCTGCCTTTGTGCCAGTCGGCGAGTCCATCGTAGTATTCGGTGTCGATGATGTAGCTGAATTGGCCGTGCGTGAGGCGCATCTTGAAGCCGACGGTGGCTGGGTCCGAGTGCAGTTGCTTGGTCGCTTCGAGGTCGTACATGCCGTTGAGGTGGACGCGGTCGCCGGCTTCGACTTCGTGGCAATTGGCGACCATGTTTTGGTGGAACGGACTGATGACGGGGCCGAGGTTGCGTCCGTCGGGTAGCCGCTCGCCACTGGTGACGCTCTTGGCCGCTACGAGGGTGCCTTTTTTGTCCAGGCCGCCCCGAGTGATTCCTTCCAGAAGCACGACGGCGTCGGTGCAGTGGTCGGGATGGCTGTGGCTGACTAGGATTGTATCCGTCTTGGTGGGATCGAGCCCGTAGCGGTGCATGTGCACCAAGGCGCCGGGCCCAGGATCGATGTTACAGCGTAGTCCTCGGTCCCGGATGTAGAGGCCGCCGGTCTGGCGGAGCTGGCTGATCGTCGTGAACCGGCCACCGCCGGTCCCCAGGAATGTCAGCTCGGTCACAATGGTTCACGACCTGTACGACCCCTGGGTTGTGTTTAGCGGTTTCCGAACGCACACTGGCCCGGGGGCCCATTCATTTGGATACCCTGAAGGTGCCGCTGGGGTTCGGGGCGTTGATGTTGGATGCACTCTGGGTGGCCCTGGGGGCCGTGGTGGGCGCGGCGGGGGCGTTTGGGGCGCTCACTTGGTTTCGTCGGTCCGTGCCTGCTCGTGATGGGCCTCGTGAACGGTTTCAGTTGACCACGGGTTGGCGTGTCTCGGAGTTCCAGGATCCAGTGCTTGTGGTGCGTGAGTTGCAAGGTGTTGCGGTTCCCCAGGGGGCACTGGTCATTGCTTCGGGGCTGGTGGATGCGGACATTCAAGCCGCGTGCGAGGTGCGTCAGGCGCCGGAGGTGCGGGCGGAGTTTGTTTTGGATCGGGCCCACCGGCGAGCGTTGTTGTGGTTTGGCGGCGCCCGAGTGGGCTCCATGGGCTTGATCACCACGGACGAGACGATTGTGGCGCGCTTGGAGAATGAATTCAAGGGTTTGTGGGACAAGGCGGAGCCGTATGTGGAGCGCTACAAGATTGCCCAGCTTTCGGGGCGCACGGGAGTCACTGTAGAAACGGAGGGTGAAGTGCAAGAAGTGATTCCGTGGCGCGATGCGTGGATGCTTCGGTTGACGGACCAGGGGCATGTCCTTGGTGTGTTGTTGCCCAAGGATCCGACGGCTCTGGAGGGCCGCCGGGTGCGGGTGCGGGGCAGCCTCGAAAAGGACCGTGGCGGGTATGTGGTGTTGCGGGCCGAAGATGTGCGCGAGGTTCGCTGATTCGCGCGTGCGCGCCTCGAAGCCACCTACGCAACCCTTTCATAGCGCTACGAAGACTGCAAATTGATGCGAACGATGCTCCTGGCGGCCCTCGCCTTGGCGCTGCTCGTTCCCGCGCTTCCTTCTGCTGCGGCGAACTGCAACGAGCCCTGCGGCTACATTGTTCCCATCATTGACTTGGATTTCCCGGACAAGCAACTCTGTGGCGGCTCGGGCCTCGTGTTTACGGGTGACGGGGAGGCGCGAGATTGCGCCATTGTACCCGCTCTTGGCACCTCCATGTCCTTGCAGGGCACGTTGACTTGGTTCTACGATGCCAGCGAAGAGCCGCCGTACCCGAAGGCGGTTGGAGAGGACATTGTCATCTCGTTTTCGGGCACCCGCAACAATCCGTCGTGGCTCAAGATGGAGGTGACGCCGGGTGAGATGTCCATCACGGACGCGGACCTCGTGTCGCCGGAGCATTTCGAGCTGGAGGAGGACAGCCAGGGAGGCCAAGTTTTGTGGTTCCGCTACCAGCAGGAAATCACGGTTACATTCACGCGCACGGGCGACCCTTCGACTGCGGAGGCGCAGCGCATTGCGAACAATGAAGGGATGTTGCAGGTGTTTTTGAAGGCCAAGAGCACGGGTAGCAGCAGTACCTACCGGGAGTCGTTTGGCGTGGAGGAATTCCGGTTCCTCATGTCGGAGGATTCGGCGGATGTACCCACGGACACCGTGGACAATGAGGCTGCGGGTCCGGCGCTACCGTTGATTTTGGCGGTGCTGGGCGCTTTGGTCTTGGTGCGCCGGCGGATTCGCGCCTAGGCTGATTGGCGTGCGAGGGCTCTGCTAGTCTTGGTCTTCGAGCCAGCGTCCGACAAGGTCGCTTCGTTTGAGTGCCAGCACGGGTGAGAATCCTACATCGAGGCGGCCGGGTGCGGCGTCGGGCGTGTAGAACCAGTGGGTGCCCTTGGCGCCGAGCCAGGTGCCGGAGTGGGTGCCTACGGTGGGGCGGCGCTCGGGAATGCTGGGAAGTGGCACAGGGAGCGGCACGTCCTCGATGCGAAGCAATGTGGGTTCTACGGGCCATCGTTCGGCGAGGTCTTCCATGAGGCTGTGGGCGCGGGTCGTGATGAGGTCCCAGTCGACGGGGCGGGTCAGTTGCGGGAGGGTTTCGCGGTGGCGTCGCCATTGGGGGATGCCGTGTAGAAACGAGATGCTTTGTTCTGTGTCGCGGGCCCCTCTTCGGTCGAGGTTGGCGCCCGATTTGTCGGTGGCGGCGAGCACGAATCCTGCGTCGGCGCCCTGTTCGCGAAGGCGCGTGGCTAGGCGTCGGCGTTGGGTGAGCCCCACTTTGGGCAGTCCGCCGTACAGGGCGAGGTAGACGACGTGTTCGCGTCGGCATAGTTCGCATTCGTCGCCGTCGGCGTGGGCGCGGGGCTCAAAGACGCAGGCGGCCCATTCTGGGGCACAGCGGCCGCAGACGGAGTCGCCGCCCACGGTTCGCCGCTCGGGGCAGGGGATGTGTCCGTTTTCGTCCCAGCGGCCAACACAGGTGCGTTCTTCGGAGACGGTCCAGCGGAAGGCGCCTGTCGGTTCGAGTTTGATGATCTCGGTTCCGGTTTTGTGTTCCTGGGTGGCGATGAGGCGCGAGTGGGTGCCGTCCCAGGCTGCGTCCAGAATGTGCATCATGTTCGTTGCCAGGGACGGCGATCTAGTACGAAGTCTGCGACGGCGGGGGACCAGAACGTACTCGCTTGTGCGGGGTCGTCGAGGAGGCGGTGGGCCTTGAGGGCACTTTTGACGTGTTTGCCCAGGGGCATGGAGGGTAGATCGTGGGCGAGGCGATCAAAGGGGCGGCGTTGGCGCACGAGGACGGGGACTTGGAGGCGGCCGTCGGTGTCTTCCACGGGCCCATCTGCGTCCTTGTGGCCTTCCCATTTGGCTCTGAATCGGTCGGCATTGGGTTGGATGCTTGTGGCTGGGCCTTCGTGGATGCGCCGTTCGGGCAGGGTCACGTCGTCGAGCACCCATTGGATGCCGACACGCTCCGTTCCCCCTTCGTCGAATCCTACCTGCACGTCGACGCGGCGCAACGGGAATCCGGCTCGGTCCAGGGCGTCTCCAAGCACGCGGGCGGCCTTCTGGTATTGGGGCAGGACGATGTCGAGGCGGCCGGTGGCGGGGGTGAGTTCCAGGCCAACCCAGGTGGCGCGGGCGTGGTTGAGTCCTTGGTGCAGGGTGTCGGCTGGCTCGGCGCGGGGTGGGGTGGGCCAGAAGTATGCTTCGGAGGGGTTGGCTTGGTAGGCGCGTGCGGCTTCGGTGGCGCGTTGTAGGGTGTCGTCTCCGACGGCGGCGGCGCAGTTGCGGGCGGCGTCTACGGGATCCACAACGACCAGCAGACTGACATCGTCCTGGACGTGGTCGTCGCCGAGGCTGATGCGACGGGGCGTGGCGCTGCGGGCAAGCCACTCGATGAAGGATGCGAAGGTGTGGAAGCGGCCGATGAGGACTTCTACGAGGTAGCCGCTGAAGCCGGCGGTGGCGGTGTCGGCGCCGTAGCAGGCCACTCCTTTGAGCCATTGTTTGGCAAGGCGTACTTCGCCTCGGGCGGCGTCGTCTAGGTGTGCCGCGACCCAGGCGGTGTGGAAGGGCGTGCGGTCGACGGCGCTCATTTTGTCGGAGGCGGCGGCGACGGAGTAGGCGGGCACGAGGTCCACTTGCACGCCGTCGCGAGTGCCTACGAGGTAGGGGTGCTGGGCGTACTTTTTCTGGGTTCCCTCCAAGACGGCTTCCGCGACGGCCTCGGTGATGGATTCTAACCGTTCGGTGGGGACACTGGGGTCCAGGAGCAGGAAGCAGTCCACGTCCCGGTCGCCAGCTAGGTAGGTGTCTTTGGCGATGCTTCCTTGCACTGCGGCGCGGCCGGGGATGCCCAGCGTTCCGAGCACGGCGTCTGCTTCGGCTTCTAGGGCCGACACGAGGGTGGCCACGGCGTGCCGTTCGTCGTCCTTGGGCGTGATGCGCTGCTGGATGTGCGCTTCGAGGGTCATTCGCGTTCTCCCATGGGCAAGGCAACTTGGCGGCCTCGGGGTGTGTCGTCGGCGAGGTGGTCCGCGTCGCAGGCCAGAAGCAGGGCTCGTTTGAGGACCTCGTCGACGGGTCCGACGGGCAGTTCTCGTGGCGCCATGAACATGGGGTCTCCTTTGGGCACGTCCACTGTGTGATGCTTTCGCTTGGAGAGGGCCAGCCGGACGCGTTTTCGTTCGTCGTCGGCCAGCACGGCCCGCGGCAGGTCGTCGGGGACCGGGAGGCGGGCTCGTTGCAATTCCACGCGGAAGACTGGGCGCCCTAGGGATCGGCACAGGGCCGCAAGGGCGGTGGCGCCTCGTAGCTCGACGGCCATCGGGACTTCGCGCACCGCTTGTCCGATGCGTTCGTACAGATCCTTGTGCTGATTTGGGTTGCTCAATTGGTAGTGCTTGCTCGGGGGCCGAGAAATCTCCCGAAGCACACCCTCTTCCGAGAGTGCGGCTAGGTATCCTGCGACCGTGAGGCGATGAATGGGCTTGTCTCGACCTTCGCTGAGTGCTCGCGCCACGCCGCTGATGCTGTCGCTGCCTGCTTGGCGCAGGTATGCGATGAGCTTGTCGCGCAGTGGATCTTCCACGAGGCTCATTGGGTTCGCCTCGTCCATCGCTTTGCAAAGCCCTGCAGGCGGCGGCCGGCGGGGGCGACGATGCTCAAGGCCGGGCGCATGGACTGGACTACGACCCATTCGATGCGGCGGCAGGCGCGGAAGAAATCATAGCGGAATTCGTCTGCGATGATGGCGCCAATGAGGCCCACCAGCATGCCGCCAGGAATGTCTGTGACCCAGTGGATGCCGAGGTACAGAATGCTAAACATGTACACGGCGAAGTTTGCCAGTAGGAAAATCAGGTAGTTGCGGTGTTCCCAGTTTCTCAGCGTGTAGCCGCGGCGGCGCATGGTCCACCAAATGGTCAGAATCAATCCGAAGGGAATGGCGGTATGCAGACTGGGGAACGCATTGTCGAGCGGGTCAACGCGCACGAAGAAGTCGAAGAAGCTGCTGCCGGAGTAGTATAGCAACGAGTCCATTCCTGGGATGTAGTCGCTGGTGATTTGTACGTTGAAGAAAATGTAGAACGGAATGGCTAGGACGTAGATGAGGCTGTAGTTGAGCGCCGCAAGGTTGGCCAATTCCTTGTCGTCGCGGTACGCAAACAGAATGACTGTGAAGTAGTTGACAAAAACGTAGGTCCACAGGTAATGGACGGAGAGGAAGGCCGTCAGCGCGTCGTTGCGGAAGGTCGTCTGGAGCCAGAACGTGAAGTCGCCCTCGATGGCGTGAATGAGCCAGGTCTTGTCGCCAAAGACGCCGCGAATCGGGTCGTTGAGGCTGTCGATCCAATTTTTCTCGATGATGATGGCCAAGAACAAGGCAAGGTGCCAGCGGTAGTCCACCAGCAAACGTCGGGCATTCCAAAGGAAGCCGCCGCCCCAGCGTCTCGGAGCAAACAACGCCAACGCAAGCGGGGTGCTTGCAAGCACCGACCAGAAGACGATGCGACCAACTGGAACCGCCACGAACCGCCGACCGGCGTGCGCGTATAGGCACTTCGCGTCGCGGTCAAGGGTCCATAAGCCCTTCCCCTTGGAGATAAGGTGCTTATATGCTGCTTATGAGCCAGCGGGGTCGTTTATATACCGGACCCTCTTGGTTGGAAATATCCCTACGGGGAGGCTCCGACCATGGCTGTCATTCACATCCAGAACGTCGTGGCCAGCACCTCCATCGGAGAGGAACTGGACCTCAACGCCATCAGCGCAACCTTCAGCAACGCAGAATACGAGCCGGAACAATTTCCGGGTCTCGTGTTCCGAGTCGCTGCCCCCAAGACCGCCGCCCTCATTTTCCGCAGCGGCAAAGTGGTCTGCACCGGTGCCAAGAGCATCGCCGAGGTCCACACGGCTGTGGGCATCGTTTGTGCGGAACTCCGTGCCAACGGATTCGAGACCATCGACGATCCTGAGATCACGATCCAAAACATTGTGGCCACGAGCGATCTCGGTGCTGAGCTCAACCTCAACGCCATCGCCATCGGTCTTGGATTGGAGAACGTGGAATACGAGCCGGAGCAATTCCCGGGTCTCGTGTACCGCCTCACCGACCCCAAGGTCGTCGTGCTCATCTTCGGCTCCGGCAAACTCGTGTGCACCGGCGCTCGCAAGAAGACGGACGCGGAAGACGCCGTAGACAAGATCACCGCCGAGCTTTCTTCGCTCGGTTTGCTGTTCTAAACCTGCGGTGGTCGAACAGCGTGGCTGAGCGCCAGCGAGCGCCACGCATCCGGGGTTGCGAAGGG
>JBFIHX010000007.1:0-157467 GCA_041601615.1 Thermoplasmatota archaeon | reverse complement strand
TGGGGGTGCGGGGGGTGGCGATGACTGGTTTTGCGGCGGTTGTGGTGGTTGTGGGGGTGGTTGTTTGCTCGGTTGCTTCGTCGGGATTTGGGGTGCTGGCTCGGGCGGTGGTGTAGGCGTGGATGGTTTGGACGAACGTTGAATGGCTCCAGACGAGGGGGACGACGCTGGTGTGTGCGCCGCTGGTGGCGTGGAGTTGTTCGGGCAGGAGGTCGCCGGGGCCGGCGCAGTCGGCGACCCAGTCAATGAGGGTGCGGGCGTGGTCGAGGTTGCCGCGTCGGATGTGGGCTTGGGCAAGCCAGAGGGTGCAGATGATCCAGGGGTTTTCTTCGCCGTAGTATTGGTCGCCTTCGTAGCGTGCGATGCCGCCGATGCTGCCGGTCCAGAGTCGTTGTTCGATGGCTTGGATGGAGGATGCGGTGCGTGGGTCGTCGGGTGCAAAGAGGTCGACGAGCAGGGCGGAGGCGTCGATGGTGGGGTCTTTCGGTCCGGTGCTCTTGTAGTAGGTGCCGGTGTCGTCGTTCCAGAGTTCGCGGATGGCGGCTTCGTGCATGTGGTCGGCGGCGCGGGCCCAGAAGTCGCCTCGTTTGGCGAGTGATTGGGCTACTTTGGCAGCGACGCGTAGGCCGCGAATGACGGAGGCGACGCTGTATGCGCCGACGACTTTGTGTTCTTCCCAGAGGTCAAAGCTGGGTCGGGGTAGGCCTTGTTCGTCTACGAATCGCATCAAAAAGTCGGCGGCGCGGCGGACCATGTCCCAGTGTTCGAGGAGTTCGTCGAGGTTGCCGGTGCATTCGTAGTGGTGCCATGCGGCTTCGACGACGGTGGCGGTTTGGTCGACTTGGACGAAGCTTGGAGGGTGCCATGTGGCGCCGAGGTAGCCGTCGGGGAAGTGGCGGTGCAAAAACGATCCGTCTTCTTCTTGGCACTTGGCGGCAAAGCGAAGGAAGGCTGCGGCGCTTTCGTGCAGTCCGGCTTCGCTCATGGCCATGCAGACGTAGCCGCCGTCGCGCCACCAGCAGTAGTTGTAGCCGTCGCCGTTGGAGCGGTTGGTGCGGGAGTCGGGGGATGCGATGATGGCGCCGTTGGGGGAGGTGCAGTGGTGCATGACGAAGAGGCTGCGGCGGTAGACGGCGTTGGCTTGTGGGGATAGGTCGGGGGCGAGTTGGGGGCGGAGGTTGTCGATCCAGTGGTTGCCGTAGCCGATGGTTTCGGCGGTGAAGAGGCCTGGGTCGCGGCCATCGAGGAGTCCGTAGAGGCGGTTGACGTCTTTGAGGGAGCGGCCGACGAGTACGAAGAGGTGGGTGACGACTTCGCCGTGTGGTGGGATTTGGTGGTTCCATTGGACGATGCTGTCGGCGGATCCGTGGCTGATGGCGTTGCCTTCGAGTCGTCCGTCTTCGGCGTCGACGTAGCTTCCAAGGAGTCCTTTGAGGGTATGTTCGCCGCAGGTGTAGTGGTCGAAGCGGGGTTGGCCGCAGACTTGGAAATAATAGCTGCGTTTGTATTGGACGATGGTTTGTTTTTTGGGGTCCCAGTAGGCGGTGTCTTGGTAGATGGAGCCGCCGATGCTGAGGCATTGATAGTGGAAGAGTCGGATGCGGCGGGGCGCGGCGGTGGGGTTGCTGAGGGTGATGCGGCGGATGATGATGTCTAGGTCTGGGTGGACCATGTCGTCGAGAGTGATGTCGAGGCCGAGTCGGTGCAGGCGCACGCGGCTGGCGTTGGATCCGTCGATGTATCCGAATTCGAGGGGTGGGTCGCCTCCTTGGTCGACCCAACTCATGGCTTTGGCGCCTTCGTCGTAGATTCCGAGTCGTGCGTGGCGTAGTTGCTGGTGGAGCCCCGCGTAGGGGTAGAACAGGTCCGTCCAGCCTCCGTGCTCATCGATGGTAAGCAGGATGCGGGAGTTCCCTGTCAAGAGGGAAATCATCGAATGATGGTTCCCTCGCTGGCGAGCATAAGGGTATGGTTCACTCGCGGCGCGGGGGTTGGGTGTTGGTGTGTGGTGGCCGCTGGATTGCGCCGAAAGGGTGGTCGTTGCGGGTTTTGGTCGGGCCCAGCCGGGGCCTTTGCGGGTCTATTTTTTGGCGAGATGCGGGGGGTTTGGCGGCATCTGGGGCCAGGCTTTGGTGACGTGTTGCGTGGCGGTTTGGTGGGCAAATTGCAGGCGCGTGGCGTCGGGCCAGTGGAGGAGGTAGCCTGTGAGGTTGCCGGCGTTCCATGCGTCGCCTGCTCCGGTGAGGCGCTGGGCGGCGGGGGCGTTGGTGGGCAAGGATTCGGTGTGCCGTGTGCCGTCGGGGTGGTGGGTTGTGGCCTGCGTACGGGTGTGCAAATCGATTCGGGTGCCGAGATGTTGGGCGAGGGCTCCGGCGGCGAGGGATGCGTCGTTGGTTGGGGGCAGGTTGGCTGCGGTGGTGAATGCGTGGGCTTCGTTTTCGTTCATGCCCCAGGCGGAGGCGTTTTTCCAAATCGTTGCGCAGGATAGCAGATGCGGCACCTCGGCCATGCGGTGGCGGGGGTCGCCGGTGTCGAGGTAGAGAAAGACGTTCGAGCCGGCAAGCCGCTGCGCGATGGTTTCGAGCAATTGGGTGCCTTCGAGGGTTTGGGCCCAGTTTGTTACGGCTACGGCGTCGGCGTTTTCGATGCGTTGCCACTCTTCGCGGGTCATGTGTTGGGGTCCGAAGTGTGCAACGGGTCCGGCGTGGCTGAGCATGACGTTGGCGTCGTCTGTTTCCATGGCCATGGTGGCTGCGGTTCGTTCGCCGACGCGCACGCTGTCGAGGCGCAGGGGCAGTTTGTCGGCTGCGCGTTGCATCAAGTGCATGCCGAGTGGATTCGTTTCGGCTACAAGGTCGACGTTGGCGCCCAGGCGGGCGAGTCCTAGGGCGAGGTTGGCGGCATTGCCTCCAATGCGAAATTCCACGGGTCCTACGGGTAGGTTGCCGCCGCCGTGCCCCGCGATTTCGTCCATGTGGTGGCGTGCTTGGGACCAGGGGCCAATATGGGCGACGGCGTCGATGTAGAGGTCGGGAAGCACCACGATTTGCTTGCCGTGGAGCAGAGGTGGCGATGCCGTGGGCTCGGCCATGAACTTGATTGGGTCTGTGTCGGCATGGGGTTTTTGGCCGGACGTGGCGGCGAACGGGGAACGGATTTCGGCCAGCGTACCACGATTCTGTCCCTGTATGCCCTTGTGCGTGGGCCGACGAGTGATGGGTCAGGCGAGTGCGGACGGGTGACTGCCCGGGCGCGTCCGGGCCGTTGGCTGTTGCACTCGTTGGGTGACCACCATGGATCTGCAGCCGTTTGCCGTGACCGTACTGGAATTGCTTGCGGCTCGTCCGTTTTTGCCGGCGGGCAAGGGTGGAATGATTTTGATTTTGGGCGGGCTTTGTGTCTTAGGTGCCGCACTTGTGATGTCATTGGCAGGCAGCGTTCGTGGTGCTCCTGCGTCACCGTTGATGCCGCATGGTAGGCGTCGACGCAAGCCCGTGGAGGCGGTGTTTCTTGCCAGTCCCCGGGGCCCGAGTCCGCGCTGGGTGCTGCGTTTGTTGCATCAGGCAAGCCAGGCGGGTCTGGGCAAGGGTACGTTGTTGTTGATGGATGAGCGGCGTTGCCGGGTGCGCATGGAAGGATGCCGATCGTGCCGAGTGCATGGGCGTCAAGCTAGTGGCTGTGAAGTGGAGCGGCGCTGGCTGGAATTGGCGGCGGGCCGGATTATGCACGGCACGACGGTGGAGGAGCATGCGTGTGATCCCGTGGGCGACGGGGCGTGTGTGTTCGACATTGTGCGACCGGTGCAGTTGACTCGACGAGAGCAACGGAGCCTGGATCGCCGCAGTAGTTCTTGGAGCCCGAACCATCGCCGTGCGTTGTTTGGTGGCATCATTGGGTCCGGTTGTGGATTTGTCACGTACTGGATCGGCGCGGCCATTGTGGCGGCAACTGTGCTCGCGGCGGCTCCTGTCAATTCGCTTCCCGGAGAGCTATCCAGGCCCTTGCACTCGTTCACCTACTGGGAGTTGTGCCTCGTGGCGGCAGGTGCCGTGATTGGTGCTGCCGTGGGGCGCTACCGTTGGCGCGTCGCGGGGCTCATGAGTTTCGTTGCGCTCTTGTCACTCACGGTTGGCTATCTTGCGTACTCGCTTGCGGTGTCGATTCCTCGCGTGCCGGACGGTCAGCGTTGGTTGAGCTACATTCTGCTAGCAGCCGAAACGGCCGGCCTGGGCTTGGTGGTCATTTTCTCATTTTATTCCGTGGATGCGGCAACGAGGCGCCGGTGGTCGCGGACTCCTCAAGAGCGACCGTGGGACCCGGACTTCAAGCCCAAGATTGCTCTTCAGGTTCCGGTGTTCAACGAGCCGGCCGAGATGGTGGAGCAAACCATCATGCATCTGTTGGAGCAGGATTATCCACGCGATCGATTCGTCGTGGTGGTCGCGGACGACAGCACGGATGAGGAACTGCGGAATCGGCTGCAACGGTTCTGCGAAAAACATGGCGCCTACCACATCACTCGCGCCAAGCGGCATGGGTTCAAGGCGGGGGCGCTCAACCATGTCACCAATTTGTTGGCACCCGACATTGAGCTCATCGGCATCGTGGATGCAGACTACTGGGTGGATTCGGACTTCGTATCCAGCCTCGTTGGGCATTTCGTCGATCCTGAAATCGGTTTTCTTCAGACCCCGCAGGACTACCGCAACGAGGGCGAGTCGTTTTTGACGCGGCAGTACAAGCGCGCGGAGGCGTACTTCTACCATGCAATCATGCCCAGCCGGAACGAGGAAAACACCATCATTTTCTGTGGCACGATGGGCATCATTCGGCGCAGTGCATTCAACCAAGTTGGTGGTTTTGCAGAGGATCAAATCTGCGAGGACGCCGAGATCAGCGTGCGCCTTGTGGCGGCCGGTTGGAATTCGTTGTACGTGGATCGGACCTATGGCCACGGGCTGATGCCTGCGGTGTTCGAGGCGTACAAGAAGCAGTTTCATCGCTGGGCGTTTGGCAACGTCAAGATCTTGTTTTCGCGCTTCGGGATGATTCTTGGATCACGCATGCATCGCCGCCAGAAACTGGATTACCTCGTGTCGAACCTGCATTGGTTTGATGGCGTATTCGTCGCCACCATCGCCGGCATTTTGCTGTATCTTGGCCTAGGCACTGTGCTTGGCTACGATGCGGTGACGCACCACCAACGCGAACTCGTGTTGTTGTCCTTGGTGCCTGTGTTTTTGCTCGTGGACAGCGTCGTGCGGCTGCATTTGGTGCTCTCCAATGCCGGTCACATTCGGGTGCGTGATGCCTTGCTTGTGCAGGGAATGTGGTTTGCCATCAAGTTCACCAATTTGGTCGCGGTGCTGAAGTGCATCCTTGGCTTCAAGACCCCGTTCGTGCGCACACCCAAAGACCCGGGCCGTCGCTTGGGCCGAGTGGCGGCGTTCTTGCGGGCGTTGCGCATTGCCAAGGTGGAAAGTCTCGTGGGTGCAACGCTGGTCACTGTGGCGGCATTGAATGTCCGGCCGGAGATGCTCGACTCGCCCACCCTTGTGCTGCTTCCCGCGTGGTTGGCAATGTATGGATTGTTTTTCCTGTGCGCGCCGATCTATGCGTACTTGTCGTATCGTACGCTCAAGCCGATGCACTACCAGGGCATTCCGCTGGGAAACTCCAAGCACGCCGAGGATGTCATCGAACCCGAGCCTCATCCACGCTCAATACGGCCGCTCAAGGCTGTGCGGGTGCTTGCGGGAGTGAGTCGGCGTTAGGGCGTGCATTGGCGGCTTCCATGGGCGAGGCCATGGTTTCGTTCCCAGGGAATGTGGGCGAGTGGGTGGCGGTGCGCCGTCCGTGCTTGGCGCGGATTGGCGCGTGTCTTGCCCCCGGCAACTGAGGGTTGCTAATCTGGGTTGTTGGTCCGGGTTGCTGACTCTTCCTTGGCCTCGGCTCACTTCGCTGGTTGCAAAGTTCAGCGGCGGACCTTGGCGCGGCTCCCCTACTCAGTTGTTGGGTCCGTGACGGGAACGGAAGGGCGGGTCGGGGTCACAGCAGGAATCGGAGCAGGGTGTGGTGTAGGAATTGGAAGGGTGATTGGCGCTGAAATCGGACTCGCAATCGGTGGCAAGATGGTGCGCGACTTGGCTCAGAGCGTCACGGCGCAACAACGGCAGGGAAAACCCTTGGTGCCTGGAGCAGCCAGAACTTGTGCGCGGCGCTAGGTTGCCGAATTTGACGCGCGGTTTCAGCTCAAGCCAAGCCCCCAGCTGCCTCGGCCGGGGCTCGTAGGAGCAATCGTCGCACCAACGCCACCGCCGCCAGTGTCAGGCACCCAAGCGAAATGGCAAGCACGATTGGCGTGGGTCGAAAGCCGCCTGCCACAAGGGACGTGGAGAGGGCAAACAATCCCACCAAAGGCAAGCTGATGCCGACGGCGAGCAGAGTTTGAAGCAAGTGGCCGGCACCGGGGCGCACGGGAACCAACAGCGCCTGGAGCAACAGGTAGCCGGGAACAAACAGGATCACCGGTAGCGTCAATACGAGTCGAAGCGTGCTTCCGCCGGGCAACGAACGAGCCGCTGCTGCACCTGCGACGACCGCGAGTGCTAGCAACAAATCCGTGGATTGAGCAAGCCGCAGGGGCCAGGCGGGAGCGGTCTGCGATGTTGTTTTGGAAGCGGACGCGAGGGAACTGGCCATGATGGACGTTCGGAGCTAGAGGAGGTTGAGGTTTGTGCCACGACGATTCGTGCCGGCGGGGCAAGGCAGATGGGGGCCGTTCCTCCCATGGCCCGTGGTCCCGTTTTTGCCGCAGCGTTGTCCCAACACGCGCAACTAGGCAGGCCGCGAAGGAAAAACGGACCATCATGACCAGGGATTCTACGGTGCATCATCTTGCCACAGCCGTCATGCTCGTGGCTTTGGCGGCCACGGTCGCGCTCGGCCTCGTACTGCGGCTGCAGGACCCGCTCTCGTCGCCGGCAGTTCCGGCTGAGGATCCATACACCCACATGGCGCTCACGCGCAGCCATTTGGCGGACGGAAACATTGAACCATTGTACACCACCGGCACCACCTATCCGCCCGGGCTTCACGCAGTGCTGGGCGCCGCTTGGGTGTACACTGGGCTCGATTTGTACGATATTTTCCGTGTCGGGCCAGCGGTTTTTGGCGCCGTCGGAGTGCTTGGATGTGCCGTGCTGTTGTCGCGATGGGGCGGCCTCGCTGCTGGGCTCACAGGTGGCATGGCTTTCGCGGTCGCACCAGAGGCGATCTTTCGCACCACCATGATGGCACCGACGGCTCTTGACTTGGCGCTGTTGCCCTTCCTGTTCTTTGCCTTATTGGAACTGATGCGGGGCCGGTTCGTGTGGCTCGGGGTCGCCGCGCCCTTCTCGTTGTTTTTGATTGTCTCCCACCCGTGGGTATTGGGCATTCTTGGCCCGGCGATTCTCGCGACGGCGGTGCTGGCTTTGTTGGTGCACGCACCCACGAATCGGCAGCGCAGCAACGCGGGTCCTAGTATTGGCGCTGGTGCGGGTGCGGCGGCGCAGAAGCGATCGGCCGTAGGCACCACCATCGCCGGCATTGGTGCTGTGCTGCTTGTGAGCGGCATGACGCTTGGAGTCGCGGTGTTTGCATGCTGGGAAGATTGTGGCCTCGGTTTCCAAGACATCAATGTGCCCACACTAGATGCCGACCTGGATCGCATCGCGCTTGCCGTCAGTGGAACCAGCGTAGGCCTCGGCGTCGTCCTCGTGGCTTTGCAACGGCCCCTAGAGCGTGCACGAAATGGCATCGGTTCGTGGCTTGCGCGAGCACCTTCAAAGGTGGTCTTGAGCAGCCTCATTGCAGTGGCGATTGTCGTGGTGATGGTGCCTGCCATTCGAGCCGGAATGCCGGACCAGGTTGATTTGCCACGCATGATGGGGTGGCCAATTCTTGTTCTCGCCGGGGCTGGCCTCGTGGCGCTGCCCTTTGTGCGCACGCCGGCTGCCTTGCTGGGCGCGGGATTGGCGGCGGCGACGTTGCCCTTCGTGGTGCACAATCCATTCAACAGCGAATACTGGCCCCACCGCACCGCCGCGTACCTTGGCATCGGACTCGTTCTGCTTGCCGGATCATTCGCGGGTGCCGCCGTCCGGACATTTGTGCGGGCATGGAACAACGCAGCCCTGCACAAGGGTCATGTTTCCGGCTCTCGAAATGGGGCACGCTCTGCCATGGCGGGCGGCGTGCTTTCCTTGTTCTTGACCGTGGCACTCACGGGCACAGTCTACGCCGCTTCGCCGCCCGAATACGAAGGTGGCTGGTATCGACTCTACCCGGACTGCGAGTTCGAGGCGCTGCGCGGCTTGGCCCAGGAACAAGACGGTTCCACGATCATCATCACGGGCGGCTGGCAAGCCAAATTGGTCCTCGCGGCCTTTGCTCCCGAGCCATTGAACGTCTGGCCAAGCCAAGGCTTCTACTGGGACGAACCGCACCGAAACAAGGTGCTCACGGACCAAATTCTTGGAGGTAGGAATGTGCTGGTGCTCGTGGATCGCTACCTCGTGCTGGAGAATCCGGGCCTTGACCTATCGTTCTTGCATCAAGAGCCTTGGCAACCCGTAGACTCGCTATGCAGCGGCATGGGTCTTGCCCATTCTCGTGTCTTGACCTATCGAATCTCGGAGGTGCCGCAATGAGCGACACTGGCTTTGCAATGGAGGTCAAACCCGGGGCCGGACCGCAACGCAACACGCGCACACGCGACTCATCGGCGCCGACAACATCGTCGCACAAAGCGGGCAAGGTTACCATCGTTGTGCCCGCCAAAAACGAGGCCGAAGCAATCCGAGCCACGCTGCGCGCCATCCCGGTCGCCACCCTAGAAGCACTGGGCTACGAAGTGGAAACCATCGTACTTGATGGCCACAGCAACGACGGCACGCCCGACATCGCGCGAGCTGAAGGCGCAACGGTCATCCCCGACGAATCCGATGGCAAAGGCTCCGCCGTCCGCAACGCCCGCCAAGGGCTTACCTGCAACTACGTCGTGATGCTCGACGCCGACGGAAGCTACGCCGCCGACGCCATCCCGCGCGTTCTCGAACCACTGGCTTGGGGCGACGCAGATGTGGTGATGGGAGACCGACGCCCGCTGCCCGGCTCCATGTCTGGCCTACACAAAGTGGGCAACGCGCTACTCTCAGCGGGCGCCGCAGTGCTCTACGGCCGCCGCTGCCCGGATCTTTGCACCGGCCTCTGGGCCTTCCGCGCCGACGTGCTCTTGCACATGCCGCTCGAAAGCAAGGGCTTCGAATTGGAGGCCGAACTGTTTGCCCTCGCCTCCCGGCAGCACCTGCGCATCGCCCACATCCAAGCCGACTACCTGCCCCGCGCCGGCACCACCAAACTCTCCGCCACCCGCGACGGCGCCCGCATCGGATGGTGCCTCGTGCGCTCCCGGTTCCGTTCGCTACCACGCACCACGCGACCCGAACGCCGGCCCCGTGCCCCCGCAACCAACCCGAACACTCCCCGCATGGTCCGAGGAAACGGGGCACCCGGAGGGGGCGGACTCGGCACGCATGCAGTGCCCGCACATTTGCGCTGGGCCGAAGAACCGGTGCCCAAGAAGGGGCGTGGACCCGAATGAGCCGGTCCACCCGCCGCATGGTCCTTGCAGCGTGCTTTGTGGGCAGCGCCGCCATCGCCGGATGTCTCCAAGGAGGTGGCCGCGAGACCGGCGCAGAAGGCCCCGATCCTGTCGCCGCCCCGGTTTTGGATGGCTGGTCCGTCGGCGCAGGCTCGCAAGCCCGTTGGCTCGGCGCCTTTGGCGACCCCGCAACGTCCGGCCTGGACGCATGGCCCGGCTCCATCGACACCGCCTTGACCGCAATCGATTTGGACGGGGACGGCCGCGACGAATTGGTCGCTGCAAGCCGTGACCGCCACGTCTACGTCTTCGACTCGGACACCGGCCAAGTGCTCGCCCGGCTGCCGCTACGATTTCCTCCCTCCTGGCACGTCGACAATGTCCTCAACCAAGTCGCCGCTGGACGATTGGAACCCGATGGACCCATTGCCCTCCTGGCCACCAGTCCCGCCGCCTACGTTACCGCCTGGACCTTTCAGGGTACCGACCTTGACGGCACGTTCCAATTTGACAAAGCCTGGGAAGTACGCATGGACGGTTGCTATCCAGGTGCCGGCATGGACGCAGGCGCGGTGCTTGCCGATCTTGACGGCGACGGAGCGCTCGAAGTGCTCGTACAAACGGAACAAGTGGGATTCTTTGCCCTCGAATCCAACGGCACAACCAGGTGGAGCCACTGCTGGGCCGGCGGCAACGCAAGCCCCGTGGTAGCCGACCTTGACGGCGACGGCGACCTCGAAGCAATCTTCGCCTCCGACGACGGCCTCCTCTCCGTGCTCGATGGCGCCACAGGCGCACCGCAATGGTCCTTTCACGCCGCCGACCCACGCTACGGCATCGCGCCTGCATCCATCCCCGTCGCACCCACCGTGGCAGACCTGGACGGCAAACTCCCCCTCGAAATCCTGTTCACCGCCCGCCACGCCCCCAGCGACGACCCCGACGCCTTCAGCGACTACCACATGGCCATCTTTGCCGTGCGCCAAAACCCCGAGACCTGGAAATCCGAACTGGTCTGGATGAAGCAACCCGAATGGGCCAACCCCATGAGCTACACCCCACTCCTCGCCATGGACATCGACAACGACGGCGCCACCGACATCCTCGGCATGGACTGGAACACCATCGGACACTGGCCCGGCAACTGGCAACACCTCGGCCCCGCCCACGCCTTTCGACTCACCGCCGACGGCGAGGAAGTCTGGGTGCGAACCCTAGACGCTTGGTGGTCCAACAAAGCCATCGCCGCGGCAGACACCAACGGCGACGGCACAATGGAACTGCTCGTCAACGGCGAAGGCCTCGGCGGAGACGGCATCTGGCGCCTCGATAGCGCCACCGGCAAGAAAGAAGGGTACCTTGCAGCAGGCGGGTGGAAGCTCATGCGCGGTCCGCAACTGTTCGATCTTCAACACGATGGTAGCATGAGCCTCGTGTTTCCCGTGGAGCCCATCGACGGCCCACGAAACGGCGCGGTGCTGGTCTTCGACCTCGGAGCATCCGCCACAAAGACAGGTGATGCAGCATGAAGCTCGCGACGCAACCGAACCCCCGAACCCCCCCAAAAACAACCACTCCCAAGCACCAACTTCCATGGACCCTCCTCGCCTGCGCCGTCTTGCTCGGCGCCGCACTGTTGGTGGTCGTGCCCGTGCCCAGCGTAGAAGCAGCACCCGCGCCCACCGCTCGCGTGCTCACCATCGACACCGCCAGCGCCAACCCCACCGTACCGTTCGAAGCCTTCGACGCAGCACCCCCCAAAGTGTTCGACTTCAACGGCGACGGCAAAAAAGAAATCGTCGTCCAAAACGACAACCGCTACGTCTATGTCTTCGACTCCAAAACCGGCGCCCTCCTGTCTGAACTACAAACCAAGTACCCGGGAGGCTGGGGAGCCCGCCCCATCAACGGCCCCGAAGCAGTCGTACTCGTCGAAGGCGGCGTGCCGCATGTGGTCGTCGCCAACTCCGCATCCTACATCACGCTGTTTCGCTACGAAGACAGCGCAAGCAACCCTGGACACTTCCAATTCACCAAACTCTGGGAACGACGCCTGAACGACTGCGAACCCAACCCCGGCATGGACAGCAAACCCGTGCTCGCAGACCTTGACGGCGACGGCGACCTAGAAATTCTTGCCTACACCGAAGAAAAAGGCGGCTTCGCACTGCGCCTCGACGGCAGCATCATGTGGAAAACCTGCATTAGTGGCGGCAACTCCGAACCCGCCGTAGCCGACCTCAACTTCGACGGAACCCTCGAAGTAGTCTGGGTCAGCGACGGCGGCGTCGTCACCGTCAGCAACGGCCAAACCGGCGCCACGAAGTGGACATTCTGGGCCGGACACCCGCAATACAACCTCGGCGCCGCGTCCATCCCCGTCGGAGCCACCATCGCCCAAGTGGACGGCGTAGGCCCCCTAGACATCGTCTTCGGCGCCCGCGACAGCCACGACCGCTACGACTTTTCCAAGAACCACGCGGCGCTGTTCGTGGTCAAAGGCAGCGGCGGTCTCCTATGGATGCGCCAAGACTTCAACGGCGGCGCCCCACTCACCTACACCCACCCCATCGTGTACGACATCGACGGCAACGGCAAAGCCGACGTATTCTGGGCCGACTGGAACACCGTCGGACACAAGCCGCCCTTCCCCGGCGACCCCACCAACGCCTGGCAAATCACCGGCCCCGCCCACTTCTACCGCTACGACTCCACAGGCAACCTCGTCTGGAAACAGACCATGAACACCTACTGGAACAACAAGGACCTGGCGCTTGCCGACATAGATGAAGACGGTGTTCAGGAACTGTTTGCCAATGGCCCCGGCCACAACGGCGACGGCATCTGGTACCTCAACGGAATCACCGGCGCCAAAGAAACCTTCATCGGCACCACCCCATGGAAAGTCAGCCGAGGTCCCATCGTCGAAGACCTCTGGAACACCGGCACCATGCAATGGATCGTGCCCGTCGAAGCCGCCACCAACGCCGTCAGCGGCGGCGCCATCCTCGTCTACGA
This sequence comes from Thermoplasmatota archaeon, assembly GCA_041601615.1. Taxonomy (GTDB): domain Archaea; phylum Thermoplasmatota; class E2; order JACPAO01; family JAHFTW01; genus JANQNI01. The sequence goes on along the minus strand of JBFIHX010000007.1, from coordinate 144,803 downwards.
CACCCACGCCGCCTACAACGCCGCCTGGCCCCACCTGCCGTACCCCACAGCAGGAGGCGGAACTCCGCCACCCACAGGCGATTTCGACGCTACATTCACCATCAAAAACCCCAACCAATGGTGGCAAGAAGTGACCGCAAACCCCTCCCCGGCGCGCGCGATTACTGGCATGTCCATCCGCATCAATGACGGCGGCTGGAACCCCATGACCATGAGCTCCTGGGGCGCCTGGACCTCCTCCCACCACACCGTCGCCGGCACCAAAGTCGAATTCCGCGCAATGGACGCCGGTAACTTTGCAAGCCAAAGTGCACCGTTTACTTGGCTCGACGGCGTCCACACCAAAGGCAGCGTGCCGCTTAGCACGCCTCCGCCACCCAGCGGCACCTTCGAAGCGACGTTCAAAGTCCCTGGCAGCGTCAACAACTGGTGGGTCGAAGTGGAAGTGGCCAGTGTCCACGCAATCGCGAGTGTAACCGCCACCGTGGACGGCGGCACACCCATCGACCTCCCGCATCAAAGCTGGGGCAATTGGGCCAAGAGCTTCTTCGTGGCAACCGGCAGCACGGTGGTCTTCAAAGCCACCAACACCGTCGGAGACAGCGTCACAAGCGACCCCTTCCAATGGCTCGGCTCCGCGCCCCCGCCTCCTCCCCCGCCCTCTGGTGACTTCACTGCCACCTTCCAAGTCCCCGGCAGCGTCAACAACTGGTGGGTCGAAGTGAAAGTGACCGGCAACCACCCCGTCGGAACCGTCACCGCCACCGTGGACGGAGGCGCACCCGTAGCACTCACCAAACAAAGCTGGGGCAATTGGGCCAAGAGCTTCCACGTCCCCTCCGGTGCCAAAGTGCAATTCACCGCCACCGACACCGATGGAGCAGCCGTAAAATCCACCACCTACACCTGGCTCTCAAGCGGCGGCGCATTCACCGCCACCTTCAAGCCAAGTGACCCAAGCAACAACTGGTGGGTCGAAGTGAGCGTAACCTCCTCACAACCACCCGCCAGCGTCGAAGCCCAAGTCAACGGCGGCGCATGGGTCAACCTCCCCAAAACCTCCTGGGGCACCTGGGCCAAGAGCTTCTTTGTTCCCGACGGCGCCAACGTAGTATTCAGAGCCACGAGCACTGGAGGAACCGTCGTGACCAGCCAAACGGTGGTGTGGATCTAGCCCACCATCATTGACGCCGGCCCACCCGTGCGGCCCTTCCCCGCCTTTCTCCATCCCCTTCCCCCCGTTTGTTTCCATTGATCTTGTCGCTTTCTTTGCCCGGCCCTTCCCAGCCCGGCTCCTTTCCTGAAATCTTCCCGCCACCTCCCTTCCATTGATCAAGCGATTGCCCCTGCCCACTTTGCACGGTCAACCCGCCGCCGCGACTCCCCCCATCCACACCAATCATTGTTCGGTTGATTTGTTGCACGAATTGTTCGCGCCAAAAAGGCAAAAACCGGTCCCAAACGCCCGCCCGCCCAAACGCCCAACGGGAGGTAAAAAGGCATACAGGCCTCCGGAAACGCTCCCAATGCCCCTCCGAACCGCCCCTCCCTAGGGGCCCAAAAATGCAACAAAACTTCTTATACAAAACAAGAAATTTCGTTCATCGCCTTTAACAACCACCGTGCCGGCCTATATTCCACAAGGGTGAATGGGTCTTTGTCCAGACGGGGCAGGAACACGGTGCAACACCAGCACCTGACCTCCACAGGCTCCCCGCCGACCCGCCTGGCCATCGGTGCTGCATATGAACAAACTAGCGACAGCCATACTCAGCCTTGGCCTCATTATGGGAGGTCTCCCGCTCGTCGTCGATTCCGTCGGCGCAACCACATCATCCCCAGGCACGATGGGATTCGGCATGGAAGCCGCCTCCATCGGCTACCAAACCAATGCCGGCGTAGCCCCCGACTACGGCACCTTCTGGGTCGGCCCCTGGACGCTTAACGGCGGCGGTTGGGGAAGCCCCGACAGCCAACTCACCACCATGAAGAACGCCGGCGTCACGCCCGCGATCCACTTCTACTACTGGGGCGACGACATCAGCCAAAACTGCCTCAACTACGGTTGCTGGAGCAGCCTGCACGGCGCCCAAAAAGACCAAGCCGGCTGGAACAACCTCGCCGACCAACTCATCAACCACCTCCACAGCCGCATGGGCGGCGACGAAGTGGTCATCTTCCTCGAATCCGAATTCAACAAAGGCGACGTCCAATACTACGAACCCCTCGACGCCATGCTGGCCACCATGGCCGACCGCCTCCACGCCGGCTACCCGAACGCCAAGATTGTCTTGAGCCTCGGCAGTTGGAACCCCAACGCCTGGAGCACCTGGGACCGCACCGCGGCCGCCAGCGACTTCGTCGGCATCCAAGGCATGCGTGGCTCCACCCGCGACAGCCAAACCCACTACAACAACCTCTTCGAAGACACCGTCAACAACGCCAACTACCTCAACAACCTCTTCCAGAAACCCATCTTCATCCAAGACCTCGCCCTAAGCTCCTACCCCGAGCCCCAATACCTCGACCTGCAAGCCAATGAAATGCGCCAATTCTTCGACGGAATGAGCGAGCTCAAAGAAGCCGGCGTCGAGGCCCTCATCTACCGCAGCTTCCGCGACAGCCCCGGCATGAACCTCGCCAACTACTACGGCGAAGCCGAACGCCACTGGGGAATCGCTTGGAGCGGCAGCGGCGACCTGAAGCCCGCCGGACACGTCTGGATCAACGGCGTACTCGCCGAACGCGGCAGCCCAAGCAGCGGCGGCAACCCAACCACGCCCCCGACACCGAACACCGACTTCACCGCCAGCTTCACGCCGTCCTCCGGCAGCAACGAATGGTGGGTCGACGTGAAAGTCACCGGCAACCACGCCATCAGCAAAGTCGAAGCCATGCACAACGGCGGCGCACCGGTCCAACTATCCGCTACCAGCTGGGGCACCCACGCCAAGAGCTTCTACGCTCCCGCGGGCTCCATGGTCTTCCGAGCCACCGATACAAGCGGCGCAACCGTCACCTCGTCCGCCATGTCCTGGCTCGGCGGCGCAACTCCAGCGCCCGCGCCCGCGCCCGCTCCTGCTCCGGAACCCACGCCGGACTTCACCGCCGACTTCACGCCCTCCAAAAACGTCAACGAATGGTGGGTCGACGTGCAAGTCAGCAGCGATCAAACCATCAGCAAAGTCGAAGCCATCCACAACGGCGGCACCGCCATCGCGCTCTCTGCCACCAACTGGGGCAGCTACGCCAAGAGCTTCTACGCTCCCGCGGGCTCCATGGTCTTCCGTGCCACCAACGGCGGCGGCCAAACCGTCACCTCCGAAGCGTTCTCCTGGCTCGGCGGCAGCACCCCCGCCCCCGAACCGGAGCCCGAGCCTGAACCGGAACCGGTCAACCAAGCCCCCACAGCCCGCTTTAGCGCCACCACGGCCCGCCTCACCGCCAGCCTCGACGCAAGCAGCTCCACGGACCCCGACGGCGACGCCCTCAGCTACACCTGGAACTTCGGCGACGGCGCCATGGCCGGCGGCAAAACCGCCACCCACACCTACGCCGCCCCCGGCACCTACACCGTGAAGCTCACCGTCAGCGACGGCAGCCTCACCGGAACATCCAGCAAAACCGTCACGACCACCCTGCCAACCTTCCAAGCGACCATGGCCCCCACGGCCAACGTCAACGCCTGGTGGGTCGAAGCAACCGCCACCAGCACCGGAACCATCGCCAAAGTCGAAGCCATCGTCAACGGCGGCGCCCCGGTTGTGCTGCCCGCGACAAGCTGGGGCACCTACGCCAAGAGCTTCCACGTCGCCCCCGGCAGCAGCGTGGTCTTCCAAGCCACCAGCACCGACGGACAAACCGTGACCTCCCAAGCGTACGCCTGGCTCGGCGCCGAACCCGCACCCACCCCGGTGCCCGTGCCCACCCCCGAACCAGCCCCCGCGCCGTTCACCGCCACCTTCGCGCCAAAGACCCAAGGCAACAAGTGGTGGATCGAAACCAACGTGGACGCAACCGCGCCCTTAGCCAAGGTCGACGCCCGCATCAACGGCGGCGCCTGGAACACCATGGACGAGACCCAGTGGAACTCCTACTCCACCTCCACCAAGCTCTCCAAAGGCTCGGTCGTGGAATTCCGCGCCACCAGCACCAGCGGCCAAACCGCCATCAGCGGCGCCATCACCTGGTTCTAAGAACGCATCCTACGCCCACTCTTCCCCCTCACGCCAGGATCGGCGGCAGCACCACGAACCCGGTGTGAAACACTCCCCGCGGGGTCGGAAACGGCTCCGTGGGAACCCTTTCTCCCGCTCTGTCCTCTAGCTGCACCATCCTACTTTCGGCGACGGACCGTCGCATACGACGCCGCGCCCACAGCCACCGCCGCAACCCCGGCCAGCATGGTCGGGAACACCGGAATTTTGCTGCAATCAACACCCTCATTCACAAACAACTGTGCCTCGCCACTGGGGCCGGTCTCCGTCTCATTCCACCCGGCAGTGACCCACACTTTGACGATGGGGATATTGAGGAAAAAGACGTAGGTTTTGGTGCCTGGAAAGCTCCAATAGGTTTCAAAGAAGAGTCCATCACAATCCTCGGCCAAAAATGAGAATAAATAGTCGTCTGATAAAATCTCAACGCCTCGGTTGTTCTCGGACCACTCCAATTCGATGAGTGCAGCAGGAGGGGCCGACGCCCCGACTTGGGGTACTGCGCCCAGCAACGCCAAGGCCAAACCAAGCCCTACGCTTGCCAGCGTCACACGTCGAACCGACGCACACCGATTTTCTCCTGCTTTGCTTATCGAACGCACGTGATTCACGCTCCATGGGGCCATGCGGCCCTGACTTGATGGTCGACCCCAACCACCATCCAATTTCAGGGACGAACTGGCACAACTTTCGGCCCCGAGGGCCACCGCCCAACCAAGCAACACTCCAATCTGTCCCTGAAACCCTATGCTCGCGCCACCACCCAGAAACAAGCATGCACATCGCGCTCGTCTCGCCCTTCGACCCCGACCCCGGCAGCGGTCCAGGCCCCACGCGACCAGGCGACCGAGGCGCACACGTCGGCGGCGTAGAGCGCGTATTCTCCGAAGTCTCCCGACGCCTCGCCGCCCGCGGCCACCAAGTCACCGTAGTCTGCTCCAGCGCCCACCGCAACGACATCCAACTGAAATCCGGCGTCCAAACCGTCCGCGTACGACGACGCGGCCTCATCCTACGCGCCCCCGTCGCGGATCTTGCCCGCTTCATCCCCCGCAGCGCCGATCTCATCCACGTCGCCGCCACCTACCCATTCACCACCCCCGGCGTCCTGCGCAAAGCCACAACCCTCGGCGTCCCCGGCGTCCTCGACTTCCACTTTGAACCCGCCCCCGGCACCCCCCTCGGCCGCCTCGCCGCCGCCGCCTACCGCTACATCGGCCCCCCAAACTACCGCCTCGCCCACACCACCCTCGTACGCTCCCTTTCCTACGGCCGCAGCGCCCCAAGCCTCCGCAGCATCCCCGAAGAACGCTGGCGCGTCGTCCCCAACGGCATCGACCCCGAGCGCTTCCACCCCCTCGGCCGAGTCCTCGGCGGCGGACACCTCCTCGTCGTCGGCCGACTCGTACCCTACAAAGGCATCGAAATCCTCCTCCACGCCCTCGCCCGCATCCCCGAAGCACCCCCCCTCGTCATCGCCGGCGACGGACCCCTTCGCAAACCCCTCGAAGCACTCGCCCGACGCCTCGGTGTTGCCGCACGATTCCTAGGCCGCGTCGACGACACCGACCTCCCCGCCCTCTACCGAGGCGCCGCCCTCACCATCCTCCCAAGCATCAACCGCCAGGAAGCCTTCGGCATCTCGCTTCTCGAAAGCATGGCCTGCGGCACCCCCGTCGTCGCCTCCGCCCTCCCCGGAGTCGCCGACGTCGCCCAAGTCGGCGGACTCGTCGCACCCCCCGGCGACCCCGCCGCCCTCGCCGCCTGCATCCAAGAAGCCCTCCGCAACCGCAAACTCCCCCGCGGCGAAACCCTCGCCAGCCCCGTTCGCGCCACCTACTCCTGGAACGCCGTCACCACACGACTCCTTGACATCTACGAAGAAATCCTCCAAAGCCCCAGCAAACCCGGCTCCGCATCGGGCAACCCGCCCCAACCCCATGCCTCGGAGGTGACTGTCCTTGCGCATCCTCTGCGCCACGCCCTACTATGAGCCCGAAGGCGGCGGCCTCGAGCACTACGCGCGCGCCATCCTCACAAGACTCGCCGCCCGAGGCCACCAAGTCCAGGTCGCAACCATGACCCGTCAAGCACTGCCCAGCTACCAAGCCGGAAGCACCAGCCACGGCGTCCACGTCCACCGCACCCGCGCCCGCCTCGAACTCGGCCACACCCCCATCGACCCACGCTACCGCCGCCTCCTCGACCACGGCATCCAAGAATTCGACCCCGACGTCATCGTCGCCCACTGCCCCGTACCCTTCGCCGCCGAAACCGCCTACAAACAAGCCGCCCGCCGAGGCATCCCCTTCGTCACCACCTACCACGCCGGCCGCCTCCACGGCAGCAACATCCTCCTCGAAACCATCGCCCACCTCCTAGACGCCACTATCGAACAACGCATGTTCCACGGCTCCGCCGGCCTCATCGCCGTCAGCCCCTTCGTGCGCGACAACGCCCTTGCCGCCCACCGCGACCGCACCACCATCATCCCCCCCGGCGTCGACGCACAGCAATTCACACCCCCCAACCACGACACAACCAACACCGCCAAGCTCGCCACTCCCCTGCCCACCGACCCACCAAGCCCACCCAAGTCGCAAGCCCCATCAAAACCCACGAAGCACGACGCACCCTCCATCCTCTTCGTCGCCCCCCTCAGCCGATCCTACCGCTGGAAAGGCATCGACACCCTCTGCCACGCCTTCGAAACCATCCGCCAGCGCATCCCCAACGCCACCCTCGAATTGGTAGGGACCGGCGACCGCCTCCCCGAATTCCAACGCCTCGCACACGCCAGCGGCGACACCATCCACCTCCACCCTCGACTCAACCAAGAACAACTCGTCGCCGCCTACCAACAAGCCAGCGTCCTCGCCCTACCCAGCACCACCGACGCCGAATCCTTCGGCATGGTCCTCGCCGAAGCCAACGCCTGCGGCACCCCCGTCGTCGCCTCCAACATCGGCGGCATCCCCGACTTCGTGCGCCACGGCGACAACGGCCTCCTAGCCCAACCAAGCAACCCCCAAGACCTCGCCAAAAAACTCCTCGCCATCCTCCAAGACCCCGACGAAGCCCACGCCATGGGAAAACGAGGCCGCGCCCGCGTCCTGCAACACCACAACTGGGACCACATCACCCAAGCCACCGAACAAGTGCTCGGACGCGCCGCCACCACCCAAAACACACCCTAATCCCTTCCCACCAACCCACGGCCCCAGGCCTCCGACCCCCCCGACCCCCCGAGTTGAGCCGCCATGAAAGCAATCCATGGAATCATCGTCGTCCTGCTAGCGGGATTTCTTATCACCACCTCCTGGCCCCTCTGGCACGAACCCGGCTTCTGGCCCATCCAAGCCGACCCCGAGCCATCCCCCACCATCGACCCAAACCAAGGCACACCGACGCCCGGCCCCGCGCAACCACCCACCCCCCAAACACCACCCAACCCACCGCCAACCCCTACCTCGCCACCCGGCCCCGTGATGAAATTCGGCATCAGCCACGGATCACTCGAACAACAAACCATCCTCGGCATCCAACCCGACTATGCCTCCGAATGGATCGGCGCCTGGACCCTCACCAATGGTTGGCGACCCGTCGACCAAGCCCTCCATCGAATGCGCGCCGCCAACATCACCCCCGCCCTCCACTTCTACTACTGGGGCGACGACATCCAACCCGCCTGCTTCCAAGACGGCTGCTGGTCCGAACTCCACGACGCCTACAAAGACAACCACGGCTGGTACGCCCTCGCCGGCCAACTCGTCGACCACCTCGACGAACACATGGGGGGCGAACCCGTCCTCATTCTCCTCGAATCCGAATTCAACAAACAAACCGTCCAAACCTACGAAGAACTCGACGGACGCCTCGCCGACATGGCCAACTTCCTCCACGAACGCTACCCCGCCGCCCGCGTCGTCCTCTCTTTTGGCAACTGGAACCCCGCCGCATGGACAACCTGGGACAGAGCCGCCGAAGCCAGCGACGCCATCGGCCTCCAAGCCGTCCGAGGCTCCACCCACGACAGCGCCGACGACTACCAAACCCTCTACGAAGAAACCCTCCAAGGCGCCAAAGAACTCCAACGCCTATTTGCCAAACCCGTCATCCTCACCGACCTCGCCCTCAGCTCCTACCCCGAAGACGAATTTGCCCAACCCCAAGCCGACGCCGTCCAAGAACTCCTAGCAGGACTCGACGCACTCGAAGAAGCCGGCGTCGAAGCCATCCTCTACCGATCCTGGCGCGACACCCCCACCATGGACCCCGCCAACCGATACGGACCCGCGGAACGACACTGGGGACTCGTCGACGCACGAGGACAACTCAAACCCGCCGCCCACGCCTGGATCGCCGGCGTCCTCGCCGAACGCGGCGACCCCGAATTCCGCGCCCTCTTTGAAATCTCCAACAACATCAACGAATGGTGGGTCGAGGTCCGCGTCGTCGGGAATCATCCGGTGGAGGAGGTGTGGGTGATGCTTCCTGACCATGGCGCCAAGGCGCTTGCGAGGAACGGATGGGGCAGTTGGTCTGGGAGCGTGCACATCTTTGCGGGGACGGAGGTGCGGTTTGTGGCCGTTGACGGATTGGGGGAAGTTGTGGAGGGAGGGGTGGTGGTTTGGGGTGGGTGAGGATGGTGCTCTGGGTCTTCTTTTCGGGTGTGCTGGCGGGTATCACTCGAGCTCCCGTCCTGTTTTCACGCGCAGAGAAGGGGCACTCTCAGAATGAATTCACTCGCAGAGTAGAAATACTCTCAGAATGAATGACTGCTGTGATACTGCGCCTTCGCGACCACATCCTAGCCCTGCTGCTCGAGGCCAAAGAGGAAGGATTGTCGGTCCAAGAATTGCATGACCAATTGGAAAAACAGGGAACTCCTGCCGCGACGGGGCCGCTTCGAGGGCGACTATCGGAACTGCTTCAGATTGGAGTCGTCGACCAAATTGGAAAAGCCCGATACACATTAACTCGGTCTCATGAGGCACTGGGCGAACCGATTGAAGGGCTTGTCGAGTTTTTGCATTCCTATCTGCGCCCGGAGGAAATGGCGCGCACGGTAGTCTGGGACGCAACACCCTATCTCGCCCTGTCGGAAGATGGGGTCCAAGGGCGGCACGTTGTTGTCGAGACCCGCCTTGCGACGCAATTGCTAGAGGTTCTCAATAGTGAATATGAATCTAGGAAGGGGCATGGGGCGTGGTTGGTGCCGCGCCAACACAATCGAGCTGGACCGCTCGGCGGTGCTCTAACGAGTGAGCCGAGGGGGCATGACCCAGGGATGGATATTGCCCTCGTTGCGGAGGAACGCATCGGGGGGACTGCCGTGAACCGCAGGGGATTTCGGACACCTTTTTCGGAGCGAATCATGCTCGAATTCCTTTCGATGGATGCAGAGATCGATGTGGGTCGAGCCATTGTTGAGCATCAGATACGACAGGGATTTGACATACGTCGGGCATGGCAATGTGCGGTAGCCCTCGACATCCTGCCGGAGTTCACTGCATTTGTAACTGCAGTATATCCGAGGTTGACAAGAGATCAGCAAGACTGCTTCCAGGTTTTGGTCCCTGGACTCGTGGGTTCATATATTGCGGAGTTGGCATGAGTCCATTTGCGAAGCCGGACCATCCGAACCTTTTTGCCGATTCAGAAGAATTTGATGAAGGCAGACTATTGGATGTACATGGTGCTTGGGGCCAACAACGGCTTCGCAATGCACTCGCACTCGAAGTACTGAGTCAAATTTCGACTCGGGCAGATGAACCCTTTTTGTTCAAAGGGGGAACGCTGCTGCAAAGCCGCCTTCGATGGCCTCCGCGAAGGGCCAGCATTGACGTAGACCTTGAGACGCATGATTCGTCCGCCATTACAAGAGCAATTCAGCAATTTGTTGATGATTTTTCAGCCAGCGGCCTTCAACTCACCCAGGGAAAATCTCCTCTTCAAGGGAATACACTTGGAGTTTTCTTCCCATTGGCTCAAGGTGGCGTTGGCTACTCGCTGCGAATTGATGTTCTGGAATATTCGAACTGGCCTCAGGGGTTAGCCGAGTGGAAATTACCGGCACCTTGGAAATCCGGACCCATTGTACTGGGTCCAGACGAAAACACCCAGGCCGCCCAGAAACTCCTCATGTGTTCGGAGTACCCGTATGGGAGAAATTTGGGCGTTGACCATGGCAGAAAGAGCAGAATCAAAGATTTATTCGACCTACTTTGCTTGGCTCCAATTGACCTAGACAGCAACGCAATTACTGCCGCCGCACACGAGGATATTGTGCGAAAACGCGATTATCTTAGTGGTACATTCAAACTTGAGGCCGTAATCGCTGACGCACAGTTACAACTCCGGTTGTTGGTGGCCAATCGAGCGGCGGGAACAGGACTTGTTCGGAGTCTTTGGCGTGCCTACTCGCAAGTGCGCAGCACGATTGAAGGCAAGTTTTCTGAGCTTGACCTTCGACGCGTGGCTGGATGTGCGCATGACGCATTGAGTGGAATCTTGGCCGAGGACCTGAATTGGCAGGATTCCTGGCGTCCTCAGGTTCAATTGGAGCCCCGAAAGGCCTGGATGGATAATGGCGCACTTTCAACCCATCCTGAGATTGCGAAAAATCTCGACGGTCTCGTTGGCCTTAGGGAGGCCTGGGCGCTTCACTCAGGCCCTCGCATCGAGTGATTAAAGCCAGTTCAGTCGGGCGGGGGCATGGCGTAGGAATTGACAAAGGTTCCTTGAAGTGAATGCTCAGAGTATAGAAAAAAACGGAAAAATATCAATCAAATCAATTCCTAATTTCCAACAAAATCCCCTACGTCTTCCTCCTCAACCCTCCATACGCCACAACTCCAACCACCGCGGCCATTACCCCAGCAAAGACGCCGGGGAACACCGGGATGGTCCGTAGCTCCGTGATCGGGCAGTCTTGGCTTTCGCGGTCGTCGTACAATGCCGTGACGTAGTATGCGTATCCGGTCAAGGGATTTGCGTCCGTGTCGAGGTATTGCGTGGCGGCGGGTGCGAGGGTGTCGAGGTAGTCGAAGGGGCCGCCGTTGACGCTGCGGTAGATGTTGGTGCCGTCGCTGCCGGGGGCGGGCGTGAAGTTCACGAGGATGTTGCCGTTCTCGGTTTCGATGGCGGTCAAATCCGTGGGGCACCTCAATTCGGGTACGTCGTCGCAGGGGTCGACCCAGAACATCTTGGATTTGGCAAAGTGTCCGTGGTTGCCGGGGTGGCCGTCGGTGCTGTAGGCTTCGACGCGGTAGTGTCCGGGGGGCAGGCTGTAGGGGCCGTTGAGGAAGTCAAAGCCGCCGTTGCCGTCGGGGGTACCGAACCAGTCGTCGTCCATGACGATGTCTTTGTTGCCTGTGGGGGGCCAGTCGATGAAGACGAGGGTGCCTTCGTCGCCGTCCATGCCGAAGCCTTGGATCCAGAATTGGCAAGTGACGTGCGGGTCGTTGCTCTGGGGCGTGTCCACTTGTTCGCTGTCGTGTACTTTGATGGTGCCGACGTTGCCGTTGTGCGCCGTGGCTTGGGGCGTCGAGGCGAGCACCACTGCGGCTGCAAGGAGCACGAGGGCGGCGATGCCCCATGTGCTTCGTTGCGGGTGTTTGCGGGTCGGTTTTTGGTTCATGTGTCTGTCTCCTGGTCGCTGTGTGCGAGCCTGGGTGGAACTCGTCTCCGCGTGGCATGGAGATTCAGGGACAGGGTCGTTGGGGTGGTCGCAAAGGGGGGGATGGGAGAGGGCTCGGGACCGAGGTCGGGGCCGTAGTGGGCGGCCTAGGTCTCGTCGGGTTGTGCTGCTTGGGCTGGGGGCAGGCGGCCTTCGATTTTGCGCAGCACGATGCCCCAAAACAGCACCATGAAGCCCGCAAAGAGGATCCAGCCGATGTGGGCGTGGACGGTTTCGAGGGCGTGGACGCCCCACCGTGCGCCGACGCGGGTGAGGATGACGAGTCGGATGAGGTTGACGAACCAGAGGCCGAGGATGCCGGTGCCGAGGTAGGCGGCGAGGCGTCCGGGGCGGAGTTTGTTTTGCCAGCCGTGGAGGGCGACGAGGCCGCCAAAGAGGACCATGGGATATAGGCCGGCGCAGACGAGGCCGACGCCGAGGGTGAGGGAGCCTCGGGGGGTGTCCATGACGAAGCTGTTGCCGACCACGTCGAGGGAGGTGCCCATGATGCCGAGGAGGGCGGCGGAGGGGAGGACGACGAGGGCGTGTACGATGGGGCTGGCGGCGGTTTCGCCTTGGCCGGCGCTGATGCCGGCGTTGAGGCTGAACATGGTTAAGGGAGCCAGTATCAACGGGAAGGACCAGGCGACGAGGGTGCCTACGTCGAGGCGGCGGATGCGGTGGTCGAGTCGGGATGCGGCCAGAAGCAAGAGGAGGCCGTAGGCGAGGATGCCCCATTCGGGGATGCCGAGGTCGGAGCGGCGGGCGAGGTTGTAGAGGAGCACGCCAGCGACACAGATGCCGCCGATGGCTGCGACGATTTTGCCGTGGCGTAGGTGCAGGGGGGGTAGGCCGACGACCAAAAGAGCGAGGCCGGCGATCAGGCTGGCGGCGCCGGCGAACATGGATTCGTGGGTGATGACGCGCAGCAGGACGAGGGTGCCGTAGCCGGCGAGTCCGAGGCCCATGAGGCTCCAGAGGCTGCGTTTCACGCGGGTTTGCCTCCTGGGTTGGTTGTGGGGCGATTGCGTCGGTGGTTTTGTGGGCGGTTCCAGGTTTGCAGGCGGGTGTGGAGTGTGGTGGTGGGTGGTGTTCGTGGCATGGTCATCCTCTCTGGCGGGCGCACTGCGTACGGATGGGGTGGCGAAGGCGATGGGGGTTCAGGGACAGGATTGGTGGTGGTGGTGGTGGTGGTGGTGGTGGTGGTGGTGGTGGTGGCAACGCCCGAAGGGGCCACATCCGCCCGAATGGGATCGGGAGGTGCAAGGTGGAATCGAGAAGGTGGGGGTCAGGGGGTCTTGAGTGGCGATTTGCTTCACTGGCGGCGCAGGATTGCGGCGTAGGCGAGGCCTCCGCCGACGACGGCGAACATGCCGGCTGCGATGGTTGGGAACACGGGGATTTCGACGCATTCATCCTTGTAGCCGAAGATGTTGGATTGCATCGGTTCGTCGCGTTCGCACTCGGGCTTGCAGTGGCGGTAGCCGTAACTCATGGGGTTCTCGCCGTTTCGTTCGCAGCGCGGTTTGCAGTGTTTGTGGTCGCCGTTACCGAGGTGTGCGACGTTGTTGTCGTATTCCTTTTCACAGCGGGGTTTGCAGTGTTCGTGGTCGCCGTTTCCAATGACGGCGGCGGTGGGGATCTGGTCCTTCTCACAGTACGGTCGGCAGTGCTTGTTCTCGCCGTAGTTGAGGGCAATGGCGCCTGCGCCGGTGTCGACGGGGCAGCGGGGTTTGCAGCGGTCGTAGTTGCCGTAGAAGATCGACAGGGTGCCGTTTTCGTATTCGCAGGGCGGACGGCAGCCGTCGTGGTCGCCGTAGCTGAACATGTCGATGTCGTCGCATTCGTCGTGGTCTTCGCCGGCTGAGGCGGCGGTGGGGATGAGGAGGAACGCGGCGACGGTGAAGGCCAACGCGAGGGAGAAGCTGACTCGATGGTTCTGGGGTTGTCCGGTTTTTTGCATGGTGATTTCCTAACGCCAGTGGGCGCTGAGAATCACTTGTTGCGGGAGAACCATGGTGGTTTGGGGACGATTTTGGAGCCGGTTGGAAGGCGTGGTTTTCACCGGGCGTGGGAGGTTTGTTTCCTAGTTATTGCAATGGGTTGCCGCGGGTCTTCCCGGGTGTGGGGTGCGGCGCAAGGGGGGAAGAATGGGGATCGGGTGTTCAGAAGTAGCTGCGGTGGATTTGCCGCTGGGTGGTGGTGCTTTCGTCGTCGGCGGCGTGGTTGGAGTGGTCCGCGCGGGCGGGGCCGGTGTCTGTATTTCGTGCGGGTCGTTGGGGGCGCGTGGGGTGGCTGCGTCCGTTGCTTGTGTGTCGGTGGTTGTTTTGGTGCATGAAGGGTTCCTGATGCGGGGTTTGCATCGGGAGGCACTGGGGTGTGGCTGGGGATGGTGGTTGAGGGACGATGTTGGTGTGCGCTTGGTGCTGGCTTGGTGCTGGGTTGGGGGCGGGGGGAGTGGCGGCGACGCGGGGGAGTTATTGCAGGGTCGCACGGCGCAGGGCGGATAGGAGGCCGAGGGCGCCGCCGGGGGTGCTTTCGTGGTTGCGGCGGCCAAGGATTGGATCTAGGTGGGTGTGGGCGGCGGAGGCTGGAACGTTGCCGTCGAGGGATGCTTCGAGGAGGCGGAGGGTGGCGACGCGGACGTGGCCTGTGGGGTGGGGGCTGCTTCGGTTGGCGCCGGGCACTTCGTTTGCGTGGAGCCAGAAGTGGAGGCGGTCGAGGAGGCCGTCGTGGGTTTTGTAGGCGTCGAGGCAGGGGAGGGCGGCGTGTCGAAGTGCGGTGGGGATGGCGTCGATTAGGGCGCGGGCGGCGCTTTGCCAGGCTGTGTTTGCGTCCATGTGGGGCGTGGTGTCGGGGCTGGTTTTGTGGGCGAAGGCCCAGTGCAGTTCGTCGTGGATGTAGGTAAGGGCGGCGGGGGCGTTGCCTTGTTGGTGTAGTTGGTGAAGGAGGTTCCAGCGTTCGGTTTGGCTGGGTGCGAAGTGGCCGGCGGCGAGCAAGTGTGTGTCGAGGGTGGCAAGGAGGGCTTTGCTTGCTTGCAGTCGTTTTTCGTCGTCATGGTCTTGGGTGGCGAGTAGGAGGCCGGCGGCGCGGTTGACGAGTAGGCGTAGCGCTTCGGTGGGTTCGAGGTCTTGGGGGCTGCGTCGGGGGATGCGGTGGAGGAGGTTTTTGCCGTAGAGCACTTGGCCGCGTTGGGCGGTTTCGTACCAGAAGATGGAGGGGGCGGTCCAGGAGAGTCTCCAGGCGCCGACGGGGGCGAGGTCCATGTGGAGGCCGAGGTCGTTTTCGAGGCGGGCTCGAAGCGCGTCGTAGGAGGGGGAAGGCCTGCCGTGTCGTCGGGTGCGGATGGCGATGAGGTCGTAGTCGTTCTGGGGCTCGCCGCCTCGTACGGATCCTTCTCCGCGTGCGAATCCGCCGGTGAGTACGAGGCTTTGTAGGCCGGGATCGGCGCTGCGAACGACTTGTACGATGTGGTGGAGGTCGGATTGGATGCGGGTGACGATGGCGGGGGTGTCGTGTGCCGTGTAGGGCATGGTTTTGCCTCCTAGGTGGCTGGAGTTGTCCTGGTTTGGGTCGGCGTTTTGGTGGGTGCGGCGATGAGTTGCTCGGTTGCGGGGGCGTCGGGTTCGGGCCCCGTTTGGGAGCTGGTTTCGGTGCTGGGTGTGGCTGGTGGTTCTGGCGTTTCGTCGTACTTGTGCAGGATGCTGGTTCCTTCTTGGCCGGGTGGTGTTGGGAGGCCTAGGAGGTCGCAGAGGGTGGGGAAGACGTCTACGAGGGGTCGGGCGCCGGCGTCGCGGGGTCGGGTGTGGCCGTTGTTGGATGCGAGAACGCCCATGCCCAAGGTTTCGTGGCGTTTGTCGAGGTAGCCGTGCATGCCGACGATTTTGGAGTCGGTGACATGGAAGTAGTCGGGCCAGAACAGGACGCCTGGTTCGGCGGCGAGCATGCGGTCGCCCCATTGGCGGTCGGTGGGGATGCGGCGGCGTTTGCGTTCTTCTTCGTCGACGACGTGGGTGCCGGGGACGTGGGGGAGTACTTGTTCGATGGCTTGGCGGCCTTTGTCGGTGAGGTACCAGAAGACGGCGAGGGTGCTGTTGACGAAGACGACGTAGTCGCGTGCGGGTTTGGCGTCGGCTTTTGCTAGGGCTTTGAGGACGTTGACTTTGCGTTCGACGGGGGCCATGCCGTGGTCGCCGCACAGGAAGAGGTCCCAGTCGTCGTAGCCGGCGCTGAGGGCGGCGTGGATGCTGGCGATTTTTTGGTCGAGGTCGCGTAGGAAGCCTTTCTGCATTGCGTCGCTGAAGGGGCCGTGTTTGTGTCCTTTTTCGTCGGTGACGCTGAATTGGGCAACGTAGAGGTCGTAGTCGGCGCCGGCGCGTAGTTCGCGGGTGAGGATTTCGTGGATTTCTTCGTCATCGCCGCTGACGGGGTGGGCGAGGTAGCGGAATTTGAGGTCGTGTTTGCGGCAGAGGTCGAAGATGCTGCTGGCTCCGAGGGCGCCGGGTTCGTAGAGGGGGCGCATGTCTTCGCAGGGGCGGAAGAAGGGTAGGAATTTGGGGGGGATCCAGGCGGGGTCGGTGTGGTAGGCCTTGGTGATCCACTTGGTGGTTTTGTTGACGGCGATGCGGGTGGGGAAGAGGGCTTTGCGGGGTCGGATGAGGGCGCGGGCGGGGCCGAGTTTGCGCACCCATTGGAAGGGGCTGTGTTCGGGGTCGAAAACGAAGGCGCTGAAGTTGCCGCTGGTGTCGGGGTAGCGGCCGCTGAAGAGTACGGTGCGTTGGGCGAATCCGGGTGGGCTGTCGAAGGCGCTGCGCACACTTTGTTGGGCGAGGCCGTGGATGAAAGGCATGGTTTCGGGGCGGACGTAGTCGGAGCGTCCGGCGTCCATGATGATGAATACGGTGGCGTGGGTCATGTTGTGGTCTCCTGGTCGGTTTGGCTGGTGGGGTGGGCAGAGGGCGAGGTAGAAGGTGGGGTAGATGATGGGGCGTAGGGTGGGGTGGAAGGTGGGGCAGAGGCTTGGGTGGATGATGGGGTGGAGGGTGGGGTTGAGGTTTGGGTGGAGGGCTGTGGGGGTGGAGGGGATGAGGTTGGACGGGGATGGGTGGATGGATGCGGCGGCGGCGGGGTGGGTCGCGGGGCGAGTCCGGGGCGTGGAGGGGCGTCCGGGTTGGCGCGGCCGCGGAGGTAGTTGAGTAGGAAGGCGAGGTCGTAGGTGGGGCTTGCGAGGGTGCCTGCGAGCAGCGCATCGGCGGGCATGGTGTGGCGTCGGCGGCGGGCTCGGCGCATGGCGGGGGCCCAGAGGATTCCGGTGTAGGCGGGGCCGAGGATGCGTGGTGCGAGGCGTACGAAGGGGGCGGCGAGGACGAGGGCGGCGGCCCAGGCAAGCAGGGCGGGCAGGGGTCCGAGTTCGTGGTGGTGTCGGCCCCAGGCGCGTCCTTCGCGGCGTACTTTGCGAAGTTCTTCGCTCATGGTTTGGATGTCGTGGTGGCGTACGATGAGGTCGGGGTCGTAGGTGGCTTGGTGTCCGTCGGCGGCGGCCCGCAGGGCGAGTAGGAGGTCTTCGGCGGCGTCAGCGTTGGGCTCGAAGGGGTGTGCGGTCAGGATGTGTCGGTCGAAGGCGCTGGCGACGTTGGAGCAGAGGGGGAGTGGGTTTGCGACGGGTGAGGATGGGAAGTTGTAGCGGAGTCCGCGCACGCTGGCGGCGACGGTCCAGTGTTGTGGTGCGTGGAGTTGTCGTCCGAACACCATGGCGTAGTGTTGGAGGTGGTGTCGGGCGCGGCTGATCCAGTCGGGGCGTGGTTCGACGTCGGCGCTCATGAATGCGATGGCGGGGTGGTCGGCGAGGGCTACGCCGAGGTTGCGTGCTTCGCCGATTGGGAGTCGGTGGGGGGAGGCTTCGATGCGCAGGGGGACGGGGAAGGAGTTTTGCAGGGCGCGAACACGGGCCACGGTGTCGTCGGTGCTGGCTGCGTCCACGACAATGACTTCGAAGCCGTGGTTGTCTTGGGTGGCGAGTGCTTGCAGGCAGTCTGTGATGTTGCGGGCTTCATTCAGGGTGAGGATCACCACAGAGATTCGGGGTAGCATGGGTTGTCACCTCCTTTGCGATGCGGCTGAGGCGCCAGAGGGCAAAGATGCCGAAGGGGGCGTTGGCTAGGAGCCATGCGAGGGCGACGCCGGCGAGTCCGAAGAGGAGGGCGAGCGGCGGCGCGAGCAGGAAGAGGACGGCGATCATGGCTAAGGGAAACAGCAGGAGGGTTGCGGGCCGATCGCGGGCGCGTAGGTATGCGAGGTAGAGGAAGGAGGGGGCGACGAATAGGGTGCTTGCGCAGAGGATGGCGAAGGAGGGGGCGGATTCGGTGGCATAGTCGGTGCCGAAGATGGCCATGACAAAGCGGGCAAGGAGGGCGCCGAGTACGGCGACGGGGCCGAGCACCAACAGGGCTTGGTTGGCGGCGCGGCGTACGGCGGTGGCGGGTGGTTCGTCGCGTACCATGGATGTGAGGGCGCTTCGTCCGATGGTGGCGGAGCCGAGCAATAGGAGGGCGGCAGCGGTCCAGGCCATGCCGAAGTAGCCGGCGGCGGCGGGGCCTTGGGTGGCAAGTACGAGGGGGACGAGCAGGAGGCCGGGTAGGAATTCGGCGGCGCTGCTGGTGATGTTGCGCAGTGCGCATCCTAGGAATGCGCGGCGGGGTACGGAGCCGCCGTCGTGGTGGGGGCGGTGGCGGGCGAGTGCGATGCCGGTGAGAGTGGCGGCGATGAGGGCGAGCAGCCAGATGAGGGGGACGGGTTCGGGTGGTGCGAGGGCGAGGATGGGGAGGGGTAGGATGATCCGTGCGCTGCTGAAGACGACGTTGCGGCGGAAGGTGGATCGTGCGTCGCCTTGGGCCAGAAACCAGGCATCTTGCAGGGAGGTGCCGACCATGAGCATGGCAATGATGGCGACGAGGAGCCAGCCCCAGCGGGCGAGTTGTGGTAGGGGACCTCCTGTGCTGGCGGCGAGGGCGAGGCTGCCGGAGAGGAGGATGGCGGCGCTGGCGCCGACGAGGATGCCGACGCCGAGGAGGCGGAGTCCTTCGCGGTCGCTGGCTTTGGGGACGTTGCGCAGGAGTGCGGTGTCGAGGCCGCCTTTGGCTACGAGGGCGACGGTGGTGCCGAGTGCGATGATGGAGTATCCGACGCCGATTTGGCCTGTGGGGATGTCTGCGATGCGGACCATGATGAACCAGAAGAGCAGCCCGGTGCCGGCGGCCATGGCGTTGTTCATGAGGAGGTAGAACGTGGTGCGGTGCTGGGCGTTTTGTAGGAGGTTTCGTGCTCGGTTGGGCAGGGTTTGTGGGTGGGTCAACGGCTGACCAGCTCCTGGTTGGTCACGCTGCGGCGGGTTGGGGCGGGGCGGTTCCAGGGGGTCCCTCGGGGCGGTTGTGTGGGTGGTGGGTTTGGGGTGGTCGGGGTGGTTGGCGTGGGTTGCGCGTCGGATTTCCTGGGAGGTGTTTGGGTTGCGCGGGGCCCGGTGGCGGGTTCGAGGGCGCCGAGGACGGGGCGGGGCACTTTGAACACCTCGCGGAGAATGTCGGCGTCGGCGAGTCGGTAGTGGCAGCAGGTTCGGCCTTTGCACTTGATGATGTCTCCCTCTTTTTCCATGCGTTTGAGGTAGTATCCGAGGGTGGAGTCGGCGCAGCGTAGGCGGTGGCGTAGTTCGGTGCGGTTGAGGCTTTGTTCGAGCAGGAGGATGCCGATGCGGCGGGGGATGGGGCGGGCGAATCGTGCTAGGCGTGGGCGTAGGCGGCGGTCGTGTTCGTTGGCGACGAAGTAGCGCGTGTAGCCGCCGTCGGGCACTTCGATGAGGGCTCCTTTGTGGAGGAGGCGGTCGACGTGGTGGCGCAGTTGGCCGGCGGAGTGTAGTTCGGCGGCGCGTTCGAGGGCTCGGAAGTGGATGCCGGGTTGGGTGCGCACGATTTCGAGCAATTGGTTGCCTACGGGACTGGTGCGGCGGTCGGGGGGGCTCATCCGAGGCGCCTCCGTGTGACGAGTGCGGCGATGGCAAGGAGGGCGCCGAAGGTGAGGGCGGCTCCGGGGCCGGGGGCGCGGAACTTGTCCTCGCCGGTGCTTGCGGTGGCGGTCCGCTTGGTCTCGCCGTTGACACCCAGGAGGGTGAACGAGAACAAGGATTGGTCCGTTCCGTCGGCGCCTTTGATGGGCTCGTAGGCTCGGTCGAAGGCCATGACCAGGGCTTCTAAGCGGAAGGCGCCGCGTTCGCTTGCACCGACGAGGACTTCAATGGTTGTCGGGGTGTCGAGGGGTACGTCGATGACATGGACCCAGAAATTGACTTCGCTGGGTGTTGCTTGGTCGACGCTGGAGGTGATGATGTCGCCGAAGGGGCTGGTGAAGCTGAGGGGTGCGATGGAGATGGGGCTGCTGCCGTCTTCGGGGCTGTGGCGGACGCTGAACATGATCCAGCGTGCGTCGGCGTCCAGGTGGACGGTGTGCAGGATGGCGGTGACGTTGATGAGGATGGGTTCGCCTCGGATGTCGCGTTGGTTTTCCATCATGATGGAGCCAAATTCGTTGCATTGAACGTTCATGCCTGGTTCGAAGCAGGTTGGGTCCAAGGTGTCTGGTTGGGCGGGAATGGTGGGTGCAAAGGCGATGGCGGCAAAGACGAGGAGCGCGGCGGTCCGCGTGGTGCGTGTGCCGTGGCCGTGGGCCGGTGTTCGGGGTGGGGCCGGAGCGTGGGAGCTTGTTTTTTGGGTCATGTGGACCACCTCAAGGTGCATTGGGTGGGCGTTCGACATAATCATTCTACGACCCGTACATGTGCGGCTGTCGGAGTCCCCTGTGGGTGTGTGGGGCCCCTTGGGCGTTTGGGTCCGGTGCCCGAAAATTGCTTGAAAATTGATGCTCGAAAGCTTCGACAAATGGATGGATTGGTTCGATGGGGAGATGTGTATGTGTCCTGGCGTGTGGGCTCTGGTGCGGGCCTCTGCCTGGATGGGAGCGGGGACACAATCGGGGACACAAGCGGGGCCAGCGCCAAGGCTGAGCGGGGGATCAGTCAGGGTCGATTGCAGGGGTATTCGCGGGGACGATGGAGGGGATGTTTGCGGGAACGTATGCAGGAACGATTGCAGGAACGATTGCGGGGGCCGGGCGGGGGTAGCACACGGGTTTGAGGACGTCTTGGGGGACCAAAATCGGCAAACGACGCGGAGGGGGGGCACTTGCAGGCGCCGGGGGCAACGCGTGGCTCTAGGTCCGTGTTCGAAGAATCGTGGCTCCCTATTGGAGTTCGGCGGTTTCGTGGCTCATGCCGGCAACGGCGCACACCGTTGCGGCGTGGGCGTCAAAATAGCTCAGGATGATCAATCGCTCGCCTCGGCGCAGCAACTCGGAAGTCGCGGCGGGACTCAATTCCACGCGTTCGGCAAGGTCGCGCAAGTTCAAGCGGCGGGGAACTTCGTAGTATCCAAGGGCGACGGCCAGCGCGAGAATTTCCATTTGCCGGCGCGTTAAGGTGGTGCTGGCGGGTCCGGTGAGGGATTCTCGAACGCGGACGACGGGTTTGCCGGTGCCATTTTGGACAACAGATTGCAGGCGATGGCCTGCGCAGTCTGTGAAAAAGGAGGCTGTGCCTTCGGGAGTCATTTCGATGCAATGCACGGCGACGGTAGCCAGAAATCCTTGCCAGGGCAGTGGTAGGTGCTCGAAGTGGACGGTAAGCGATTTTGGGCCGAGGCCGGGTTCGATTTCGATGCGGCTTGGGTTGTATGGTTTCAACCATCGAACCACGTCGATCGGCCGGCCGGGTGGTGTGAGAATGATGAGTCTCCACCCCGCGGATGCTTGCTCGAAGCGGATGTGCACGGCGCAGGGCGGCGGTGCGAATCCGGCGGCGGTGCAGTTCATGTCCACGCGTTGGGCCACTGCGTCCTTGTGTTCGTCGCAGGTCGAGCCTTCCGGTCGACGCAGGCGAAGTTCTGCCAGCTCTTGCATCAAGTGCGTGAATGCACGATCCATCCCTTGTCCCTCCTGAAATTGTTGCGCCACGAAACGGAGCACCTGCGGGACCGAAGCCGAAGCTAAGGCTCGATGGTGCGCACCGGCAGCACCCGGCGGCTAGGCATTCTTGAGCCCGGGACTATTTTGCACATCGGGCCGGGGGACAGGGCGATTGGACGGGCGGGGGCGAGTCCACCAAGAGCCGAGGTCCAGAACCACCGGATGCCCGTTCGAGTTTCTTTCCTTCTCGCGGTGCGCGGGTACCGTCGTTGCAGTTGTGCACCTATCCGCTCCTCCCTCCGCTCCCTCCTCCGCCCCCTCCTCCGTTCCCACCTCTGCTCCCCATCCGCCCCCTCCTCGCGCCGCGTCTTGTTCCCGTCCCCGAGTACATTCACTCGTCCCTCCCTTGCATTGATGATGGGCAGCACACTGGTCGGGTTGAACCCCATGTCTAAGATGCCGCTCACCCAGATTGCAGGCGTCGGCGCCACCAAAGCCGAAAAACTCGCAGAAGCCGGCCTCGGAAGCGTCACCCTCATTGTGGAGACCACTCCCGAAGACCTTGCAGCCAAGACCGGTTTCCCTGCATCCACCGCCGCCACCATCATTGCCAATGCCAAGAGCCTCATGGAAGCCCACGGCGGCATTGCCGTCGAAGACCTGCCCACCATGAACACCCAGAAGGCCGACAAACTCCGCGGTGGCGGCTTCGAAACCGTCGAATCCATCGCCAAGGCAAGCCCCGAGGACATCAAGGAATTCGCCGGCCTAAGCCGCGCCGTCGCACGCAAAACCATCGACGACGCTCGAAACATCCTCGGCCTGCCCTCCGTCGCCGAACACCCCGTCGACGCCCAAGTGCCTGAAGCTGCCCAAGAAGCAGTCATCAGCATGACCGTCGACGACCTACCCGGAGTCGGCCCCGCCACCGCAGACAAGCTCAAGGAAGCCGGCTTCGAGGATCTCATGAGCATCGCCGTCGCGAGCCCCAAGGAATTGGCCGACAAGTGCGACGTGGGCGAAGGAGTCGCCCAGAAAATCATCAATGCCGCCCGCAAACTCGCAGACGTGGGTGGCTTCGAATCCGGCATCACGGTGCTTGAACGACGAAGCACGGTCAACAAAATCCACACAGGTTCCAAGTCCTTTGACGAACTGATGGGTGGCGGCGTCGAGACCCAGTGCATCACGGAGTTCTTTGGAGAATTCGGATCGTGCAAGACCCAGTTTGCCCACCAGCTCTGTGTCAACGTCCAGCGCAGCGAAGAAGACGGCGGCCTGAACGGCCACGCCTTGTTCATCGACACCGAGAACACCTTCCGGCCTGAGCGCATCATCCAAATGGCAACCGCCAACGGCATGGACCCGCACGAAGCGCTCGGCCGCATCCACGTTGCTCGCGCCTTCAACAGCAACCACCAGATGCTCTTGGCCGAACGCGCCCAAGAAATCTGCAAGCAATTCCCAATCCGCGTCATCGTCGTGGACAGCCTCACGGCCCACTTCCGCGCCGAATTCATCGGTCGTGGCATGCTCGCCGACCGCCAACAGAAACTCAACCGCCACATGCACGACCTGCAGAAACTCGCGGGCCTCAACAATGCCGCCGTCATCGTCACCAACCAAGTAAGCTCCAAGCCGGATGCATTCTTTGGCGACCCGACGCACGCCATTGGTGGCCACATCGTCGGCCACACCAGCACCTTCCGCATCTACTTGCGCAAGTCCAAAGGTGGCAAGCGCATCTGCCGCCTCATCGACTCGCCGCACCTGCCCGAGGGAGAGGCGGTGGCGATGGTATGCGAAGACGGAATCAGGGACTAAGCAAAGCCGCTCGCCTCCTGCAATCGGCGCTTGACATGCAAGTCCGGCGCCGGTTGCAGGGGGGGCCTTGGCAGAGCGATGCGCAAAGATACTGCCCATCCCTAGGCGAAACCGCCCAAACGAAGCCGCCACTTGGCAACCCGTTTTGCAAAAAAAGCCCCGGGGGGGATTTGAACCCCCGACCTGTTGATTACGAATCAACTGCTCTACCAACTAAGCCACCGAGGCAGGCATGGCGGCCCTCCTGGAGGGGCGCTAGGCGCGCGACTCAGGCACGTCATTTAAAGGCGACGACAGGGTCCAACTGGATATGGTGCATGCACTGATCCTTGCCGCCGGCTTTGGCAGCCGCCTTGGACATGACGTTCCCAAAGCCCTCATCAAAATCGCCGGCAAAACCATCATCGAGCACCAATTGGACAATTTGGCCGCGCACGGCGTCACGGATGTGTGGATCGTCACCGGATTCAAGGGAGACGAAGTGCGGGCGGTCGCGGCCAGGCCCGGCGTGCGGTTCGTGGACAACCCGATGTACATGGACACGAACACTGGCAAATCGACACTCGTCGGAATCTCGGCAGTGCCAGAAGGCGGCGTTCTTTGCTTGAATGGCGACGTGGTGTTCGACGACGAAATTGTACCCCTGGTCACCTCGGACCCTGAGACCACGAGCCTCGCGGTGGATCCGCGTGTGTGTGGCGACGAGGAGATCAAGTACCGCATTCGCGAGGGTCGCTTGCAAGCGCTCTCGAAGCAAGTGCACGGCGAGGGCGAAGCGGTGGGCATCAACTTCATCGCGGCCAACGATCGAGCCCTGTACCGCCGAGCTTTGGAGTACCTGGAAATGCAGGCGTACTTCGAGCGGGCCATCGAGCACATGCTTCCATTCACCGCCAAGCCCGTGCGCTGCGTTCCCGTGGGGGAACTTCGAGCCATGGAGATTGATTTTCCCGAGGATCTGGAGCAAGCCCGCGCGCTCTTTGAGTAACCATGTTTGCCCGTCGGTCGGTGCTGGTGGTCGCAAACAGCCTCCTTGGCGCCGCCCTCGGTTACGTCGGACTGTTCATGATGGCCCGATTCATGGGCGACGAATTGGTGGGCGCGCAGGCGTACGTGCTCGCCATCGCGTACCTCTTCGGCCTTGTGTGCCGGCTTGGATTTCCCATTACACATACGCGGCGGATTGCCCGAGGCGACGACGTGGCCGCCTCCATGGGGACCTATCTTGCGCTCAAATTGCTGCTCACTGCCGGCTTTGTGTTGCTAGCCGTGGGTTTTGGTTGGCTTTGGTTCGTCGTGCTGGGTCGCGGCGTGCAAGACGTGACTGTGCAAGCATTGTGGCTGGGCGTCGCGGTGGTGGTGGCCAAGAGTCTCAAGGATGTAGCTGTCAACACCTTTGGAGGACTGGAGCGCATCCGGTACCGCGAATGGACCCTATTTTCCAATACCCTTGTCACAGTCGTGCTGACGGTGCTTGCCTCGGTCGCCTACGCCGAAAGCCATGGCCGCTGGAGTCCGGTTCCCGGCCTCAGCCGGTACGTCGCTGATTTGTTTGGCGCCACGGGGCCCGTGGGCTTTGGGCAAGGATTGCTCTGGCTCATGGCGGCATTTCTTGCGGGAGAAATAGTGGCGCTTGTGCTTAGTTTGTTGTTGCTGTGGCGCACCCGTGTTCCCTTTGGAGCGCCTCGAATGGACGTGGCCCGTGACTACATGCATGCCACGGTGCCCATCATGGTCGTAAGCACCGCCGCCGTGCTCATGAGCCGCATGGACCAAGTGATGATTGGATTCTGGAGCACCAACGCCGACGTGGGCCACTACGCGGGAGCCACCAAGCTCAGCGAATTCGTCTTGATTCTTGCCAACGGCGTGCGTGTGTCGCTGCTTCCCGTCATTAGCCGCCTGCACAAAGAAGGCCGCATCGAGGACGTGGCGCGCACCGTCTTGCAGGCCGAGCGCTGGATCAGCATTCTCGTCTGGCCCGTCCTGCTCGTGGGCTGGACCGCGACACGACCCACGATCCACATTGTGCTCAGCGATGCGTTCCTGGCCGGAGCGCCCATGATGGTTCTGCTGCTCGGCAACAGCCTCCTGATCTCCATGACGATTCCGCTGCGCACCAAGGCCTTCGGTTTTGGCGAGCAAAAATTTGCAGGCATCGCGGCGCTCTGGGCACTCGGCGTCAACCTCGTGCTCAACGTCGTTCTCATCCCCGAGTCCTTGTTCGGAGTGCGCCTCGGGGGCCTCGGTGGTGTCGGCGCAAGCATCGCAACCTTGGCCGCCGGTGTGGTTTTGTTTGCCGCTTATCGAGGCAAGGCGTACGAATGGACCGAACACCCGTTCTTCAGCCGCCACCTCCAAATCCACGTTCTGGCCGCCGGCGTGACACTCGCAACGCTCCTGGCGCTGGGGCGCGTGCTTCCGCCCATTCTACGCATTTGGGATTTGCTCCTGTATGGCGTCATGACCGTCGTGATTTTCGGCGCGCTGCTGGCGCTCCTTGGTGAACTGCACCGGGGCGACTGGGCCGATGTCAAGCGCATGCTATCGGGCCAAAGCCCCAAGAAGCACCTGGAGGTCAAGGAGTCGTGAGCGAAACGACCCAGACGCACGAAGGGTCGGGCGGCGTCAGCGTGGTCGTCACCGTTCGCAACGAATCCCGCCACATCCGGCACCTATTGGACAGCCTGATGCGCCAGGCGCATCTGCGCGAGGTCATCCTCGTGGACGCCATGAGCACGGACAACACGGTGGAACGTGCCCGCAGCTTCGAAGGACTCCTGCCGCTGCGCATCATCCAACAACCATGCAGCCGCGGCGAAGGGCGCAACATCGGAGCCGCAGCCGCCACGGGCGACCTACTTGCATTCATCGATGGCGACTGCATTGCCAATGCGAACTGGACCCAACGACTGTGGGATGCTTGGCAAAGCGACCCGCGCCGCGTCGTAGCCGGCCGCACCGACGTAATCGGCTTCTGGGCGTTTACCCGCCTGCACCGCGTCGAACTTCCGCACAAAGGACAGGACACCACTTGGCCCAGTTGCAACTTGGCCTACCCACGCGCGCTGTTTGAGGAACTTGGGCGCTTCGACGCCCGCTTCGTTACTGCCGAGGACATCGACCTCAACTACCGCGCCGTGGCCGCCGGCGCCGCCATCATCCACGCCAAGGACGCCATTGTGTATGCCCGCGCCCGCGAATCGGTCAGCAGCTTCCTTCGCCAAGCCTACTGGAACGGATTTGGCCGCAAGCAACTGACGCGCAAGCACGGCCGGCTCTGGCACCAATACAAACTCCACGAAATGCTGCGCCTGCAAGGTGGCTCCGTCTGGGGCCTGTTGCGCGCCGGTTTCGGATTTCTCGGATACCTTTCCGCGAAGGCGGGCCGCAAGCCTCCCGGAGGACACGCATGAAAGTAAGCATCGTCATCCCGACTCTGAACGAAGAACAAGGCATCGGCCCCACCCTCGACGCCGTGGACACGGACGCATTCCAGGAAGCCGGCTGGTCTTGGGAGTTGCTGGTCGTCGATGGCAACAGCAAGGACCGAACCCAATCTGAGGCCGAGGTGCGAGGAGCCCGCGTGATCGTGGAACCTCGCAAAGGCTATGGCCGCGCCTACAAGACTGGTTTCGCTGCCGCAACGGGCGACGTGATTGTAACCGGCGACGCGGACGGCACCTATCCTTTCGACAAGACCTCCGAGTACGTGCGGCACCTCTTGGACAACGACCTTGACTTCGTGACCTGCGACCGCTACGGCACCCTCCACGAAGGCAGCATGAGCCCCAAGCACCGCCTTGGCAACTTCATCCTGAGCGCAACGCTTCGTAACCTATTCTGGGTCCGAGTGCGCGACAGCCAAAGCGGCATGTGGATCATCCGCCGGAGCGCCCTAGACCGCATTCCCTTCGAATCGCTCCCGGACGGCATGGCCTTCAGTCAGGAAATCAAATTGGAGGCGTTCAAGCGGCGCGACGTGGCCTCTGCCGAGATTCCCTCCGAGTTGCACGCCCGCATCGGCGACGCGGTGATTGAATCCTGGCGCGACGGCTTTGGCAACCTGAAGGCGCTGTGGAAGAAGCGGTTCACGACGCGGTGGTAGCTTTCATCTGTTGGAATTATACATTTTTCTTGGTTTTTTAGCTGTATAGTGGAGGATGGGAGACTATAAATCTCCGCGCATGTCCCAATGACGGGTATAAACATACTTATGACTATTTACGGGCTTAATTCGAACTGTTGAATTCGTGATCAGGTTATATCCTCAAATCTGCTACGAACTCAGTCGAAATGCGACCTTCGGCAAAGAACGATGGAGAAATTCGCAAGGCGAACTTCATGAAAAATAATGTCAATTTACGCGAATGCTTTTATACGCCTGAACATTGGGATTTGATGTTGTGCTGTGTGCAACATATGAGTAGATAGAAAACTAAAAGGTGTAACAATGTTAAAAAAGATCATGATGGTGGCTCTAGCTGCCTTGGTACTAAGTTCAGCAACTGGCCCCGCCCAAGCGTCCACTTGGGAAGGCCAAGATCGAGACATTAACTGCAATTATTTGGAGTTTGAATGGCCCAATCAAGGTATTTACTATTGGTTTGTCGCAACTTGTGTCGAAAGAGATTTGGCAGAAACCAATTTGTGCCTGGCCATTAGTGCTTACGCGGTTGGGGGCGGTTCCTCCATCATTTGTCTTCACAGCCACCCATTGGGCTTAGAGTGGTGGCTCTGCACCGGAAGGCCGATGGATGAAAATCAGTTCCGCATTAATTCGTGTATTCCCATCGACCTAGGGTTCGTAACGGGAATTCTCCCGGATGAGATTCCCGTCCCGGTCGTGACATGTGTTTCGCCGGATGAGGTCTGTTTGGACATTCAATATGTTCCTGCCCCATGGTCCTTTGCTCCTACGATACCATCGGTAGAGACTTCCTCTTCTGATCCCTTGAATTGCTTGTATAAGGTCGGGGTTCGAGATGATGTATTTGGCATCTGCCACCATTTCGTAGATTTCTATGATCAATATGATGAAACTGATAATATTGGATACTGTATTGGCCTTTATGATTACTCAAATGTTAATAATGGCGATATAAAAGGGGATGCTGCGTGTATTCTCATAGTTAGCGATTCGGATGGTGGTACAACCGTTTGTGCTGGGCATTATAGGTATTTTGAGACGCAGCTTGAAACCGGAGTATATTTCATGCGCGAAGGCGCTTGCGGCCCCACTTTGTTCGGCGGTGGTGGTGGTGGTGGCGGTGGCGGCCCGTGCGTCCGATATGGTTCCGGCGGAACCTGCTAGTTTATTCACCTCTTTTCTCTCTTGCTAAGGGTGATCTAGTTCAATTATGGGCATTAAATCCATTTCCATGCGAAGTTTGCACGATAAAGTATGGTGCAAAAGGATGATTTGGCCCCTGGCTTCCGCTAGTCCCTTCGCTTCGTACTTGGCCACAACCTCTTCAAGCGTCAGCCGCCGGGTGCCTGAAAACAAATTGTCCGCGTGCGCCACGATGCGTTCCTCTAGGCTCCTGGGCATGTAGTCGCGTGCCGGCAACCCTGCTGCCGTTGCGTCCTCGGGCGTAACACCTGCGCCTGTATGCGTCTCGGCGATGCGACACACCGGTTCTGGCCAGGGCGGCGGTTGGCGCAGGAGGTCGGCGCCCACATGGGCATGGTGCAAATCCTGGGTCACGCTTCGACCGATGTCATGCAGCAATGAGCCGGTGCTGACAAGTTCCACGTCCACTTCGAGTCCGACTTCTTCGGCGCGCATGGCCATGGCGACCGCGAGGCCTTCGACGGCAAGCACATGATCGAGCACCCACGCGGGTGGGGCGGCGGCCACGAGGGCGCGCCAGGCTTTAGGCCGTGACGAACGGTTCCAGTTCTTGGACGCGGCCACGCAGTGCCTCAATGACCATGGCGTTGTCCACGGGCTCCATGGGCTTCTGGCACACGGGGCAGTGGAAGTTGATGTCCATCGCATCCTCGAACACCATGCGGCGGTGCAGGTCATCGCACGCGTAGTACTCGTGGTCCAATTCGAAGCGCAATTGCTTCTGCAAGTGCACCAATTCATCGGCCCAGCGGCGGCGCAGAATCAAAGCCACTTCGGCCAAGTCTAGGCGCCAGGTAAACGTCTCCCAGCCGGCTTTGTCGGTGTCCTTCTCGTACTCGGCAGCGTGCGCCTCCATGAGTCGATAGAGAACTTTGCGCACGTCGGACGGCTTGCGCTCGGCGTAGTGGTCGAGAATGTCCACGCTGGAGATTGGTTCATTGTCCTGAAGGAACTTGGACATCTCCATGCCCTCCTCGCCCACTTCCTCGAATAGGTAGCGCTGAATTTCGGGGTCTTCCAGGCTCGGAATCCAATCCGCCGTGCGTACAGTCATGGTCCAACTTGGGGACCTTCGAGGTCGGGATAACGGTTTGGCATCATACCCGTGGAGTCGGCTTGCTACTCTGTTTCAGGTTCGTCCGATGCGCCGAGCACGCGTTTGCCGTGTGCCTCCGGAACCACTCGCAATTCCGCGCCGGCAAACTCGTCCGACTCCCAAGCGCCATCCCGCAGCCGATCCATCAGAAGCGCCAATGCAGCGACCTCCGAGTGTGGCTGGTTGCCGACCGCGACGTTTTCGTCTGCCAGTTTGTACAAGTCTCCGGGAACCTTTTCGGCGCCCACGACCACCAATACATCCGAGCCTCGGGCAAGAATCTCCGGCACAGCAACGCCGAGGGGTCGACCGTACATGGTAAGGTGCACAACTTGGCCCCCTGCCTCTTTCCAGCGACGCACCACGCCTTTCCAGCCGGTGTTGTGTTCCAGGACGAAATTGCCTCCGAACCGGGCCGTGAGATCCGTAACGGATGTGGCGATGCTGCCGTCTTCTTCCGCGATGCACACACGGTTGGCGCCGAGTGCGCGGGCGGTAAGGCAAACGTGGGTCGTAATGCGTTTGTCTCGTTGTGGGCGGTGCCCGAGCCGAAGCACTTCGATGTTCACGACTCTGCCTCCGGGTGCGCACGAATCACGTCGGTGGTTGGTACGCCGTCCAGAAACAAGTCCAGCTCCACGCGGTCGCCGTCCACCACCGGTAGCTCTTCACGCAAGCAGACGGGGGCGATCACTTCCAGCACCGTGGTGTAATGGGTTCGGTTGGGCAGAATTGCTGCCACTTCCTGTTTGCCGATGCGAGCGGGGAAGCAAGTAACGCCGCCGAAACTGCGCCCCTCCGCTTGGAATCCTTGGATGAGGTGGACTGGGTTCTTGCGAAGGAATTTGAGTTTGTTTGCCTCTGCGCCGCCAAGGTCTAGGTTGAGTGTGCCGGGGTACGGTCGCCAGCCAAGGTGCTGCTGGAATTGCGCATCGTAGCCTGGGCGGGACAGGTAGTAGCGCCCCTCGCCGAGGCCGGTTTGGACGGTGCCCGAGATGTGGATGTTTTCCTGTTTCTCGAAGAGCCGGCGGTATTGCATGTGCTCCGCGCGCAGGAGCGATTCGCCGTCGGAGGTGATGCGGATGCGTTGTTTGCGAACCCCCATTTCGCGGCGGATGAATCCCTCTTCGGTCAATTCAATGAGGCGGCGGCTTGCGGTTTGCTGCGACACGTCGATGAGGTCAGCGAACTCTGCGGACGCAAGTTCGACGGGGTCGTGCAGGCCACCAAGAAGGGCCAGTTGCTTCAGGGCTTCCACGTCCGCGGGGCGAGGCACTCGGGCGCCGAGCCGAGGTCGGTATTTACCTGTTTTTGGGTCGATGCGGGGCGTGGTGGGCGATTGGTTGATATCATTTGAGAGGCTATGAAGTCTCAAATGAGTGCTGAGATTGTGAGTCTCCAGGTGAAGGCGGAGGATCGATTGGCCCTCGCAGAGAAGATTCACCGAGGTCTCCGATCGGCCCAAATCAGGGGATTTCTTGAAATCACAGGCATGACGCAGGAGCAATTGTTTGTAAGCGCCCACATTCCCGTCAGCACCGGGCGCCGAAGGCTTGCCGGAAAAGGATTTTCAGAGCATGAATCAGAGCGCATTGCACGCATTGCACGAATCTATGACGCAGCCTTGGAGCTTTTTCCGGGACCCCGCGCCTTGGAATGGCTTATGGCCGCAAACCCTCGATTGGGTGGACGGACTCCCTTGATTTCCGCAGGTACCGAGATCGGAGCCGCCGAAGTGGAGTCCCTGCTCGGCCGCCTCGCCCACGGTGTCTTTTGATGCGGGTCTGGCGATGCGTCCACGAACGGTTCGTCAAGGAGGCCTGGAGTGGAGAAGGAGCCAGGCAATTTCCCGGCCGCTGGAATCCAAAAGGCCGGCCTATGGTGTATGCCAGCGAACACGCCGCCCTTGCGGTTCTCGAAGTGATGGCCGGAGGGGTCCTGCCCTTAGACCTCGAACGATGGCGGCTCGTCAGCGCCGAGATCCCCGACGACGTACCGGAATTGACCGGGAAACGCAACGAAGGCTCCGGCCGCAGGGGCTCCGCATTTCTGGATTCGGGAGCCTTGGCGGCGACGGTTCCGAGTGTCGTGGTGCCGGGGCGGAATGTGCTGCTGAATCCGGCCGCTGATGACTGGGGTGAGGTGCGCAAGGAAGGGGTCGTGAAATTTGACCCACGCATGTGGGCCTAGGGTGTTCCGAGCCGCGTCAACAACGACCCGTAGAGCTCTCGATCTGCTGCATTCGCCATGCGCACCAACCGCTGCACAATCAACTCCGGAGTCGAGCGCGCCCGCACGCCCATCTTTGGGCAGCGGTCCACGACCAACTGGTTGTTCTCGTCGAGCCCCGTCGCCTCGATGCCGTCCACGCGCAGCTTAGCGGTGCGGACGTTGGCAAGCAGCGGTTCGGCCATGTGTGTGACAATGACTCCGAGGGATTCGGTTTCCGCGAGCTTGTCGGCAAAGAACGCCAGAATGCGGCCGGCTGCCTCTAGTTCCGTGACACTTTCCACTTCGTCAGCAAGCACGAGGCGCTTGGCGTCGCCGCGCACGACGGGAAGGAAGCCCTTGAGGAAAGTCTCGAAGGCGCCCGCGTCCATGCCGCGGCGGGCGGTGACGAGGTGCACTTCATCGACCCAAGGAACTTCTACGTCTTGGCCCGCGACGGGGAGGCCCATGCGTGCCATGAGCGCAAGCTGGCAAAGGTGTTCGAGGAGCGTCGATTTTCCACCACTGTTGGCCCCTGTGAGGACAGCAATCTGTGCTTCGCCTCCAATTTGGTAGGCGATGCGCTGGGCCCCGGGTGTTGCGGCAAGGTCGAGGTGGATGCTGGACGAAAATTGCAGGTTCGCTCCGAATTGGGCTGGGTGCAGGTCGTGGTGGTGGGCAAAGCAGCCGAGAGCGAAGTCGGCGTCGAATTCGAGCCATTGCGCTACTTCGGCTGCCAGCGGTTCTTGGGTTTGGGCGACGATTTTGGCGGCGGCTTGTTGTTTTTGGAAGGTCTGGGTGCGCGTGTGGGCTTGGGCGGCTTGCACGACGCGTTGCACCTCGTCGTCGTCGATTTCCACGGGGTATTTTGGCAAAAACGGTTGGAAACTGACGCCGGTGCGTTCGCGCAAAAGGTTGCGACCCTCGCGTAGGACGGTGTCCACGGCGGTTTTGAGGGCGGGTGGGAGGGTGCCGCTGCTCACGGCGCGCAGCAATTCAGAGCCGCCGAGGCTAAGGTCGGCCACTGCGATTTCCAGGCGCTGGTCAAGTTCCAGTTTCACGCGCTCGACACAATCCATCAGGTCGGTTGGGGCGGCGGCGGGGCCGAGCCCGTCCACGGTTTCGAGCACGGCGGCGGCGCGGCTGGGGCGGTCCAGCAGCACGCCGAGGTCACGGCACGCTTCGAGGGTTCCTCGGTTGGCGCGGGCCCAGGCCAGAAGCGCTTGCGGGGTGATCGCTGCAAGTCCACCGGCAGAAAGTACGTCGTGTGCGTGGGGCACGTCCACTTCGATGCCTTCTGCGTCCACGAGCAGAAGAAGTTCCACGTCGCCGGCTTGTTCTACGTCGCGCGCAGTTCCGAGCATCGCCCAACGGCGCACGCCAAGTCCGTGCAGGTTCTCGTAGGTCTCGTCGTCGCCGGCAATGACCAAGCAAGTGGTGTCGCAGATGGCGTTCGGTTCTTGCAGGGGTTTGATGCGGCGCAGCAAGTCGCGCACGCGGCGTCGGTCGAGGTCCGTGACTTTCGCTTTTTGCGCCATCACATGCGCCGCGCGTTCCTTGGCGGCCTTTGGAGTTGCAAGGGGGTGCAGGAGGCGCAAGCGGTTGCGTCCCACGTCGGTGGCGGCAAACCGCATGAGTCGTTCCATGACGGCGTCGTGGACCTTTCGCGCCGCGGGGGTGGCTAGGAAGCGCCCGGCATCGGCGTCTCCGCGCACGAATCGCACGAGGTCTACGGCGCGTCGTTCGCTGATGCCTTCGACGCTGCTGATGGCTTGTACGTCGAGCCGGGTCGCGGCGTCGAAGAAGCCTTGGTCGCCGCCGAAGCGTTTGCGCAGGGCCGCAGCGAGTCCGGGGCCGACTCCGGGCAGGGTTTCCAGGGACGGAGCGGCGTTTGGACTCATTCTTCCTCGCCTCCGAAGGTGCAGTCTTCTTCGGGGTTCCATTCGGGTGGTTCGCGTATGCGTCGCTCGGGCACGAGGGCGTAGTCGTCGTCGAGGTGGTAGATTTGGAAGTATTGGCGGTCCAGCCAGGCGCCGGTGGTTTTGTGTTTGCGGCGCGCGCCGCCGATCCAGCGCCAGATTTCCACGGAGTCGTGGATGGGGTCCCATGGAACTTCGGCGAGGTCCTCTTTTTTCTGGCCAACGCCGCTGTGGGAGGTGACTTGGATCCAGCGCGTGCGTTCGCCGCGTTTTTTGGCCACGAGGTCGATGCAGCCGAAGATGTCGTTGCTTTGGCTGATCCAGAGTCCGCCAC
Source organism: Thermoplasmatota archaeon (assembly GCA_041601615.1). GTDB lineage: Archaea > Thermoplasmatota > E2 > JACPAO01 > JAHFTW01 > JANQNI01. The sequence goes on along the minus strand of JBFIHX010000007.1, from coordinate 110,166 downwards.
GACGTACTCCGGTTCGAATGCAGCGGTGGATGGTGTAGCCTTCGAGTTCGAGAAGTTTGATCGCCTTGAGTTCGATGGCGGCTCCTTTGGCGGCGCGGTTGATCTTGCTCGGCGGCCGGGAGGCCGTGGCGGCGGGCACGAATGAGGAAGCCTTGGCGTGGATTACAAAGGAACGGGAGACGCCAGTGAAACTACTTCGGGGTCAGAATGCCCTCTTGTGTACTCCCGGGCGCTGGGTCCATACGAAGCGCTGATAAGCTCGGAACTTGATACTATGGGTTGCGTGCAAGGTCCGGATCGAACCGACCAACTGCAAAGGGCGCGCACCTCGGGTGGGATTCCCGGCGGCGCGGTCCAAAGCCCACTTGGAGGCAGGTGCACGCTTCGCTGAGGCGCAACCCTATGAAAGTACGAGAAGTAATGTCCACGGAACTCATCACTGTGGACAAAGACCGCAACCTGAAGGACGTGCTCGCTCTCATGGAGCAGCACAACATGACCAAAATCCCCGTGACCGAAGACGGCCGCCTTGTAGGCATCGTCACGGATGGGCACATTGCCGACAAACTGGGTCGGGCCCACAACAAGAACATTCAGACCAGTACGCTCCACGCGAGCGGCGTGATGGAGAAGGACTTCATCGTCGCGCACCCGGACGAACCGCTTGCAACGCTGCTGGCCGACGTGGGCAAACCAGGCCTGACGATGATTCCCGTGGTCCAAGGCGACCACCTCGTGGGCGTCGTCACAAAGAGCGACCTGCTGCCGCTGGTCAAGAGCGATCGGCGCCTGGCGGAATTGATGCACCGACAAGTGCACTCCGTCAGTCCAGGCGAGCGCATGATTCATGCCCGTCGCATGATTCTCGACAACGATGTGGCGCGTTTGCCGGTGCTTGACGGTGGCCGCATTGCCGGCATCATCGCCGAGCATGAAATTGCCAGCGCCTTTGCCGGCTTCAAGGAAGCCGACCAAAGCGTCCAGAAGGCGACCATTCGCGACATGCAAGTAGGCGACTGGATGCGACGCGAAGTGATCACGGGCCGCAGTGACATGACTGCCATGGAGGCGGCGGGTCTGATGCGGCAACACCACGTCGGAGCGCTGCCCATCGTCGACGGTCGCGGCACCATCGAAGGTATCGTCACCAGGACGGACCTGATTCGAACCTACGCAAGCTGAGTGCCCCCCATCGCTTGGGGCCTCGATAGCCGCTTGCTCAGGATTTTCCTTCTTTCTTCCATTCCGGCTTTCCTTCCTTTCTCCATTTTTGACGCTGACCCCGTTTTTGCATGGCGCTGATGCGGACGGGAGCGTATCGCTTTGCCCAATGAGGCTGGGGAACTGCCCGCGCCTCGAATGGGCGCCAAGGAAGAATGGGGTGGGAAAGGAGGCGGAGATGGCCCCAGAGGGACGAAGGAACAAATGAATGTTCGTCGTTTTACTGTGCGATGTTCACCGTGGGTGTCGGCATCGGCACGCCCGTTGCGCAACTTGCGTAGTCCAAGGAGTTTGGAATGGTCGACGCAACCGCCGCAAAGTAGGCACCGTTGGAGAGGTTGGAGCCAAAGTCCATCAGGAGATCGGAGGCGTACACCTGGGCACAGTTGACTTCATACAAGGCACAGAAGACCAGGATGAAGTTGTTGAACACCAGGACTTGTTGGTAGTAGCCAAAGCGGTTCATCGGGTCGCCGATGAAGTATCCCGTATCGCGGATTTGCCAACCTGCGTACCCGGCCAAACAATCCACCGGGAACACGCCTAGGCCATCGGTGTCTTTTTCCAGCGAAGCTGCGGAGGTCGGTACGGCCAGAGTGACGACCGCCAGCATGCAAAGAACGCCCAAAGAACGGAGCATATCCCCCAAAATGAAACCCCCTCGTTTGACGTTGACTGGGGATTTCTCAAAAGCCTCCAACTTCCAAAACCGACAACAACCCTTTTGCCCGCAAAGCGGCCTCGATGCCATGATGTGGTGTATGCGTCCGGTCCAGGCCGGCCTTTGCTTCCTGCTCCTGCTAGTCTCCGTGCCCGCTGCGTTTGCCGGCGCAGAACTCGACCAGCAGGGAACCGAATGTCAAGCCAACAGCGACTTCGACTGCTGCGGCGACATCCTTCTAGATTTCCTGAACCCCGGACTCAAACAGAAGGGCGACGGCAAAGTGCACGCGCAAGGACAGCTCTTTGCGCAGTTCCAAGCCATCGGCGACGGCGCCGACCAAATTGCCACCTTCGGCTTCAGCTTCAGCCCCGTGTCCCAGATGGCCAGCGAAACAGAAGTCTGCGCCATGGAGCCCTGGATTCCCAGCGGCCCCTACATCATCAACTACCGCGCCGACATTGACCCCTCGGACGGCTTCTTCATCAACCTCCAAACGACCCTCGTCCCCGATGGCGACTACATGGCCGCAGTCCACGCCTACGACGCCAACGACAACGAAATCGCACGCGCTTGGACCCTCGCCGTCGTCGACAACTGCACCGAACCGGCGCCCAGTTATTGCAACGACGAACCGTACCCCACCGCAGAACACCAAGCCCAGGACAAGACGGAGCCCTGGGCCATTATGCTTCCTGGCGACGGTGAACTGGACATCAGCAAGAACGCCGCCCCCGCCGGCTCCACCCTCACCCTCGAATTTGCCGAACCCCTCTCCGAACTGCGGGTGTTCATCAACGGCAAACTCGTGCACCAAAAGGACGGCGCCGTTCAGAACATGACTCCCTTTGAAGGGCGCATCTGGGACGACGACTTGCTGCCCGGCTACGGCCCCTACGGCACCGGCAGCACCGTCGCGAACGAATGCAGCCAACAACCTCCCCAGACCTGCGGCCCCCTCGGCGAAGCCTGGGCCCTCTCAGGTCGCCCCATCCTAGACAGCGACGTGGTGCGCGTGGAAGCCCGCGACCTTGCAGGCAACCTAGCCCAGAAAGAAATCCACATCGGCAGCGCCGGCGGCGGCGCCATTACGCTCGACGTACCGCGCCTCCAAATCAGCGTAGACGAACAAACCAAGACAGTCTCTCCCGGGGAAGCCGCCGTGTTCCAGTTCGCCATGCGCAACCTCGGTGGCGCCACCGGCCACCCGTTCACAAGCTACGACGACCCCATCGTCCAAAGCACCCAAGCCCCAGCCCCCGGCGCATGGAGCGTCGCCTGGCGCGAACACCAAGCCATCGGCCCCGGCGAAGACCAACAACAGGAATTCACCGTCCGCCCCGGCACCGACGTCCCGCACGGCATCTACCAAGTCAACGGCACCATCAGCTGGCTCGAAGGCTCCCAACAAAAGGACCGCACCTGGGAATTGCAGGTAAACGTCGGCGGAGTCACCGCCAACGACACCGCCGCGCCCACCACCGCGGACCCCGACGTAAAGAAGGACAGCCCCGGCCCCGGAGCCCTCGGCATTCTCGCAGGACTCGGCGCCGCCGTCGTGGTTGCCCGTCGCCGCCACTGAACGTGCCCGAAGCCGTCATCATCGACCCGCAACGAGCCCCCCGGACTGAGGCACGAACACAGCCCCATTCGGGTGAACCCATCAACCCCCAAGCGCTTTGGCACGGCGGAATAGCCCGCGCCAACCTCGCCACGGTCGGACGAGTTCCATCCTGAACACTTTAATAAGCAACAGAAGTGGCCGGAAATAGGTCTGTACCCAGGGCAGACTATGAGGTGCAAGCCTATCCCCAGCTTCACGTTCCGGGTCGCCGGCGAGTCAGGTGAAGGTGTCATTTCGGCAGGCGAGATCGCTACGCTTGCCATTAGTGACATCGGTTTCAACGTATTCACGTTCGAGTCTTACCCCGCTGAAATCAAAGGCGGGCATTGTTGGTACCAATTGCGTGCCAGTAGTGAGGAGGTTCTGTCTGCGGGCAGCGCCGTCGACGTTCTTGTCGCCTTCAACCAAGAAGGCATCGACAAGCACCTCGGCGCCGTGCGCCCCGGCGGCGTCCTGATTTATGACCCCGGACAAGTGAAGACGGTTCCCGAAAAACCCGACTTGACCGTCTACGAAATTGACTTCGACCGCCTCGTCAAAGAGATGGTCGGTTCGCCCAAGAGCAAGAACGTCTTCGCGGTGGCATGCTTTGCCTCCCTGTACGACCTTCCTGCCGATTCGCTCAAGAAAACAGTACGCAAGAAGTTCAAGGGCAAGAACCCCAAAATCCTCGACAAAAACGACGAGGCCGTGGACGCTGCGTACCAATACATCGCGACCATCCCCCGCCAGCACGCCGACAGCCTGCAAGTGGTGGGCGGCGACGATGACCGCATCCTCATCAACGGCAACGACGCCATCGTGCTCGGCGCCCTTGTCGCCGGCGTGGAATTCTTCGGAGGCTATCCGATCACCCCCGCCAGCAGCATCCTCGAAGAACTGGCCAAGGAAATGCCGAAGTTCGGCAACACCCTGATCCAAGCCGAGGACGAAATCGCCGCCATCAGCATGTGTGTCGGCGCCTCCTACGCAGGCAAGAAGTCCATGACCGCCACCAGCGGCCCCGGACTCAGCCTCATGCAGGAAATGTTCGGCCACGCCAGCACCCTCGAACTACCCCTCGTGGTCGTGGATGCCATGCGCGGCGGACCCAGCACCGGCCTGCCCACCAAGCCCGAGCAATCGGACTTGAACCAAATGGTCTACGGCAGCCACGGCGAAGCCAGCCGCATTGTCCTCGCCCCCAGTGGCGTGCGCGACTGCTTCTACCAAACCATCTGGGCCTTCAACCTCGCCGAGAAGTACCAAGTCCCGGTCATTCTCGCAACCGACCACGCGCTCGCCAACCGCCGCGAAAACCTCGCCGTCCCCGCACTGGGCGACGTGCCGATCATTCGCCGCGAATTTGCCAGCGACGAGGACCGCGCCGAGGACTACAAGCGCTACAAGCTCACCCCCTCCGGTGTTTCGCCCCAGGCCATCCCTGGCCAACCGGGCGGCATGCACGTCGCCGAAGGCTTGGAGCACAACGAGAAAGGTGATCCGACCTACACGGGCGAGAACCACACCGCCATGATGCAGAAGCGCATGGGCAAGATCGCGGACGCCTGGCAATACCCCATGGCGCTCGAAGCATACGGCGACGAGAACCCCGATCTCCTGGTCATCACCTGGGGCAGCAGCAAAGGCCCCGTCAAGGAAGCCGTCCAGCACATGATCCAAGAAGGCAAGTCTGTCGGCTACCTCGTGCCCAAGATCCTCAACCCCCTGCCCCGCACTGGTTTCCTCGAAAAGATCGCCGCCGCCAAAGAGGTCGTGGTCGTCGAGATGAACTACACGGGACAACTGGAGGGCCTGCTTCGCAAGGAAGTCGCACGCAACTACCACCGCCTCAACAAGGTCCACGGCACCCCCGTCTCCTGGCTTGAAGTCCTGGAGAAGCTGCAAGAGATCGACGCCAAGATGCCCACCAAGGAGGCCTACGCATGAGCGAGTCCACCCCCGCCGCACCCGCGGCCGCCGCAACCACGCAACTAAAGCCCAAGGACTACAAGGGACGCCTTCCCCCCGTCTGGTGCCCCGGCTGCGGTGACTTTGGCGTACTCGCCGCCATGCAACGCGCCCTTGCGGAACTCGGCAAACTCCCCGAAGACACGGTCTTCATCAGTGGCATTGGCTGCTCCAGCCGCTTCCCCCACTTCATGAACGCCTACGGCTTCCACTCCTGCCACGGACGCGCCCTCCCGGTCGCCATCGGCACGAAGCTTGCCCAACCCGAACGCACCGTCCTCGCAGTGGGCGGCGACGGCGACGGCATGGCCATCGGAGCCGGCCACTTCCTGCACGCGGCCCGCCGCAACCCTGACATCACCTACGTGATGATGGACAACGAAATCTACGGCCTCACCAAGGGACAAGCCAGTCCCACCTCGGAGATCGGCCTCAAGACCAAGTCCACGCCCTTCAACACCGCCGCCACCAGCAGCGACGTGCCCCTGAACCCGCTTGCCCTGTCCATCATGGCCGGCGCCTCGTTCGTCGCCCGTGGCTACAGCGGCAAAATGAAGGAACTCGTCGAGCTCATCAAGCAAGGCCTCGAACACCCCGGCTACTCCTTCATCCAGGTCATCAGCCCCTGTGTTACCTTCCACGACATCTACGAGAAGGCCCGCAGCGAGCAAACCGACCTGAACCCCGCCCACGACAAGACGGACAAAACCGCCGCCGTAGTCGCCGCCATGGGCGCCCCGTTCGTCACCGGCGTCTTCTACGAAGAAATCCGCACCACGATGGGCCAAGCGCAAGCCAACGTTGTCAAGGCAGCAGCCAAAGGCAACGACAAAGGCATGGCGCCTACGGCGAGGGCGATTCTGGCGGAAGCTGGGTTGGCGTAGACACCTCTGCCCCTCCTCTTCCTCCTCATCTATTCGACACTCGCCTAGATTCCCGATGATTGCACGAGCTATTGCAAAGCCGGGGGCAGGGGGAATGCCCTGGTGCCAACATTGCGTGTGGCGGAACGGGCGGGCGGGGCATGGTTATGCCGCGTCGGCATAATTCCTAGTTATCTTGCGGGCTGCGGGCTTGGGCGCCAGTTGATTATTGCAATCTGCCAAAGGCAGGCAACGCTTCAAACGGGGGCGCGGATGGCAACATATGAACCCGGCCGTACGCATTGCAATGGCCATGCATGACCGCCCAGGGAGCATCGCGGTGCTCCTGGGGTCAGGTGCAAGCCGCGCCGCAAAGATTCCAACTGGGTACGAGGTTGTCGAGGATCTTGCACGGCGTATCGCAGCAGCCCAAGCTCAAGACCCCGCCACCCCGCTCCAATGGTTCCAGGAAACGTTTGGCAAGCCGGCCCAGTACTCGGAGATTATCCAAGATCTAGCCAATTCGAAGGAACAGCGCGTCGCTTTACTGGCCGGCTATTTTGAACCGGACGGCAAGATTCCCGAGCCAACGGCGGCCCATCGAGCCATTGCAGAATTGGCAGCGGGGGGTTACCTCAAGGTAATTTTGACTACGAATTTTGACAGGCTAATGGAAGCCGCGTTGGTTGAGCAGGGCATTGAACCCGTTGTAATTAGCAATCCATCGCAGGCAGCAGGCGCCGTGCCGGTCAGCCAATCCGGCGTGGTTGTAGTAAAGGTCAACGGGGACTACAAAGACCCTGGATTCCTTAACACCCAGGATGAGTTGGCCGAGTATCATGGCGACCTTGCAAATTTCGTCGCCCGCATTCTTGAAGAGCATGGTTTACTCATATCAGGATGGAGTGCCGAACACGACACGGCGTTATTGTCCTTGATTGAGGCACGGCAATCACGTCGGTTCGAGTCGTTGTGGGCAGGCCGAGGCGAAGCGAGCGACGCCATCAAGGAGATTTCCACTCGACAGCAGATTCCATACGCGCCGGTGGGCCCGGCCGACGAATTTTTTGGGGGTTTATCTGATTCCGTAGCCAGCCTGGCGCGCTTGGGCGAGGGCACTCCCCTGTCCATCGGGCTTGCAGTCGAAGCAACTAAGCAGCAAATAGAAGCCGGGCCCCCTTTCATGCGCCTCCATGATTCATTGATGCGCGAAGCAAAACATATCCAAGAACGTCTCCACACCGATGCTTTCCCCATCCACTCGGGCGGGGACGTCGACTTGGAGGCGCGCTTTCACGCGCTTCTCGGCGAGGGGCGCATCTTCGCTGCGATCAGCGGTACGACCGCGTTCTGGGTCCCCAATAGCACCCCGCACCTTGAGCGGCCATTCCGAAACGCGTCTTCATACAACCGAACCGTGAGCCCGTGGAACAGCGCACTTGAGGAAGCGATGGTGCTTCCGGCGGCCATGGCGTGGTGGGCGGCCGGAACCTCGATGATTGCCCGCGACGAATGGGAATCGGTTACGGCTTTGCTGCAATTGAACGACATGGGGTTGCCGGGCGACCGGGATTGGGCACCCTTCGCGTTCGAGCCAAACCGGATTTGTGGCAAAATCAAGGAAGGCATCCCAGATGCGAAGCGCAACCTTTTCTGGCTCCGAGAGCGGTTCAAAGGGGCTGTGGTGGAGTGTGTAAAAGACGTGCTTGGGTCCGAGGGCGATGCAGCCCAGGCATTCGATAATTTCGACGCGATTGTTAACCTTCATCGGGCCGACCACGCCATCCAAGAGAAACGTCGGCCACACTATGCGGCCGGACCATGGCTGAGCAACCATCATGGTGATTCCGCTCTAAAAATCATGGAAAGTGACATCGAAGCGCGGGGCACCAACTGGGGGCCGCTCGAAACTAACCTTTTCGGCGGCAAGCTCGAGCGAGTCAACGCCGCCATCGAAGGTCTGGGCGAGTACAGAAGGGGGCATTGGGCTGGCTTCGGATTCTAGAAGCCCTAGTTAGGCCGAGCCGCGCAAGATAACAAATCGCTCCAGCCGACTCCTCACTTCGTTCGGAGCGGCTGACCTCGACCGTTAGCACGCGCGGAAGTGCAGGGTCTGCCGACACCCTTATGTCCTATGCTTACCCATGGGTAACTATGTGGCCCGATGAGTTTGACCAGGACCATGAGTATCAGCTTGCCATGGAGATTCGTGGCCGAGGTGCACGACGGCAACTTGAGGCCCTAGAGGCCCTCATGGGGCACGCTCTTAGTCGGCCAGAATTGGCAAAAAAAATTCAAGGCGACGCTGCCCCCGCCACGGTCACGAAAGCAATTCGTGCCCTCGACCAGAAGGGCTTGATCCGCTTGGGCTTGATGCCTGACTTGAAAACGCAGAGAATTGAACTCTCTGCCCTCGGCGCAAGAGTCCTGCTCGTCAGCCAGCAAATACTTCCTGATGCATACCGGCACGAATCCACCCAACGCGGCCTTGTTCACGCATGAAAGGACGCCTTGAGGACTGGACTCGCGTCGTTGCGGCCCATTCCCATTCCACATTGGCCCTCATCGTAAGCAGCCAGGAACCAAATTGCCTGGAGATGGCAACCGACGAGGTCCAACACATTGACCGCTGGATGAAACACGAATTCCTTGACGCCCTACCCGCCCACGTTCCAGACTCTTGGTTCATGGCAGTCATCGTCTGCCCCCGCGATGACCTGGCACCGCTTGCGGCCTGGATGACGAAGCACGGAGCCGACCGCGTTCGATTTTACCTCCACAAGGATGCCAACATTGAGCAATTGGGGGTAGTCACAGATGCTGGCCATGAGTTGCGGCACGTTCGCCCAGAACGATACACGGCCTACGGCCCCATGCACAAGCGACTTGGATTGGACCTCAGTGACCAGATCTACGAAGACTTCAGGCCAGCATAGGGTTGTAGTTCTGCTCGTGCTAACAAATCGCTCAAGCCGCCTCTCCCTCCGGTCGAGGCGGCTTACCTCAGTCGTTTAGACACCAACCCTCCTCTCAGCCCAACTCCGCAATCCGCCTTCGCAGCCGAACCCCCGCCAGAGCATTCCCCCCCCCCCCAAATCCAAGATACCTTCATGTACAACCTTCCATATGTGGATGCTTGCCTGAAATCGGAAGCCTTGCGTCGGGCATTCGGAACGACTCCGTTCACTGCGGCGGAGGCAAGGGAAGTCTGGGGCATTCGCAATGTCGACAGCACCTTGAATCGCCTCAAGCAAGCCGGCGTCATTGAGCGCGTCTCGCGTGGCGTCTATTGCATCACGGACACGGATGCCCCCCTCGTGATTGGCCGCCATTTGGAGCAAAACCAAATCCAAGCCCTTCGCAGAAAACGCGATGTTGAGCTTTCTGACCTAGCTGGACTCCGTTGGCGTTCCTGGATGGAGACCGGTTACGTCGAAAAACTGGGTGCGAATCGATATCGAGTGAATCCGCCAAAGGACGGAGGCAAGGCGCATGTCCGACTTCGCTAAGCTTGCCAACGAAGCATGGCAAGCCACCAAGAACGGCCGCGAGCTGGATGCCCGCCTCTTGCTCGGTGCCTCATCATTTTGCCGCGACGCCCCTCCGCTACCTTGAACCCTGCCCCCAATCTGGCCTGATCCGTGCCCTCCGCCCTCGTATGTCCCTCTTTCTCCTCCCCGTTCATGGACGTGCTTGCCGAGGCGCTTCTCCCAGACCATTCCCGCGCCCTGGTCCCGTACCCAGGCCTTGAATCTCGCCCGGGTTCCTTCCTGTTCTCTGCCTGCGAGGATGCCATCCAATCCACGGCCGAATCCTTGCCAGCCGGCCCCCGCATCGGTTTGGGCTACAGCTTCGGTGCGAATTTGCTGCTTCGTCAGGTCGCCCTCGGCAATGTCGCCGTGGACGCGCTGATTCTCTTGTCGCCCGTCGCCAGTTGGGCCCGCCGCGCTGAGGAGGCGCACAAGCAATTCCGGCCTCAGTGGGCGGTGTTTGGCAAGAAGTACGGCTTCGAGCCCAACGCGGTGTTGAAGGAGATGCGGGAATTGCCAGCGAGCGAGGAAGCGATTGCACTTGCTCCCCGCGTCCCGTGCCCGACGCTCGTTTTGCATGGCCTTCGGGACGTGGACGTTCCGGTACAGCACGGCATGGATCTTGCCGAAGCCATCCCGGACGCTCGGTTCGCGTCGGTGCCCACGGACCATTTCTGGCGCGGTGCGCAGCGGCAGGCAGCGGGGCAGGTCGGCTTTTTCCTTGGCGGGCTTGGGTTCTAGGTGAGCGTGACACTGTCCACGAGCGCCTTTTCGTCGATGACGCCGCCTCGGTAGGCTGCGATTTTGTCCGGGTGGGCGGCGCCTTCCACGCCTTCCACGACGACGGACACTTCGACGGGTTGCCGTTCTTTGGGCCCGGCGTAGCAGGTGCGAATCAGGGAGTGCAGGTTGCCGGTTTTTTTGCCACAGGCGCCGCAGATGTGGATGCCGCGCAAGTCGCCGAATCCGAGTCGCACCTGGCCTTTGTCTTCGTGGCCGCAGGTCCAGCCTTCTGCCGTGGTTTCGAGTTTGAAGCCGGCGCGGTTTGCGAGGGCGTCGATCCAGGCTTGTGGGGGTTGGGCGTCGGTGCCGGTGCAGGTGATGCCGGGGTCGGCAAAGAAGTGCAGTTTGTCGGACTTGGCAAGCGGCCGGTAGGCCATCAGGAGTGTGCGGGCGTCGTCGTGGTTCTGGACACCGAGTAGGCAGGAGCGGGGCACGTGGCCGCGCTGGATGAAGAAGCGTCGTGTGCCGCCGACTTTGTGGTCGATGAGGCGCGGGAATGCTTCTTGGTCGGCCAGTTCGATGCTGGAGAGGACGGCGCCGACGATGCCTTTGTCGCGCTTGAGGAGGAATCCGACTTTGCCGGTGACGATTTTGTCGAGGCCTGCGTGGATTTTGGCGATGGCCTTGGGTTCGCCGTTGGGGCAGTCGGGCAGGACGCGCAATGGGTCGGCGCGGAGTGCTTTGAGTCGTTCGCTAAAGGACCGCTGGGCGGTGCCGGCGGCGGTGCGGATGGAGGTCTTCTGTTTTTTTTGGGGCTTGCGGGCCATCAGGGAGTCTCCGGGGAGGGTCGGCGCAGGCGGGCCTTGACGTATAAGGGTCCGGCTAGGACATACACGGCTAGGAAGGCGAGCATGAGGGCGGCGGCCCAGGGTTGCCACGTGCGAGCGTGGCCCGCGAGGACTGCCAGGATGAGCAGCACCGCCACGATGCCGAGGCTGCCGCGAAGCTTGGGCATGGGGAATCGGGTCAGCATGAGGGTGGTGGCAAGCAATGCGACGGCGACGGTGGCGAAGGGGTGGGCGTCGAGGAGGACGGCGGTGACGACGAGGAGGCCGGCGCCGGGGCTGCTGAGTCCCATGAAGTGGCGGGTGTCGGATGGGCCGGTGGTGCGCATGGCTTCGAATCGTGCTAGCCGTAGGAGGACGCCGCAGAGATAGAGGCCGGCGGCGGTGGCAAGCAGGGGGTGGAAGGTGGTGGCGGTGACGAGCACGACGGCGGGGGCGACGCCGAAGGTGACGACGTCGGCGAGGGTGTCGAGGATGCCGCCGAGGGGGCCGCCGCCGAGGCCGATGCGGGCGAGGGCGCCGTCGATGCCGTCGACGATGATGCCGGCCATGACCAATTCGGCGGCGAGCACGGGGCGGCCGGTGGCGGCAAACAGGATGGCGGTGAGGCCGAGCAGGGCGTTGAGGAGGGTGGCAAGGTCGGCTACGCGTACGTCGCGCCAGAGGGCTGGGGTTGCGTTCACGCCACTTCACCCACGGTCGTGCTGCCGGCGAATACGCGTTGTCCGAGCTGCACGGTCCAGGTGACGCTTCCTGTGGGCACGAGTAGGTCGCAGCGGCTGCCGAGGCGGATGAGGCCCAGTTTTTCGCCTTTCTTGACGTGGTCGCCGTTTCGGCTGTAGGGGACGATGCGGCGTGCGACGGCGCCGGCGATTTGGTGGATTTTGATCTCGCCGAGGTCGGTTTTCATCCAGGTGGTGACGCGTTCGTTGCGGTCGCTGTCTTTGTTGAAGGCGGGGACGTGGCCGCCGGGGCGGTGGACGACGCTGCGTACGCTTCCGTTGATGGGGAATCGGTTGACGTGAACGTCGCTGGGGCGCATGAAAATGCTCAGTCGGTCGACGGTGCCGAGGTCGGGGTCTTCGATGGTGTCGATGCGGACCACTTTGCCGTCGGCGGGGCAGGCGATGCCTTCGGCGATGCGTCGGTCGGGGTCGCGAAAGAAGTACCAGAAGCCGAGCGCGAGGCTGAAGGGGACCATGCTTAGGGGCAGTAGGATGGCGGCGTAGCTGGATAGTCCGGCCATGAGGATGGCGAGTCCGAGCGGGGTGACGAGCCAGTTGGCGCCTCCTTGGGCGATCTTCAGCACAGGGCGGCGACTTCGGGGCGTCTTCTAAGGGTGCTGGCGCGAGGCGTTGCGTGGTGTCGCGTGCCGCTGGGCGGCGCGTCTAGTCTTCGCCGGCAAACTTGACGGGTGCTGCGGCTTCTGGTCGGCGCCGGCCGACTTTGAGGGCGCGTTCGATGGGGCCGTCGCGGTCGGGCAGGTCGAGCACGGAGACGAGGCTGTGGAAAAACTCCGGGAACCACTTGAAGACGGCGAAGGCGATGCCGACCATGGCCAGCAGACTGCCGCCTTTGCCGATGGCGTTGTGCATCATCCAGAAACTGGCGTGGCCTTGGCCGTAGAACCAGATGATGCCGGTGTTGCGCACGAGGTTGAGGACGTAGATGATGGCGCCGACGATGAGGCTCGCCTTGAGTTTGCGTTGGAAGTTCGCTTTGGTGCCGGCAAAGAGGCCGACGAAGAGCATGATGCTTTGGATGGCGGTGCAGGCGAGGATGATGCTGACGGGTACGACATATTCGATGCCGACTTCGGGGGTCCAGGTCCATAGGTTGCCGAGGAAGCCGGAGTTGGCTACGACGGTGCTTTCGGAGAGGCGGCCGTTTTCGAGGCAGTATCGGCCCACGGCGTCGCCTCGGTATTGCCAGTCGCAGTAGTATTGCGGATAGAAGAAGGTCACAGGGCCTTGGCTGTCGGTCTTGTCTACGATGAATTGGATGTTTTGTTTGCTGCCTTGGCCAAAGAGGTCGAGCATCCATTTTGTGTGGTTTCCGACGATGTGGATGAGCCAGACGCGGAGGAAGGTGATTTTGGCAATTAGAAAGTAGGTGCCTGCGGCGATGAATGCGGTGACGTTGAGAAAGTGCAGGGCGTGGGTGTCGCTTTTGCGGGCGAGGTCCAGCCATTGGTGGTAGGCGAGGTAGGTGAAGAAGTAGACGCCGACGACGGCGAAGACGAAGTTGACGTAGTCGCTGTCTTCTTTGACAAAGAGGTCGGTGGCGGTGAGGCCCCAGTAGGTTCCAAACAGCACCCAGCCGACGAGGGTGAGGCGTTTGGCCCAGGGTTGGTGGACGAAGCCGAAGCCGAGGAGTGTGAGTCCTGCAAAGAGGGGGACGAGGGTCCAGGATTCCCAGGCTAAGCTTGGGCCGCTTGCGCCGTGGCCGCCGAACCAGCCGGCTGAGTGGGGGCTGAAGCGGTCGGCCAGAAGCAGGCTGCTGACGGCGATGAGGGTGGCGATGCCGCCCCAGAATGCGAGCACTTGTTTGGCCGTGTAGTGGCTTTCGGCGTCGCTTGTTGATTCGTGGGCAAAGGGGTGCGGGCGCGGTTTGCGTTCCGTTTTGGGTTTGCCGAGCACGAGCTCGACGATGCGCTTGCCCATGCTGGGTTTTGAGGGTGCCGCGTCGGCGCCGGGCCCATCCACGAAGGAATCCACTTGGCGGCGGGTGAATACGGTTGTGGTCAGGGTCGATGAATGAAATTGGTGGGTTGGGTGTGGTCGTTTGCCGGACGCAACCGTTTCCATCCCGTGCGCCTCCGCGCCCTTGTGCAGCCCCCGCAGCGTATTGTGTCCCTGGTTCCGAGCCACACGGAGAGCTTGCATGATTTGGGTTTGGCCAACCGCGTCGTGGGCCGGACTCGGTTTTGCATCGCGCCGGCTCCTTGGGTCGATTCCATTCCTGTTGTGGGCGGCACGAAGGATGCCAAGTTGGAGAAAATTTTGGCGCTTGAACCTGATCTTGTGGTGGTGGACAAGGATGAGAATCCGTTGGCGCTCGTGGAGGCGCTGCGGGCGGCGGGCGTGGAGGTTTTGCACTCAGAAATTGATTCGGTGGAGGATGCTGCAACGTTTTTGGATGAGCTTGGGATTCGGTGTGGGGTTCCGGATGCGGGCTTGGCGGCGGCCATGTTGATTCGCGAGACTCTGGAGGCGGTGCGGCCGACGCGCAATCAGTTGGCGGTGCCGGTGTTTTGTCCGATTTGGTATGATCCTTGGATGACGTTTGACCGCTCGGCGTATCCGCATGCGATGCTGGCGGCGGTGGGGCTTGCCAATGTATTTGGGCGCCATCAGGGACCCAAGTATTTCCAAGTCGATGCGGCCGAGGTCGCGGCGTCGGGTGCGGCTTGGACTTTGTTGCCTACGGAGCCGTATCCATTTGACAAGAAATTGGAGCAAATCGATACGGCGGGGCTCGGGCGGGCCGGGGTGCAGGAGCGAAAGCTTGTGATCGACGGTGAGGCGCTTACTTGGTTTGGAACGCGTACGGTGCCGGGTCTTCGTGCGTTGGCCAGCGTGGCTTCGTCGCTTCGAGAGGCGGAGTCACGGGGTTCCGGTTCGATGGATCTCTAAGATTTTGCCACCGTTGTTGGTGAATCCGTGGATGCGGAGCCGGACCAGGGTGCAGGGTTGGACGTCCAGTTCCGGTTCATCGGTGGAGGAACGAGGCGCAAGGTATCGCACCAGTTGCTCCATGCCGGGGTTGTGGCCGACGAGGAGGACGCGCTGGGCGTCAGCGGGGATGTCTTGTAGGGCGCGAAGCAGGTCGTCGAGTCGTGCTTCGTAGAGTCGAGGATCGACAACGCATCTTTGTGCCTGGGCGCCGAGAACCCTCTCGGCTGTTTGGCGCGTGCGCACGGCGGGACTGACGAGGATGTGGTCGGGGCGGAGGCGTTGTTGGCGCATCCAGGCTCCCGTTTCGTCTGCTTGTTGCATGCCTAGTGCGTCAAGGGGGCGCTCGGCGTCGGGAATGGAGGAGGTCCATGGAGCGTGGGCATGGCGAAGCAACCAAAGCTCCATGGGAATAAGATGGGAGAAGGGGGGTCTTACTGTTGTCGCCTGGCGATGAGCAGGGCACCAAGCAGCGCCATGGCAAGCAGGGCGATGCCGGCGCCGGGAGCGCCGTTGTCGCTGGACTCTTGCAGGGCTGCGCGTTTCTTGGCGTCGTAGGGGCCGAGGCCGCCGCCGAGGTCCTGCACGGTCTCGCCGTCGGAGCCGCCGCTGTTGGTGTTGCGGGACTCAGATGTTTCGGCGCTGGACTCCATGGGCGGGGCCGTTGCGGGCCGGGGCGAGGAGGAGGCTTTGACGGATCCGTCGCTGGATTCGGCGTAGGCCATGTCGTCGTAGGCGTAGCAGCAGTATCCGTAGGTTTCTTGGCCGGGGGTTAGCACGATGTCGAGGTCGATGTTGCCTTTGGCGGGGACAAACAGGGTGCCTTGCCAGGGGAGGTAGCCTTCGGCCCAGACGTGGACTCGGTGGTAGCCGTTGCGCAGTTTGACGTTGTAGCTGCCGTCCTTGTCGGTGCCGGCGTTGCCCCAGCCGTAGTTTTCTTCGTTGCTGAATTGCACTTGGACGCCGGGGATGGCCGTCTTGGTGTCCTTGTCGACGACGTAGCCACTGACGCGGGCGTCGGGGGCGGGGCGGGCAACCAGCTGCACGACGATCTTGGTGGTTTGGTCTGCTTGCAGGTCGAGTGTGCGGGAGTATCCGAGGTACTCGGGGCCGCAGGTGCGGCTCAAGCTGCCGTCGCTGCTGCTGGTTTCGTTGCAGGTGCGCCAGTGGTCGTGCCAGGCTTCGAGGATGGTGTAGCCGGGGGTCACATCGCCATTGAAGGTGCCGTCGGCGTACATGGTGATGACGCAGCCGGGGTCGTAGTAGGGGTATGGTTCGGGGTAGGCGATGGCCGGTTCGGTGCTGCTGCCGGTGCTTCCGCTGCCGCCGCTGCTACTACTGTTGCCGGTTCCGCTTTGCTTGCTTTGGGCGTCTTCCGCTTGGATGCTGCATTCGCGAATGCCGTAGGCAGGGCTCCAGAGGTTCAGGGAGACGTAGCGCAGAGCCTTGCCGTCGCTGCCGATGATGCGGCCTTCGATGTGGGCGGTTTTCTCGGGGAACTTCAGCAGTTTCACGTCGAGGTTCAGGGTCTGGCCGTCTTTGACCGCGACGTTGTCGTGGCGTTGGGCGTGGCCTGCCTTGTGGATGTTGAGATTGACTTCACCGGCCCAGACGTGGATGCGGTACGAGCCGTCGGCGGCGGTTCGGGTTTGGTTGTTGCCGCCGTATTGCGGGTAGTAGGGTTCACGAATTGGGCTTGGGCTGGAGGAGGACGATTCAGGGGGTGCTTCCTCGTACTCATAGTCGTAGTCGTAGTCGTAGCCGCCGTATTGGTAGACTTCCACAATGGCGCCAGAGACAGGCGTGCCGTCTTGGTCCTTGATGACGCCGGTGATGGTGGCTGTTTGCGGGGGCACCTTGGCGAGGGTGAAGCTGATTGCGGTGCCGTCTACGAGGAACCACTTGTTGGTCTGGGCGTAGCCGGGGGCGCTGATTTCGAAGGAGTGGTAGCCGCTCGTGGTGGAGAGGCTGCCTTTGCCGGCGCTGATTTTGCTGGAGCCTGAGGTGCGGTCGGACCACCAGCGGACGGTCGCGTCGATGCCGCTGCCGGATTCGTTTGCCACAGTTACGGAGGGGGTGACGCTTTGGGGTTCGAGGCGAAGCTCGATGCGGCTTGCGTTTTCGGCCTTAACGAGCACGGAGCTGGATGCAACAGAGAAGCCCGTGTGGCTTGCGCTTGCCTTGTATGTGCCCGCGGGGACTTCCTTGAATCCAAACCAGCCGTCGCTGTTGCTGGTGGTCTTGTAGGAGGCAGGTACGACACCGTCGGTGCGCTCCAGAGTAATGGTGGCGTTGGGGATGGCGTTCCAGCAGCCATCCGAGCCATCGATGCAGGTCATGCCTTCCACGGAGCCCGTTTGCTCCAATTGGGCCTGCGCAGTATCGACCATCACGGCAGTCGAGGCGAATACGAACAACAGGACGAGAGTCCAGGGACCGGTTCGGGTCATATGTCCCCATGCTCTGCGCCAGGCAATAAAAGCCACACGGTGGTTGGGTCCGCGCCGAACAACCAACCAATGAGAGCTGCAACAGGAGAACAAGCCGTTCCAAACGTGCCTGAAGGGCCCCGCCGGCAGGCGCGTCCGGCGAGGCCCAAGGTGGTGGTGGTGGTGGTGGTGGTGGTCGGTGTTCCAAGTGGGTGCTTGGCGAGGTCGGTTCCCGGCACAACCTTGGCCTTGCGGTGCTAAAGGATTGCCAGCAACCCGGGCGGCTTTATCTGACCGAGGCCACCTGGATGGTTTGTGCAGGGTGGGATCGATGAGGCCGGACGGGGACCAGTCCTGGGGCCTTTGGTCGTGGCAGGAGTCGCGGGGGACGCCGCCAAGCTGCACCAACTTGGTTGCAAAGACTCCAAGAAATTGACCGCCGCCAAGCGCGAACGCATCGCTCGCTTGCTCGAAGCCGACCCAGATGTGCGCGTCGTGGTGCGGGTCATCGAAGCCGATGTACTGGATGCAGAGCGCGCCACGAACACCCTCAACCACATTGAACTCGTTCGATTTCGTGAAATCGCGGCCGAACTAGGAGTGGCTCGCGTCGTGGTGGATGCAGCTGACGTGGATGCCGCCCGCTTCGGCCGCCGCATGATGGAAGGTCTCGAAGGCGTCGACGTGCACAGCCAACACCGCGCCGACGAGGAGCACGTGGAGGTTGCGGCCGCAAGCATCGTTGCCAAAGTCACCAGGGACCGACGGGTTGCAGATCTTGCCAGGCGTCTTGAGCGCGTGTTGCCGATGGAAATGGGCTCCGGATACCCAAGCGACCCGAAAACCAAGGCGTTTCTTGCAGCATGGGTCCAAGCGCACGGCGACGTTCCAGAGGGCGCCCGGCGCAGTTGGGAAACGGTGCGGCGCTTGCTGGCACCTCGTCAAACGACACTCTAACAGGCCGAGGTCGCTGCCGCAAAGCCCAAGCGTGGTGGCTTGCCTCGCGCGCCCAATGCGTATCCAGGCCTTCCTGGCTCCTCTCTTTTTGATCACCGCCCTCGCAGGGTGCATCAGCGACTCGCCTGCCCCCAACGATGACGTGGGCGCTGGCCCCGCGAGCCTCAACCACGGGCCCGGCGTTCAGTTCACCGCCGTGGACGACGCGGGCTTGCCCATCCCGGTGCCCGTGTGCCATTTCCTGGTCGAGCACCCCGCCAAAGCCACGACGTACCAGCAGGCCATGGAGCGCCGGTGTGACTTCGAGATGACGCCTGACGAAGGCCGCAGCGGCAACGAAGTCACCATCGCTGTGAATCCTGCCGATCCGCGCAACATCGTCGGCGGCGCCAAGGACTACTACCCAACCGATGCCGGTGAATGTGTCTGGGACGGCGTCTACGTCAGCCACGATGGCGGGCGCACCACATTTGCCGACCGCAGCTTCGACGGCAGCCCATGGCGCCTCCTGGCCGACCGCAACTCCTTCCAAGCCAACTACGCCAGCCAGTTTTGGTGCACCACCGACCCCGTCGCCTACTTCGACGTAAACGGCGAACTGTACTACTTGCTGATGGCGTACCAAGCCGACCGCGTCACCGGCAGCAAGACCTGCGAAGAAGAATGCCCCCAAGGAGCCCTCAACGACTGGGCCTTCAACCGCGCAACGCAAATCGTCGCCGTCAGCAGCGACGGAGGCGACTCCTTCCACACCTTCACGCCCGTGCTCGAAGGCACCTTCCCCGTCAACTTCCATGACAAAGGCTGGATTGCTGCGAGCTCCGACGGCACCATCCACGTCATGTGGCTCGCATTCTTCGTGCCCGGCAACCAATACTGCCGCAGCACCGACGGCGGCGCCACCTACCTCTGCACCGAAATCGTTGCCCTGCAATTTTTGGAAAGCGGACAAGGCAGCTTCTTGGACGTCGGCACCGGCGGCGAGGTGTACGCGGCCTGGCACAGTGGCGGCATCCGCCTCAAGCGCAGCATGGACTACGGCGAAACCTGGGGCGAAATCATCGAAGGCCCCGACACCAACCCGCAGAGCATGCCTGGCCTGTCGCCCCGCGACCGCCGCACTGGCTTCCCCGCCATGGCGACCGACCGCAACCCCGACTCGCCCTTTGCAGACTCCATGTACTTCGTCTGGAACGACGCCTGCGGTGACAAGAACTGGAGCGCTCGCACCGAATGCGCCGAACAAGGAGCCAACAGCATCTACTTCAGCGCCAGCCACGACAAAGGCGACTCCTTCACCCACCCCATCCGCATCAGCGCCACGGACGTCACCAATGGCACCGTCGAAAACTGGAGCATCTTCCCCGCCGTGAGCGTCAGCCCCGGCGGCGTCATCGATGTCAGCTGGATGGACACCCAAAACACGCGCCTCGTGGACGGCCACCCCACCTTCGAGCAGCACTACACCTACTCGCTTGACGGCGGCAAGACCTGGGCCAAGCCATTCAGCGTTCGCGACAGCGACGACGGCGGCTGGGACCCGGCGTTGAGCTTCCACCAGAATGGCAACATCTTCATCGGCGACTACAACGACATCGACAGCAGTTGGCAAGCCGCCCACCCTGTCTGGCCCGATACGCGCGACGGCCACGCCGATGTCTACACCGCGACGCTTCAGCGCCCGATGTTTGCCAAGGGCTGGGATCCTGCAGCGCGAATCAATGCAGAGGCGTTCATTCTGGCGCATCCGCTGTAATTTCGCCCTGCTTGGCTTCTCGACCGAAGGGAGAGAATGCCGCGCCCGAGGTATACACAAGGGGCGGAGCCCCTGTGGTGGTGCACCGCAATGCTCCAGCGTCCGATGTTTGCAGAAGGATGGGATGCCGCTGCTCGGCTGAAGGCGGAAGCGTTCATTCTCGAACATCCGTTGTAGTTTCGAGTGAAAAGCCGGGAGCAGGACTTGTTCGGTCCTCGCTCCCGGCGTCTCCTCCTACGGCTTACTATGTGCGCCGGGAAAGTATGGCTGCTGCCACCACGATGCCCAACAACAAAATCGGCAGGGGGAGCACCGGTGAATCCACTCCCTCTGGATCGTTTCCGGCGCCGCCCACGGCCGCACCATCCCGGCCACCCGGCGAACTCGAAGCGTCCTCTTGGTCTTGGCCCGCCGCTGTGCCGTTTTCAGCTTGGAACCCAAGCGCGTGCGTACTGAATCCCTCTACCCAAACCACGACACGATGGTTGCCATTCGAGGACGTGAGGGCGTAGGTGGTCTTCGCGTGATCACCTGCGTACACTTCGGCCACCGACGACGCGCGCACTGCTGGCACTCCATCGAACGACATGCGCACATCCGTAGCATTGGCAAACAGCGCCGCGTCCAGTGTCACCTCGACGACGCGGGGTCTTGGATCGCTGCTTTCGACTTCCAAAACCACCTCACTGCCTTGTTCGCGAACCGAGGACAAGTTGACGCTGAGGGACAATAACTGGGCGTCCATGGCGCCTTGCGCCGCGACAATCCTTGCCTCGCCACCCACCATGGATGCCTGGCGCGCATCCTGTTCGGACTCGAATTCCTGGCCCCCCGAGTCCGGCCGCTGCGCCTCGAATCCCAACCGGGCCCATGGTTCCAAGTGCACCGAGATTTGGCCAGAAACACTCGTGTTGAACAACCCGGCTCCTGAGATGGAAAGCGCTCCCGCATGGTCGCCGCGCTGCAACCGCAACCACCCGCCCGCCGCCCACGCGGCCTCGGTGCCCGCCGCCAATTCGATCTCCACATCCACGGGCTGCTGGGCTGCCTGCACCACAATCGAACCCTTCACCGTGTCCTCCGCCTCGACGCGCGCGCCGTCGGCCCACAAAACAACGCTCCGGCCCGTCTCATACACCCGCGCATCGCCGCCGGCCACGAGGCCCACGCGGTCCAAGAAACGCACGTCGCCACTCGCCCGCAGCACCGTCGGACCTTCTAGGGCCGCTCCTGCCGCATCCACACGAACAAACGAAAAGTCACCCTGGCGCACATCCCCCACGACCTCAAATTGGCCCGAAATGCCGGACGCAACCGCTCGAGCGCGTGCCACCTGACGCTCCGCTGGATCCATGGCCGCCCACGCATCCGCCTTCGCCCGTGACGCAGACTCCCGATCCACAGTTGCCGCTACTTCGGCAGAAAAATCCAGTGGACCCTGGGACGTGGTCGCAACGGAACCCAACACGGTGCCCGCCGCATCCACCGACGCAGACGAAGTGCCGGAACCAGCGCCCGACACGGAGCCGCCCACGGACGAATCCACACCCGCTCCCGCACCGGCACCTGTACCCGTTCCCGTAACGGAACCAGAACCCGATGCCGACCCACCGATTTGCCCATGGGCCACGGGCGCAATCAGCAGCGTCACCAAAGCAGCTACGAGCAGGCGTCGAACGAACAAACGGGAATCTCCATGCATAGGATGCACCGAATCCTCGTCGCACGCCCCCGCTACTTAGGCACCCTCGATACAGCCGTAAACTCGACGCGATGCAGCCGGAATGCAACACCCGATGGATCCACGCCGCGCTGCCGCCGGGGCCATCAGCATGGTCGATCTGGGCTAGGTTAATCGCGGTCTTCCAGTTGGTTCAGGCGCAAAAACGCAATCACCGGCATCATCAAGTCGCCAAAGCGGCGGCCCTTCGTCGTCAAGGAATACTCCACGCGCACAGGCACCTCCGCGATCACCTCACGGTGCACCAAGCCCCTTGATTCGAGGTCCTTCAAGCGCTCGCTCAAAGTACGACTGCCGACACCAGCCATGTCCCGCACACGGCCCAAGACACCCTTCTGCTGCACGCTCGTCAACTCCTCGCGCAACTGATTGAAGCGAAGCGTGCCCCGGATGCGAAGCAGGAACAAGATCTCAAAGCTCCACTTCTGGAAAATCGTGCCCAAGCTCGCCACGGAGCGATGAATCTCCCGCTCCAAGCTGCCCGCCCGCTGCAACCACACCACCACCTCCTCCATGGCGCGCCTGTGGTCATCTGCCTGCTTGTCGAGGAAGCCTTCAAGCCTCCCCATCAGATCCTCGTTTTCCATGGCTTTTGGATCGGACACTGGGTTTCCTCCACACAACCAGGGCCCAGGGGGCCCACTTGTCGGTTAATAGGGTCCCCTGTTTCAATGCTACCACTGGCAGCGCACGGGATGCGTGCTGCCCGGAGCCATCCATGTCCAGCGTCGACAACACCTACCCCTTCATCGGCAAGAAAATGGGCAACCGCATCGCGGTCGTCCTTGCAGCCGCGATTCCCTTTGCCCTCACCATCCTCGCCATCGCCCTCCTGTGGGGCAGCCACGTCACCTGGCTCGATCTTGGGATGCTCATCTTCCTCCAAGCCGTCGCCGGCGTCGGCATCAGCCTCGGCTACCACCGCATGACCGCCCACGGTGCCTTCAAGGCCCGCGCTCCCGTCCGCGCCCTCTTGTACAGCATGGCCGCCATGAGCGTCGAAGGCGGACCCGCCTCCTGGGCCGCCACCCACCGCCGCCACCACGCACTCAGCGACAAACCCGGTGACCCCCACAGCCCCCTCGACGGCCTCTGGCACAGCCACTTCGGCTGGCTTGCCAAGGGCAACCTCGTCCACAGCGGCCCCGGCCACGACCGCCTCATGCGCGACCCCGTCGTCCGCTTCTTCGAGAAAACCCAACTCTTCTGGATCATCAGCAGCCTCGTCGTCCCCGGCCTCGTCGGCCTCGCCGTCTTCGGAACCTGGGGCCACTTCTGGCAAAGCCTCCTCTGGGGTGGCGTCGTGCGCGTCTTTTTGGTGCACCACATCACCTGGAGCATCAACAGCATCTGCCACATCATCGGCACCAGGCCCTACAACAGCCCCGACGTAGCACGCAACAACGCGTTCTTCGGCATCTTCGGCTTCGGCGAAGGCTGGCACAACAACCACCACGCCTTCCCCGACAGTGCCTACATCGGCCTGCGCTGGTACCAAGTGGACCTCGGTCGCTACGTCCTGTTCTTCCTCAAGCCCCTGCGCCTTGTCACCGACCTGCGCGTGCCCACGAAGCAACAACGCGCCGAGCGCCGCCGCACTCCGCGCCGACACCGCCAAGGTGTCGCAGCCTAGGCGTCATCCTGCGGAACCGGCAACGCCGCATAAACGCGCCAGCGGCCATCGGTTCGCGAGGTAAGCAAACCCACATCGGCCAACTGCTGCAGCCGCGATTGCAGCGTCGAACGAGCCCACCCAAAGGACCTCTCGGCCCACTCGGCCAGGGTCTTCTGGGGCGCCTCACCGGCTTCCAAGATGAACGCATGCAATTGACGAACATCCTGGTCGTCAAGTGCTCGCGTCCGCATCGCCGCGGCCGGATCAATCGAATGCAGGCTATAATGCACATTGCGGCCCACGCGCCACGACCGAATCTCACGCGCCTGACGCAGAATCGTCACATGGTGCAACAACTGGTTCGAGCCGAACTCTGTCACGCGCCGCAATTCCCGCGCCGTGGCACCGGGATTCTCCTTGATTACATCCAACAACAACCGCCTCGTTCGAAGCTCCAGGGGCTTGGAGAGAATTTGCTGCGAGACGAGTGCAGCAAGAATCTTCCAAAGCAACGCAAGCCCCAGCGCCACTGCGGCAACGACGGCCACGGCCGTTTGACTGGAGACGAACCCGGTTGGGGTCTCGTTAATGCGCACCGAGTACGTCCCGCCAAGATTCGCAGTAAATCCGCCTTCCCGGGTGGTCTGAAAATTCGTGAAATTCAAGTCTCCATGCATCACCAGCGTGTCGCCGTCTAAGGTGCAATTTTCGCACTCAAGCTCGCCCACGGCACGAGGCAACCGCGCCGTTCCATGAAACGACAACTCCGTGGGGTCCAGGAATGCGATGAAATCGGGGGTGCCGGTGAGAGTGGCTGTGCCACCGCTCAGAAATTGCTCTGGAAAATCAATGAACTGCCTGCTCTCTGTTGCCTGCGGACACTCAGCGCCGCCTCTGCAGGTTGAGCGCGCATGGGACCACTCGAAGGATTGCAGCCCTCTGAATGTGATGGTGGAAGGAGATGCCGTTGGCTCCAGGATGATTCGGCCCTCGATGTCCACGGTGCCTCGCATGGAGTCAGACCACCAGGGAAGCTCCCAGTGTTGCGGTGCAAAGGAGTCTGCTTGTCCGAGCGTGGCGCGAGAAGAAGGGAGTGTAGTGGAGATTGCTTCTGCATAGACCACAAAGGTTGATATTTTTCCAGTGGGGTGCAATTTGATGGATTCCCAGTCTGCCTGGGTGGGCTCTTCGCGAATTTCTTCCTTGATGATAATGTAGTTTGAAGTGGGATGATCAATTTTTACGTGCCTATGTTGATTATAAACTCCCACAGAATCACTCATTGCTGCAAATTCCCAATCACTATTCTCTCTAAATGCAAATATGATACCTTGAGAATGCGTGTTTCCATGGTCAACATCAAATGATGCAGGTTGATCAAAATTTAGTGCCAATGCAGCAGAACTTTGAGAAGAAATCAGAAATATTACAATTGAAAATAAGGAATGATTCATCAATCGCAGACTCCTTCGGAGCGGTGCATTTCACCTATGATCTTCCCGTTGCTGTCAAAGCTGGCAACTCCTGCAAAAATTCCTAGAGGGCCTATATAATGAGGTTCATTTAAAAATCCTCTAGACGATTGATAGTACAAATACGGATTTTGATAGGATATGTCCAAATCGACATAGGACATGCCAGAGTCCGTTTCCCAAACAATTCTTTTTTCTTCCTCTGTTTTTACTTGGCCAGGTTGGTCTCCGATGACTTCAATCTCTGAGCCAATCTCCCCCACAACCCAACCTATATTTTTAATAGTCCCATTTATTTCATAATTGAATGATGCAATTTTTGCATTAATTCCAAATTCAAAATCCAAAATATGGGCCAAATCCATATCATCGGTCAAGAAGTTGAGCAGGTATGAAGGTCGGACAGAACTGCCAAGGGTGCAATTCTTGGGGGCGTATCCATTGGTTCCGGTTTCGATGGCAATCGTTGCGGACCGCTCCAATTCGTGAAGCCCGACTTGTGCGCATCTCCAAACGAAAAATCGAATCACAGTGTCTGACTCCGGGTCGGGATCCCAGCCAGATGGCGTGGGGGCAGGAGATATTCCGGGCGGATATGCCTGCTCCGCCTGGATGCCTGAACAATCCGACAGGAACATGAAGTCCGAGATGAATCCGCGCGTTTCGTCAGGCAGGGCGGTGTTTTCCTGGACTGCAATACTCAAACATCCAGAGCAAGCAAGAACCGTTGCTACAACGAGTCCTCTGATCATCGCGTTATTCCTGGCTGTCATCCCTTCCTTTTGTTCCAAGTCGTCGCGCTTTCATGGAACGTTCCTTGTTTTTATCATCTTTGTCGGTGTATTCTCCGGTTGGAACATGAACTCCACAGGTTTTCTGCTCTAGGTTGGGGCGCTCGACGACCTCCTCGAGGCCTCCAATATTTGAATCGCTTATCTCCGGCTTCAACTCCTCCGCGTCCGGCGCCTTCTCCTTTGTCCTTTCAACATTCTCTTCATCCACATTTGCGGCTGTTTGTTTGGACATATTGCTCGACATTTTTCCCCCTGTAGAACCGACCAAGGCTCCTTGACCGCGCCAGTGGGCACTCGTTCCTTAGTCTTTTGGAGCAAACGCCGGCATTAGACGAACTTCTGGGCTTTGGGCCTTCGTCAGTCCCATCCCATGCGGTAGCCGCCGATTGGGATGGTTTTGACGGTCTTTTCATGGAACCAAAATCGGGCCTCAATTGGGTAGTCCCATGTCGCGACTCTTTCGAGGGTGGCTTGGAGTTCTTTGGCAAAGCTGGCAAGAAACCGTTCGGTCTTGGGTTGGGCCAGAAACCATGCGGTGCCGTTCTGGGCGGCTACGGCGTCGCGGGCGCGGGTGTAGAATATGCGGTCGGCGCCTTGGGTTTGGGCACCGAAGGGGGGATTCATGAGGGCGGTGTCGAAGGGTTGGTCGGGTGTCCAGGCTTCGAGGTCGCTGGTTTGCCACCGCGCGTCCAGGCCGAGGCTCTGGGCGGTCTCCTGCGCGACGGTGACGGCTTCGGGGTCCACGTCCACCCCTGTTGCGCGAGCGCCGAGCATGGATGCGCCGATCGCGAAAATGCCGGTGCCGCAGCCGAGGTCGACGACGCTTTTGCCTTGGATGCAGCCGTCTTCTTTGGCGAGCCAGAGCAATTGGGCGGCGACGGGGGCGGGGGTGCGGTATTGCTCCAGGGGGGCTTGGGGTTGGGCAAAATCGGGGACGGATTCGAGGCGGGATTCCAGCTCCGAGCGGCGCACGGATGCGGGCAGCCGGGGCGGCCACATAAGCGGGTCGCGTGAAGGGTGGGGCGGCGCGGTGGGTGCAGGCCCGGTACGGAAGGGTCAAAGGGCCCGAAGTGCACATTCGGTTCTCGTGGGACATCTCTATTTGGTTCGTCACGGACAGACGACCTGCAACGCCGAGCAGATTATTCAGGGGCCTCGGGTGGATTCGGAGTTGTCGGAGTTGGGGTCTCGTCAGGCGTTGGCGCTTGGGGCTGCCTTCGAGCGCACGCCGCTTGGTGCTGTGTACACAAGTCCGCTGCGGCGGGCGCGCCAGACGACGGATACGCTGCTTGGGGCGCACCGTGAGGCACTGGCGCCGGAGGTGGTGCCGGAGATGTATGAATTGGATTACGGTGCCCTGTGTGGTCGCGCCTTGCCGGATGTCCGGGGTGAGGTGGATCAGGTGATGGATGCTTGGGGCCTTGGGTTCATGGATACGCCGTTTCCTGGAGGAGAAAGCGCGAATGTGGCGCGGTTGCGGGTGCAGGCGTTTGCGCATCGGCTTCGGTCGGAGGCGGCGCGCTGCGATGTGGCGGTGGTGGCGCATGGCCGAATCAATCGGGTGTTGGCGACGACGCTTCTGGGTTTGCCGCTCATTGAAATGCGTCGGTTTCCGCAGGACAATGCCAACATTACGCACTTGGAAGTCGAGGGGGACGGTTGGGCGGTGCGGCGCATCAACGACACGAGCCACCTGCGGGAGGCGGGCAGCGCGTCGAGCTTGGCGGATGGGTTTCCCTAGTGCTTGGTGCCGCACGGCGTCCGGGGCACTAGAGAATCGTCGCGTTCTCTGTAGTTGATAGTGAAGCGTGTCGTCGAGGTCAACTCTTGGAGCAACTCTGTTGGGGCAGTATGAAAACCACAATCAAGAGCCTGGAGGGCGCCCGGTGTGGGGCCCAAATCGGCCCACGATACCCTGTATGCGCCCATTCGTTGGTTTGGTACCGTCCACTTCGTC
This sequence comes from Thermoplasmatota archaeon, assembly GCA_041601615.1. Classification (GTDB taxonomy): domain Archaea; phylum Thermoplasmatota; class E2; order JACPAO01; family JAHFTW01; genus JANQNI01. The sequence goes on along the minus strand of JBFIHX010000007.1, from coordinate 82,354 downwards.
CCCGGTTCTAGCAGGTTTTGATGGCTTGCTTGGCTATTCGTTGACGACCACGTCGACGTTCCAGGCGTCGCGCAGGCTTTCAAGGAGTACGTGTTCGCGTTCGTCGACGCCGTCGGCTGCTTTGGCCAGTTCGCGCAGTTCGCGAAGAAGTGCGCGCTTGATGGAGTCCTTGAAGATCCCGAGCGATGCAACGGCATCTTGGACGTCTTGGTGTACGCTCTTGGCTTCCACGGAGTCCATGTACCATGAACCGGCGGCCCGGACCATGCCTTCGATGGATTCGGGGGCGATGCCGGCGGCAATGCCGATGCGGTGCGCGGAGGCGGCCATGGAGCGCCGTTCTGCTTCCTGGAGCACGCCGTCTGCGTAGGCGAGGTGCATGGCCAGGAATACGAAGCGGTGGGTCGCGGTCCAGGAGGTCATGCGTGCGCAAGTGCGGGAAGGTACTTGCCGTTTGCTGGAGGGGCAAGTGGGACCAAGGCCAATGGTGGGGTCTGGTTCTACCGAGCCCTTCGCAACCCCGGGGGCACGGATTCGCTGTGCGAACCCATGCGGTGGCAATGCCGAATTGAGTTACTTACTCGCCGCTCCATACGTATCGAAAACGTACGTGTCCATGGGCTTGATACCAAGAACCATGTCGAGTTCTTGGGGGGTGAGGAAGGGCTTGTTGTAGCGGCCTTGGTCGTCGATGGGGACGCGGGGGCAGGCGACACCCACGAAGGCGTCAAGGTGGCGGAAGTAGAGCAAGTCGCCGGGGCTGATTTGCTTGTTTTGGATGAGGAAGCCCTGCTTGCCGTGTTTGCGTAGTTTTTCGAGGATGCGCTTGGCCATCTGAAAGCGCATTTGGCCGCCTTTGGTGCTGATGACGATGCCGAAGGTCTGCGCTTCCTGGGCAACGGCGATGGCGGCGTAGCGTTGTTTGAGGATCTTGTGCTTCGGTTCGGTGAAGCTGTTGATGGTGTTGGTGTAGGGGCAGGCGCCGATGATGGTTTTGCTCGTTTCCAGGGCGAGGGCGAGGGGGTGGAAGTCGCCGCTGCCGATGAACAGAAATTCGTCTACGTCCACGAGTTTGGTCGCGGCCATGACGTTGCATCCGAGCAATTGGCCTTGGAGGGCGGTGCGCTTGTCGCCGAAACCGATGACGGGTTCGAAGCCGTGCGCCCGTAGGATCTCGGAGGCTTCTTCGAGTTTGTGGGTGTGTTGGGCGGTGGTGCAAACACCGATGCGTTTGCCGGTTAGATGCTCGGTGGCTGCCTTGGTCACGATGGGGGTGATGGTGTGGGTGGACCAGGCTTGGATGTAGTAGACGTGGATGCCGCCGAGTTCGGGTACGCTGGGCATGGCGCTGTGGCCAAAGTGGATGAGCACTTTGATGCCGAGTTTGGCCATTTCGTCGTCGGCTAGGTCGCAGGCGCCGTAGCAGGGGTCGGCGCTGATGACGACGGGTACGCCGAGGGCGTCTTCGACGATTTGGGCAATTTCGGTGCCGTGGTCGCGCAGGCCGTCGGGAAATTGTACGCCCACAGCGTCCAGGTCGGGGTGGTCTGCCTTGACTTGTGGCAGGACCTCCTCGAAGGGGATGAGGTAGTTGTACAGTTCCATGGGCGGCGGCTGGGGGCGCGAGGGTGTAAGCCTTGCGGCGCGGGCGGGGGGCGGGGGTCGCTGTGGTGGTTGGGGCGGAGTTGGGGTGGGTTGGATGATGTTGGCTGGGCCGGGGGCGGGTTCGGGAAGGGGGCCCGGGGTTTGTGTTCCCTTCTCGACCACAAATGCATCAAAGTTGCGGGGGCTCTTTGGGGGTATGGCTTGGATTCGAGTGGTGGCTGTGGTGGCGCTCTTGTGCCTTGTTCCTTCGTCGTCGGCGCTGTTGGACGAGTTGTTTGATTCTCCCGAGGTTCAGTCTGTGGAGCGGATGCTTGGGCCAAATCTCTTGGACACGCCGGTGGATTATGATATGAATTCCATGTCGTTCGTGGGTGTGGCGTTGGCAGCCGTGCCGGATCAGGTTCGTCCGTCCTTGTCGCTTGGAGTTGAGGATGTGCACTATGCTCCAGTCGGCTTGCTGGGTTTGCCGTTGCCGGATGGTGCTGTGCTTCGGTGGCATGCGCCCTTGGTTGGCTCTCCGATTTCGTATGTGGTGTACCGGGCCGTGGATGATGCGGCGCCCGTGGCGATTGCGGAGGTGTCGGAGCCGCGATTTTTGGATAGCACGGCCTGGCAGCAGGATGCAATGTTGTTGACGTACAGTGTGACGGCGCGTTTTTCTGCCGGGGAGGGGCCGTCGGAGAGTCCGCATTCCAATCGGATTGTGTTGCCGGGGCCGTTGGATGACTGTTTTTTGATGTGGGTGGATTGGAGCAATGAGCCGCTTGATTGGGTGCAGCCACGTGTCAACGACGAGTACCTAGAATGTGTGTTGAGCGTGGCGCGCAAGTCGGAATCGGACGGGGCCTAGGGCATGCGCAGGCGGTCCCGTTGTGCTCTGGTGCTGATGCTGGTGCTGGTGCTGGCGCCTTTGAGTGCTTTGGGGGCCTCGGGTGCAGCGGTTCCGTTGTCGGGTTCGTTTTTGTTTGACGAAGCCGCCTTGGAAGGGGTGCAATTTGAAGGGCCGGCCATGTTTTTTGGGGTGCTGGAGCCGGGAAGCGACGCGGGGGCGGCCGTGTTTGTTTTGGATGCGCCGGTCGTGGATGTGGTGGTGCATCGCAATCCGTATGCGACGACTACGGGGCCGGTGCGGCCCAATTTGGCAACTTTTCCGGACGGCAACGAATCCACGGATGAGCCGGTGCGGCATGAGAACGTCACGGCCACGAGTTTCCATGTTCGCCCAAGTGCTTTTTTGCAAGCTGAGGGGCCCGCGGGTCCGGGCCGGCCGTCCACATTTGATGTGAAGGTTGGCGCGGCGCGCGTGGAGCCTCGAGACAGACTTGATTTTCAGTGGGCGACGGACGAGGACTCGGGCTGGGAGCCTAGCCGGCACGGCCCTTGGCCCAATCTCTTGGTGTCTCCATCGGCCGATGCAATTGCTTGGTTGCGTGGTGATTTCGTCTTGACATTCTATGAGTTTGATGTGCATCTGGAGGCGGATGATGGCTCCACGACGTACCGCACGGGAGACATTCGCTCGAACCAAACTCCTGCAACGGGCGAGCCGGTCTACATGGAGGGCGAATTGCGGCGTATCGACATCGTGGTGCACGACGGAGCGCTTGCCTATCATCCAAACGGGTATGACTTCCAGGTGCGGGCTCACTCGGGGACATTGGTCGCGGATGGCGCGGCGGTTTTTTCGGGTGCATCCGGGAGCATTGTGGGGGTGAATCGCAGCGATTTCCAGGGCACGCGGTTGGCGTTGGATGGGTACTGGGAGGCGGATCTTTTGCTGGAGTCGCGTGGCGTTCGAGCGGATTTGGAGGCCCGGGAGGTGCGCAGTGCATCCCTTGGCGGTCAAGAACTCGCCTTTGTTGCTTCTCGGCCACCGCTGGAGGGGCGTTCTTGGTCGCGCATTGGGTCGGGTGTTGCGTTGGGGTTGGCTGTGTTGGCGGGGTTGGTGGTGCGGATTCGGTCGCGTCGCCTTGATTCGGATACGCTTGTGATGGCGTCGCATTGGGCGCTCGAAGTGGGAAAAGTGGGTCGGGCCGATCGGTGGGCCCGCCGCGCCTTGGTGCACAATCCGGGAGACTCGGATGCGGCGGTGCTGCATGCGGTGGGGTTGTATCGGTTGGGTCGGCATGAGGAGGCGGTTCGATGGTTGCGAGTTTGGATTTCGGAGCATGGCGACGCAACAGGTGCGGTGACGTTGGCGCTGGGGCTTGGGATCTTGGAGGTCGAGGGGGTCGGTTCTGCGGCGGGTGTTGTGCAGGCTGCCTTGGGTCAGGATGCGTCGTTGCGCAGCGTGCTGCGGGGGGGCGCCGAGGGTGTTTGACTGGCTTCTGTTGTTTGCTCAGGCTCGGGGTGAGGCGCTTCGGCATCCGACCCGCATCAAGCTCATGGCGATTGTGGAGGCGCATCCGGGCATTACGTTGACTTCGTTGCGGGATGCGGTGGGGTGTTCTTGGGGAACGATTCAGCACCATACGCGTGCGCTGGAGCGCCGGGGTCGGTTGCGCAGCGAACCGGTGGGTCGCAGTCGTCGATTTTTCACGGATACGGTGTCGCCTGCGCGTCGCCGGGGGTTGGCGTTGTTGCGGCGGGGTCGGGTGCAAGATTTGGTGGATGCGATTGCTCGGGCGCCTGGCCGCAAGCAACGGGAATTGACGGAGGGGTTGAATTTGACGAGGAAGGTGTTGCGTTCGTACGTGGATGATTTGGTGGCTGCGGGGCTCGTGGTGGAGACGCAGGAGTCGCGTGCCCGGGTGTATCATCCTACGGTTGCGTTGGAGGGATTGCTTCGGGAGTTGTTGGCGCATCCGTCTGATTCGAGTTCGGCGGAGCCGGCTCCGGTGGCCGAGGTCGGATCGTGTGCTGTGGTTGCAAAGCGGCTTCAGGAAGCATGATGGGTGGAACGATTCGGTGTTCCACATTGCCCAGGGATTGCGGGTGGGGGAAAGGGATGGGGGGATGGGGAAGGGGAGCAGAGGGAAGAGGCCGCTGCTGGAGGGTGCTATGTGCTAGAGGTTGCACACGACGGTCTTGGGGCGGTAGACTTTGACGCCGCCAAGGTCTAGGAGAAGGTCTCCCCAGACCACGTGGCATTCTGCGCGTTCCTCCATAGGGGTGTCCAGCGAGGCTGCGCTGGCAGCGGGGGCGATGGCGCCTGCAAAGGCGAGGCCGACGATCAAGGCGATGACGATGGTTCGCATCGCGTTATGATTCGTCTCCATTTTTTCATGGTATGCCTGTGGACCATTCCTATCTAGCTGCATCCGGCCGTTCGCGTCCGATGTGCATTGTTTGGCGCCGTGATCTCGTGGCGTTCGGGTGCATTGAGCTTCAGGCAGGGGCGTAGTGGGATTGGTTGCTGGGTTGGGTACGGGGGCAGCTGCCGGAGGGTGGGGGCGGGTGCGGGCGGGATACGGGCGCCTGATTATTCGTAGTTGAGTGCCTCGACGGGTTGGATTTTGGTTGCTCGCCGGGCGGGTAGGTATCCTGCGATGATTCCGGTTAAGACCCCTACGCCCACGGCGATGCCGATCCATTGGTAGGGCACTACGAAAGCGACGTCGTCGCCGAAGAATGCTGCGACCATGGCGGCACCCGCGCCCAGCCCCACGCCGATGCCGGCGATGCTGCCCACGAGTCCTATGATCATGGATTCGACCAGAAACAACCGAAGTACGTCTCCGTCTAGAGCCCCGATGGCCTTCATGAGCCCGATTTCTTTGGTGCGCTCGGTGACGCTGATGAGTTGGATGGTGGCAATCATGATGCCGCCTACAAGGAGGCTGACGCCTGCGATGCCAGCGACGAAGATGGTGACTTGGTCGAATGCGGCGCCGATTTGTTTGGTGATGTCGCTGGCGGTCGCCACGAGGATGGTGACGTCGAGGCCTGTAAGCAAGGTCGATGCGTCGCTTTCGTCCATCATGTAGGCGCTGACTGCGTCGCGCACGAGGTCGATGTCGGTGCCGCGCTCAGCAACCACGGTGAAGCCGTCGTAGACGCGCACGCTCACACCCGTGGTGGGGCTTTCTCGAAATGTCGTGTAGAAGGGGTCGAGTGGCACATGGGCTGCCCCGTTTCCGGAGCCGAACAGGGATTCTTGGAACACCAGAATGCCGGCGACAGTGACGTTGCGGGTGCTGTTGTCTTGGAGAGTTATGGCCACCGTGTCGCCCACTTGGAGGCTCGGTTCCGTGACGGGTGGCGTGTCGCCGCCGAGGGCGAGTGCCAGATTCCAGCCGAGGACGATCTCGGTGGCGCCGTCGGTGAAGGGGCCGCCTGCGAAGTACAGGTCTTGGTTGCGTACCTCGTCTGCGTCGCTGTTGGTTGCGGTGAGGGCTTGGAACGGCAAGGCGCGGGCGTCGGTTTTGAGGGTGGTGACAACGACGTTGCCGCTGGCGATGACCCGTTCTACGCCGTCGATGTTCAGTAGTGCTTGGCGGTCCACCTCGGTGAACACGGTACCGAATTGGCCAGCGTCGGGGGGACCGTTTTGGTTGTCGGTGGATGCGGCGGTGACGAAGATGCTGCGGTCGTCGATTTCGTCGAATTGGCTTGTGATGCTGTTTTCGAATGCGGCGCTGAGGGTGACGATGGCGATGACGCTGCCGATACCGATGAGCACTCCGATGATGGTGAGGAGGCTGCGCATTTTGTGCCCCCAGAGGTTCTGCATCGCCATGCGCGTGGATTCGCCGGATCTCATGCGCGCCTCCGCACAGTCTCGGTTTCGCGTATGAGGCCGTCTTCGACGTGGAAGATGCGGTCGGCGTATTCGGCCATCTTTCGGTCGTGGGTGACTTGGACAATGGTGCGGCCGGATTGGTTGAGGCGCTGAAACAGCCCCATGATTTCCTTGCTCGTGACGCTGTCGAGGTTGCCGGTGGCTTCATCGGCAAGTAGGATGGGTGGATTGAGGGCGAGGGCGCGGGCGATGGCGACGCGTTGCTTTTGGCCGCCGCTCATTTCGGTGCTGCGGTGATCGGCGCGGTCGAGCAATCCCACGGCATCTAGGGTGCGAAGGGCTCGGCTGCGGCGCTGGTTGCGAGGGACGCCCGATATGGCCATGGGGAGCATGACGTTCTGGAGGGCGGTGGCGCGTGCCAGCAAGTGGAAGGATTGGAAGACGAAGCCGATGGTGCTGCGGCGGGTCAGGGCGCGTTGGCGAGCGTCGGCGTGGGTCACTTCTTGGTTTTGGATGCGGATGCGGCCGCCGGTGGGGCCGTCCAGGAGGCCGAGCATTTGCAGGAGCGTGGACTTGCCGCTGCCGCTGGGGCCCATGATGCTGACGAATTCTCCTTGCCTTATGTCCAAGTCGACGCCGCGTAATGCATGGACGGCGTTGGGGCCGGAGCCGTAGGTCTTGCGAAGGCTTCGAGCTTGCAATGCGTACCGATCCATGACGCAACCTTGGTGGCGTTGGAATCTAATCAGTGCATCGGTAGGTCATGGCAGGTCTTGTTCATCCGCCGGGGCCCGGTGTGACGACTCCGCTGGCCACTTGGACGGTGCGCATGACGTGGATGGGGAGTGCGTGTTTGACTGCGAGCTTGTCGCGCACACGGCCTTTGTCCAGGAACACCAAGGCTCCGAGGACGTTGGCGTTCATCTCCGACAATGTCAATAGAAGGGCGTCGAGGGTGCCGCCGGTGCTGAGCACATCGTCGATGATGACGATTTTGTCCTCCGGGTGCACATCGTTGACGTGCAGGCAGGCTTCGCCGTAGCCGGTTTCACAGTAGGCGACCACTTCTCCGGGCAAGTCGTAGCGCCGTTTGCGCACTGTCAACACGGGAAGGCCAGTTTCAAGGCTGAGTGCCACGGCGAGTGGGATGGCCATCGCCTCCGGCGCGAGGAGCACGGTAGCGTCCGCAAGTAGGGGCGACGCGGCGGCCCAGGTTGCCCATTCTCGAAGCAATTTGGGGTCGCAGCGGGGCACTCCGTCGGTGAGCGGATGAATCAGGTATGGGTAGCCGCCCCGGTCCATTACGGTCGCCTGGCGGAGGCTCTCGTCGATGTCCACGATTGCCGGTGACGCTACAAGCGTTCAAAGGCTTCGAGGAATCGATCGGCGACTTCGTCGGTTACGTGGGGATTGACTACGATGCGCATGGCACCGAAGCGGGGAACGATGTTGAGGCGGAATCCGGCCGCCGCCAGTCGTTCGTGCGTTTGGGCCGGGTCGCCGAAGCGGAAGGTCAGAAGATTCAGTTCGGGCTGGGCGACGAGTTCGGCTCCGTGCGCTTGCAAGCGCGTCGCAATGCGCCTAGTGGTGGCAAGGCAGCGCTGTACCAGTTTTGCGTACCCCAAGGTGCCCATGGCGCGGTGCACGGCCCAGACGGATGCAGCGGCGGCCCCTGGTCTGGTGCCGAGGATGGTGCTTTGGCCGTTGGTGCTGACGTAGCTGGTTTCCACGGCCACGCGCTGCCAATCCTGTTCGTCGGCCACTACGAGCGCACCGGCCGGGATTGCTGCCATGCCCATTTTGTGCGGGTCAAGGCCGACGGACCATACTCCTGGCACATCTAGGCCAAACGGCTTCTCCGGTTCGCCAGCCGCTGCCAAAAAGGGCAACACGTAGCCGCCCCAAGCTGCGTCCACGTGCAGCAAGGCGCCGGCGTCATCTGCCTCTGCGGCCAGTTTCGGAATCGGATCTACGAGGCCCAACTCCGTCGTGCCTGCGATGGCCACCACGAGGGCGGTATCGTGGTCCACGGCCGCCGCCATGGCATCGGGGTCGGCGCGGTGGCCTACGGTCGGCACGCGCACCAGTTCCATGTTCAGCATGCGTGCCGCTTTTTCAAAGCTGAAATGGCAGGAGTCCGGGACCACGATGCGGCGGTTGCCGGTTTTTTCACGGGCCAGGTAGCACGCAAGCAAATTTGCCTCGTTGCCGCCCGTCAGGAGTCTGGCGCCAGCGGCGGGGCTCGCAGAGACAAGTGCGCGAAAATCTGCAAGGACTTCTCGTTCCAGCTCGGCGGTGCCGGTGCAGTGGTCCGGATCTCCAAGGTTTGTTTCCAAGAACGAAGAGAACGCCCAGGAAGCGGCCTCGTGCGGGGCGGTGCACATGGAGCCGAGGATGGTTCCTGACGCAAACGATGCGTCCTTGGCGCGGGCCGACTGGAGCCCCGCTTGGACTCGGTCGAGTGGCCACGACTCCTCCTGCACGAGGGCGCCGAGACGAGAGGAATGGAAAAATGGTCGGGTGCGAATCGAGGACTAGAACGGGTTTCCGTCGCCGTTCAGGAACGACCATCCTTCCGGCGGCGCCGCGTAGTAGAACTGGTGGTAGAAGATCGTGAAATCTTGGTCCACGGCAAGTCCAGGCGGGGCGCGGGGGCCTAGCCCGGTGTTGATGTTGCCGTCGGGGGCGCGCACGGAGGTAAAGAAGCTCATTTGCTCGATGCCTTCCGGGGGAATCGCGGTGGGTTCGGCTGCCGCTGCGGTCTCGTGCGGGGCGCCCACGTCCATTTGCAAGCGCAGTGGGTTTGCGCTGCCGTAGTTGGCAAAGGAGTGGCAGGTGCAACGTTCGGGTTTGTAGGTGCTGACCACGATGCCCATGTTTTCGCTGGTTCCTTGGGCGCTGGCTTCCCAGGTCATCTCCCAGATCATGCTCTGCCAACCGGCGCCCACGTCTGCGTGGAAATCACGGATTTGCGGGGTGGCGTTGTCCAGCATCGGGAGGATGCCGTTTGCGGGGGCGGGAATCAAGCTGTGCTTGGTGTGGTCGAAGACGCACGGGCTGCTGCTCCAGAGCGGAATGACTCCGTTTTGGCTGCATGTAAAGAAGCCCTCGAAACTGAAGGCTTGCATGAAGGGGTCTGCCTCGAAGAGCCGGGGAAGTTGAACCTTGATGATGGCAGGGTTGGCGGAGCCGGGGGCGACTTGGGCGCTGAATTGGCTCTCGGTGTGGCCCGGTTTGCTCGCGCTCAAAAAGTAACTTCCTTCGTCGAGTTCGTCCAGGACAAAGCGGCCCTGCGCATCGGTTTGGGTGGAACGGCCGGTGCCGTCTTGCAGGGTGATCGTGGCGCCGGAGACCGGTTCGATGACTTCGTTGACGACGATGCCGAGAATGGCGCCGGTTTGGTCGTCCACTTTGTAGTCGATGTCCTTGAACCCGTCGTCTTCCTTGTCGGTGGCCGGAGGAGCGTCGGAGCATCCGGCCAGGGCTGTCAAAAGGAAGAGTCCGCAGATGACCCACGTGCGCATGGGCTCAGGACCGCACGGGCTCGTTCTTAGCCCTTGTTGTGGCTTTGATGGAAGATTGCTTGGGTGGTGCCGACGAATGGGTCCAATCAGCTTGGGAGCGGGTAGTCTTCGCGGGCTTGGATGTTCCAGCCGTCCTGTGCTTCAAAGTTGTAGAACAGGGTCGTGAAGATCTGGAATTCGAGGCCGAGTGCGTAGTCTACTCCGGGGTCGGCGAAGCCAAACCACGGGATGAAGCCGCGCACGGCTACTTCTTCCTCGCCGTTGGTAGCGGGGAAGGGTTCACCGGTCGAGCGGTCGCCACGGCCGTAGGTGGTGCCGTCATCGCCGATGTTGTCGATGTAGTCGATGTCGCTGCAGTCGCAACCGTTGTCGATTGGGGTGCTGCTGACCATGGTCCAGAAACGGCTCGTGACGGAGTCGTCGTAGAATCCTTCTTGGATGATGGTCTGGACCTGGGGGCTTACGGTGATGAAGCCGGTGTTGACGTTGTTTTGGAGACTGCGGGGGACGGGTTCGACGCCTGCGTCGTGGACCGTTCGGGTGGCCATGTCGCAGCTGTCGGTGATGCCGGGGCCGGCAAAGGCGCAGTCATAGAAGCCGTCGAATTGGTTGACTTCTACGAAGGGGACGACGCCGGCGAGCCGTGCAATCTGGATGGTGAGCACGGGGGGTTCGTCCACGCCTGCTTGTACGAGGGTGCTCGCTTGGGCGCCTTCGTACAGGAGTTTCTCCGCAGTGACAAAGTAGGTTCCCGGTTCTAGTCCCGTGAATGTGAAGACGCCGCTAGCGTCGGTCGCTGTTTCCGCGCCTGTGTTGAGCAGCACGCGGGCGTCGGCCACGGGGGTGATGCTGGTGTCCACCACGACCCCGCGGATTCCGCCTGTAGTGTCGGTGACTTGGATTTTGTCCAATTTTTTCTCGTCCACGCCGCCGTCGCTGCTCTGGGCACAACCGGCAAGGGTGACCATGAAGAGGCTCAGGATGGTCAAGAGGATCGTTCGCATAGGCGGTCGAGCAACGGCCGACGACAAAACGGTTGTTGTCGGTCCGCACAAGCATGATGGCGTGGGCAGGGGGGACGGGTGGCTATTTTGGAGGGGTGCAACGGGCCGCTAGATTGTGCGCTTGTGCAGCGGTTCCTCGGAGCGGTCCTTGCGGATTTGCCAAAATTGCCCGGAAAAACCCATACTTGCTCAGTTTGGCAGTTTATTGATCATTAATGCATGAATGAATGCGGTTGGGCACCAACATGTGTGTTACGCAGGCCTTGTTGTGTGCGGCACAGGCCAAGAAGCGGGCTGTTTCTGCCTTCTATGGGTAGCCCTCATGCACGGCCGAGCAATCGTACCCACATGGAGCAGCGAAGTCGAATTCTCATCCCGATGCGCTACGCCGCGTGGCTTTCAGGAGATCTTGGGCGTCGATTGGAGCGTGACCTTGTGCACAGTCTCGGCGGCGTACCCGGGTTGCGGGTGCTTCGAGTGGGTGGCGGATTCCTGGTGGACGCCGACGAAGACCCCGGACCCTTTGTAGCTGCAGTGGGGGATGCGGTGGAAGAATTGGATGAAGGGATGCGAAGGACATACCCGCTGCTTCGCCACGAAATGGGTCGATTGTGGGGTGGCTCCTTGCAAGTGGTGTTTCCGTCGGCGTGGCTGCACGGAAACGCCCCGAGCACGGTGCAGGGGGCGCCTTGGGTGGAATGAGGGTGGTGCCGCCTCGAACGGCATATCCATAGACGGATTGCTACTGCCCGCGCCCATGCGCCTGCACGCCTACTTCGACTATGGCAGCCCTTACGCATACTTGGCTTGGCAACGGATTCGTGCACACCCTGGCCGCTACGAGGGCTGCGAGATTCTTTGGAAGCCGGTCTCGGCGGGGCACATTTTCAAGCAGGATGGCAGCCAACCCAACGTGACATTGCCCAACCAGGGTCGATATTTGCTTTCGGACGTGCGTCGCTGGGCCGCCGCATACGGTGTGCCTTTTGCTCCTCCGGCCGCCGGGACGCCAGGTGCAATGCCGGTCAACAGCATCAAGGCTGGCCGATTGCATCTGGCCGCTGACCATGACGCACCCGGAATGGAGGATCGGTGGATGGAAGCGGTGTTCTTGGCGTACTTCGAGAATGGCCGGGATATCAGCGACGAGGCGGTCCTTGACGATCTATGCAACACCATTGGCTTGAAGGGCGGGGCCAGCCTTTGCTTGGGGGAGGGCCTCAAGCGTCTGATGATTGCCAATACCCAGGAAGCTTATGCCGCGGGTGCCCCGGGTGTGCCGTTTTTCGTGCTGGAGGATGATGTGGGTCGGCGCGAATCGTTTTGGGGCAACGACCGGCTTCCATGGGTCGAAGCAATGATTTCTGGCCGGGCCGCCACGTTGTGAATTAGAGCGTGTCGTAATCGGGCGGCTTGTCGTTGCATGGGTTGCACCGGATGCACAGGAAGTCGCGGCAACACGTTCTTTAGATTGATATATCCGACTCCACTCCGGCCTCCATGGCCTTCACGGACCTGGCGTACGAATCGCTGTTCAGGTATCTGCACATCCTGTCTGGAATCACCTGGATTGGGCTCCTGTACTTCTTCAATCTCGTCAACCTGCCGCTTCTGAAATTCCCCCTCAAGAAGCCCTTCGATGTGGCCATGGGCGAAAAGGCGACGGCAAACATCACCCTCAAAACACTGTTCTGGTTCCGCTGGGGCGCCATGTTCACCTTCCTCTTCGGGTTGATCCTGATTTACATCAAGGGCACCCAATTTGGCAGCCACAGCGGCTACTTCTTCGACAACGGCCCTGCGGGCTACCTCATCCTGATGGGCGTTCTGCTCGGCATCGTCATGTGGTTCAACGTCTGGTTCATCATCTGGCCCAACCAACAAGTGATCCTCAGCAACAACAAGGCCATCGCCGCCGGCGCTTCCGACGCTGACAAAGCCAAGATGACCGCCGAGAACGGCCCCCGCGTCAAGAACGCCGTTATGGCCAGCCGCTTCAACACCTGGGCCAGCGTCCCGATGCTCTTCGGCATGGTCTTCGGTGCCCACGGCGCCGGCAGCAGCGACTGGAGCTCCTACATGATGCCCCTCGCCTTCCTGGCCGTCATCCTGCTCGCGATGATGTACTTCTCCAACAAGAAGTAGGACGCCCTAGGCGCCCGCTCATCTTCCCCGCCTCATCCCCCCTTTTTTTGGCCGAACGCCGAGCTGTTGTCTTCTTCGGGACCTACTCGACCTACACCCGAGGGTCCGGACAATCCAGAACAAGCCAACCTCGTTGATGTGCCAGTTTTTGGAGCCGACTACGGGGATTCACGCAAACCGCTTGCCCCACCGCCTCCAGCATTTGATGGTCCGAGTAATGGTCCGTGTAGGCCCAGCAATCCGCCGGGTCCACGCCAGTTGCCCGGCAATAAGCGAGAATGATGTTGGCCTTATCTTGGCCATAAAGCGGACCCCGAACCACACGCCCCGTGAGTCGACCGTCCAGTTCGTCCAGTTCGCACCCAATCAACTGTGTCCCCGCAGGCAACCACTCCATGCAGTGCTGAACAAGTGCTTCCATACCGGTGGTGACAATGACGCAGGTGCGCCCAGCCTCATGGTGGGCCTCCATCTCTTGCAGCATCGCAGGGTACAGCCGGGGTCGTAGGTGCCGCTTGGCAAAATCCTCCATATCGGCCAAAAATGGCTCAGCGGGAACGCCGCGCAAGCCTCGGTAGGCACTGCGAACGATGGTGCTGCGTCGCACCGCCCGCACCTTGTACAGCGCCGACTGGGCACCCATCCATGCTCCAAACGTCAGCACTCCACTCCAAAACCGCGCCGTGCGGAGCGCCCGCCGAGGTCCCCGCCTCCGCTTTCGCAGGCGCTCGGCTTCCTCGGCGAGCAAATGCTTTCCAAACAACGGCCCCGCATCGCCATGCAGGATGGTGTTGTCAAAATCAAAGAAAGCGAACCCGGAGGCAGACTTGTCGGGGCTCATGCGCGCCCCGCCAGTCGCCGCTGCAGAAACTCCACGGTCGCCGTCATGACTCGGTCCGCGTCTTGGTCCAAGAAACAAGAATGGCCGCCGTCGTGCTGCAATGATTCGTGCGGGCCGCGAAGGTTGTCAAACACCGCCTGGGTGTGCATTGGATGCACCACTTGATCATGCGGGCTAAAAATGCACAGCGCCGGTGCTTCCGCGCGACGCGCCCAATCGCTCGCTTGCATCGTGACAGCGTAGGCGTAGTTGCCGAGGTTCACGGATTGCTGGAGCAACGAATGCTGCCTGGCCCATTGTTGGGCCTCCGAATCTCGCATGAGGTGCCGGTACAACGGTGGCCGCTTCACAAACCCCGCCGCACGTCCTCGACGCATACGACGCTGGCCCAAGCGACCCAGTGCATGGTACACGAGCCGCTCGGCGCGTCCCAATTCATCCAGGAGCCGATCCACCGGGTGGGCAAGCACCAGGGCGCGTACCAGACTCGTTCGCCCCGCGATGCCGATGGCATGCGAGGCACCAAGGCTGTGCCCCACGAGGCCCATCCGCACGCGCTTACCAAGTCGCTGCTGCAACCACGCGAACGCCGCCTCCGTGTCCGCCAACGCCCGGTCCAATCCGACCCGGCCCCGCTCCCCATCGCTCTGGCCATGGCCCCGATGATCGATCGCCAAGGCATGAATCCCCGCATCGGCAAGGCGCTGGGGAAGGTCTCCCAATTCTTGCATCGAAGAACGGAAGCCATGAAGGAGCACGACCGCCGCTTTGCCCTTGGCTGCCGCATGGAATTCTCCATGCAATCGCGTGCCATCCACGAAGAGCTCGACCGCCTCCACAACGAGCAAGCGCGGGGGGCCTTCGTAAGGTCGCCGCATGGCCTCCACGGCTCCCGCGCGGCTCCCACGCGGCTTCCACACCGTGCCTCTACGGGCAATCTTCGTCGCAGGGGCTTTCAACAACGCCCCTGTGGCCGCGCCGTGGACGCACTGCGCGCCTTCCGGGCCGAAGTCGAATCGCTGCTGGACGCCGCCGTGGCAAAGCTTGCCCCCGATACTGCGCGACCCAGCCTCGAGAACCCGCCCGACCCCACCATGGGTGAACTTGGAATGCCCTGCTTTCCCTTTGCGCGCGCTTTGCGCAAAGCCCCACCCGCCATCGCACAGGAGCTAGCCGCCGCCGTCGAAGCCACCGGGACCGAATGGGTGGCAGAAGTGCGCGCCGTCGGCCCCTACGTAAATTTCTTCCTCGACACCGCCAAACTTGCACGCGTGGTCCTCTCGGACCCCATGGCGGCCATCACTGCATCCCCCAAAACGGGCAAAGTGTTGTTGGAGCACACCAGCGCCAACCCCAACGGCCCATTACACGTGGGACGTGCTCGCAACCCCATCCTCGGCGACACCCTTGCTCGCCTGCACCGAGTGGCTGGCTACGACATCGAGACCCACTACTACATGGACAACCTCGGCCGCCAAGTCGCCCTCCTGTACCTTGGCTCGAAAACCTTCGCGGAGGCCGACCTGCCGCCCGCCGCCCGCGACAAAGCCGACCACCGACTCGTACGCTACTACCAAGCCGCCAACGAACGCATGACCGAGGACCCCGAGTACGCCGCCGAAGTCAAATCACTCGTGGCCCGCCTCGAAACCGCCGACCCCGAACTCCTTGCCGGCGTGCGCACCGTCTATGAAGCCTGCTTTGCCGGCATGAGCGAAAGCCTAGCCCGCCTCGGCGTCACCTTCGACTCCGTAGACGACGAATCCGACCACGTAGCCGACGGCACCGTCGAACAAGTCATCCAAGGCCTCAAGGCAAGCCCCCGCGCCGCGCAAGAAGACGACGGCGCCAACTACCTGGACCTTGGCACCGAACTGGAAGGCAACAAATCCACCAAGTTCTTCTTCACCCGCCGCGACCAAACCAGCGTCTACGCCACCCGCGACGTCGCCTACCACAAATGGAAGAGCGACCACGTTGGCCCCGGCGGCCGCCTCATCGACGTACTCGGAGAAGACCACCGTCTGCAATCGCTGCAAGTGGGTGTTGCCCTCGACGAACTCGGCGCCACCAAACCCCACGTCGTCTTCTACGCCTTCGTAAGCCTCCCCGAAGGCAAAATGAGCACCCGCGCCAACCGCGTCGTCTTCGTAGACGACCTCCTAGACGAAGCCGTCGCCATGGCCCGCGAAGCCGTGCTCAGCCGCCGCGGCGACGAAATGACCAAAACCCAAGTAGACGCCATCGCCGAAGCCGTCGGCATCGCCGCCATTCGCTACAACATCGCCAAAGTGCAACCAGAAAAACCCATCAAATTCCGCTGGGAAGAAGCACTCGACTTCGAAGGTGACTCCGCACCGTACCTCATGTACGCCCACGCCCGCGCTGTTAGCCTCCTTGCCAAAGCCAAGGCCCAGAACATTGAAGCCGCCGTCCACGACGAAGCCATCCAAGCCGGCGAAGCCAGACTCTTGTCCCTCATCGCCCGCCTGCCCAGTGTCGCAGAGGACGCCGCCGACCGCGCCGCCCCGCACCACTTCTGCGCCTACGCATCCGAACTGGCGTCCGCCTTCAACGGCTACTACCGCGACCATCACGTCCTCGATCACGAAGACGCCGACGAACGCGCAACCCGGCTCGCGGTGGTCGACGCGGCGCGGATGGCGCTAAGGCGGTGCCACGAGGCACTCGGCCTGCCCGCGCTCGACACCATGTAGGTCGCCAGCACCAGCGCTGCATCCAAATCGGAGCGCCACAACCGTCATGTAGCCCTCCCGGTCCAGTCCAATCATGCACAAGGCCCTATGGATCGCCCTCATGACGGCACTCGTCGCCGTCTCCGGCTGCCTCGACGACAACACCGGCGGAACCGACGGCAAAGACCCCGTTGACCTCGAACCAGCAAAGCGCTACGTCCTGCCCGAGGACCCCATGCCCGAAGGCGCCGGCCACGACCACACCACGCCCGGCCAACACAAATTCCTCTGGAACTACGAATTTGGCGCCCGCGACCCCTTGATGCAAAACGCCGCCCAAATCGCCGGCGTACACGCTCTGGACCTGCAAGCCGGCTACCTCTTTGGCGCCGTCTACGGCGCAAACACCGCCAGCATCAACGGCGGCCTCGCCATCTGGGACCTCAGCAACCCCTCCGTGCCCACCCTCACCGGCCGCGTCAACCTCCCCGGCGCCGTCGGAGGCGACCGCAGCATGGAAGCCACCATCGACGGCAACTACGTCGTCATGGGCACCGAAGCCATCACCTGCCTTGGCCAAGTCAACCCCGTCCCCGTCGACGTCTACCTCTTCGACACCAGCAACAAAGCACAACCCCTCATCGTCGACGTCATCACCGCTGCCGGCCGCTCCTCCACGAGCCCCACCGGCCTCGCGCCCGGCCTCCCCGGCGAACACAGCATCGCCGTCCACCGCATCCAAGACCGCGACTACGCCTTCGTCTTTGGCCACATCTTCGAAATCGTCGCCGACGAACTCACCGGCGCCCACCTCGAAGACACCGGCAGCAGCATCAACGTCGGCCACGACATGTACGTCCGCGACACCCCTTGGGGCGACGTCTGGGCCCTCTCGGCCAACGGCGGCGGCGGACTGCAAATCTACAACATCACCGACGTGCGCAACCCCGTCGAAATCGGCAACTGGGACCTCCCCAACCGCCAAGAAATCAAGGAACAAACCGGCGTCGAATACTACCTCCACACCGCCGACGTCGCCTTCTTTGACGGCGAAATCGTGGTCATCGTAACCTCCGAGGACTGGCTCGACTGGGTCAGCCCCATGTGGATCCTCGACGGCACCGGCCTCGACCAAGTCCGCACCGGCGAGGAACCGATGCTCCTCGAACAAACGGGCGTCTGGGCCAACCCCGGCAACCACACGGCGCTTGGCACCAGCTTCAGCCTGCACAACCCGCGCTTCACCGACGACGGCATCCTCACCATCAGCAGCTACCACGGTGGCCTCTGGCAAATGGACTTCCGCCACCCCGACCTGCGCAGCGACCCCGCCGAAATCGCCTACGCCGTGTACGCCGATGGCGAACAGACCCTGTTCCAAGACCCCGTCCACCAGACCATCGAGAGCAATCTCTGCGGCCTCGGCCTGACGCTCGACGCACCCACCTACATGGACGTAGAAATGGGCCCCGAAGGACACCTGTACGCCGCCGACGTGTACATGGGCATGTACGCCTTCGCGCCCGCCACCAGCCACCCCGTCTACGGCACTTCCTGAGCCGGACGGTCGTTGAGCACGTCCAACAAGTACCCCGGGCGATCCGTGAGGATTCCATCCACGCCAGCGGCCAATAGGCGACGCCAGGACGGTTCATCGTTCACGGTCCAAGCGTGTACGGACAACCCCCTGCGGTGCGCCGTGGCGACAACACTCGCATCCACCACGGCCTGGTCCAACATAACCGTGGAAACACCCCGAGCCCAAGCATCGTCCAGCAATGCCGCCATATCCGAGGCACCCGCGCTGATCTTGGCACAAGCAAGGCCGGAGCGAACGCAATCGTCCACGGTGGCATTGCGAAACGCCGCCACCACCACTTCGCTCTTGGCCCCGAGGGCATCAAGTTCCAAAAACAGCGCCGAGCGAACCCTCGCGGCCTCTCTTGCATCCGGCGCCTTGATGTCCAAAACAAGCCGCGTTCCCTCATCCCGAGCCGCTTGAATCGCTTCGGCAAGGCTTGGCACCTGCGTATTTGCAAAGGACGAGTGGAACCACGCCCCCGCGTCCAACGTGCGCAATTGAGACCAGGAAGTGGAGGCGACCTCGCCGGACTGGCCGGTGGTGCGCTCTAGGCTCATGTCGTGGATCAACACCAAGCGACCGTCGCGGGTCAAACGAACATCCACCTCGACCCAGTCTGCGCCGAGCCACGCCGCCTTCTGAATGGAGGCAATGGTGTTCTCTGGCGCATAGAAACTCGCACCTCGATGCGCCATCACCAGCACACCGTCGTGCGGACTCAGCCGCAACTCCAAGGGTTCGGACGTGGCAAGCGGTACACTACGCAACGCCCTGAATCCCGGCGCCTCCACCGCAATCGAGTACAATCCGTCGTCCGCTTGAATGCGAAACGTGCCGTCTGCCGCAGTGTTGCGAATCGTCGCCGCGCGTCCTTCGCTGTATGCTGCCAGATTGTTGACGGGTTGACGAAGATCCTCCGCCTCCACCCACACAAGCGCCCCCGCCACAGGCCGTCCATCGGGGTCCGTGACGCGTCCGCGCAAGGTGAACGGCTCATCGTCCGCAAACAACTCATGCAGGGCCGGATAACGGTCGACGGGCTCCGGCGCCGCAATGTCCGGCAAGGATGGAGCAAGATTGGCAGTACAACCAGAAAAAGCGACGAGAACGAGCACGGCAGCGGCACGCAGCACGAGGCCGAACGGGGGATTCAGGAAAGAAAGAACTGTCGGTGGTCCCGTGGCCGCTAGAAATCAAACAACGACTGCTGCTTGCCCGCCTCCGCCGCTGCACCAAACCGCTTCAAAGCGCCCTCAACGCGTTCCTTGGAAAAATCGTGCTCCTCTACCATGATCTGAAGCACTGCGGCCCCGTCGGCACGGCCCGGCGTCAAATCCACGTTCTCGGCGGTCTCAGGAGCAAGGAAAATGCGGCGGATCTCCACGCGATCGGCAAGAGCGTCGGCCTGCTCGATGATGGCCCGCTCCACGGCGCTGTCGGCACTACTGGGGTCCGAATCGAGGCGGGCAATCAGCGTGTCCAGGTCGCCGTTCTTCTGCACGAGCGCAATCGCCTTCTTGGGCCCGATGCCCTTGATGCCGGGATTGAAATCCGTACCTACAAGCATCGCCGCATCCACAAGTTGCTCCCGCGAAAGCTCAGCGGCTCCCAAGCTCTCGGCAAGCTCAATTCGCTCCGGCAACACCGGGACCCACACCTGTTTTCCCGGCAATTTTCGCCGGCCGCTCATGGTCAAATTTCGCAGCAAAACCGGGGCGCCAAACAGCAGGCAATCAAAATCCTGAGAGCATACGGCATCGACCTTGCCCTGGGCGCAGAGGTAGGACGCTTGCGCTTCTCCGTCATGGGGCGCATCCACCACGGGAACCCCAAGTGCGCGCAGCAACGCCTTCGCCTGGTCCGCCATCTCGGAGGTCATCTTGCTCGTCTGCTGCGCCTTGCTGAACGCCCGCTCCTCGTCGCCCGCCGCTTGAGCCTCCTCCAAATCCACCTTCGCCTGCTCCCGGCGCGCCGACCGGGCCGCCAGTGTCTCACGCTTCAACACATGAGGCTCGCCATCAAACACAAACACCGGCTTGATGCCTGCCTCCACGATGTTCGCCGTCCGGTAGAGCGTGCCCGCAAGGTGGCTCGTGACTCGGCCCTGGCGATCCTTCAGGGGCGTGCCATCAGGCTGACGAATGTTCGACAAGAACTGATACAGAATGTTCCACGCATCAAACGCCACGCGCTTGCCACGAAGAGCCGCCAACTCTGTCTGGTGCTTGACCACCACGTCGCCCAGATCAATGCCCACGCCCGAGCGAGTCGCCGCCCCGGCAAGAGGGCTTCGGCGCCGCACCACGCTTGCATGGTTCCAACGCAAGCATCAAGTCTTGCCGCGACTCGCTTGATTTGTGGCTGACTTTGGAGCCTGGACCCTACTTCCGCCCACGATCGCCATCATCGCGGCGATGCTGACGCGCCGAGTCTACCAGAGCCTCCTGATTGGCATCCTTGTAGCCGCCGTCATGGTCGCCGGGGCCGCCTTCGATGGCTCCTCGTTCCTGCTTCCGTTTGTCGCCGTCGCAGGAGGGGTTTTCCAAACCATCCAATGGATCATCTACGGCATCGCCACCCCCGGCCACGCTGGCGTCATCGCCTTCACGTTGTTTTTGGGCGGATTCGTCGCCGTGATGCAGCGCAGCGGCGCCATTCGAGGCTTTGGAGAAGCCGCCATGAAGTACGCCCACGACCGACGCATGGGCCAAGGCATGGCGTGGTTCTTCGGCGCCGCCTTTCTGGCCATCGACGACTACTTCCACGTCATCGCCGCCGGCAGCGTATTCCGGCCCGTCACCGACAAATTGCGCGTCAGCCGCGAAAAACTCGCATACATCATCGACAGCACCGCCGCCCCCATGGTCATCATGATGCCCATCAGCACCTGGGTCGGTGTCATCATCGGCATCGTCGCCGGAGTCGCTGCCGTCCAAGCCGCAGGCCTCAACGCATTCAGCCTCTTTTTGGACTCCATCCCCTACAACTTCTACGCCATCCTCACGGTCGTATTCGTGGGCCTCATCGCCTTCTTGCCCATGGAATACGGACCCATGCGCAAAGCAGAACAACGCGCCCTACGGGAAGGTAAACTGATGCGCGACGGCGCCAAACCCCTCATGAGCCGCGAAGTCAGCGAAATGGAAGTCGCCCTCGGTGCCAAACCCAAGGCCCGCAACCTCCTGTGGCCCATGCTGTTTCTGTTCGCCTCCGCCATCACCGCTCTGTATGTCACCGGACGGGGCATCGAAGGAGATTCTTTTGCCTCCGCCCTGCGCAACAGCAGCGCCGAATTGAGCCTCGCCGTCGCAAGCTTCCTCACACTCCTGTTTGCCATGGTCCTCTACGGCGTACAAGGGACACTCAAGCAGGACGAATACATCGACACCGTCATCACCGGATTCAAAGCCATGGTGCCCGCCCTCGCCCTGCTCGCCCTCGCGTGGGCCATCGGCAACGCCGTGGGAACCACCCAAACCGACCTCGTCGCCGGCGACGCCACAACACCAGCCCACTTTGGCGGCGTCGGCCTCGGCGAATACCTCTCGGAGGCCGTTGGAAACGCCCAAGACAGCAGCAACGGATTCATCTCCTGGCTCACCGACGCCTCTAGTCTACCCCTGTTGGCATTCCTGCTCTCCGCAGTCATCGCATTCGCCACCGGCACCAGCTTTGGCACCTTCGCCATCATGATCCCCGTCACCCTCACCGTAGCCGCAGCAACCCCTGGCGGCGCCGCATGGTTTGCACCCGTACTCGCAAGCACCCTAGGCGGCGCCGTATTCGGAGACCATTGCTCGCCCATCAGCGACACCACTGTCATGAGCAGCATGGCGGGACAATGCGACCACATCGACCACGTCCGCACACAACTGCCCTATGCGCTCACCGTTGCCGGCATCGGCTCCACGGGCTACCTCGCCCTCGCCTTCACCAAGCAACTCTGGGTCGCCTGGTTGGTCAACGGCGTGCTGCTGGTTTCCGTCGTGGTGGTGGCAAGCTTCCTCGGGCACGCAGCCGACCGACGCCTCGAACGCAGCGAACGACACGCTCGCGCCGCAGCGGAAACCTAGCGGTACTTCGCGCCCTCGGTAGTACACCCCTAGGGCCCTTCGCGCCCTCGGATTACCCAGGAGGGGCCGCCGGCCGGTGGCCGACGACCCGGCTCAGGTCAGGCAGTACTGCCTAGCTGTCGAGGATTGCTTGCACGACGATGCGCAAGCCAGCGCCGGTCGGCCCTTTCGCGAAGACGCCGTTTCCGCCGGTCCAGGCCTTGCTGGCGATGTCTAGGTGGACAAAGGGCGTGTCTTTGGCAAAGTGGCTCACGAAGCTGCCGCCGATGCTGGTGCCGGCCTTGTTGGTGAGGCTGATGTTTTGCAAGTCGGCGTAGGTGCCCTTGTTTGCCTCGTCGTATTCCTCGCCCTGGGGCAGGCGCCAGGCCTTGTCGCCGGACTTGTTGCTTGCGTCGACAAACTTGGTGGCAAGCTCATCATTTTTGCTCATGACGGCCACATAGGTGGGTCCAACGGCAAAGTCGCAAGCACCCGTGAGGGTCGCCATGTCGCACATCCAGTCGGGTTTGAAGCTGCGGCCGAAGGTGATGGCGTCCGCAAGAATCAGGCGACCTTCGGCGTCCGTGTTGAGGACTTCGATCGTGGTGCCGTCTTTGCTCGTGACGATGTCGCCGGGGCGCTGGGCGGTGCCGCTGGGCATGTTTTCAACGCAGGGCGTGATGCCGATGACGCGGTGCTTGACGCCGAGGCGCTGGAGGGTCCCCATGAGGGCGATGGTGTTGCAGGCGCCGCACTTGTCGTACTTCATGTCCCACATGCCCTGGCCGGGCTTGATGCTGATGCCGCCGGAGTCGAAAGTGACACCCTTGCCGACGACCACGATGGTCTTGGTGGCCTTCGTGGTCTTCTCGGGTGTGTATTCCATGACAACGAGTTGCTCCTCGTTGGTGCTTCCTTGGGCTACACCGGTCAGGGCACCGTAGCCTTCTTTCAACAGGGCAGCGCGGCCTTTGACGCTGACTTTGAATCCGTATTTTTTGCCGCGTGCGCGGGCTTCGTCGGCCATCCACTTGGGTGTGGCGATGTTGGCGGGCGTGTTGGCGATGAGGCGAGCGTCGTTGACGGCTTCTTGGATTGCTTCGGCGGCGTCCACGTTCTTGCGGATGCTAGCCGGTTTGTCGTGGATGAATTGGACCACGTCGATTGCGGCCTTCTTTTTGTCCTTCTTGGCCTTCTTGCCGGTTTCTGCGTCGTCGCCCTTGCCTTTCCATTGGTCAAAACTCAAGTCGCCGGCGATGGCGCCGTGCACGAGGGCTTGGATGGCGGTTGCTTCGTCAAGGCCTGCGTCTGCGCTGGAGTTGGCGGTGGCGTCGGTGATGAGGGATGTTGCGACGGTGGCAACTCCGAGTCCCTTGAGGTGTTTGAGTGCGGCGGAAAATGCAGCTGCGAGTTTTTCCTGGTCTAGTTTTTCGGGTTCGCCAAGACCCACGAGGCAAATGCCGAACTCGCCTTGGGTCGGCATGGCGACCACTTGTTTGAGGCCGAGGCCGGTGGTTTCGTTGGACAGCAGCCATTGGATGTGCTTGTCGTCCTGGAGGCCGAAGGTGGCGAGGCTGGGGGCGGTGCGGACGTCGTCCTTGGAGGCCACACCGACCACGGCGAATTGGGCCTTGGCCTGCTTGGGCGAAACACAGGAGAGCTTCATGGAGGCGGCCACCGGGCAGCGGCGCTTAAACCACATCCTCCGACTTGCCGGGCCGTGGACATGCGCGAGCGCGTTGCGGAACTGGCCAAAGCGGTGGTTGATTCAGCCGGTTTTGACGTGGATGCTTGGGCAAGCCCGGATGCCCGAGTGTCGTTGCCAAGCCTTGGCGTCGAGCGGGATTTGCGTGCGATGCTTGGGGAATTTGCGGTGCTGCCGCTTGCTTCGTGCCAGGTCGTGGTGGTGCGGGCGGTGCGCAATGTGGTGATGGTGAATTGGGACGTGACCCGCGTCGATGGCGGGGGCGGACAGGGGAGCGCGGTCTTGAGTTTTGATCGAGATGGGCGCATGACGCACTTGCGGCTTGAGGGTGCATTGCTGGCGAGCCATTGAAGTGCTTGCCACCCATTCCAGGGGCAAAGGCTAAAAACGCTGCAATTGGCTCGAACCTATCGTGTCTGGGCGAGTGGGGGCGTGCTGCGTGGGTGAAGGTCAACCTGGAAGAGTGCCTGATGATGGGGTCGCGGGGCTAAGCCGACAATTGGTTCGTATCCAAGATGCCAATGGGCTAAATTCGTGTATTGGGGTCTTGATTCCATTCATTTTTTGCCCACGTGATGGCGCAAGTACGGTGACTCATGCAAGCAACTGAGCCCCTTCGCGTCCTCGTGGTGGAAGATGATCCGGTGTTTCAGCACTTGTTGGCGGCTTGGCTGGAGGCCGACGGCGGCTTTGTCACCGAATCTGCCACGAGCCTGCTCGCGACGCGTGACCGATTGCGCGGCGGCGAACCCCTGGATGCAATTCTTCTGGATTTGAACCTCAGCGATAGCAGCGGCCTCGACACGGTGGAGGTGATCCAAGCACTCGTTCCCAGTGTCCCAATCATCATTCTCACCGGCATGGAGGAGGCCGGGCAAGGTGTTGCGGCCGTGCGGGCGGGCGCTCAGGACTTGCTCACCAAGGCCGGCATCACTCGTGAGGACTTGTGCCAGGAGATTCGCATGTCCGTGGCCCGTGCCCGGCATGAACAGGAGCGCATGGGGATTCTGGGCGAAGACATGGAGCGTCGGCTGCGCACGCAATTGGAATCGGAGAAGACCCGATTCTATCAAGCGGCGGCGCGCAATCTACGCGAACCACTGGGGGTGTTGGCGGAGGACATCCGGCGCTTGCAGCGAGAACTGCATGATTCGCTGAGTTTGGATCAATTGGAAGTGCTGCGGGAGATGGAAACCCATGTGGTGCACATCCGAGAGCTTGCGGACGACCTGGAGCACGTTTCCGGTTTGGAAGCATCCTCGGCCCGAGGCGGGGCCTACTCGACGTAGGGTTGGTGCTCGCCGGGACGAAGCACTAGGGGCAGGATTTGGTCCAGGGGCCCGTCTTCGATGGTCCACGTTGCGTGTTGGCGCGTGTAATCGTCTTCGGGGTGGAATGCGATGCTGCGGCCTGTGACTTCGAACATGCTGACATCGGGCATGCTGTTGCCGATGCTTAGGACTCGATCCAGTGGCACGCCAAGTTCGCGGGCAAATTCCAGCACCGGCCGGGCCTTGTCGTTGAGGGGAGTGCGCACGACGCCCTCGCCCGTGATGTGGCCCGTCTCGTCGTACACGAAGCCGTTTGCGCTGACGTGGTGGATGCCGAGGCGGGCGGCCACGTTTTCGGCCATGACGTCCACGCCGCCGCTGACGATGGCGCATTCGATGCCTTCGCCCACCAAGGTTTCGATGGTGCGCTGCACGCCACCCATGAACGGGGGTTCTTGGAAGATCTCCTCGAAATGGCGGCGCGTGATTTGTGGTTGATGTTGCAGCCATAAGGCGGCATCGCGGCGGATGAACTCCTCGTCGTCGAATTCGCCGTTGAGATACGCTTCGAGGCCTGCTTCGTTGGTTACCTTGTAGTGGCGGTGCACCATGACCCAGCTGCTGCCCACATCGATGAGAACACCGTCCATGTCGAAGCACACAAGGTCCACGGGAACGGTCGGGTCGGGTTGCTGCGTTGGCGGTCGAACGACCCGGTGGTTGCGGTAGAAGTTCTCAAGCGCCTCACGCATCACGACGGACCGAGCCGCCGCGCCATAAGGCCGTACCGCAAGCAAACCCAGGTACCCACGCACACGCCGTGCGTCCTAGCCGCTGCTTCCAAACTCTTTCACCGGAGCACCGATGGCGAGCCTGTGCGCCGCCCTGCCCTCCGCGTGACCCGCCTGTCGATTGCCTTGCTGACCCTGGCACTGGTGATGGTCTCTGGTTGCCTTTCCGACACGGATTCAGACTTGATCCCGGACACGCACACGGATCTTTTGCCGGACCCTGAGTTGCTCAAGTTTCTAGAGGAAGTCCGAGCCATGCCCGAACTGCGCTTCGAGACCGACCATGGCACAATCCGCATGATTCTGTTCGAAGCCTGGACGCCCCATACCGTCGCCCACATTGGCGGACTGGCAGACCGAGGCTTCTACGATGGCACGATCGTGCACCGCGTCGTGGACGATTTCGTCATCCAAGGCGGAGATCCAAGCGGCACCGGGCAACTGGGCAGCGGCCAGACGGTGGCATTCGAATCGGATGCGCGCCTGCACTTTGCCGCCGGCAGCGTCGGACTCGCCCGCGACCTCGATCCCAACTCCGGCGACTCGCAATGGTTCATCGCAGAAACGCCCCAGCCGCACCTCACCAACCCCACCGGCCCAACGGGCGCAGTGTTCGGCTCCTACACACTGTTCGGGCAGGTGTTCGAAGGCCTCGACGTGGTGCGCGCCATCAACGCAGAGCCCACCATTCCCGGCCTCGACCGACCCATCACCGACGTGGTCCTCAACACCGCCCATTTGCTGCCACCGCCCGCTGACCTAGACGCCCTTGGCCTCGTGCGCGCCCTTGACGCCGGCATTGAATGGAACATTGGATTCGGCACCCTCGACCACCCACTATGGATGGTCGCCGGTCACCCCGTGCACATGCTCGTGCACGACGTGGAAGACACGGGCGAATCGTTCGACCCGAGAAAATCCGGCTGGGGCATGGAAGGAGCGGAGCCCGTCTATGCAGAATGGAGCGAAACCAGCGACCCCGGCACCTGGGAGGCTCGCGTCGTGTTTCCCGTCCCCGGCACCTGGACCCTCAGTGCCACCGACGCATGCCACACCACGTGCACTGGCCACACACTCGAGGTCTTGCCCTGGAACGACGCCTACGCTTGATCCTGGTCTGATTCGCCAAAATGCCCTGGGGCATGGTCCCGCACCCGAGGAGGAGGCATCGCGGCCACAATCAAGCCAGCACCGATGCCGGAGCAAAGGGTGGCAAAGATGTATACGTTTTCGTTGAGCACCGCGCCCATCACCACGAGCGTGGACAACAAGCCAAGCAAAATCATGGACACCAATTGCGGCACACCGCCAAGGGCCCGGATGCCGTAACCGGCCGCCGCCATCACGAGGCCCACCATGCCCCAGCCAAACCAACGCCCCACGTCTTGGGTTTCCCCGTCGACCGGGTCAAAACTGAACATCAATCCGTACAACCAGATGCCAAGAAACACACTCCCCATCAATGCAAGGCCAATTTGACCCTCGCGTGTCGTCATTCACCCAGGGCAGCAGCACAGCAAAAGAGTGTTCTGGAGTCTACGGCGGCAATCGACGACACGTTCGACGCGAACGCCACGGCAGCAAGTGAGGCGGGGGCCTCGGAAACGGCCATAACCAGCTCCTGTCTCGCCGCACTTCGACCCCCTCGCTTCAGCGCGGCTTACGCTGCCTAGCAGTGAGGAAAGTCCCCACACCGCGAATGGGTGCCCCAGAAGGGGTGGCTGCGAGAGTGGCCGTCCGGGCGCAGAAACGACACAGTCCTCGGAGCGGGATGAAGGAGGGCCGGCTTGCCGGGCAAGCTCCGGACATCGCCGAGGGAACTGATGAAACGTGCCACGGTCCCCTGGTGCAAGTCTTCGTGACGCTTAGTCGGATGCCGCAAGCCCATGATTCGTGAGGGTCATGGGGGAACAGGATGGGGCTTATTCGGAGCTGGGGGGTCGACCTCGTTTCCGGGACAAGTCGGGCCTAGACTACAGGGTTGCGTGGACCGCGGTGGGCTCGACAACGGGAATGCCGGTGCGAATCGTCACGTCGGCCTCCACTTCCCGGGGCAGCAACCCCACGCGGTTCAAACCCACGCTTAGGTCGTCGCGGGCAAACACCAGAATCGACCGGCCTTCCGGCACGCGGTCGACGAGGCCGGCTTCCTCGAATTTGCTGACCCGGCGGTGGATGACGCTGGCGGCGAGTCCTAGTCCTTCGGAGAGTTCTTTCTGGCTGAGGCCGTCGTGCTGAACGAGGTGGCGGGCAAGTTGCACGTTGCGAGCGTCGCGCAGGAGTGCCTGGCCCACTTTGCCGGGGAATGCGCCGGAGCTTCGGTCGAAGTAGCAGACGTTCCCTTCGACTTTTCGGCTGGCGACGGAGCCTTTGGCTTCCATGCGGCGCAGGTGGTATTGAATGGTGTTCCAGGAGAGGCCGGTCAAGAAGGCGATGCGGCGGATGTGGATGCCGGGGTCGGCGCGGACGAGGGCGTGGATGCGGGCGTGGGTTGCGGCGGTTGTGGTGTTCATGGGGGTCACCGCCCCCGGTTTCTAGCCGAGGGCGGAGCGCCAGGAGCCGCTGGGAGTGATGGTTCGTTTTTTGTCCGTGGACAGACAGACAAATCCGGTCGCGGACCAGCATGAACTGATTCGGACCGAGATTCGGGCAGCGCCGTGCCGTGCAGTGGCGGGCCGTTCTGGGCCGTCCCGTGGAGTTCTCACCGTCTTCCGAGGTACCGGGCGCGAGTCGGGGCCGGGGAGAGGGGTGGCGCGGGCATCGGCTTGGGCTGCTTGGAGCGTCGAAATCGACCTGCTCTTGGTTTGGTTCAAATGGGGCAGAAGGGCACGTGGGCCAGAAGGTAGCCGGAAAACGGGGCGGCCGCAGAAGTGGCCCGGGCGCGCCGCGTCAAAGCAACCATGGGGCCTCCAAGAATAGCCATGCGTTGCTGCATTCAATTCAGAATTTGGCGCGAGCCAAAGCAGCGTCCAACCGGTCGCGGGCCTCGTCGATGGCGGAGCGAATTGTGGTCCACGTGCTCCATTCAGCTTCGTTGGTGGAGCCGGCTTTGTCTGGGCATTCCTCGACAGTCAGCAACTCTCTGGTTCCGCCTAGTACGAGCAGGCGGCGGGTGCCCGCAATGCGCCGCAATTCGTAGCCTCGTCCGGCGCTTGTGCCGGGGGCTGGTTGGGTGTTGCTCAAGACGATCATGACGCAACCTTCGGCTTGGCGCCGGCGCAGCACGCGAGCCACTCCATTGGATTCCCAGCGGCGCAATTCGTGTGCGGGGGCCAGGATGGTGACGCGGTCGTTTCGAAACAGCATCTGTTTCATGCGCTCGGTGCGGATCCAGCGACCTCGAAGCAATTCGGCGCGCTCGGGAAAGGACCCAGTGCGAAGTTCCCGGATTCGCTCCGCTAGGTCGATGCCTCGGCTCCATTCTTGGTCCACGAGCGCTTTTTGTGCCATGACGAACGGCGGGGCGGTTAGGTGCAGCAATGTCTCGTGGCCTCCGTCGGGGTCGCGGCCATGGCTGCCACCTACAAACAATGCAATAGAATTGGTGTCGGCGATGAGCATCTCATGGTATTCGCCCAGGGCCAGGTGGCGGATCATGGCAACCTTGGATAGTTGATTGATGATTGGAATATCCGGTACTTCGATGCACGTCAACACACGGACGGGAACTCCCGCGTCGCGCCTTCCCTTGAGCCTTTCCAGGATGCGTTGCAGGTTTAGGGTCGCCAGGGCACGCAGGTTTGTCGAGAGAATCAGGTCTTCTTCAGTGCCGTCGATGATGCGTTCCACGAGTCCTTGGACTTGGCTGCGGCCCCTGTGGGTGCTGATGCGACGGTCCGGTGTCTGCAATTCCTCGCCATGCGGCCAGGCCGATGCGAGGGCGTCCTGTAGGGTCGTAAGTTCATCGAGGGACCGTCGGCGATCCGTCAGAAACCGGTCCAGCACTTCACGCACCGGCACGGGTACGAAACGGGCGGGTCGCTCCAGGGTCTTCTCCACAAGGCCGCGCTCCTGCATCTGGCTCAGAAGGCGATAACCGTCTGTGCGGCTGATGCCGGCGGCTCGGGCCACTTCGGCTGCGGTGCTTCGACCCAGGCGGCACAGGTGGTAGTAGAGGCGTCCCTCAGGTTCCGGTACGCCAAACTGCTGAACTTTCTGGACGAGTTCGCGGGTGGAGTTCATACTCCGAGTGCGGCGTGCACCGCGTCCGCAAGGCGATCACCGTAGCCATGTTCCTTGACCACGAAATCGTCGATGCCGGCTTGAAACGCCTTGTCTACTAGGGCGTCTTGAAGGACGCCAGAAATCATCACGAGCGGGGCGCGAAAACCGTCGCTACGCAGGCGCTTGCCGACCTCAACGCCGGAAAGGTCCGGGAGCCTATGGTCAAGGAGCGCTAGGTCGAAGGCGTGGCTGCGAGCGGCCACCAGCGCATCGCGGCCGGTGCGCACATGATGGATGTGGTAGCCGGCTTCCGGGGGCAAGCCCAAGCAGGCGATGCGGGCGTCCGTCACCTCGTCCTCGACCAAGAGGATTCTGATGGGGTGCATTCTGTCCATGATACCCTCTTGCCCCGCGGCGATAGTTGAACGCTTTGCCGCTCCCTAGCGGATTTTGATTTGATGGTTGGGATTTGAAGCAATAATATGAGTCCCGTGAAATGTCAACGATGATAAATTATTCCTTACCATTGGTTATTAGAAAAAGTGTGTGATGAAAAGCTGTCCAAAATCCGGCCCCAATCAAAGCATCCTTGCTACGCTGCGGCCATGGAATGGTGTGCGGATTCATTCGACCATTACCTGCTCGCGATGCCACACGGCCAACGAAGCACGAATGCCGATAGACGCATGTCAAATTGCCTACACCTGCACTGGATGTGGTGCCATGCTGCGCCTGCTTCCCGGCGATTGCTGCGTCTACTGCTCTTACGGCTCCGTCCGCTGCCCGTCCAAACAAGGCCCTATATCGGCCGAACCTAGATAGAACAGGACCAAAGCAGCGGACTCATGAACCCGTCCGCATACTGCGATTGATGATTGGACACCGTCCCCTCCTCGCAAGCATCTTGGCCGCGACACTCCTCGTGACCATCGCTCCCACCGCCAGCGCCGACAGCGCACCCACTGCGGCGTGCCAGCAACTGTTCTACGGCCCCGACATCGACTCCGGCATCTGCTACGACGTCAAAGGTGAAGACTGCCTCGTCTGGATCTACAACAACTACGGCCGCGACACCTGCATCGTGCCCGCCGTCACCCTCGGCTTTGGCGAAATCTGCCGACAAGTGCTCGTCGGCCCAGACATCGACCAAGGCGTCTGCGTGCGCCCCGGCGCCAGCTCCTGCCGCATCGAGTGGTACGACAACTTTGGCAACGGCGGCTTCTGCCTCGCGTAGATCCCCAAGTATGCCTACGCCACATCACACCTCACCCTTCCTTCCTTTGACCGTCGACGCCTCGCCTTCGGCCGCCGCCAATTCCTTCGAGAAACCGGCACGATTTCGATAAGTGAGAACCGCAGCGCCGACCTCTTGTGCTAACACGCCTCCACCGCATCGATGAAGGCAAGAGCCATCCTCCTCGCAAGCATCCTGGCCGCCACCGCCCTCCTGGCCCTAGCACCCTCGGCCCAGGCCGTAGACCCCTGGCCCCAGTGCCGCCAAGTGCTCGTCGGCCCAGACATCGACCAAGGCTACTGCATCGACCCCTCTGCCGACTGCATCGTCCTCTGGTACAACAAATTCGGCAACGACACCTGCTACGTCGCCAAACCAATCACCCACCGCGGCGCACCTGACGAAACCTGCATCCAACTCTTCGTCGGCCCCGACATCGACCAAGGCATCTGCTACGACCTAAGCCGCGACACCTGCCAGGTCTGGTACTACCGCACCTACCAGAACCCCGGAAACACCTGCCTGACCTAGGAGCATCCATGAACACCCGCACCCCCACCACCATCCTTGCCTGCTTGCTGGCCGCAACCGTCTTTGCAGCCCCTGCCGCGTCCGCCCACCACGAATCGCCCATCTTCTGCATCGGCGACGAGGGCCCTGAACTACCAGGTGTCTGTTACGACCCCGACGACTACGACGACTGCGACGTCTACGTGGGCCTCGGAGGCGGCAACCAACACTGCCTCGTCCCCTACATCGGCACCTGCTCCAGCGCGGCCCCCGAGTGGCCCGGCGTCTGCTGGGCCCCCCGCGAAGAGTGCCAACTCTGGTTCGGCTTCAAGCAAATCTACTGCATTCTGCCCGTCACAGCACAGACCTAGGCACCGCGCTCCTGCGCCAGACAGTACCCCTCTTCCTCTGCCCCCTTCGCCCCCCGCCATGCGTAGCTGCTCCACCACCCCTTTGATTCTTGCACCAGTTGCCCAACTGGGCTTGGCCGCCAACCCAACGCCCAAGAACCACCCCCTCCTCCGCCGACCCGTTGGGATGCCACCGGTGCGGGGCCACCACCGAATGGACCCAGTTCGGGCCAAGTTTCGTCACCGCGTGCACGAAATGCCACGCCCTCGACTCCCGCCCCCTCACCGATCCTCGCGTACCGTCCCTCAAGGACCACTTGAAGTGCCTCCAAGAAGAAATCATGGTGGAGGAAAAGGAAGGTGTCGATGACGAAGACATCCTCACTGTCGTCGTCGAAGAAGCCCGCCGCGAAGTGGAAGCGGCCATTTTGCGCGTCCAAGTGATGCAAGGCGACCCGCGCCGCGTACCCAAAGGCGCCCGGCTCGAAGGCAGCCTCGAAAAGAAAGCCAAAGGCGCTCGCGCCGACACCGTCAACGTCAAAGTGGAGCAACGCGCCGGCAGCGTACTGGACATCGAAGCCGACGACCCAACGTGGGCAGAACTATCCCAAGGAACCCAACTGAAACTGTCGCCCACCACCAACGCGACCCTCTACCGCAACCTGCTGAAGGCGTTCCTCGTGTGCCGAAAATGGGACCACGGCCTCACAGAACTCCTACACCCCGCCCGCCTCCCCAATCTCCCCGCCGACACCGGCGCCCCCGTCCGCGACGAAGGCCTCCGCCCCGCCCAAGCCGAAGCCCTGCGCAAAATGCTCCGCTCCCCGCTTGGCGGCCTCACCCTCATCCAAGGCCCACCCGGCACCGGAAAAACCACCGTCATCGCCCGCTTCATCAGTGAAGCCGCCAAACGCGGCGAATCCGTGCTCATCGCCAGCCACACCCACGTCGCCATCGACAACGCCATGCGCAAAGCCGTCCAAGGCGACCGCAAACTCGTCAGCAAAATGGTGCGCCTCGGCGAAGGCCGCAACGTCAGCGCCGACTTGCTGCCCTGGAACAAAACCATGGGCGGCTACTGGATGGACCCCGAAGACGAAGACGCCATCCCCCTCTTCGAGAGCATCACCCGCGACACCCCCATCGTCGGCATGACCCTCGACGCCCTCGCCTGCGCCCTCGTCAACGCCGAACGACTCGACCAAGAAATCCGCCCCTTCGACCACGTCGTCGTCGACGAAGCCGGCATGAACGCATTCCCCAAAATCGCCGTAGCCCGCGCCGCCGGCAAACGCATGGTGCTGGTTGGCGACCCCATGCAACTGCCCCCCATCATCCGCGCCTGGAGCTACAAAGACGACGCCCACTACAAACGCAGCCACTTCGAAGTCCTGCAAATGATGCGGCCCGACCTCAGCGTCATGCTCGACGAACAATTTCGCTGCGACCCCGCAATCTACAGCTGGAGCGCCGACGCCGTCTACAACAGCAAAGTCGAAAGCCGACGCGGCAGCGCTGCCGACATTCCCAAAGTGCTCGGGCAACTCGTCGGACCCGTCGCCTGGGTCGACACCAGCCGCCTGCGAGAAGCAGACCGCCGCATCAAAACCAGCCGCATCAACGAAACCAACCTCACCGTCGCCTACGAAATCATTCGAGGCCTCCTCGAACAACGCATCCCCCCCGAACAAATCGGCTACATCAGCCCCTTCAAGGCCCAGACCCAGGAATTCAAAGACCGCGCCGTACGCGAAAAACGCGCAGACATCTGGGGCCGCATCACCGCCAGCACCGTCGACGCATTCCAAGGCAGCGAACGCCGCGTCATCGTCTACGACCTCACCACCCGCCGCCCCGCCAAACCCCACGAAGACCACCGGCGCCTCAACGTCAGCCTCACCCGAGCCCAAGACCTGCTCATCATCCTCGGCCCCCGCGACTTCGTCCAGAACTCCCTCGACAACCCCTACTACTCCAGCCTGCAGCGCTGGGCCGCCGCGGCCGTCATCACGGCGCCGCCGATGGCGAAAGCGGAAGTCGCCTAGCTCGAATCCTTACGCACATCGTAGCGCGACCCACGCGGCCGAATCGCCGTATCGAATTCGTCCGTAATCTCGCCCACCAATTCCTCCAGCAAATCCTCGGCGGTGGCAATGCCGATGTTCCGGCCCTCTTCATCCTGGATGATGGCCATCAACTTGTGCTCGCGCTGCATGCGCACCAGGACCTTGTCGCTGTGGGCGTCGTGGCGAACAAACAACACCGAACGCAGGATGTCCGTCACCGGCTCCAGGCTCAATTCCTCGTCCGTGAACTTCAGCAAATCCTTGACATGGACGAAACCGAGCACTTGATTGAAATCGCCATCCACCACAGGCAAACGACTGTGTCCGGTGCGCGCCGACAATTCCAGCGCCTCGCGCATCGCCGCACTCTTGTGCACGTACTGCACGATTTCCACGGGCGTCATGATCTCGTGGATGTCCGTGTCCGTAAACTCGAACACCTCACTGATGACCTGCTGCTCGAATTGCTCGACCTCGCCTTCCTTGGCCCCCATGCGCACCAAGCCCTCGATCTGCGCCTGCGTCACGAACGGGGTACGCTCGTCGGTCTTGATGCCGATCAGCAGCAACAGGACCTTGGCAATCGCCGTGAACATGCGCACGAACGGCCACAACACACTTTCAAAAATGCGCAGCGGCGCCGAAACTCGCAGTGCAAGATCCAGGCTTTGGCGCACCGCGATGCTCTTGGGCGTAATCTCCGCAAACACCAGCACCACGAACGTCATGACGCCCGTGCTGATAGCCACCGCGTAGGAGCCAAACAAGCCCAACGCCATGCTCGTGGCAAGCGCCGTGGCCGCGATATTCACGAGGTTGTTGCCCAGCAAAATCGTCGTCAAGAGCCGTTCCGGCTCATCCAGCATCGCCTCCAAGCGCTTGGCTCGACGGCTTCCCTTGGCCACGCGGTCGTGCAGCTCAAAGCGATCCGCCGAAATCAAAGCGGTCTCCGACATGGAAAAGAACGCAGAAGCTCCAATCAGCGCGATCAGGCCAGCAGTTTGATACCACAACGGGTCGACGGACAAGGGGCGTGGGGCCTCGAGTCCAAAGCACGAAGGTCGGTTATAAAAGCCGACGGACGGCCGAGGAGGGTGGGTGAAACCACGCCTAGGCCCCTTCGCGCCCTCGGTATTACGCCCCTAGGGGGCTCTGCCCCCTCGGATTACCCCCGAGGGCCGCCGGCCTCTGGCCGACGACCCGGGGCGAACTTACCCGGACAAGCTCAGAACGTCCATTCCTCGGACGATGTCGCCGGTGAACAGGTAGCCCTGGTAGTATTGCACATCCCAGATGTCGGTTTGTTCGTCCCAGCGGTCCATGATGCGGGGGTTGTCGAGGTCGCTGAAGTCCACGAGCACGACGCCAGCGGTGTAGTAGCCCATGACGAGGAACGGAGTGTCCTCGATGGTGTGGCCAAAGTGCGCAGTGCAGGATTGGCCAAGGGGGCTGCCGTTGATGGGGTCGGTGTCGTCGGCGTCACGGTAGCCGGGGCTGACGTGGCCGCGTAGGTCGGGGTTCTGGGGGTCGGTGATGTCGTAGAACCACAAGTTGCCGATGGGGCCGCTGTAGGTTTGGCCGTCGGCACCTTCGTAGTAGAAGTCGCAGCCGTTCATGCCGCCGCCGCCGGTTTCGTCGCCCATGATGAGGACGGTGGCGTCGTGGTTGACGATGGCGAGGTGGCTGAAGCTCAGGGGGAACGCGGCGCTGGGGCAGACGCCTGCGACGGGAACACAGGGCGCGGCACTGGCGACATCTTGGGGTACGCCGGCGTCATCGAGGGCGCCGCCGACGATGGGGAGGCCCTTGTCGACACTGGGGTAGTCGATGGCCACCAGAAGGCTTGGGGCCAGAGGGTCGTGGATGTCCCAGATCTCGGTTTGCGCGTAGCCGGCACAGAGGGCCCAGAATCGGTCGGCGCTGCGGTCGATGCTGAATGCGATGTCGTGGCAGCCGTCGCCGCCTTCGAAGGTTCCCACGAGGACGGGGGAGGCGGGGTCGCTGAAGTCGACGATGTCCATGGCGGTGTTGTAGACAATGGGGGTGCCGGGGACGACTGCGATGTTGTGGTTGCCGCCGGGGGTTTCGTAGTTGCCGACGAGGGTGGGGTTCCAGGGGTCGGTGACGTTGGTGGAGAAGATGTTCTTGCCGCCGGCGGTGGTGATGAGAACGAGTTGACCGCCGGGGTAGAGGATGGTGTCGGCGTCGCGCACGGGGACATCCTCGGCGGTGCCAATGACCACGGGGTTGGTTGGGTCGATGATGCTGACCACGCTGAGGGGGCCTTGGCTGCGGCCGCCGATGAAGGCGAGGGGGCCAAAGACGGTGATGCCGCCGCCGGTGGTGGTGTTGTCTACGTGGGCGACGGGTTCGACGCGGGTGAGGACGTCGGGGAGGCCCTTGTAGGCGGGCTTGAACCATTGGATGGTGCCGTCGTCGTGCAGGGTTTGCAGTCGTCCATCGGGGCTTTCCCA
The DNA here is from genome assembly GCA_041601615.1 of Thermoplasmatota archaeon. Lineage (GTDB taxonomy): Archaea > Thermoplasmatota > E2 > JACPAO01 > JAHFTW01 > JANQNI01. The sequence goes on along the minus strand of JBFIHX010000007.1, from coordinate 45,659 downwards.
GAGTGCGGCGGAGACGCCGAAGCCGGGGTAGCCGTCGTGGGCGAAGTTGAGGCCGGCGTCCAGCAGGGCGGGGCCGAGGTTGGCGTCGAGGTTGTCGGTGCTGTCGCCGACGCATCCGGCCAGGGTGGTGGCGGTGAGTGCGAGGGCTAGGAGTGTGGTGGTGCGTCCGAGCATGCGCGCGCGACGCGGGGGCTCCGTTTCAAGGATTTCCTAGACCGGGGCGACAAAAAGTACGGCAAAAGAGGAGAGAATAAGGAAGGAAAGGCGGGCAGCGCCCGAATGGGACCGCTTAGGCGGTGTTGAACTCGGTGAAGCCGCACTTGCCGCAGGCTTCGCGGTCCTTGTGCTTGCCGAGGAACGTGCCGGGGCCGCACTTGGGGCAGGCGCGGCGTAGGCGGACGAGTTTGCCTCCCCTAGGGCCCTTCGCGCCCTCGGATTACGCCCCTAGGGCCCTTCGCGCCCTCGGAGTACCCCGGAGGGGCCGCCGGCCTACGGCCGACGACCCGGGGCGAAACCATAGTCTCCAGGAATCGTCGGCTTTATGGCCCTGAAAAACCAGGGTTTTTGTCAAAGCGCCAAGGGCATCCAAACGAGGCCTTGGCTTCAAAAGGAAAAGGAAGAAGAAGGATGGAGGAGGCGGGCAGCGCCCGAATTGGACCGCTTAGGCGGTGTTGAACTCGGTGAAGCCGCACTTGCCGCAGGCTTCGCGGTCCTTGTGCTTGCCGAGGAACGTTCCGGGGCCGCACTTGGGGCAGGCGCGGCGAAGGCGGACGAGCTTGTCGCCGTCGATTTGGTAGAAGGAGCTCATGCTTCAGCCTCCTTCTTGGGGTCCTTGAAGAGGTTGTTGCGCTTCAGGAAGTGGACGCGCTCTTGGGCACGGGCGAGGTCGGCGTTCTCGTAGGCGCGGGCGATGCCACGGGTGGCGGAGATGCCGGTCTCGCTGCGCATGCGGGCGATGACGACGTGCTCGGTCTTGCTGCCGATTTCGCTGGCGACGAGTTGGCGGATGTGGACGCGGTTGGGCGTCGGTTCGCCGTCGTGGCGCAGGACGAACTCGATGTCCTTGCGGCCAAAGAGTGCGTTGTCGAATTTCTTCGTGATTTCGATGTTCATGATGGTTCACCTCGACCAGGCCCCGAGGGGCCGGGCGTCCCAGGTAGGACAGGGTCGCCCAGCCGTGCTCGTTATTCAACGTTTCGTGCCTGTTTAGGAGGGCGGGTTGGACGTACTCTTGCGGGTGCTGGGCACGGTGTCGACGGCTTTGCGGTTGCGTGGCGTGGTGTCGCTTTCCATGGTGACGGAGTCGGCGGCAGGCGGGCGGTAGCCTTTGTGGCTGGCGCAGTATTTGCTGTCGACGCGGCCGGAATTGCGGCATTGGCCACCGGCGGCGGTGAGGGCTTGGCACTGCTTGGCGACGTGCGGAGTTACGTCCTTGAGCACCTCGCCATCGGCTCCGGCGCCGCGCTTCAGGAAGGGCAGGCCGGTGATTTTGTTGACGCCGACGTGGTGTCCGGCGGGTTTGGCCACGGGGGCGCCCTTGCGGGGGATGCGCTTGCTGAAGAAGTAGAACAAGCGGGAGTTGCCGCCTTTGTCTTGGGTCTTCGTGGCGTAGAGGGTGTAGTCGCCGTAGCGGAAGGGGCCGTCGTCTTCCTCAGCCTCGGGGGCCGGCTCGGGCGCGGGGGTTGGCACGGGGGCAGGGATGTACTCGGTGTTCGTGACGCGCATGCTGATGATGACCAGGAATTGGATCAGGATGTGCAGCGCAAACAGGATGACGAGCGGGACGAGCCAGTTGCCGTCGTTGCCGAAGTGGTCCCAGATCATGAGGGCGAACAGGGCGAGGCTGATGGCTGCGGCGATGCGGTGGTACAGGGTGTATTTGTTCATGGTCGGGTCCTCCCGAGTGCGTGTGCGGCGAACCCGAGGCTGGTGGCGGCGAGTGCGCCTCCGAGCATGGGTCCGGTGCCGGTGAGGTCCGGCGTGTTCGAGCCTAGGTCTCCAGTGAGCGAGGGGCCTCCGGGGGAGCTGCTCGGCGTGCCGTTGTCTAGGGCGTCAGGAAGTAGATCGGGGGCGCCGTCGTTGTCGCGGTCCCAGGGTGTGCTGTTGGGGTCGTTGGGGTTGGAGCCGGCGGCTACCTCTGTGCCGTCGCCAAATCCGTCGCCGTCCGTGTCAGGGTTGGCGGGGTCGGTTCCGATGCCGATTTCGACGGTGTTGGGCAGTCCGTCGCCGTCGGTGTCGGTCCAGGTTGGGGTTGGGGTGGCGTGGAAGGGGTCGGTGCCCAGGATGCGTTCGAGGGTGTCGCCGACGCCGTCGTGGTCCGAGTCGAGGACGCGGAGGGAGATGCGGTCGATGGCGCTGGTGCTGCCGGTGTTGCCGAAGGTGATGATGCCAAGCATGGAGGTGCCTTCAATGGAGATCTCCAGAGCGATGCGGTGGCCGGCGGGGATGATTTGGCCGTGGGTGGGGATGTGGAAGGTTTCTGTGGAGGGAAGCAGGTCGGGGGCGGAGGTTTGGCGGCGAGCTTCGCCAAGTTGCACCAATTCGCCGTTGGGGCCGGCTGCCAGGAGGCGCACGACGCGGTCCGCGGCGGCTTCGACGGTGAGGCTGTATTCGAGTGTGAATTCCACATCGCCGACCATTTCGAGGTCGACAGTGGGGGTGTCTGGGTACATCCAGAGAAGCGTTCCGTCTTCGACGCCGAGTACGTCCAGAAGGGGCGCGTAGGGCGTGGCGCCTCCGGCGGGAGCGGCTCCTTGTGGCGCGTCGGGGCCCATCAAAAGCACGGTGCCGAAGCCGGGAACGTCGGCCGTGGCTTGGCTGAGGTAGAGCGTCGATTCAACCACGGGGTAGGCGGCGGGCGTCTGCGCGGAGGCGGTTGCTAGGAGCAAGAGTGCTCCTAGGAGGAACCATGAACGCTTCATCGATTGCTCCGGAGTCGAGGCTACTACAAAGCCCGTGCGGCTGGTTATCTCGTTGGAACGTATCCTTCTCATTTGGCATTTGAATGAGCGAACCAGTAGAAATGAGGCCTCTTCGCAAGATATTAGAATTATGAAATCACGGGGATGAAAAACACATGCCTCAAATGGAATCGAGGTCGGCAACCAATGCACGCAATCGCTGGCGAACGCCTTCGGAGACCTCCACGAGGCAAACGCCGCACCCGGGGACTCCGTACATCACCTTCGCTCCGAGTGGCGCCTCCAAGAAGCACGCAAGGCCCACCATGTCCTCTTCACCTTCCACGACGATGCGCACGGGGCCGCCGGTTTCAAGCAGCATGGCGCGGCGCACGGCGGTCCAGGCGTCTCGGGTGAGTTGTGCTGCCGGGTTGATGACACGGATTTCTCGGGTTCCCCACGATCCTAGCGCGGCAAGCAACGCGGGGTCTTCGTCGCCGCGCTGGGTCTTGTAATCCACCACGATAAGTCGAGGCGTGTGCCCAAGGTCCTTCAGCGTAAGGCTTACCACATCGCCCACGGCCACCAGCACGTCGCCTGGTCCAAGTGCTTCAGCAAGTTCCTTCGTGGAGAGGACCGGGCCCCAAGGCTCGGCAAAGCGATGACGCAAAGCCATGGGCAGTGCGTAGGCTCGCGTGGGCCGCAGGTCTGGGTTGGTGGAGGCGTCGGCTACCGGCGCGACCATGCGTCGCCGTCCTGTTTGTAGGATTGGCGCACGGCAAGCCAGGCGGCCTTTTCGGCGTGGGATTCGCTGCAGCGCCAGGCGAAATCGCGGTTGTATTCCTCGACCCAGAGGGCCTTGGCGTCGTCGGGCAGTGCCTTGACGAGCTTGGGGACCGACTCTAGGGTAGTCGTCATGGGACTACCGGACCTTGAGGGCGTAGCTGCCGGGTTTCGTGACGTTCATCGCTTCAGCCATCTGGCTGTTTTCTACGTCGATGATGGTCAGGATGCCGCTCCAGTTCTTGCTGGTGGGTCCGCCGCAGAGGGGACAGATGGCTTCCTCGGTGAGGAAGTGATCGTTCTTGCAAGCGCGCTGCATGGGGTTCTAGGCTCCTGCGGCGGCCTGTTCGCGGGCCCGGATGCGGTCCTCTTCGATCCACTCGAATTTGCCGAGACCGGGCTGGCGCATAGTCAAGCCGATCTTGGATTCGCGGGGCGAGAGTTCGTTGAGGCTGGCGGTGACGATGCGGGCGCGCACGTTGTCGCCAACATCGAGGAAGCGGCCGGATTCCTTTCCGGTCAGGCGCTCGTTGTGCACGTCGGCGGTCATGAAGTCGTTCATGACTTGGCTCATGTGGACGAGTGCGTCGAGGGGGCCGATGTGGACGAAGGCGCCGAATTCGACGACTTCGGCAACAATGCCGTCCACGACTTCTTGAACGTCGGGCTTGAAGACAAGCGCGTCGAAGCCGACCTTTTGGTAGATGGCGCCGTCGCCGTGGATGACGCTGCCCTGGCCCTTGGGCAGGACGTTGGTGGTCAGGACGGTGATGCCGTGGTTTTTGGTCAGGCGTCCTTCAAAGGATTCCTGCACAAGCACAGCGATGGTCGTCGTGAGTTCGTCGGTCATCCGCTCGGGCGGGATCCGGACGGTGTCTTCCATTTGGATGATACGGTACATGGCGTGCGCTCCCAGGGACGGGCTGCGCCAAGTTGGCCGTGGTTTAAGGGTTTAGGAAGAGGTGGGGGCGGCTGGGACTAGTTTGGGATGCAGGTGAGTGCGTTGGTGGTGATGCTGGCGATGGTGACGGATGTGTAGACGATGCAGTGGCCATTTTCGCCGTAGACGCAGTAGGGGCGGATGCCGTTGAATGCGTAGATGGTGCAGTAGGAGGCGTCGCAGTCGATGTCGACGGTGCCGCCGCAGTTTGCGGCACTGCTGGAGGGGGCGAAGGCGAAGCCGGCGGTCAGGAGCAAGGCGGCGAAGATGAGGGCTACGCGCATGGGCCGTCATACGCGGGGGGAATTTCAAGAAATCCGTCATTCTTCCCTAATGATGCTAGGGTATCGGATGGAAGATTCCGGGAGTGCGGAACGGATTCCGGGGGCAAATTGGGCGCGGAGGGGGAATTGATGGGGAAATGGTGGATGAAATGAATCAAGACGTGGGGGCGGAGGAGGGGATGCGATGGGAGGGTGGCAAAGGAAGGGGGAAAGGAAGGGAGAAAGGATCGCGGGATGGAGGAGGGGTGAGGGGGAAAGAAGGCTCCAAGCGGCTTGCTTACGGGTTGAGCGGGTTGAAGACGCGCTGGGCCGGGTCGCAGTCGGTGCCTCGCACGTTGCGGTTGGCGTCTTCGTAGAACACCTTCTCCTCGGTCTCGAAGTTGTCAACGATGGCGTCGATCTTCAGGGTGCCCTGGATGCTGTTGCCGTTGACTTCTGCGGTCCAGGTGCCGGGGGCAAGCAGGGGCACGACCGCCACGTCCACCAGGGTGATGTTCCTGGATTGGCCTGCAACGAGGGCGATTTCGGCGCCTTCGATCAAGTCGCCGTTGCCGTCGCGGAGTCGCAGGGTGAGGTCCCGGGGGATGTTGGGGATGCCATTGAAGACGCCGGTGTCGTAGGCTGCAACCACTTGGATGCTGCGGGCCGCGCAGGGGAGGCCCACGTCGAATCCGAGGGATTCTTGGACGTTGTCGCCGACGGTACTGATCGGGATGCTTGCTTCACCCACGTTCAGCTCGCCGGTGGTGCGGTAGACATCGCCGGGGAGGGCCAGGGGCGTCGTGTATGCGAGGCCGCCTGCAAGTTCTGCGGCAAAGGGTCGCAGGCTGCCGACTTCCGCCTCTACGTCTCGGTAGGCGATGATGCCCATGGCGCCGCCGGGGGCCATGTGGTCGTTGGTGACGTGGTGGTCGACGTGGGAGTGCATCATCCAGAGGCCGGGGTTGTCGCCGAAGATGAGCACGTCGTAGCGCTCGGCGGGGCCGATGGTGAGGGTGTCGACCCAGAATTGTGCCTCGGGTTGGAGCGGGTTGCCGTCGCGGTGGGTCACGAGCATGTCGTGGCCGTGGGTGTGGATGGTTTCGAAGGTCTCGCCCATGTTGAACAGGCGCAATCGGACGGTGTCGCCTTCGTCAAGCCGCACTACGCTGGCTGGGTCTTCGACGCTGAAGGGCAGGCTTCGGCCATTGAGCATCCAGGTGTCGGGGGTGACGTCGATGGGCGGGTTCTGGCAGTTTTGGATGCCGCTGGCGCCGCATTCACCGGCTTTGTGGCGGTGGTCTTTGTGGGGGTCTGCGAGGCGTTCGGGGGTCACTTGGACGTGTTCGCGGTTGAGGCTGGAGTAGACGAGGATGTATTCTTCGTCCACTTCTGGTTCCATGCGGTCGTCTTGGGGTTCGACGATGAAGACGCCGTAGAGGCCTTGCATGACGTGGAATTGGGTGTCGACGTGGCAGTGGTACCAGAGGCTGCCGGCGCGCTTGGCAACGAAGTCGTAGGTGAAGCTTTCGCCGGGTTGGACGCTGTCTTGGTTGACGCCGGGTGCGCCGTCGTCTTCCCAGGGGGTGTGTTGGCCGTGCCAGTGGATGGTGTGGGCGTGGAAGTGGTTGTGGGCGAAGTCCACGATGACGCGGTCGCCTTGTTGGACGCGGAGGGTGGGTCCGGGTACGCTGCATTTGCCGTCGAAGGGTTCGTAGCCTTCTCCCACGCTGCCGTCCGTGGCAACGCCGGGCCAGTATTCGATGGCGTTGGCGCTGTAGGTGTCGGTGGGGTCGGCTGCCTCGAAGCAGAATGCCCAGAGGTTGGCGACGAAGCCGGGGTAGATTTGGTGCATGGTCCAGTCGACGACGCTCGCCTTGAGGTGGACGGTGTTGCCGGTGGGCTTGAAGCCGGAGCCCGGCGTGTAGTCGAAGCCGTCGTCGCTGCCGCCGAAACACCCAGAGAGGGTGAGGGTGAGCATGGCGAGGGCAATCAGGGGGGCTGTTCGTCGCATGGGGGTTCCTCGAGGGGTCCACCTGTCTTTGCCGCTACTCATACCTTCCGTGCGGGTTGGTGAAGTCTGCGGCTGGGCTGGGCGGCGGACGCGTTCGCTCTGGCGTTGGAGCCGTGCTGCATAAGGGTTGTGTCCCGGGTCCGACGGAAGGGGTGCTCGTGGCGCGATTTCCCGTTTTGTTGCGCGGGGGTCCGTCAGGTGTTTCGTCGGGTTTGGAGCCCAAAATGGGGTGCCAAACATGCGAGGGGAATGCAAGGAAACGAATGTGGAGGAGGAAAGGATGGAATGGGGGTGGATGAGACAGGGATGGAATGGGGGTGGAGGAGTGTGGATGAGGAAGGGATGAGGAGAGAGGAGGAGGGATCAAGGAGGGATTGGGGGCGTGGGGTTCGCCTCCGAGTTCCTGGTTCAGTGGCCGTTGGGGTCGTCAAACAGGAGCACTGGGTCCGTGACGTATTGGAACGTCAGGGTCAGCGTGTAGTCGGCGCTGGCACCGTTGCTGCGGTTGTAGACACGCAGGCAGTGTTGGCCCGGGTCGAGGTACGCGACACTGCCGGTGATGGCGTCGGTGGTTTCCGAGGCCTTCTCGCTGGAGCAGGACGAAAAGAGTGCCTGGCCAACGTTGGAACTGGACGCAACTTCGGACTTGAAGCCCAAGACGGGGTACAGGACTTGGAAGCGCTCGTCTGCCAGGTGGTCGCATTGGTTGATGTTCTCTTGGCATGCAAGACCGTCGAGTTCGGCGGGTTTGCCGGTGCCGAGGCTGCCGGTGAGTTCGATGACTTCCACTTCGGTTTGGCGCGGTGCGTCCGTGACGTAGATGAGGATGCTGCCGGGCAGGCTGGAGGTTTTGGGGTCCTTGGCCAGCATGGTCACTTTGTAGATGCCGGCGGTCTCGAATGCGCCGCGCAGGGTGGCATTGGTGCTGAAGAAGCCGTCGCCTGCCATGTTGGCGCACAAGTCGCCTTGCACGTTGCGGTCGGCGGCGGGGACGTCGGTGCCGTTGAGGACGCGAGCGGGAATCGGGTCGGGTCCAGTCGAGCCATAGGCGACTCCTCCGGGGCCGTGGGCGTGTCCGGCGCCGGCGGGTCCGATGTCGCTTTGACGCACGCAGAACCAGTTGAAGAGCAGCGGATCGTTGTCGGCGTCGGTGCTGCTGGCGCCACTGAGGGTGACTTGTTCGCCGGCTTGGACCCAGTTGTGTTCCACGTCGAGTTGGAACGCCGGCTTGGCGTTTTGGCCCGAGCCGAGCACGAGGGTCTTGGCGGGGTGGACTGTGACGACGGTGTCCTTGGTGGTGGTGAGCTTGGCGCGCACTTCCCCGTCGGTGAAGCCGTAGACGTACTCGATGGTCTTGCCGAATTTGGGGGCCTTGCCGTCGCCGAGTTCCCACTTGTATTCGTCAGCGTTGACCTTGGCTGTGAAGGTGAATGGTTCGGTGATGGGGTCCTTGGCTTGCTTGACCGTGAACGGGGCACCGTCGTCGGCGCTGCCGCTGCAACCGGCAAGAGCGACGCTGGCCATCAGGAGGGCCACCAGTGCGGCCTTGAGACTCATGAATCAGGGGTTGGAGCACATCGTGTTAAGGGTTGTGGAGCCCTAGAAAAAGCGTCGCATGACGCTGGCGCTGCTGCAATCGCTCATGCGCTTCCTCCGAACACATCATATCGTGGCGGCTGCGTGGGCGGTTTGTGCGCGTCGTGTTCGTGGGCCGGGACCGAGTGGTCTGGAAGCGGATCGTCTACTATCTGTTGTCGCTGGGCGTCACGCGTCGCGTGTGGTTGTACCGGGTCAACAAAGAGGTGGACGGGCATGCGGCGCTCGGTTTGAACCACCGCTTGAATCTGGTTCTGCTTTTGCTGCCCATCATTGGTCCGTTCATTGTGCAGTGCCAGACGGCGGCGCGATTGAACCATGTTCTGAGCGACTCGGACCTAGGGTATGGGCCGACGCCGGCGCTCTGCGCCTTCGGATTGGTGCCGATTCTGGGCAACGCCGCGTTCATTGGTTGGAGTCAGGACCGGCTCAATAAGTACTGGGCCCTGGAAAAGGCGGACCCGAGCCACGCCATCGATATCGATGTGGGCCTCCAAAGCGATCCTGAGTTTCTCAAGGAATTGGAGGCGGCTCGCTTGGATTCGTACGTCACGGGCAGCCGGTTTGACCGTCGCCAGCGCCAACGCCAGGACCGCTGGCGCCAGCGGATGAGTGGCTTTGAGGGGGTTGCCCAGGCTCGCCAAGAAGTGCGGGATTTGGGCGGCAGCACCCCGTTGCTGCCTTGGAAGCGCCCCGTGCGGCCTCCGACGCGCATTCTGCATGTGACTTGCTCGAACGAGCACTCCTTCGATGCTCAAGCCGATCCGTATGAAGAAGTGGCCTTGGTTTGTCCGCAATGCGGTGAAAAAGAGGTCTTGCCGCCTCTGCATGGGCTGCCAAAGCAAGTGTTGGAGTCGCCGGACGCCACCTGAAACCGGTTCGAAGCTCGCCGGGAGTGGAACTTGATTCTGCCACCGAAGCAGCGTCCGCTTTCGCACCGAGGCCAGCGAGTGGGCCTTAAGCCGGGTCTGAGCATGGTTTCCAATCCCCTGCGCCCGCTTGGGCGGAGCGTTCGTGTTAGCTCTGGTCCTTGCGCACAAAGTGGCGCCGGCCAGCGATGATGAACGCTAGGGCAATGGCACCGGGCAGCAACAGGAGTACTCCGGCTAGGAATTGGAACGGCAGCACGAGCAAGCCCGGAAACACCGCGAGGGAGCCTGCCAACAGGGCAAGTCCCCGGGTCCGTTGCCGCCACGCTCCGAGGCCACCCGCGACGACCACGAGCGCCATGAACGTGGCAAAGCCTGCCAGGGTGCGCACTACGGTGCTGGTGTCGGCCACGAGCCAGGTTGGCTCGGCCTCGAAGTCGACGGTTGCGAGGTCCACCGTCGAATCGAGGTCGTTTCCGGCGGGCAAGTAGACGCGCAGTAGGACGCGGGTGATGTGGTCCGAGTCGGTGATGGTGATGTTGGAAAATGTGGTCGCGAGGGTGGTGTTGAACCAGCCCTTGCCGTTTTCGAGCGCTGTTTGCGCCATGACCGTGCCATTGGGGGCGGTGGCGGCAATGGATTCGTTGCCGGCACCTCCTGAGATGTACAAGGAAATCTTGCCGCCGGGCTGGGATGCAAACGGTTCCAAATCGGACACGTCGTTCAGAAATTGCTCGTCGGGGCCGGGAGCCACCGCGACGACGTAGAGAAATTGTAGCGCGGCTAGAGAGCCAAGAATCATCAGCACCAGGCCTGCGGCGCGCAGTCTTCTTAGGGACGGGTCCAACCGGGACAGCCTCAAGGTGGCTGCCGGGGGTGCCGCAGCGTCGCCGCTTCGGGCACGCGGGACAGAGCCGCAGCGCGGACAGAAGGCGTTCTCGTTGGAATCGTACTGGTTGCCGCACTCGGCGCACTGCACGCGCTCTTCCACGAAGCCGGCGAGGCCGCGCCGACCATAAGCGGTTGCGTCTCGGCACACCGATAAAGTACGGGCTCCGTGGCCATCATGCCTATGCCTCGCGTCCGTTGCCCCCGTTGTTCCACCGTCGTCGAAATTGCCGCAGGCGAACCGCCAGAGTGTTTCCAATGTGGATTCGGAGCGCCGGCAGGACGTGCACCCACCGATTCGGCCATCCCTGCAGCGCCTCCCGCAGGAGCACAGGCACCGAATCCCTGGCCATCGGGCGGCCTTTCACCCGAACACAATCCCTATGGTGCGCCGCAAGCGCCTGCTGCCGCCATGACTGGATCGGCGTCGGGCGCGAAACCGGGAAAGATTCGTAGCCCCGGCATCAATTTTCTGCTGTATGTCGTCACCTTCGGCATCTACGGCCTCGTGTGGCACTGGAAAGCAGGCGCGGAAATGGACGCCTTCCAGGAGGATGCGAATGTGGGCAAACCCTTGCGCCTCTATGTCATTCTGGGGGCCGTCGCGAGCGTCATCCTCTTCATTGGTGGCCTGATGGCGTTTGTTCCCTATCTTGATTTGGTCATGGAATCCGAAGGCTCCGATCTTTCGGACGAGCAAATGGAGGAATTCATCACGCAAGTGTTGGCGGCTCTTGTGATCATCGCGATCGGAGGCATCATCCAACTCGTGGCCGCCATCCTGCACATCATCGGGATGGACCGGCTCTGGAAAACTACGGCACAGGCCCAGACTCGCATCGGGCGCACGCCCATTGCCGCGGGGACGATGTTGTTTTTCCTGATTTTCTACTACTGTAGTGCCATCATCAGCGGGATTCCCATCCTCGGTGCCCTTGTGGCTGTGACTGCATTGGTGTTCATCATCATCCTTTTCGTGAATACGCAGAACGCCATGAATGAGGTCTGGCGCGCCTACGGAGCCCAAGGCTAGCCGGAGCCACGGCCCTGCCAACGAATATGTATCCGGCCCCGGTGGCGCGCCCGTGCCCGGTCTCACCGTTGCATTGCTAGGCAACCTGGAAGCCCGCCGTGAACTCGGCAAGGTAGGGACCCAGAGCGACATTCATTTGCACGACTTCAAGGAGGCCGGCCGCGACGTTACGGTGCTCGTGCCGGCGCGCTACCCGGACCAACTCAAGTGCCTGAGCTACACCGTAACGGGCGTTGACGCGGCGGTTCTGGTCATTCCGAAAATGGATGCGGCCATGGGCGAACAGATTCTTGCCGCCGACGCTGCCGGCATCAAACACGGCGTGATTGTGCTCCAAGACTACCTTCAACCCGAGCAAGTGGCGCCGCTTCTCAAGGGCACCCACCTCGAATCGTGGCTCTTGCTGACTGAGGAAGACTGGCCTCGCGTTCGTGCCCATTTGGCCGAAGCGCCAGAGCGCACCGAGACTGACGCTGCGGTGGTTGTGCCGATCGACCACCATTTCGATGTCAAAGGTGTCGGCGCCGTGATTCTCGGAGTCGTCAAGAAGGGCACGCTGCACAAGGGCGACACTTTGTACGCCTGGCCCGACAAGGTGATTTGCCCGGTGCGCAGCATTCAGTGCCACGACGTGGACGTGCCCCAAGCTGTCCCCGGCGACCGCGTGGGGCTTGCTCTTCGCAACACCAAGGCGGACATGCTGGATCGAGGCATGGTTCTTGCACCCAGCGACGCGCCGCTCGTGGCCAAAAAAACCGGCGAGAAAGTGACATTCCAGCTGCGCCGCAGTCCGTACAGCAAGCAGCCCTTGGATGCCGGTAGTGTTGTCCATGTGGGCACGGGCATGCAGTTCGTTCCTGTTCGCCTCGACGAAGCGGCACCCGCGGCGGGCCAGGATGCGCAAGTGACGGGTGTTTTGCAAAAGGGCCTCGTGTACGCGCCCGGCGAGCAAGGAGTCATGTGGCATGTGGACAACAAGCCGCAGCGCGTTGTCGGCGCGGTCACCTTCGCATAATCGCCGATGCTGGGCCGCGTGGTTCCAATACTCTCGCTGCCCATGGCCGTCACATGTGCGGACGCTTCGGGTACATCTTCTCCGGGCCGATGCGTGCTTGGTATGAGCGGACCATCGGCTCCGTGCCGCAAGAAGGTCTCGCGGTGGAGTCGCGCTACAACATTGCACCCACGCAACCCATCGTCGTAGCCACGGCGGACGGAGCAGGGGGCGGCGCCAGGCTTCAAGTCGAGGTCGCCAAGTGGGGTTTTCCGGGCCCTGGCGGCAAGCCGGTGTTCAATGCTCGCATCGAGTCGGCGCAAACCAGTCCCATGTGGGCATCGCACTGGGGCCGCGACCATTGCGTCATTCCAGCCACTGGTTTCTACGAATGGACAGGATCAGGCGCCGCAAAAACGCCATTTTGGATCACGCGCACGGACGAATCGCCATTGTTGTTTGCCGGCCTTGTGGGAGGTTCTCCGGCTGCACCTGTGGCAAGCATTCTCACCTGTCTTCCGAATCAGTTCATGGCGGGTCTGCACAATCGGATGCCTGTAGTGCTGGAGCCCGAAGAAGCGTCGAGGTGGCTGACCCGCTCTGATGGCTGGGAAGATCTGGCTCGCCCGGCCAAGGAGGTTTTGGACGGCCACGCGGTGGACAAGGCGGTTGGAGACAGCCACGCGCAAGGGCCAATGCTCATCGAGCCCCTGAAGGCCTGGTTTTGACGAGCCGGCTGGCTCATGGTTATTCTTCTTCCTCGTCCGTGTCCACGTCATCCAGCGGCACGGTTCCAAACTGCGCCGCATCCTTGACGAGGGCGTAGCCGGCAAATCCAGCAATGGCCAACCCCATGGGCAGGAACACCCACAAGTGTGCCAAGAGGCTCAAGCCGACGCCAAGCAAGGCGAGCCGAGCTGAGGCACGCTTCCACATGGAAATGGCAGCCGCAAACCCGAAGAGACTGGCCACAAGCACGAGGGCCGAGGGCAGCGCATCGACGGGGCCAAGGCCAATCGGTGCGCCTTCGTCGTCCTCGCCAAGGTTGCGGTCCCAGCGCCCAAACTGGCTCTGGGGCAAGAAGAAAGCGCGAGTGGCATTGCCGGCCGTGACGGTTCCCTTGGCACCGGGGAGGGGATCAAAGGCGCATAGACCGTAGCTGTCCGTGCTGCACGTTTCGGTCCACGAACCATCCACGGCGGAGATGGAGACGTTGGCTCCGCTGATCGGTCGATTGCCGTCGAGGATTTCCACCACAAGAATTCCACCTGGTAGATTGGTGGTGCTGTCTGGTTGGAACGCAACATTGAGCACCACGGGCGCTGCAAACACTGCCGTGAGGAGGCTGAAGGCGCCTAGAAGGACCGCCGCAATGGTGAGTCTGCGTGCGCCCATCTAGCCTTCCACAGGAGAGACCAAGGGCTGCACGGTGCCGCACGTCAAACAAAGTGCGCTGCCGGGGTCGTTTTGGGCGACCTCGTGCCGCGTCGGGTCTTTGCAGCGGGCGCAGTAGGCGTCAATCGTTCGGAGGACCATGGTTGAGCCGAGACGTTCCCGTATATCCCTATTTTGGCGGACTTTGGCCGATTGCCGGCACAAACTAAGACGGCGCGGAATTCCCAGTGCTCGCCGGGCCGTGACGACGCCGTTCTAAAGTCGAGCCCGCATGGCAGCGCTGCATGGAGTTCGCCCTCTCCGAGTCGCAGCAGATGATCCGGGACATGGTGCACGAGTTTGCCGAAACCGAAATCAAGCCCGTGGCGCGCACGCACGACCGCGAGCATTCGTTTCCCGAGGCGACCACGAAGCGCATGGGAGAACTGGGCTTGCTGGGCATCACGGTGCCCGAAAAATACGGCGGCCCGGGCGCGGATTACATCAGTTTTGCACTGGTGGCCGAAGAACTCGCTTGGGCCTGCGCTAGCCACTCGGTCATTTTCGGCGCTTGCTCCAGCCTCACGGTCAGTCCGATTTTGCACTGGGGCAACGAGCAGCAAAAACAGCAATGGCTTCCAGACATTGCCAGCGGCAAGAAACTTGGCTGCTACGCCCTGACGGAACCCGAAGCGGGAAGCGACGCGGGCAGCCTCAAAACCACCGCACGGCGCGAAGGCGACGAGTACATCATCGATGGCCAGAAGATGTTCATCAGCAACGGGGCGGTGGCAGACACCTGCATCCTGTTTGCTCGAACGGACCCCGCAACGACGGACGCACGCGGCGTATCGGCATTCGTGGTGGATACCAAGAGCAAAGGATTCACGGTGGGCCGCAACGAGCACAAACTAGGGCTCAACGCCTCTTACACCAATCAACTCTTCTTTGAGAACTTGCACGTTCCCGCCGAAAACTTGCTCGGGCGCGAGGGCGACGGCTTCAAAGTCGCCATGAGCACCCTGGACACGGGCCGCATCATGGCCGCCGCTGGAAGCACCGGCATCGCTCGCGCCGCCATGGAAGACAGCATCGCGTACGCCAAGGAGCGGCACCAATTTGGCAAGCCGATCGCGGCCAACCAGGCGATTCAGTGGAAACTAGCGGACATGGACGTCCATGTTGAAGCAAGCCGCAACATGTACCTCAAGGCGGCATGGCTCAAGGACCAAGGCAAGCCCGTCACGCACGCCGCCAGCCGCGCCAAGTTGTTTGCCAGCGAAATGGCGATGAAGGCCACAATCGAGGGTGTACAGATCCATGGTGGCAACGGCTACACAACCGACTACAACGTGGAACGGTACATGCGCGACATCAAAATCTTCGAAATATTTGAAGGTACGAGCGAGATTCAGCGGCTTGTCATTGCGCGGCACCTACTGGGCGGTTAGTGGAGCGGCGGGGCCGAGCGGAGCGAGTGCCGCGCTCCCGGGGTTGCGAAGGGCGCGGAGGGCCCTTCGTTTGGAATCTTCGAAGGTACGAGCGAGATTCAGCGGCTTGTCATCGCACGGCACCTTCTGGGTGCCTAGTGGATTGGCGGGGGCGAGCGAGGTTCTACGGCTAGTTGACTCCCGGCACCTCCGGTGCGCACGATGCCGTGATTGTCGCGTGGTTTCCCATTTGTCACCTGTCTCAACCTAATAGCCGCTAGTTCATGCCAATCTGATGCGCATTTTTGCCCTCGCGGCCGCCGCCATCTTCGTACTCCTGACCCTCCCCGTCGCCAGCGCCGGGCCCGAAGTAGAGGTCGGCGAATGTCGCTCCTGGGGCCTGCATGTGGTGGCCGGGCCGGTGGATGAGTGCATCGGCGGCGAACCGCACACCCGCATCTACCACGAAGAGCCCTGCGCTGGCGGCGGCAACGCGGTTTGGGTGCTGGCCGTCCAAATCATCCGCTGCTACGACTAGGCCCAAGGCACCTCGTCGATGCTTGGCCGAGCAAGACTCGTGCACGCTTTGCCCACTTGACCCCAGCCCCCCCCCTTGAGGCACCCATCCGTGTCTGGATAATCCAGAACCGCCGGCCAACACTCATGCGGCGCCCGCCTTCCAGTCCCCGTATGCGAACACTCGCTTTGCTTACCCTAAGCATCCTACTTGCAGCCACGCTTGTGGCAACCCCCGTCGCCACCGCCAACCCGCTGGACATCCAAACAGGCCCCTGTCCCGAAGGCGAAGGCATGACCATGGACGTCAACGGCCACCGCGTCCAGGACTGCCAACCACCCATCATTTGGCACTGCGACGGCGGCGTCCAAGTCGCTGGCCAATGCGTCCAACTCGGCGCCGCGAGCCTCGATGGCAGCGACCGCCCCTTCCCCGTCGAAGCATGCGGCGGCCGCGGAGAACTCGCAGTCATGGTCGTCGACCCCCTGGCGCCCACCCCTTGCATCCGCATCGTGCGCATCCTCGTCTGCCCCGACGGCTCCAACGTCGAAGTGACTGTCCTTGGCGGAACGCGAATCGGCAACTGCCCGCCCTGCTGCATCAACCCGCCCCGCGCCACGAGCGGCTTCGAGAACCCCATCCAGCAATGCGACGAACTGGCTTACCAAATCGACCTAGGTCCCGCCTCAACCAGGTGCATCAAACTCGTCGAAGTGTACTACTGCCCCGGCGGCGGCGGATACCTCGTCGTGGCCGGACACATCCAAACCGGCGCCTGCCGCCCCTGCTGCGAACCCACCGGCACCCTCGGCTCCGTACCCACCAGCAGCGACCACTCCTGGCCCGTCGAGCGCTGTGAAGGCCCCGGAGGCCTCGCCCTTCGCTTCAATGAACCCCTGCCACCCTCCGAGTGCACCCTCGTGCTGCGCGCCCAGCCCTGCTCGGACGGCACCTACGAACTTACCGTCTTCCGGCTCGTGACCGTCGGCGAATGCCCCCCGTGCTGCCCCGGCTCCACCACCGAAGCCGCCAACCCCATCGAACTACGCGCCCGCTGCAACGCCCACTACCCAAGCTGGCAACTGTACCTCTCCGGCAAGGCCACCGGGCCCTGCGTCTTCCTCGTGCCGCCGCCTCAAGACGCCAGCTCCGACGCGCCGCCCGAAGTGGAAGTGCGCCCCTGCGTCCCCCGCGGCGTCCGCGTCTACGTCAACGACAGCCCCGTCACCCCATGCATCGGCACCAACGGCCCACCCGTCGTCGTCAATGACCGCTGCAACCACCCCGACAACGGCGTCCAAATCATCGTGCTCAACGTGCTCAAGACCGCCTGCATCCCGCTGCCCCACGGCGTCTAAACCGCCGCTTCCACACACAACCGCCCGGATTGGCTACCAACGGTCCACGAGACAAGCATCATGACCCCGTCGATGATTTTGGGCCCATGCACGCACCACGCTTGCTCGGCCTCTTCCTCGCAACCCTCGTGACCGCCCTCGCCATGGCACCCGCCGCAACCGCCAACCCCGCAACCGCGCTGGACACAGCCGCATTCCCCGTCGAAATCCGGCCCTGCCATTCCCAGTACGAAAGCTTCCAACTCTGGATCAACGGCCAACCCGCCAGCAAGTGCTTCGTCATCCTGCCCGAAGCCGCCGACCAACCCGTGGAAGTACGCCAGTGCGCCGGCCCCAACAGCGCCCAACTCTACGTCCAAGGCAAACCACGCACCGTTTGCTTCGTCTGGAATTAAACCCGCCACGAGCCAACCGGCCAGGAGCACGCAAGCCATACCTTTGAAACACCGCCCCCCGTCGCCAACGCCGTGGACCTGCGCACGCGCTTGACTGGCCTAGAACTCCAGAACCCGCTCCTACTGGCCTCCGGTGTGCTCGACGAAACAGGCGCCAGCATGGCCCGCGCCGTGCGCGAAGGCGTGGGCGCCGTGGTCACCAAATCCATGGGGCCCAAACCGCGGCCAGGACACCCCAACCCCACCGTCGTCGAAGTACCCGGCGGCCTCCTCAACGCCATGGGATTGCCAGGTCCCGGCGTCGCGCACTTTCGCGAGGAAATCGAACCCGCCCTCGCAGCCGGCGCCACCGTCATCGGCAGCGTGTTTGGCGGCGACGCCGCCGAATATGCACGACTCGCAGCAGACATGGAAGCACTCGGCGTCCACGCCATCGAACTCAACGTAAGCTGCCCCCACGCCAAAGGCTACGGCTCGGAACTCGGCAGCGACCCCAAAGTCTTGCATGGCGTCGTCGCGGCCGTCAAGGACGCAGTCAAGGTTCCCATCTGGACCAAACTCACCCCCAACACCAGCGACATCACCGCCATCGCACTCGCCGCCCAAGAGGCTGGCAGCGATGCACTCGTGGCCACCAACACCCTCAAAGCGATCGCCATCGAACCGGACGTGCGCCGCCCCGTGCTTGGCAACAAAGTCGGCGGTCTGAGCGGCAAGGCGCTAAAACCGGTCGCCTTACGCGCGGTCTGGGACCTCTACCAGAAAGTCGAAGTGCCCATCATCGCCAGCGGCGGCATCTACGAAGCGCGCGACGTGCTCGAATACGCCATGGCCGGCGCCCAAGCATTCCAAATCGGCACCGCCGTCATGCACCAAGGCTGGGATGTGTTCTCGGCCATCGAAGAAGACCTCACGGCGTGGATGGAAAAGGAAAACGTCCGGACCCTTGCCGACGTTACCGGCGCCGCACACCACGCTTGACGGGCCGCGCCGAAGCCAACCGCTGCAGCCACGCCTCCGCTTCCGCCCGCTGCCCGAAGCGCGCTTCCGCCTCGCGAAACGCCCGATGGTGAATCATCCGCTTGCCACCTGAACCCATCAAGGGCGGATGCAGAATGTGCAGCAACTCGTGGTACACCACGAAATCAAGCACAAACTCCGGCACCTTTGGGTCGTCGAGCACCCGAGAAAGCACGATGACGCCATGGTCCGCGTCGTGATGGCCAAACCGCCGCCGGCTCCGCGTGCGACTCCAACTCAACTTCGGCGCATCTGGAAGTGCGAGGTTCATATCCATGCTAACGCGCAGAAACGACTCCAAGAGACTTCGATGATCCCCGATAGGATCCATGTGCTTGCGCCCCCGCGCCCCCGCCGTCTCCCGGCGACGAGACCGAAGTTTGTCCGAATCCACATGCAAACGATACGCCCGCACCTCATCCCTGTCCAACCGCCCATCCGGAAGTCGAAACAGCCGCACCAAAAGCACCCCCGCCACCCCACGAATCGCCGCGTCGGGAGCATCGCGCAAGTGGTCACTCAAACGAAACAGGACCCGGCCATCACGGATGCGAATCGTGCTCTTGGCCGAGGTGTAGGGGTAGAACGCAACGTGCGGGTCCGGGCGCAGCGGAGCGCCACGGAGGCGCTCGTGGACCGCTTGCACTAGGGGAATAAGGCTGGGTGCCGGTTCTTCCCCCACGATCTTGGACCGATGCCTGCTTTTTTGACCCCGCCGGCCTGGGCCCCCTTGTGCAAAACGGCCTGGAACGTCCTCGCATCACGCGCCTGGAATCGGTGGAGTGGGAAACGGAGCGCCACGCAACCATTCGGTTCTTCGACGACGCCATTGCCGCGAGTCCGGCCGGAACGTTTTGTATGGTGTGGGTGCCGGGCGTCGACGAGGTCCCCATGGGCACGGGCTACACGGACGCCGCCGGGCGCGTGACACTCACCGTCGAAGCCAAGGGCGACTGCACCAAGGCGCTTCTCGAATTGGCCGCCGGCGACCGCATCGGTGTGCGCGGCCCCTACGGCACGGGCTTCAAACTCCCAGCCGAGCCTGGCCGCGTCTGCTTCGTCGGCGGCGGCACCGGCATTGCACCCATGGCGCGAGGCGCTGCCCAAGCACACGCAGAGGGCCACGAAGTCACAGTCGTAAGTGGAGCGCGCTCGGAGAATCTACTCCTGCTCCACCCGTACCTTTCCAAGCGCCAAGAACAAGGCCGCCTCCACTACGAACCCTGCACCGACGACGGCACGCTCGGCTTCGACGGATACACGACCCAGCGACTCGCAGAACTAGGCGAAGGCAGCTTCGATGCCGTCTACGCCTGCGGCCCCGAGGGCATGATGGTGCGCGTCGTCGACCAATGCCGAACGGCGGGTGTTGCGTGCCAAGCTTCTCTGGAGCGCTACATGAAGTGCGCCGTGGGCATCTGTGACGCCTGCACCGTGGGCGACGGCTTGCGCGTCTGCGTCGAAGGACCGGTCTTGGACAGCGAAACGCTTGCGCACGTTCCCGAATTTGGTGTCGGACACCGCGACGCTGCAGGCATCATGCACCCCTGGTAAATACTGGAAATCCAGCAAAAACATCAAGAACCCCTACGAATCGCGGTGCCCATGCGCACATTGATTGTGTTCTTGCTGGTTTTGACAACCCTTGGTGGGTGCCTCGAAGACGAAAACGGTGCAAACACCGACGAGGGTACCGAACCTACGCACGACGCGGACCTAGAACCCACGGCACCCGCGGACCCGGACACCGAGCCGGAAACGGAGGAAACCGCTGCAGCCGAAAACGGCACCTCGGGCGAGCCTGGCCAACCGGGCCGACCCGGAATGCCCCTCGCGCCAAAGTACCGCGTCGCCGCACGCAACGTTACCTTGGGCCCTGACGGACTTCTTGAAGGCAGCCTGGACTTTGCCTTGGAGGCGGGCGAATACACGCTCCTGTTTGAACCCATGACGGGCGCCTTCCTTTCGGCAGGCGGCAGCCTCGGAAGCTGCCAACATGTTTCCAGCTACGGCGGGGGCGGAGCCATCGTCGCCGGCGCAGGCGCCAGCACCAACGGTCTCAGCCGCGGCAAGCAACACAATTGCGGCCTCCTCGAAGCCGGCACCCACACCGTCGAAGCGACCGCCGAAGGCATCGTGAACGTGCACGTTGCCCTCTATCGCTACCCCTGAGCAGCTCCCCGCAACGCCCAAACCCCGCAGAATCCTCGGAACGCTTAAGCCCACGACTCCCCCATCCACACAAACGGTCGTCGCCCATGGCAGTCGGATTCGTCCTCATCAGCGCCGCTCCCCAAAAGGAGCACGACGTGTACAACACGCTCCTGAAAGTATCGGAAATTGTGGAACTGCACCCCCTCTTCGGTGAGTACGATCTCATTGCCAAATTGGAGGCCGCAGACTTCGACACGCTCGGGCACGTCATCGTCAACAAAATCCGCTCCATCGAGGGCGTCGTGGACACCAAGACCCTGACGGGCACCAAATTCTGATGGCGCTCGGCAGCATCTTCCTTTCGACCGTCCTCCTGGGATTCGGATTTACCCTCCTCGTTGCCGGCCTGTTCGGTTCCTACTTTGGCCAAGGCCGCAGCAGGGGCATCGGATTCGCGCTTGCGCTCGTGGCCATTCTGCTCATCGGCCTATTTGCAGCCCTCACTTGGCCGCTTGTTCCCGGCATCGAGCCCAGGTTCAACGCCACCATCATCGCAAGCAGCCTCGTGGCCGTGCTTGCGGCGACGATCGGGAGCCTGCTGGCCGTGGGGACGTTCGTGATGAGCGTCATGCGGTCGTAAGCCGAATCGGTGCGAAGCGGGTGGGGAAGACCAAAACAGCCATAACACGCCGGCCCGCGTCGTGGACGTGGCCCAGCCCAAACCCTTCAAAGAATTGTACAGTGAAGGAATTTGGAACCGATCCTTCGTGGCCAACATCACGACGCGCATGGCGCTGCCGTTCACGCGGGTGTTCTTGCGCATCGGTCTAACCCCGACGCAAGTGAGTCTCCTCTCGCTGGCCATCAGTATTGCAGGTATGGCGGTGCTCGCGCTTGCGCCCATTGCATACAGCGCGTGGTTGGGTGGCGGACTGTTGATTGTTGGCTTGCTCTGGGACCACTGCGATGGCCAAGTCGCCCGCGCCACGGGAACGGGAACATTGGCGGGTGGATTGCTGGACACCATCATTGATCGCTGGGTGGAAGTCGGCTGGATTGCGGCACTCGCCGTCGGGGCCGTGGTTCGACCATCTCATCAAGGGGTCCTCGACTGGCCCGCCTGGGCAGCCGTGGCCGTTCCTGCAATTGCCGCCTTCAGCATCGTCTACTTCCGCTGGTCCATGATTCAGCATGATCTCTACATGGTCCAAAAGGAACTCAAGCTCCTTCGCGCCACAACGCTCGCGCCGGCACCCCTCGTCCTTGATGTTCCCGTGAGCAATCGAACCAAGGGCGGCTCCACCACGTTCTACATTCCGTTCTTGTTCAACCGAGACGTGACCATCTGGCTGCTGTTTGCCGCCACCGTCGTCCCAGACCCGCTCGCAGGACTGGCCGTGGTCGCCGCAGCACACGTCGCCAAGGGGCTCGAAAAGAATTGGTACACTTTTGGGGACCTGAAAAAAGAGACCAACATGCTCGGCGCCATGCTCGGGCCTGACTACCACAAGTGAGCGGCAAGCCGCCTACGCCGAGGTTGTCAAGCGCAATGCCGCCCGTTCCCGCGCTTCGATTCCAGGCAAAATCTTGCCCTCCCGGAACTCCAACGCGGGGCTTTGCCCCTGCGGGCCCCAGGGGCCACCGTCGCTGCGCTCCGATGACCCTGTTACGAGGAAGGCGTCGTGCGCCGAGCCGCCCGTTCCAGCGCTTCGATTCCAGGCAAAATCTTGCCCTCCAAGAACTCCAGACTTGCCCCGCCGCCGGTGCTGACATGGGTCACCTTGTCGGCGATCCCAAACTTTCGCGCCGCGGCCGCTGAATCGCCACCTCCCACCACGGTCGCGCCAGGGCACTGCACGAGCGCGTCGGCAATCGCTTTGGTCCCGAATCGGAACGCGTCCCACTCAAACACACCCATCGGGCCGTTCCAGAGCACGGTTTGGCTCGTGCGCACCGCCTCAGCAAAGCGTGTGATTGTGAGAGGGCCAATGTCGAGCCCCATCCAGTCCTTGGCTTGATGTCCGACCTTCACGGCGCGGTGGTCGGCCTTCTCGTCGAATCGATCGGCCTCCTCCACATCCTCCGGCAAGAACACCTCGACGCCCTTGGCCTCGGCGCGGGCCAGAAAATCGCGGGCAAGGTCCAGGCGGTCTTCCTCCACGATGCTGCGGCCGACCTCATGGCCCTGGGCACGCAGGAACGTGAACGCCATGCCGCCGCCGATGATGATTCGGTCCGCCTTCTCCAGGAGGGCTTCGATGACGGCGATTTTGTCGCTGACCTTCGCGCCGCCAAGAATCGCTGTGAACGGGCGAGCGGGTTCGGCGAGCGCTCCACCGAGGGCCGCAAGCTCCTTGGCAATCAAAAGCCCCGCATAGCTTGGCAAGTGCTCGGCAACCAGCGTGGTGCTGGCATGGGCGCGGTGGGCGGTGCCAAAGGCGTCATTGACGAACACATCCGCAAGGTTGGCGAGGCGGCGCGCAAACTCCTCGTTGCCGTCTGTCTCTTCCACATGGAATCGCACGTTTTCCAACAACAGCACCTCGCCGTCCTTGAGTGCCGCTACAGCCGAGGTTGCGTTCGGGCCCACGGTTTCATGAACGAAGCCACAGGGCACCCCGAGCACCTTGGTCATGTGCTTGGCGACCGGTTCGAGGCTCATTTCGGGTACGCGTTGGCCCTTGGGTCGGCCCAAATGCGATACGAGCACTACGCGGGCGCCCGCCAATTGCAGGAACCGCACCGTCGGGAGTGCTGCCGTGATGCGCAAATCGTCCTGGACCCGGCCCTTGCGCAGCGGGACGTTGAAATCCACGCGCAACAGAACACGCTTGCCACGGAATGCATTCGCGGCGGCTCCGTCTTCCAGGGTCAGGACAGGCATTGAGGCGGCGCAGAGGGAAGGGGGATTTCAGGGGTGCGGGGGCGCTGCATCATTGAGCGACCTCAATTACAGTGGCCAGCCCTGACCGACTGCATCTAGGTAGATCAAGTCGTTGACAAATTGGCCAAGGGGTCTTGCGAGGTCTATCCAAGTTGCTGCCTCGTGAACGACGGGGTCGCCGTGGCCCGCACCGTACCATGCTTCGAGAGCCGCTACTGGGTCCGTGTCCGGGTGCATGAAGAATACGACTCGCTCTGCGTCGCCATTCTGGGTCGCCAACCAATGTACTAGTTCTTGGGTGTCGTCTCCTGGGCAGAGGATCGCGGCGAGCACCCAGGAGGGTGGCACTGCCTGGTCTCTCCACGCGCCTAGGTCCGTAATGCGGTAGTCGCGGCCCGTTGGACGGGCGGCGGCGTCGCGCAAATCAATGCACGGTTGTGTGTTCGCGACGAGAAATACGCGGGTATCGAGCCGCCTTGGATGGATTACGTCGCGGTAGTCGCGGGGGCGACCTGCAATCATGCTTCCGCTGCGGCTTGGCCGCGAAGTAGTGCTTGGGCGGAGGTGTGGGCGGTGCTCATTTCGGCGATGTGGAACACGACGAGGCCACCGAGTTGGGTCAGTTCGTGGACCTTGATCGCGGGGGCTTTCCGCGCTTGGAGGCGAGATTGTACGAGGCCGTCGCGGTGGAGGCGCGCTAGGCTTTGGGTAAGATTGGCATCCGCGCGCCCATCCAGGACTCGTTTCAGTTCTAGGAATCGTTGTGGTCGGCCCACGAGCGCACCCAGAACACGGCGGTCTAGGTCGCTGCGGGCGCCTAGGAGTTTGTGTGCGAGGCGATACTCTACATCCGCATCGTCGGACGCGCCGAAGAACTCGTAAGCCTGCATACGAAGTACATGCTTCGTTGCTGTACTTAGCAATTCGGGTCCCTGAAACTCAGGGGCTCGAACCATGTACGCGACGAGCACGGGCATTGATCCAAATTCCAATCAGCACAAGGCCTGCAATTCCTGCGCCGAGTTTCAACGGCACAGGTTCGCCCATGAGAGTTCCCATGAGAATCAAAAGCGCCGAGGCCATCATGCCGGCTGCGAGCTGCATGCGCCCAAAGGGCTCCTGCAACGCTCGATTCAATGTGTCTTTTTGCCGGCTGGCCATGCTGGAACATGGTTGAATTGGACTTGAATTGCGCGAATCAAACTTGCACGAAGCATGTAGAAACCCTATAACCCCCCGAGAAGACTCCTCCTATGCGCATGGCGAATGGCTACCAAGTGGAGGCGCAGGACCTCGCTCGTTTCAAGCGGAACCACGAGCACTTCCAGAGCGTTGTGGGGCAGTACATCATTGGCTACCGTGAGGTTGTCACGGATTTGATGATCGCGCTTCTTGCGCAGGGGCACGTTCTCCTGGAAGGTGTCCCGGGTACGGCCAAGACGACGCTTGCGAAAGTGTTCAGCCAGACGCTAGGCATGGATTTCCACCGGGTCCAGTTTACCCAGGATTTGATGCCGATGGACATCACGGGCCACTTCATTTACGACCAGGAAAAGCACGAATTTGTGCTGCGTAAGGGTCCGGTGTTCACCAATTTGATGCTGGCGGACGAAATCAACCGCGCCCCGCCCAAGACCCAGTCTGCGATGCTGGAGACCATGGAGGAAAAGCAGGTCACAATTGAGGGCCGGACCGTGAAATTGGACCGGCCGTTCATGGTGGTCGCGACCATGAATCCCATTGACAACGAGGGTGTCTTCCGGTTGCCCGAGGCGCAGTTGGATCGCTTCATCATTCGAGCTCAGATGCACTACTTGTCGGCCGAGGAGGAAGAGAAGATGTTGCAACTGAAACTGGCGGACAAGAAATTGGAGGAGAACCAGCAGAGGCTTCGCGTGGATGCGGTGCGCCAGGGCCAGGACATTGCGCGCAAGATCCACATGGGTGGCGAGACGGTGCGGTATTTGCAGCGCATCGCCGCCAAGACCCGGGAGCACCCGGATGTTCGAGTGGGTGCTTCGCCTCGCAGCATGGAACAAATGCTCCGGGCGGCGCAGGCGTATGCACTCATCAACGGCAGGCCTTACTGTGTCCCGGATGATGTTGCCTATGTGGCGCCTCGTGTGCTTGGCCACCGCATTTTGCTTCGTGTGGATGCGGAAGCGCGTGGCAAGACGACGCGCAACATTCTGGATGATGTGTTGAAGCACGTTCCGAAGCCGCGCCTCGTGGTCAAGGGCGGCTGACATGAACGATGTGGAGGCCTTTGGGGTCTCAGAGGCCGAGGGGAGCGAAGGGGACGAGGAAGTCGTCGAGTTCGAGTCCCTGGACGATGCCGACGCCGGCGCGGGAAGGAAGGCTCGCAAGGGTGCAAAGCGAGTGGCCAAGCCACCGCGTCCCGACTTGAATCCGCCGCCGGCAAGTGATCACGCCGAGCACATGGATTTGGTGGATTCGACGCCGTTGCATCCAACGTGGGCCGCGGCACTCCTTGCGGGGCTGGCTGCACTCCTGTTTTTTGCATTCATGGTCAGCGTTGCCGCCGCCATCACCAGCGCGTTTCGTTGGTACTTTGGCGCGGCTGCCGTGGTGACGTTGATGTTCAGTGTGTTTCTGTTTTCGTTGTTGATTGCTGGGCGTTCGCGCACGCGACGGCGCATTGCCATGGCGCGTTTTGATGTGAAGCGTCAGCTCAGTGCTTCGGAGGTGATCCAAGGCGATGTGCTTCGCGTGCGGCTGGACGCCAGCGGTTGCAGTTGGCCCGAGGGGCTCGTAGTGCGGCTTCGGGAGGCGCCGGTTCCGGGGTTTGAAACGGGTTCCTCGATTGTGCTCAAGCAGCCGCGGATTGTGGATTTCAAGGCCCGAGCGCAGCGGCGCGGCAAGCAAGCGTTTGCCGGTGTTGAGGTGTTGATGCGCGATGAAGTTGGCTTGTGGGAGCATTCGCGAATCTACAAACTGGAGGACTGGGTGGAGGTGCGGCCTGGGCTTCCGGCGCTGCAGCTTCGCAGTATGCTGACGGCTCGGTCTGCGTTCCCGGATGGTGCTCCGCGTGCGTTGGTACATTTGTTTCGGGACGTGGAGCACGAGAGTTTGCGTGACTACATGCCGGGTGACCGGATGAAGGACGTGGACTGGAAGCGCATGAGTACGACGCAGCGCATGATGGTGCGGGATGTCAAGAATGAGAGCCTGAATGTGGGGTTGATTCTCGTGGATGCGGGGGCAAGCATGCGGCTCGTGCAGGGTGGCAAGCGCAATTTGGATGCGGCGCTGGAGGCGGCGTCGGAGATCATCGAGGAGGCGGCGCGACGCAACCACCAGATTGGACTCGTGGCGTTTGACGAGTCTCGCGTCGTGGAGGAAGTGCGCCCGTCGCGCTCCAGGGTGCTCCCCATTGAAGTTCAGGAGGCGTTCCAGCGCTTGGCGGATCGGCGCCCTCTAAGTCAGGCGAGGAAGGATCCGGATCCTGAGCCTCTTGCGGTGCGGCTGCAGCGCGTGCTTCGCGGCATGGCGGGCAGCCAAATGGGTGTGATTTTGCTCACGGACTTGGAGACTGTGGACGAGGCGGTCATCCAGCTCATGTCGCGGCTGGGTGGCGGCGGCACGAAGGTCGGTGCATTGATCTTGCCGCAGCCAAGCATGGATGCCAAGCGCGCAGCGTATCGCAAGTTTGGCGTGCGGCCTCCTCAGGGCTACCGGGGTGCAGTGCATCGGCGCGAGCTTCGTGAGGTCCTGTCGGTGCAGGGCATCGAGACGATGGACATCCTAGTCGACTAGCTAGCTTCTGAGCATTTCGGGCCAGTCGGGGCTGGGGGCAGCGCCAGGTTAGTCTTCGTGGTGCGGGTCGCAGCGATGCAGGAATTCGTGTTCTGCTTCTTGGGGTCCGGTGGCGATGAGCAAGTCGTTGGATTCGAGTCGGAAGTCGCCTTCGACGCCGCTTTGCCAGCGTGCGTGGCGTTTGACGGCGAGCACGCGCATGCCGGTCTCGGTTTCGAATTCGGCTTGGCGTAGCGTTTTGCCGGCGAACTCGCTTTCGGCGTGGATGGTCGCCTTGGTGATGGTGGAATCGCTGGTGCGGATCGCTTCGGCGAGCACCGGGTGGAGTTCCACGTCGCGAAGGACCACGTCGGCGATCTCCAGGGCGCTGTTGGCGATGACTTCGGCGCCTTGGGCGACACGGATGAGCACGAGGGCGGTGTCCACGGGCAGGGTGCCGGCTTCGACGGCTTCGAGGGTGAGGCGCTGGAGTTGGGTGAGGTGTTCGCCCACGTCTTCTTCGAGTTCTGCAACTTCCTTGGCAATGCTCTGGCTGTGGTAGAACACGGCGGAGTAGGCAAGATCCACCATCAATTCGCTGGTATCCTTCATCTCCAGCAGCAGCTCTTCGATGCGTTCCTTGCGCGATGCGGCTTTGGAGGAACTGGCCTCAGTGGATGCTGAGGTGGCGGTGGTGCTCATAGGATTTCCTCCTGGCCGGCGATGAACCGTTTGAGGTGCTCGGCGCCCTCGCGTTGGCCGCGGATCAGCAGGGTGTCGTCGGCGCGGATGATGCTTGATGCGTCCGCGTCGCAGATCCAGCGTTTGCCACGGCGGATCGCCAAGACCCGGACGCCGTTTTCGGACTCCATGCGCAGGTCACCGAGGCTGCGGTCGACGAGGCGGCAGTCGGGGGCGACCTTGACGGTGCCCACGCGGTCGTCTGCTTCCTCGAAGACTTTGCCCAGGAAGGGGCGCAGTTTTACGTTGGCATCCAGGAGTTCGATCATGTCGCTGGCCGCGTTGGCGATGTGCTCGCTTGCGTCTGCTACTTGGAGAATGCCGGCGACTTGCTCGGCTTCCTCCTTGGTGCGGACACCGAGGCTTGCGGTCAGTCGAAGTTGGTACTTGAGCCAGTCCATGCGCTTGGCAATCGCTTCTACTTCCTCGCCGATCGGGTCGGAATCGAGGACGAGGGCGCTGTAGGCGAGGTCGGTGGCGAGTTCGCTCAGGTCTTTCATTTCCTTGAGGATTTCAAGGACGTTGAGCGGTTCGTACTCCACTTCTTCGTACGTGTCGATGGTGCGTTTTTTCCAGAGTCTCATAGGCCGATGGCCCCCGCAGAAAGCAGGAGAAAGACGATGCCGAGGGTGTCGCCGGCTGTGGTGAGCACGGGTACGACGACGTTGTCGGGGTCCCAGCCGTAGCGGTGGCTGAGCATCCCGACGAGGATGACGAGGACGACCATGACGAGCATCAAGCCAAGGCCGGCCAGCAGGGTCACGAGGACGATTTCCCCGAGGCCCAGTGTAATTCGGATGCCCAAGAAGGGGGCTGCGAGTCGGGCGAATGCGCCCAGGAATGCGAAGGTGGCGGCGGCGAGCACGAGGCTGGCGAGGATGTCGCGTTTGAAGCCGCGGGCGTTGTTGCTCCAGAGGCCGCCCAAGTGGAGGCCGGAGGCGACGCGGGAGCCGAGCACACTGCCGACGTTGCCGCCGATGCCGTTTACGGCGGGGATGAGGGCGAGCAGGACAGGGATGTCGAAGAGGCGGTCCTGGAAGTGGACGAGGATTTGCCCGGAAAGGACGCCAATGAGCACGGCGCCGCCAAGCACCGGCAGGGAGTGGAGGGTGATGGTTTTCCAGGTTGCGTGCGCCGGGACGTTTGCTTCCATCAGGCACCTCCGAACAGGAGCGCCATGGCAAATAGGCTCAGAAGCGTGAACACGTCGCTCATGGTCATCAGCACGGGGCCGGCGACGTTGTCCAAGTCAAGGCCGCGCCGGAACGCGATGCGCATTGTGACGATTGCGACGCCTCCCATGACGACTCCTGATAGGAGGCCGGCGGAAACGGCGATGGCGCCCAAGCGTAGGATGCCTGCGGAGGGGAGGCCGGCTGCGACGGTGACAATGTGGGCAAGGGCGGCGGCGACAAAGGCGAGCACCACGCCCAGCACCAACGACGCGGTGACATTGTGCCAGACGAGGGGGCTGACCCAGCGGTCGCGGGGAATCAATCCGAACCGGGTCAGGGTGCCGAGGCGGCTGCCCATGCTGGTGCTGATGTTGCCGCGCATGGCGAGCACGGCAGGAACCAGTGCAAGCAAGCCAGGCAACCGTTCAAGGCTGGTTTCCATGCGGCCCAGAAACGAGCCTGCGATGACTTCCAGCATGGCCATGCCGAGTAGAAGCGGCAGCGACTCCCGAAGGATGTCCCGGACGCCCGTTTCGGCCATGAAGTTCCCCGATCTTGTCTTCAGCGTTGGCGCCGCAGGAACGGCAGGCCGGTTTTCTCGTTCTCGATGACTTCGTAGCCATCGGGAAGCGGACACGGGTCGCCGCTCTGGGGCTCGTTCTTGGCAAAGAAGAAGATGCGTTGCTTGCGGCCGGTGCTCAATTGCACTTCGCGCGTGTACAGGGCGTAGTCGCCGTGGTGGTACGCTTCGGTCGCCGCGGGTTCCGGTTCCGGCATGGCTTCTGGCTCGGGCCATGGCTCGGTGGTGGTCGGTGCAGTGGTGCCGGGGGCATCAGCGTCCACCCATTCCTCGGCTTCTTCTGAGGCTTGCGTAGCTTCGGGCAGCTCAGTTTCGGCCCAGGCGGCCTGTTCATCCAGGTTCGCATCTGGCTCTGCCTCGGGCCATGCGGTTTCCTCGACCGTTTCGGCTTCGGTCCACGCCGATGTCTCCTCGGCGGTGTCCCACTCGGAGGCGGCGGGTGCTGTATCCCAGGCAGAATCATCCGCCGGGGTATTCCAGGCGTCGGTTTCCTCGTGGGTCGCATTGGCTGCGGTGTCCCAAGCAGAAGCGGCCTGATCATCGGTTGCTTCGGGATTCCACTCGGGAGTGGTGTCCTCGGTCCAACCAGCAGCTTCGGCGTCGCCGGCTTCGTGCCAGCCTGCCGCAACCGCAACATCTGGACGCTCGACGGCGCGGAACTCCACGAGTTCTTCGTCCTCGTCCTCTCCATCGTTGAAGGTGAAAGCGCCGTCCTCGGTGCTGCTGGGTCCAAAATCATCAGGCGCATCGCCTTCGACGCTCGTAAAGTCGTCGCGTTCGCCCTGCTCGAAGTCGTCGCCCCAGTCGCCCAAGTCCGATTCGACGCCACTGAGGTCTGCTGCGTGCACTTCCTCGATGCCAGCGCCTGCGGGGCCGTCGTCGCCGGAGAGCCGGAACGTCAGGCCATCGTCGCCGGGTTGGGCCACCTGGAACGTGGTTTCGCGGCCGGCGGCGGAGCGCGGGGTCCCAGCAACGGGGCCCTCGTACTCCACCTCGATGACGCGGGCCTCCGAACCCGTGCTCACAGGGGAGCCCATTTCAGCCTCGATCTCGGCGTCGCTATAGCCCAGGCGCCGGAGCATGGACACTAGGTAGCGACGGTCCTCACTGGCTCGGGTGTCCAGCGCGAGGTGGTCGAGCGTGTTCCGGAGGGAATCCACTCGGGTCGACATTATGACTCCTTCAAGAAAACGGCCACATAAGGCCATTGCCTTTGAAGACTGGTTCAAAATGGGCGTTTTGGCCCCTCGGGCGGATTGCCCGGCGTCGCTTGCCCCGTCCCGGCCGTTTTATAGGGTACCTACCTTCGCCGGCCCCGCTTCGGGGCGCATATGATCCAGTTCGGACCTGCGGGTATACCGCTTTCATGCAAGGGACGTACGGTGCGAGACGGCATCATCTACACGCGCAACCTAGAGTTGGACGCGATGGAAGTCCAGTTTGTCCGGGGTATCCGGATGACAGAGGAGGACGCCATCAAGGTGCGTGAGACGGCCGAGGAGGCGGGCATTGAGTTGCACGTCAAGGCGCCGTACTACATCAATCTGGCCGGCGACGAGCGCAACATTGAGATGTCTGCGCAGAAAATCCTCGCCACGGGACGACTTGCCCACTTGATGGGTGCTGAGACCGTGGTCATTCACCCGGGTTTTTACGGCGAGATGAGCAAGGAGGAGACTGCCAATCGTGTGGTCGAGAACTTGCGCAACATCCGCAATGTCTTCGTGCGCGAAGGCTGGAAACCCCGCCTTGGCGTCGAGGTGATGGGCAAGCGCAACGTGTTTGGCTCCCTCGACGAGGTGTTGGACGTATGCAGCCGCGTCAAGGGCATTGTGCCCGTCGTGGACTTTGCCCACATCCACGCTCGCGGCAACGGCATTTTGCAAAACCCGGAGGATTTCCTGGGTGTCTTCGAGCGCCTGGCAACGCTGGGCATCAAGCACCACTTGGTCCACTTCACGGGCATCCACTACGAGAATGGCAACGCTCGCTACCGCCTGCCGATCAAGAAGGGCGACCTGAAGTTCGAGCCACTGTGTGAGGTGCTCCTCGAGCACAACATCAGCGCCACCATCATCTCCACGAGTCCGATTCTTGAGCACGATGCGATGTACATGAACATCGTTTTCGACCGTGTCAAGGAGCGCCGCGACGCTCGCATCGCACGCGAAATGCGCGAGGCCCAAGAGGCCGAAGAGAAGCGCAAACGCGACGAGGAGCGCAAGAAGATCGCAGAGGAAGAGAAGCGCGTCCGAGAAGAGGAAGCGGCAATCAAGAAGGCCGAGGCGGACGCCGAAGCCGAGCGCAAGCGCGTCGAGGAAGAGAAGCGCAAGGCCGAGGAGGCTGCCCGCAAGCGCCCCTGCGAGGCCTTGACGAAGACCTTGGAGCCGTGCAAGAAGTACGCCCGCGAGAAGGCGAAGTTCTGCATTCAGCACAAAGGCTGGCGCGGCCACACCCTCGGCGACCTCTGCGAGAACATGATTCCCGAGGTCACCCAAACGGACGACTCTGGCCGCAAGCAAGTGAGTGTGCCCCGCGTCTACGGCATCGACCAGACGCCGTCGGATGTGCCTGAGATCTACAAGCTCTACAAGAAGGAGGAGCGGTACTACTTCTCCAAGACCAAGAAGGAAGGCTTCAGCCTCGTCTTCAAGGTCCCTGACGGCAAGGAAGTCGCCTACAACCGCAACGGCGTGCCGCTGCTTCGCAACGCCAAGGAGTGAAGCACCGCATGGATCTGCGCGAACCACTCGACTGGATCCACGCAGCCACCAGGGAAGCCCTGGATGTGCCTGATGCCGCACTGCGCCAGTTCTTGGATGTCCTTGAGCCGGCGCGGCGCGTGTTCGTCTACGGTCGCGGCAGGTCCAGCTTCGTGGCCAGGGCCTTCGCAGTGCGGCTCATGCACCTAGGCTACCAGACGTACGTGGTGGGCGAGACCATCACGGCGCCGGTACAGAACGACGACGTGGTCGTGTGTGTGAGCGGCAGCGGAACCACCTACCCGGTCGTGATGACCGCGGAACTGGGCCGCAAGCAGGGCGCGCATGTGGTGGCGGTCACGGCCCATGCCGACAGTGAGGTCGCCCGGCTCTCGCACGTTGCCATTCCCCTTGTTCCTGGGTCTGGCAACGGTGAGCGCGCCAAGTACGCCCCGCTCGGCACTGTCTTCGAGACCGCCGCGTGGCTGTTTTTTGACGGCGTCATCGCCATGCTCATGGAGCGCCTTGGCGAGACGGAGGCTGGCATGCGCCAGCGCCATGCGACGTTGGAATGATGGCCGAAGTTTGATCTTCGAGTGCTAAGGCGGGCGCCAGGTATGTGCCCGATGGGTCAGACGGCTCCCTCAGGCCTCATTCGCCCTGTTTCTGAACACATATTGGTTGCAGCCCAGCCGCCGGCCCACCAGTTCGGAGCGAACGAGATCGAATCCGTGTTCGTCGGCCCATTGCAACACTTGGCCGGGTGTTGCGACTTCAAAGGGGTATCCGCCGAGCCAGTCGAGTCGGTCGCGGTGGATGGTTATGCCGCGCATGCCGACTTTGTAGCGTGTGCGGGGGTTGCGGCCGCGCAGTACATCCACCAGGAATCCGCGCACGGTTTGTTGGATGGTGTAGGTGCCGTACATGGCGGCTTGGACTGGCCGGGGGGCGCGGCAGTAGGTGCGCTTGGTGACCTTCCAGAAGCTGCTCCAGAAGGGTTGATGGTTGTAGAGGGCAATGAACAGAGTCCCGCCGGGCCTGACGCGGGCGGCGGCGTGGTTCATGGCGTCCCACATGGCGCCGGTGTGGTGCAGAACGCCCCAGGAGTAGACGATGTCGTGGGTGCCGAGGCGTTCCATGTATGCCGCATCCAATACGTCGCCTTGTTCCAGGTGGAGCGGAGCCTTGCTGGGGCCGAAGCGGTTCCAGAGTGCGCGGGTGGTCTCGACGGAGTCCGTGTCGTAGTCGAAGGCGCGAACTTGGGCTCCGAGTCGTGCGGCAACGACGGAGAATAAGCCGCTGCCGCAGCCAATGTCCAGAAAGGATTGGCCTTGCAGGTTCTCGCTTTCCAGCATTTGTTGGAGGGAATGGGTCGCCGCGTCGAGGTGGGCTTCTTCGACGGCTTGTGCGTATCGGCTCCAGTTTTTGCCAAAGGCAAAGCGTGGGTTGGCGATTTCGCTCATTGAATTTTCCCGACGGATTCACACTTGGGACACTGCACGCGTAGCGGGCGCACGCCGGTGTCTGTGACGTGGAAGCCGTGCTTGCAGGACTGGCAGGTCAAATCAAGCCGCACGAGTTCGCGGGGCTTCTTGGGAATGGGTGGCGTGCCGACGGGTGGGGCGGTGCCGTCGTAGACACCGAGTGCCTTGCAGCTAGGGCAAATGTGTGTGAGGGGTCGGTGGCCGGTGTCGTGGATGAAGAAGACGGCTTTGCATTCTTGGCACTGTACTTGTCGGACGCTGCCGCGGGCAAAGTCGGTGGGTGCTTGTTGTACGCCGTGGACGATGAGGGCGGTGCTGGTGATGACGACGATCAGTAGGCCGACGCCGACCCACATCCAGGCGGCGAGTGGAAAGAGGGTCAGCGCCTCGCGGGGCCAGCGCCATTCGAAGAGGCTGGCTGCGTGCAGATTCAGCATGACCAGCCACAAGAGGAGGAGGGCTGTGAGGGCGATGTTCATGGCGGAGAGCCTGCGCACGTCCCCAAGGTTCACGAGTGGTCCTAGTCGGCCCGAGTTTATCGCGGTGTCGCAGGGGAGCGGGCCTGAACGGGCGGACCGGCCGGCCTCGCGTAGCACTAGGGGCGCATTCAGTCCCTAAGGTGTGAGCGGTAGGGGTTCTGTTTTGGTCCCTCTTCGGTCTGCTTTCTTGTATCGCCTCAGTCCGAGCGCCAGCAGAACCACGGGGGCCGTTGCGATGCCTCCTAGGATGTATCCGGGCCCGATGCCGACGGCGCGTGCGTAGGCACCCAGCGCGGGTTGGCTCGCGACGCCGCCTGCGCTGCCCATGAGGCCGTCGAAGCTTACGACCGTGGCGCGGGTCTCGCTTGGAATGCAGGCGTGTAGGGCAGCGCTGCGGATGGGGCTGGAGACAGAAAATGCGGTCATGCCGACAAAAAAGGACGCCACGGCGGGCCAGAACGATCCGGAGAGGCCTGTTCCCACCATACCGAGGCTGAAGATAGTGGCGGCCACGGCGATGATGGTGCTGCGACGGTACCGCCCACCGATCCAGGCGGCGATTTGGCCGCCGATGATCATCACGAGCCCGAGACCTGCGGCGATGAGTCCTGCGACCCAAATGAGATTCTGGCCGAGCAGGTCTAGGAAGTAGGGTTGCCAGGCATACCAGCCCCACATCAGGAACCCCATGTGCAGCACGGACATGAACATCACGAGGCGCACGGGGGGGTTGCGCAGGCCATGTTCGAGGCTGGAGCTGACGATGCGGCGCATTTCTTGGGGTACTTTTTGCCATCGGAAGGGTCGGCGCTCGAAGCCGCTGTCGTGCATGCCCCACCAGGCGACTCCGAACAGCAGCACCAGGAGCACCGTGCGCAGTAGGTAGGGGTAGGAGAGGTCGAGTTGGCCAAGAAATCCGCCGCCGACGGTGCCGACGAGTAGGCTGACGCCGAACAATTGGCCTCCGCGTGCAAATACGGTCTCCGTGTCGTCGTCTCCGACTGCGTGCAGGGCGTCCACGACCCAGGCTTCCACGGCGCCCGAGTAGAAGGTGAATCCAAGTCCGAGCACGACGCTGGCGGCGGCAAACGGAATGAGGCCGGCGTGAATCTCGGCAAGTCCCACATAGGCAAGGGTGCCGATGGCAAGAACGATGGTGCTGGCGAGGAAGGAAAACCTGCGTCCCACCGTGTCCGCGGCAACACCGGTGGGAATCTCAAACAGTACTTGGCCTGCAGTGAAGAACGCATTTGCTACGAAGGTCTCGAACAAGTCCAGGCCTGCGTTGAGCAAAAAGAGGGTATTGACGCCCCAGATGAGGCTGGCGCTGAGGTTGTAGAGCAAGACGATGAGGTAGTAGCGGTTGCGAACCTGGTGCGGGGTGCGCACAGAGCATGGACGGAGCGAATGGGGTTCAAGGTGCCGCCGGCGTCGAAGCGAGTTTGGGTCCGGCGGCTTCGACGGGTCAAACCGCCCGAAGCAATCGGGCAACGAGGCCGATGGCGAGCACAATCAGGACCACAATGAGGATGATGCGAAGGATGCCTGCGAGAAACCACCCAATGCCCCCAAGTAGGAACGCCAGAACGAGCACGATGAGAAGGATGGTCAGCCAAGACTGCATAACGGTCGCACGGGCTCAAGCAGATGAAGGAATGGCCAAACCTTGGCGAACGGTGCGCCCGACTAGTACACGGTGACGCCGCGCACTCCTGAAACGTCCTGCAACACCTGAATCATTTCGCCAGGAACTCGCTCCTCCGTGACCACGAACAAGCGCGGCTGATCTGTGAAGTCGGGGTCCTCAACGATGGCTTGCCGGATGCTGAGTCCGGCATTGGCGATGACCTGGCTGACACCCGACAGGATGCCGGGTTGGCTGGCGTTGGTGGGAATGATCTCGATGACGCCGCAGCCGATCTCGGGCGCGACGAGCTTGAGGTCAAGGGTGGGCAAGAACCGAGTGAAGACGCGCTCCAAGCTCGGATTTTCGAGGATGGTTTCCACGGTGCTTCGCACGATGCGGCGGTCCACGTTCGCGGCGCGGGCAACAGCAGTGTCTGCCACTTCGACGCTGCCTGCGTGGATCTTCATTTCTCGGATATGCAAGCCGTGATCGATCATGAGTCGGACGACGCGTTCCTGGGCCGGATAGCGCCGGAAATGATCGATAAGGACCTGCCACATGGACGCCCCATTGCACAGATGCGTACTTAATCGCTTTGCAGATTTGCACAATGGATGCCAATTGTGGTGAACAGGGCATAAATATCGACAGTCTGTGCCCGGGCCACCCATGGCCGCGAACCCCATCCGAATGGCACGGCTGCAAAGCTCCTCTGGGCATTTCCGCATGGTGCCCATGGACCACGGCATCAGCATCGGGCCCGCCCCCGGCATCATCAACCCCGCTGCTACCCTCGCAGCAGTCGCGGCTGGCGCAACGTGTGTCACGGTGCACAAGGGTCTGGTGCGTCACCTTGCTCCCCACGCCAACGACCTGGGCCTGCTATTGCATCTATCCGCAAGCACCGACGTGGCACCCGACCCCAACGACAAACGCCTAGTCGCCACCGTGGAAGAAGCACTGAAACTCGGATTCGACGGCGTCTCCACCCACTGCAACCTGGGTGCTGCCACCGAAAGCCACATGATCGAAAGCCTCGGCCGCGTCAGCACCCTCTGCAACGACTGGGGCATGCCCCACATCGCCATGGTGTATCCTCGCGGCCCCAGCATCGACAACCCCTTCGACCCCGTGCTTGTCGCCCACGCCGCCCGCCTCGGCGCAGAGCTCGGAGCCGACGTGGTCAAAGTACCCTACACCGGCAGCCCCGAGTCCTTCCGCCCCGTCGTCGAAGGCGCAGGCGTGCCCGTCATCGTCGCCGGCGGCCCCAAACGCGACAGCTTCGAGGAACTCCTGAACGACCTTCGCGGCGCCAAAAAAGCAGGAGCCGCCGGCGTCAGCATCGGCCGCAACGTCTTCCAGCAAGACGACCCCGCCGCCGCCGTCCAGGACATCGCCCGCATCTTCCCGTGAACCCCATGACCGGCCGCATCCCCCTCTGGATCGACGTGCGCGGACTGCCAGCGACCAAAGCCGACCCGCTGCGCGCCGCTGCCGCACAAGTAGGCTGCGAAGCAATCATCGAAGCACTGCCCATGACCGTCGGCAATCAAACCGTTCGCGTTATGGCCATGAACAGCGCCCAGGACCAAACCGCCGCCGCCAAAGCAGAGGGCATCGTCATCATCGACGCCACGGACTGGACCATCATCCCGCTCGAAAACCTCATCGCCGCCCGCCGCAACCGGCCCGGCACCCTGTATGCACTCGCCGCGTCCCCCACCGAAGCCGTGCTGTTTCGAGACACCCTCGAAGTAGGCGTGCACGGCGTCGTGCTTCGCCCCTCCTCCGCAGCCGACATTCTAGAAACGGACCGACTCCTTCGCGCACGAGGCCCCCGTCCCGACGATTCCACGGACGCAGCGCCCGACCGGCCGTACCTCGAAGAAGCAACCATCACGCGCCTCGAAGACGCAGGCCCCGGCGACCGCGTCTGCATCGACACCACCAGCTTGTTTTCCAACGGCGAAGGCATTCTGGTCGGCAGCACCGCCCGGAGCTTTTGCTTGGTCCACGCAGAAACCATCGAGTCCGAATACGTCGCAACCCGCCCCTTCCGCGTCAACGCCGGCGCCGTCCACGCCTACGTGCTCCTAGCCGACGGCAAAACCCAGTACCTGAGCGAAGTGCAAGCCGGAACCCGCGTCACCGCCGTCGCAGCAAACGGAACCCGCCGTGAACTGACCGTGGGCCGCGCCAAAATCGAACGCAGACCCCATACACTCCTCGGCTGGACCAGCGACGATGGACGCACCGGCCACATGGTGCTCCAAACCGCCGAGACCATCCGCCTCGTGCGCCCAGGCCAGACCGCCACCTCCATCACCGAATTGCAGGTCGGCGACCGCATCCTCGTGCACTTCGAAACCGCCGCCCGCCACTTCGGAATGCCCGTCCAAGAAGCCCTCACGGAGCGCTAGCATGACCGGACACCTGTGCATCGCCACCCTCCACGTCCCCACCGCCGCAGCCGCCGCAGCCGCCATCCCCTCGTGCGCCGGCCTCGCCGATCTCGTGGAAATCCGCCTCGACGCCTGGTGGACCGACGCACCCAGCGAAGATGCCGCCGTAGACGACCTCGTGCAAGTGCTCGACGCCGCCGAACGAACCGGCGCCAAACTGCTGGCCACCCTCCGCCCCAAGCGCCAAGGAGGAGGATTCGAGGGCACAGAAGAAGTCCGAGTCAGCCTGCTCGTCGCCGCAGCCCGCGCCGGATTTGCCGCCGTAGACCTAGAAAACGACCACGAAGCCGTGGGCGCCGTGCGCCGCGTGCTTGCCGAAGAAGGCGTCGACATCATCCTCAGCGACCACCGATTCGCCGCAGCCCCCCACCGCGAAGAAGGCCTACGTCGGCTGCAATCCATGCAAGACCTCGACGGCCTCCTCGATAAAATCGCCTACCCCTCCGGCGCCCTACCCGACGTGCTGCGCGCCCTCGAACTCACCCAACGCCACCTCGAACGCAACGGCAAACCCTGCATCGCACCCTACGGCAACGCCGACGCCAGCGTTCGCGCCCTCTTGGCCGTGGCGGGCAACCACGCCTCCTACGGACACGCACCCGGCGCCCCACCCGCCATCAGCGGACAACCCGCACTGGCAGACATCCAAGCCACCTTCACGCACTGGGGACTCGAAGCCCACGACCTCGCCCGACGCCCCAAAAACAGCCCCTGGCTTGCCGTCCTCGGAGACCCCGTGCGCCACAGCCTCAGCCCACGCATCCACAACGCCGCCCTGCGCGCCGCTGGCCGGCCCGAACGATACGGCGCCCTCGTCGTACCCGACAGCCTCCCCGCCATGCGCCTCGTCCAAACCATCTCCGACCGCATCGGCCTCCACGGCGCCAGCGTCACCAGCCCCCTGAAAACCCACGCCGCCATGGTCACCCAAGGAGACGAAGCCGTCCAAGCCATCGGAGCTGCCAACTGCATCCGCTTCCGACACGGCCGCGCCGAATCCACCAACACCGACGCAACAGCCGCAAAGCGCATCCTCGAAGCCCACCTCGCACCCGGGGACACCGTCGCCGTGCTCGGAGCCGGCGGAGCCTCCCGCGCCATCCAATACGCCGCCAAGCAAGCCGGATTCAACGTGATGGTATGCGCCCGCAACCCCCCAGCAGCCGCGCCCGGAATCGAGTTCGTGCCCTGGGCCGAACGCGCCGACCTACGCCCCGCCGCCTGGGTGCAAGCAACAACGCTGGGCATGGACCCCGACGACGAAACCGTGCTGCCCGTCGAAGCCTTCGAGGGAGCCAAACTCGCCCTCGAACTGGTCTACGGCCACGGCCCAACACCCTTCCAAACAGCCGCCGCCCAAGCCGGTGCCACGGTCGTAGATGGCAAAAAATTCCTGCTCGAGCAAGCCGTCGACGCCTACACTTACTGGACCGGAGACGCCCCCGACCGCGCCGCCATGGAGGCAGCCCTCGCATGAGCGAAGGCTCCGCGTTTGGCGCCGTCACCATCCTCAACGCCACCGCCAACGGCCACGGCAGCAGCCTCGCAGTCCAAGCCGGAGTCCGTGCCGACTGGATGTGGACCACCGAACCAGGCCTCTCCTGGAAAAGCCCCATCGACGACGCACTTGCCCAAGCCTGCTTTGCACGCATGCGCGAACGCATCGACCGCGCCGGAGCTGTCGCCACCACCGAATCCACATGGCCCGCCAGCAAAGGCCTCAAAACCAGCAGCGGAGCCGCCGCGGCCCTCCTTCGCGCCGCAGCCGAGGACGCCGACGTGGAACTCAGCAACATCGAACTCGAAGTGCTCGCCGTGCAATGCTCCCGCGACGCAGGGGTCACCCTCACCGGCGCCTTCGATGACCAAGTCGCCACCGTACGCGGCGGCTGCCACCGCACCGACAACCCCGCGATGCTGGTCCTAGACACCCTCCCCATCGAACCTTGGCACGTCGCCGTCTGGGTGCCCGAGGCAACCATTCCCAAAGACGACCTGCGCGACCTCGATGCATCGATACTGCGGCCCAAAATCGAAGAAGCAGAACGCCTCCTCATCGACGGCAACATCCCGGGCGCCATGACCCTCAACGGTGCAGCCTTCACCGAATTCTACGCCGCCCACGGACTCCCCGTCACAGCCGAACCAGCCAAAGTCGCCCTCGAAGCAGGAGCGCTCGGAGCCGGCCTCAGTGGCACCGGGCCCGCCGTCGCCGCCTTGTTTTCATCCAAATCCAAGCTGCCCGAGGTCGTCGGCGGAATATGGCAATGGACCCGCGCACAAGAGGCGATCACGTGATGCAAAGAAGTGAACACGCCGTGTTCACAAGCCGCCCCGGGATCGCAATCGGCACCGTCCGGGCGCCCAGCAGCAAGAGCATGACGCACCGCGCCTACCTCTTGGCGGCGCACACGAACGACCGCGCAGCGGTCCATGCCCCGCTGCGAGCCTCCGACACAGACACGACGCTTGCGTGCCTGCAACAACTTGGAGCCCACATGGAGGACCACGGCGACTCCGTTACGTTTGCCCCCGCGTCATGGACCCCCGCCTCCGTCCACTGCCAAAACAGCGGCACCAGTTTGCGGCTCCTGCTCGGACTCGCGGCCCGCATGCCCGGCGCCAGCAGCTTCGACGGCGACCAAAGCCTTCGCCAGCGCCCCAACGCGCCCTTGCTCGAAGCACTAGCAAAGGGCGGCGCCAAAGTAGACGGCACGGACCGACTCCCCATCACCATCACGGGACCAATCGAACCCGGCACCTACACGCTACCTGCCCAAGTCAGCAGCCAATACGCAAGCGCCCTCCTGCTTTCCCTGCCCTTTTTGGCCAGCCACTCCGAGCTTCGCATGACACCCCCCGTCAGCAGCCGCCCCTACCTCGACGTAACACGCGAAGTCGCCGCCGCCTTCGGCATTCAAATCCACGCCCACGATGACACGTACCAAATCCCCGGCAACCAAACCGTCAGTGCCACTGAATACACTGTGGAAGCCGACTGGTCCGGCGCCGCATTCCCCTTTGTTGCCGCGGCCATCACCGGAGGCACCGTCACCGTCGAAGGCCTGCGCGCCGACAGCCCCCAAGGCGACCGCGGCATACTCGACATCATCCGCGACTTTGGCGCCCACGTCCGAGGATCCACTGTCACCGGAGACAGCCTCGTCTCCCCCGGCAGCGTCGATGTATCCGCAACCCCCGACCTGTTCCCCGCCCTCGCCGTGCTCGCCGCGTGCGCCGAAGGCACAACCACCTTCACCGGAGGGGCCGCCCTGCGCCACAAAGAAAGCGACCGCATCACCGCCATGGCCAAGGGACTCACCAAACTCGGCATCCGCGTCCAAGAACAACCCGACGGCCTCATCGTCCACGGCGCCTCCGGAGAGCTGCGCGGCGCCAAAATCCACGGCTACGACGACCACCGCATCCACATGGCATTCTGCATCGCCGGGCTCGTTGCCAACGGCCCCGTCACCGTCACCGACCCCGAATGTGTCGCCATCAGCTACCCCAACTTCCACGCCGATCTTGCCCAGCTCACGGAGGCAGCATGAACAGCTTCGGCCGCCGCCTACGCATCCACATCCTCGGCGAGTCCCACGGCCACGGCATCGGCATCCTGCTTGACGGCGTTCCACCCGGCCTGCCCGTCCACATGGAAGCAATCCAAGCGGCCCTCGACCGCCGTCGCCCCGGCACCGGCCCCCTCGTCAGTGCCCGCAACGAACCCGACACCCCGCACATCCAATCGGGCGTCCACGATGGCCACACCACCGGCGCGCCGCTGCTCATCTGGATCGGCAACGAAGACGTACGCAGCCGCGACTACTCCGAAGTCCTTCGAAAGCCCCGCCCCGGCCACGCCGACTGGGTCAACCGCGCCTGGAGCCACGGATTTGCCGACCTTCGAGGCGGCGGACACGCAAGCGGACGACTCACCGCAGGACTCGTCGCCGCCGCAGCCCTCGTAGCACCCTTGTTGCAAGCCGCCGGCATCCGCGTCGGAGCACACCTACACAGTGTCGGCGCACTCGAAGGCCCCACCAACCCGAACACACCCACCGTGCAAGCCATGCACGACGCCCGCGCCAGCCCAGTCCACACCTCGCACGTCGACAAGGAAGCCGCCATGGTCGAACGCATCCAAGCCGCCCGGGCCGCCAAAGACTCCATCGGCGGCACCGTCGCCTGGCGCGCCGAAGGAATTCCCGTGGCGCTCGGCGACCCGTTCTTTGACTCCGTCGAAAGCCTCCTTTCCCACATGCTGTTTGCAGTTCCCGCCGTCAAAGGCGTCGAATTTGGCGAGGGATTTGCCGCCGCACGGATGACCGGATCCGAACACAACGACCCACTGGAGCCCGGCGCAGGCACAAACTCCGAGATCGCCATCGTTCCCACAACCAACCACGCCGGAGGCATTCTCGGCGGCCGCACCACTGGCGCCCCACTCTGGGGCCGAGTTGCCATCAAACCCACAAGCAGCATCTTCCAACCCCAACAAACCGTCGACGTGGACACCGGCGCAGCCGCGACCCTCGAACTCAAAGGCCGCCACGACCCCTGCATCGCCGTGCGCGCAGTCCCCGTCATCGAAGCCGCCGTCATGCTCGTACTCGCCGACCTCCTCTTGCAAGCACGCCAGGAGGGACACGCATGACACGCATCATGAAATTCGGCGGGGCCGCCGTGGCCGACGCCGACGCCATCCGCAACGTCGCCCGGATTGTTGCCGCCGAAGCCGAGCCGCACGTGGTCGTCACCAGCGCCATGGCCGGTGTCACGGACCTCCTGGCCGCCGCTCCCTTCCGGGTCGCCGACGACGAAAAACAGGTGTTCGTGGTCCTCGACGAACTGCGCCAACGCCACCTCCAGACCCTCAAGACCCTCGCCCCCGACGACGAAGCCGCCCAATACGCTCTGCGCATCGCCCTCGAACACCTCGAACGGCTCCTGTACGGCATCGCCTACACCCAAGAAACCACGCCGAGGCTTTGCGACCTCGTCGAGAGCTTCGGCGAACGACTCGCCGCCCCCCTCGTCGCCGCCGGCATCCGACTCGCAGGCCGCGACGCCGTCGCCCTCGACGCCGAACACGCAGGAGTTCGCACCCTCGGCCCCTTCCGCAACGCCCGCCCCGATCTGTACGCCATGGCAAACCTCGTCCCCGAGCGGCTCGAACCCCACCTCGAAGCCGGCCGCATCCCCGTGGTCACCGGCTACTACGGCGTGGACGAACGAGGCCACCCAAGCCTCTTCGGGCGCGGCGGCAGCGACTACGTAGCAAGTCTTCTAGCCGTCTCCATGGGCGCCGAAGCCGTCGAACTCTGGAAAGACGTGCCCGGATTCCTCACGAGCGACCCCCGCGCCATCCCCGACGCCGTTCTGGTGCCGGAACTCGGCTACGACGAAGCCGCAGAACTTGCCCACTTCGGCGCCAAAGTGCTGCACCCCCGCGCCGTGGAACCCCTCGAACCCCACGGCGTCCCCATCCATATCCGCAGCCTCGATGCCCCCGACGCCCCCGGCACCGTCATCCGTGCCCAAGTGGGCAAAGCACCCCGCATGGTGCGAAGCTGCGCCAGCAAAGGCAACCTCGGCATCCTCCGCCTCAACGGCCCCGGCATGGCCTACACACCCGGAGTCGCCAAACAAGTGTTCGATCCTCTGGCCGCCGCCGGCATCAACATCCTCAACCTCAGCACCAGCCAAGCCACCTTCGCGTTGCTGCTGGAAGACACCGACATGGAACGAGCCCACAAGGCCCTCGAACCCCTCGTCGGAGGCGTCGTGCAGAGCATCGAAGCCATGCGCGAACGCAGCCTCGTCTGCGTCGTCGGACGAGGACTCGGAGAGACCCCCGGCAGTGCCGCTCGCATCCTCGATGCCGTCGGAAGCCGAGGCGTCAACATCGAAATGATCAGCCTCGGCGCCAGCGACATCGCCATCGACTTCATCGTCCAAACCCACCAACGCAACGAAGCCCTACGCGGCATCCACGACGCCTTCCTCGGAGGCACCCCATGAACCCCGAAACCCCCGACAAAATCGGCTGCGCGGTCCTCGGCGCCACCGGCACCGTCGGCCAACGATTCGTACAATTGCTCGACGGACACCCCCGACTCGAACTTCGCGCCGTGGCCGCAAGCGCACGCAACCAAGGCCGACCCTACGGCGAAGCCACGCCATGGCGACTCGACGGC
This sequence comes from Thermoplasmatota archaeon, assembly GCA_041601615.1. Classification (GTDB taxonomy): domain Archaea; phylum Thermoplasmatota; class E2; order JACPAO01; family JAHFTW01; genus JANQNI01. Next base: position 1,041 of record JBFIHX010000007.1, on the reverse strand, counting down.
GAAATGCCCACGCACGCCGCCGGCCTCGTGCTCGAATCCGTCGAAGACATCGCCAACCGCAACGACATCCGCGTGGTCTTCAGCGCCCTGCCTGGCAACGAAGCAGGACCCATCGAACGCGCCATGGCAGACACCGGCAAAGCGGTCTTCACCAACGCCAAGGACCTTCGCATGGCCCCCGACGTGCCCCTACTCATCCCCGAAGTCAACCCCGAGCACCTCGAACTCGTGGAAGGGCGACGCGGCTTCGTGGTCGCCAATGGAAACTGCTCCGGCATCGTCCTCACCCTCGCCCTGGCGCCACTGCACCGAGCTTTCGGCCTCGAAGAAGTCCACGTCACCACCTTCCAAGGACTCAGCGGCGCCGGACACCCCGGAGTTCCCAGCCTCGACATCCTCGACAACGTCATACCCTACATCGGCGGCGAAGAGGACAAACTGGAAACCGAACCGCAACGCACCCTCGGCACTTCAGGCACACCTGCCGCCTTCCGCGTCCACGCCACCTGCGCCCGCGTCCCCGTGCGCGAAGGCCACCTCGAATCCGTCCATGCCCGACTCACCCGCGCCGCCAGCATCCAGGAGATCACGGCCGCGTTCGAGGAATTTCGAGGACCCCCCGAGGTCGCCGGGCTCCCCATGGCGCCCGCCCAGCCCATCCACGTCGACCCACGCGCCGACCGGCCCCAGCCACGCCTTGATCGAGACCGAGAAAACGGCATGAGCGTCACCGTCGGCCGCATCCGACCCTCCGGAGAATGGGTGCGGTTCTGGGTGCTCGGGCACAACACGCTGCGAGGCGCCGCTGGGCAGAGCGTGCTCAATGCGGAGTACGCAGACGCTGTTGGCTTGCTTTGATTGCATGAGTTGGATCGTCGGCCGCAGGCCGGCGGTCCCTCCGGGGTAATCCGAGTTACCCCCTGGTTATCCGGGGGGTAATGGGTGGGTGGTCCGTATCATGGCAGTGGGTCTTTGGGGCGTCGAATCGGAAGTGACGACCAATGACCTCGACTGGAACCTCGTACATCAAAGCGTATCTCG
>JBFIHX010000006.1:0-179352 GCA_041601615.1 Thermoplasmatota archaeon | reverse complement strand
GGCTCTGAAGGCCGAGCGCAAGGCGAAAGCCTAAGCGAAGCCGAAGAGCCTGGAACTGTGGCCTTCGTTTGCGAAGGTCATACGCGCAGGCTCTGAAGGCCGAGCGCAAGGCGAAAGCCTAAGCGAAGCCGAAGGCCGATTTCGGCCTACTGCGCCACCATCACTCTTCCTTTTCCCTTCCTCGTCCCAGTTCGTTCTTTTTGTACCCGTCCTTTTGGATAGGACAGAACCCCCGCGTCGGGTTCAAGTGTCGCCGCACGTGGCGCCACACATGCGTACAATCCTTGTCGCAAGCCTGTTTCTTTTGACCCTGGTCCCTGCCGGCGCCGCCGAGCCTGACCCGCCCGAGTGCTACGACCGCCAGCCTATCGTGGATGCCGGCGTCGTGGAAATCTGGTGGACGCGCTCCTGTACCCTCCGCGTCGTCGTGGACGAAGACGCCGTGGATGCCGTGGTCCCCGAACCTGGTCACAAGGACGTGTACGTGGGCAAATACAACTGCCCCATCGGATTCACGGGCTCCTACCAGAAGACCGCCATCGACACTGCATACGTGACGGTCTGGAAATGGGAGTGCCACTTCAACCCCGGGCCGCCTCTCTAGGATTGCACCATCCAGAATCGATGGCCCACCGCATCCTTCCTTCTCCGTCTCCTTCCCTCCCTTTCGGCAACTTCACCCCCGGGCTTCTGTTCAGGGCGCCAAGGGGTCCGGTGAGGAACGGAAGCATCGCAATCTCGATCGCGCCGAACCCGCAAGGCCCCTCGGATTTCGCGCCCATGCCTTGAATGAACATCCCTTTTTGCTCCTGGGAGCCGCGCCATTGCGATGGAGGGCCAAAAATCGGGAAAAGGTCCCAGTGCCCCAGCATGGATTATCCACAACCCGTCAACCTCGCCGGGCTGTGAATTATGAGTGTTGAAATGCCTACATCGGATTTTGTTTTTAGAAATCCAACAGGTTTTGTTACCATAAATTTTGCAAACACATCTAGTGATTTTTGCAAAGAACCCGAGATACGCTCTAGAAGATCCTTCAGCCGGAGCGCTTTGAATATCAATCTTATGGCTAATCAGGGTCCGCAGGCCACCCATGAAGTGTCGGGCCTATTGTGGTCGCACGATGCGTGCCTTCACGTTTTCGCTGGTCGCCATATTCATGGTCGCCGGCCTCGCTATGCCTGTCAGTGCAGAACCCGAACCCCCGGGTGGCTGCGCGGAATGGACCCAAGGAGGCGTCATTGTCTCCGTGAGCCAACGCCACAACTGTAGTTACTTGGTGATTGTCGATACAACACCCTGTGCCCCGCCATCCACCTCCAGCTCTGAGCGCAACATCGGCAAACACACCGTGCGCCTCATCACCTGCCGCGGCCCAGACACCCCCCCGATCAGCTCCGGTTGCGCGCCCCGCACCTACGAAATGAGCGGCGCCTTCGGTGTCAACCGCGTCACCGTCGAAAGCAACTGCCACGTCACGATCACCCTTAACGAAGGCATCATTTGCCTCGGAGGCGCCGTCGGCAAGCGCGAACACAACGTCGGCCCCATCACCGTCGTGGAATACTACTGCCGCGACCCCAACGGCGGCGGCGGAAGCCTCTCTGCCGCCCCAGCCAACCCCTGCGGCATCTTCCTCGACATGGGCGTGCTTGGACAAGCCGAAATCAAACCCGACTGCAGCGTCGAAGCACACTTCGTCGACACCTACCGCATCTGCAAATGGAACCTCGACGGCTTTGAAGACGACCGCGCAGGCGCCTACGTTGCCAACAACGAAGTCAGCGCCGGCTACTGCTACCCCGAACTCGACTTCACCACCGCATCCTCCGACATGGCAGACCCCTTCCCGACCTGCATCCAGCAGTGCGGCCCAAGCCTGCCCGACCCCACCCGCGCCTGCAAGCCTGCCTCGCACGCCTTCGGAATGAGCAGCATCGTCATCGCCTCCGACTGCCACGTCACCATCAACCACAAGACGTACGACTGCGTCTGGAACGGCCACTGGCACACTGAGGAATACGGCCTCGTAACCTACCGCTACTACCACTGCGACGTCCACAACGAAACCGAAGCCCAAGATCCCTTCGTCCAGTGCATCCGCGAATGCGGCCCGTACCCGCCCCAATGCCCCAACCCCAACGAAGGCGCCCTCACGCCCATCGTGGACGTACAAGGCCACGGCTGGGGCACCTGCCGCTACGACGTCTACGTCGCCAACCCCCTCGTTGCCTGCACCGACCCCATCGATGGATCCATCGAAGTCACCGTCGGCAACGTGCGCGTCATCGGCCCCGACTGCGCCCCCGCGCTTCGCGCCGACCCCGACGTCAAAAACCTCTGCAAGCCCAACACCTACGGCCCCGCCACCGTCGAAGCCAGCTGCCACGTCACCGTGACACTCGACTACATGTCCTGCATCTGGGGCGGCCACTGGACCCGCAAAACCGTGGGCCCCGTCACCGTAGAAGTCTACACCTGCGACGGCAACCCGCCCAACCAAACCAGCGCCGCCGCACGCCCATGCCCCTCGAAGTACGTTGACTACGCCAACGCCCGCCTCGAAACCCGCGACTGCGACCTCTACGTCAAACTCTCGGACTGCATCACCGGCGGCAGCTACGTCAAGAAGGCCAGCGCCGGCAACAGCGACATTTACCTCTACCAATGCTTCGCCGCCGACCCCACCAGCAGCAGCTACGCAGCCAAACCCTGCAGCGTCGTGCCCGGCACCTTCGTCGAAGACGACTGCTCCATGATCAGCATCAAGCTGTACGACTGCCTCTGGGGCGGCTACTGGCACTACTACGCCACCTACCCCATCACCGTGCGCGAATACCGCTGCGGCGACCCCCCTCAGTAAGGTGAAACCATGAACACAAACACATCCATCCTCAGCATCGGCCTCCTCCTCGGCGCCATGTTGCTCCTACCCGGCGCCAGCGCCGACCACGGCTACGGACCCGAACCCCAGTACGCAACCGCCGCCATTTGCCACACGGACATCTGGGCCGGCAACGCCCACATCGCACCCAAGTGCCGAGAACTCTGGGGTTGCCTCGGCAACGCCGAACCCACCAGCAAAGAATACACGGTCAAGAACACCCACTACACCGTGTACTACTGCCCGCCCGGCCCCGCCACCGGCCCCCCTATCTGGAGCAGCCCTGAACTCGCACCGGTCCAAAACGCAATCGCAATCGCCTGCGACCGCGTCGCCGGCAGCGACGACTGCACCGGCACCGACGCCCCGCCCAAGTGCAACGGCTTCTGGTACTACGAAGAAACCTTCGGCCCCGTCACCATCTGGACCGACGGCAGCCGATCCTGCACCGGCGCCAGCATCGATCGCCTCGATGACCTGACCCAAACCAACGACGCCCCCGACTGCAACGGCATCTACTACGAAGAATTCAACGTAGGGCCCGTCAAGGCCTGGATCGGCGGCCCCGGCCTGCACTGCTCCGGCGTCAGCGTCGGACGCTAAGCAACCACAGGAAACCTTCCCCTTCCTCCCTCCTTCCTTCTCCCTTCCTTCATCCCTCCCCGCCTCTCCTTCCCCCACCCCAAACACCCCTTGAGTCGGGCACGACCCGACCCCCAACGGCCGGCAACTTTGGCTAGAGCAGAACCGCTGGCCACCGGCTAAGAACCACGCGCCAATGCAAGCCCGATGCGACCGCGCACCCTATACACCACAAACATCCTGCTGCTGGCCACCTTCGCACTTGCACTCGCCCCGCAAGCCAGCGCCGGGCCCGTCTGTCCACCACAAGACCACACCGACCCCACCGGCATGTTCCACGTCACGGTCGATCAATGGGGATGCAACATCACCATCGTCGTCCTGGAAGCCGGCGACTGCCTCGACCCCTGGCACCACAGCAGCGGCCTGCACCACCCAACCCTCACCATTTGGCTCATGCCCCGCTGCGACACAACGCCTCCCCCCAACCACTTCCCCATCGACCCCATCTACAACACCCTCCAAACCGCCTGCGACAACGCCATCCGCCCTGGCGCCTGCACCGCCAGCTACACCGGCCCCGTCTGCAAAGAAATCCACCGAACCGACCCAACGGGCCAAATCCACATCGACTCCAACCCCTGGAGCTGCCAATACTTCATCACAATCTTCCCCACCGCAGATTGCGCCCCACCCCTTCGCCACACCACCTACCACGCAATCGCCAATACCCTGTTTTTGAGCATCCCCGGCTGCGGTGTCCGCGCACCCTAAATCGCCCGCAGGCCCACCCCCCTCCGGCCGCGCCGATTCCACCCTCCTAACGTACTTTCTCCTCCGCCTTCCCCACCCTTGCATCCAATTGCTTTCTGGTGAGCCAAGGAACGCCGCCCATGGACTAAGAACCAGCCTCCAATCCCGCAACGATGCGACTACGCACCCTCCTCACCACAACCGCCCTGCTTCTGGCAGCCTTCACCCTCGCCCCCATCACCCAAGCACACGAAACCCCCCGCTGCGACGAAACGCACGTCTTTGACGGCCTCAACAGCATCACCCTTCGCGAAGACTGCACCCTCGAAATCGGCATCCTCGACGGCGCCACCTGCGTCGGTGCCTGGGGCGAACGCATCGAAGGAGACGCCGCCGGCCACACCGCCCGCGTCCTCGTCTGCAACGGCGGCATCCTCCAACAACTCCCCCCAATCGACGTCGCCACCACCGAGCGCCCCTGCCCCACCGGATTCAACACCCCCTGGCCCGCCAGCCAAGTGCTCGACATCTACCTCGACCAACCCACCTGCCAAGTCACCCTCACAGTGCTTGCCGGCTACTGGTGCGCCGTCGACCCCACGCACATCTACCAACACATCGAGAAAGTCACGGTCCAAACCCCCGTCTGTCCCGTCCTCTGGGCCGAAGCAAGCGAATCCCACTCCGGACTATTTCGCGACCCCAACCAAGACGAAGCCGGCATCTGCACCGACCACCTCGGTGGCGGCATCCTCAACCCCCCCGACGCTTGCGTCATCCGCTGGAGTTGCCTCGGCGCCGAACCCGCCACCAAGAAAGACATCGGCACCCCCATTGGTACCCTCGAAACCCAACGCTGCATCCCCGGCTCCGCCACCGGGCCCGTGATTTGATCCGCGCCAAACCACCTTTCCCGCCTTCCACCCACTTGCAGCAACCCGGGCCCACCACTAGCTAAACGGGTACCGCCCGCCACGACCTAAGTGCCCGCAGCCATCTTGCCCCGCGATGCGATCCATCACCCTCGCCCTCGCGGCCTCAATTCTGCTCGCCGGCCTCGCAGCACCCACCGCCAGCGCAGACGACAACTGCCCCGTGCCCGACGTCGCCCTGAATTCCTGGACCGGCCTGTTCTTCCGTGACGACTGCAGCCCCGACCCGCACCTCGACACCAGCGGCAGCTGCCTTGGCGGCGGAGGCACAACCAAGACCCTGGTTGCCCGAGAAAACCTCACCATCGCCATCACCATCTGCGACGGCAATCCCGGAAACCCCGGCGGCCTGCCCCCCATTGGAGCCGCACCCGGATGCGGACCCCGCGAATACCACCTCCGACCCATCGCAGGACAAGGCGAAACCACCATCCACATCGCCCACAACTGCCAAACCACCGTCGACGTCAACGAAAACCCCAACTGCCTCGTGCAAGGCCCCATGACCCACACCACGACGTACTACCCAGTCACCGTCAGCGTCACCTACTGCGCCAACATCGTCATCCCGCCCCTACCCGCCACCAACACCGGCGGCCCCTGCGACCGACTCCAACGCACCATCATCTGGTCCAATGAAGTCATCTGGACGCTCGACGACCGCTGCCGCCACGACATCTGGCTCGACCCCGCCCCGTGTCCCAACGAGGCCCAATGGACCAAGACCCAAGAACAAGAGGAAGTCCACCCCAACCTCACCATCCACTACACCCAGTGCCGGCTCGGTTGAACAAATTGGAGCAATCTTTTCCTTTTCATTCCCAATCCCAATCTCTATTTTGAACAACTCCTGGCATTCGCCATGGATCGGGACCCAAACCTCGCTGAGATGCTACAAGCCCTCTGGCGACTCGCTCGGCCCGAAGTATGGATGGTCACCTTCCTACCCGTGCTCATCGGACACGTCCTTGCAACCCGCGAATTGCTGCCCGGCCTTGACACAGCAATCGCATTTTGGCACCAAGCCACCAGCACCGGCGCGACAAGCAGCGAATTTCTAGCCACCCTCTCATCCATCTGGGACCAAGCCCATCGCTTGTTGCTCGGGCTCCTCGTCATGGGGCCCCTCCTATGGACTGCCACGCTTCTCATCAACGACGTGCACGACCTCGACGGCGACCGGCTCAACCCCCGCAAGGCCCGAAGTCCCCTCGTGCAAGGCGTCGTGTCCCGAGGATGGGCATCCAATGCGGCCCACGGAATCGGTGCGGCTGCCCTCATTGCTGCATGGTTTGTCGGAACCACCTTCTTCCTGCTCGTGCTCGCCAACCTCGTACTGGCCTGGGCCTACTCCGTGCCTCCCGTTCGCCTCAAAACCCGCCCCGGCGCCGACGTCGCCGTCAACGCCATCGGCGTCGGCCTACTCAGCGGCCTAGCGGGCTGGAGCCTCGCCGCACCCCTCATCGAATTTCCTTTCCACCTCGCCCCCCAAGCCCTCGCAGTCGCCATCGCCGTGTACGTACCCACAACACTCGTCGATCGCGAAGCCGACCTAGAATCCGGCTACCTCACCCTCGCCACACACCTAGGCAAGCGCCGCGCCTACCATGTCGGCTGGGTTGCCTGGATTGCCTGCAACATCGGCGCCCTCCTGCTCTCATGGACCAACACCGTGATTCCACGCGCCATGTTCCCGCTCCTTGTGGTATTTGTCCCGCTCCTGCTGTATCAGTACCACATCTTCATCGGTAAAGCCCAAACCGGGCCCGCGCGCGTGCAAGGAATCATCCTTTGCAGCCTAACCTTCCTGGCGGTCAACTGCATCTTTGCGCTCATGTACACGGGACTCTGGAACAGCTAGAACCCCCCAGGGCCACGCTGCGATCTTGCCCATGGTCGACACATTCGATGCCCCCAAATGGATCAGGCCCTATGGCGCAAGGTGCAGCTTCCGGAATGGACACGCCGAATCCCAATTCCCGCATGGCTCACTGCGGCTGCACTGTTCATCAACACCTTCTCAACGGTCCTGTGGCCCGCACTCGAAACGCTTTGGTGCAAAACGCGCACCATCTCCGGCACCACCGTCCACCCCAACGGCACTGTCGAAGAGGTGCTCCCGCCATTTCCCTGCAACCAGGGCTTCTGGCAAACCTTCCAAATCAACGCCGACAACTGGTGGTTTGAATCCTTCCTGTTTCCCCTCTTCGGCCAGCACCTTCTCGCGCCCGGAAACTACGACGACAACGCCTGGCTTGGATGGCTCGTCTGGCTCGCGTCCCTTGCAAGTTTCGCACTCGCCCTGCATTTCACCCGCCACCACCGCACAGCCCGCTCCTTCTGGTGGCGCATCCCCCTCGCCTACCTCGTGGCCGCGATAGTGTCCGGGTCCTGGATTCAAGAATGGGAGCACTTCGACTGAACCCTGCGCAAGCCGCCAAGGTCAAACCCGGTAGCGCGTTCAGGACACCCATGGTGCTGACGCCTTCCGCCATGATCCCCCTCGGGACCAAGGCCCCCGACTTTGCCTTGCCCGACACAGAAGGGGACACCGTCCGGCGCAGCGACTTCGACGGCGAGCCGCTGCTTGTTGCTTTCATTTGCAACCACTGCCCCTACGTCAAGCACATCGCCGACCAATGGAGTATCGTTGCCCAAGAAGCACAAGCCCAGGGTGTTGCCGTGGTCAGCATCAACAGCAACGACGCCGAGAGCTACCCCGACGACAGCCCCGAAATGATGCGCGTGGAAGCCAAGCTACGCAACTACACGCACCCGTACCTGTTCGACGAGACGCAAAACGTGGCCCGCGCCTACTCCGCGACCTGCACCCCTGACTTCTTCCTGTTCGACAAGGACCACAAGCTCGCGTACCGGGGACAGTTCGACGGCAGTCGGCCCGGAAACGATGTTCCGGTTTCGGGGACGGACTTGCGGGAGGCGGTGCGGGCCGTTGTTGCTGGGGACGTGGTGGAGGTGCAGGTGCCGAGTATGGGGTGTAACATAAAATGGACATAAACGCGGATAGTGAGTTTGCAACTTCCCTTATTATATCACTATTGGCATCTTTATTTGGCATTGTGGGCATATATCTTTCATATAAAAACAATATAAAGTTAGAACTCCATAAAAGGGAAGGGGAAGAAAAACTTAACAAAAATACTTTTACTTATCAAACGTTTCATTTAAAAAGGGCAGAAGCCGTCCATAAAATTTCTGGCTTGCTTTATAGGTTAGATAATGACGTCAGTTTTTACATAAATCCATTCAGAATGGCTGGGGATCCAAATGATGTCGACAGGATAAAGAATATACAAAATTCATTCAAGGAGTTTATGGAGTTTTACATTGAAAATAAAATACTATTGGCTCCGAAAACATGTAATCATATCGATGATTTTATTAAAAAGATAAGAAAATCTATACAAAATTATAAAACAGCAACAATAATTGAAAATAGAGAAAATTTCCCCAACATAGATAAAGCAAGGGATTTCAAAGACGAAGCTGAAAACATTGTTCATGAGGAAATTCCCATAATTATAAATATTATTAATGAAGATTTTAGGAATTTACTAGGAAATAATTAGATCCTTGATATTATGAACCCCTCCACCTTCTTCCAAAACCTCTCCCCCCGCACCTTCCGCCACGCCATGCGGTTCTTTCCACCCATCCGCAACACGGGTGTGCGCGTCACGCACATCAGCAGCGACTGGCGCCACTGGAAGGTCAGACTCCCTCTGAACTGGCGCACGCGCAATTACGTCGGGACGCACTACGGCGGCACGCTGTATTCTGCCGCCGATCCGCACCTGATGCTTGCCTGGATGCACATCCTGGGCCCGGATTTCGTGGTCTGGGACAAGGCGGCGGCGATACGATTTCGCAAGCCGGGGCGGGGGACACTCCGGATGGAGTTCGAGATTCCCGCCGAGCAGGTGGCCGAGGTGCGCCGGCGGTTGGTGTCGGAGCCGAAATTGGATTTGGAGTATGAACTTTCTTGGGTGGATGCTGCCGGCGACGTGGTTGCGACGGTGTCGAAGACGGTGCACATCCGGCCGGCGTCAGGGCGTGACGCCTAGGTCTCGCAGCAGCCACCTCAGAAACGGCCGCGTCGCCACGTCGGGGTCCAGAATTTCCCCGTCGGCCCACAAAATGTCGAGGTCGAGGGTCCTTGCGGCGCTCTTGTCGGCGGTGCGGACCCGGCCATGTGCTTGTTCGATGGCGCGAAGCTCGCTGCGTACAGTCTCTAGGTCAAGCTCTGTTCGGATCATCACTGCGCTGTTCCAGAAATCCGCTTGCTCGGGCCGGTCCACCGGCGGGGTCTGGTAGATGGGGGCCTCGGCTTGCACCTCGAATTGCGCCTTCAACCGCAGCAAGGCTTCTGGGATGTTTTGCTCGGGCTCGATGTTGCTGCCGAGGGCCACCACGACGGGGCGTGTGGTCATGCGCGGGATCGAGTGAGGCGCACGGCCACGTCGTCGGCGCCGGTCAGCGCGCCCGGTTTGTGGGCGGTGATGGTGACACGCTGGACGGGTTCGTGTGAAAGTACGATGGCGGTGATGGCCTGGGCGAGCACCTCAAGGAGCTGGTATCGGGTGCCGAGGGTGGCGGCGCGGATGTCGTCTTTGAGTTGCTTGTAGTCCACGACGCCGGAAGGGTCGTCGAGGTAGGACGTGGGGGGAGTCACTTCGATGACGAGGTCCACGTCGACGGGTTGCAAGACGGTGGTTTCGTGCTCCGAGAAACCGATGATTGCTTCGACGCGGATGCCTCGGATGCGAATTTGATCATAGCCGTGCGCGGTCAGGGGTGCTGCGACGGGATCGATGTTCATGCTATGGTCTCCGTGGCTGACGGCCGGCGCTGCCGGGATGCGGTTTTGTTTCTTCGGGTGGGAAGGAATGTCCGTGGATTATGCTGGAACAAGGGGGTGTGGAGGTTCACGGCGATGGCGCAACAACGGGGTGGCTCTAAAACGCGACCGAGTAGGCCGGTGCTTGCACGGAGGGAGCCGTGGGGGTGTCCGCTTGTTTGGAAGCGACGCGCTGAAAGCCTGAACTCCCTCTGCACCGGCATGGCGAAAGTATTCCTCATTCACTGGGAGCCGGAAGTGGCCCAGGATTGGGCGGAGCGGTTGATGGCGGCGGGCTTCACGGTCGGCGTGGAGTCCCAGGATGCAAGCCGGGCGTACCGGACGATTCGTGAGTTGGAGCCGCATGTGGTGGTGGCCAACCTCGACCATGACGCAGATCGCATCCACACGGCCGTGGAGTCGGTGCGTGGGACCAGTTGGGGCCGCGAGATTCCGTTTATTTTTGTGGGCGGCGACGAGGATTCGTGGTTTACGTTGCGTGAGCAGATTCCGGATGCGACCTTCGTCGAGGAGCCGGAGCTGCCGGCGGCGCTGGATGCGTTGCGCCTGGATGGCTGAGCTGCCGGCTTCTTTTTTTGCCTGATTGGGTGGCGTCCTTGCGTTGCTGAAGGGCAGGGTCTTATCCTTTCTCCCGCCAAGTGGTATTGAATGGTGCATCCCGCCACGGGCACCCGTACTCCGGCCATTGCGGCCCAGGGCTGGAGCAAGGATTTTGGTCAGGGTCGAGGCATTTTGGATCTTGATCTGGAGGTTCGGCGCGGCGAGGTGTTTGGTTTCATTGGACCCAATGGCTCGGGCAAAAGTACGACCATCCGCAGCCTCCTGGGGCTTCTGAAGCCGACGGCGGGCCGGGCGCGGGTGTTGGGGTTGGATCCGCATCGGCATGGGTCGGAGTTGCGGGCGCAGATTGGGTATTTGCCGGGTGAGTTGTCCTTGTGGGAGAATCGAACGGGTGGCACGTTTTTGCAGGATATGTCGGATTTGCGCGGCGGCTTGGACGGGGAGCGCCAGGCTGTACTCGTGGAGCGGTTGGGTGCAGATTTGGGCACTAAGATTCGGCGTTTGTCGAAGGGCAACAAGCAGAAGTTGGGTTTGGTGCAGGCGTTCATGCATGATCCGGACTTGTTGATTTTGGATGAGCCGACGGATGGGTTGGATCCGTTGCTTCGGCGGGAGGTGCATGGTTTGATTTTGGAGGCGAAGGCTCGTGGGGCGACGGTGTTTCTGTCGTCGCATGTGATTCACGAGGTGGAGCAGGTGTGCGATCGCGTGGCGTTGGTGCGGGCGGGGCGGCTTTTGTTGAGTCAGACGCTCTTGGAGCTTCGTGCGAATCTTGAGGAGCAGTGGATTGTGGAGTTTGCGCAGCCGGTTCCGCCTGCGGCGTTTCAGGGCATTGAGGGTGTGGCGCGTGTGTGGTCGCGGGGGCCGAGGCAGTATCGGTTCCTTCTGGAGGGTTCTCCGGCGGCACTCGTGAAGCTCATCGCGAATTTTGAGGTGGCGTCATGCCGCACGAGCACGCAGGAACTGGAGGATGCGTTGCTGTATCTGTATGAAGACGAGAAGGTCGCGGCTTTGGAGGGCGCCTGATGTTTCACATTGCGATGCGCGAGGCGCGGGGCAGTTTGTTGGGGTGGAGCATCGGCCTTGGAGTGTTGATGCTGGTGACGGTGGCAAGTTTTCCGGCGGTCAAGGGCAACGAGGATTTTGACAAACTGTGGCAGGAACTTCCGGAGTCGGCGCGGGAGTTGTTTGGCGGTGCCCATGCCATTTCGTCGTTTCCGGGTTTCATCGACAGTCAGTTTTTGAGTGTCTTGCCGGTATTGGCGGGGATTTTTGCCATGATGCATGCAAGTCGGACGCTTGCGGGCGAGGAGGAGCAGGGGCGTCTTGATTTGCTGCTTTCCACGCCGTTGTCTCGGCGGGATTTGGTGCTAGCGAGTGGGTTTTCGGTGCTGGTGACGCAAGTGTTGTTCTTTGCGATCATCGCGGTGGTTGCTGTGCTTGCGGCGTGGGCGATTGGTGAGACGAAGGCGTTGTGGCGTCTGCCGCTTGCGGTGCTGGATGGGTTGCCGGCGGCGTGGGCGTTTGGCATGGTGACGTTCATGGCGGGTGCCTTTGCGCATCGCCGTTCGGTGGCGATCATGGTCGGGACCTTGTTCATTACGTCGAGCTATTTTCTCGGAGCGTTGGCGACCCAGGTGGATGCGATTTCGCCGCTGCGGTGGGCAAGTATCACGTTCCATTACGGCCGCAGCGATTGGTTTGGCGGCGGCGTGGATTTTGGCTATGTTGCGTTTGGGCTTTTGCTTTCGGCAGCCTGTTTTGCGGTGAGCCTGTGGGCGTTCCAGCGCAAGGATTTGACTGGTTAGGCCCCGCCATGCCGGGCCGCGGCCCTTGGGAGGAGGGGGCAGCGGGCGGGGCGCGAGCTACATCAGGGGCGGAACGTCGCCGGGCATGCCAAGTGGACTGCCGGCTGGCCCGGTGCCGCCGCGAAGGTCTGCGGGAGCACTTCCGCGTTTTTGGTAGCGTCCGTCTAGGCGTATGATGGCGTCGGCGGTTCGGAATGCGTTGTCCACGGCGTCTCGCACCACGGCGTAACCGTCCATGAGGCCGGCGGGGGCGGGTGGCAAGGGCACATCGAGCGGGTCTAGGCCGGCGTTGCGAACGAGGGCGTGGCGCAGGTCTCGCAGGGCGTGCTCAGCGGCTCTGGCGCCCAGTTGCGCCCGGCCTTCCATGAGTTCGACCATGCCTGCCACGGATGTTTCGAGGAGCATGTGCCAGCCGCCGGCGCCAGGAACGCCTCGAGGGTCCTCCATGGCTGCACCCGCCGCTCGAAGCAGTCGTTCGGCGTCGTCCACCCGTGCTTCCTGGATGTTGCCGGTCGCTTGCGGAACATGCAGAGTCGCAGCGAGTCCGGGTCCGTGCAGGCTCCAGCCGCCCCGGCGGTTGTGCCGCTTGCGAAGGTCCGCGATGCCAAGGTCGTCGAGTGTCAGCGTTTCTGGGCTAGGAACGAGTTCTGCGCCGGTGGCGGTTTGTATGCGCCAGGCGAGGGGTTTGGGAAGGTTTTGTTGGATGAGGATGTCTCGATCGAGCAAGGCGCCGCGCAGGTCTTCGGGCAGTGCCTTCATGGACAATAGGATGCCCACGCCGAGTTTGGCGATGCGGTCGGCAAGCTGTCGCCAGCGGTCGTCGCCACCTGAGCCGAGGACGGGGCTGCGAATGCGCAATGTGGCGTCCGTGGCGGTCTTTTCTCGCACACCCGTCACGAGGGCGACGCGCAAAGCGGGCCGGTCGGGGCGCGCAGCGGGGGCTTCCGGTTCAAGGATGAGTCCTTCGTCCCAGGTAAGTTCGTTGCCAGGTTCCGGGCGCACGTCGATGGCGTCTAGGTCCAAGTGTCCATGCTCGGAGAGCCGCCGTAGGCCAGCAACCATGATGCCTGGCCAACTGGGTTGATCGGGAACGACGCTGGCAAGCAGTTTCTCGGGCTTGGCTCGTATCGCATGGGCGGACAAGACGGCGAGGCATTGGCGGCGGGCCGCGTGCACACCGTCCAGGAGGGGCCGCAGGGGGCCGTCTGTCTCGAGGGCGCGCCGTACCAGCGCGACAGCCAAGAGGAGGGCAGTGGTGGCGCCGTCGCCTCGGGTTGCCTGCATGGAATCGGCCATTCGAGTGTAGGGGGAGACGCCGGGGTGTGCCGGGTCGGCCTCGCGTAGGCTCGTTGCTGGGCTGCCGGACACGATCAGGCCGCCGGGTCCATCGCTAGAGACCACCAGTTTTGTGCTGCCGCGGGGCCCATATCCCGGGGCGGCCCAATCCCAGAGCCATTCTGCGATTTGACGCGACTCCTCGCGCAGGTCTGGATTCTCGTCGCTGCCGGTTTTGAGAAGTCCGCCCACACTCTGCGAGCCTGCCATGGCTACATGACGGCGTCGAAGTCTTTTCAAAAGGGCCCCTCGTCGCGGCGACCAATGCGAGGCAGGGCCGTTGTGGACGGCATCAAGGCATACGGCTTGTTCGTGATCCGAACGGCGCTCTTTCCGCTCCTGTGGTTCTGGGCAGTTTCGCTTGCGCGCAAGCACGCGGACACGGACCCGAACGGAGTGCGCAAAGTGGGCGCCGCCATGGTCGTGGGCGTTGTGCTCTCGGCCGCCGTCTTCCTGATGCTTGCCAATTTCCAAGTGGACTCCCAAGCGGGCATGTATGATGCGCTTGATGCTCGTCTCGTCAAGGCTGTCGGACAGGCAGACTACGAGGATCAAATCTCGGCCATCGAGGCTGCGGATGGGCAATTGGTGGTCCTTACTGCCAAGTACGACGAGGCCAAGGCAAACGGCGAGGAGGAGAACGCCACGGTGTTCCAAGCGAGCATCGAGGACGTGACGACGGCTCGAAGCGAGGCGTTGCTGCGCCGCGCTGCATTGGAGCCAAACCACGCGCTCTACAATACGCTCAAGCCGATCGTCGCCAACCAGGACGACGAACGCGCCAAGCAACTCATTGCCTCGGCTCCCTTCGAGTTCAAGGATATGGATGCCAACGCCGCTCGTGCCTTCGAGATCAAGGACAAGGCGGTCGAAGACATGCAGAAAGTCATGATTTGGCTGTTGTATCCCGGCGTTGTTGGTGTGTTCTTTGCGCCCATGGCGTTCGCGCTTGGGTCCATTCTGCGCAATGCTTGGGAGCCAAGCGAATCCGTGGGCTTCAAGCCGTACCCCGGCAAGTCTCTGGGATTGTTCCTGCTGATGGGCGCCTTCGGCGTGCCTGCCCTGTTCTTCGCGGCCTGGGGCTTCTGGGATATGCAGATGCGCAGCGCCACGGGCCAAATCAGTCTCTAATCCGGAGGGAGACGGCGCCTCGAGCGACCGACCAAAAGGCGCCAGGCCCTTAGGCCTGTGCTGGAGGGGCGGGCGTGCTACGATTCCTTGGAGCGGGCACGCTCTAGGATCAATTCGAGGAAGGACTCGGGGTCCGAGACGCGGCGCAATTCCTCGCGGTTGAGGATGGGGACTCCGTGCAGTTCTGTGCGCGTGGTGCGCTCGACGACGAAGAACCCCGGGCGCTCCGTGATGCGGCTGACCGAATGGACGACTCGGGCGCGGCGCTGCATGGATGCGGCGTCGGGGCCGATGCCGGTGAGGAATGTGTGGCGTTCTTGGGTAGAAAGCGCGTTGAAGGGGCTGCGTTGGGTCGCCCGCACTTCGTATCCAAGCCCTTGCAGCAGCCTTGTGAGTAGTTGCTGCACCGGGTCTGTGCCTGCTTGGGCGGGTGGTTCCTCGTAGCGCGAGGGGTCGAAGGAGGAGAGCGGATCCATGGGCCGAATCAGTTCCGATTGTAGGAATTCTTCGAGGCGCACGGCGGCGTCGATGCTGGCGCTCATGCCTTCTTCATACATTTGGATGGCGCGCCGGGAAACGCCTGCAACACTTGCCATCACGCCGAGGCTGAGGCCCCGTTCGATGCGGGCGGTGCGTAGGGCGGCGGCGTCGAGGTGGACGTAGAATCCGCCGGGTGCTGCAAACACCATGGGGGCTTCGCCGGAGAGAATGTACGCTTCCAGAGTCGCGGGGGTGACGATGGGGATGTCGTGACGGCAGTAGACGACGCCGTCCTCGAGGGCCCCGGTGCCGGCTCGAAGCCCCACCAAGACCGGGCGGCCTTCCAGGAATTTGCAGAGGAGTTTGATTTCCTGGGCAACGGGTTCACTGAGGGCGTCCACGTTGGTGAGAATCTTGAGAATCAGTAGGTGGCGGTCGCGGCGAGCGACCAAGTCAAAACTCACGGGACGCAGGTCGCAGCGCTCGCTCACGGCAAACCCCGCACGGGCCATGACCAAGCGTACCTCCTCGATGAGGTCCCCCCTCGCCATATGCTTGGAGTGATTGGCCTTCTACAAGAGTGTTTGGTTCGGGCCGACGGTGCTCGCAGCCCCAGGTCCATTCCGGCGCTTTGCCATAGCAATCTAGTCTGGTGGGCGCGACAAGGGTGGGTATGGGTTCTCGAATCTACCCAGCCATCGGTTGGGGCTTGGCGGTCCTTGCGTTTCTTGCCGTCCTCTTGGTCATCGTCGAGACCGCAATCATTGGGTTCCCCTCTCCTTTGAGCCTCGTCACGGCCCTCCTGTTGACCAGCAGCGCCGTCTCCTGGCCGTTTCTGCGCGCAACCCAGGACGTTTCGTTCCAGCGGCCAATGTGTCGTGAATGTGGCTCGGTGGCTTGGGGATTCCAGGAATTCCATTTCTGCATCCACTGCGGCTCCACGCGCCAGCCGATTTCATCCTGATTGCAAGCAAGCCGAAATCCGGAACCAACAAACAGCGTCGCGACACGCAAACCCACAAAATTCTTCGATGCTCCTGCCGAGCGCCTTCGACGGCCCAAATTGCCCGCGAATGGCCTGGTTTGGGTCCAGTGGAACCGCTCGACCAAACCGGCGGCGCACGCTAGAAAAAACAACCAATCAAGAAAATTCAGTCTCGAAGCTCATAAATCACGTCACGAAGGCCGTGTTTGATCACGTCGGCAATCTCTAGGAGAGCATACACCGCTGCTGCCCCTATCTGAATGGGATCAGACGTCTGTTGGGCTTCCTCCAGACAACGCAACGCTTCCTTCCTAGACTCCATGAACACTCCAGCCATAACACGCTGATGAATGCGTCGGGACGACCTATGCTTCGTGTCCAAACCGTCCACGCGCCTAAAGCGCAGGCTTTGTAACCACCAATGTCTTTTTTGGTATCGGGGTGAACCTAATGAACCGTGTGGCCCTTACCCACGAAACCGAGTACGACGAGACACAATTTCCCATCCTAGGCACGAACATCGAAGTCGTTGTTGACTTCGCAGCCGACGCAATTCCGGAATCGGCACGCCGCCGGTTCTTTGCCGAGGCACTGCGTGACATGGCCGACCAAATCGCGGCGGGCTCCGGTTCGTTCACGGATCTCTTGGAAGGCGAAAAAGCCCCTGGCGACGTCATGGCCGAGGCTGCCTCCTGGACTGTCCCCTCTGAACTGCACATGAAGAGCGGAAAATCTGCCCACAGATTCCTGTCTGCCGCCGCCGAACTGGCGACGGGTGGAGAGGTTCCGACGACGCAGGAAGTGGCAGAGAAGGCCGACATGAGTCTTCCTCCGGTCTATCGCTACATCGATCAGGAGACGGCTGCCGGCAAATATCTGGCTCCGTTGATCCGCGTCGAAAAGCGCGGTCGCAGCTACACAATCGATGTCACTCCTCTTGGGAAACTCGTAGCCAAGCGCATCAAGGAAGGGAGTTTGCCGAGCTAGGCGGCGCACTTTTGGTCCGTTTCTGGGTCGCCGGCCTCTCTTGGCGAGCCTATCGCGTGAGATTTTCTCCTTCCCTCAATTCTATTGGGTAATTGCCTTGGTTCGTCGTCAATTTATGCCGATTTGAGTAATAAACAAAATTCATAAAATCGTGTTTTTAGGCCGGTCTTTGCCCCCTCTACATTTCTGGTCGTCGCTGGCGGCCGTGGCCTGCCGCCGGAAGCCGCTGGCTGCGCCTCAGGTGAGGTAGCCGAAGATGATGAACAGAGTTGCAACCGTCCCTGCATCGTCCTCGAATTGCGCAGTGTACGTTCCGGGGGCCTGGCGCTCGTCGGCTCTAGCGGTGTAGCGGCAGGTGTTGAACACGGTCGCGGTGAGCGGTTCGTCTGTGGTGTCCCAGGTCCAGGAGAGGAGGGTTCCGTTTGGCCCGGTTAGAGAAAATTGTGGGTTCAATTCGCCCGTTTCGCCGCGCATGCAGATGCCCACTTGCGCTGGGGTGCGGAGGGTGGCTTCGCTCCATTCGTTGGCGGTTCCGGACGATACGGTCCACTCTGGGCCCATTTCGTAGGTAATTTTTGGGATGGTGGGTGCTGGGCGGGCTGCGTCGAGCTCGGTGAGGAGGATGACTGGGCTCGGGGTTCCTCCGGGTTGTTGCCAGAATGTGTATGTGCCGGGTTTTTGGTCTTCAAGGAGGAAGCGGGCTGGTTGTTCTGTCAGGATGGTGATGCAGTCGCCAGCGGGGCCGTAGACGAGAACGGGGGCGGTGGCGTTGGGCATGATGATTTCTTGCACAGGGGAGTCCAAGGGGACGGCCACGGGTACGGCGGCAGGCCAGAGCGCCGGGTCCGCTTGCAGGTGAACTGTGAGCACAAAGTCGAAGCTTGCTTGGTGGTCCAATTCGTCGTATTGGAGGTACAGAACGAGTGGTTCGCTGCCGTCTCGAATCAGGATGGTGTCGATGGAGGAGCGGCCACCAAAGGGGCAGTTGCATTTGTAGGTCCAGTACATGGCGAATCCACCAAGCCAGATGTCGATGTCGCCGCCATCGACGCCGGCATCCACGTCAATTAGGATGCGAACAGGGATGTCGATGGGGGCATCTTCCAACACGAATTCCTTGATGTGGCCCATGTCGAATCCGAGTTCATTCGAGAAGCGACCCGTGGTTTGCCGGTTTTCGTAGACTTGGTAGGTTCCGGAGAATTCCACGGTCTTGTTGATTCCAGAGGCATCCAATGCACGGGGCGCGGACAGGCGCTCCACGCCGCCCAGAACGTTCTCGGATGGTTCTGGTGGGGTTTCTGTTCCAGATTCGGTGCATCCAGATAGGGTTGCGACATCCGTCATCAGGAGCATTACTACGAAGCGCATACTGGAAGCCTTGATTCCTAGGGTATGAATTCATCGGACAGTGCCTTTGTTGAGACGAATCCGTGTATGGTTCCTTTCCGAGTTTTGCTTCCTTCTGTCGGGGGCGCTTTTGGCGCGAGTTGGGGCTTGTGCCTAGTCGGCGTCTGGTGGTGTTGGGGCCGGTGCATTAGGGGGTGGGGTGACCTTTCGTTTCAGGCGCAATGAATGAAAGGGCAAACGACAATCAGTTCCCCTACAATCGGCCTAATCAGCCCAAAATCCTATTGGATAAGTGGTAAATTAGGTGATTATGGGCCGATTTGGGTAATGTTATGGCAATCCTAATTAAATCCAGGCGGCATTCTCATGGCTTGGCCTCAAACTTGGCCCGGAAGTGAATCCATGAACACACGAAACCTTACCAGACTCAGCACAACCCTCCTCATCGTGGTGCTGCTGCAAACACCCGGCGCTGCGGCCGCCGAAATCGACGACCTCAACCCCTGGATCCGACTGGATATTCCCATTTCGTACGACGTGGAGACGGGTCTCGTCGCTTCAGACTCCGACGAAGGCGAATGCCAACTCTTGGACCAAGATTGGTTCGAAGGCTCCTCCATTGGCCTTGAATGCAGCTTGAGCAGCATCCTGGTCGCGGTCAACTGCGTCCAGGTGGGTGTCGAATTGGAGGCGTCTGGAAATGGCTGGATCCAAGCCGGTGCGTACTGCGATGGCGGCCCGCAAGCCTCCTGTGGATTGTACCTGGGCGGAGGCTCGGGTCGCTGTGCGGACGTGGATGGTGGCGGTGGGTCCGACCCGTTCTACTGCTGGGTCGGCTGGAGTGGGTCGCTCTCGTGGAGCGTCACCTGCACATTCTGGTACCAAAAAAGTGCAGAATCTGATCTGTTTTAGGCCCCGCTGCGGCTCTCCTTCTCCCCTTTCCCGTCTATCCCTTCGCGTTCAGGTCCGTGAACCATTGCAAAACTGCGTTGTCCAACACGGCCTTCCACTCGGGGCGACGACGTGCACCGTGCGTGGCTGCCGCAAGTGCAAGATGCCCATTTCCGTGCGCTTCGCGGACAAGTAGGTGTCCGTTTCGAGACTCCGCCCCTGGCCCCGAAGGTCGCCGGCGCTTCACGCCGACCACCTAGGGCGAGGAAATGCCGCTAGTGCAAGATGCCCATTTCCGTGAGCTTCTCGGGCAGGTACGTGTCGGTCACGAAATCCAAGCCGTACTTGGCCAGCGCCTGCTGTTCCGATTTCTTGCCCAGTTGCAACTGGTAGGAGATTTCCCCCTTCCACCATTCGTCGTCGAAGCGCGGGTCCAGCATCTCCGATTTGAGCGCGTCCACGTCCCGGTCCGTGAGTTTGTCGTTGGGCAGGTCGTAGTTGGTGATGTCCGAGGGCGTGATGCCAAGGTACTGCGCCGTCGGAGTCGCGAGGTACTCGCTGATGTGCGCGGTCTTGATGGCGCCGTAGGCAACACTTGCGAAGATGCGGTAGCTCCAGGGATCGCCGTCCGTGAAGACGATGACGGGGAGGCCGGTTTCTTCGTTCAGCCGCTTGATGAGGCGGCGCGTGCTTCGTGCCGGCTGCCCCTTGAGGTGGATGAGGCCGCAGTTGGCCTTGGTGTCGAACTCGTTTTCGGCCAAGCGCGCAAACATACCACCGGTTTCGATGGCCACGAGGAAGTCGATGTTGACGTCCTTGAATTTGAGGCGGTCCGGTTCCACGTTGTATGGGATGTTGTAGCCGGAGTCGCCCACGTCGTCCTGGCAATGGATGGTTCGGGGCGTGCCATTGCGGGTGGTTTCCTGGACCTTCAAGTCGCCGATCATGGCGGCGCCGTTTTCCTCGGGGCGCAGTTTGAAGTCCTCGCGCAGGCGGCCGGTCATGACCTCCAGGTCTTCTGCGAGGCCGTCGGATTCGCTCTGGGCGCCGAATTTGGCCATTTCCCAGCCTTCGCTGATGTAGTACATTTCACGAAGGGTGCTGGACTTGTTTTGGCCCACCATGTCCTTGATGAATTCGGACATGTACATGGTGCGAAGGAGCATGTAGGCGCCGTCGGTCTTCATGGCCGAGCGCGTGGTCATGCTGGCGCCGTACTTCCAGACGCGCAGCATTTCATCGAAGACGATGTTGCTCTTGTTGCGGCTGGACAGTTGCAGTTCGGGAATGCTGCCGGCTTTGAGGTTGCCGTAGATGCTGTTGGCGATGCCGTCCATTGCCTTGATGGCGGCTGCTTCGCGCTGTGCTTTGGTGAGCGGTCTGTCGGCCATGTTATTCCTCCCCTCCGTGCCATGGATCGGCGCCCACGACGTGAATCTCGTTGATGCCTTCCACGTACAGGTCGATGCCGTCCAGGTCGCCTTTGCCGATGCCGGCCACATCGAACGTCATTTCCAGGCGCTCGGCGGGGCTCAGTTTCGGGATCTCCCACTGCACGAACCGCTCGGAGACTTTCTTGGCGGGTGGCTGGGATTCCACGAAGACGGCGTTGTCGGGCAGCACGGCATAGAGCTTGAACGCCTGCGCCTTCTGCTTGTAGTTGATGATGGGCACAGTCGCTTTGCCTACGAAGGCTTGTTTGGGCTTGGCAGGCGGTGCGGCGACGGGTGCGGCGGTTTCCTCATCGGCTTCGGGCGCGTCGTCGCCTCCAAATGAGTCGAGGGTCATGGGGCCGGCGCCCGGTTCCCGCGGCAGCGATGGGACGACCACGGCTGGTGCCGGAGCTGCGAGGGTTGCGCCTTCGAGCTTGGTGTATTCGGCGGTGACGTCGTCGATCCAGACCACGTCCATGATTTTGCAGACGATGGGGGCAAGGTCAACCTCGGGTTTGCCGAGCATGACGGCGGCCTTGCGGTTGATCTCGGGCAGGATCTTGGTGACGAGGTCGAATTTTTCGCTGACCTTGGCGCGCTTTGCTTTCTTGGAAAGGTGACGCCCAAGGCCACGGGCCGCTTCTTGAAGTGCTAGGCGGATTTCCTTGTGGATCTCGTCCATGGGCGCGATCGCTTCTTTGGCCTCACTGGTGAAGGGGACCTTGGTGCTGGCGACGTGGACGAGGATGATGGCGGGGCCGACGGGTGTGCCTTTGCCGCCGCGTTGATCGAGGCCGTAGCGGCGCCAGTCGACGGCTTGGATGCCGAGGGTGCCTTCGCAGCCACCTTGTTGGTACAGCAGGGGGACGCGGTTTGCAAAGCGCAGGATGCGCACTTGGCTGTCCTTGGGCAAGCTGCCGCCGTACACGACGCCCACTTCAACTTGGAATGGGTGGCCGCCCCAGACCGACGGGGGCCGTGTGACGGTTGCGATGTACTCGGGGCTGACGTCCTCGGTTTCTTTCTTGAGGCCGCGGCGCACGAGCGTTTCGCCGATGGGTGCCAGGCAATCCGTGGGCGGAGCCATGATCTTGACCTTGTCGAAGGCGGCGTGCAGGCGGCGCGCTTCGTCGCGGCTCAAGTCGGCGGGGCTGATGTTTTCGAGCTTGGCTTCTGCTAGGAGTTTCTTGGCGGTGTCGGCACCGACGCTGCTGAATTCCTTCTGCAAGAAGGTACTCATTTTGCGGTGTTCGCTTGCCTTGGTCATCTTGAGGATGGTGCCAAGTTCGGTGCCGAGCGGGTGCGGCTTGATGGATTCGGTCTTGGGGGGCACTTCGTCGCTTGCGCGGTCAAAGAGGAACGACTGGCCGCTGGGGTCTGTGAAGGTGATTTTGGCGTGGGGGTTGACGATGCTGGTGGAGCGTAGGTACTCGAACACCGATTGTTTGCCGCCTTGGTAGCGTCCTTTGATGACGACTTCGATGCGGGTGCCGTGGTCCTTCTCCCAGTGGTCTGCTTGGGTGCTGTAGGTTTTGGGTTCGTTCGTTTTGGTGTCGATGCCCAGTTCCATGCGCACGGCGGGCTGGCCTCGGCCGATTTTGCTGGTGACGACGGCGTGGTGGCCCGTGGTGATTTGGCCGTACAGCACGACGGCACTGATGCCGATGCCTTGTTGGCCACGGCTTTGGCGAATGGCATGGAATCGACTGCCGTATAGGAGGCGGGCGAAGATGTTTGGCATCTGTTTCTTGATGACGCCGGGTCCGTTGTCTTCGATGGTGAGTGTGTATTCGCCGTCGTGTTCGGTGGGCGTCAGGCTCACGTCAATGTCGGGCAACAAGTTGGCTTCTTCACAGGCGTCGAGGGCGTTGTCCACGGCCTCTTTGACGCTCGTGATGAGCGCTTTGGTGGGCGAGTCGAAGCCGAGAATCTGGCGGTTGCGCTCGAAGAATTCGGCAACGCTGATTTCCTTCTGGCCCTTGGCGAGCTCTTCCGCGATTGCAGCCACTAGGGCATCACCTCATGCATCCCACCCGTACCAGGAGGGCAATCCTTCAAAACCCCTTGGAGCGGAGTCGATGGAATGGGTGCGCGATTTTTCGGTGGGTACTGTATTTCTGGTCGCCGGGATTGCGGCGGTGGTCGCTGTGGCGGTGGCGACGGGCGCGCCTTGCTTGCTCTTCGTGCTTGCCGCATGGCGTTTTGAAGCGGGATGGGCTCGTGGTGTTTGATGGAAGACCGCCCTGCTGCCTGGGATGCGTACGAACAAGCTGTGATGGAGGGCCAGAGCGAGGTGCCGGTACCGCCGGAGGACTACGAGATGAGCCCTGTTTTTCAGGAGTGGGTCTTGGAGCGCATGCGCAAGGATGTCATGGCGCAAGTTTCCGGCGCGGGCCTAGACCGCATGGCGCTGATGGTTGATTCGGACGCTTCAGAAGGCTCCGAAGATGAGGCCGATTCCTAGGAATGCTGCTCCGGCTGCGGCGCCGGCGATGGCGTAGCCTGCCAGGGATCGGAGCATGGTGCGTCGTGCCGTTTCGGGGCGCCGTTCGAGACCGGGCGATACGTCGCGGGTGCTGCGAACGGGGGCCACGAAGGCGTCTACGTTGTGCAAGAGCACCGGCGGGGGACGAATGTGTGCCTCGGTGCTTCGTCGGCCGTTCTCTGGATGTGCCGCGGTGCCCTTCCTTTGTGGGCTTGCGGTCTCTTGTTGTTCATGCAGCCAGCCAAATCCGGCTCGTGCCTCGGCGTGGGTGGCGGTTGCGACGGCGGCATTCGTGGCATCCGCAGTGGAGCTTGCGGGGGCGGCGGCGGATTTCTTGGGTGTCGCCTCTGATTTTCGATTGTATTGCCAGAATCCGGGGTCTTCGCGGCGCGTGTGGCGGGGCTCCTCGCGGGTGCTCCACTCGGTGACAAGCTCGTCTACGTCGCCGGGGTCCATGCGCGCGGCGGTTTTCGGTCGAGCGGTGCCGTCGGAGGGCCAGGAAGTGGTCGTGGCTCGCGTTGGTTCGTTGGAGGCTTTGTCGCCGTCGGTGCGGGGTCGGTGCGGTCGGTCCACGGCGGGCCATGGCGGGTATTCGCCTCCGGTTGTTGCGGTGAGCACTTCGCGGGGAGCAGGTGCGGTGAGGGCGTTTGCGTCCAGAATCACGACGCCGTTGCGGTCGGCGTGGCGGCGAATGGTGTCGCCCACGTGCTCGGCGGCGATGACGGGGACGGCGCCTACGTCGCGGGCGATGCGGCGAACGGACTCCAGTTCCGGTCCTTCAAAGCCGCCGTAGTCTTCGAATTGAACGATGAGGTTGCCAAGCGGCCCTTGTGCGACGAGGTCGCAGGCATGGACGGCGCCGCTTTGGCCTCGTACCTTGACGCGCTCTCGAAGGGCGTATCCCTTCGTGCGGTAGTGCTGGAGCACGCGGTCTCGGAACATGCATGTTCCAGCCCACTTCCGGTTATGAAGTGCGTGAATCGACCGCGCCTGCGAAGCGAATGATTTTATATGATACAATAATATTTTGAGTAATATAAAAGTATTTTGGCTATAATGAGGACAATTCATCTGAATTGCCCCGCATCGTGACACATAATCCATTTTGGATAATCGGGGACCGTCGCGAAACTGTCAAAGGCGCAGGGAATATCGGAGAAATGTAGCCCAACCAGGCAACTACAACGCGCTTGCCCACTTGTTCATCCCCACTTGCCTTGCCCGCGACATGCACCCTGCTGCATTTCGCAGCTTCCCATTACCCCCTGCGCCGCAGCCCCCCCACCACACCCACGGCGCAGGGCCCTCCCCTTTCCCGCCCGCAACGCGGAATACGATTAACCTCGGCGCGTGGCGTCGCGCATCATGGTCGCCAAGCGCCCACTGCACCCACTCCTTTGCGTTCTCATGGTGGCCCTTCTATCGCTTGCCGGATGCACGGACGATGACGACGAAGGCGACGACGACCAAAACCCAACCACGCCCCCCCGCGGCACCCGAAGCGCAGTTCGCCGAGGTTCCCGCTGCGGCCCTAGGTCCGGCCATCGACTCTGCCAAAGGCTACCTCGTCGAAGAGATCGCATCCGGGTTGTACTGGGTAACTGACGGAGCGTACCAAGCAATCTTTCTGGTCAGTTCCGAGGGAGTCATCGTGGTGGATGCACCTCCCAACCTGGGCGCGGCCCTGCCCGCAGCCATCGCCGAAACAACATTGCTTCCTGTAACGCACGTCGTCTACAGCCACACGCACGCCGACCACATCGCAGCCGCCGCCGTTTTCGACGCACCGGGCGTAGAATTCATCGCGCACGAAGCCACGGCAACGTACCTAGCCACGCAATCCGACTCCACGCGCGTCGTGCCGTTTGGCGCCATGGTCGGAGGCGGGCCCGTTCCCCTTCCCACGACCACGTTCGCCGACTCGCTGACCGTAACCCTTGGCAACCAGACCCTGGAACTACACTATTTGGGTCCAGCCCACGAACCGGGCAACCTGTTCATCTGGGCCCCGCAACAGAAAGTGCTGATGCTCGTCGACGTCATTTTCCCCGGCTGGGCCCCCTTCTTTGAACTCGCCCTGGCAGAAGACGTACGAGCCTTCATCGCCGCCCACGACCAAGCGCTCTCCTTCGACTTCGACACCTTCGTCGGAGGACACTTGGCGCGCCTCGGCACCCGCGCGGACGTGCAAACCCAGCGCGACTACGTCATGGACCTCCAATCCAATGCCCTCTCCGCCTTGCAGACCGTAGATTTCAACGCCATCGCCGCCGAAGTGGGCTTTGAAAATCCATGGGCCTTGTTTGCCACCTACCTCGGGGCCGTCGAAGACGAATGCGAGCATAGGACCATCCAAAACTGGAGCCACTTGGGCGCCATGGACGTCATGGCCCACAGCCATTGCGCCGTAATGATTGAGAGCCTGCGGATTGATTGAAGACAACTCCCTCCACAGCTCCTTCACGACAACACCTTGAAACCCCGCGCCCCAGTCGCCGCCCTATCATGGCGGAGTGGGAACTCGACACGCTCACCGAGAAGTGGCAAGCAAAGTGGTGGCAGGCGGGCCTCCAGCACGCCGAGCGCGACGACACGAAACCGAGCTACTTCATTCACTTCGCCTACCCCGGCATTTCAGGGTATCTGCATGTGGGGCACATGCGCGGCTTCACCTACACCGACGTGTTTGCCCGCTACAAGCGACAAACAGGCCACAATGTCCTGTTTCCCGCAGGCTTCCACGCCTCCGGCATCCCCGCTGTCGCATTTGCCAAGGACGTAGAGCGCGGCGAGAAAACCCAGTATCTCCGCGAAAACGGCTACGATGGCGACATCTCGGCCCTCACGGACCCACAGGCGGTCGTAGACTACTTTGCGCACGTATACCAATACGACTACTGGAAAAAATTCGGCTTCCTCATCGACGAGCGCCGCGACTGCACCACGATCGAACCGGGCTACCAGAAATTCATCCAATGGCAATTCCGGCGCCTCGATGACCTTGGCTTCCTCGTGCAAAAACCCCACTACGCGCCGTTTTGCCCCGTCGCCGGCCCGGTGGCCGTGGACAAGTCCGAAACCGACATCAGCCAAGGCGGCAGCGCAGAAATCCAGGAATTCGTCGCCCTCCGGTTCACCATCCCTGCCGGCGACATCGTGGACACAGACGACAACTTCGATGAGATCGTCTTGCCGTGCGCTACACTTCGCCCCGAAACCGTGTATGGCGTTACGAACCTCTGGGTCCACCCAGAGCACGAGTACGAATTGGTGCGCGTCTGGAAAGACGGCCACGTTGGCGACGACGACTCCAGCGAAGTCTGGTGCGTGTCCAAACAAGGCGCCCAGAAGCTTGTGTGGCAATTCGAGCGCGCCGAAGAACTAGGAATCACCGTCCCCGGCACCGCGCTCATCGGCGAAACCGCCACCGCACCCGTAACCGGCGCCCAACTACCCGTTGTGCAAGGCACCTTCGTCAATCCGCTCATCGCATCGGGCATTGTCATGTCCGTTCCCGGACACGCACCCTTCGACTGGGCCGCCTACGTGGACGCTGGCCTGCCGGAGCGCCTAGGCGAGCCGCCGCAGATTGTCGCCATCGAAGGCTACACGGACCTGCCCGCCCGCGTCGCGTTTGCCAAGCACAACGTGCAGAACCAAGACGACAAAGCGGCGCTTGACGCCGCCACCGACGAAGTGTACGCAGACGAATTCAACAAAGGTGTGCTCACCGACGCCTGCGGCCCGTACGCTGGCAAGCGCATCAAAGAAGTCAAGGACCAAATCAAGGCAGACTTCCTCGAATCCGGGGCCGGACGGCTTCTTCGCCAATTCAGCGAGACCGTCATCAGCCGCTCCGGGCAACTCGTGGACATCAAACGCATCCCGGACCAGGACTTCATCGCCTACAGTGACCCCGAATGGACTGCGGAGGCCAAGTCGCACGCCGCAGGCATGTCGATCTACCCTCAGAGGTACGCAGACGACATCGCAAACGTCCTCGACTGGTTCGGAGATCGCGCCTGCGTGCGGCGTGGCTCCTGGCTCGGTACCCCCTTCCCGTTCAAAGAAGACTGGATCGTCGAACCCATCGCAGACTCCACGTTCTATTCTTGGTATTACCTCGTAAGCCTCTACGTCAACGACGGCCGGCTCGCCGTGGACGATTTGACGGACGAATTCTTCGATTACGTCATCAACGGACACGGCGCCCCCGAAGCCCCACTCTGGGACGAAGTACGCGCCGACGTGCTGCACTTTGGCCCCGTGGACATCAACCTCGGCGGCAAAGAACACCAAACCGTGCACTTCCCGGTCTACGTCATGAACAACGTCGCTCTCCTGAACGACCCCGCGATGCGCCCCAAGGGCATCTTCGTCAACTGGTGGGTCACCCAGAAGGCCGGCAACAAAATCAGCAAATCCAAGGGCGGCGCCGAGCCGATCCCCGGAGCAGCCAAGCGGTACGGCGTAGACTCGATGCGCCTCTACTACTGCCACGTCGGAAGCCCACACGTGGACATCGAGTGGGACCCCGACATCGTCATGACCTACCGCGGCCAAGTTCTGCGCGTCGGACGCACCGCCGACGACGCACTGGCCGCAACCGGCAGCGCTGGGCCCATGGATGCCTGGCTCACATCCTCCTGGAACCAACACCTCGCGACCGCCCGCACAGCCTACGAGTCCTACGACCTGCGCAGCGCTGTGGGCGAACTCGTCTACAGTGTCTCCGAGACCCTGCGCTGGTACCAGCGACGCGGCGGCAACAACGCCGACCTCCTGCAAGCAATCGTTCGAGACTGGGCCACAGCGCTATGCCCGATCCTGCCGCACATCGCCGAAGAGATGTTTGAGCGAGCCGGCGGCGAAGGGCTCGCCACCACGGCAGCCTTCCCCGAGCCCGGCCTTGTGGATCCCGCTCCGTTGGCAGCCGAAGACTACTTGCAAACGGTCCTGGATGACATCAAGACCGTCCACAAGCTTGCAAGCGGCGGCGATAAGCTTGCCTTGTTCACAACCCCTGCATGGAAAGCCGGCCTCACCGCCAAGGCGCTCCGCATGGCTGCCGCCACCGACGGCAAATTCCCCATGGGCCAATTCATGGGCGAAGTGATGCAGGACGCCGACATGCGAAGCCTTGGAAAGGTGGTGCAAGCGTTCACTGGCAAACTTCCGAGCCAAGTCAACCAATTTTCGGAGTCCCAAAAAACCGCCCTCCTAGGCGGCCTTGACGAAGCGGCCACACTTACCGCTGCTGTTGCGTTCATTGCGGCCGAAGCAGGCGTCAACACTGTGGAGGTCCACCGCGCCGACGACCCAGACGCGCCGGAACACCCGAAAAAGGCCATCGCGGGACCCCTCAAACCGGGCATTGCGTTGGAGTAAAACGCCCAAAAGTCCCAAAGGCCACTATTCCTCTTGCACCATTGCAGGGAACAACCAAAACGCTCTTATACTCGCCAATCAGCATTCCCAGTTGATGACGAATACAGCGCCACACGCAACAACGGACACCCACGATTACTATTACTGGTAGTCAAGGCCACCCTCGCGCCCGTTGCCCGCTTTAGGGTTCCAGGCGTCGCTTTCCCAGCATCTTCGCGTAGACCACATTCGGAAACCCGTGCAATGCGTCGTTGAACCGCCGCACCGCCTCCGGGCTGCCCGTGTCCGCTGCACGCTCCAGCGCCGCGAACCGGAACCAGAACAACACAAAGCCGCCGGCGCAGTACAGGGCGAAGCCGTA
The DNA here is from genome assembly GCA_041601615.1 of Thermoplasmatota archaeon. Classification (GTDB taxonomy): domain Archaea; phylum Thermoplasmatota; class E2; order JACPAO01; family JAHFTW01; genus JANQNI01. The sequence continues at coordinate 150,127 of JBFIHX010000006.1, read as the reverse complement.
CAACCAGTACGTCCAAAGGCTCCACGACGACGGATCGACCTCCAACACGGTGGACCGTCACCCCGGGGCGCGGATTTATAGGGGCACCCCATCGCGGGCGCCCGTCCCCATGCCCGACGATGAAGCACCGACGCAGATGAACCCCTACGAGATGGCCCTCGTACAGTTGCGTCACGTCGCCAAGCGGATGAAACTGGACCCCAACATCCACGAGGTCCTCAAAGTCCCAATGCGATCTCTTGAGGTGTCCCTGCCGGTGCGCATGGACAACGGCACCATCCAAACCTTCACCGGCTACCGCGTCCAGCACAGCATGGCCCGCGGTCCCGCGAAAGGCGGCGTGCGGTTCCACCAAAACGTCAGCCTCGACGAAGTCAAGGCGCTCGCCATGTGGATGACTTGGAAATGTGCCATCGTCGGCATCCCCTACGGCGGCGGCAAGGGCGGTGTCATCGTCGACCCCCGCGAATTGACGCACACGGAACTGGAACGCATGTCCCGGCGTTACTTCAGCGAAATTCAACCCATCATCGGACCCCAAGTGGACATTCCCGCCCCCGATGTCAACACCAACGCCCAGACCATGGCGTGGTTCATGGACACCTACAGCATGAACGTCGGCCACGCCGTCCCAAGTTGTGTCACCGGCAAGCCCATCGACATCGGCGGCAGCGAAGGCCGCGAAAAGGCCACGAGCCGCGGCATTACGTACTGCATCCGCGAGGCTTCCAACGTCATCGGACTCGACCTACAGGGCGCCACAGTCGCCATCCAAGGCTTCGGCAACGTCGGCGGCAACTGCGCGCCACTCTTGTCCGACATGGGCTGCACCGTGGTCGCCGTAAGCGACGTCAACGGCGCCATCCACGACCCCACGGGCCTCGATGTCCAGAAGCTCATGAAGCACGTCAAGAGCACCGGCACCGTCATGGGATTCGCGGGCGCCACGACGATCCACAACAAGGATCTGCTCGAATTGCCCGTGGACATCTTGATTCCCGCAGCTCTGGAGGGCGTCATCCACCAGGACAACGCGACGAAACTCAAGTGCAAGATCCTCGCCGAGGGCGCCAACGGCCCAACGACGCCGCTGGCGGACAAGATTCTGCGCGACAAGGGCGTCTACGTCATTCCCGATGTGCTCTGCAATGCTGGCGGTGTCACGGTCAGCTACTTCGAGTGGGTGCAGGGCTTGAATTCGTTCTTCTGGACCGAGGACGAGGTCAACGAGCGCCTCGACCGCATCATGACCAAGGCGTTCCATCAGGTGCACGACATTTGGGAGCGCGAGAAGGACAAGGATGGCGACCACGACCAGCCCTTGACCACGCGCCAAGCCGCCTACATGCTCGCCGTGAAGCGCGTGGCGGACGCGATTAAAAAGAGAGGCATCTTCCCGTAGGGAAATTCCTCTTCACTCGAGGCCAAGCTTGCTTGGCCTTGCAAGGCGCAGAATCTTCCGGTAGTGCCCCGCACCACCGCATCTTAGCACCCTCCAACCCCTCCTTCCTAGCCTCGCTTCCAATCAAGCAGCTTAGGACCAGGCGCTGCTTTCGTGCCCTTGTGCCCGCTGAGAAGGCTCGTTACGCGGACAGCGCCCAGCGGCGTTTGTATCCGATCAGCACGTTCAATTCGTTCTGTGCGCGGCCGCTCTCGGCGGTGCTTGCGAGCATGGGCTTCACGCCCAACCTTGTGTCGCTGCTGTCGCTGCTGACCTCTGTGGCGGGGTTGTGGTTGGTTGCCACGTCGCCCCGATGGAGTTGGGTCGTGGGCGGCGCTGCCCTTGTGCACTTTGGGCTCCTCTTGGATCACGCCGACGGCCAGGTGGCCCGGCGCACCGGCAAGGGCAGCACCTGGGGCATGTACCTGGATTTCGTCATTGACCGCGTGGTAGAAATCGGACTCGTTGCGGCATTGGTGCTTGCTGGTCCCGTTCGTGGCGCTCCCAGTTGGATGCCTGCGGACGCTGTGGCGCTGGGGCCCGATGGGTTGTTGCTTGTGGGCGCGCTCACGGCCGGCGCGATGATGTCTTGGCGTGTGCTGACGCTCTACAACGACGTGCTGTACCTGCGTTCGCATCTTCTCGAAACACAGCGATTGCCGGGAATGTCGCTGGCGCCATCAAAGCTCACGCGCCGACCTGGAATCCCCTTCGTCTTCAACCGCGACTGGCTGCTACTCATCGGCGTCGTCGGCATCGTGGTGGCGCAATTTCATGCGACCCTGGTGCTGTTTCTTGTGATGCACTTGGTGTTGAATCTGGAGAAGGTGATTGTCTTCCGCGTGCGCCACCAGGAGCCGGAAGGAGACGCGGCTCGCATCCTGCAACGAGACTACCACTGATCAAGCGCCGAGCAATGGGGATTAGGATTTGTCGGGTGCCGAACTTGCATTGGAGTCGGCCGCAGCTTGGGCATCGCGGGTCCAAAATCCGTACAAGTCGTTGAAGGCGGCAAAATTGCCGGCGCGAACGTCCGCTCGACGCTTGCGCAGTGTTCTTGCAACCTGCACGAAAGCTCGCACGTGGGCTAAGGTATGGCTCGGTGCCATGTACGAATAGAACGCCAGTTGTCCCAAGTCACTGTACCAAGTCAAGAGGGAGCCGAAGGGACCGGGTCGGTGAAGGTGGTGCACGATGATGTGTCGGTGCACCATGCGCATGCGGTAGATGTCCAGGGGCACCATGCGGCCCTCGTCGTTGCGGTGGTGGTGCAAGTGCGCCTCTGGCACCACGAGGTAGGGGCGGCCGGTGGTCTTGCGCACGCGGGTGCTCATTTCCAGGTCCTCGGCGTAGGAATAACGCTCCATTCGGTCGTTGAATCGGTGCTGCTCGAAGACCTCGGATCGGAACGTCATGTTGCAGCCGTACAGCCAATTGGTGTCCTGGGCGGGGGGCTCGGTGCGGGGGTAATGAATGCGCAGCGGGAAGCGCAGGCGAATGGTCGATCGAGTGGCCCGGGTGAGCAAAAAGGGGGCGGTGAGGGCGTCTTTGATGGCGCCGCCGCGAGGAAAGTCCGTCACCCAGCCCATGGCGCCGATGGCGTCGGGTCGCGCTTCCAATGCGGCGAAGATGCGCTCCAGATAATCCGGTTCCAGGATGATGTCGGAGTCCAGAAACGTCACAATGCCGGGCAACAGGTGCGGGATGGCTAGGTTGCGGCTGCGCGTCAGGCTTGGCCGAGTGGAGTTGCGCTCGTAGCGGTGCTCGATGGTGCAATCGTCCAGCAATCGCCGCACGGAATCATCGCCGGTGTCGTCGCAGACCACGATGCGGTCGGGGCGCCTAGTCTGGCTCTCAAGGCAAGCAAGAAGTCTTTGAACATCGTCGGCGCGGTCCAACGTGGCCAGGACGACGGTGTGCACGCTCGTTGCATCGGGCCTTTCATGAAGACCGTTGTGTACCCATCATCCGCGAGCAGCACGGCTCATGCCAAAGCACAAGTCTCCTCGTCCTGTGCTGCCCGTGTGGAGTGGCTCTCTGGTGCACGATGGCGATGGCAGGGTTTTCGCCGGCATCTTCGAGTTGCCGCACGCACCCCCCGGCTTGCGGATCGACTCCTTGTTGCCCTTCGAGCTCCCCTTTCTCCCGCACGCAACGGCCCCTGGCTGCTGCACCGCTTTGGCGGCCAGATCCTCGCGGAAGTGCTAGAGGTGGGGCGTAAAGCCGAGGTGCCTTTGTTTGTGACCTACGGAACGCTTCTTGGGTGGGTGCGCGAAACCGGTTTTATTCGGCACGACGACGACATTGATCTCGGGCTTCTCGACGAGGATTGGCCCTGCGCCTCGGAGTTGGCGACAGATTTGGCGCGGAAGGGCTGGACGATTCGTTGGTTTGCGGACGACGAATTGCAAGTCCGCTCGGACCGCTTCGGCGGTGTAGCGTTGGACGTGTTCCGGTACCGTGCCAGGCCTGATGCGATACCCGACCATTTCGTCGCCCGTGCTTACTCCGACGAGGGCACTCGTCAGCACACCTACTCCTTTGCCGCTGATCTCATCGCTCCGTTGTGTCCAATGCAGGTGCACGGCATCGACACCCTTGTCCCCCATCTGCCCGAGGCGTTCCTTGCGGCGCACTACGGCGAGGATTGGAACGTCCCCCGAGCCACGTGGGACTATCGCAAGGATGCAGCGAGCGAACAACCGCCGCCGTGAGGCGCAACGCGCCCCAAGAATGCCGGCCGAGCTATCAGACGCGCCGCGCTTTGTGCGCAAGAGCGGGACCCGCGCAGCCTCGTTTTCGGCACCACGCTGCAACAATGGCCAAGCCGCCGATTCTGCGCCAGCCGTTACACCGCCGCTCAAATACGAAGCCATCCTGCGCGGCATCATGAGCACACTCGAAGAATACCAGGCGCTCCTCGGGAAGGCCCGCGCCGCCCTGCCGGAGAACCTGGGCAACCGCGAGCGGTGGTCCCTTCCTCCCGCCGAAGTCATCAAGGAAGGACGCTTCACGATCCTGCGCAACTTCCGCGATCTTGTCAATGCCGTGCGCCGCGACGAGAACCACCTCGGCAAATACCTCCTACAAACATTGGCCACTGCCGGTCAAATGGACGGCGACCGCCTCATCTTTACTGGCCGCGTCGGCATGAACCAAATCACAAGCCGCCTCGACGACTACGTGGCAACGTTCGTCCAGTGCAGCGAATGCGGCAGCCCGGACACCAAGCTCACCCGCCAAGACCGCGTGCAGATGCTTCAGTGCGAAGCCTGCGGTGCCCACCAGCCCGTCAAGGCCCGCAAGGGTCAGCGCCGCGCCGAAGCTGGTGCTCAGGTGCGAGAAGGCGGCACCATCGAAGTGACTGTCGAAAAGGTTGGTCCTCGCGGCGAAGGCATGGTGGAGATGGAAGGCTACACCATCATCGTGCCCAAGACCCCAGTTGGCACCACCACCAAGGTCCGCATTACGCGCCTACAAGGCAAACTCGCGTTTGCCGAAGTCCTCGCTTCGTAAGCAAGCACGGGAACACTAGGATTCGAGGGTCGTGCGAGCGCCGTCTCGCGTGTCGCCCGCGTACCGGTACACTTTGCCGTCCTCCTCATCCAGCGTCACCTTGTGGCTGCTGTCGCAGTACGGCTTATTTTGGCTCAATCCGCAGGCGCACAAGTACAAGTCCTTGCCTTCCAAGTCGGAGGAGGGGATGCGGAAAGGCGCATGTGCATCGTGCAACACGATTCGAGACATGGCTTCCCTTAGGGCATGACCCTACTTGTTGACCATGCTTCGGGCCGAGGCCTGCCTATGAGGTCGCTTGCGCCGCCGGCAAAATCGCGGTTGTGCCGTCGCGCAGGGCCCGCAGGTACGCCAATTCGCGCTTGTAGGTGCCCACATCACCGTCTTCGAGAGGCGTTTCGAGGTAGCCTGCGGCGCCGGCAAATCGCTGGTCCGTCATCAGCGTCTGCCAGAACCCTTCTCCGAGGAATCCGGTGGGGATGTTGTCGTGGCGATCAACGCGGGCGCCCAGGGGTTGCTTGGAGTCGTTGAGGTGGAACGCCACGAGTCGCTTGAGGCCAACCTGGCTTTCGAATTCATCCCAGACGCCATCGTAGTTCTCCACCCAATCATAGCCACTTGCCCAGGAGTGCTGGGTGTCCACGCAGATGCCGACGCGCTTGTCGTTGCCCACTTTGTCTGCAAGGTAGCCCACTTCGGCCCAGGAGCTTCCAACGTTGGTCCCTTGTCCAGCGGCGTTTTCAATGACGAGCATGGTTTTGCCCTCGGGAAAATCGTCGAGGGCGTGGGTCATGCAAGCCGCGATTCGATCAAGGGCCGCCTCGCGGGTTGCCTTGTCGTCGCGCATCGGCTTCGAGGGGTGCGTGTGGCTTCCCGGGTGGAAATTGAGGTACGCGGCGCCAATCGCTTCGCAACGCGACAACTCTTCTGCAAACGCATTGTAGGCGTTCTCGCGCTTGGCATCGTCCGGGGTCCCCATGTTGATGAGGTACGAATCGTGCACCATGATTCGTTCCAGGCCGGCCTTTGCCACTTCTGCCTTGAACAGATCTGCGGCTTCTTGCTCGATGGGCTTGGCGCGCCACTGGCGTTGCGATTTGCAGAAAATCTGCATGGTCTCGCCGCCGATGCTGGCTGCTTCGATGGCTGCGTTGTGCAAGCCACCGGCGATGCTGTTGTGGCCGCCGAGGATCATGCTGGCGCGACCGGTAGGCGGGCCATAAGAGGATGGGTTGGAACGAGAGGGGCGGACGGGTTTGCAAAACTCCAGAAAAGTCAATATCATTTGCTTTACCAATAGGTGCAATGAACTACGCATTCAATTATATAATTAACAACCAATGGGCGATTTGGTATCTCATGAATTTCGGCGCAACGATCATCTTAGCAACCATACTGCTGTCTATCACTCCGGCCTTCGGGACGGCCGTTCAACCAGCGAGTCCAGTGGAGCGAGCACGGATGTTCCAAGAAGCCGTAGAGGCCGAACCAAGTGCAGATGCCATCACATTGGCGCACATTCTACTGAAGCAATATGCTGGGCCAGGCGGCGACGAAATCCGAAATGATTCGATCCGGCTTGCCCGAAACTTGCAGCAACTCGAATCAACGTCACCACCCTGGATTGGCGCTCGTGCCTTCGCAGTGGCGGCCGCAGCCATGGAGAATGCCGAGAGCACCGAAGCACTGGAAGTTGCCCGTGCCCGCCTCCCCACCATCCAAAACATCGCGGCTGAGCAAGGCAACGGAGATTTGGCGTCCGCGATTCGCATTGTCCGACTAGCGGAAGGACAGGACCAAGCCCCATTGGTTCAAACCCAACTGCTTCCCAGCCAAATCCTCCTCGAATGGGCAACATTGGCCGGCGTATTGCCGAGCCTTGCCGACTTGGAGGGCTTGCGTGCGCTTGATCGCCTTGAGCCTGCCCTGCGCCAACCGCTGGCGGATGTCCTCTTGCGCTATGTGGAATTGCACCAAATCGCCTTGGCGACCTTTCCCGACTCCGTAGCGGCCGCATGGACCACGTTCCTCATCGACCCCTCAGGGGTGATGCCCGAATTGCCCGACCTTGCAGCCTTGCGCGACGCACGCCTGCGCCTTCTGGATGCCCTTGCTGTACTGCAACAAGCACCCCTAAGCATCTCCGCCTCGGCGGCCTGCGAGAATGTTCCCAAGGACCCCGCGCCGCCCCTCGTGCCTTTGTTTGGCATCGATGTGGTGGGCTGCGACAACGACTGGCGGGGCGTGCGTTTTGCCATCATTGATCTGGGCGGCGACGATCAGTACCGCGGCGACAACATTCTCAGCCTCGACCTCGCCGGCAACGACCTGTACCTCAACAACGCCGGCGGCGCCAATGGAATTGCAGCCGTGATGGGGCAGGAAGTGCGCGTTCTATGCCTTGCCATGGAAAAGCAAACGGCCTCCAAGAGCGCGCTTGCCTATGATGCACGGGGCGACGACCGATACATGAACACAATCAGCAGCCAAACCGGCCTCGGCGTGCGCAGTTGCGGCATCAACGGCGGCGCCATCCTTGGCAGCGGTATGCTCGTGGATGGCGACGGCACCGACCAATACAGCGCCCAACACCGAGGCGTCAACGGCGGAACCTTCGGGCCCGGCCTCGGACTTCTCTTGGATGCCGACGACCCCGAAACAGGTGCTCCCGGCCACGAATTGGTGCGCGCGCACGGCTCCGGGCACGTATACGGCGTCAACGGCGGCGCAATGCTCGGAGGCGCAGCCATGCTCATCAACACCCGCGGCGACACCCGATACTCCCCCGAGGACAACTTCCAGGGCGACCTGGGCCTCGGCATGAACGGCGGAGCCGCAAGCTGTGTCCCCGTCAACACTGCCACGGACACGGTCGAATTCCTGCGCACCGGCAACAACCCCGGCAGCGACCCCGGCTGCCTCAACCACGCAGGTGCAGACACACGAGGCTTCCTCTACGACGGAGGAGGCAACGACGAATACGGCAGCGACGGCGGCGGCACCAACGGCGGCGGCTTTGGACGAGGCGCCACGGGACTCCTCATCGACGCGGGCGGCAACGACTTCTACAACGCCTACGGATACAGCCTCGAAAACCTAGGCACGCAACCCAATGGCGAATTCCGCGCCACCACCGACGGCCTCACACTCGGCGGCAACGGCGGCGGCGACTCCAATGGCGTAGGCGCGCTCATTGACCTAGGGGGCATTGACCACTACGAAACCTACCGAAACGGCGGCAACGGCGGCGGCAGTCGCTTCGGCGTCGGCCTCCTCATCGACACCGACGACGAAGACGGCGCAACCGGCACCCAATCGTTCCTGGGCCAAAGGCGCGGCATCAACGGCGGAGGATTCCTAGGGGGCCTCGGCTTCCTCATCAGCGACGGCCCCACAAACGACCGCTACGAACGCCTCGTCCACGACCACATGGTGCCATCCAACTTTACGGTCTTTCCGCACCGCTGGGGCATCCACGGCGGCGCCTACTCCGGTGGACACGGCTTCCTGTACGACGGCCAAGGCGACGACCGATACGAAGGCGACGGCGAAGGGGCAGCCGGCGGCGCATACATGGAAGCCCTGGACACCTTCGGACCCAACGTGGATGCCATTGGATGGGTGCACGGCACCTCCGGCTTCCTCTACGACGCCCAAGGCGACGACACCTATGCCGCTGGCCAGAAAGGAGTTCATGGCGGCGGCTATGTGGAGGGCGTGACCTTCGTTCCCCGCTTTTCGGCCGCACCCAAAGGATTCCTCTACGACGGCCAAGGCTTCGATCAATACACAGCCGGCGATCGCGGCGTCAACGGCGGCGGGTACCAATTCGGCATCGGCACGCTCATTGACGACGGCACCGAGCGAGACGAATACCGAGCCGGATCCCACGGCACCAACGGCGGCGGCGGCTTCCACGGCCAAGGCTTCCTAGTGGATGCAGGTGGCAATGATTTGTACGAAGCAGGCAGCGAAGGCGTCAACGGAGGCGGCAAAGGCGCCGGCAACGGCCTCTTGCTCGATCGCTCCGGCAACGACGTGTACAACGCACAAGCCCAAGGCAGCAACGGCGGCGCCCACATGTTCGGAACCGGCGCCTTGCTGGACCTTGCAGGCACTGATACCTACATCGCGACAAGCCAAGGAGCCAATGGAGGCGCCAGCGCCGGCGAGCACTGCCCCCAAAAGGGATTGCTCGAATCCACGTTCCCTGCAGCCGAGAGCTTCTTTGCCGCCCTGTACGCTCCGGTTCCCTGTGATTCGGCCGCGCAAGTCGGACTCCTCTTCGACGGCGGCGGCAACGGGGACACCTACCAAGACAATGAAGGCGGCACCGGAACCGACGTGAGCATCTACGGCAAAGGCAACGAACCGTTCACGCCCTACCGTCAACGCATGCTTCAGCCCGTCATGGATGAAGGTCCGTGCGGCGCCGTTGCCCTCTGGTCAAGTTTGCATGATCTGTGCGGCGTACGCTGGCACCACGACCCCACGGGAGAGATGGCGCCCCACGTTCAAACCCTCCAAGACACACATGCAGGCCTGCCCGCGGCGGACGCCCTACGATTCGGCTTCCAGGTGGATCAGTGAATGCGGTACCCAATTGGCAGGGCGCAAGTCTTCGCAATCGATGCGCTGAGTCCATGCAATGGGTGCAATGGGCACGTCAGCCGAGCGGTTGCGCCCGCGCGCGTGCTAGGGCCTAGGAATCCTGGCGTTTGGCGTCGTACACCGGATTCGGCGCGTATTCGTACACGTACTCTTGGCCAGACAACTCCCGAATTGCCTCCATGACGATGTCCGTAACCTCGCGGCACACGTCGCGGTCTCCGTGCATGCCCCAGTAGCGCTCAAAATCCAGGGGCTCGCCCACGACGGCGTAAGTGTCCACGCCCTTGGCGATGCCCTTGTGGCCCTTCGGTTTGGCTTCAAACGTCCCCACCATCGCCACCGGAATCACCGGCACACGCATTTCCAGGGCAAGGCGCGCAACTCCCGTGCGTCCCTTGTAGAGCCGACCATCTAGGCTGCGCGTTCCCTCCGGGTAAATGCAGAATAAGTCTCCGCGTGCAAGCACTTCTTTTGCTTGTTCCAGGGCACCTTGGTCGCCGGCGCCTCGGTCCAATGGAATGACGCCCACGTTGCGCATGAACCAGCCCTTGAATTTCTTCTCAAAGTGCTCTTTTTTGCCTATGTTGTAGATGACACGGCGCGTGACCGCCGGCAACACCACATGATCCAATGCCGACAAGTGGTTGCTTGCGATGATCGCAGCGCCCTTGCGGGGAATATGCTCCACGCCCGTCGTTGTCGTTCGCAAGCGCATCTTCAGCAAAGGTACGCCCCACGGCGCGATGACCCTCCACAGCCAAGCCACGGCCGCGCCAATCCCTGATGGATTAAATACGAGGCCATTGTCGCCCGACCTCTACCCGGCCTTGGTCGGGTCCACTTGCCGAGGTCGTCTAGTCCGGTATGGCGCGAGCCTGGAAAGCTCGTGGGTGTTCAACCCACGGGAGTTCAAATCTCCCCCTCGGCGCTCTTTTTCTCCCTTTCTCCTTGTGGCTTGCCCCTTTTTGCGTGGTGGGCGTGCTGATTGCCATCCACGATTCGCTAGTCAGCCAAGCCTAAGGCCCCCTGGACGGGTTCAGGGAGAGAGGAGGTGAGATTGGCCCTGAACCCATCGGCTCCCGTGACGACGCAGGGCCGGGCTTCGACGGGTCTCTGCGTGCAGAGCCCGTGCCAGAACGGCTGTCCGTGCTTGGTGCCAGGGCGCTGGTCACCGAGGAAGTACGCGGCTGATTCCACAGCCTGCATGGTGGTAATGGCCTGTCTCGGTCCCTTTCAGGGCCGTTCGGCGGCAAAAACCTACGAACTCTCTTCGAGAGCGCGCATGGTGGTGACGGCCTGCTTCTTGAAGTCCGCCTTCAACACATCGTAGGCGTCGTCGGCGATTTCTTTGTTCATGCGGGCCATTTCTAGGTCCTTGAGGGCGGTCATGAGGAGGCGCTTGCGTCCTTCGAGCACGGCCTTCGGGGCCTTGGAGGCGACTTCCTTGTGCGCGGCCACGGTCACTTCTTGCTTGCGTTGCTTCTGCACCTTGCCTTGCTGGACAAGGACGTACCAGATTGCGATGCCGGCAACGAGGCCGATGAGGATGCTAGGGAAGTTGATGCTGTTGCCCACGGGCACTTCCTTGGTGACGATCTCAGGGGCGACGTAGGCGCCAGCGCTTGCGGCGCGAACGGCAAACCAAGCGTTGGTGGTGGTGTACTGGGTTACGGTGCCGTCGAATTCGGCACCGGGGAGCGTCGCGGCGGGCTTGGCGCTGCTGTCCACGCCGAACGAGGGAGCGAGGTAGAACGTTACACTGGCGTCGCTGTTGTCGTGCGGCAGGGCCAATGGAACGATGGCGGCGTCGGTGAACGGGTGGCTGTGGCCAAGAACGATGACGATGCGGCCAGCGGGTACGTCGTTGCCGACGGTGATGACATTGCCCGCACGGCTGGCGCTGCCACAGTCACACGTGGCGGTCAGGATGTTTCCGGAGGTCAAGTCGTAGGTGACTTCGGTGTTGTTTCCGTCGTGGTCGAGGCGCAGGTATTCGATGACGTTCAACGCGCCTTCCGGCTCGGTTGCGTTCGTGCGGGGTACATCTCCCACGGCGATGCGAACGGTGCTGTCGTTGCTGACGGCGAAATCATCCTGGGCGTGGGCGGCAGGCGCGAGTGCCAGTGCGAGCAAAAGCAGCACGGCGATCCGGGGGTTCATGGGCCGCGCGAGCCGGGGGGCATTGAAAAAACTGGGTGTGTGGTGCGCGTTTGTCACGGGTCGCCAGCGTATTCTTCCCGATGCTCTTCCGGAATGAATTTGCTGCTGCATCCTGCTGTGTATTCTTCCACCATGAATACGAGTGCGCCGGCGGGGAGGTCGGCGCCGCTGGGGAGGGTGGTGGCGATGCGGCCTTCGAATTGGCTTGGTTTGGGTTGGAGTGGTTCGCGAAGGACGCCTTTGTAGACGCCGAACAGGAGCGGGGAGTCGCCGTTTTCGTCGGGGAATCCTTGGATCAGAAACACCTTGTGGGGGCCTTCGAGGGTCCAATTGGTCCATGTGGTGGGCTTGGCGGGTTCGAGGCTGCCGGGGAGGGTTGTGCGGTTTTGCAGGCTCCAGTGGCTTGTGCCGTCGGGGCCGGGGCCTTGGACGGTGAGGGTGTGGGTGCTGAAGTAGCGTGTTTCGCCTTCGTTCCAGGACGTGGTGCGGGTGGTGTGGTTCTGGTAGGCGGCGTTGGCTTGTTCGACGGTGCTGCCGCCATTGGCGAAGGTGGTGAGGATTTTGGGCTGGGGGATGCCGACGAGGGTGTAGGTGCCGCTGGCGTGGGCGCTGGGGTTGGCGAGCACTTCGGAGACTTGGCGCACGTTGGCGTCTTGGTCGACGAAGCCGAGGGCAACGACGCCGACGCCGAGGGCGATGACGACGGCGCCGATGATGGCTTGGGTGCGGAGGTTCATGCGCGATCCTCGGTTTGGGTGGCGTTCGCGGTGGGGGCGGCGGTGGCGGGCAGTGCGTCGCGGATGCGTGCTTCGAGGGCCTTGACGTGTTGTTCGAGGCGCAGGAGGTACCAGCCGAGGCCGCCAAAGACGGTGGCGAAGCTCAGAAAGAAGGTGGTGGCGTCATTGACCATGGTTTGCCTCCAAGTCGAGGATTTGGTCTTGGATTTTGAGGATGCGGTGGCGTTGGAGCCAGAGGTGCACGAACAGCAGCAGGAAGACCAGCATGCTCCATGCGATGGCGAGGCCGGTGGTGTCGCCGACGGCGGCGTCGGGATTTTTGCCGGGGCCACCGATGTCGGGGTGCAGGCTGGTTTGCAGGAGGCGGCTCGTGGCAAAGCTGAGGGGGACGGTGATGAAGCCGAGGACGCCGAAGACCGCGGAGAGGCGGGCGCGGGCTTCGGGGGATTCGACGAAGCGGCGAAGCAGCAGGTAGGCGGCGAAGGTGAACCACATGACGATCACGACGAGCACTTTGGGCTCTGAGTAGACGGTGGCGAGGCTGCTTTGTCCGGTGCGGCTCCATTCTTGCACGCCCCAGAGGGTGCCGGTGATGAGCGCGATGGTGTTGAAGCCGAATCCCACTTCGGCGGCGGCGCGGGCGGCGGTGTCGTATCGCAGTCGGCGTTCGTTGAGGTAGGCAACACTGAGGGCGAAGACGACGAAGTAGGCAGCAAAGCTTGCCCAGGCGCTGGCTGGATGGTAGAACAAGATCTTCCGAGTCAAGGGTGCCGTGACTTCGGGTTGGTAGCTCCAGTCGGGGGTTCCAAACCAGGTCATCCACAAGAGCACGGCGCCGCTGGCCAGGAAGCCGTACAGGCTCCATTGGCGCACGCGGTCCCCCGTGGACGGCTTCACAGGAGTCCTCCAGGCGGGCGGGTTCTTGGGGGTTGTGGACAGAGCGACGACATGTGCATTCCTCGGCTTTGTCAATCCGTGTCCAATGCAAAGGGCCACAGGAGCCACGCGACTCCGAAGATGATGATGTCGTAGCCGGCCATCAAGAGCACGGCGGGTCGGTCGATTTCGCCGGCGAGGGCCGCAAACGTTGCCACGACGCCGGCTTGCACGAGGGGTGCTGCGACGGGGACGAGCAGGATGGGCATCAGAACCTCGCTGGCGCGCGCTTGGGCGGCGAGGGCTCCTGCAAGGCTGCCTGCGACACTGAGACCGATGGCGGCGAGGGCAACTACGAGCCAAAGGGCCGGCGACAAGGGCAGCAGGAATCCGACGGCGCCGAGCAGAAGCGTGAATGCGGCCAGGATGGCGGTGAGGACGAGGTTGACGAGTGTGCGGCTCCAGCCGTGCCATGCGGTCGGGACGGGGGCGGAGCGCAGCAAATCGAGGGTGCCCCGTTGCACTTCGGTTGCCATGCCGCGACCGCTTAGTGCGGCGGTTCCGTACAGGATGGGCGTCCAGATTGCGATGGCCGCGAGTCGGGGCGTTTGGAGGTCTGTGAGGGCAAACAGGTACAGCAGAAACAGCAACCCTACGAGCACGGCGCCGGCTTGGAGGCTTTCTTTGCCGCGCAGTTCTCGTCGCACGTCCTTCCAGAGCATGGCGCGGAAGCTCACAGAAGTCGACCTCCTTCGAGGCGGTGCGCAGTCAACCCGAGCGCTTGGATGAGGTCTTCTTCGTGCGTGGCGACCACGAGAGAGGCTTCGGTGTCTTGCAGGCGCCGGATGAGCCAGGTGCGGCCGTCCGCGTCGAGTGCAGTGGTCGGTTCGTCCAGCAGCAGGAGGCTTGGGCGGGCTGCGAGGGCCATGCAGAGGGCGAGTCGTTGGCGTTGGCCTCGGCTGAGGCTGGCTGCACTTGCGTGCGCATGTCGGTGCAAGCCTGCCTCGTCTAGGAGTGATTCGAAGGCGGGTGCATCCGCGGGGTAGCCGTGGACGCGGCTCCACCATTGCACGTGTTCGAGGACGGTGAGTTCGGGGTACACAGGCGCGTCTTGGGCGACGAACGCCATGCCTTGCCGGCCCATTGGAGTTTGGGTGTCGTGGCCGTTGTGCTGGATGGTGCCTTGGGTGGGTCGAAGGGTTCCGGCAAGCAGGCGCAGGAGCGTGGTTTTACCGGAGCCGTTGGTGCCGAGCAGGCCGATGCGGGCGCCGGCCGGAACTTGGATGTTGATGTCGTGGAGCACAGGGCGGCGGCCGAAACTGCGATGGACTCCCTGCACCGAGAGGGTCACTCGAATTGGCCCCGGATGAGGCTGTTTTCTGCCATTTGCAGCCGCTTGTGGACAGCCGCTTTGCTGATTCCGAACGCCTGGGCTAGGTCTTCGAGATTGCATTGCCGGGTGTCGTTGTAGTAGCCCATGGCGATCGCCATTTTGACGACCTCTTCTTGGCGCGGGGTGATCGCCTTGGCGCGGCCCTTGAGGCGCAGGTCCGGCTGGTACTCGCCCACGTGCAGGAGCTTGAAGTCGTCGGCAGGCACGACGCGGCGCATGTGCTGGGTGAACTGGTTGAAGGCGGCAAGGCCGTCCGGGTTCGGGCTCATCACGGTGATGTGGATGTAGCCGTCCTGGACGAGCACGGGCTGGAAGACCGTCTCGGGGCCGAGCATCTGGATCGTCAACTGGATCGGGTCGTGCTGTTGGTAGTAGCTGAGGACCGCCGTGCTGATCTCGACGCTGGCGTAGTCCTCGCTCTCGGACAGCAACTCGAAGGTGCCGTACTTGCGGGCAAACTCGCCCGTCAGGAAGCGTTGGCGGGTCCGGGCGTCGGCGAGGATCGTCACGATCGCCTTCTCGACCGGTTCGTGCGCACCGCTTCGCAGCAGGTTCAGGATGATGCGGACGCGCGGATCGTCCTGGGTGAAGCGACAGAGGAGGTTGTCCACGCTGCGGATCTTGAACGCATACTCGGTCGGCCCGGCCACGAGGCGGCGGAGTCGGGCGCGGACAAAAAGGTTGACCTGCGAAGCCAAGGAGTTGACATGCACAGAATTTGGCGGGGCGGGTTGACGTATCTTGGGCCGCACGGGCAAGGGGTTTAGTACCCTCGAAAGTCGGCGGGGTCCGTGCTCCGAGTCGCCGCCGTGGTGCTCCTGCTGACCGCCCTTGCGCTTGCCGGCTGTACCGGCGACGACGCGAAAACGGTGCCCCTTTCTGCCATCGATGAGCCATCGAAAGGCAAGCCCCCCGCCCAACCTCAAGCGGGCGTGGAAACGGAGCAGCCTCCGGCCAAATCTGGCGAGGCGGTCATGACCATCAGCGGGGTCGTCCAGGACGAAGATGGCGCCCCGATCCCGGAGGCCACGGTGTCGATCCCAGAACTCAACCGCACGCGAAAGACCGGCGCGGACGGCGCCTTCGTCTTCCAGAACGTCCCCGTCGGCTTCCACGTCCTGCACGCCGACGCCACGAACTACCAAGCCGCCGAACTCACCGCAAAGCCCGTCGAATCCGGCGGAAGCGTCAGCCTCGTGTTCGTCCTGCTGCAATTTGCCGAAGAACCCTACTTCGTGACAGTCCACTTCGAGGGATTGATCCAGTGCGCGGCGGAGTACGTCATCATCACGCCGTCGTGTGACACCGCAACGGAATACGTCGCCACGGAACTCAAGAACGGAGGCGTGCCCGTTCCGTCCGACGGCTCCGTCACGGACAACGAAACCGAATTTCGACACCACCTCTTGCCCAACTGGCGCACCGTCGTGCTCGACATGGACTTCGACGAGGCGAGCCAACCGGGCATGGATGGCCTGCGCATCACCGTGCGCGGCACCTCGGACGCGGACCGGCTCAACGACTACGAACAGTACGCCAAGTTCTACGGCGGCCAGACGTACCGGCTTGAACCCGGCGCCGAGTACGAGGACGGCACCGGCCCCGTGCCGCAGAACGCGACCACCTTCGAGTACCAGGTCTATCCGCGAAGCCACGGCTACCACGCGGCGTGCGTACCCGCGGCCCCCATTCCGTTTGGAGGCACTTGCTTCCTAGGCGTAGGTGCTGGCATCGATGTCGCCTTCGACCTCTACGCAACCGCCTTCTACGTGGACCCCGCCCCTGACGCGTGGAGCTTCCTGGCGTGAGTCTACCTAGCCGGGCCCCCTGGTCCGTACTCGCGCTCGTCGCCCTCCTGACGTTCGGCGCCGTCCTCGGTGTTCAGCGCATCGAGCCCGAAGTGGACTTCGTCGATACCGTGCCCGACCACGACGGGCTGCCATTGTATCGGGCGATGCTCGAGGAACTGGACGGCATCCGGTTCGTGGCGGTGCACATGCCCCGCGCCGAAACTGGGCCGAGCCTGCGCGAACCTGCCGGCTTCGATGCGCTCGTGGCGGAGCAAGAAGCACTCACTGCATACCTCGAGGGCCGCTTCCCGGGTGCATTCAGCCACCAACTCTCGGCTTACGAGGCGATGCGTGCGGGCAACTACATGACGATGCAGGTCGCCACGGCCGGCAACGCCCAAGAGTCCGATTACCGGCTTCCCGACGACGCGACCCACGACGCCGTGCGCGACCGGACACTCGGCGACGCCAGCATCGACGATGTGCTTGCCAAGGATGGCAGCAGCGCGCTGTGGCTCGGATTCTTTTCCACCAAGGACAACATCGAAGCCCGGCGCCTCAGTGGCGACGTCGCCGACGCCCTGGCCGACTGGAACACGGCTCGCACCGACCCCGCCACCGGCACGCCGCAAGCCAGCGGCCTTCTGTACAGTAGCCACTACACGGACGAACGCAACGAACAGGACCTGCGCTTTTGGGGCGTTGCAGCGGCCGGCGCCGTGGCCATCGCTCTCTTGTGGGTGCTTCGTCGCCCTGCCAACATTCTCATCGCGGTCTCATCCGTCGCCGTGGCCACCACTTGGACCTTCGGGGCCCTCGGTTGGCTCGACATTCGCATCAGCTTCCTGACGCTGTTTTTGGCCCCGGTGGTCAGCGGCATCGGCGTCGACTACGCCGTCCACTTGTTGCACCGCGTCGAAGAAGAACAAGCCACAGGGAGCACGAGCCGTGATGCCGTCGCCCGAGCACTTCGCCACACGGGCTGGCCCATTGCACTTGCCGCCCTCACCACAGCCGCAGGACTCGCGGTGCTTCTCCTCGTTCCCGCGCCCTTGTTTGCCGAAATTGGCGGAGTCGCCTCTCTCGGCGTTCTGCTCGGCCTCGGCGCCGCTCTGAGCCTCGGCGCCTCCCTGCGTTCCCTTATCCCTGTCCGAGCCCGAAGCACACCTCGCCGCGAACGCGTCGGCCCTGCCCTCGCGCGCTGGGCCACCCACGTTCGATCCCGCCCGGCCCCCGCCGTGCTCGTGGTCCTCATGGTGAGCCTCGCGGCCATCGTGGTTGCCGCCTCGCAGACCACCATCGAAAGCGGCTCGGCCGAGAACGAATTTCCCCAAGATGACCCGGTGATTCAGCTGCAACACCGCATCGAACAGGAATATGGCGCCTTCCAACGCGCCTACCTCATCGTTCGCGGAGACATGACCAACCCGGACGCCCTGCTTGCGCTGCACGAGGCAACCACCGCCGTCTCGGACGTGCCGCTGTACCGCGAGGCCTCGGCTGTGACCGCCCTTTTGCTTGCCGACGAAGCAACCGATCAAGGCGCCGTGGACGTTGCCCTTGCCGGCATCCTCACGCCCGCAGGCGCAGCACCCACGGAAGCCCAGCGGTTGCCCCAAACGCGGGCCGAAGCACAAGACCGACTCGACGCGCTCCACGAGCATCCCTTATGGCGCACCATCGCGCCGTTTTCGATCACCCGCGACTACGACCTCGCTGTCGTCGCCCTACAACTCGATCCGTGGCAAGATCAGCAACATCTCCTGGGCCTGCGCGACGCTCTCGAAGTGCACGCAGATCGCCTCCAATCCGCCCTCGGCCCCAGCTACGAAGTCGCCGCTTCTGGCGCCCCCGTCAACCGCGCCGCCGTTCTCGAACAGACTCCCCGAGACGTGGCGATTGCAACCGTCGGCAGTGCGCTCGCCGTGGGTGCAGTGCTCACCGCCGCCTGGAGCCGACGAGGTGCAGAAGGCCTCGCCATGGCAGGGCTTGGAGTGCTTCTGGTGCTTGTGTCTGCGCTGTGGTTGATTGCCGCCGTCCCCGCCCTCGACGCCCTCTATGGCGTTCTGGGTACTGCCAACAATGCAGTGCTCAACGACATGTTTCTGCTGGCCTTCGCCATCACCGTCGCAGTGGGCGTCGACGACCTTGTGCATCTTGTGAGCCGATTCTGGGAAGCCCGCGACGCGGGCGCTGGCCACGCCGAAGCGCTCGCCACCGCGTTCCAGACCGCCGGCCGCGCCATCACCGGCACCACCCTCACCACATTCGTCGCCTTTGCAGTGCTCGGCGGCGTCTACTTCCTGCAAAGCAAAAACTTGGCTCTGTTGACCGCCGCCGGAGTGCTCATCGCGTACATGCTGACACTCCTGCTTGTGCCCGTGGCCCTAGGGCGATGGAGCACACGCGCCGACACGGACGCACGGGACGCCAGTCCGGCCTAGCTGCCGCCGCATGGCAGCAAACAAAGCAAAGGGTCGGGGAAGGAAAATCAGGGGTCAAGAGAAAAGGGGCAAGAGGGGCGGGTCGGGGGGACTCCGAAGGTTGCCTACGCCACGAACTTGGAAATGTCCTTGACGCCGAGTTGGCCCAGAACCGGCAGCATATCGATGATGTTGTGCTCGTGGGCGACTTTGCCGTTGCGCACCGTGCTCACCGTGATGCCGTCCATGTGGACCTTCTTGCCCTCGGACGGAACACCCATCCACTCGGCGCGCTGGGTGGCGTCCAGGTTCCAGTGCAGCGCCACGCGGCCGTTGTTTTCGATGACTTCCTCCAGGTGGCCCTCATGGACCGTGAACGCCTTGTGGAAATCTTCGACCATCTTGCGGTAGCCGCTCGCCGTGTTGTCGTACCCCGGCGGCGCATTCGTGGTGTAGTTTTCCGCCAGGTACTGGTCCAGCATGTCCACCTTGCCATGCACCCAGATGTCGGTGAAGAAGGAACGACAGACGGCCTCATCGTCCGTCTGGATTGCCTTTGCGGCGTCCTTGATGGCGCCGAAGATTTTTCCAGCCATAGTGACCACAACCCGCTCGGCGCCCAGAGGCCGTGGTTGTTGCGGTCACGCCCGAAGAGGCACGGGTGCGCGTGGACGACGGGGCAGGAGGGCGAGCTTTATGCAGACGACTCGGATGGCTGCGCATGTCCGATTCGTGGCACGGCGCCATCGCGCACACCGAGATGGGAAGCACCGACACCCAAGCAAGCATGGAATTCTTGACCAAGGTATTCGGTTTGAAATTCGAAGCCGCCCCTCCAGAAGCCGGCATGGAATACAACATGGCGTACAAACCCGGTGAACCCAGTTGCGCCGTGCGCCCCGTGATGCCCCAAGAGCCGGGTCCAAGCACCACGCCCTACTTTTTGACCGGCGACATCGACAAGACCATCGCCGACGCAACCGCAGGCGGTGCCACCATTGTCCTGCCCAAAACCGCCATTCCCGGTGGCATGGGCTACATGAGCTGGATGCAGATTCCCGGCGGGCCCATGATTGCGCTCATGGAAAACGGGCAGTAACGCGGCGGCGCTTTGTCGATGCGCCGGGCGGCCTGCGGCCACCCATTTCGCCGCTGCTTCCTGGGTTGAATCAGTGCGTGCCGCCGACGGGGTGGTGCACGCCTTCGCCTTCCGCAACCGACCCGACGACTTTGACGTGGTAGTCTACGTGGGCACGCAGCGTTTCGAGGGTCTTGTCCACGGCGTCCGCAGGAACCACGATGACGAAACCCATCCCCATGTTGAACGTCCGGTACATCTCGTGGTCCGCAACCGAGCCGAGTTCCTGGATGCGCTCGAAGACGGAGTGTACCGGGAGCGGGTCCGTGATCTCGTAGCGCACACCTTGGTTGATGCGGCGGAGCTTGCGAAGGCCGCTGCCGGTGATGTGGCTGAGGCCGTGCACCGGGATGCCGGCCTTGAGCACCGCCATGATTTCGCGCACGTAGATGCGGGTAGGCTCCAGGAGCACCTCGCCGACGGTTTTGCCGGCGTGTTCGGCGTCGTTGAACGGCCACTTGTCCGTGTACGCGAGTTTTCCAGCGGAGATGGCGGCGCGGGCGAGCGTGTAGCCGTTGCTGTGGATGCCGGAGCTTGCAAGTCCAATCAAAACGTCGCCAGGGACGATTTTTTCGCCCGTAACGAGGTCGGATTTCTTGGCATAGGCAAGGCAGGTGCCGGCGAGGTCGAAGCCCTTGATGATGCCGGGAAGGCTCGCGGTTTCGCCGCCCACCATCGAAACGTTGGCCAATTCTGCAGCTTTTTCGAGGCCGCGGCCCACTTGGAGCGTAAATTCTGGGTCCGGGTCCTCCACGGCCAGATAGTCCACGAACGCGATGGGCTCCGCGCCGACGCACAGCGCGTCGTTGACGTTCATCGCCATGCAGTCGATGCCGACCGTGTCCCATTTCTGGATGGCGTTGGCGATCTCCACTTTGCTGCCCACTCCGTCGGTGCAGAGGCAGAGCGCAAATTCGCCGAATTCCACGAGGCCGCCAAAGTGGCCGATGCTGCCGATGGGAGCGCCGAGGCCGGAGCGGGCAAACGCCAATGCGCCTGCCAGGGCACCCACGGCTTTGTCCTCCTTTTCGATGTCTACGCCGCTGTCGGCGTAGGTCAGGGGCTTCTTGTCGGTCCCGGCCACGAGGCGGCGCACGAGGGGGTCCCAAAAAAGGCAGCGCTGCAAACGGCGCCTTGGTCGGCCTCGGCCTCTCGTCGGTCTAGGAGTTGCCACCGGGGTAGAGGTTCTCGATGAACGCGCCGAACTTCTCGTTGATGACGCGGCGCTTGAGCTTCAGGCTGGGCGTCAGTTCGCCGCCTTCGACGGTCCATTCTCGGGGCACGATCCAGAATTTCTTGATCTGCTCATAGCGCGGCAGATTGGCGTTGACGGCCTCGACCTCTTTCTCGATGAGGCTGACGACGCGCTGATCCG
The DNA here is from genome assembly GCA_041601615.1 of Thermoplasmatota archaeon. Lineage (GTDB taxonomy): Archaea > Thermoplasmatota > E2 > JACPAO01 > JAHFTW01 > JANQNI01. The sequence goes on along the minus strand of JBFIHX010000006.1, from coordinate 128,667 downwards.
CCACGAGGGCGTCGCCGGGGGCCGCGATGCCGTTGGCGATGGCGAACGCTTCCAGGGCTTCGAAATCGGGGTTGATTAGCGCACTGATGTACTTGCGGCCGTCCCCGATGAGGCAGGCTTGGGCAATGTGCTGTTGGAGCTTCAGGGCGTTTTCGATGGGCTGGGGCGCGACGTTCTTGCCGTTGCTCATCACGATGATCTCCTTTTTGCGGTCCGTGATGAACAGGAATCCGTCGTTGTCGACGTAGCCAATGTCGCCGGTGTGGAACCAGCCTTGCTTGTCGAACACTTCTGCGGTCGCCTTCTTGTTGTTGAAGTAACCCTGCATCACTTGGGGGCCTTTGACGCAAATTTCGCCTTCTTCGACATCGGGGCGTAGGCTGGTCCATTCGCTGGTGTCGATGCGGATTTCGGCGCCGGGTACGGCGCGGCCCACGGAGCCAAAGCGCAAGGCGTGCGGGGCGTTGACGTTGGTGACGGGACTGGTCTCGGTGAGTCCGTATCCTTGCAGCACTTGGATGCCAGCGGCCCAGAAGAATTCCTCAATCTCCTTGGAGAGGGCTGCGCCGCCGCTGACGAAGTAGCGCAAATTGCCGCCGACGCGGGCCTTGAGCTTGCCAAATACGAGTTTGTCGGCTCGTGCGACTTTGGAAGCGAGGCTGCGCGGCAAGGGCTCATCGCGTTGGCGGTAGACGTTTGCGGCGCGTCCTTGGGCCATGGCCCACGCAAAGATGGCGCGTTTGACGAAGCTGCTCTTGCGCACACTGTCTTGGATGCGTGCGTAGATTTTCTCGTACAAGCGCGGCACACTCATCATGATCGTCGGCTTGATGGCAATCATGTCGTCCGTGAGCGTGTCGATGCTGCGCGCAAACGTCACGTGCGCGCCGGCTCCGTAGGCCGTGAAGTGGCCGCCCGTGCGCTCGAATACATGCGAGAGGGGCAGGAAGCTCAGGAAGGTGTCGTGGGGGCCCACGTCGACGACTTTCTGGGCCACTTGGGCGTTGCTGGCGAAGTTCTTGTGGGTCAGCATGACGCCTTTGGGGTTGCCTGTGGTGCCGCTGGTGTAGACGAGGCTGGCTAAATCGTCCGCCTTGACTTTGTCGCGTGCTTTTTCCACGGCGCCAGGGTTCTTCTCGGCGTAGGCGCGGCCGGCCTTCAGGAGGGCTTCGTAGCTCACGACGCCCTTGCGTCGCGAAATGCCTTCGAGCATGACGATGGTGTCCAGCTTCATCTCGCCCTGCACGGCCCAGACCGTATCAAGAACGGTTTTGTCCTGGACAAACAGCACCTTGGCGCCGGAATCGTTCACGATGTATGCCCCGTCCTTGCCGGTCAAAGTGTCGTAAATGGGCACGGTGGCGATGCCGATGGTTTGGTCGGCTAGATCCACTTCGGCCCAGGCCGGTCGGTTTTTGCTCCAGATCGCCACTCGGTCGCCCTTTTTCAGGCCCAGCGACAGGAGTCCGTTGGCGACCTCGCGGATGCGCGTGCCGAACTCCTCGTAGGTACGCGATTTCCAGACGCCGTCTTCGTTCCAGGACTGGGCGGTGTGGGCGGCATGGCGCTCGATGCTGTTCCACATCAGTTCGGCCAGTGTGTCCACGTCGCCTACCGACCGGTTGACGATGCTGGAGGGGTCCTTCTGCACTTGCTGGGTTATGCTCTCGACGGCCATAAAGTCCACACTGACGACTCGGGAGCAGCAGGGTGTGTCAAAACCGTACCGGCCAGAGACGGTGGGTTCAAGCGCCCCGGGCGCAGGTGCCGTGCGTGGATTGGTCTGCTGCCGACCGGAGCCCGTCCGGCCATTATCATTTCCTGACGAGTGCCATCGCCCCTCGGCCCATCGCCTGGGTCACCACCGTGGATGCGGCGGGCGTCGTCAACTTGGCGCCCTTCAGTTACTTCCAAGGAATCTGCTCCGACCCACCGATGCTGATGCTGAGCATTTCGGACGCACGCGGCGGCGGCTCCAAGCACACCCTTCGAAACATCGAAACAACCGGCGAATTCGTTGTCCACGTCACTCCTGCGCAGCTTGCCAACGAAATGGTGCAATCCGCAGCCCCGTACCCAGACGGAATCAGCGAAGCAGAGGCCTTGGGATTGGAGACCGAGCCAAGCAGGAAAGTCGCCCCGCCACGTTTGAGCGCGTGCCCCGTCGCCATGGAATGCCGCCGCGTCGAGACCCGCCGATTTGGCAACCAATCCCCCGTTACCGTGGTCTTTGGAGAAATCCTCCACTTCCACGCCGACGACAAGGTCCTCGATGAGCGAGGCAACGTGCGCGCCGATCGCGTCGACTTTCTAGCACGGCTGGGCGGCCACCAGTACACCACGGTGCAGAACACCTTCGACGTGGCCCCGTTCCGCTTGGATTAGGGATGGTTTCCTTCAGGAGCGTCTAACAAAGGCTATCAGTCGCCCCGTGACTGGTCGGGCGATGCGCACGGCTGCGTTCGTCCTTGTGGCGGCACTCCTGTTGACAAGCCTACCTGTAGAAGCAGGACATACGTCTCCCCCGCCCACCGAGACCGGCGACGACCTAACACGCGTCGTCCATGACTGCTCTGGCGAAGGACTCGCAGGAAATGACCTAGGGGCAATGTACGCCGGTTCCGCCACGCGGACTTTCGACCACGACAAGAACCTGAACACCCCGGATGCAGCCATCCACATGGTGCTCGTCCAAGTCATCGTAAGCGGAGTTGCCGCGACCTCTTTCTTGAACTCGGCCCAAATGCGCGTACAGTTCGAAGGCGACAGCCTCCACCCCCAATCGACAATCCTCCAGGCCGCTCAAGATAAGGATCTAGAAACCTACGACTGGAACGATTTCTCGGTACTCACAAGTACTCAGGACGCACGGTCCACCTCGGCCCCAGTCTATGTGAACGTCAAAACCGTGGACAGTACACCTGGTTCCACGGTCCCGGGCGCACCCCCAACCAACTCCAATACCTACTACGTCATCGAACTCGGTTATGCGCCGCACACGGTGTTTGCTCCAGGTCCCGCCACCGCCGCCGCGCCACTCGTGATGGACAAGTGGAGCGCAACAACCTACGAATTCAACGACGATACATCCGCGTATGATGTGGTGGACGAAATGCCGGGCCCTCCCTGCGGCACCACGAACGCAGTCACTCCCAAGACCTTCGTGGCCATCGGGCCCAGTATCACGCAAATCACCGCGACCCCGCCGATTTCTGACCGAATCGCGGCAAGCCGGGTAACCTTCAAGGCAGCCGTTACCCCTGGCGATGGCGACCCCAACCTCGGCGAATACACGTTCCAGTGGAAATTCACGAATGGCGGCGAGGAGCAAACCTCCACGGACATTCAGCCCCAGTTGCATTTTTCCGAACTCGGTGCGGTCGATGTAGAATTGACCGTCACAGACGACCTCGGGACGGCGACCACCTTGGTCAAGGCTGCGTCCGCCACCATTGTGGCCGTCGCTCCGTTTGCCGCCTTCACCGTGTCGCCACTGGCCCCCACCGCCGGCCAAGACATCACGTTCACCGACTCGTCCACGGATCCAGACGGCGACCCCATCGTCAGTTGGTCCTGGGACTTCAACCAGGACGGCACCGAGGACGCCGACACCTCCACCGCCACACACAAGTACGCGGACGCTGGCAAATACACGGTCCGCCTCACCGTCACCGACGACCAGAGCATGTCCTCCACGCGGGAATTGAACATTTTCGTCTGCACTGAAGCCGACAAGGCGCAACAGGCCTGCAAACCGCCAAACTCGGGCCCCATTGCAGGATTCACCGCAGATCCCCTCGTCATCTACCAAGGCGAATCGATCCAGTTCAACGACACCTCCCAGGACTCCGATGGCACCATCAAGGCATGGTCCTGGAACTTTGGCGAAGGCAACACCAGCGCTCTCCAAAGCCCATCGCACCAATTTGAGGCCATTGGATTCTTCCAAGTTCAGCTCACCGTGACCGATGACGGCGGCCTTCAGGGAACCCGTTCCCAAGCCGTGCGAGTGCAGTTGCGAGAACTCGGCGCCGGCCCCTCGAAGGAGCTGCCCGAGCCGCCCATTGCAGCGTTCTCCATCGACCCTGAATCACCCCTCGTGGGCAAGTCCATTACCTTCCGCGACACCAGCACGGCTCCCGTGCCCCTACAAGAATGGACCTGGTTCTTTGGCGACGGATCGGCGGCAGGAACCGGCGAGACCACCCGCCACACCTTCGAGGAAGCAGGCACCTACCGCGTTCGCCTCGTCGTCGTGGACGAAAATGGAGTCACGGACTCGGCGGAGCGATTCATCCTAGTCGGCACGGGCGAAACCGACGACAACGACAGCCCGGGGCTGCCTATGGTCCTCCTCATCGGTGCTCTAGTACTGGTTGGAGCCGCCCTGCGCCGCCGCAGCTAACGCCGAAGCAATGCCCACGGGTTGTAGGCATCACGCCAGGTACGCAGCTTGGAGCGGAACGCCTACTCGGGCGTCCCTTCCAGAAGCAAGGGCCCATGCTCGATGTGGAACTCCCGCACATGGTCTTCCTCCACCACGAAGCGCAAAACTCCGTCCACGCCACGACCCTCTTTGCTGCATTCTGCAAACACCCGAGCGCCGTCCACGTTCAAGAGCCGCACGACGGGATCTCGGGTGCGGTACTCGGCCTCAATGCCATCCCGGATTGCTTCGGGGCCCTCGCCCAAAAGCTCGCCGTCTCGTAGGCATCTCGTGTCGTGGGCCATGCCGGACACGAATGTGTCCAAGTCGCGTCCGTTGAACGCCCTTGCCTTGATCCTAGCCCATGAATCCGAGTCGAACATGCCTACCAATGGATGCCTGCCCGCATAAAACCCGCCGAATGCGGCAGCCTCTGCCGCGACACAAGAACCTTGGGCAGCCCTAAATTGGCAGATCGGCGCAATCAAATCGCAGGCGCCAATCGCGCTTGCGCTCAAGAAGAAAAGGAGTGGGTCCGGCCGAATTCGAATCGGCGATCTTCGCCATGTCAAGGCGATGTCATAACCAGCTAGACCACGGACCCATGGTGCTTGCCTCCGCATGTCCGCCGCGAACGGCGAACGACGGGTGCTTCTAGCCCGCCAAAACGGGCCATTTCGTCTCCGTCTCCGGGGACGAAGCCGGCCACTCGAGTCCCTGATATAACCGGTGCGGTCAGCGTCGGCCGTCAAGCAGCTCAAGAGGCACATGCGGAGACTCCACGAGCTTCCCCCAATTCTGGTCGCGAAGGAAGAATTTGCCGTGCAGGCCAGGGCCGCGACCCACAAGGCCTGCGTCGTCCATGTCCTGCAACGTGCGACGGACAACTTTACGGCTACGGCCCAAGAGCGTACAAAGTTCCTGGATGCCACGCTCGCTGCGCGTTAGATGCTGCAAAATCTCCACTGGAACGTCGCCTTGCATGGCCGCCAGTTGACGAAGACGGCTACCGGGAATGTCTGGAGGAAACAACAACAGTTCTCGGCCGTCGCGGAAGGGGCGCAGGTCGCCTCGTCGCGCTAGGCTCTGGATGTGGTGGCTCATGGTGCCCCAGGAATGGCCAAGCATACGCGCCAAGTCGCTCTTGTTGACGCCAGGGTTTTCTCGCACCGCTTCGACGATGCGTTTGCGCGTTTCCCGACCGTTTCGGGTGCCGGCTAGGAACATCATGAGTAGCCCTCGTCAGGGTCGCTTGGCGCGTGGGACAGGAACTCCAGCGTTGCGTTGCGATTGATCTCCATGATGAATGCCGGCTCTGCCTGGATGCAGGCTCGAACATGGATGCGGGCCTCATCGAAGCGCGTCTGCGCGGCTCGAACCCGTGCCATGAGGTAATCCAGCGTGGCGCCCGTGGGTCGGTTGCGTGGCCGGGAGGACATGAGGTGCGATTCGGCTGCTTCAGGGCCCTTCTTTTCCAACAGTGCGATGGCGTACATCAGGCTGGCCCGGGCGCCAAACCGGCGGGACGACAGCAATTGTGGGGCGCGGTCGAGAACGTAGGCGTACAAGGAGAGGTCATAGGCGTCCTCCAGCTTGCGGATGCGAACGATGGGGCGGGTGAAGCGCAGGATTGCCAGCGGGATGGGTGTGGCAGCCAACAAGGCCCACCAAATGTATGGGGTGATGCCCCCTGAGGGAATTTGTGGTGTTGGGCTGCTCTTGGTGTCGATCAATTCCACTGGGGCGGGGGTTGGTTGCGAACCGGGGTTGGAATCATCCTTGTTTTCTTCGGTGCTTGTGCCTGGCGTTGCCTCATTTTGACCCAGGGGCTTCTTAAATGGCTTAAGATCAATAGTTAATTCATTATCTCTTGGTGCTTGAATAATTGTTGAGTAATTACCATTTTTAGAGTCTGATAAGCCCAAGTATTGGTAATAGCTAAATTGGTAGCTATCAAATCTTCCAAAAGCCTCGCCTGCTACTTTATTGAAAACATAAGCCGAACCAGCCTCTTCATCTATGATATCAAATGTCATTGTCCCATTTGTTACGTATACAAAAGCAATTTGTGTTTCCACAGTGCCGCCATAGTAAAGGGGATTGGGGTCTGGAATGTCCTCCTGAATATCGTCGGGAATGGTTTCTTGCACTGGCTTCATTTCGGCGCTCACTTCACGCCGGACGCCAGTCCAAAAATCGATTTGAGTCTCAGGTGTATTCAATACGCCATCCCAATCGCGCAAAATAAAGCTAAAATTGCCTGTAATTTGAACCGATCCATGCAAACCTGTCGCTGCAAACGTGGGTCCAAAGTAAAAAACTTCATCGGAGCGGTTGGTGCCCGCTGGTGCGGCCCTCGTAATTGTGTGCCCCTCTCGCAAAGTTGCATTGAAGCCATCCGAGTTGAAGTTCACGATGGAATCTTGAGATACCAACGTAATCCTGTGATTATCATGTGTTGGGCCAGATGTCAATTGGCCGGGGCCATCATAAAGAACAGTTTGGGTATAATTGCCCTGTGATGTTATTCCATAATCGTGCCCCTCAATGTATTTATTATCCAACTCCACTCTGATACTTTCAGACTCTACCAAGAAATTCCTCTCCACTTCACCTATTCCTCTGGTATCCATGTATAGTTCTGTGGAGTAAAAACTAACAAAGCCATCAATATTAATTGCGACGACATTCTCTTCATCTGTGATGGAAGCCAACGCTGTGGGGGCGAGAAGTACGACAATGGCGAGGAGAATCTGGATGCGCATGTTCAGGTGCAGATGTGTATGGGGTCGGGAGCTCCGCCAGGTAGGGGGCAGTAACACTCTAGATTGGGCACAGGGAATTGCTTGAAAACGGGGTCGCATACCATGCCCGGTCCGCCTGTGAGTTCGTGAATCGGAAGCTGTTGTGCCACATATAGAGGATTTGCCGTAGGGTCGCAGTGTGCCTGCGCGCTCGGGATGAGGGTGAATGTACAAAGCATAGCGAAAAACAAGCATCTAGGATTCCACAGGCACCACACCATATCGGGCCCATCAGCTTCTTGGTATTTCAAGAAATTAGCTACGATGGGTACATTTGTATTTTATTTTGTACGCCGCATCACCAGGGCGGCCCAAAACAAAACCGCCAGGGCGACTATCGGGTGGATGGTTGGTGTGAAGCGTGCCCACGCACCGGGGGCATCTTCGGGTTGTGGGATTTCAATGGATGCGTTGCGGATGATGGTCTCGGCGCCCCGGGTCACGGTGACGTTGACGGTGTGGTTGCCGGGGGCAAGCAGGAGATCAATGGACTTTTGCCCGTCCGTGATGGTGTGCTCGGTCTCGTTGCCGTCGATGACGACCCTGGCGAGGGATTCGGGGGTCCGCACGACAATCTGGGCACCTTTGTTGGTGATGTTCTTGACGTCCACCGTGAGTTCCAAGTCGGGGATGATCGGGGCATCTTCCGGCGCTAGAACTTTGAGTTCTCGGGCTTCGCCTTTGCCCACGTTGCCGTATGCGTCCTCGGCGAATGGCGTGATTTGGTAGGTTGCCGGCGCACCAACGTCCACGAGGCCAAACCAGTCTGTGGCGCCAGGGTGCAGGGTGAGCGTGTAGGGTGCCGGAGCGCCTGGGGCGCCCGGGTCGGCGGGGGTCAATTCGACCCAGACCGTGGAAATGAAGGTGTCGTCCGTGGCGCTCACAAACACCGGCGCGTCTGTGTATTGGAGGATGGTTGCAGGGACTTTGATCCATGCGACGCTTGGGAGCATGCTGTCTCGGACCGGCGTTCGAACGCTGCCGGCTTGGATGTGCGAGGGCGCATCACGAAGGGCTGCGGTAAGGGTGACATCGTAGTAGGCACGGTCCCCGATGGAGCTGGGGATGGCTTGGGTCACGGCTACGGTGATGCTTTGGCCCACTTCCAGGGTTCGTTGGGCTTGGCCAATCATCTCCGCGCCTGTGATGGTGAGGTCGATCACTTCCGCGATGTTGCCCTCGTTGATGACCTTGAAGGCGTGCGGGGGCGTATGGTAGCGAACGGATTCACCTGGGAATCCGGGCAAGGGGTGTGCATTGTCGAGGCGGAGGGCGGCAAGGCGCACGAATCCGTTGTTGGCGACACTTGCTTCGACGCCGCTGCTTGCAAACAAAGTCGCTTCCAGCGTGGCCGGGCCGGGCGCCAGGGCGTCTCCTACCGAGATTCTTTGGACGCGAGATCGCCCGGCTTCGATGGGCGCAATATCCACGATGCGGGAGCCAATGGTGCCGTCTGCGTAGGTGACGCGGAGGGTGAGAGTGGAGGACGGGAGGATGGCGTTGCCGGCATTTTCGTAGGCAACGGAGAGCAGGGCGTCTTCGCCCTTGTAGAGCGCGGCATCCACGAATTGCAAGTGCGTGACGAGGGGGTGGGCTCCGGCGAGTTTCAGAACGGCGTCGCCGCTGTCGGTGATGCCCGAGCGTGCTGTGGCGGTGAGACGCAACGTGGTGACTCGGTCGACGCCGGTCAAGGGGCGAACCGTGACGTCTACGGTGGTTTTGGCGCCGCTGGGTAGGGCTACGGACTGGACGGCGTTGCCGCCGATGGTGGGGGTGCCGATTTCCCAGCCTCCGACTGTGGAGGGGACGCTGAAGGAGAATGTGTCGGCGTTGGGGCCGGTGTTGGTGAGGACGAAGGAGGCAGTTCCGGTTCCTCCTGGGTTGACGAACACGTCTTGTGGGGGCCCGTCGACGCTCATGGAGGGTGGCGGTGGAATCTCGGCGTTGCGGATGTCGATTTCGGGAGTGAACAAGGAAAGGCTCAGTCCTGATTCGGTGCGGGCCTGGATGCGGATGCGAATGTCGTCGACGTCCGTGAGTGTGCCTTGGAAGGGATATTCGACAAACAGAATCTGTTGGCTGGTGCCCTGTGGATAGTTGGCTTCGGCGTCCTGGAACCATACATTGAGCCGGGTGTGGCCTTGGAGGATGAACCAGTAAGCGTGCTCGTCGATGTTGCCTTGATTTTTGAATTGGATCGGCAGCGAGAGAATCTGGTCGGGTCCAATTTCTAGGGGAGCTGGGTTGGTGGCGAGGGCGATTTTGTGTTCTGCGATGAACACGTCGTTGCGTACGATTTCGAATTGGGTGGTTTCCCGTATTTCGACTACGAGGGCGCCTTCGCCCAGTTGTTCCGGCTGGGGTGTCCAGTCAAAGTTGTGTACGAAGAATCGGCCTTGTTGGATTGGGTCGCCGCTGCTGCTGCTGGATGGCTCCGATTCGTTGCCGTTGATGAGGTTGCGTTGTTCGCCGTCGCGTGTCTGCCAGTACAGTGTCAGCGTGTAGGCAAGGCTGGGGCGGTTGCCATGGTTGGCGACGGTGATGATGACGCGGGCGTCGTGCGCGGTCCGTTCGTCGTCTGGTTCGTCGGGGCCGTTGGTGAAGAATGGCTGGGTGTCGTCTTTGTACTGGATTTCGTCGATGGTGAGCGGGTTGGGAATGACCTGTGCGGGAACGATGGTGGCGAGTCCGGTGAGGGCTACGAGGGCCACCAGAAGCAGGATGCCTGGGGTGCCGGGCGTGGCGGTTCGAGCTTGGTTCATGCGGTCACTTCCTTGCGAGTCAAGAGGACGAATCCGGTTGCGGCGAGGGCAAGCAGGGCTGCGACGACTGCAATTTGCGCTGGGGCGGTTCGGTCGACCATGGCGCCGAGTCGATCGGGGCCAAACAGCAGGGGGACGAGGAGTGGGAGGATGAGCGCGGCGGTGACGCCGAGCACGGGAATCCAGGCGCCGAATCCGGGGCGGGCGTGCACGCCTTCATGACGCGGGGGAAGGGCGGAAAGTAAGGCAAAGCCGATGGCGCCGCCGATGAAGATGCCTCCGATGGGCAAGACGGCGTCGGGGGCAGTGGGCAGGAGGGCGAGTGCGATGGCGCTGACGGGGCCTATGCCCTGGAAGCGAGGTTTTGTGGAGCCTAGGAGTGTACTTGCAATCCATGTGATCGCGAGCAAGGTCGCGGCGAGTCCGAGCCACAAGTCGGGCCATCGGGTGAGGGTCGCGGCGGTGGCGGCGACGGGGACTGCGATGTATGCTGCTCTCATGCGGGGGCCTCCAGGATGCGCCAGGCGTCCTCCAGGCGTCGGTTGGGTTCGAGTTCGTAGACTGGGAAGCCGCGGCCGCGCAGGCGGGTGGCGAGTTTGTGTTGGTCGCGGCTGGCGCTGCGGGTTTCGGGGTCTCCGAGGTCTTCGATCATGGGCATGACCACGTGGAGGGGGCTGCCGCGGCGTCGGATGACTTCGAGGGCGGTTTCGACGCTGTCGTCGTCTTCGCCGGCGCCGACGTACACCACGGGTTGTCCTTTGCGAAGTTCGGTGTGGATTTGGTCCACGACGTGGCGCAAGGATGTGGTGCCGTGGGCTCTTGTGTCGGCCATGTGTTCGAGGAATTTGTGGAGGACGTCGCCGCCGCGTCCTTCGACTTTCTGCACGCCGTTGCCGTAGATGATGATGCGGCAGCGGTCGCGGCCGGCAATGGTTTCTTGGACGATGCTGGCGGCGCTGCGGGCGGCGCGTACGAAGGGAGTGGAATCGGCGGGGCCGTGGTCGCTGATGCCTCGGGTGTCGACGATGATGGTGAGGATGAGGGGGGTTTCGTGGACGCGTTGGTTGACCATGAGGTTCTTGGCGCGGGCGCTGGCTTTCCAGTTGACCATGCGCATGGTGTCGCCGGTGTGGTATTCGCGCAGGGCCAGGAATTCGGTGCCTCCGCCGGCGCGGTTGACTTGATGGCCGCCGCTGATGATTTGGGGAATGCGGGTCTTGAAGGGGGCGTCGCGGGTGTCTTCGAGGCGAGGCGTGACGCGGACGTCGGTGGCTTCTACGAGGGTGTTGATTTGAACGCGCAGTCCTAGGGGGTCGCTGCGTTCGGCGTTGAGGGGGCCGATTTGGTAGCGGCCGAGGCGGGCGGGGCTGACGTTGTAGTGCAGTTCTTCGGTGCGGCGTCGCGGGTGTAGAAGCGCTTGGCCTTCGGTCTCGAAGAAGCCGGGTAGTTCGTCTTGTACGACGATGCCGGCTCGGTTGCCTTTGAATTGGATTTGAAGGTCGACGCGCACGGGGGTGGCTTCGGGGATGCGGCGGGCGCTCACGGAGCGTACGGCGGTGGCTTCGGGGGGTCGGATGAAGAATGCGCCGAGGGTTGGTACGAGCAGGAAGATGCCGGCCCAGGTTGCTTGGTGGCTGCCGAAGGCGACGCTGGCGAGCACGAGGGTGGCGGAGGTTGCGAGTGCGATGCGGCCGCGGTCGGTGAGGCCGCTGGGGGCGCGGGTGCTGGAGCTGGTTTCTTGGCGCAGCTTGGAAAGTAGGATGCGGGGGTTGAAGGTGTGGGGTCGCAGGCCGGGAATTTCTGCGGGAAGCAAGGCCGCTACGAGGGCGAGGGCGGCCACGGGGAGGATGATCCAGCGCCATGGATTGGTGGCGAGGGTCCAGGCGGCGCGCGCAGCTTGCAAGAGTGGGTCGTCGCTTTGGATGTGGCCTTCGTCAATGAGTGCGAGTGAAGCGCCTCCGAAGGCTTGGGATCGCAAGGCGGCTTCGTCGAGCAAGTGTTCGGCATTGGGGTCGAAAGCGGCGGGGGTGGCGATGGCCCAGATGGTGCCTTCTCCGAGATTGAGGCGGGCAATGAGCGGGAAGGGGCCGTTGGGGTCGGCTTCGTCGATGGTGCCGTCGCCGGTGCGGTCTAGGTGGCTTTCGGGGGTGCTCCAAGCGAGGACTTCGGCGTCGCTTTCTGGCGTGATGAGGAGCGCGGTGGCGTTGCGTGTACTGGTTTTCAAGCTGGTTCCGTCGACTTCGACGGTCGTGTAGCCTTGTGGTTCGTCCAGGGGTACCCGCTCGAAGAGGATGCCATGGCGGGCGGCGATGCTGGAGCCGCGGCTGTGGGTGTCCAGAATCACGAGCGTGCCGCCATTTTGGACGTGCTTGTCGAGGGCATCCAATTCGGCTGTGCTGTAGCTGGTGTCTGCGTGCAACACGACGATGGTTGCTCCTTGCAGAGTCGGTTCGTTGGCGAGTGCCATGGGGCCGGTGCCGAGGCGTCGCACATCGGTGCTCTGAGGGGCCAGAAACACATCATTGATGTCCTGGTGGAAGGCGGAGCGGCTTTCGTCGGCAAGGAGACTCGTGACGGCGACGGCTGCTACGGAAGAGAGCAAAAGCAGTCCGAGGAGCACTTGGACGGCGCGGTTCATGCTCGACCTCCCCATGCGGTGGCTCGCCGGATGGTTTCAATGGCACGAATGGCCAGTTGGCGGTGTTGTTCTCCTAGGGTGCGGTTGCCGTAGCGGGCGGTTTCGAAGAGGCCAATGAGGGCGCCGAGGGGTGGTTGCGGCACGCGGGGGATTTCCTTGATGAGGGTTTCTTGGAGCGCGCGAGGCGTGGGGGCTTCCTCGGTGATCCATTGCCGTCGCAGAGCGGCTCTTTGGAGGACGTAGTATGCGTGCAGGATCACTTCTTCGACGGGGCCTTGTCCGCGCACGGTGCGCAGGGTTTCGCGCAGTTCTTGTTCTAGGGGACTGCGGCGGCGCCATAGCAGCGCGGCGGTGATGGAGAGGGCCGCGAGGACCAGCAAAACGGGCAGGGTCCAGACGTAGGGCGCGAGGTTGGACCAGACGTCGGGGCCGGGGGCTGTCGGGGTGCCCAGGACGGTGGTGGCGAGGCTGCGCTCTTCGCCGGATTGGGCATCGAGGCGGACGGCGACGGCGACGCGCTCTTGGGTGCGTTGGTAGCTGAAGGACGCCTTGCCGTGCTCGTCTGTCAGAATGTCGATGCCACCGGGGAGGTCTTCGAGGCTGACGTGCAGGTCGCGGTAGGGCAGGGGTTGGCCGTCGCGGGTGGCTGTGACGGTGATGCGGGCGAGTCCGTTCTTTCCTTCTTGCACGTCCAGCTTGATGACGGTGGGGCGTAGAACCTCAAGGGTGCGTTCGGCGGTCGCTGCGGATTGTTGGGCGGATCCGTCGAATTCGACTTTGAGGGTGGCTTGTGCGGCGTCCGGCGTGACGGGGGCGAGAATGAGTTTTCCGTCCTTCAGTGTGGTTCGTTCGTAGAGAACGCCGTCCAAGAAGACGCGAACTTCGCCTGTGCCGGGGACGCCTCGGCCGTCGATGGCGGAGATTTGGAGCTGCAGTGGTTTGCCCGCTACGGCATCGTTGCTGATTTTGAGGGTGAGGGTGGTGGCGGAGACGATGCGCAGCGGCACGTCTTGGTCGAATGCGGGATAGTTGTCATCGCCGTCGGAGTGGACTTTCCAGACAAATTCGGCGGGTTCGGCGTCGGCGGGGAGCGTGCCGTAGAGGTCGAAGGAGCCGTCCGTGCGCGTGGTGGCGCTTTGTTTGCTCTGATCAGGATGGGTGAGCAGCAGGTCCCGCATCACTCCGGTGCCGGTGGCGGCGTCGACGAGGCGCGGCGCGGTAGGTGTTGTGCCTGCGAGGAATGGCCCTTCGGGGACGATGAGTTTGAGTTTGCTGGAGACAGTCCACAGGGAGGTTGCTTTGGTGGGACGCAGCGATCCGTCTCCGGTGCCGAGGAAACCAACGGTAAGATTGTGCTCGCCGAGGCTCCACTGCGTGGTGTCTAGGTCGGCGCGGGCGAGGCCCCCTGCGCCCGTGACGACGGTGACGTTGTTGCCTTCGTGGCCGACGATGATTGGAACGCCCACGACGGGGCGGTCTGCGGCGTCTTTGAGCACGGCTTTGAGTTCGAGGGTGGTGCCTCGCAGCACAGTGCCCGGTTCCACGGTCAAGAATGTGTCACTGACCATGAATCGTTCCTTGCTTTGCTCTACGGCGCCGTATTGGCTGCTGCCTGCAAACCGTAGCGTCTGCTGGCTTGGGCCAGGTTGTGGCGACCACGCAACCTTCTTTTCGAACGCTCCCAGCGTATTGGTGGTGAGGGTTCCGGCTTGGTCGCCAAGGGTGAATTTGATGGCGGCGTTGGCGATGGGGGCGCCTTCTGCGTCGAGGAGTGTGCCCTTGATGAGTACGGGCGCGCCAAGAGGCATTAGGGTGGGTGAGGTGTCAAGGAGTCGAGGCAGCGCCAGGACGGTGGTGCTTCGGCTCGTGGATTTGGCTTGCGTGGTGCCTGTTTTTTCGGCGCTGGCTTGAACGACAATCGTGCCGGGCGCTTGGTTTTTGGAAATGGTCAAGGGGCTGTTATAGGATCCGTCGGAATTCGTGAGGACTTGGGTGACAACACCGGCCACTTGGAGCTTGACGGGGACGCCGGAGGCGCCGCCCAGTGCGTGCGTGACGGATCCGCCCACGTTGATGGTTTGGCCGGCCTGCACGGAAGTAGGCAAGGCTTGCAAATTGATGGTGACGGGCAAAAGAATGCGGGTGAGCGCATCTGCTGTGCCGGAAGTTACCAACGTCGTCGTGGGGACAGTGGTGGCGTGGATGATGAAACTCCCCGCATCTGTATTGGCAGACTGTACCGCGTACTCGACTTGGCCGTTGATATCGGGAGCAAGATTTTCGGTTCCCCTTGGCGTTTGGATGCGAACTGGTTCACGCAACGGATCGCCGGAGGCGTCGGTGGTGGTGACTTGGATGACGAATCGCTCGCCGGCGAGGACTTCGGCGGGTGTTTCGATGGTGACTGTGGTCGGGGTCTTCACGGTAACCGGCAGGCTCTGTTCCGTGCGATGCAACGGGGCGCGATCGGCAGTGAAGGGTGTTGTGTTGGGGGTTGCGTAGGTGTACACCCGCAGCTTCCGGTCGCCCGGCTGAAGTGCACTGCTGTCGGTGGTCCAATCCACTGCTTTTCCAGATTTTCCCTTGAAAACGGAGCCAGCGGGGACCACGACGCTATGGTCGGCGGCGAGCTTGGCAGTGAAGGAAAATGCGCCCGTGGAATCGGTGAACCCGGCGCCCAATGGCTGCCCGGCGATTTCTGCCACGACGGTGACTCCGGCGATTTTGCCAGCCGCTTGGAGCGTGCCAGAGACCACGAATGAGGCGCCTTTGGTCAGCTCACCGGGATCGTCGACGCTGAGAGTGGGGGTTGCCCGAATCTGGGAAGGCGGGCTGGTTTGGGTGGAGGGTGCTGGGTCGCGGCCAATGCCTTTGGTCTCCACGAAAACGCGAGGGTTGAGCAATGACTGTGCTGCGAGCCGGCGGTTGAGGGCTGGAGCCGTACCGTCCGTCGGGTCCACTTCGGAGTCCCAGTCTACGAGCGTGGGGTGTACTGCGGGGGTGATGGCGAGGGGCACGTTGGCGCGGTTTACGGCGGGATACAGGTCTTCTCCGAGTCGGTCCAGCAGGCCATCTTCGTCCAAATCGATGCTGTTGCGCGCGGCGGTTGGGTTGTTTTTCTCGGCAGTGGTGACGCCGCCGCCCCACCAGGGGCCGTGGATGGAGTGATCCCACCAAGCCGGCATGCCAATCGTGTAGACATCGCGGGTATTGGCGGGGGGATTGGTGAGGCATTGGCAGCGCACCACGAGCCATCCTTGTGGCACGCCGGTGCCGGTAGGATCGGCGTTGAGGGGGTCGGCGTTGAAGGATTGCTCGCCGAAAAACAGGATGTTGTCGCCCTGCACTTCCATGGCGATGCCCAGTTCTAGGAGTCGCTTTGCTTCGTTGCTGGTTTTGGGGTATGGTCCGAGGTTGGCGCCATCGGCGAGGCCGTCCCCGTCGGTGTCGACGCGCAGCGGGTGCGTGCCACGGGTGCGGCGTTCTTGCAAATCCGTGATGCCGTCTTGGTCTTGATCGGTGCCGTCGTCGACGAGGCCACTGGTGGGGTCGTCAAGATCAAGGCCAAGTTCCAATTCCTCGCCGTCGGAGAATGTGTCGTGGTCGCTGTCTGCACAGAGGGGGTGGGGGTGGCTGCGTTGGTCGGGTGGGAGAATCCACTGGGCGTATTCCTCACCATGGGAGAGGTCGTCGCCATCGCCGTCTACGTCTGCGTCATACACCGCCACTTTGGGGCCGTTGCTGCCGGTGCATTCTTGGTCGCCAAACACTAGATTGTGTGCCCGTTCCCAGGCGTCGGGCATGCCGTCGCCGTCGGTGTCGTCCACATAGGGATTGGCAACTGCGTCCTGGGCGTCGCTGAAAGTGAATTCGCGGATGCCGGTGAGTACGACGAGGTTGCGGGTGCCGCCCTTGCCGTCGTCGATGTTGCCGTACACGGTGCCTTTCTGTTCATGCGGCAGCATGCGGTCGTCGGTGGTGCTGTCGAGGACGATGGTGCGGTGGGTGGCGACCGTGGAGAGAACGGTATCTGCCTGTGCGAGCCCTACGACGGGTGCGGGTCGAGCAGGGTTGATGAGGAACGCGCCGGGGGATCCCGGGTACACGTCGCCGCGAAGGGTTGGATTGACGCCTACGGTTCCGGGGTATACTTGGCTCCAGAACACCTTCCAACCGTCACGCAGGCCATCATCGTCGCTGTATCGTTTGCGCGGGTGGGTTTCGTAGGTTTGTTCGGAGAGATTGTCGTGGGCGAATGTGTGTGGGTCGGCGATGGCGCTGCCGCCGGTGAGACGGTAGGAGAACCAAGTAATGCTGTCCTTGTCGGGATCTTCCTTGCCGTCGCTGATTTCGTTCTTGTCGCTGTCCCATAGAGAAGGGTCGAGGTCGTAGACGGAGCCGGCGGGGACGCCGTATTGAACTTCCCAGCCGTCGCGCAAGCCGTCACCGTCCGAGTCGAGATTGAGGGGGTCCGTGGCGGAGCGGGCTCCGAGGGGCCCAAGGCCGTAGCTGGTGCGAGCGTATAGGCTCGGATCCACTTCGGCGCCGTTGTCGATGCCGTCGTTGTCCATGTCGCGGTCGATGATGTTGGGGTCGCCGTCGTTGTCCACGTCGCCGTCGGGGCCAAGCAAGGCGGCGACCTTTGCGGGGGTGAGCGGCAGTTGCAGCAGGCCGCCAGGGGTTTTTGCTAGCCAATCGTTGACGGTTTTGTGCAGGCAGGTGCCGGGCCCGGCGATGCAGTCGTAGTTGGAATTGGTGCTGTATTTCTTGGCGTTGGCTTCGAGCAGGAGGTAGCGTTGGCCGTCGCTGAGTAGGTCGCCGGCGCTGTCGGCGCGCAGGGGGTTCAGGCGCGGGTGCGCCGTTTCAAATTGATCGGAGAGCCCGTCTAGGTCCGTATCGCGGCGCGTGGCGTCGGTGGGGGGGCTTGCGTTTGCTTCCGCGCCATCAGGAACGCCGTCGCCGTCGGTATCTTGGCGGGTGGGGTTGGGGCGCACTTTTTGGGTTATGGAGTCGGCGCTCCCCACGTCGGTGGTGACCGTAATGGAGTAGCCGCGTAGTTCCCAGGCGTCGCCGAGGCCGTCGCCATCGGTGTCAAGTTTGGTTGGGTCGGTGCCGTGGGGCCATGGCCCCGAGACGGATTCTTTCCATTCGGGCGGTTTGTTGGCGTTGTATTCGTCACGCACGGTTAAGATGAGGTCGGCGCCAGCGAGTGCGGGGCCGGGGTCGGTGCTGGCTTTCTGGGTGACGATTGTATCCACGCCCGCCTTGAGTGGATCCAGGCCGTATCGAAGGAGCCAGCCGTCGGGCACTCGGGCGTCGCCGCTGGTGGCGTCATTGGGGTCGAGCCCGGCGCGAGTGGAGCAGGCGAAGCTGCCCAGTTTTTGGAAACTCCAAATGGCTTCCTGCACGGTGCTGGCGCCGTCCTTGTCGGGGTCCGAGCGAGCTAGGGCGCCGTCGTTGGGGTCGATGCCGTGGTAGGCTAGGTACCCGTCGCACGCGCCGGTTCCGCTCGAATCGAACCGCAGCGGATCGGACGGCGGGACGGTGATGCCATCGTAGACGCCGCCTTTGATTTCGGCTTGGTCTGTGAGGCCGTCGCCGTCGGTATCGAGCACCGTTGGGTTGGTTGCGTGCTTGTATGCTTCACGCACGGACAGGCCGTTGGCCGGTTTTTCGTCGGCAATGTTGGCAAGGGGGCTTAGGCCATGCAGCAGCAGGAATCCGTCGGGGATGCCGTCGTTGTTTTGGTCCCAATTGTTGGGGTCGAGTTTGCTGTTCCAGCCGCCCATGGTTTCTTCATCCCAGTCGCTGGGGCGGCCATAGGAATACACGTCCCACAGGCTCGGGGTCAACTGTTGTATGCCGTTGGGGCCCCAGGCGGCGGGCACCGCGCTGGAGGGCGGGCTGGTGGCGGGCAAGTATGCGGCGCCTGGACGCAACGGATCTTGACCGACGCGGGCAAGCCATCCGTCTGGAATGGGGTCGCCATTCGTGCTCCAATTTCCGGGATCTGTGCCGGTGACGTAGTTTTCTGTGGCGTCGGCGAGCCCGTCGCCGTCCGTGTCCGTTCGGCCCTGCAAGTCCAAGCTTGCGAAGCCCGCCGCGTCGGGCGGCAGGCTGGCGTCCGCTGCGCTGGAGCCGTTGCTCACTGCGGCAAACACCACGGCGGCAATCAGGATGGCTACCGCTAGGACGGCGGCCGTCACGGCGAGCGTGCGGGGATGGAGTCGAGGAACCCCTTTGGACTGCGAGCCGGCCACGTTCACACCGTCGGGGCCTTGATGCGCTTGATGATGTCGCGGATCACGTCGGCACCGGTGCGGCCCTCGAAGCGGGCGTCCGGCGTCAGGATGATGCGGTGCGCGAGGACCGGGATGGCGAGGCCGCGCACGTCATCGGGGCTCACGAAGGTGCGGCCGTTGAGGGCGGCACTGGCGCGGGCGGCTTTGACCAGGCCCAGGGTGCCGCGGGGGCTGCTGCCTACGTGGGTGTCCGGGTGGTCGCGGGTCGCGGTGATGATACGGGCAATGTAGTGGAGAATCGACGGGTCGATGTGGACGTGTTCGCAGGCGTCCTGCATGCGCAGCAAGTCCTGGGGGTTGGTTACTTGCTCCACGTCGAAGTCGTCTTTGCCGCGGCTGATGCGGCGGCGGGCGATTTCGGCCTCGTCTTCGGTGCTGGGGTAGCCGACGCTGAGGCGCATGAGGAAGCGGTCCATTTGGGCTTCGGGCAGCGGGTAGGTCCCTTCCTGTTCGACGGGGTTCTGGGTCGCCATGACCACGAAGGGTTTGCCGAGTTTGTGGGTGCGGCCCTCGATGCTGACCTGGCGCTCTTGCATGGCTTCGAGCATGGCGGACTGGGTCTTGGGCGGTGCGCGGTTGATCTCGTCGCCGAGCAGGAAGTTGCAGAAGACCGGGCCGGGGCGGAACGTGAATTCGGCCGTGTTCTGGTCAAAGACGTAGCTGCCGGTGATGTCGCTGGGAAGCACGTCGGGCGTGAATTGGATGCGCTTGAAGTCGCAGCCGCTGGCGAGCGCGAACGTATTGGCCATCACCGTTTTGGCGAGACCTGGGAAATCCTCGAACAGGATGTTGCCCTGGGCAAGGATGTCGACCATGACCAATCGCATGACCTCTTTTTTGCCCACGATGACCTTGCTGACCTCTTCCAAGAGGCGATTGCTCGTGTTGCGAACATGGGCGACCGCTTGGTCGAGGCTGTTTGTCGGGCGGCCGTTTCCAGGCCGTTGTTTGAGGATCGTCTCGGGCATTTGCAACCACACCCGTTACCGCACCATACGGCAACGTGGCTACGCCCAGTCTGTCCACGCAACATAAGCTCTGCGTGAAACCACATGCATTGTGGGTAATGATTTGGTCACAAGCGGTTTGGTCCACCTTCCAATGAGTGTCAGAGTGCCCGCTCACAAGGTGGGTGCTCGTGGTGTGGTAATCATGACTCGTCGCATTTCCTTGCGCAATCAGAGCCTTCTCGTCGTCGTTCTCACGAGCGCTGCGGTTCTTAGCGGCTGCGTGTCGCCGGGACCGGAGAATCATTCGATTCCCTTCGTACAGGGGGACGTGGCAGCTACGTTCCAGGCAATAGAATGGTTGCCGTCAGCGGCGCTACGATCGGCTCTTGCGGATAAAATTGAACCCTCTGAACGCCCGTCGGATCTTTCCGAGATGCTGCAAACTTGGGCAGTATTTGATCAAGTACCCGTCCCGTCTGATGCAATTTCGTTGATTGGCGCCTTGAACATCTATGCATTGGACCGGAACGCGACGCTACTAGAACGTGCCAACGCCACGGCTGCGGTGCACCAATTGGGTCTGAGCCCAGAACTGGATTTGGCATTGGCACACCTTGTGCTTGCATTCCTAGAATCAGAACGCTTGCAAGGAGAAGCGATCGCCGCATTGACTCCGGAAGAAATACTGTTTCTTGGGCAAGATGCAGAGACGATTCAGCAATGGCAACTCCGCACTGGGCTGACCGGATTTGACGCGTACGAGGCCGAAGCGGCCTCCATTGTCGAGAAAGTGGACATCATCAAGAATCTGCAAGCAGCGGATTTGCTAACGCGAGCCATCGCCGAAGTCAAGGCTGCGAGTCCCACCGTCCAGGTCCCTGCCAGCAACCACGTCCCTTCGGAGATTGACCAAGACGGGGACAGCGCTCCCGACCAAGTGGAGACTGTGCTGGGCACCGATCCGAACACGGGCGGCGACGCCGGCGACCTCTGGGCCGACCCAGAAGATCGTGAAGGAACGCTCATCCGAAGTCCCGTCCGCAGCTCCAACGGCGTTGGGCTTCCTGGCCTACTCATCATGGGTGAGGATGATAACGTCATCACAGAGGATGTCCATTTCCTGGTTGACCTTGGCGGCAATGATCAATACCTGCACCAAGACTTCATGGGGGTGCGCCCGGGACAAGATGATTTAATCCGAAATCAAAATGGAATTCTCATTCGGCAACCTCGGTTTGTCAAAGTGGCGCTAGACCTTGGTGCAGGTGACGATCAATATGTGCCGGAAACCCAAGTTGTGGATCATCAACGAACGGGGAGTTCCTTTTTCGATGCAGCCTCCGCCCCTTCTCTGGGGGGGGCATCGCTGGGTGTGGCTGTGCTGGTGGACAACGGGGGAAGCAATGTTTTCCGTTCTCAATTTGAATTGAATCTGGCCCTCAACAATCGACCTCTTGGTTCCACGGCGGATGTAGAGTCTTTGGCGTATGGGGTCATGCAAGGTGCTGGATTGTTCGGTGGTGTCGGAATTTTGGCGACATTCGACGCCATTAACGATGCAGTGGCATCAGTGGACGCGAGTGCAAAAGTCAATGGTGGTGACCAACTCAAACTGCCCAAGTCGACTGCTCTGGGCATCGCCCAGGGTGGCGCTTGGCTCGGTGTCGGGGTCCTTGCGGCCTTTGGTGACGGGGCGGACACATTCGAAACGCATACCTTGGCTACGACTCCAGGGCACAGCTTTGGAGTGGGGAGTGAGGCGATATTCATGGCGGTGGCGCAAGGTGCTGCTCGCGGCGGAGCGGGGCTACTTCTTCAGGAAACAGGTTCTACAAGCTACAGTGCTGATGCTCCTGTTGCCCAAGCCAGTGCTTGGAGCTTGAAACGCCCAGACGTCTTTGGCGGTGATGAAGACGGATACGATGCAAGTACCTACAGTGTGCGTTCCATCAATACATTTGCAACTCTGGCAGTCCTTTGGGGCGGCAATCAGAGCGATGAGTACCTCGCGCATGATTTGGCGCAAGCAAGTGCATTGGGTGCCCATGACTGGACTGGGGATGATGGTCCATGGTTCTATTATGGTCATGACCGTGAACTACGCCACCCTCTCTTGGCAGATTCTGACCTTGAAGATAATACGCAGTCTCGCTGGGCGCCTGCAGTCGCACTCCTAATCGAACCGGGAGGCGACGATAAATTTACAATTAAAGAAAGTATATTTAATGCCGCTGGACAAGGCGCTGGAATGCTTGGAGGTTTGGCTTTGTTGTTGGACTTGGAAGGCAATGATCAATATGAATCAGAAGTATCCAAACTGACTCAAGGTGCTGGGTGGCTTGGCCAAGGAATTTTGTTGGATCAATTTGGCCACGATTCTTACACTGCAAAGGAAAAGTCTCAAGGCTACGCCACAGATGAACCTCGAGATTTATTATTCACCGGGGTTTGTCATGGCCTGCCTGTGGATGGAACCCGGTTCTGGTCTACTGCTTGGTGCACTGATGATGATGCCGGGCTAGGAAATTTTGGAAAAGATTTAGAAGTCGAAACGTATTCTGATGTAACGAGTCAAGCCTGGATTCTATTCGCCGCTCAGATTCCCACGGTTGGGGCTCTCGTTGATCGCCACGGTCTCGACCGGTATCAGGCCGATCGCGCAGCACAGGGATATGCCGAGGCGTTTTTCCAGTACGGGGCCCAAGCCGGAATTTGTAGAATCGACGAATTTGCGTTTTCATTCCCGCAGGGAACCTATGTGCCGTTGGCGAAAGGCGTCGGGCCAACATGTGGTATCTATTTTCCTGGACAAATAGTAAATGGGGAACCAACTAGTTGGCAAGAACCAAATATTCAAGCTCCACCATCCAATGGATTCCTATTGGGATTGCTATTCGATGCCGACAACCATGATATCTATATTTATGGTATCAACGAGGGCGACGACCAAAAGATGCCTTTGGACGGAGATCCTCTCAGCAGGCCTCTCGATGACAACGACTGGAGCTGGGAGCAAACCGCCCATGCAGACCGCTATGTAAGCGACGTTACAGTTCCGGACTCCACTACCCTCGAACCGGTCCCCGAACCAGTCAAAGACCCTGACTCGAACCTACCTGCAGAACGGCTTCCCGATTCGCCTGCCATCCATGGCTTTGGCGTGGATATCGAACTGACGGGGGATTTGACGCAAGGCCTTCCGGGAAGCTTCCTGGCATCCATCGTACCCGTGGAAATCGAGCTGATTGTCACAACAGACGAAGACCCAGGCAGCGTGGCGGTGACAAGCGGCAAGGGGACACTGTTCATCCACGCTACCGTCACCCGAGACGATAAAATTCCTATCCAATCCATCGATTTTCTTGCCAACAGTCGAGTTGTGGCCCAGGAGGCCTATGATGAGGCAAAGGAGACATATACAGCAGAATGGGACACCACCGCACGCAATGGCATCCAATTGATGTTCCGCGACGGTGACTACTGGGTCCAAGCATCTGCGGTTCTCGACTTTGGAAACGGCCGACTGGCTACCGTTGAAAGCAATCCTGTTCTAGTGTCCTTGAACAATCCGCCAGTTGTCCTGCCTGAAATAGACCGCAATCAAGTTTCCTTCCGGAATCCAGATACCTTTGCAAACTTAGCCGTTGGACTCGCACAGGATCTTGAAGCCCCGCCCGGTGAATCGGTGCCTCCCGGATTCTACCCCGGAGCATACCTGACCATCGAGATCGATGGCCCAATGCACCACGTGGTTCAGCCGAAGCAATACTTTGCAATCAACGCTGAGGGCCAGCCCATCGTTAACGGGGTGCCGGCTACATTCTCCCTGAATGGGATGTGCGGATTGCAGAGCTGCCCTGATGGAATGTATACCGTCATGGTGACTGCAGAGGACAGCGGCGGCGACACAGCCACCTGGAGTGAGGGCCAAGTACTCTATGATGGAACCGCACCACGAGCTCGTATTATCATTCCGAGCTACGCAAGTCTCGATTACCAGGACGGAACCCAGGTTCTTCGCCTGCCATGGGACTGGGACAATGACCCGCTCAACATTGGAACCGTGGCTGACGTGGATGCCATCGACATCTATCAAATCCATGTGGCTGATGGCCAAATTCAGTACCTGACTAGCGGCACGTCGGGATTCACCAAAGTTCAGGGAATTTCTACGGGCAATGTGCTCTCCTTCCTCGCCGTTGGGCGGGATGTTCTAGGGAACACGGAATCTCCTTGCGGGACCAGCTCCGTCGACGAACCAGTCTGCGCCCAAGCAAAATTGGATGCAATCTGCTCCATCAATGACGATCCCTGCCTTGGAATTCCCATCGAATATGGAGCTCGAAGGACCATTGTGGACTTCATCCCTCCTCGAATTGACCCGTTGACTGCGAGCCACAAATACGTTCAACCTGGGGTCACGCCCGTTGTATACAAAGCCAAGATTACGGATGTGGGCAGTGGCATCAACCCGGCTTCCGTTCGAATTTCGTTCAGCAATATGGTGGGAGATTTCCCCATGACGGATGCAAACGGGGACAGCGTGTATGAATTCAATAAATGGAATCAAGTCAACGACGGCGTAAGTGCCGACGAAGAGCCATACACCTACACCGTGAAAGCGGAAGACCGAGCCGGCAACCCCGTCGATCTTGGAAAGAGCGGCATTTTGGACAATGTGGCGCCAACCATCGAAATTTTGCCGACTCGTTACAGTCTGGCGGGCGTAGAGCGGCAGGCAGCTCGTGAAGGCGCCCGGGTCGACATTCGAATCATCGTGCAAGATGCGGAAGTTTCCACGGTTACAGCCGACTTTACCGGCGTCAACGAGACCATCGGAATCAAGCCTTGCACCTATGATTTGGATACCATCGAGAACCCCCACGACCGCCTTTGCACCATTTTCCTGCCTCCCAACGTCGACGATGGCCCATACGAGGTCATCGTGAAGGCAACGGACTCGGCCGGCAATTCCTTTGCCCGAAGTGCACCCTTGGTCGTCAGCGACAGCGCCGTGATCATTTCCGATGTGGCCGTGGCCGAGACCGGTCACGACTACGCCATCTTCACTTGGACCACTGACCAGCCAGCAACATCGCGAGTGTACTATGGCCGGACCTCCGACCTGGGGCTCAGTTCGGCGTTCAACCTGACACCCGACACCAACCACCGCGTTCGTATCGATGGCTTACCTCCTGCCATGAACCACTATGCCGTAGTGGCCTCCGAAAACCTAGCCGGTGCCGAGAGTCGCAGTGTGCCGGTTACATTCACGTCCGGAAGCGGCCTTCGACTGCAATTCTTGGAACTCACAGAAAAGAAAGTGCTCAAGGGCGATTCTATTCTCTCGTTGCAATTGGGCGTGGATGGTGTCGACCAATCCCCTGCCAACATCGTCCTTTTTACTGAACGAACCGACGGATCCAGCGTTCGACAGCGAGTTTCCAACGTTGTAGCTTCGGCAGGAAATGTACAATTTTCCGTGGACTCAACACTGCTCAACGATGGCCCCATGTACTTTGTTGCTCAAGTATTCCGGGCCCGGGATGTTGTCGAAGTCAAAAGCCCCTTGATCATCATCGACAACACTCCGCCCGTCCTTGCACCCCTGCGCCCCCTTCCCGGGGATCAAGTGGATTCCTCCGTTGCAACTTTCGAGTTGCTTGTCTTCAACGCGGGGCAAGGAACGGACATCAACCAAAAAGCACTACAGGTTTTGCTAGACAATGCGCCCGTTTCCCCGGCAAGCGTGACATTCGGCAATGGCCAACTTAGCCGCAGCCTGCGCATTGTGCTTCCTCCCATGCCAGACGGAGCGCATGAATTGGAGATCAAAATTCCAGACATGGCAGGAAATGTGGGGAATGTTTCGCTGGCATTCACCGCAGGCCAAGGAGTGCCCGACCTTTCCCGGGTCGACTATGGCAGCTACACCGCCGGCCGCCCGGGGTCAGCCGTTCGATTCATCCTTGACTCTCCCGCTCCTTTGTCGGCGGTTCAGGTGGACACTGCACCCATTTCCAGCGACCTCATCTCCCTTGCCTACTCCAACAAATGGATCGGCGAATGGACCATTCCAGACCACCTCAAAACCGGATCTTATTCCATGAGTGCACTCACCACCGATGTCTACGGAGAGACATCCCGAGCCGTCGACGCATTTACGCTCGACGTCGATGCGGACCCTCCGAACTTGGACGCCAAACTCGTGCCCACAGGGCCCGCCTCGGCCAAAGTAACTGCCACCTCGCCTGAACCTGTGCAATTGCAGATTCTGAGCGAAGGCAAGTTGTTGCACTCGAGCAGCAAGGCGCTGAAGGAGCACACCGTATCGCTTTCAGGACTCGCCGTAGGCAAAACCTTCCAGGCCACCATCATCGCGACCGACGCCTCGGGCAATCCTACGCAGAACACCCTCTACGCACTGCTGCCGGTGGACGAACGAAACCCCGGGGCCGTCACAGGGCTAACGGCCCGCCAAAAAGGGCATGAAGTGCTGCTTTCCTGGAACGCCGCAGACGACGACTCAGGAATTCGGTCGTATCGAGTTGAGCGGGACGGTTGGAGCAAGGATGTCCAGGGTACTTCCGTCGTGGACCCAACCGCCTTTGGTGGCCAGAATTTGATGTACCAAGTAACTGCGACAGATTTGGTGGGAAATACAGGACCGAAGAAGGATGTAGCAATCCAGGTCAAGGATCTATTCGAACTTCTGCAAGTCCATGTGACTCCCGAAATTGGAAACACCACAACGCCTTTTGACTTGCGTGTCGGCTTGCGGCACAACCTTCCCGGAGCGCCCGACGTGACAATCATCATCAACAAACGCCCCGTTTCCATGACTGCTGACAATTCGGCTGCAGATTGCCGACTCGAATGCTGGTACGCTGCAAGCCAAGTCCTTCCTCCAACTCGCATCGGGTCGCCGCTTGACCTTCAGTTGAATGTGGAAATTGGTGCATTCTCCAATTCGACACCGGTTCAGTCTTCGGTGATGGTGGTTCAATCGACGCCAAGCCAAGACGCTCCCGGGGTGTTTCTGCTGCTGCCGCTTTTGGCGGCGCTCTACGTTGCAAGGAGGTGGCGCTCGTGAACCGAACCCTAGCTGCCGTTTTGGTAACGGTTCTCATGTTGCCCATGCCGGCCCTGTCGTATCACTTCACGGAGACTCCGGATTCGGCGCCTACCATTCCAGTCACCATCAATTCGATTCCAGCCATTGACGACCGTTACGACGCCGCCAAGGCGTTGATCGAAGAGCAACTGGCCAACTTGTTCGATGAGGCAACCGATACACTGGAACCCATCATGGATCTCGTGCCCGACCAGCCCATTGTGCTGTATGTGGATGGCACACCGGACAACTACCAAAACCCGGATCCGGCCCTCAGTGACGGTCGGCGAGGACAGCTTGGATTATGGGGTACGGCGGGAACGGATGGATGGCGGCCCGACGCGTCCGCCGCCGCGCCCAATGCGGACCCTACCGTACAAAACGACTGGGGCCATTACTTCGGATCCAACACAGGCTATGCCGCTCAAACCGCCAGTGTCCTCGTGACGCCTGAGCTGGATTTGCGCACTGGCTATCTCTTTGATGACGACACAGTCGAACCCTACTCAGACCAGGTATTCGACAATTTCTTCAACGATTACGCATATGTGGGCGATGCAGGCAGTTTTATTCGAGATCCTCTCTATGTACTGGAATACCAAGCAAGGTACAACTTGGGTCCAATTGGGGCACAAGCGGATCGCGTTCTTGTGCGTGTACTCGAAAATCCTCCCGAGACATACACCGATCTAACTGTGTGTGGGAGTGGTTGCCGTCCAGTGACTACCTTCTACGGGGAAGATGTCTGGAAATCACACACAATCGATCTCAACCCTTGGGCTGAACAAAAAGTCTGGGTCGTCTTCGTTGCCGACACTGGAGTGCAAGATACAAACCACTTCGCCAACCCGGCTTTTAATCAGTCTGCGGGCTACTACGGATTCCAACTTGACGATCTCGTCTTGAAGGCGCCTGGCGCCCCCATGAACGTGCAAGTGCACGAAATCGTCACTCCCCAAAGCGACGACACTCTCGAAGCCACCGAAGAAATCGTTGTCCGTGGCTTCGTTCGCAACACAGGCATAGAAGCGATTCGGGTGGATACCTTCGTAACGCTCAAGGCTGGAGCATTGGAGGACAAACACTCTCTTGCCACCCGAACCTTGGCGCCCGGAGAGGTGCAACGAATCGCGGAAACCTTCAACGCTCTCAACTCCAAACAAGAGAACGTAGAGGCCATGATTGGGTTTACCTTGCCCGATGGCGACAACCGCGCAATCGATGCTTTCAACCATGACAATGAGGCAAGCGTCGTCTTCGACGTCGAAAGCAAGCGGTACTTGCACATCCATGACCCGGTTGTTAGCCCGAGATGGGTGGCGCTCAATGAGGCCTTCAACGTCACGGCCACCATCCACAACCACGGCACTGTCTTTGACAGTACGACCATTCACGCACGATTGGTCGACTTGGCGGACCCAAGCCTGGATGTGCAAGCGCTCATCGACCATCCAAGCCAGGGAATCGCACTTCAGAAGGGCGAAGCCGTGGAATTAAAGTGGAATCTTGACACGAGCCAACGAGCCCAATATCGGTTGTTCCTACGCACAGACGATATGCCGGTCTTCACTCCAGACCTTCTAGATCCCGACGGGCGACAGAGGTTTGAGAGCCCCTTCGTGAGCACGCCTCCAACCGTCGATGGTGCCTTGACGGACGCCGCCTGGGCCTCCGCACAAGAGTATTCCGTTACCTACGGTGGCGAGGACGGTGAATTGCCGCAAAATGCATTCCTAAAATTCGTCAATACAGAGACCGACGTTTACATCTCTGTTCGACTACCGAATCGAAGCGATGACAAGACAGATCCAAACAATGACGATGAAATCATAGAATTCCTTTTCGACGACGGAGCTGACTTGGTCCTGTTGCAAGACGAGGATGGATACCGCATCAATGGCGACAGCAACGGCAACCTCGCTGGAGGCCTGCGGCTTCAGGATTTGGCCTTCGACGCCACGGATTTGGACTGGGAGGTTCAGTCGACACTGACTGGCGAGGCGGCCCGTCAATTCTACCCGCCACAACCTCCGGCGAACCAAGAAGTGGGCGAATATCGAGTGGAACTTCGCCGCCCCTTGGAGCAATCGAATCTCCTGGATGGTTTCGCGGCGAAGGCCGGGGACCCGTACGCGTTCGCATCTCGCCTCGTCGAAATTACGCAACCTGACTCCCAACAGCCCCCCGTTACGAGGGCCCATCGATTTCCAGCTTCCGCATTGCTCTTGGATGGCCAAGGGCCTTTGCCAATGGACGGAAAATTGGGAGACGAAGCAGGAACCTGGCAAATGGTCCAAACCACAGCCAAGGTAACGCCCACTGGAAGCAACTTCCTGTCGGGGGGTTTCGGCATCGGCACTGGACCGCCTCTCGTTTGGTCGTATGACGTTGCGCGAGACGGCTGTCCGGATGTTTCCGAATGGCAATTCCACTCGGGCTGGCCCGTGTTGTACCCTGAAATTTCTGACTCCGTGCCGGTTGGCTTTGATCGCTGGAACTGCGGTTTCTTCGGGCCCGAGGGACGTACCATGTTGTACGAGGGCATGGCACCAGGATCCATGTGTGGTCTGAATCCGTGCCCGCCTTACAGTGCACGTGACGCTACCTTCCGGATTCCCCAAAACGAGCCCTTCAACCTCCGCGATTCCACTCTGACAACCAAGCCAATCCTGATCCAGGCAGATGACCCCTTCCTGTTGATTCGGCACCAGTATGCCACTGCTGTGGAAATGCTTGACCGTGATGATCAAAGCGATTTAACGGAACGATCGCAGCTCGCAGTTGCCAGCATTGCGTATGTTACGGCAACGACGATCAATCCTCAAACGGGCAACCCCGACGAAGTCTATTACCTCGTTCCAACGGATGGCTACGATACAGAAATTTCGACGGGAATCCGAGATCCGAGGCATGTCAATGGCCGCGATTTCCTTGAATTCTATGATTCTGGCCTTCGTTTCCCTCTCTACTGCAATGAAGGGCCCAGCCGCGCCGGACTAACCATTCCCGCAGGGTGGCGCCAACCCGAAAATTGTGGCTGGTGGCACCCCACTGGCTTCCAGGATCGGTACAAGCCCCTCGATGATTCGTTCCCGCTTGGTGCCCCCTTCCAAGGGAGTCCCTGGACCGTCGATCGAATTGATCTCGTAGCCCAACACCCGCTCAATGTGGATGGTGTGGGGAACCAATATGGTCCGTTGCAAAACGTGGATTTGCGAGGTGAATTGGTTCAATTTACATTCCATTTCTTGCAACAGGCCGAAGGAACGGACCCGCACCCATTGGATGTCACCAAAGAACACCCCATTACCTACGGATGGCGCATCGATACGCTGGCTGTTACTGAAGGCGATCGGGCTGTTCGGGACTTGGCGGTGTTACAAACAGAACTAGCAACACCCTACGATGCTCGCACCATCGGAGTGGGGCCCGACAGTTGGGTGCCTGTGCGTGTCGAGGTCGCAAACATAGGCCTGCTCAATTTGGATGCCGCCACTATCGCGCTCCAATGCGTCGATGTGAATGCAGCTCCCAACGCGGATGGAGTACTACCATTGCTTCCCTCCACGAGCTTCGACCTGGAAGATGGCCTGCAACCTGGTCAGACTCAGGAAGTGATTGTGGAATGCAAGGCGCCAGCAGAAGGCGGCCGAATGCGCATCCAGGCGATTGGCATAGTGCCTGGCGGTGACGATTTGTACGTCAATGATCAAGTGCCCCTCCCTGGATTTTTGGACGTCCGGGCCTCGCCGGATGTGGCAGTTGCAGCCACCATCACTCCTCAACAGGGATCGGCGGACTTCATTCGGGCGGCCAGCATTTTCCTCGAAAATGTAGGAAATGTCCCGGTCACTGATTTTGATGTGGCGGTCGCATTTTCTCGATCGGGAATCGCAGACAACGAAATGGACTGGCATGTAGCAGGAACTCTTCCGGTTGGGGAACGGCTACGCATTACGGATTCCGTTTTGGCCATGTCGCCTCCGGTATCCCTGACGAGCCTATTCTATGACCCTCCGAGTACGGGTGAGTATTCGATGACTGCTCGTATTCTAGGCTTGCCTGAGGACATCACCCTCGAAAACAACCTAGCAATCGTGCCTTTTTGGGCCGTTGATATTGTTTATGGGAATGATTTCGATGTGACGCCCAAGGTGGATTTGCCTGGACTTGTGAGTGGCAATGCCAAAACGGACGGAGGCATATGGTTTGTCTCGGATGAAGGTAAATCCAATGCTCTGCGAGTGGGAGATTCAGAGGGAATCATTCCGCCCAACTCGGACGGCTCCTTCCTTTTGCCGCCTTTTGATTTGACGGCGGCAAGCCAAGCGACTCTCTCTTTGGTTCATAAATATGAATTCTCGGACGAAGGATTCGATGGGGGTCGTGTGGAAATCACCACCGATGGAGGATCTTCGTGGGTGCCGCTGCGGGCACGGCCATCGGAGGGGCTTGCGAACGGATATCCGGACGCCACCATGGTGGGCTCCTCGGCGCTATTGGATGGCAGGGCGGAGTGGGCCTCGAGCGCTTATACTGGCTCCAGTTCCACTCTAGACGAAGCGGATAGCGAAGGCTGGATTCGCTCTGAATTTGACCTCGCCTCGGTGGAAAGTCTACAAAAATCAACACTCTTTGCCGAATTCCCGCTTGGGGGGCTAAGCCCT
This sequence comes from Thermoplasmatota archaeon, assembly GCA_041601615.1. GTDB lineage: Archaea > Thermoplasmatota > E2 > JACPAO01 > JAHFTW01 > JANQNI01. The sequence goes on along the minus strand of JBFIHX010000006.1, from coordinate 97,004 downwards.
CAGCCAAGCGGTAGTTTCTTGGATGATGGAAATCGATTTTTCTTCCACCCCGACTGGTCTGCCTCGTCAAGTCCCGATGATGGTTGGCTCATCGACAATCTTGCCTACAATGAGCCCCAGCCTCATACCGGTCAACGAATGTGGTGGAGTGGCAGCGTAGGACACTTCGACGACCAGCGCAACGAATTCGTCAACACTGCACTTTCATTCCCTGTGGACTTGTCTACGGAGCGAATCGGCACCGAGGAAGTGTACCTTTCCTTCTGGGATTGGCGCGCCGGTTGGAAAGATCATGAAAGAATTCTAGAGCGGGATGGCACGGGCGGCCGGTTCTTGGTTATTGTCGAGACCGAGGCAGGTCAACGAATTGATGTTACGGCTTCAAGTAAGCTCGTTGCGCGAGAAGACAATGGCTGGTCCAAGCGCGAAATTGGACTCCGTTCCTTCCTCGGTCAAGAAATTACGGTAGAATTCCGATATATTTCCGATTCTGGCGATTTGGGAACGGTTGCCCAAAAGAACAACGAAGGTTGGTTCTTGGATGATATAGCGGTCACGAGCTACCTCATGCAAGGAGGCATCCGAAGTGCGGATGTACTTCGATTTGGAACTGACAATCTGGAAGGACTCAATTTCAGGCTATGTGACCGCCCGGTCTTTGGCATGGGGGTGTATACGGTGGAACGATTTGACACCAATGCACAGGGACAGAACAAAGAAAGTGTCGCGTGCTGGTCCATGGTCAACCGAGGCGCACAGCGGGACACGGGTTGGCACCTTGAGACCGTACAAGGGCCTGGTGGCGAGCCAACGTCCTCTTGGAATATTCGATCCGACAACGAACAAGGCTATCCCCATCAATTGAACACACGTCTCGTGACTCCCGTCGTGGACTTGAGAAACGTGGTGGGGCAAGAAGCACGACTGGAATTTGATCATAAATATGAATTTGAATCAACCACTTCGGGCCCTATCGAGATAGGCATTGATGCCGGCGTTGTGGAAGTCCAGGTGTTTGACCCAATCACTGCAACCTTTGGGCCCTGGATGCAAATTGCTGAGGAAGAATTCCAACGCTCCGTGGTTCGACGAAGCAACGCGCTGGCTCCCAATTCCATTCTTGACGACCGACGCGACGCTACTGGATATCCGACCTATCTTCTGCGCGGCAATGTCCTAGCAGACAGTGTAGGGACGATTGTGGAGAATGGCTATGGGTATCCCTTCGATTCGTTCGAAGGAATCTGTCAGGGTTGTCCGACGCGAAGGGACCAAGACTATGGAGCGTACCCCTTGGGCTATGCATTTTCGGGAAACAGCCAGGGTTGGGTGACAGAAGATTTCAACATCACTTCACTTTTGGGTGAAAAAGTTCGATTTGGTTTCCATGCATGGAGCAATCCGACCTATGAAACCTCCGGCGCTCTTGCTGGCTGGGATGTGGCTGGCGTCCGCGTTCGCGGCACAGTCTTCGAGGGGGCACCCGTGGAGATTCGGTTGCGGGCCGCGACGGATGGAAGTAGACTCGAGGGCTCCTGGGCCATCGACGAATTGGAGTTGTCTGCTGCCGTGCACCAACGCAACGTTGCCGTGACCTCCTTGGATGATCGCTTGCTGTATCCTGAGGGGCCCATCACTCGGACTCTGCAGGTGGCAAACATTGGAACACTTCCGCGCGACCGCCTTGCAATATCCGTGCGTGCCATAAATGCCCTCACGGAAACTCCCATTGATGTGAACATCCCTGGAATCACCGAGATACCCGATTCATCCCTGGCTACGAAGCAAACTGGGGAATCTGTGGTGGGTCCGCTGTTTCTGACGGAAGTTGGAGCTCTTGGAAGCAAACGTTCGTTTGATGTTCACATTCCCAACCCTCCAGTGGATACGCCGATTCGTATTGAAGTGCGTATTTTAGAAGATCGAGGAGAAACTAAACTGGAAGGCGGCCAGTTGAACTATTACCCTAGGTTCACCATCCCAAACGACATCGTCATTCCCAACACAAGAGGTGCGTGGACTGTGCATGCTTTGAACAAGGCGGACCTTCAGTGGGGACTGGGCCCGTCTGGGTTGCCGCTAACTGTTGAAGGGGCTGGTCCCATCTCTGATGGGGCCATCACGGCATCGGGAACCCTGCGCAACAACGGCAGCGCTCTTGCTCAATTCCATCTAGACTGGGCACTAACGTCACTAGGCAGCACCAATGTTCTTCGCTCGGGGTCAACGGGACCGCACCAAGTTGCGCCCGGAGAAGTAGCTCAATTCGAATGGTCTCCGAACGCAGCCGTTGCTCCGGGACTCTACACGATGACCGTCAAGGCTGATGGGTTCGTCCCCGTTGCCAATCTCGACTTCCCTGTTGGGTATTCAGAGATGGCCTGGGTGGAAGGTTTCAACGGAGTCGAAAGCCCATTGCCTGCTGGTTGGACTCGGAGTGCTGAACAAGTCGATACGGCGTTCAGCATGGATACCGCCGATGGTTTCCTCTCTTGGGGTACGCACCCCTTCAGCGGCAGAGGATATTGTGGCAATGGCCAGGATAGCAACGACCCTGGCTCCCGGGCCGACAATTTGCCGTGCTCGCAAGGGGCCGGGTATGAATCTTGGGTGCGCAGTCCGCCCCAGGATTTGGCGAGGTCCTTGAATGGACGGATGGGGCTGGATATCGAGCATGCATTCTCCTTTGTGGATGGTGATGGCGGTCATGTGGATGCTGCGATTGTCAACGTGGATGCCAATGGAAATTGGGTGCCACGAACTTGCAATGGCTCCACTGCCAATTCCTGGACGCAGCTTCAATCTTCATCCGGCTCTCCCTACGATGGTTTGACTCGGAGCCTTCAGATTCAAAATCTCCAGTGGCAAAATCCGCTGGGTGGCGGCGTCCCAAGCTACCGGGGGCCCCAAGGTTCATTGAGTCAGCCCGTTCAGACAAGCTTCGATCTTGCTTCTCAAATTTGGTGCCCCTTGGGTCCGGAGTCTCAGCCGTTTGCCGGAGAGAAGGTCGTGTTGCAATTCCACGTTGGCATTCAAGATATCAACAAGGTAACGCGACCAGGCTGGCAGATTGACGAAATTGCGCTGGGTTCCGGCGGCGTTGAGCTTGGTCCTTCTGTGGATGGAATGCGTACCCTCCCGCTGGTTCGCAACGCACCCAAGACGATAGCATACACAATTTCTAATTCAGGGGCGGCGGAGGACACCTACAATTTGAGGCTCGCGTCCGTCGGCCTTCTCAATGTGGATGGAGTCAACCCGGACGTGCGCTTACTCCAAGATTCCATTAAATTGGGTGGAGGAGAATCTGGTTTGATTTGGCTCACTGTGAATACAAAGGAAAGTATGCCTGCTGGCCAGCATGAATTCCGCATCATAGCAGAATCACAAGGCACTTTGGCAGAACAAGCGAATACGTTCCTGGCCACGCAGTTGATCGTCCGGCAATTGCCCAAAGCAGATCTCTCGGTCCAATTGAGCCCGAGCGACGACGACGTCTATGAGCAAGGCTCCGTGATTCCGATTCACGTCCGTGTCAGCAACATCGGGGCCGAGCCATCGAAACGCACAACGGTGGTTGTAAGCGCACTCTTCAAGGAAGACCAGACCTTGGTGCCGATTGAGACGCTGGAACTTCCTCCCGTTTGTGCGCCGCGCGAGTGTGGAGCGGTTGCTTCGCGGGCAGTCATTTCTGCCGAATGGCCAGTGCCGACCCGCACCGGGACCTACACCTTGGTTGCGGAAGTGGATCCGGGCCGAAATTTGTTGGATCTCAATCCCGGCAACAATCGGGATGAACTGGATGTAGAAGTGGTCCCACTGCAACTTCCCGATTTGGAGGTGACGAAGATCGAAGTCATCGGAGCCGACGGTCGGTTCATCGAAGCCGGCGGCATCGCAACCGTTCGCGCCACCGTTACCAACATTGGCGAGGTGCCCGCGCAGGGCGCTACGGTACGGCTCCTGGCCAATACAGTCAGCTTGACGGAAGCGGCATTGCCGACCTTGGCCAAGGGCGCATCCTACACGGTCGAAGCGTCCAAGGTGGTTCCGAACACCCAAGGGTCCATCAACTTCCGTGCGACTGTCATCGGTGGTTCTGCCCCGGAGCTTCGGGTGGATAACAACGATGCAATCCTGAGCCTGTCGGTCCGCACCCACAACGTTGCGACGACCCTGCCGGACCTTGTTGCGGCAGCATCGGGTGGCACGACCATCATCCCTGTCCGCATCGACAATCACGGGTCCTCCCTTGAGCGCCTCAAGTTGAGTGCCAAAGGGCCCGCGGGTTGGAGCGTTCAAACGCTGACGCCGGACATTTTGGTAACGCCAGATGGAGGCCTGACTGCGCTCGTGTTGGTGAAGGTCCCGGCCGATGCCGTGGCGGGGCAACACCTAGTTCAGATTCAACTTTCCACGGAAAAGCGGCTTCTAAGCACGGTGCCGGCGATTGTTCAAGTTGCGGCTGATTTGCAACCTGCTGGAATTCAAGCCAAATTCACCGACATGATAGCCGGGGACCAGGAAGTCGATTTGATGCTTCAATCGAACTCCAATGTGCATCAATCCGTTCGGGTGAGCGACTTGTTGGGTTGGCTCATTCCGAGCGAGTTTGACCTCGACGCCAAATCTACGTTGACCATTCCTACGACGCTGCACATTCCCAGCAACACGCCGCCGGGTAATATCACGAACACGATTCAGGTCGCAGCCGTGGATGGCACATGGACAGCTCAGTTCGCGCGTGAAGTACGCATATTGCCTACCCTTGCGCTTATGGGTGGGTGGACCGAATACCGCAGTCTTCCTACTCCTGGAAATGGCACCCGAGGCATGGAGTTGGTGATCACGGTGGCGTCTCGATCGAATCTACCAATCGATGTCACGGGGCAGTTCCTACATGTGGAAGGGACACAAGCAACGAACCCCGCACCATTCCACCTCGAACCGTTGGAAGAGAAAGTGCTGCGTATCCCTGTGTTCTTGGACGAACGGCTTCCAACTCCGAAAGGCGACCTGGTCTTCCTGCTCGCCAATGGAAATTTGACGGCCGAGAAACGTTTCGAACTTCCTGACCTGACGGTTCAGCCCGATTTGATCATCGGTGCCGTGAGCGCACAACCGGCATCGGAAGGTCGCGACATCATCCTTCGGGCCATTGTTCGCAATGATGGTTCTGCCGATGCCGCTGCAAGCATGGTTCATTTCTATGCGGATGGGGTCCTGATTCAGTTGGCGCAAGTGCCCGCGATTCGGCCCGGAGAGGAGATCGGGGTGGAGGTTGTGTGGAAGGATGCAAGTTCGGGCCCGCACCTCATTCTGGCCATCGCCGACGGAGCCGGGCGCCTGATGGAGTTGCATGAGGACAACAACGGCGCCTCGACAACGCTCCAAATCGACGAGCAAACGCTGGTGTCGAGTCTGTTCCGGGGTGTTCCTCTGCCTGGTTGGTTGATCCTCGCGCCCCTGCTTGCGGCTGTGGCATTGCGCCGGAGGCAGCAATCATGAACCACCGTGCACTGGGTGCAGTCGTTCTTTCCATCCTCATGCTGCCCATGGCACTGGATCCAGCATCTGGCAGCCACGCGGCTCCTCCTTCCCCGGGGGTTGCAGAATGGTGGGGGCCCACCGCGCCGAGCGCCGGCCATCACATTCGGGTCCCGGTGACCATCCAGAACGACCGTTCGTATCAGGTCAGTGAAGTGGCGGTTCGGGCCACCATTGATGTGGCCGACGTCTTGGCAAAGGCGGGTTGGATCCACACAGAGGGGGGTGGTAAGCCGCTTCTCAAGGGATTCCAACTAGATCCGGACAGCATTCGAGTGGTCCGCGTTTCCGATTTCGGTCCTTCGGGACGCATGTTGGTACACGACAGCACTCGAACCGGCCTGGACAGGTACGAAGTGCCCAGTCAGCTTGTGCAGGGAAGCATAACCGAAGTATCCCAAGCCTACGACCCGTCTACGTCCCCCGTGATTACCTTGTTCTGGTGGGCTTCTGTGCCGCTTGGGCCGGCGGGATCTCCTGCGGGCACCCAGCGGTATCATGTCTACCTAGACACGCTCACGAACATCGATCATCCGCCTTCCAGCTTGCAAGGAGCCGATGTTGGTGCCGCGGCGTCCATTCATTGGGCTGGACCCTCAGATACATACTACGGCGCAATTCCAGCGACTCGAACCGATCAAGGCTCGGCCACGGCGACCATCATCGGGCTCTACGACAACACTCGCGTGTTTGCCAGCATTCGTCAGGGATCCAGCTACCTCCCACACCAATTCCAGTCCGAGTACGTCCTAGATCAAGGAGAGACGGCAATCGTTGGTCTTGGAGGCGACGCGGTGGAGTTCAGGCTCAGCAGCATTGATCCTAGTGGGTCGGCGACAACCGCAGCTCCGTTTTTGGCGTTCGTGGACTTGCACGGATTCGTTCCGGCGCTCACGGGCGGCCACGCGGGAAGCAGTTTTGTCGTCGAAGTTCCCGCGACGGAGAACGCACCTCGCAGCGTCAATTTCATCTCGCCCTACGACCAACCGACGACCGTCACGCTCACTCCGGAATTCGGCAACTCTCGAACTTTCGTGATTGGAGGGGAGCAACGTCTCCCCTACACCGTGGGTGCATGGGTCAATGGCGCTACTCCGGCCTGTCGGCCCAGTAGTGGAAACGCGGCACTCGAACCAGGGATGATGTACACCATTTCGTCGACTCCCAATGACATCATGGTGCAACTTGGAGGCAGCATGCCCGTGCAACAGATTCCCGACCTAAGTGGTGGTCCGGAAGGGACCGATTTCGCATTTACTATGGTGGAACGGTGGTCCAGGCCTGAGGGCGGATGTCGAGCCTTCCAAGAAGCCCGGTCTTGGTGGGCGCTCTCCGATTCTGCGACGGCGGTCCGCGCAAGCAGTCCCGAGGATACCCCCGCGCAATTCGATCCTCCTCCGACCGCGTCCGACCCGACGCCAGGAAAGGCGGTTCCCGTGGCTCCAGCTTATGCTGGACCGTTCACGCAAAGCAACAACAAATTGGATCGCCCCATCTACGTCAATGCCGACGACCCCACAACCGTCCTGGCTGGCTTCTTGCGAACCAGTCGAGCGCAGGTCAGCGGCGCACTCGGCGGCCAGGATGCGCTAACTTTCTCCGGCATCGGCCCGGCGTCCGTCATCGGCCTCTATCCAGATACGAAAGTGGATCTCCAAGTACACCGCTTGACCAGTGGAACCACGATTCAATCCGAATTCGTCTCGGAGGGGCAAGTCCATCAAATCCGCGACAATGCCAACAACGACGCTGTGGCTGGATGGACCATTCAATCCAGCAAGCCGATCTCCGTCTATGGTTTGGCAGATCGACCAAGCTTCCTTTCGGGGACTCCTGCCAAGGTTTCGGTATCGGTCGGCGTGGCGGATTTCCGAGGAGCTTTGCTGGACATTGCATCCACAACGGGACTGGAGCCCCAGACTGCCTCTACGACGCCCGGAAAATCGGTTACGTATTCCTTTGCGGTGACCAATTTGGGGCGAGCAGCGGACGGGTCTGGCCTCGACGACGTGGCCAACCTTCGCGTTGGCCCTCTATTGGAGGGTTGGACGGCAGTCTTGGACCAGTCGGTCATCCCGCTATCCTCCGGCGCATCGAGTCTCGTGCGGCTCACCGTAACTCCGCCCGAGGACGCCCCTGCGCGCACGAGTGCCGTGATTCCTGTCATCGCCACCAGCGAAAACAACCCGTCCCTCTCGGTATCCACGGGCACGGTCACGTACCTCAAACAGAGCTTCAATGTGGGTGCGTGGTTCGACGTAGTCGGTGGCCCGAAAACCAAGGAGCGGTCGAGCGGAGCCGGCGACAGTCAAACCTACAAGGTCGTCATCAAGAACACAGGCACGGTCTCCGATACCATCGACCTGGAACCATCTGGTATCGAACCAGGCTGGAGCGTGGAGCTGCGCAAACCAAGCGACGGCAAAGAAGTGGGCCAAGTAGTGCTGGATCCGGCATCCTCCGTTACGCTTGATCTTGTAGTCTCGCCTCCGCCGGATCTTCCCGATGGTCTACTGGTCGCTATTCTTACTGCAACCAGCGCCAGCCAACCCGCTGCATTTGATCGCATCACAAGCATCACTCGCGTGCAGGCTCCAGCAGACCTACGCGTCGAGTACGACGACACAACAAGACTCGTGGCGCCGGGAGCTGAAGCGGCGTTCCCCATTCATGTCGTCAATGAAGGGCTTGGCCCCATCGAATTGAACTTGGAGGCTCGCGCAGATATGCCCTCTGGATGGGCTGCCCCCAAGTTCTTGCTGGTCAACTCGGTGACAGGGGAGCGGATTCCCGTTTCCAAACTCTCCATTGGCCCCGGTGATGAACTTGATTTCATCGTCAACACAACCGTTGCGCTCGACAGCCTCGAAGGAGCACTCGGAACCGTTCGGGCACTTGCAAGAGCAGTCAACGGCGGCTCCAGTTTCGAAGTTGCGTTCACAGCAACCACCGCGGCCCGGCACCAACTAACGGTGTTGTACGATCCAATTCTACAAGGGCGCAGTGACGGGAAACCAATCGCCATCAACATGACCATCATCAACAAGGGCAACCTCGATGAACGGATTTCTCCAGGCACCCTTGATGCTCCCGCGGATTGGCGTGTGGCCAACATCGCGCCCGTGGTTATCCCCCGCGGTGCAACCAAAGCGTTCACGGCACTCCTTTCTGGACCCATCGGTGCGCCTGCCTCCATTTTCAACTTGACTCTAGGCCTCGTGTCTGAGGATGGCAGCGTTACGCCTGCCAAGCTTCGCGTTGATGTGCCCAAGAGCACTGCGATCGAAGTAGAAGGGGGCATAATTCGGGATGCGCAACCGGCGCGGCCAGCCGTGTTGGATGTGAATGTGACCAATACGGGCAACCGCCGAGGACACCTCGAAGTCCGGGCAGCCGACAGTTGGGCATTGCGCCAATCTCCTGCCGTATTCCTCGAACCCGGTCAAACGGGAGTCCTGCACACGGGATGGCTGGTGCCGCCCACAACCAAGAACGGCGAATCCACACACTCGTTGGAAATCGTGTTCGTTCCTGAAGACAGTTCGCCCTCCGTCGTCCACACCATCGTTCGTGACGTGGACGTAGATCGTCCCCAACTGCGCCTGAAAGAAGCGGCCCCCCGGGCCGCTCCCGGTGGTACTTTGGTTGTGGCAATCGTTGAAAATATCGGTCAACGCGGCGCCCACGACGTACAAATTCAATTGCAAACAGCAAGTGGAGAAGTCGTCGATGAAGTTGTGATTGGATTCCTTGCCCCAGGTAATGTAGCGACGTTGTCTTTGCTGGACTCAGGGAAAAATAAAGGTCTGAACATCGTTCTTGACCCTCTCGATCAAGTCATCGAATCCAACGAAGGAGATAACATCGTGGCGGTCAGCTCCCTCAACGCCGCAGCGCCCGGTCTGCATCTTCTCGCATTGATCGCCGTTCTAGCCACCGTAACATGGGTAAGAAAACGGTCACCGAGGTGAAGTAAGGAACCTCCAATCACGCCCCATGCGTATCGGTTCCGTAGGCGCACTGTCGATTCTCGCCATCCTACTTCTGCTGACAGGCAATTTGGCCGTGCTGGCCCAACCGCCCGTGAAAGTCCAGGTTCAGGATGAAACCGATTTGCACGCAATGTGTGACAAGGTCGCACGCGACTGTTGGGACTTAGATCCTGCCGCCTTCGGAATGCATCCGGTACTGACGGCGCTTCCTCCGATTCCCTCTGGAACGCTCCTTCACTTGGAGGGCAATGAACACGTCAAGTTCTCACTGGGTGGCGGCGGTCCGAAGGCGCATGTGCTTCTCAAGTGGGACGAATCCGTATCTCGATCCAGCAACGACTATCCCGAACCCAAAGTGCCCTGTTCGGATCCCCGCGGTTGCCCCGACCTGCATGTGGATGCGTACACCATGCTCACTTCCCCGCAAATGGATGTTCGCACATTCAGTGAAGACAGTTGTGCGGTGCGAGAAAACTCCACGGTCGCCGGCGAACGGCAACTGCTTCGCTTCTCGTTCCGAACGCCCAACGTGGGTAGTGGTGATCTTATCATCGGCGACCCCGACGACCACCCAGAGTGGTTCCAATGGGGCGACTGCCATGAACACTGGCACTTTAGAGAATATGCCGATTACCGCCTCTGGGATGCGGAAGGTTACGCCGTATGGAAGGCCATTCGCCTAGCGTATCCGCACCTGCTGGCCGGAGAAATTCTCGAAGATTTCCCCGAACTCAAGGACCACTTCCGCGCTGGGCACAAGCAAGGTTTCTGCGTCATCGACATCCGTGGATGGTACTACACCGCAGGCCCACGCAACTACCGAAGCTGCTCCAGCAACCAGGGCATCACGGTGACCTGGGCAGATGAATACGGACTGTGGCTCGACGGCCAATGGGTCGATGTCACCGACCTAGAGCCGGGCGCATACTACCTCGAAGCCGAGGTCAATCCTGAGCGCTTCTACGGCGAGGAATCCTACACCAACAACGACATGGCTGTGCTGGTTCAGCTCGAATAGCGGATTGTCTCTATTCTCGTTTGTCCGCCTCCGCCCTCTCCCTCTTGCATACCACTCAAGCTGCTCTTTGCGTGTAGCGTTAGAGGCTTGTGGCACCCTGTCCTGATGGGGACCCGTCGAGCAAGCTTGTGGGGTGCTGTGCATCGGCCTGCCGATTGTTCGCCGCCTTTGGGTAAGCGGGTTGCCGCCTGCTGCCTTCCGCCTCCAGAAGCACAGGGTCTCCATTCATTCGCACCTAGACAGCTTGGCTCAAGTGCTTGATTCACTATCCTTTGGGCCCCCGGTGGTGGCGCATGGTGACCCTGTGCGAATGCCATCCTCGGCATTGAGGCGAGCGCATAGCCTGGCGAGTTGGAAATCTAGCCCGACTTCGCGTCCGAACATTGCACTCTCCCAGCTCCAATCAGCCCCAATCGTGGCCTGTAGTCATCCAATTACCACGGACCATCAAGGATACGCGACTGGAAACAACAGCCTGACGTAGCACTGTGGTGGCCGACCATCGCATCACCCGCTTGTTGGGTATGGGTTGGGTAAACTTCCGGGTGGAATCGATGCTCCCTCAGCGGCGGCAATGGCTAAGCCTTAGACTCCGGCGCGCACGGGCCTGTGCTTTGTGGTTGAAAACCGGCCAGGTCTGTCTCCGGCGACGGTTTCTGCTCTTTCGTCTAGCCGTAGCCTAACGAGTCCGTCGAAGCGCCACTGCAAACACGAGCACGAACGCTACCAGCATGCCGATGCCGGGTGAATTACGTCCGCTGTCCGCATCAAAATTCACATACACATTCGATGCAGTCTCGAAGGTCACTTCCACGGTTCGCGATCGATCCAAGGATTGAATCTGCATGGTGAAGGGACTTAGGTCGGGTTGGCCAGATTCATCGGTGGAAATGCTCCAGAGGAATTCTGCCGTTCCATTCTCATCCGTGATTCCGTACATATCCAAGAAATTCACGAAGGCTCCCTTGAGTGGCCCAGAGGAATCCCGGACATCTACCTGGATGCCTTTGGTGTAGACGAACGTGTCGTTTGCAAGGCCGGTGGCGAGGTTGTTGCCGCCCTGAATCGCGCGGGCATTGTGGATCTGGGCGTGCACCAACGCATTGCCTTCAAAGAGATTGGAATCCAGATTCGCACGGCCATTGAGCACGCTTAGTCCTGCGGCCGTGTAGTTGCGAAGTACACTCGAACGAAGCTCAAAATCCGCGTCCTGAATGGCGATTCCAACCGTCTGCGGGCGATTCGGGAACGCCTCGATACGAGAATTTTCCACCAGAACCTTGGACACTGCTGGCCGGCTGACCTTATGCTCGTGCATGAGGCCAATGGCGCCGAACTGAAGCAGTGAGTTTTGAACCTCCGCGGAGGAGTCCGATAGTAGGATTGCCGTTTTTGCCGACGCCACGCGAGAATCCAGAACCGTAACATTGCTACGTGTGGCGTGAATCCCGACGCGACCCGCAAGCAGCTCCGAATCGGTGACCTCGAGCGTGGATTTGGATACTCGAACTGCTTCGAATCCCATGTCTGCAGAGACATTGTGAAGGCGCAGCGTAGACCCTTCGATGGCGGCAAAACCTCCTGAAGCTCGAACCACTTGGGCGTTGCGGACTTCCATCACGGAGCCATTGCTGCCGAACAAGGCAGGGCCATAGAGCTTGTAGAATGTGACGTTGTTCGCCGTGGCTCGGCCGCCATCCACTACGGAGATTCCTCCCCCGAGGAATGCTTCTGCCATGTAGCCTTCCAGGCCGTGAATTTCGGCGTGGTGTTCTTCGGTTCCCTCCAGAATCAGGGAGCCGGCGACTTTCATAGTGTATCCATAGCGAGCATCCAACGGCTCGATGGAGGCATTGCGAGTAAGCGAGCGAACTTCCAGAACGCCTCCCTTCTCGACGGTGATCAGTAAGCCCTCGATTCCGGAATTGAGCCATCCGTTCTCGTACTCGGGCGTATCCATTTTCAAATTGCAATCTTCTAGGGTCAATCGTGCCCCCGCCTTGATGATGATGGAGTCATTAAAGACGAGTTCGCCGCCTGTGCATGTCGTGTCATCCTCAATAATCCACGGCTCCGCCTGGGCAGTCGTAGAAACCAAAAGGAGAATGAAGAGGAGAAGGGGAGCTTTGCTCATTGCTTAGTACACCACCACGTCGTCGATGTTCCAGCCCTGGCCGTCTTGCACAACGTCATCCGTGATGAACGAGAACTGAATCTGTACATCCTGGCCTGCCAGGCTCGAGAGGTTGATGCTGGTCACAGGGCTGTAGCCTTGGACGCCCGAGATTCGTTCCTCAATCGTGGTGCCCGTGGCGGGGATGATCTTCACGACCAGTTCATCGAAATCGGCCTCGGAGCTTCCTGCGATGCGGGCATCCAGGGTGGCCGTTCCAACGGGCAGCGTAATCACCGGGGAAGTGACGGTGCTGATCAAGAAGTTGACCAGAATGCCGTCGCCGTTGGTGCCGGTGTAGGTGATGCCCGGGGGCAGGTCGCGAGCGCCGATGTACAGGTACTGCTCCTCACTGAAGGCGTTGGGGCCGAACGGTTGGGGCGTGTCTGCTTGGTTCACGAGGCGCCAGGTGTTGCTGAATGTAGCTCCGTTGGCGATGGTCCAAGCGAATGTTCCTTCGAAGTCGTCGCAGAAGACTGCTCCTGCAGGGCATACGAACGCTGGCGCCGGTGCCAGATTCACAAAGGCGTCGACGGTCTCGAGGGTGTCCTCGATGGTCTGCATCAGGATGCCGGGGGCGTCTTCGATGAGCTGCAGCACGGCGATGATGGTTTCCTCGATGGTCGTGATTGCAAAGTCGACGGTTTCAACCGCTGTGTCGCCAAGAGCGATGATCAAGGCATCGAGGGCGGTGCCGGCGGCAGTACCGGTGTTTCCACCAACTCCAAAGGCGGTGGCCTCAGCAGCGGAAGCCGAAGCTCCGATGCAAGTGGTCGGGATGGAGCCGCTTGCAAGATCGATGGTCAGTCCGCCGGTTCCCTTGAGTTCACAAAGGTCGTCGTGGGAGTGGCCGTTCCATCCGGTGTACATGTCTTTTCCACCGATGTTGAGGTTCAGGCCGACAGCGGGCACGTACAGGTCCGTCGAAATCGCGTAGCCGCGGCTCTGGGAGACGGGGGTCGCGTACATTTCGTCGTTACCGGCAAGGTCGATGAGTACACCGACACCGGAGTCCGGTGAAGCGCCTTGGCTGAAGATGCCGGACACATGGCGGTCATTGCCTTCACGGTCGAAAAGCATGCCGAAGCCGCCGTTGCTGGCGCTGCCTTGGCTGTAAGCGCCCGAGGTGTAGACACCCTTGTGGGGGCCGCCACCCGATTCGCTTTCGTCATCGTTGTCGATGAGGATGCCGATTGCGCCGCTGGCACCGGAGGCGCCCTGGCTGTGGTCGCCGGCCGTGTAGCGGTCGCCGTTGCCGTTGTCGCCGGGGGTGGCGACGAACAGATCCACGTGGACTCCACTGGAGTCGGTCGTGATCACATCGGTCGAGCGAACGAAGTCCTGCAGGCCATCGATGAGGACACCGACACCGTCGCGGATCGACGTTTCTTCTACAAGGGGCAGCAGAGCGAGTGCCTCATCGTCGAGGTTGGCGATGCCGGCCACATTCTCCACTTCGGGATTGACGAAGATCGCGGCAAGGAATTCATCCTCCACAGTGTCAACGACGTTGATTTCGTAACCGCCAGAGCCTTGACTGCTGTCGCCAGCCGTGTATTGGTCTTGTCCGTCTGCATCAAGCAGGAGGCCAATGCCGCCGTTTCCGCCGGCTCCTTGGCTGAACGATCCAGCTTCGTAGATGTCGTTGCCGCCACCGTCTGCGAGGACGCCGAGCAGGCCGCCGTTGATCTCAGTAATCTGGGTTGCGAAGGTCGATCCCTGGGAACCAGAGGCGGCGACGTAGTGGTCGTTGCCGCTGCGGTCGATCAGGAAAGAGGTGCAGGAGGCACTGGAGGCGAGACCTTGGCCACCGCGAAGTGCGGTGTAGTGGTCGTTGCCGGCGCCATCGAACAGGATACCGTTCGTTTCGGGGGCTCCCGAGCACACGGCCTGACCAATACCGCTGGTCCAGTAGGTGTCGTCACCGGAGACATCGACCAGGGAACTGGTTCCAATGCCCCAGGCAACACCTTGGGCAGCGTAGATGTCTGCGTAGTAGTCGTCGTTGCCTGCACCATCAATCAGAAGGCCGATGGAGGTGAGAAGGCCGGAGCCTTGGCCAAATCCAGCGTTCTGGTCAAAGTCAGACGAACCAACGACGAAGTAGTCGTCATCGCCGGTACCGTCGATGAGGATGTTTCCGACACCTTGGCTGTTGCCGGTCGCGTTGTAGCTGTCGTTGCCCGTGGCGTCAAACAGCATGCTGATGCTGGTGCCCGTGGGGACTGCGACAATGCGGCCGCCCTGGCTGGCGTCGCCAGCAACGTACGTGTCGTCGCCGCCGAGGTCAAACAGGAAGCCACCGCTTTCTCCACCCTGGGAGCGGTCGCCGGAGGTGTAGTCGTCGTTGCCAGCAACATCGATCAGAACACCGTAGCCAGTGTTGGCGTAGCCTTGGCTGTAGCCGCCAGCGGTGTAGGAATCAGTACCGGAGAAGTCCAGCAGCAGACCCATGGCCTGTACCGCGGAACCTTGGACGTACCGCTTCTCCGAGTGGTAGGTGTCGTCGCCGCCCATGTCGATGGCGACCGCGACGCGGAAGGTTTCCAGGTAGGCGGGGTTCAAGCCGGGGTTGACTGCACAGCAGCCGGACACGCCGTTGACGAGGGATTCTGCAGCGCCTTCAGCGTTGGGCCCGTTGGGGTCCGTAGCGTTGGCTTCTGCGCCGTCGACACCGTCGGTGAGTGGGGAGCGGTCGACGGTGGGGCTGACAGCTCCAAGCACCGAGGAACCGACGCCATTGGCGCCGCCGGCGTTGTTGTTGTAGCGGTCGTTGCCGCCGGTGTCCACGCTGAGGAAGCGGTGGGTGTCATAGGTGTTGTCACAGTCGCCGTCCACGGTCACGAGGTCCATGGGGCCGGCAAAGATGTTGCAGGCGCTTGCGGCACTCAGCGAGAAGTGGACTTCGGCAGCTTCGGCAGCGGCGATGAGGTCGGCCATGGCTTGGGCCATGTTGACTTCAACGCCGGTGATGCGGGCTGCATCTGCGCGGTTCATGGCGGTGACGAGAAGGGCTAGGCCTTCGGTGGTGTCGGCGTCAAGGGCGCGGACGGATTCGGCCATGTCGGCGAGGTCGGCGGCGCCAAGAACGACGCCGTTGCGGGCGTAGAGTTCCACGAGGCCAGGGTACAGGGGCTGGGCCGTGGGGACGCGGGGCTCGATGTCGAGACCGGCGACCTTGGTGGCCGCTGCGAAGGTGGCAGCGGGGCCAACGGCGGCCTGCATCGTAGCGAGTTTGTCCAAGGAGTCCTGGACGGCTTGGTGCGGGGAGATTACCTCTCGGCCCAATAGGGCGTCAAAGAATCCATCGGGCAAACCAAAGGAACCTTGGACACCAAGGGCCTTCAGGAGTTCCGATTCGAAGTTGTTGACGTCGACGTCGGCCACCACAGGATTCGTCGTGAATCCTCCCGAGGTGGCTGGAGCCAACGCGACGGCGATCATGAGCAGGCTTACGAGGAGCGTTCTTGGTCTTTTATGCATGGGGAACACCATCCCGAACATACGCACTGGATTCAGCTTAGCCAGTCCAGGCGTCATCGGATTGCGCGTTGAACTCGCGCAACCACAACAAGAACCTCGTTGATTATAACGCGCATCACCACGACATGTCCCGGGTAGGAACATGGCCAAGGGGAAAAAGGGGGTGGAGCACGTTTTGATTTTTCTAGGCCGGCGGGGCGCCATCAAGGCCATTGATGCGGGCTGGCACTTGGGCGCAAGGGTCGGAGAAACCCAAGACCTCGAGATAAATATCGAACTGGCCACTGGACAATCCGAAGTTCAGGTCCTGAATTTGGGATACACTGGTGTATGCACCAATAAATACGACCAAATCATCCCATTCCCTTGCCATACTCTCGTCCAGCGGGTCTGGCAGATCCTTATTGACACACATCCTGACCTCGCCGTCTACCAATCCATTGCCGCACTTGTCATCATCTTTGAAGTCGCCCTCATGGTACTTGCCTTTGGTGTCATCACAGAATTTTCCATTTCCATCTTCTGGGTCGTGTGCGTATGTAGTTACGTAATCATCGGGGGAGTCGACATTAGGTGAGCACACAAGATTATCGTCTCGGTCGCTGCAAACGGTCATTTCGAAACCTTCGAAAGGCTCACCGAGATTCACACCGCCACCAATCCACTCGGCCCAGACTCTAGTCAAAAGGCCCTCACTGGGAGAGGATGGGTTGGTATTGTAGCTGGAAATGTCGTAAAAGACACCGCCACCGCCCCCTCCGACACAAGGCAGTGGGAGGCCAGCGGCCAGACAGAATCCTACTCCAGCTGCGAATAGTTCTTTGTCGCTGATGCCACCGGGGCCAGTTGCGGTTTTCTTGTAGCAGTCTGCACCCGATTCATCGCATGCATCAGCTGATCCGCTAGGTGCAAACGACATTGCGAGCATACACAGGGCCAGCGCGGTGGCCATAGTTTTCTTGTTCATTGTATGTTACTCCTGCGAGCCTTTTTGGCCCGGTGGGGGAACATTGGGCGGCAGCATGTAATATTTATCGCCAGATTAGTCCCCATAGTTGTAAAGATATTATGAATAGTTTTGCTACATACAGCCATTCAGTTATATGCATATTAAGTCAAGTCGGGTCTAAATAATACAAAAATGCAATCAATCAGCAATTAAAGGAAAAATAAATAGGGGCTATTTTGGACCACATGCCTTTAATTATAGAAAATATGAAATAATACGCCACGGTTTTGCATCATGGTCGCCCCAGCCCCTTGAAAACCAGGGAATAAGGAAAAAATCAATAAAATTGAGTATATTTGCATGAAAGGGCACTGCGCCAATTGCGTGTGGTGTCCCGCAGGGCCATTGATTCAAGCATCACCATCGGTCGACATTCATGCGGCAACTATGGGGTTTGGTTCCGGCTTTATCGGCTTGGGGGCATCGTCGGGCATTCCTCGGGCATGCTTGATCATGCCGAGTATGGGACCGCTGAAGCGATGGCCAAGGGGGGTCGCAGGCCAATGGCTCGTTTTCATCACAGGGGCAAAGGGACCAACCTCCTCCATGCCGCTACTCGCATCCTTGACGAGGATTTGGGATTATTTGCGCGCGGCTAGAATGGTAAGGGCACAAAAAATTATCATTAACCTTCCTTCAATCCAACTACCTCATGAATTGGTTACAAATATAGATAAGTTTATTATTATTTAATGATGCACTTGAAAAAAGGGGGGAGGGGGTTGAGAGATTGCTATTGCTCTTAGGTGCGGGCATTCAGCCGGGTCGGGGTTTCCGGGCAGGATTCCACGCTTACGGGATCCACGCTGAGGTAGACGTCGAACTGGCCGACAGACAAACCCAAGTTCGTTAGATTTGCGGAGTCTGCGTATGCGCCGATGAACACAACAATGGTGCTCCAGGCTTCGGGGATGTCCTCGAGGGGTTCTGGGTTATCGAAGGCCAAATCCTTGTTGACGCACATCTGGATCCAAGCGTCGACCGTACCGTCTTCGCTGCATTTGTCGTCCTTGGATGCGGCGCCGCCTTTTGCCGAATCACAATCCTCTTCGGGCGAGGTGGCGAAGGTGGTCACGTAATCGTCCTCAGATCCGACGTTTGGCGTGCAGACGCCAGACAGGTCGCGATCTGCGCACACGGTCATACGGAAGCCGTCCAGCGCCACATCGGGGTTCGTTACACCGCCGCCGATAAACTCTGCCCAGACGTCGATGTTGAGGCCGGTGTTGAATCCCGAGCCTTGGTTGTATTCGGTGATGTTGAAGAATACGCCTCCGCCACCGCCAGCGAGGCAGGGCAGCGGAAGTCCTGGGGCGAGACAGAATGCAAGGCCGCCACCAGCTACGCCTTTGACCAGAGCGCTTCCCGGCCCCGTGGCCGTTTTCTTGTAGCAGTCTGCTCCGCTTTCATCGCAGGGATCGGCCGATCCAAGGGGCGCGACTGACATCGCGAGTAGACACAAGGCCATGGGGACGGCCATCGTTTTCTTGTTCATTGTTGTTATCTCCTGCGGGATCAAGCCCGCTAATGGAAGGAAATCAGGAACGAACGTCATAATTTGTGACCGCATTCTTCCCCATTATTCGATGTAGGAGTTAATAGGAAAATGAACATGATAATTATTGCAAGGAAACAAAACTTCTCGAAGAGGCCTTAGAATAAACATCATGTACTTTAAATGATATATTATTACAAACTAAGTTTTCAACTTCATTGGAATTAAATCATTGACTGGAAGGTTGATATTCAATCCATAACCAATCGGTGTGTAAATTTAACAACGATCAACAATAATTGAATAACTTCAAATAAAATGTGGGGTCGAATGGGGATTTCTTAAGGCGCTGCTCGCGACTGGATGAGGTGCTGCGACGGCAGTTCTGACGGTGGCTTCACGCCCATGGCGGGGTGGGCGGAGCGCCCTGATTTCATGGATGTCAGTTGGGGTCCTAGAGGCTCAACATTGCCTCTGGTGCAAAGGGGTGGGGGAGAGGTGGAAGAGTACTTGGTTACGGGCCTAAGGGTCTAGCAGCCGTAGCTGCCGACGCTCAGGTAGATGTCGAACTGGCCGACGGAGGCGCCAGCGCCATCGTTCTCGCCGTTGCCGGGCTCGTCGTCGAGGAGGTTGTCAACAGCGCTGTTGTCGGCCCAGGCGCCAACGAACACTACGAGGTCGTCGAATTCTTGGGCAGGGTCGAAGAGGTTGGCCTCGTCGACTTCCAGGCAGCCGGACCAGGAGGCCTGCAGGGAGTCATCGTCCTTGCCGTCGTCCTTGCCGACTTCGGCGCCGTCGGAGTAGACGACTTCGTACAGGTCAGGCGAGTCGAGGTCCGGGGAGCAGACGCTGTTGTCGTCGCGGTCGCTGCACACGGTCATGTCGAAGCCTTCGAGTTCGGGGTCGGGTTGGCTGACGCCGCCGCCGATGAACTCAGCCCAGACGCTCACGGAGACGCTGGAAACGCCGGGGGCGTTGTAGCTGCTGACGTTGAAGAACACGCCACCGCCACCGCCTTCGAGGCAGGGGAGGGGCAGGCCGGGGGCCAGGCAGAAGCCGAGGCCGGCGCTGCCGAAGAACTTGACGTTTGCTCCGCCAGGTCCGGTTGCGGTCTTCTTGTAGCAGTCGTTGCCGCTGCAGGCGTCAGCGGAGGCGAGGGGGGCGACGCTCATGGCAATCGCGACCGCCATAATCATGGCGGCGATCTTGGTAGTCTTCATGTTTTGTATCTCCTGCGGGCGTTGGCCCACATCCATCGCATAGACGGGGGGATAATAAAACAAATCACCACAATATGTCCCGGGTAACAATATGGCCACTATCGAAGAGACCCAACACCGATGAGTCTGCGCTATAATCGGCCAAAAAGGAAACCATTGGGCATACATTTCAATCATTGATGCGCCGTTATATCGATGGTCGAATCGGCCCAACATCTGGGGTATGATCGACATCATTGGCAATCGAAGCCCGCCGTGGCGATGCAGTGAGGTGCCCAAGTTCGGCCAAATGTACCCCACATAACCAAAACGGGCTTATGTAGTATGCAAATTGGACCCTGGTGGTTCGGATCGGTATGCCGGAGTCGGCTTTCGAGGAGAACGACGATCATCGGGTCGGAGTCCATCCGCTGTTGGGTCATGAAGGGCGGGCGCGCTTGCTCGACTTCATCGAATCCAATGCGGGCATCTGCGAAACGGAACTTTCCGTCCGTGCCGGCATAGATCGCAACACCGCCAAGTATCACCTGAAGCGGTTGCTGCGTGCGGGTCTCGTTTCCAAGCGCCGCGAAGGTCGTCGCGTCCATTTCTTCCCGCGCAATATGGCGTTCATGGAACTCCAGAAGGCTGTGGCGGGCGCGCGAGGCGAAACGCGCCGCAAGATCTTGTACTTGATCCACGAAAAGCCCGAAATGAGCTGGCGCGCCATCGGCAGGCAACTAGGCATCACCGCGCGCGCGGTGCGTTGGCACTTGGAGCGTCTGGAAACCACCAAACTCATTCAGATTGACCGCTCCACCGCGCACCGCAAAGTGCACTTGACGCCGGCGCTTGAAGCCGTGTTGCAGGGCGATCCCAGCCTCGTGGGCCATGATTTGCCGTTCCAATTGCGCGGCACGGAGGCGTTCCGAACCAATTTGGCGATTAAGCCTTGGAATGCACAGGAGCGGCGCGAATTGGACGAAGAGAGCCCGGACACGACGTAGTCCGGATTTGCTTCGGAGCTCGGTCGCACATGGGGCTCCTTTGCTGCAGCGCCGATGCGGTGCTGGGCCTGTTCAGCCAAGTGATGCCGCTTGATTCAGTTATGCGGCACGCATGTCGGCTTCGCGCCATTGACGGAACACAGCGTCGATTTTGCCCTTCAACTCGCGGCGGGCGACACGGACCATGCTGCGGATCTTTTGCAATTCATGGTTGAGGTGCTGGTATGGCTCCGAATCGGCAAGGAAGCCGTTGACGATGGCCAGTGGCTCTTCCCACTTGTCCAGTTCGCGCACGTCTGAAACGGTTTCGTCGAGTGCCTCGCGTACCAATTCGAGCATCTCGGTGGCTTGCTCTTCGTAGGCCTCGGCCCACTCCTCGTCGCTGGTCTCCTCGTCCTCCGGAGGATCTTCGCCGGCCTGTTTGGCCTCGAAGGCAATGACGGCGTCGGTGAGTTGCTTCTTGACGGTGCGCAGGCTCTGGCGGGCGCGGTCGAGGAGCTTGTCCTTGAGGATCTCCGTCTCGGCCAGGAAGTTGTCCATGGTCGTGATCTGGTTGTCCCATTGGTAGAGCAGGTCCTCCTTGATCAGGGGCAACTTCGATTGCTCCATGGCATTCTTGAGGTGGGCCTGGGCCTGGTTGAGGGCCTCCTGGACATCCATTGAGTCCAAGGATGGTGCCGGGGGCCATAAACCGAGCGCTTGGTTCAGGCGGTCGAAAGGGCCTGATTGCTAGGCGTACAGGCCGGCCGCGCCGCGCTGGTGCACGTCCAAATCGCCTCGTTGGAGTTTGCGAATGGCGGCCAGGAAGTCCTCGTGGTGCACGGAGGACCGATCGTTGCGCACGGCTCTCATGCCCGCTTCTGTGCAGAGACTTTGAATGTCGGCGCCACTGATCGGGCCGGTTCGAGAGACCAGGTCTTCCAGGTCCACGTCTTCGCCGAGGCGAATGCCGTTGGTGTGGAGGCTGAAGATGCTGTGAACACCTTCGTGGGTGGGAAGTGGCACGTCGATGACGCGGTCGAAGCGGCCGGGGCGAAGCAGGGCGGGGTCGAGCACGTCGGCGCGGTTGGTGGCGGCGATGATGCGCACGTCACCGCGTGGCTCAAAGCCGTCCAATTCGGCCAAGAGTTGCATGAGTGTGCGTTCCACTTCGCGGTTCGAGGAGGTGCCGTCGTCGGTGCGGCGGGCGCCGAGGGCGTCGATTTCGTCGATGAAGATGATGCTGGGGGCTTTTTCGCGGGCCATTTCGAAGACTTCGCGCACGCGCCGGGCGCCTTCTCCGATGAATTTCTGCACCAATTCGGGGGCCACGAGGCGGATGAAGGTGGCGTCGGTCGCATTGGCCACTGCCTTGGCGAGCATGGTTTTGCCGGTGCCGGGTGGGCCCTGAAGAAGGACGCCTTTGGGGGGCGTGATGCCTAATTCCGCAAACAGGCTTGCGCGTGTGAGGGGGTATTCGACGGTTTCCCGCACTTCAGCGATGACCTCGTCCATGCCGCCGATGCTGGCGTAGGTAACCGTCGGTCGGCGGCTGACTTCGCTTCCTGCCACTACCGGATCACGGCTGCCGGGAAGAATGCCCACAACCGTGAGGGTGTTTTGGGCCAGCGACACGCGTGTTCCTGGCTTGAGGCGTTCTTTGTCCACAAATTCGGCACTTGGGACGACGAAGTTGGGGCCAGTGCTGCTTTTGATGATGACGCGGCCATCCACGAGGATGTCCAGCACGGAACCAACGATGAGCGGTGGGTGCTTAATCTTCTCTAGCTCCACGTTGAGCCGTTGCACTTCCCGGGTCAAATTGCGGACCTCTTCTTGGAGGACGCGAACCTCTGCGGTGGCCTTTCGCTTGTCCTTGCGCAGTTCCGCATTGCGCTCTTCGAGTGTGCGGGCCAGTGCCGCGGTGTCGTCCAGCTCAGCCACTTCGGTGGTGTTCATATGGAGGGCGCGTTTAGGACTTGTTGTGCCCGTACGGGCACGAGGGATTGCATGGAATGTGAGATGTGCGGCAAGACCATCGCGACCAGGCGCCACGACGTCTCGGGCACCGTCATGAATCTGGGCACCTGCTGTACCAAGTACGGCACCCCCCTGGATGCGCCAGCGCCGGCGGGAAGCAAGGCCGCAGTGACGCAAAACCTGGAAAAGCGCGCAACGCGTATGACCAGCCGAAACGTGTACGAGCAGGACACCATGGACCTCGTGTCGGACTTCGGCGCTCGCATCCGAAAGGCCCGCGAAGCCAAAGGCTGGACGCTGGAGCAACTGGGAAACAAGGTCTCGGCTCGCGTTCCGCAACTGCACAAGATCGAAGCCGGCGGCCTGCGCCCCAGCGACGACTTGACGAAGCGCTTCGAGCGTGACCTGGGCATTACGCTCCTGGAAAAGGTCGACGCCGGTCCCGCCGCCGTTGGTGGCGTCAAGCAGGGCGCAAGCAAGGCAGGCCTCACCATCGGCGACTTGCTGAAAGACGCCATGGACAAGAAGTAGCATGGCCGGCGTCGTGGATGTTCGCGCCGCGGTGCAGGCACTCCTAGATGGCCAATGCGTCTGCTTTCCCACGGAGACCGTGTGGGCGCTCGCAGCCCCCGCGCTCGTTCCTGAGGCCGTGCAAGAAGTGTTTCGGCTCAAGCAGCGACCAGAAGGCGTACCCCTGGCCCTTGGCTTTCATTCCTGGCGCTCTGCCCAAGGGGCCATACTTCCAACACCACTGGCGGACAAGCTCGCAGCGGCATTCATGCCGGGCCCCATCAGTCTCGTTCTGAAGCGCCGGGACCCGGAACTTGCGCACGTGGCGCCCGGATTCGACACGCTTAGCGTTCGTGTTCCGGATCATGACGTGGCGCGCCGGATTCTTGATGCTACGGATCCACTTGTGATGACAAGTGCGAACTTGCATGGGGGACCCGATCCAATCACGGCCGACGAGGTCCGGGCTATGTTTCCGGGCCTACTGGTGTTGGATGGAACAGTTCCTGGCACCGCAAGCACGGTGGTGGATGTGACGGGCGAGGAGCCGATAGTCCTTCGAGCGGGGGCCGTTTCCGAACAAACCATCAATAAAGCATCAAAACATTAATTAATTAATTTAAGGGTAATGAAATAGCGACACACATTAAGATAAAGGGTGCTATTTCACTCCAATTGGCCTAATACCTGCCAATTGGTGAACTATATGGATAACCATACAAAAAGTGAACGTGCGATTCATCGCGCAAACCTGCCTCGAACCGCAACCGTCCTGGGTCTGCTGCTTGTCCTTGTCGTCGGTTTTTCGCAAGGAACGACGGCTGGGACTACCGAAACCAGCATCGCTCCTGTGGAACGCATCGGCGACTTTCAAGCGCCCATCTCCCACCTACCCCAACTTCCCAATCTAGCCGGAGTCCAAACAGTCGCCGTGACGGCCACCAGCAACGCCGGTGATCTCGCTGCTGCCATGGCAACCACGGGCACGACCATCCTGCAAAGCGGCTGGCTCGTGTACCCGCCCAACGGAAACCCTGCCGGAGTTGCCAACAGCGTCATCAACACATTCCCCAGCGATGGATCCACCTTCGCGCTGCTCTCATCTGGGGACGTCACCTACACGGAACAACCCAACACGTCCGGGTCCACGAGCGCCAACAACGGTGGCACCGACCCCGACCGAGGCGCCAACTCAGACTACGATGCAGTCATTCTCTACGTTGACGTACTTGATCCACGAGGACCACTCGACGGTCGCCTGGAAGCATGTTTGAGCGTTGAATTCCGGTTCTACTCCGAGGAATTCCCCGAATGGGTCGGAACCCAATACAACGACGCGTTCGTGGGGGAAGTCGACGTTAGCAATTGGGAAACCGCTGGCTCCCCCACATACGCCGTCGTCGCCCCCCTCAACTTCATCATTACTCCGGATGTGGTCGCCATCAACAATCCAGGTATCGTTTCTGGCGGTGCCCTCACTCCGGGCATGACGGCCGCAGCGGCAAGTGGCACGACCTACGATGGCGCAACCGCGCATTACCGCGCCTACACAAGCCTTCCCGCGCCCACCGGAAACACGAACACGCACCGCATCTTCTTTAGCGTCTTTGACCAAGGGGACCACATCTACGACAGCACCGTATTCCTGGACAACTTGCGTGCATACGTGGCGGTCCCAGGCGACCCGTGCTTGTCCGGAATCGCCGAGCGCGTAGCTGACTGAACCCGATGCACACCAACTCTTCTCCCCACTTTCTCCTTCCCTTTGGCGAACCAAACCCCATCAATGCCAACGAAGTGCGAGCGCTCTTTCCGGGCCTTTTGGTGTTGGGCGACAGGGTACCCGGCACGGCAAGCCCCATCGTCGATGCAACCGGGCGGGCTCCTCGATTCCTTCGCCAAGACATGCTTCCGGCATCCGAAATGGACGCACTGAGCAAAACGCAAGACTGATGGTTTAGCTACTGGCATCGGAACCATGCGTATTCTCTCGTGCATTCTGCTAGCCGGATTCCTACTATCTGGCTGCACTGGCCCGGATCCTGATGTAGATGTCCGCTACTGGGAATTGGAAAACAGCCTCGTCATCCTAGGAGACAACGACGGCTCCTCTGTCATCAACCAAGGCCCACACTGCTCCTGGATGCAATTTCATGAGGGAAAACTCAGCTACCAGCGCACCAAGGACAAGCCAATTCCCGAACATGTTCTAGCTCATCGCTGGACCGGCGAGATTCCGGAGGCAGCCACGCTTGGCAGCGGCTATGAATGGTCGGGCTCCAACGGCGAATTTGGCCGAACCTTTGGCGATGAATCCATGGTCGAATTCTCCTGGGTGGATGGCGAGCTGTGGGTCGACGGCAAACCGGCCGCCGACGGCCACTCATGGATCGTGGAGTATTCGTTCCAGGACGAATCCAGCGGCAACATGTTCGAAGTTCGAGAGACGCTCACCCTGCACGACCATGGCACAGTGACCATGACCATCATCAACCAGGACCAGCTGAGCTGCCTGTAAACGTCCCAACATGGTTATCAGGGTTCCCAGACTGGAACCAGTAGTGGCCGTCATCGAAGACGACGAAACGTACCAGAAATGGCTCCGGGCGGGCCAAGTGGCGGCGCAAGCCCTCGAAGTGGGACGCGAGCTGTGCACACCCGGCCGCCCCGTCATCGAGGTCGTCACGGCCGTTGAGGAGTTCATCCGGGAGAAGGGCTTCGGCACAGCCTTCCCCTGCACCGTGAGCCTCAACAACATCGCCGCGCACTGGACCCCGACGCACGACGATACACGCGTTCTCGAAGTAGGCGACGTGGCCAAGCTGGACTGCGGCGCAGAACTTGACGGAGCCCTATCCGACAATGCCATCAGCGTGGAAGTGGGCAACACCAATTCACACACCGAACTCATCGAAGCCAGCCGCGCCTGCCTTCAGACCGCCATCGAGATCATCGGCCCCAACTGCAACCTTGGCGACGTCGGCGCCGCCATCGAGCTCACTGCCAATGATCTTGGTTTCAAGACCATCCAGAACCTCACCGGCCACAGCTTGGAGACCTACAACCTCCACGCTGGCCTCACCGTGCCCAACGTCGGCATGAAGATCCACCGCCGCCCGCGCATCGGCGACGTGCTTGCTTGCGAGCCGTTCGTCACCGACGGCACCGCCGGTCGCGTCATCGACGCCGGACTCGGCAACATCTACCACTTCCAACGCGTGCGCCCCTTGCGCCTTCCGACCGCCAAGCGACTCGCCGGCGGCATCCAGAAGCGCTTCCCGAAGCTTCCGTTCGCGGAGCGGTGGTGTACCGACATGATCGAGCCCAACAAACTCGGATTCAACCTGGCGCAACTTCAGAAGGGGACACTCATCAAGCACTACCCTGCGCTTGGCGAAGCCAGCGGCGGACAAGTAAGCCAAACCGAGGCTTGCTTGATCATCACGGAAGATGGGTGTGTTGTGAGTACGGATCCGAAAGGGACCCTTGTGCACTCGTAGGGGCAATCGTGCTTTGGGTCGCTCAATGCGACTCATGGGGGAAAAGGGCTTGCGGAGTGAGCTTGCGGAGCCGCCGCCCCCTCAATCCTCCGTCTCGTAGTCGCACGTCTTGCAGAACCGTACTACAAACCGGCCTTCCACGCGGAAGTCGAGGGACTTGCGACAGGTGGGGCAAGTGCGCTTTTGCACGCCGGCGCGCAAGGTTGTATCTGAGTCGTCGAAGTCGTCGTTGAAGAGTTCCTCGCCGTCGTCAATGTCGTCGTCCACTATGTGGCCTCCAGGCGGGTCGGGCACCTATGCGGCGTTATCAAGACTTCCGGTCCGAATCATTCCACAGCGATGCGTACGCCGCTGGCATCGGGGGTCGCTTTGCGCACGGTGACGTCCAGAATGCCGTTGTTGTAGGTCGCCTTGGTGGTGCTGGGATCGACTTTGGCGGGCAGGCGCACGGTCTTGTGGTACTTGCGGTGCTCGTTGTCCACGCTGACTTCCAGGGCGCCCTCGGTCATGTTGAGGTCGATGTCAGCCTTCTCGACGCCGGGCAGTTCCATGGTGATGGCGATGGTCAAGGGGTCCTCGATGACGTCCGTCAGGGGTTCGCGGCCCTGTGCTTCGAGGGTGGGCATGCCGCCGGGGCCGACGCGGGCCACTTTGGGTTTGTTGCCAAAGCTGCTGAAGTGGGGTTTGCCGTCGGGGCCCATGCGGACGTTGAAGCCGGCCACGAAGCCCTTGCTTGGGTCCTGGCCCATGTTTTTGAAGGCGTCCTGGAGGTTGCGCTGCATTTCGTCAAAGAGGCCGCGGAATTCCTTTGGGTCGACACCCATGTTGCGAAGCCAGGCGTCCATGCCGGCCATCGGGTCCCCGCCCGAGAACGGGCCGCCGGGGCCGAAGGGATTGTTGCCGCCGAAGGGGCCGTTGGGGCCGAAGGGGTTGCCTCCGGGGAAGTTCTTCCAGGGGTCGTTCGGGTCGGTTGCCATGGCTCCGCAATTGTCAGCGTTTCTACAAAATCCTTACGGCGAGTCGTGGGCGGCGCGGCTGTTTCGGGACTTGACGGCTGGCTATGGCGTGCCGTGCAACCAGGAGGGGGCTCGATGGCCGGCCTGGGCTTGCAGGAGGCCAGGTTCGGTGCCCACGTTGACGTTGCCGGTGGTTTGAATAGCATCTTGGTACAGCACGGATACGTCGATGGTGGCGCCTTCTAAGACGCCGAGGCTGGCGCCCCAAATGGCGGTCCATGGTTCATGGCCGAGGTTGTAGCCTTCGAAGGACTCCAAGGCCACGGAGTAGACGCGGCCTGTTTGTTGCACGGGCACGTCGCGTCCTAGCGCATCGTACACGCGCAATTCGGCGAGTGGATTTTGCTGGTCGCCCGTGGCGCTGATGTGCAGCAGCGTTGCCCCTAGGTGCACTGGAACCGGCAGCGACTCGCAGGCGCCCACCTGCAGCAGGGGGCGGGCCGTGACGATTCCACACGAGGTATGCATGGTGCCTTGGTGGTTGGCGATGAGTACGCTCCCGGCATTTGCCACCACTGCGCCTTGTGCATCGATTGCATCCAGTACGACCGAGTAGCGTCCGGCGCCGGGCGGCACGGGCTCGAACACGTTGCCGGTTTGGTTGGCGACGATGCGCCCATTGCGGTCCAGGAGGTTCCAGCGCAATTGATGACCTTCCGGCAGCGCATCGTTTCCTTCTAGGGTGGCCTCGAAGCGCCCGGCTTCGTGGTCGAAGGCGTTGACGGAGGAATCTACGGCGCGGATGGCGATTGTGAACGTGGATTCGGGAATCGGAGTGCCGGTGACGTTGTCCAGTCCTTCTCCCGTGGCCAGCATGTTGCCGATTTCTTCGAGGCCGCGCTCGGGGCCGGCCACGAGCCGGGCGCCGGAGAGGACGCTGTGTTCTTCGACGCGCGATTCGAAGGAGACCTTCTGCGTGCCTCCGTCCTCCGAGGGAACAGTGGCTGAGAATCGTTGACCGCCCACCATGGTGTACTGTACGAGGTTCTTGTACGCGGGGCTGAAGTAGAGCACTTCCTCGTATCGAATGTCGGCGCGAAGATCTTGGATTTCGTAGCCTTCCTCTCGGGCCTCCTTCTGCATTTCGCTCAGAGTCTCCGCGAGGTTCGTGGCGGTGCGGCGCATGTCGATGCGCATGGCTTCGATGGTGCCGAGGGGCGTGTCGAGCTTCACGAGGCGACCTGCTTCGGCCGTCACACGCATCATGATGCCGTCATACAGCTCGTAGGTGCCGCCCCAGGTGTCGCCGGTGTGGATTGGGAAGGGCAGGAAATCGACGCCCGGCCGGGGGTCCTCGAAGTGGAATTTTTGAAGGTTGGCGGTGCAATCGCCTGCGGTGTTGCAGGATTCGCTTCGCAGTCCTTCCACGTGCAAGGGTTTGAGGTCGCGTTGGCGGTAGGCGGCAAGGTATGGTCGGTCCACGGGAACGGGTAGTTCGTCCGAGTCGCTCTGAACGCTGCGCACGGTGGCGAAGGTGCTCTCGTTTTGGAACTCAAATCCTGTGTTCACCACGACTTCCTTGACGCGGTACTGGCCCGATTCATTCTCTGCGTCGGTTTCCCCATCGTAGAATTCCTTGAACGAGTAGGCAAAGCTGCCTTCGAATGCCCAGGTGAATCCAGGACTCCATGCGGGTGCCTCGATGGTGGCGGATTCGCCGCGTGCTGTGCATCCAGCCACGGCTACTGCCACCAAGATGGCGAGGGTGATGAGCGTCGAGGACCGACTAGCCATGCAACGACAGGGCACGACGTACGACAAAAGCACTGTGGAGCAAACGCCGGCATTGGGACTACCATAACGGCCCGAAACAAGCATGATTGTCGGCCTGAGTGGTCTGTGCGAGGACGAGGAGGATTCGGGGCTGGAGCAACAATCCCTAAGTGCTCGGGGCGAAATGGGCGCGGCACGATGGTAGGACAACCACGGCAGCTTGCAGGAATTGGAGGCAAGCCCTGGGTCCTTTCGTGCCTTGCATTGCTTTTGGCAGTGGACGCCACGCTCGCGGTGGGACTTCCCGCTGACGACCTGGTGGGTGCCGTGGACGGGGCCGACGAATGGGCACTGGATTTGGAGGCACACCCCGTAGCGGCCACAGGCTCCCAGCGCATGGCAGACGGGGATGGACTCCACCGGATCGACGGATCTCCTCGCTTCGAGCGCATTCTATCAAATTCGGGTCCCGCTGCACCTGCTGGCCTCCCGGCTCGTGTGCTGGAACCTTCCGTGCCGTGGGTCTCCATGCTGGCACCGGGGGACGAAGAGACCATTGACTTTCATTGCCCCGCCTCCGATGGCAGCAATGTTCTGAGTGGGGACGCGGCCCAGACCATCGTCGTGCGCGCCAATTGCCCCTTCCGCATCATCGACGACCAGGACTTGCTCGGATCCGCGCAACTAGCCGTTGATTCCAATGATCCAAACAACATGGCGTTCTTTTCGCTGCACGGCGCCGCAACGGACCAAGGCCCGACGCCGCGCAGCCGCACCACTGCGAGTGGCGGCGTCGGAGCACGCCAGAGCCACACGGCGTTTACCAGCACCAACCAAGGCTTGGATTGGAAAGACAACCCCCACGGCCGCGAAGGATTCGGAGAAATGGCGGACGGCCTCATGGACCGCAGCGGCCGCATCTACGCCACCTACCTCTACAGCAGCACCATTGGCGCCGACGAGGAAGGCAAGGTGTTCGACTACCACTTCCAACTCTACCACGACAACGATGTGGAGGACGGCATGAGCCACTTTGGCACCAAAGTGCGCAACCGCGCCGCCGGCAACAGCATCGACGAAGTCAACCTCGTACTTGTCACCCCACGAGTCCAAATTGAAACCCAAGCAGAATACGAAGCGCTGCGCAACGAAACCAAGGAAGAACAGGACCCATTCAACGGCACCGCCGCCCCCTCCAGTGAGGAAGAACTCGGAGACCGCGCCGACGGCCGACCGGGCAACTACACCGACGACCCCAGCTTCGACGTGGTGATGGCGGTTTGGCACGAACGCGCCTACGATTACGCCAACAGCACCACCGGCATGAGCAGCTGGATCGATGCCGTTTGGACCACTGTAGGCCCCGAAACGGACTGGGACCACCTCAGAGACAACCAACTCATCGGCCCCTGCCGCGACGCCAGCGACCCCGTCGCATACAACGGCCGCGCATACGTCGCCTGCGTCGTAGATGCTGGATACAACGGCCGCGCCGGAGCCAAGATCGGCGAAACCGACATCTGGGCCATTGATCCGGCCTACGGAGACACAGAACTCATCAGCACCATCCCCGGACTCATCGGAGGCACGCCCCGGCTTGCCATCAACGAAGCCGGCCGCATGGCCGTCACCTCCGTTCGGCTCATGGGCGACGGCCCCGCCTACGACAACGTGCAAGTGCGCCTCAGTTGGGGCTGGTATGGCCGCCACTGGGATGGCCCGCCCCAACAAATTGGCAGCAGCCTCCACGGCTACTGGTACGACTCGGTGGTTTCGGCACGCGTCAGCGCCATGACACTCACCAACGACACCAGCTCCCTGTATCTGAGCTACTCCGAGCGTGGCAACAACAGCCTTGGTCAACCCAACGTAGATCCAAACGGCAACCAATTCGTGGGCCCCAACGACTTCGTGGAATACGGCAAAGTGCTCGCGAAATTCCAGCACTGCGTACCGTATCCGTTGATGGTGTACGACTTGCAAGTGGGCCAAGTTCGCCACCCGTTCCAAGAAGGCGTCGTCAACAACTTCACCGGCGCGTTCGATGACCTGCAAGATGGCATGAGCACCTGGATCCACCCCGAAACCAAGGAGCCGTTCATTTACTTCGTCTACGGCGACCACGGCGTCATCCAATACGGTGCCTTCAGCGGCCTCACAAGCGGCATCGATGAGTGCATCATCGTGCAACCGCCCATCCTCTTTACTTCCCCGCCCGCAGTTCCTGTGAGCCTTGCGCCCCCCGCCGGTGTCCCCTTGGGACTCACCACCGGAGCGGGTGTCGCGGGCGCCGCCGGCCTCGGAATGCTCGTGCGTCAAAAACGCCAACAAATCGTCGCGCTCGCGACGAAGGCCAAGTGAAATCCATGCCCCGCGCAACCAAGCGACCCAAGCCGCCCGCCACGGGACTATCCGACGCCGACCCCCACCGCTGGGTCGAGCACCAACAAGTACCCACCACGGACCAGGTGCAACTTCCCAAGCTCCTGATGGACGAGGTCATCGGCCAAGACGAAGCCGTCGAAGTAGCTCGAAAAGCCGCCCGACAAGGCCGACACTTGCTGTTGCTGGGAGATCCAGGCACGGGCAAATCGATGATAGCCAAAGCCATGGCCCAGATCTTGCCCGAACGCCACCTCGACGACGTCTTGGTCTACGCCAATCCGAACGACGAAAATCGCCCCGGAATCCGCATGATGAAAGGTGGACGCGGCCGCAAGGCGCTGTCGCTTAGTGGCGTCAAAGCGCGCCGCACCGCCTGGGCCGGCATCGTCATCGAC
This sequence comes from Thermoplasmatota archaeon, assembly GCA_041601615.1. Taxonomy (GTDB): domain Archaea; phylum Thermoplasmatota; class E2; order JACPAO01; family JAHFTW01; genus JANQNI01. Next base: position 64,603 of record JBFIHX010000006.1, on the reverse strand, counting down.
GTGCTCATCGCGCTGGCGCTTCTTGGCGTCGGCGTGGGCTTCCTCGCCACCAGTTCCGACAGTTTCCAAGGCCTCATGGTGCTGGGATTGTTCCTGCTCATCGCCATTTTCTACTTCATGGTGAGCAAGGGCGGCCGCAAGAAGGCGGCCCGCATCGTTCCCAACCTCCTCATCGAACGTCCAGACCATCCGGTCCCAGCACCCTTCGTGGATGCCACCGGCAGCGGCGCAGGAAGTCTGTTCGGAGACATCCGACACGACCCGTACCAATCCGGCGGCCTAGAGACACCGACGCATGAACGCGTGGAAGGCGGAGCCATCCACAAGGCGCACAAGGGCGTCTTGTTCATTGACGAAATCAACGTCCTGCGCATGGCGTCCCAGCAATCCCTGCTCACCGCACTGCAAGACAAGAAATACAGCATCACCGGCAAGGCCGAAAACTCCAGTGGCGCCATGGCCCGCACCGCCGCCGTGCCCTGCGACTTCATCCTCGTCGCCGCAGGCAACATGGACGTCATCGACCCCGCCGCCCAGAGCGAAAACGTCGGATTGCACCCTGCCCTGCGCAGCCGCATCCGTGGCTACGGCTACGAAGTGTATGTGCGTGCAGTCATGGAAGACACCGACGAAAACCGACACAAACTCGTGCGGTTCGTGGCCCAAGAAGTACGCCGCGACGGCACCATTCCCCACTTCGAGCCCGCAGCGGTTGCCGAAATCATCCGCGAAGCCCAACGCCGCAGCGGCCACAGCGGCAAACTGACCCTGCGCCTTCGTGAACTCGGTGGCCTCGTGCGCACCGCAGGAGATCTTGCCCACGACGCCGGTAACCAACACACCACCGTCGACGACGTGCTGCGCGCCAAGCACATGAGCATGAGCCTCGAATACCAAGTCACCCGGCGCGGCATCGAAGTCACCACCGCCCGCGAAGCAATGCAAACCGACGGCGCCATCATCGGCACCGCAACCGGCGCCAGCTACCTTGGAACCGGCGAAACCGGCGAACCCGCAGGCCTCGTGGTGCCCGTGGAATCCGACTCCACCATCAGCAGCGACCGGCACCGTGGAGGCCTCTTCATGGGCGGCGGACTCGAACACAGCGCCACCCTCCGAGACAACGTAAGCGCCATGGTCAAGCGCCTGCGCGGCCACGACATGGCCGGCATCGACATCCACGTCCAAAGCCTCCTGCAGCAAGAAGGCGCCACCGTGGACAGCCTCGGAGCCGCCACCGCCATCGCCTGCATCAGCAGCCTCGAAGACCTGCCCGTGCGACAAGACACCGTCATCATTGGTGCACTTGCCGTGAGCGGCCGCTTGCGCCACGTGGAAGGCGTCACGCAAATGATCGAAGCCGCCAGCGACGTGGGCTACAAAACCGCTGTTTTGCCCAAGGCCAACGAGAACGACATCCTCCTGGAACACCGCTACCGGGGACGCATCGAAATCGTGCTCGTGGATGATCTTGGCGAGGCCCTGCACCACGTTCTGAAGGCACCCAAGCACCGCATCAAGCTCATCGAGGATGCACTGCGGCGCAAGAAAGCCTAGCACCGCCCCACGAACCCCCTCGAACCCCACGCACCAGCGTCGCGGGGACACGTTCCGGACCGCAGGCGCTTATAGGCCCGCCCCTGTGCCGAAGGTAGGTGTTCGGGAAGGTCCTCATAGCCAACCGCGGCGAGATTGCCGTCCGTGTGATTCGCGCTTGCCGTGCCCTTGGCGTCGGCACAGTGGCGGTCTACAGCGACGCGGACGCCAAAGCCTTGCATGTGCGCATGGCCGACGAAGCGGTCCGCCTCGGCGCGGCCCCGAGCACAGAGTCCTATCTTCGCCAAGACCGCATCCTCGAAGCGGCAGCCCAAACCGGCGCCGAAGCGATCCACCCGGGGTACGGTTTCTTGTCCGAGAATGCCGAATTTGCCCGCAAGGTGCGCGAAGCGGGCCTCCGATGGATCGGCCCCAGCCCCGAAGCCATGGACAAAATGGGCGACAAAGTGAACGCACGCGCCAACGCCGTCGCATCGGGCGTTCCCGTGGCCCCCGGCACCGAGGCATTGCGCGACGGCGAGGAAGCGGCCAAGGAAGCGGACAAAATCGGCTACCCGGTGATGCTCAAGGCGAGTGCTGGCGGTGGCGGCATCGGCATGCGCATCGTGCGATCCGCCAAAACCATCCAATCCGACTTCGACTCCGCCACCAAGCAAGCCCAGAGCGCGTTCGGCGTGCCGGATGTGTTCATGGAGAAGTTCATCCAACGCCCCCGCCACATCGAAGTGCAGGTGCTCGGAGACGAACACGGCAACGTGGTGCATCTCTTTGAGCGCGAATGCAGCATCCAGCGGCGCCACCAGAAACTGGTCGAAGAAGCGCCAAGCCCTGCCCTCTCGGACGCCGACCGGGAAATGATCGGCGCCAAGGCAGTGGCACTAGCCAAGCACGTCGGCTACACCAACGCCGGCACCCTAGAATTCCTGTACGAAGACGGCGAGTTCTTCTTCAACGAAATGAACACGCGATTGCAAGTGGAACACCCGGTCACCGAACTGGTCACCGGCATCGACCTTGTGCAATGGCAAATCCGCGTCGCAGCAGGCGAACCCCTCGACTTTGCGCAAAAAGACGTGGTCCTTCGCGGCCATGCCTTTGAGTGTCGCATCAACGCCGAGGACCCTCGCAACGACTTCCGGCCGAGCCCCGGCACCGTCCGCCGCCTTCGCCAACCGCACATGGAAGGGGTGCGCACGGACGTCGGCCTCTACGAAGGCTGGACCGTGCCCGCCGTCTACGACTCAATGGTGCTCAAACTCATCAGCACCGCCCCCGACCGCGAACAAAACATCGCGCGCATGCAAGAAGCGCTAGGCGAACTCGCATTGGACGGCTTCGTGACGAACCAAGACTTCCACAAGGCGCTCTTTGCCCACGAGTCCTTCCGCTGCGGCGACCTCAGCACCAGGTTCCTGGAAGAACACGACGTCATGCAAGCATCTGGCACCGACGCCGATGAAGCGTCCCGCCGCCGCGCCGCCGCCCTCGTCGCCGCCCTGCGTGTCCGACCCGGTGGAGGCCTCGCAGGCGCCCACCTTGCGCAACAAATGCCCCCGCTCCTAGCACCAAGCGGCGGCACCCGCGACTGGAGGGGCGCATGAAAGTCACATTGGATCTGGACGGCCACACGCACGAGGTCACGCTGGACGAAGGCGACGACGGCCGCTGGACCGCCGAAGTCGACGGCCACACCTACCGCGTCCACGTCCACCGCGACGGCCCCGGAACCGTGGTCAGCATCGACGGCACGATGCACATCTTCGACGAAATCAGCACGCAGACCGCCCGCATCGACGGCAACCTGGCCCCCTACCGCATCCGCTCGCTGCAAGGAGTTGCAGGAGCCGCCGACAGCACCGCCGGCGTGTACGGCCCCATCCGTCCGCCCATGACCGGAAAACTTGACAAAATCCTCGTCACGGTCGGCCAAGAGGTCGCCGCCGGAGACGTCTTGTTCGTCTTGGAAGCGATGAAAATGCGCAACGAAATCAAGGCGGCCGCAGACGGCACCATTGCCGCCATCCACGCCAAAGAAGGAGACGCCGTGGACGGACGCATCGCCGTGCTGGACCTCGCGCCTCCCGATCCCTAGTGGGCCGTGCCCGCCACGGTTTTGCCAAACAGCCATGCCCGAGTCGAAGTGCCGTAGGTTCGAGGCACGACCATGGCCACAACAGCTACCACCGCACCCGCAAAGAACATGCTCAACACCATCGTCCACACGGAGCTGGCAACGAAGGACGTGCACGCCACGCGCACCTTCTTCCAGAACACCTTCCACTGGAAATTCGAGGACGCCCCCGCCGCCGCCGGCACGCCGCCCTACACGTTCGTTCGAGACGGCCAAGGCAACATGGTCGGAGGCATTCGCCCCGTGGACAAAGCCGAACGAGGACCATCCGTTGCCAACTACATCGGTGTGGCCGACATCAAAGCGGCCCAAGCAAGCATCGAGAAAAACGGAGGAAAAATCATCAGCCCCGTTCAAGAAATTCCTGAAATGGGCAAGATGCTGACGTTCGAAGCGCCCGGCGGCAACATCATGGCGTGCTGGCAGGATACCTCTCCACGCAGCTAAGCCAATCCTGCCGCAAGCACTGGGGTCAGGCTAGGTAGCTAGCAGTAAATCGGACCGATGATCCACGTGAAGATGCTGTCTGGGCCACCGCCGCAGCTGCGCGGGCAGGTGCTGTACATGAAGCAAGGCTCGCTGAGACTGCCACACTCCACGTCGCCGTTCAGGGTGTCGCGGACATCATCCACGATGACTTGATTGGGTCCTTGGCAAGGCGCCGCAGAGGCGCTCAGGGGCATGGAGAGTAGGGCTAGGGTCAGAGATGCGACGAGGGTCGCAGCGAGCAAGGCGCGCATACGAGCCGATTTGGCGGACCATTTATGGCTCCACTGCAACGGAACCCATCTAGCGAATGGGCGCCGACCGTTTCTCTGGTTGCTACGAGGAATCCGTGCCTAGACGCAGTAGATGGGGCCAATAATCCATTCTAGGACGTCGGGGCCGCAACCGTAGCAACTGGAACCATCGAGGAAGCATGGATTGGTCAGGCTGCCACACTGCACATTGCCGTTGCGAGTGTCTTGAATGTCGTCGTACACCGATTCGTTGGGGCCCTGACAAGGAGCCGCAGAGGCGGTGCCTGGGAGAACCAGGAGCGAGAAGACGAGCATGGCTACGAGGGCGGCCACTTGGATTGCGCGCATAGCAACACAATTGGCCGACGCCATTTGGTCTCTTGCGGGCGGTTCCCACACATCCAAAACAGATCCCAGGCGCCACCGAATGGACCAATGGAGCGGGGCGCTCAGTTGAACATGAAGAGGTCTCGCAAGCAGCGTCAACAAGGTATGAGAAATCGGAAAGGAGAAGGAATTGGAGAAGGAATTGCCTCAAGAGACAAGCACCAGATCCCATGCATCGGGGGCTTAGAGAACCGAGATGATGGCAAAGCACCAGCCCATGATCGAGCCGCCAAGCAGGAAGCCGCCGGGGGATCCACCAGTGCCGATGATGATGCCCACACCGACGAGGGTGCAACCCAGGGCAACCCAGCCCTTCCAGGAACCAAGGGGTTCGCAAGCATCATCGCCAGTGCTGCCGAGGCGTTCCGAGGTGGACGCGCAGGCGCCCCAGAATTGAGCCTTGAGTCCATCGCAGGACGCAGCAGCGTTGGCTTGGGCGCAAGCTTGGTTCAGCAGGTCGTCGGCGCTGGAGGAGGCCGCGTCGAAGACCCATCCGCCGTTGTCGGCGATGGCTTGGGCGGCAAACATGACGGGGTCACAAAGTGTAGCCTCGGCATTGCACAGGGCCTCGCAGGGGACCATGGCATCGGCGGCGCAGACGTCCGGCGTGTTGCTGGCTGCACTTACCGGGGACGAAAACGCAGCGATGGCGATCAAGAAGCTTGCAGTGAGAATGGACGCAGTGCGCATCAGGCGCCTCGATTTTCGTCGCATTTTCGGTGTTTTCCGTCGTTTTGTTCCCCGTGCCCTCTGCGGACCCGACCGCGCCGTTGAAAGGCTCGTGCTCTGTGCGCCGGACATGAGCCCACCGCCGTCCCCCACCCGCGAGGACGCCATCCGCGCCGACATCGAGCGTTTGCGCCTTGGCGGCCCCCAGAAGTACAAGGACCGCCTCTCGTCCGTGGGCAAATTCTTCGTGCGCGACCGACTCGATTTGTACTTCCCGAACGGCCTGCGCTTCGAGGACGGCTTGTTTGCAAACAACCAGAAGGCCGACGAGGGCCTCGCCGCCGATGGCATGGTCACGGGCGCCGGCGACATCCACGACCGCACTGTCTTCGTCATCGCCAACGACTACACCGTGAAAGCCGGCAGCATGGCCGAGCGCGGCGTGGAGAAATTCATTCGCGTCCAGGAACGCGCCCAGCGCGCCCAAAAACCGATTCTCTACCTCATCGACTCCTCCGGCGCACGAATCACGGACCAAGCCGGCTTCTTTGCCAACATCCGAGGCATTGGCAAATACTTCTACAACCACAGCATCCTCAGCGGCAAAATTCCACAAATCAGCGTCCTCTACGGCCCCTGTGTCGCGGGCGCCGCCTACACGCCAATCTTCTGCGACTTTTCGATTATGGTGCGCGGCATGAGTGCTCTCTGCATCGCAAGTCCCCGCATGGTCGAAATGGTCACGGGGGAAGCGATCACCATGCAAGAACTCGGAGGCGCGGACTTGCACATGCAGGAATCCGGCCAATGCCACGTCGTCGTGGACACAGAGGAAGAAGCGGCACTCGCCGTCAAGCGACTCCTCAGCTACTTGCCCGACAATTGCGACGAACGGCCCCCCGTCTACGAAGCGAGAGAGCCCGCCCGCAGCCCCACGGAACTCGACGGCATCGTCCCCGACGACCCCAACCAAGCCTTCGACATGCACGAGCTCATCGACTGCACCGTCGACGCCGACAGCTGGTTCGAAATCAAAGCCCAACACGCCGAGGAACTCATCACCGGCTTTGCCCGCATCGGCGGCCGCCCCGTCGGCATCGTCGCCAACAACAGCCAACACCGAGCCGGCGCCATCTTCCCACACAGTGCCGACAAAGCCGCCGAATTCATCACGACCTGCGACGCCTACAACGTCCCACTCGTGTACCTCTGCGACACCCCCGGCTTCATGGTCGGCAGCGAAGTCGAAAAAATGGGCATCCTGAAGCGAGGCAAGAAATTCATCTACGCAACCAGCACCGCTACCGTGCCCAAGTTCTGTGTGGCCGTGCGAAAAGCCTACGGTGCCGGCATCTACGCCATGTGCGGACCCGCCTTCGAACCCGACGCGACCCTAGCGCTTCCCGGCGCCGAAATCGCCGTCATGGGCGCCGAAGCCGCCATCAACGCCGTTTACGCCAACCACATCGCCGCCATTGCCGACCCTGTAGAGCGAGAGGCATGGATTGTTGCGAAGCGGGATGAGTACCGCGCCGATATTGACATCCACGTCACCGCCAACGACTTGATCGTGGACCACATCGTTCCTCCCGCTGAATTGAGGAAGGAGTTGATTGCGAGGATGGAGACCTACGCAGGGAAGCACTTGGCGCTGCCGAGGAAGGGGCATGGGACGGTTATCTAAGCTCTCTTGCGACCCCTGGGAACTTCGTCAATCTGGAAAATCCAGTCCCTCGCCCTCTCCACAATCCCCGGAAAATGCCGCGTCACTGTTCTTCTAGCCATCGCCGCATCGACGCGGTGGTACTGATGGACGTAGTAATTCCGAACCCCTCTCAAATCGGCGTATTCATCGGGATCTGGAAACAGTGCATCCCTCGCCTCGTCAGATAATGCAGTCGTGGCCTCAAACAAATTCTCAACCGCTTTGAGCATCGCCATCAAGTGCACTTCGTCCGTTCCTTGGGCAAATTCGATGGCTTTCTCGGCTTGTTCGAGGGTTTCTTGGACCCAGAATCGGTCGCGTTCAGTCAAGGTCCACCTCCATTGCTTGCGCCATGATTCCTGCTTCGAGGTTGGGGTGCAGGGCGCGGGGAAGCACGAGGTCGCACTTGGCGCCGAGGACCGTTTCCATGAACCTTTGCACGCGGGCAAGATCGACGTAGTCTCGGTCTCCTTCCAAGTCCACGATCATGTCGATGTCGGAGCCGGGTCGGGCGGTGTCGGTGGCTACGGAGCCGAAGAGGCGGAGTCGTCGCACCCCGAAACCGAGCAGTGCCGGGGCGACGGACCGCAGGCGAGCGAGTACCGTTTCTTTGTGTGGGCGCGGGGCGAGCAGTTCCTGAATCACCGCGTCGATGGACCGTGCGTTCATGCTCCGCTTTCGATCTTGGAGCGCTTGGTGCGTCTCGGCGGTTAGCTGCGTCGTCACCATGCTGTAGAACTGTAGAACTACAGTTTTATGAGGGTGTCGAAGGCGGCGCCTCGATGCCGCAGCGAGGGCCGGTTCACTCCTCTTCGTCCACGACCGTCACTTTTTCGTTCGGCGCCTTCTGGCGGTTCCGTTTGGGTGCTGGTTGTTCTTCCCCTTCCACATACGACCGCCGCAACTCTCTCGGCGTCCATACGGAGTCGGTGTCGTACCGGACGGCGGCGTCTCCTTGTTTGTCCATGGGAAAGGGTGAGTCTACGGGGTTGCCTTTGGTGGAGCGGACTTCGGTTTCGGCGGCGGCCATGAGGCTGCGAACGAACATGGGGCGGGGTTTTGATCCGTGGGGGGTTCCGTCGGGGCGGAGGCCGGGGGGGATGATTTCCACGTCGGCGTCTAGGGTGCCGCGGCTGGCTTGGGGGATAGGTGTGCCGCGTGCGGTTTCGACGCGTGGGAGGCCGATTTCGAGGCCGCTGGTGTCGATGCTGCGTTCTTTGCGCTGGCGGACTTGGGGCTCGTCTGGGGCGAGGTCGGATACGTCGGGCGCGTGGCTTTCGTGGGTGCGCACGCGGGCGGCGCCGGGGGCCATGTCGGAGGTATCGGGGATGCGGCGGGTTCGTTCGTGTACTTCGGTTGCGCCGGGCTCGAAGTCGGAGGTATCTGGAATGCGCCGCTTGTGTTCTTGGACTTCGGCTGCTCCAGGGCTCATGTCGGAGGCATCGGGGATGCGGCGGGTGTGTTCCTGGACTTCGGTTTCTCCGGGGGCAAGATCAGAAGCGTCTGCGGTTCGCCGGGGCAGTTCTTGCACTTCGGGTGTTCCCGGTTTCATGTCCGAGGTGCGGGGGACGCGGCGGGTGTGTTGCTGCACTTTGGCGGGTCCGGGGGCCAGGTCTGAAGCATCGGCGCGTCGCTGTTCGGGCTGCTGCACTTCGGTTTTGCCGGTGCGAAGGTCGCGGACATCGGGGCCCTGGCTTTCGTGCCGCTGCACTTCGGGTTCGCCCAGTTTTAGATCCGTTACATCGGGGCCATGGCTCTCGTGCCGTTGCACCTCTGGCGGACCTGGGGCTAGATCGGTTACGTCCGGGCCGTTGCTTGCGGCTTGTTGTTGGATGTCCACGGTGCCGGTTTTCATATCGGAGGTATCGGCGCGGCGTTGGATTCGTTGCTGCACTTCGGGTTCTGCTGGTGCTAGATCACTTGTGTCTGCGATGCGGCGCGTGGCGTGTTGCACTTCGGCTTCTCCGGGAATGAGGTCGCTTGCCTCCGCTTTTCGTGGGGTGGTGCGGGTGATGCGCGGTTTTCCTGGTGCCAAATCCGAGACATCGGCAGTGCGCGTCGACGGGCGATGTATCTCTGCGGCGGTGGGGGTCAAATCCGAGGCGTCGGCGCGGCGGCGTCGCGGTTTGTGCACCTCTGCTTGGCCGGGGCTTAGATCGGAGGCTGTGGCTTGCTTGCGACGGGGCACTTGAATTTCTGCTTCGCCAGGAACAAGGTCTGCGGCGTCTGCGTTGCGTTGTTCGCGTTCTTGGACCTCCACGGGGCCGGGGGCGAGGTCGGAGACCACGGAGGGGCCCGGGTCTCGTCGATTGGGTTGGGCCAGTTCCACGTCTGGTTCGGGTTCGCTCCAGGGCTGGGCGTGGCGCTGTCGCCGGACGATGCGAAACGGCCCGGCCTTGAGGGGGACTTCGACGCGCACGGGAGGCGCATCGCGGGCAACTTCGAAGGATCCAACGTCGAGGTCTGCGTGGTCCTCGGCGTGGGTGCGCTTGCCTTTGTCGTGGGCGACTTCGACGTGGTCCTTGGGTGCGTGTCCGTTCGCTTCGACGTGGCTTGGCTTTTTTTGGGCGCGGATCTCAAACTCGTCGGACTCTTTCGTGGTCACGGTTCCTCTCCGAGTTTGGGGCCGCCTTGGCGGGGTTTGCGAAGGCCACCTTGTTTGACGCGGAACGCTTTGGGGTCTTCTTTGACTTGTTTGCGGAAGGCGCGAAGCGCTGCGACGGGATCGTCCACTTCGTCTGCGGCCACTGTGCGGCGGTTGCGGTTCTCGGGTCGCATTCCTACGAGTGCGCCCACGGCTTCGTCGTTGTCTTTGGCGTCGATTTCGACTATGTTTACGCGGCCCTTGGCGTTGATGACGGCTCCGTCCATGTCGTCGCGGACGTTGATTTGCAGGGACGTTGCGTCGTCGCCCATGCCCCAGGAGACGCCGTGTCGATCCATGGCATCTTCGAGGTCCTTCTCGACCACCCAGTCAGGCACTTCGTAGGTCTTGTTGCCAAATTCGTCGACGTACGATTCGGGTTCGACCCACTGGCTTAGGCGTTGGATGTAGTAGCCGACGACGCTCACGAAGGCGCCTGCGACCATGATGGACAAGCCGAGGGCAAACAGGATGGTGTCGACGGCGGTGTAGTCCTGTTGGTTTGGATCAAGGGAGTCCTGGACGTTGAAGTGGAGCGGGTAGTGGATCATGAACAAAATGATCGATACGCCGCAAAGCAAGACGCCGAGGTAGGACGCTCGCTGCATGAACCGATTCGACGGCAGGGCGACCGAGATCCCGAGAAAGAAGGTGGTGATGGCGACGGCGCCCAACGCCAACGCTCCTTCTCGCCACAGGTAGAGCCGAGCGACTTCCTGGCTGCCTGCAAACAGGAATAGGCCCACGGCGCCGAGGCCCACGACCAAACCACCCAGCAGCAGGTAGAGGCCTGTGTAGACCTGGGTTCGGCTTTGCTCATGGCCAAACAGCGTCGTGTAGCGGCTCTCGTCCATGGAGCCTCAGGCCGTGGCTTTCGATTCAGCTTTGGCGGCGGGCGCTTCTTCCAGCGTCTCTTCCTCTTCGGCGCGAGCGGCCACCAGGGTGCCGAGGGCGACGGAGTACAGGGGGCTCTTTGCGTGCTTGATGGAGCCCACCTTGAAGGGCAGGTTCGCGGCGCGTAGTTTGCGTTCGAAGAGTTCGGCAAAGCCTGCGGGGCTGGCGGTGCCTCCGGTGATGGCAATCGGGATGGTCATGCCTTCTTCGACGCGGGCCTTCTCGACTTCCTTGCGGATGCTCTGCACGACGTAGTCGACGAGGTTCTCGTAGTAGATCGTCAGGGCGCTGTCCAGTTCGCTCTCGGGCTCCTCCGTGAGCTTGAAGTCCTTTTCTTTGAAGGCTGTGATTTTGTCTCGGGTGTAGCCGGTGGCCTCGCTGACGTTTTGGTCGATCCAGTCGCCGCCTCGTGCCACGGCGGTGGTCATGACGGGCAAGCCGTAGTGGGCAAGGCAGACATTGGTCATGCCGGCGCCGAAGCTGACGCCCATGCCGGTGAATTGATTGTCGGGCAATTCTGAGTACACGACGCTCATGCCTTCGTTGATGACGCGCGGGGTGTAGCCTAGCTTGCGTAGGATGGATTCGATGGTTTTCTGGTGGTACAAGACGTCCTGGCGGGCGTCGTCGGCGGGCCGGGCGGGGCTCGTGTAGTACAGCAATTCGCCGGGGTGGTTCGGTTCGCCTACGAGGCGTTCGATGATGAGACGAATCATGGGAATTGCGGATTTTTCATCGCGATTCAGAATGCCTTTCTGCATTGGTCGCCGCGTTTCCTTGTTGAATACGTTGGCGAAGTTCAATGCGTCTTCGCCGACAATGAATACTTGGTTGTCCTTGCGGATGTAGAGGACGTCGCTTCGTGCGAGCATCTTCTCGGCAACTTCGCTGTACTCGATTTCTACGTACGAGTTGCGTTGTTGTGTTAGCGTCGTTTTGTCACCGTTGCGCTCGGCAGCGATGAGATTCATGGTTCCTACGTCGAGTCCCTTTGCCATTCTTGCTCCTCCAGTCTGTGCTCTGCCGCGATAAGCGGTGGCGTCTTCTTCAGACTTTGCTGCCGCCAGTATTTAGGAGCGGTGCACGAAGACGTATCAAGGCAATGCAGAAAACGGCGAGCACTTGAAGCGTCGTGGTCGCCGGCATGGCGCGGGTGGGCGGTTCGGCTGGAGGTTCTTGCCAGGTTACGAGAATGGCGGCTTCGTCACCTTGCAGTTCGGGTGTGATGGCATTTGGACAACCACCTTCGGGGGCCTTGGCCACCACGTGCAAAAGGGCGGAGGTGTTCCGGGGGTCTGAGTCTGGGCTGAAGTCGGGGCCGGCGCCGGGCGCAGGGGCGGGGGCGGGGTCGATGGAGGCGGTGATTGCGACGGTTTGGCTGTATCCGGCAAGGCCTCGTCCGGCTGGTACGGTGAAGGTCAGGGATTTCGGGTGGAGCTGAATGATGTGCTGGGCGCCGGAATCTTGCCGTGCTGAGAGCGCGACCGTGAAGGGGGTGTCTTGAAGGCAGGCGAATCCCGCGACTTCGAGGGTCAAGTCGAGGGGGATGACTGCGGTGGCGCGGGCGGGAACGGAGTCGAATGCGTTGGGACCGTCGAGGCGAGCGGTGGCGGTGGGGGTTGCGGACTGAGCGACGGCGGGCGGTATGAGTAGGAGCAGAAGTGACGCGGCAAGCAAGGCGTGGCGCATGGCGCGGGGCACGGCCGAAGATGGTTCACTTGCGTATTTGTCCACTGCGGCGCGTTCGTTCGTCACTTGGGCAGTGACAATCCTCATCACCTCGTCTCCGTCTCGATGGTCTATGCGAAACCTGGCCGTCCTTGGCCTTGTGGGATTCTTGCTGACCGTGATGCTTGCGGGTTGCATCGGAGGCACAGACGAATCCAACCACGAAGCAAGTCCGCGTCCGGCCGCCTCGACACTCGATTGCAGCGTCGCTTGCAACATTCAGGCCACCCTTTCTCCCGAGGGACGGCAAGCAAACGAATTGACCATCGCGGTCAATCCCACGGATCCACGCAACATTTTGGCCTCGGGCAAAGACTACACGCCAAGCGAAGCCGGTGATTGTGTCTGGGATGGGATCTACGCGACTTTCGACGGGGGCGCAACTTGGACCAACAGCAATGTGCCCGGAAGCAATTGGAAGCGACTAGGTGACCCAACGGCTGAGCTGCACCCGCAGTTGAGCAAGTTTTGGTGCGCCACGGACCCGGTGCTCGCGTTTGGGCCCGATGGAACCGCGTACTGGTCGGTGATGCCCTACCAATGTGACCCGTTCACGGGCAGCAAGACGGGTGCTGACGTGTTTCCTGACGGCGGACCCAACGACTGGTTGTGGTCGTGCAGTAGCATGTATGTGCTCGTAAGCATCGACGGTGGTCGCACCTGGCCCATCGTGAATGAAATCGCGTTTGGGCCGCGCTTGGAGCACGACAAGCAGTGGATGAGTGTCGCCCCGGATGGCACGGTGTTGCTGTGCTGGGACCGTGACCCTTCCTATCAAATCGCCTTGCCGGGCAACAACCCCGCTGGTCAGTTGACCAACCCTGGCTACATGCAATGTGCTACTTCTTTGGACAAGGGGCGAAGCTGGAGCGCGCCAACCAACGTCAACGCGCCGGGCACCTGGGATGGATTCCTTCCTTGGGTGGACTGGGACCACCTTGGCCGCGCTTGGATGGCTGCACTTGACAGCTCCGGTAACGTCATTGTTTCCTGGTCGCCCGACGGTTTGCGCTGGATGGAACCCACCATTGTCGGCAACTACACGAATCCGCCACCCAACGGCGCTTTCGGCTGGCCCGCCCTCCAAGGCTCGGTGTTCCGCACGTTTGCGCTTCCGGCCTTGGCCATTGACCGCAGCTCGGGTCCCTTCGGCGGCAGCTTGTACGTGACGTGGATGGACCACAGTGGATCGGACGCAGAGATTCGCACGGTTTGGAGCCGCGATGGAGTGTCATGGTCGGACCCGGTTCGCATCCATGATGACGACCCAACCAACGGCGTGGACCAATTCATGCCCGTTATCAGTGTGGGCCCCGACGGCACCGTGGACGCTGTTTGGTACGACCGACGCGACGATCCAGCAGGCCACTTGTTTGACTTGTACCACAGCTTCAGCCTCGATGGCGGGGTTACTTGGAGCCAGAACCTGCGCGTGACAGACCAAAGCAGCGATGAGCAATTCAGCCACCACCAGAACGGCATGGTGTTCTTGGGCGACTACATCGACCTCGACAGCGGCCCCGGTCGCGCCTACCCGGTTTGGGTTGATACAAGAAACGAGAAGGCCGACGCGTTCATTGCGGTGATAGAGCGGCCTGGCGCGAATCCCGAATAGGTCGTTTCGGGGGGCAGGGCACATTGGGTGCTATGCGCAGAATGTGGGGGGCGCTATTCGTCCTCTTCGTCTTCGGGCTCCGGATCAAATGTGAATCGGAACAATGCGCCTTTGCCGGGGCTGCCTTCGCTGATGATTTCTCCGCCGTGGCGGTCCATGACGCGCTTGACGGTACTGAGGCCGACGCCGCTGCCCTTGACGGGGCCTCGGTGTGCGCGTTCGAAGGGTCGGAAGATGCGGCGAGCGTCGGCGGGATCGAAGCCGCGGCCGTTGTCTTCGACGGTGATCCAGCGGCGGCCGTTTTTGTCTTCTTGCCAGACGCGGATGCGTGGGTCTTGGGCGTCGTCGGTGTATTTCCAAGCGTTGCCGAGGAGGTTTTCGAAGACGATGCGGCTTAGGCGTGCGTCGGCGTGGATGGACATGCCTTCTTTGATGTCCCAGTCGAGTTTGCGGTCGGGCCGTGTTGCTTCTAGCCCGATGCTGATGGTGCGTGCTAGCTCCGTTACGTCCACGTCGGTTCGTTCCAGGCCTTCCTTGCTGATTTCGGACAAATACAAGGTGTCCTCTGCGATGTATTGCATGCGCGCTGCGGTTCGCTCCATGCGTTCGAGGATGCTGCGAGTTTTTTCGTCATACTTTTCCGGGTGCAGCAGCAGGACATGCAGGAACATCTGCATGGCCGCGAGGGGATTTTGCAGGTCGTGGCTGATGGCGTGGGCGAAGGTCTGCAATTCGATGTTTGCTTTGGCAAGCTTCTCTTGGGTCTTGACGAGGTCTGTGACTTCGGCAATGTATCCGACGACTGCCTCTACGTTGCCTTGTTCGTCGTGCACCGGTTGCGGAAAGTGCCGAAAGTGGCGCCCTTCGATTTCGTTGGTAAAAATGTAGGGTTTGCCAAGAAATGCGTCTTCGAAGTGCTGGTGGAGCTCGCTGCTGGCTCCGCCCGGAAACAGTTGTTCCAGGCTCTTGCCTTTGATTTGATTCGTGGTGAGTCCGAATTCTTCGGCGAGGCCGCCTTCGTTGACGCTCCAGTAGATTTTGCCGTCGTCGCCCTTGAAGCACGAGAACAGGACATCCGGCAAGATGCGCACGATGCGCATGAGCTGCGCGGGGTCCACATCCAAGGCGGGTGCCTCTGGCTCGCCGTCCATGCTGCCAATCTGAACCTCTTGGTTATAAAAGGGTGGACCAACACCCGAACGGGTCAACGTCAGAGGGAGCCAGTTGTTGCTTCCAATGCCCAGAGTTGGGCACCGAATCCGGTGGCGACGGCGGCGCCGACCCAGAGAAGATGCCAGTCTCCAGGGATGGCATTGAGGACGTACAGATCGCCGTTTCCGACTCCGCCCCAGCTGCTGGGGTCGGGGTTGGGGGGTGGAATGTGCGTGCCTGATTGGCTTATGGCGACCTGATTTTCGGGGTCAAACAGGCGCAGTTCGGTGATTCCGGCGGCGGCGTAGGAATACATGATTCCCGCAATAAGCGAGGTGGATTCACTGACGGCGATGGCTTCTGCGTGTACGGGCGGGTCGGCGCTGGGGTCGGGGAAGAAGTCCTTGTAGGTGTTCAGAAGGTCGCTGGCGGTGTAATCGGTGTACTCGCCGGTCCAGTTGTGCCCGGTGCCCATGCTGATGCTGCGAAAGACCACTTCGGGCTCTGGTGGTTCCACGTCGTAGGCGACGAATTGGGTGTACCAGCCAATGGCCGGGACGTAGTCGGTTTCCACCACGGTGCGGCCGCTGCTGTCGACGCCGATTACCACGAAGCCGGGGCGGTTGCCGGCGGTGGTTTGGAAGGAGTCTTGGTAGGTTGCGGTGAAGGTGAGGTCGAACGTCCAGTCCACGTCGAAGGTCATGGTGCCCGTCCAGGTTTTGTTGTGGCTCATCGGGAAATCGTAAACTTGCCAGAGGCCGCCAAATGCGGTGGTGTCGAGGTCCTTTTTGGAGAGGGTGCCGGTGATGGGGACGTCGAAAATTGCTTCGTACATGCCAATCTCGGTGTCTTCGCTCACGAGGTACCAGTCGTTGCCTCGGTCTTCGGTGACGACGACGTTGATGTGCGTTCCTTCGGTGTCTTCTTCGCCAAAGAAGATGTGGTGCCCAAACCAGTCGCCCACTGCCCAGTCGGGGCCTGGTGCGGCGTCTGTGGCTAGGAGGTCGGTGCGTAGGTCGCGGCCATCTTCGGAGACGACTGCGTCGTCGGGTAGTTCTGTGTCGAGTGCTTGCGGGGCTTCGTCGCTGCATCCTGCTAGGGCGACGGTCAACAGCAGTGTGACGAGCCCGCTGACCCGGATTCCGATGGCACGCATCAAGAAGCCAGGGCCCATGGGGGTTTTGGACATTGTTGTAGGACAGTTTGATGCGACCCTTCCGAATGGGCCCAACGTAGCTAGATTTGGGCGTGGCCGATGGTGGATCAGGCGTTGGATTCTGCTAGAATTGCGCGGGCTTGGCGAATCAGGGGAACGTCCACCATGGCGCCGTCTACGACCAGGACGCCGCCGGCTTCTGAGCCTGCTTCGTCTGCGGCGTGTACCACGCGTTGGGCCCAGGCAATTTCCTCCTGGGTCGGGGCGAATGCTGCGTGCGTGGCCGTAACTTGGGTGGGGTGCAGGCACATTTTGCCCTTGTATCCAAGCGCTCGGGCTTCCGTTGCTTCTCGAGTGGCTCGGTCTGTGTCTCGAAAGTCGGCGGTGATCATGTCGATGGCTGCGATGCCGGCTGCGGCTGCGGCGAGGGCGACGAGGGCGCGGGGTACGGCGACTTCTGAATTGCTAGGGCTTCGTCGCATGCCGGCGTCGGCGGCTAGGTCTTCGGCGCCAAATGCGAGGGCGGCGACTCGGTCGGTGGCGCGGGCCAGTTTGCGGGCGTTCAGCACTCCTTCGGCGGTTTCCAAGATCAGCAGAAGCCGTGCGGGGTGGTTGCCGAGTCGGGCGTCGAGGGCGCGAATATCGTCGGGTGATTCTGCTTTGGGAATCACCAGAAGGTCGGGGTTGGTGTCTAGGATGGCGTCGAGGTCGTCCTCGGCGGTGCGGCTGGGCCATGGGTTGATGCGAACGGCGCGTTGGGCCGCGCTTGCGGGGACGGCGTCGAGTGCGGTGCGGACTTCGTCGCGGGCCTGTTCTTTTTGGTCGGGGGCCACGGCGTCTTCCAAGTCGGCTACGATGACGTCGGCAGCACCTGTGTGGAGGGCTTTTTGGATGCGGTCGCCTCGGGTGCCGGGGGTGAACAGGACGCTGCGCCAGCGAGCCGGGCTGTTCATGCGGGTGCCTCCGGTCGGGTGCGCACCATCGCGGTTCTTCGGTATTGGCACACGATGACGCCGTCTTGGTTTGTGACTTCGTGTGCGACGCTGACGATGCCTCGGCCGGGTTTGCTGCTTGCGCGTTTGTCGAGGACCTTGGAGCGGACGCGCAGCACGTCGCCGGGGTACACGGGGGTCGGGTGGCGTATGTCTTCGTAGCCGAGGTTTGCCACGAGGGTGCCTTCAGTGAGGTCGCCAACGCTCATGCCGACGGAGGCGCTGAAGGTGTAGAGGCCGTTGACGAGGATGTCGCGGAATCCGGCGGCGACGGCGGCGTCTCGGTCCAAGTGCAGCGGTTGGGTGTTGTGCGTGAGGTGGCAGAAGGCGGCATTGTCCTCCTGGGTGACGGCAAGGGCGGCACCGTGTTCGATGGCTGCGCCCGGCTCAAACTCTTCGTACCACAGTCCCGGCATAGCTTGGCGCAGAATCAGTGTGCATTTATCGAACGTGCTTGATGCTGGAGCCATGGTCCAGTGCGCTGCCCTCAAGGAAGACGGTACCAAATGCAAGAGCCACTCGAAGGAAGGCAGCAAGTACTGCGTCACGCACAAGGGCTACCGACCCAAGGGCAGGGCAAAGACGGTGCTGGAGAACCTCAAGAAGGCCCGCGAGATGAAGAAGGTCCGCGCCCGTGCTAAGGAAGCTCCCGGCGGCAAGGGCGCCATTCGCAATCGCCCGGCGGCCATCAAGGTGATGGGGGCCAAGGCGCAGTGCGCGGCGTTGACGCAGGCGGGCAGCCAATGCAAAAAATTGCCTCGCTCTGGCAGCAAATACTGCGAGGCACACAAGGGGTACAGGGCGAAGAAGGCATAAGACCCCGGTGCGGCACTGCGTGGTCGATGCGCATTGCCCCCGTCTTGTTGCTTGTGAGCCTCGCCGTGGCTGGTTGTCTGTCCAACGCAGACACGCCCGGTGACGACCCGAATCCTCCGAGCCCCGAGCCATCCGCGTTCTTGCTTTCTCGCGGTGACGAAGTGCTCGACTCGACAGCATGGAATGGCCCCATGCCGACGTGGGCGTGGCTCTCTGTGGATGGTCGCGATGGTCGCGAACCGACTGTGGCCGTGGACTCCGAAGGGGTCCTGTACTACGCTGCCCGCGATTACTCCGGGGGCAACACGCCGCCCGTTTCCTCCACGCAAACTCCGGTCATGCGCAGCGACGACGGCGGCAAGACTTGGACCGACGTGAGCCCGAGGCTACCCACGGGCGACCGAGAGCCGCCTCGAAGCGGCGACCCCATGGTGGTGACGGACCCGTGGACCGACCGCTTGTTCCAGATTGAACTCTACGACCTCGTGTGCAACTGGCTGGTTTTCAGCGACGACTCGGGCGATTCCTGGACTTCCAATGCCAAAGGGTGTGGCAGCCTCGTGGTGGACCATCAAACCATCGCGGCCGGCCCGCCCCGCGTGACCCCGCTGCCGAGTGAAGGATTGTACCCGAACATGGTGTATGTCTGCGTCAATCAAATTGCGGACTCCCATTGTGCTCGAAGTCTTGACGGCGGCTTGACGCTTGCAACGTTTCACCTCGTCTACCCCGGCGTCGACCCTGCCACGGGCATGGTTTGTGGTGGCATTCATGGTCACGCGCTTGTGGGTCCCGACGGAGCCGTGTATTTGCCGCGTGAGTACTGCGGGCGGCCCTACGTTGCTCGCAGCATTGACGATGGTTTGACCTGGGAACTCCTGGAAATTGCCGAAGGTGCCGTGCGCGCCACTTCTGGCGATCCCAACATGGCGTTCGATGCTGCCGGCAACCTATACTACACTTGGATGGGGCCAACGATGGAGGACCAAGCCGTGTGGATGGCGGTGGGCCAGAGCGGTGCCGGAAGCAGTTGGGGCTGGGACACGCCCATGAGCATCAGCCACCCGAGCTTCACCTATGCCAACCATGTCAGCATCACCGCAGGTGACGACGGCCGGATTGGCTTCGTGTACCTAGCCACGACCGACAAACCAGAAAATGGCACATGGGACAACGTGGTCTGGGACGCCTACATGGCCGTGAGCCTTGACGCCACCAACGGCGGCCCCGCCACGGTGCTGCATGTCAAAGTCAACCCGGAGGGCGACCATGTCTACCGAGGCGACTGTCGCAACATCCGCTGCGGCTACATTCGTGAATTCCTCGACGCCAGCATCGCTCCCGACGGCAGCTTCTGGGGTGCCTTCATAGACGCCTGTTTGCCCGACGAATTGGCGCGGTACACGGGCCAGGGCGATTGCGACACCGAACCCGGCAACTACGGCGAGGGCAATGGCCACCTTGCGTACGTGGGGCACCTCTCGGGCATTTCCTTGTTCGAAGGCGAGCGTGTCGTGAGTGGCGGCGGTTGAGCCTGGGCGCCGGCGTCCACGGATGCAATCGGTTTTCCCGGGCCCTCCGCCTGCCCGTTTCGTGCGTGGCCGGTTCATCGTCTTCGAGGGCATCGACGGCAGCGGCAAGTCCACCGTGAGCAAGCGCGTCGCCGAGCAGTTGCGGGCCGAGGGCGTGGACGTGCATGAGACCATGGAGCCCACGGATACTGCCGCCGGCCAAGCCGTGCGCGCCGCCATTGAAGGCCGCCACGACCCTGTCGGAACCACCCTCTTGTTCGTGGCAGACCGCATCGAGCACGCCAAAGAACTAGAGCGGCGCCTCGCGGCCGGGCAAACCGTGGTCTGCGATCGCTACTGGCATTCGACACTTGCCTACCAGTCCGTGACCCTTGCAGATCGCATGCAGAATCCAATGGCGTGGCTCAAGAATTTGCACGAGCACGTCGAACTCCGCCCCGACTGCGTCCTGCTTCTGGATCTTCCTGCCGCGACTGCGGTGGCCCGAGCGGAGGCACGCGGGGCGACCGATCCCTTTGAGAAAGTCGAGTTTTTGGAGGCCGTTCGGCAAGCATACCTTGGGCTGGCGGCGGCGGAACCGGACACCGTGCGCGTTGTGGATGCAGCGGGCGCTCCCGAGGCCGTGCTGGAAGCGGCCCTCGCCGCACTCGAATCACCTCGCCGCTACTGAGGTCCGGTTTTGCGCTTCGTAGGCTTGGCTTTGACTTGCCAGCTCCAGCCCTTGCGCGCCATGACGCCACTCCACCAGTAACTCAGGAGCGTAAATCCCACGGTGGCGACGGCGCCAACCAAGACCACGTCGCCCCAAGTGAGGTCTGCCATAGAGGAGGAGCGGGGGAGGAAGGGGATAGAGGTTTTGGAGTGGTCAGGACAACCAAGTCGATTTGCCCCCCACATCCAATGGACGCAAACGGCGCACCTCCTAGTTGTGCACGGCGCCGGCGAGCATCGTGACTCCGCCGGAGGCAAAGTTGGGAAGATCCGCTACGGCTGCTTGGCCTTCGGCCGAGCCGAGGGTTTCCTGCATCTGCTTGGCGTCGGAAAAGTAGATTTCGGCCATGCGGTGGTATGCCGGAGCGCTGCCGTCGGGTCCGGCGCCAAATCGGGTCAATTCGAGGCGGTCCACGCCGTTCATTTTGCCCGCAATCGGCATGTGCGTGCCGAGGTAGTAGTCCTCGAAGGCGTCGACGTCGGTAGGGTGGCCGTAGAGAATAGTGAGTTTGGTCATACTGATTTCCTCCGGGCCCCGTTGGACCCAGATGCCCATGGGGGTCCCATGTTAAATCATGTCGGCTCCAGGAAACTTCGGCCCATCGGCGCATTTAATGCACTTATTCTTGACCGATTTCAGGAAAAACTTCGCTCTTTCTCTGCTCCATCGCTGCTGCAATGTTTCGGCCGTTTTCTCCTTGCCCTTTGAGGTTCTCGATGATGGTGTCGTAGCTTTCCTGGTCTCGGTCTTGGCTCAACTTGAACACCGTATCAAGGTGCGTGACCTCGATTTCGAAGGCGACGATTGCCTTGACGAGCCGGTCGGTGAGCGACGCGGGCAGGTTGTCGTAGACCGTCGCGGACGCGGCGTCTTGGCCCTCGAAATGCAGGCTCGTGTCTCGAAGCACCTCCACGAGCGCGGCGCCGTCCAGGACACGAAAGGTCCCTCGAACATGGACACTCATGTAGTTCCATGTGGAGGGCGTGTGTGGGTTGCTGTACCAACTGCCGCTAACGTAGATGTGGCTGCCCGTGAACACCGCTAGAACGTTGGCGTTGTGCTCGAAGGCGTGGTGGTGGTGGTGGTCCGTGCCGCGCATGATGTGGCCGCGAAGCACGGTTCGGCCGTCTTGCTTGCGAAGGAACATCGGCACTTGGGTGGCCACCGGGCGGCCCTCGGCGTCACAGCCCGTCAGAAGTGCAAACGGGTGCTCGTCGATGAATTTCTGGACGACGGCTACGTCGCGCTCCTTGTGATACGGGAGGTCGTACACGGGAGCAGCGACGGAGTCCGAGGTTCACAGTTTCGCGTTTTGTGTGGGTGGCGGGACTAGGCGTTGTACACCCGATCCGACCCTACCACGAGATTCTCCGATTGGTGGGCCCGGTTCGTCAGGGTGTGTCCGTGTTCGCCGCTGTGTTCCATGTGGTAGTCGCGGCCGATCCAGATGTAGTCGCCGGCCTTCTTGATGGCGCTGGCGTCGTAGCCGATTTCTTGCTCCATGGCGCCCTTGTAGGCGAGCACGGTGAGCATGCCGCCGGGGCTTTGGTGGTCGTTCATGTCGCTGAGGCCCACGTGGTCATGGAACACCCAGAGGCCGGGGTTGTTGGCTTCCATCAGTACGTCGTAGCGTTCGCCGGGCATGATGCCGAGGGTGTCGACGCGGAACGGGTTGGGTAGTTCGTAGCCGTCGCGGTGGGTGACGAGGAAGTTGTGGCCATGGATGTGCATGGAGTGCATTTCTTCGCCCACGTTGATGAGGCGCCAGCGGTAGGTTTTGCCTTCTTCGAGGGTGATGGGGGCGGTGTCGGGGAACGCTTTGCCGTTGATGGTGTAGGTGTTGTACTCAGGGGCGTAGACCGGAAACGTCATGGGGTACCAACTGCGGGGGGTGGTGCCGGGCGGGGGTGCTGCGTGGTTCATGCAGTCGAAGGTGTCGTACACCTCCTGTGGTAAGCCCGCCGTGTCACAGACACTTTGTCTGGCGCCGGAGGTGAGTCCGCCTTGGGAGTAGGTGTCCTGGAATTTGCGTTCTTGGCAGTCGCCTTCGAATGTGATGCCGCCGTTGTTTTCGCGGACGGTTTGTTGTTCTTGGACGCTGCCGTGGACGTGGCAGTTGTCCCATTCGTCGAGCATCAGGACGTGCTCGGGCAAGTCAAAGTCGTAGTCGAAGGAGGGTTTTTGCTCCTCGACGATGAAGGCACCGTACATGCCCAGATCAATGTGGTGGGCGACGTCGACGTGGCAGTGGTACCAGTAGGTGCCGGCCTTCATGTCCTTGAAGGTGTAGGTGCGTTCTTCGCCTTGGTGGATGGGAAGTTGGCTGATGAAGGGGACGCCGTCTTCTTTCCAGTCGACGATGCCGCCGTGCAAGTGGAACGTGTGCGGCAAGGGGTTGTTGTTTTGGACCGTGATTTCCACGGTGTCGCATTCGTTGACGCGGATCTGCGTGTTGGGGAATTCGAGTTTGCCTCCGATGGGTTGGAAGCCCATGGCGACGACCGGCATTTGCGTGGCGCCGTCGTTGAGGGTGTAGACGTTGTGGTTGCCGTTGGTGGCAACGCCGACTTCGAGGTTGATGGTGCGGGTGCGGCATTCGAAGTTGGTGACTCCGTCGCCGGCTTCGGTGCAACCGGCAAGCGTCAGGGTGGACAACACGAGAGCGACCAAGAGGGCGCGGGCGTTCATGCGACTACGACTCGGGGCATTGAGATAACGATTGTCGCAGCAAGTTGGCTCGTTTCACTGGGTGCGTGGGTCGAGTGGGTTGCTGTATCCGAGCCATTCTTGCACGGCGGCAAAGTGGACGCCGTCGAGCAGCAAGTGCAGGACGGTGAACACCATGGTGATGATGGCGAGTCCGAGGTGTGTCCAGCGCCAGGTGGCGTAGTTCCAGCGTCGAATGATGTGCACTTGGAGGGCCCCGGTGACGCCGAGTGCGAACATGGCAAGAATTGCCACGCCGCCCCAGATGAGGCCTAGGGTCCAGTGGAAGAGGCCGCCTGTGAGGCCGTCGTAGATGAATAGGACGGTATGGACGAGTGCTGCGAGGGTGAGGGCGTAGCTGAGGACGTTGTGGAAGGCGACGCGACGACGGGCGGTACCAAAGAGGTGATTGAGGTGTCGGCGGCTGGGGCGGCCGAAGATGCCGCCA
Source organism: Thermoplasmatota archaeon (assembly GCA_041601615.1). Lineage (GTDB taxonomy): Archaea > Thermoplasmatota > E2 > JACPAO01 > JAHFTW01 > JANQNI01. The sequence continues at coordinate 41,019 of JBFIHX010000006.1, read as the reverse complement.
CTGTAGATGCTCGCGACGATGAGGAAGGTGCTGAGGTAGCCAATTGCCTCGAGCAGGGGAGGGAGGGAGATGCCTTGGGAGCTGCTGGGGACGACGACGAGGATGGAGTCGGCGTCGGGGCCGATGCGTACGCCGCCGCTTGCGGTGGGTTCGACGGCAAGTTCCAGTCCTTTGGTGGTGTAGGCCCAGTCGCTGTCGGGTCCTTGGGCGGTTTCATGTGCGTAATACGCGGCGCCTTCCACGTCGAGGCGGGCGTTTTCTCCGGGTCCTGCGGTGGCTACCGGTTGCAGGGTCCAAGTAAAGAGGGTGCTTTGTCCGGGTCCGAGCTGAAGTTGGCGGCCGAGTCGTGCGGTCCGGCTATCACCGCTGGCAAAGTCGGCTTCGAGGTCCACGCGGAAGGTGAGTTCTCCTGCGGCGGGGTTGATGTCGGTGTCCAGTTGTACTTGGGCTTGGATGGTCCAGTTGCCGTAGGAGATGCCGGCAAAGTCGTCGGGGGTTGCCAGCAAGAATTCGGCGGTTTCGCCCTGGCTTGTGGTGACGCGGTCGGGTTCGCCTTCGGCGCTGTTGCGGCCGGTAAACAAGCTCCAGGTGATGGTGGGGTTGCCTACGTTGTTGGTTTGGGTCATCTGCACGGCGGCACGGGTGGCTCCGGAGGGAACTTGGAGGGTGACGTTGCCGCTGTAGGGGCCCTGGGTTGGTTCGAGGTCCGGCAGGATGCTGGGTAGTTGCGGCGGTCCAGGTGGGCGCGGGGTCAAGTCGATGCGTCCGTCGGCGCGGCTGGTGACGGGTTCGCGGCCGTCGAAGAATTTCAGGCTGGGGGCGTTGGAGAGGTCCAGGACGGGGCCGAGGTAGCGTTGGTCGTGCAGCCAAGCGTTTTGGATTTGCACTTGGAATTCGAATGGGCCGTTTGTGGAGTCGCTTGGTTCGGGGACGACGAGGTAGAACGTGCGTAGGGGCACGGCGTCGCTGGCGTGGCAGTCGTAGCATTCGCTGCTTCGTTCGGGTAAGAATTCGGGTGCGGGGCTTTGGCCGGCGGCCGTCACGGCGGCGGCGATGAGGAGCACAATCCATGCCATGTGCCCTTTGGCCACGTTCGTCGAGCTTCGTGCGGGGTCCTAAACCTTGTCGACGTGTTCTGCAATGGTTAGGTGTGTGGGGCGTGCTCTGCAAGCCAGGCGGCGGTGTCGTGGATGGCGCGGGCGCTGTCGAGTTTGGGTTCCCAGCCGAGGGCTCGTAGTTTGTCCACGCTGAGTCCCATGTGTTTGACGTCGCCTTTCCAACCGGCGCCGCCGCTTGTGCCGCCTTTGAAGACGTACTCGGGGGCAAGTCCGAGGGCTGCGGCGACTTGGTCTGCGACGGCAGTGACGGGGATGCTGTCGAGGCTGCCGATGTTGTAGGCGTCCACACCGCTTTGGTGTGTGGCGTCGGCGGCGAGCATTCCTGCGATGGTGTCGGAGACGTGGACGTAGGATTTGCTTTGGGTGCCGTCGCCGAGGATTTCCAGGCGCTCGGGGGTGGCCTTGAGTTTTTGGACGAAGTCGTAGGTGACGCCGTGGTTGGAGCGGGGGCCGACCACGTTGGCAAATCGATACAGAAGTGCATCGAAGCCGAAGGTGGCGGCGTGGGCTGATACGAGGCCCTCGCAGGCGAGTTTGCAGCCGCCGTAGACACTGATGGGCAGGAGCGGGCCGTAGTGTTCGGGCGTCGGCATGACGGTGGCGGTGCCGTAGACGGTGCTGGTGCTGGTAAAGTGCAGGCGCGGCACGTTGTGTCGGCGCACGGCTTCGAGCACTTCCCAGGTCATGCGCACGTTGCGGTCGAAGTGGGCGCCGGGTTCGGTGGCTCCAGTGCGCACTTCGGGGTTGGCGGCAAGGTGCCAGACGGCGTCGGCGCCGGGCAGAAGGTCGTCAAGCACACTGGGCACGCTGGCGTCTGCGACCACGATGTCGATTTTGTCGCGGGCGTCGGCCAAAAATTGGGTGCTGCCAGCGGATAGGTCATCGATGACGGTGACTTGGTCGCCGCGTGCAACGAGGGCGTCTACAAGGTGGCTGCCGATGAAGCCGGCCCCGCCCGTGACGACGACGCGCTGGCCGCTGCTACCGTTGGGGCTCACGGTCGAACCACCAAGGCGCGGTGTTCTTTGTGGAAGGGATCCATGTCGACGCTGCCGACGACGCGCACACCGTTGGCTTTGAGGGTCCGTTCTACGTCCTCGAAGATGTCTCGCACCGGTTTGGCTACGTCGATGCTGCGCGCCTTGACGAAGAGGTATCCGACGCCGTCCTTGGCCAAGAAGGGCAGGTTGCGAAGGAAGATGTCTACTTGGTGGCGTTGGGCGACGTCTTGGACGAGTGCGCCGACGGGCCGGTCGATGTAGGCGGAGTAGCGTTCGGGTTTGCCGGCGTCGTCGAGGATCGGCACGACGTTTTGGCGGCTTTCTACGTTCCAGAGGAGGTCGCGGACACTGCGGGGGCTGAATTCCACGGCGTAGAGTAGGGCTTCGGGGCGCAGGACGTCGGCCATGTGGCTGACGGTGGTGCCGGAGCTTGCGCCAAGATACAGCATGTCTTTGCCGGGGTCCATCCATGGTGTGTCGGGCAGGAGCCGCAGCAGGGCGGCCATTTTGGAGCGGTGGGGGTTCCAGTCGCGGTATTCGCCGCCTCGGTAGGCGCGCAGGCGTTCGCCGTACACTTTCTGGCCGGGTACGGAGTTCTTTGTCCAGAGGAAGCCTTTGTCGTCAAAGACGCCGTTTTGTTTGAGGGGGTTCATTTCTTTCCACCTCCGGGGGGTTTGGCGGCTCCACCGTCGCCTCGGAAGGCACCGGGGCCTTTCTTGCGCTTGTCATCTCGTTGCGGGGGTTTGCTGTAGCCGCCGCCGGGTTTGCCGCCTGGCTTGCCGTAGGGTTTGCTGGGGCCTCCGGTGCGTCGGTCGCCAAAGCCTCCGCCGCCTCCACTGCCACTGCCGCCGCCGGATCCACCGCGTCGGTCGCCAAATCCTCCTCCGCCTCCACCGCCGGATGGTTTTCCGCCGGAGCCGCCGCGTCGGTCGCCAAATCCTCCGCCACTGCCTCCGCCGCCCGAAGATCGGCCACCGTATCCGCCACCGCCACCGCCGCCACTGGAGGGACGACCGCCGTAGGGTTTGCGTGCGGGGCCACCGAATCCACGTGCGATTTCGCGGCGCTTGGGGGCTTTGGCTTTGTCGCGTCGGATCCGTTCGAGGTCCTTGTCCAGCTCGGTTTTGAGGTGGGCTTTGAGGTCGTTTTGGGTGAAGGAGTCGGCCTTGGCACCTAGGCTTGCGTGCAGCGAGAGGGCGCGGGCGATGGCGCCGCGTTGCCAGGCGTGCGCGCTGTGCACATGCGGGTGCTGGAACAGAATGCCGTGTTTGGGTGGCTTCGTGCCTTCCTTGATATGCCGGAACAGGGCAGTTTCGGCGCCGAGGGTTTGTACGGTGCCGGCGGGGAGGATGGCGAGGCGTTCGAGGCTGCCTGCTTGGGCAATAAGTCGGGCGCCGAGGACGGGGCCGACGACGCTGGAGAGGTTGGGGGCCACTTCGCACATGAGCACGTCGATGCGGCGTTCCAGAGCACCCCAGTTTTCGTGGAGGGCTTGCAGGGCGGCCGCGAATCCTTGCATGACGGCCATGTCGGCGGGGTCAAGGTCGGTACCGAGGCCCATGGCGGTGAGGCCGAGAAGTTCCGAGACGGCTTCGCGGTCGCCGGTTTCTGCCACGAGGCGAGCAAGGTTCTTGGCGTCCCCGGCGGCACGGGTGGCTTCTGGAGCGTGCAGGGCGTACCATTCGCGCAGGCGCTCGATGAGGAGGTTGCTGGCGCGCACCAGGTCGTCGATGGCGCGTACTTCCTGGGTCAAGACGCGGTCTTTTTCGCCGTGGCTTGCGTGCACGAGGCGCCCGGCGCGAAGGACGGCGGCGCGGCGCAAGAGTGCGCGGCTGGTGCCGGCTGGAAGGGCGCGGGGCTCGAAGACGAGGCGGGTTGCGGTCTCGGCGAGTTGTTCAAGGTGGTCGGCGACGGCTTCGGGATCGGTGCCGGCGTCAAACCACAGGGGGCGGGCCACGATTCGCTGCGAGAGGGTCGCCCATCATAAACCGCCCCTTGCGGTCCGGGCTTGGCAAACGGCTCATCCAGAGGGGCCAAATACCGGTAGATTCGGTGGGTCTTGATGCGTTCTGCCTGGTTTCTTGTCGCCTTGCTCCTGTTGTCGGGTTGCTCTTCGTCGGCGTCTGTGCATGAAGCGCAGGGCTTGGCTGATTGGGCGGGGTTTCAGGAAGATGCGGGGCCCGGGGGTGACTTGGTCCAACAGAAGGGTCGCACGCTGTTGCAGGTTTCCGATTTTGATTTGTTGTTGACGTTGTCCACGCGCATGGAGTGGTTTGAGGACGGCTGGCGCTTGCAGATGGAGGTGGTGGAGGCGCATTTTGGTGGCGAGGACCAGAGCGACGAGTACGCGGGGCTCTCGGTGCAGTTTGTGTGCGTTCCTGGTACGGTGGCGTTTGTCGCGAATGGCTTGGAGGCGTTTGGTCGCAAGAACATAGACGCTCGCGCCGGACACGAGGCTGATTGCCTAGATTCCAATGATCACAACAAGGTGGCGGCGGCGTTTCAGCAGTTGGCGGGGCGTGATTTTCCTTTGGATGGCATCGAAGCGATGCTGGCGCTGACGGTGGTGCCGGATGTGTCGTTCGTTTCCGGGCGCGAGAAGGGCGACACTCGAAGCAACGTCTATGCGTACGATGCCGCCGGGGCGGCCGTGCGCCTGACGGCCGAGGTCAAACGTGATCGAGTGCGTTCCTTGGCCATTCATGCGGAGGCGGATGGCGTGACCATGGACAGTGCTTTGGCGCATGCTTTTGGGTCCCGAACTGCCAGTCCTAACGCTTCATGATAGGAACCGACACAGTCTTGCAGGGATTGTTTGATTGCGCTCCGTGAAGGTCTTACAATGCCCTCAATGTAGTGCTCGCGTAGTGGTTCCGGAGGGAGCAAGGCCCTCGTGTCCCCAATGCGGTTTCGGTGCCCCAGTTACGGGTGCCGCGGGAGCCGCTCCCGACGATACCAGGGGCGCCATGATTGCGATCATTGCTGTGGTGATCGCCGTGATTGTGGCCGCTGGATTCGGTACGTTTATGGTCCTTGGCAACGGCGGCGATGGCGAAGGCACGCCGCAGGCGTTGAGTCAGAGCGAAGCTGAGACGGTCGCGGGCCAGGCGCTTGCGACGCTTGGGTCCAACATGGACGCGGAAGACGGTGGCGATTTGCGACTTATCCGCGGTTCGTTTGGATTCGAGGACGAGGATTTCATGGGCTCCGGCACCTTGGATTTTGAAATGGAGTGGGGCAAGAATGGCGCCACTCGTTTCCTCATGGATCTGCAATCTTCGGGTGGCTACTCCATTGGGCTGCGCTCAGAGACGTTCTGTGGAGGCGCTTTCGATGTGGTGGTGTATGGCAACGAAGTGTACGAGTCCCGTCCAACCGAGGACCGTTCCATGTGCACGGGAGGCGCTTTGAGCGATGAATCTGAAGGGCCCGGCTTCCTTGGTGAAGAGTTCACGGAAGATTCGAACAATTTGACGGTCACGCCGAACGCGAACGGCACGGTCACGGCTACGTTCTCTGACGAAGATGGAACGTACACCGCATTGATCGATGACAAAGGTCGGGTGCAGTCCATGACCATCGAATCGCCTCAGGGAGCGGGCACCATGCACTTCGATTATGGCAGCCCCAAGACCTTGACGCCCCCCACGGCCACGGGCCGCGCTCCGAGCAGCGTGGATGGCTTCTGCTGGTTCTTCGACGGAGAATGCGAGTACGAGGCCGAGGCCGGCAACGACGCGCCCTTGTCCGACTTTGAAGTCCGTGTGTACCACTCAGGCTTCGATCCGGAGGATCAGCCGGCGGCGGTGTTTGCCATGGATGGTGGAACCCAGACCTTCGAAGAATTCTCGTTCATTCTGCGCGAAGACGGCAATGGACAGTTCGGAGCAGGCGATGTGCTGCTGATTCGCGCCCCGTCCGATGAATACGAATTGGTGGTGTGGGACTTGTGGGCAGACCGGGACGTGCAAGATGATCCGCGCATCCCTGGCCCCGGCCTTGCATGGCTGCTCGTGGGACTCGGCGCGGCTCTGTTCGTGCGCCGTCGAACCTAGTCAATACAACGGCCCAACGAGAACTTTTAACCATCCTCGGTAGGCATGAGGCGCATGCGTGGCTCAACTCTGGCCGTCTTGGCGGTACTGCTCTTGCTTCTTTCGGGGTGCTTTGGCAAGGACAAGCTTACCGAGGACGAGATGGAGCAACGCGCCGGTGCGGCTTTGATCGCCATGGAGGACAACATTGGGCTGAATGGGCGCATCAAGGCGTTTGAGATGGTGGGAAGTGTTACCATCGAGGCTCCCACTCCGGCGGGGCCGTTTCCGGTCAGCGTGCAGGCGACAGCCACGGTGTCCTTTGGGACCGATTCCGATGTGCGCGTGGATGGCAAGGTCGCGCGCGTCCAGTACAGCGTCTTTTGCGACCCCACGCGCATCGTCGTGGTGACGGACGGCTTCGAAGACTACGGCGAGCGCGACGAGAACTTCGAGGCACGCAATCCTGCGGGTGCTTGCACGGGTCGCGATGCGGAGCCGTTGCTGTTGGGGCTTGGCGACTTGGATTTTGCCGACCCTGCTCTTTTGACGGGCCACTTTGACCCGGAGGGCTTGGAATTGGTGCGCGTGGAGAAGACCGGCAAGAAGACGTTTGACGCGGTGTACCGCAGCCATGGTTCGGCGGGCGCTTCGGACATCACGGTGCACATGAAAGGTCACGACATCCAGAGCTTCACGGTCGAAAATCCGGAAAGCCGGCTGACTTTGACGCCGGAGTATGGCGATCGTGATTCCATTAGTGCGCCGATTGCGGAGACTCGTTTTGCAGGCACCGTCACGGGTACGGGTACTGCGAGTTCGGCGGGGTATGAATGGACGGGCACTCGCGGCAGCGGCGGGGCTTTGGACGAGTATTCGTTCCGCGTGTACGACTCAAACAGCGTTTCCTGCACAAGTGGTGCGGCTCCTGTGGCTTCGTTCGACCTCGCGGATGGAGATGTACAGTCCGTAGGCGACTGGCGGTTTACCTTCCAGGACGATGGCGACGGGGTGCTGGGGCCTGATGACTGGGCGTTCATTCAGCATCCGGGTCGCGGCAGCAGCACGTTCGATGCAACGGTCGTGGTGTGGGACAACTGGGCCGATGCGCAAACCAGTGTTGGTTGCAGCATTCCGGGGCCGGGCGTGTCCGTGGGCATCGCGGGCCTATTGGGCGCACTCGCAGTGGCGCTTGGTCGCCGTCGCGTCTAGCTCCAGTGGGCTTCCAGCAGGGGCCTCATTTCGAGATAGGATGCTTCGGCGGCGGCTGCGTCCGTGGTCTTCAGGAGGACCTTGCCGGTGTGGTAGATGGTCGATTCGACGTCCTTGCGCACCAATAGGAGGACTCGGGCATCGCGCACAATTTCGAATCCAGCGGCGGCGAGCGCTTCTTTGAGGCCCTGCATCTGGAGTTTTCGGCTCTGCTCGGGAACCGCCATGAATCCGGCGGAGGTGGTGCAGGGTCGAAGCAGGGCCACGGACGCGCCGAGGCGGGGCGTCACTTGAAGATTGAGATTGTTTGAGAAACGGACCAGAAGCTCTTCCAACGGGGGCTCGTTGTGACTGCATGAAGTTGTTGGCGGCTGCTGCTTTCCTGGTGATGGCGCTGTCGGGTTGTTTTGGCGCCTTCGGCCATTGCGGCTACCAATTGGAGGCTGTTTCGTGGCATGATGCTCGTTTTGGCACGTTGTTGCAGGATTCGGTGGGTTGGAACGTGACGGTGGAGCCGCCGACGAAGGGCCTTGCGCACAGCCAGGAGCAAATTCTTTCGTGGGACGCCACAATCCAATCGGCTCAATTTCGCTTGGATGAAGATCAGGACTTGTACATTGGGCGACTAGGGGAGATCCACTTGTGGAACGTCCCGGATCCATTGCCGGATGGAGTGGCTCGGGCGGTGGAAGCCGCTTTGTTGCTGGTGACAAACGGCACGCAAGAGGAGGTAGCCAACTGGGTGAGGGCGCTGTTTGCCGAGCCGTACTACATCGAGGACGGCCGTGGTTCGCATCACGACGAAAACGCGCCACGCTCTGCGGGCTACGAACACCAAGTGGGTCGGGCGCGGTTCCAATTGGACGGGGTGCTCGAAGGTTTCGTTCCCGAGGAGCCCGAGTACAATTTGGTTGCTGGTAACTGGAGTGTGCAATTGGAGTTCCCCGTGATTCGAGCTGTGCAGGGGCCGATGGAGTTCGTGGCAAGCAATCGGGGATTCAATGAGTTTCGCAGCGTTTTGTGGTTCGACAGCGGCACCAACGAGCAGGCGATGCGTGATTTTGCTGCCGCCTACGAGAGTCTCGGAGTGGGTCCGGTGCCGTCGGATGCGGGTGCGTACGGATCAATTTGCTGACGGCTAGAGCTTGGTTTCTGCGCGCCGGGCAAGGTGGGCTCCAAAGGGCAGACTGCATGTGAGGCCGGGTGAGACGGCGTTGAGAACGTGCACGGCGGTGTCGGTTTCGCGCACGACGATGTCGTCGACGAGGTGGCCGTCGCGGTCGATCATTTGTGCGCGGTTGCCGGCGCGAAATGGCCGTAATCCACGGGGGAGTTCCGGCACGAGTCGGCGCGCCTCACGTTCGATGGCGCCGAGTGACAGGGATTTGCGCACTTCTTGGGGCAGCAGTCGGCGGAATCCGGGGTTGCCGAAAAGCTTCCAGAACCCGGGCCAGGTGAGGGTTCCGGCCAATTCCTTGGGTTGGATGTTCCAGAATTTGTATGCCTCGCGGCCAAAGGCAAGCATGGCGCCGGGGCCCACTGCGACTGTGCCGTCTACGCGGCGGCTCAAATGGACGCCAAGAAACGGGAAGGCGGGGTCGGGGGCTGCGTAGATGTGGCTGCGAACGAGACCGGCGGCGGATGCAGGAAGGCGGGCGTAGTAGCCTCGAAACGGTACAATGCGTACGTCGTGGGCGAGGTCTCCTGCAAGTTTGTCGGCGTACAATCCTGCGGCGTTGACGACGGCTCGGGCAGGAACGAGGCCGTTGAGGGTTTCGATGCCTTGTTCGGTGACGGCGTGGGCGGCGACATTGTAGCGGAAGGTGGCTCCGGCGGCTTCGGCGTCAGAAACGAGTGCTCGAACGTAGGCTTCGGAGTCGACACTGGCGCCTTCGGGTGCGTGTAGGGCGGCGATGCCTTTGGCGTGCGGTTCAATGGTGCGAAGTTCGTCCGCGTCGAGCATGGCAACTTCCACTTCGTTGGTTTTTCCTCGTGCGTGCAGAGCTTCCAGTCGCTTGGTTTCGGCTTCGTTTTGGGCGACGACGAGGATGCCTCCTTGCACCATCGCCACGCCGCGATCCAGGCAATAGGCGCGCATCTGTCGGCTGCCTTCGACGCAAAAACGCGCCTTATTGCTGCCGGGAGCCAAGTTGTAGCCGGCATGGATGACGCCGGAGTTGCGTCCCGATTGGTGCATCGCGGGGGCTGATTCCTTTTCAAGCACCACAACGCGGTGGCCGGCTTCTGAAAGGTGCTTGGCGGTGCTGGTTCCGATGCAGCCTGCGCCAATGATGGCCAAGTCAAATTTGCCGGCCTGCACGAAGCGGCCACCTCCGGCACCGTATTGAGGTGTGCCCTCGTCCAAACGCCTGTGACTCTGAACGCCGACCCTGCTTTGGACCCGAATGCGCCCATGCAGGCGATTCTGTTGCTCTCTGGCGGCATCGACAGTCCCGTGGCGGGCGAGATGCTGCGGCGCCAGGGAGTGCACTTGGAAGCGCTCCATTGCTCCTTTGAGCCGTTCACGGACGACGCGAGTGTCCAAAAGGCGATGGATCTCGCCCGCCTCCTGGGCCTGAAGCGCCTGTATGTGGCCCGCATCGGGGATGTGCTGGCGAAGGTCGCCGAGGACCGCGACGCGCATCGGTTCTACTTCATCTTGCAAAAGCGGCTGTTTTACCGGCTCGCGGACAAGCTTGCCACGGACCTTGGCGCCGATGTGATTGTAACCGGGGAGAACCTTGGCCAGGTCAGCAGCCAGACGTTGAGCAACCTGGCCACCATTGAATCCGCTGCGGCGCGGCCCATTGTTCGTCCGCTTCTGGGCTTGGACAAGAACGACATCGTGGAGACGGCTCGCCGCTACGGCACCTACGAAACCAGTGTGGGGCCTGAGCTTTGCGACGTGCTTGGCCCGGACAAGCCTGCAACCCAGAGCCGTGCAACGGTGGTGGCCAAGCACGAGAAGGAAGTGGGTCTCGACGTGGACTTGCCTCCGATTGAGTGCATTGTGTTGTCCGGCAACCCTGAAAGCCCGGTCGCCGTGGCCTAAGCATGGAGCACGCCAAGGCGCTGTTGGCCCGCGTCCAAGACCGCACCGCGACCCTTGCCATTGTTGGCCTTGGGTATGTGGGTTTGCCGACGGCGGTGGCGTTTGCGGAAACCGGTTTTTCAGTGCTGGGCATCGATGTGGACGAGCGGCGTGTTTCCGCCGTGCAGAGGGGCGAGAATCCGTTGCCGGAGCTGGGCTTGGAGGCAGGCATTCGTCGCGCCCGGGACGCGGGGCGGTTGCGAGCTTCCACGGATCCCCTCGAAGCAGGCGGCGTGGACGTTGTTTTGCTGATTGTTCCAACACCTGTGACGGTGGACAAGCAGCCGGATTTGTCGTACGTCGAATCTGCAAGCAAGTCCGTTGCCTCTGTGGCGCGGCCGGGGCAGCTCGTGGTGTTGGAGTCCACGACATACCCGGGTTGCACGGAGGATATGGTGTGCGCAGCCTTGCGTTCCGCCGGCTTGGAGCCCGGCCGAGACATCGGGGTTGCGTATTGTCCAGAGCGTTACAATCCAGGAGACACGGAGCACACCTTGGACCAAGTGGCTCGTGTTGTGGGTGCCATTGACGCCGATTGGGCGCAAGTGGCGTCCGCGCTGTACGGTACTTTGAACGGTGGCCAAATTCACATCGCTCGCGACTTGCGCACGGCGGAGGCAAGCAAAGTGATTGAGAACGTCCAGCGGGACCTCAATATTGCGCTTGCCAACGAACTAGCATTGATTTGCGAGCGGCTGCACATCGATGTGCATGAGGTGATCGATGCTGCGGCGACCAAGTGGAATTTCGTGCCGTACCGCCCAGGTCCTGGCGTGGGTGGCCACTGCCTGCCGGTCGATCCGTATTATCTTACGTGGGCGGCCGAGCGGGCGGGCCACGAAGCAAAGGTCATCCTCGCCGGGCGCGCCGTCAACGATGGGATGCCGATGCATGTGGTGGCAAGACTGAACGCGGCGCTCGGGGGCTTGGCTGGCAAATCGATTGCTGTGCTGGGCCTTGCCTACAAGGGCGGCACCGGGGACGCTCGCGAGAGTCCCTCCGTGGACGTGGTTCGCCACTTGGTGGCTGCTGGTGCGGCGGTGCGTCCGCATGATCCGCATGTTTCGGCCGAGGACGTGCTCCGTTCCTGTGGGCTCGAATCGTTCGAGTTGGCGGACGCAGTGGCGGGCGCCGATGCCGTGGTTTTGCTCACAGATCACACAGAATATCGAGCCGTGGAGCCTGCGTGGCTTGCCGAACGCATGACAGGCGAGGTCGTCCTAGACACACGCAGGCTTTGGAGCGAGGCGGACCTTGCGGCTGCTGGATTGCGACCCCTGGGCATCGGCAGGCCCTCTGCGGCACCTACGAGCGTCGCCGCAGCACCATCGCCGTAGCGGTCAACGCGAGAAGGCCCACGGGAATGGCAAGACCGGGACTGTCCTTTCCGGCGTCGCTGCTGGGGCCCGATGGCTCGTTGGGGTCTTTGCCAATCGGTGCGGACGGGTCGCTGGAGCCGGGTTGTGTGGGTGTTGCGCCGGGCGCGGGAGCAACAACGGGGTTGGGGCTCCACCAGGAGACGTAGACGAAGCTCGGGGTGAGTGCGGCGTCGTATGCGATGCGGGCGAGGCCAGCGGCGGGCATTTCCGTGGTGTTGTCGGCGATGAGGCGCAGTTCGATGCTGGCGATTGCGCCCTCAGGCACTTCCACGTTGAGAATGCCCAAGTCGAGCAGCATGGGCGGCCGGTTCAGTAGAGGCAGCAGTTTGGCAGCCATATGGTACACTGCAGCTTGGGGGTCGGTGGGGTCGGGTGGTAGGAGGGTTGTCGGTTCTGGAAGGGCGTTGGGATCGGTGCTGACGGGTAGGGCGGATCGGGAGATTTCGGTGATGGCGCCGGCGGGGTCGACGACGAGGAGGCGCGCTTCCACGGCGCCTTGTGCGATGCCCGGATCCATCCAAAGGCCCACGAGGACGCGCCCGAGGATGTGCGTGGCGTTGGGGCTTTCGAGGGCGATGAAAGTGGCGCCTGGAACTTCGCCAAGCGGCACGAGCACGGCGTTGGCGCTTTCGTTGCCGGTGGGTTGGAGTAAGGTGAGGGACCCTGCTCCGAGGATTGGGTCCTCGGAGGGAGCTAGAAAGTACAGGGCGGGGGTGTAGGTCGCCGCACCCGCCGGCACCAGAAGAAGGGCAGTGAGGATGAGCCAGCGCATCAGTCGTCCTCTGTTTTTGGTGGCTTTGACCATTTCGGTCCTGCACTGGGATTTTTTTTGCGTCGTTGCAGCCCGCGTGGCTTATACGGGACTTGCGGGCTGGTTCTCTGTGGCGCTGATCGACACCCTGGATACCCTGTTCGGGTTGCGCAAGGCGCTCGTGGTGGGGTTTGTCGTGGCGGCTGCATCGGTGTATGTGGTCATGCCGATGGCGATTCGAAAATTGCTTGGCGCTGGCATCGTGGGGCATGATGTGAACAAGCCTGGTCGCCCGGCGGTGCCGGAAATGGGTGGGCTTGTGGTGTTTCTTGCGTTCAATGCCGCCGTGTTCGTGATGCTGGCGCTTGGCGACTTGAACCGAGCGGAGGAGTCGTTGGTGTTGGTGTCGCTCATGGTGGCTGCGGGCGCCGCGATTACGGGCATTCTTGACGATTTGGTTGCTCTGCGTCAGCAATTCAAGGCGTTCATTCCCATCGCGTTCAGCATTCCGCTTGTGCTGTACGCGGAGGATTCGATCATTCAGTTTCCGGGCCTTGCGTTTGATTTTGGTCCCCTGTATGCACTGGTGCTTGTGCCCTTGGCAGTCGCTGCGGCGAGCAATGGTTTCAACATGCTCGAAGGGTTCAATGGCCTTGGAGCCGGAATGGGGCTCATCATTGGCGCCGGCATGGCGGTCATCGCGTATGCTTCGGGCAACTTGCTGGGACTCGTAATCCTGGTGCCCTTGTTGGGTGCGATCGTGGCATTTCTGACCTACAACATGTATCCTGCCAAGGTGTTTCCGGGCGACACGTTCACGTTGCTCGTGGGTGCCGTGCTGGCGGCGGCAAGTATGCTCTCCAAGATTGAATTCTGGGCTGCGCTGCTGTTTTTGCCGCATGTTTTGGAATTCTTTCTCAAGGCGCGTGGGCGGTTCGGGACGCAGAGTTTTGCCAAGGAAGTTCACAATGGCACGATGCACTACGAGGGTCCGATCCACAGCTTGACGCATGTGGCGATGCGCAGCGGTACGCACACGGAGCCCAAGGTGGTTCTGTTGATGTGGAGTGGTATGGCGGTGTATGTTGCCGCCGTGGTCGTGGCCTACTTTGTGGTGGGTGCTAGTTCTCTGTAGAGCGCTAGGTATTGCTTGTTGATGCGTCCCACTTCGTAGTCTTGGCACACGAGCGCGCGGCCGGCATCACCGAGGCGGTGCGCGAGTTTGTCGTCGCCGAGGATTCGCTGGAGGGCATTGGCCAAGGCTTCGGGGTCGCGCACGGGTACAAGCAAGCCTGTCACGCCGTCTCGGACCACGTCCCGGCAGCCTGCCACATTGGTCGCAACGAGCGGTCGACCGCAGGCGGCACCCTCCAGCAACACATTGGGGACTCCTTCGCCGTGGCTGGGTAGGCACACGATGCGGGCAGCGGCGTAGACGGCGGGCATGTCGGTGCTTGGCCCGGTCCAGGACACGATTCCTTCGTCGTTCCAGGCGCGCAGGGTCGCTTCGTCGATGCTTGCGGCGTTGTCGGGGTCGGGCGCTCCCACGAGCCTCCATTGGGCATTGATTCCGCGATTGCGAAGGATGCGTGCTGCTTCGACAAATTCGGGCACGCCTTTGGTGGTGAGCATTCGTGTTGGGAGCACCACGACGGGCGCCGGAGGAAGGGGTGTTGGGGCAAACCGGGTGGTGTCGATGCCGCTTCCAGGCACAATCCGTGTGCGTTCGGGGGCGACGAGGTGGGCGTCTAGGAACACCTGCCGGTCGTCGCCGTTTTGGAAGACTGCTTGGGCGCGCTGGTAGCGGAGGGCCCGTCGAAGGCTGCGTTGGACGACGGCGCGTAGGATTCGATTGCGAATTCCTTGGCCAAGAAACGCTTGCCCGAGGCCGGTGACGGTTGCCGCGACGGGCAATTGGAGGTGTTTTGCTGCGAGGCTGGCGTAGACGACCGCTTTGAGTGTGAATGCGTGTACCACGTCTGGTTGGGCGTCCTGGAGGATTCGTTCGAGTTCTCGAAGGGAGCGGCGCTCGGAGAATGGATTCGTGCCGCGTCGGCTGAGGTGCCAGGGTGCATGAAGTGCCGGGTCCACGTCTGGGTGCGGAGGGGCGATGATGACCACGTCCCAGCCGTCGTCGCGGGCGGCTTGCACGAGTGCCGCTCGCAGCTGGAGCAATGGTCTTGCGTCGTTGAGCACCAAGGCGAGTTTCATGGCCACAGCAGAGCCTCCCATTGATCCACGACACGTTCCCATTCGTGGTGGGCTTGGACATGGTTGCGGCCAGCCTCTCCCATGGCGCTTCTTGTTTCTGCAGGCATCTGCATGAGGCGGGTCATGGCGTCGGCGAGCGCTTGGGGGTCTGTTGGCGGCACGAGTATTCCTGCTCCGGGGCCGAGGGTTTCGGGCGTGCCTCCCACGTTGGTGGCCACCACGGGCCGGCCTTGTGCCATGGCTTCCAGGACGCAATTGGGGCTTCCTTCGGTGGTGGAGGATAAGACGAGCGCGTGGGCGGCGTGGTATTCGGCGTCCATGTGGTGGATGGCGCCGACAAAAGCGACGCTGCCCGTAATGCCGAGGCGCTTTGCGAGTGCTTCGAGTTCGGCTTGTTGGGGGCCGTCGCCAACGATGCGCAAGCGGCTGTGTTCGGGGCGCGTTGCGAGGGCCCATGCGCGAAGGAGGGTGGCATGGTCTTTTTCGGGGCGCAGGCGGCCCACGGAAATCCATGTGAATGGACCGGCTGCGAAGGGCTGAACGGTGCTCGACATGTCGACGCCGTTGCGTATGACGATGCCGCGACCGACACGAACGATGCCGTCTCGTTCTTGTTCCACGCGTGCCGCTTCTGAGTTGGAGGTCCATGCGTCGTCGGCGAGGCTCGTGGCGCGAAGCCATCGATGTCTGGACGTGGAGCCGAATCGAATGGCGCGAAGACTGGTCACGAGCCGATTGCCAGTGAGGGGTCGCATCAGACGCCCGAGCAAATTGGGTCCGTACAGGAAGGTCACGACTGTGGCGCTGCCGGCGGCGGCTCGCATGCACTGTAGAAGTGATCGAAGGCGGCCTTGGCGAGCGCTTGGGACAAACGCAGGCACTCCGGAGGCAAGGAGGGTAGAGGCGCGAGCCCCCCCGCGGCTGGCTGCGACGAACACGTTTCGTCCGCGGTGGTGCAGCCTGGTTGCGACCTCTACGAGTTGCCGCTCGGCGCCGCCATTTCCTAGGCCGCTGATCCAGAACACCACTCGTTGGGCGGGATTTGCCATGGGTCCGGAGGCGAGCACGATGAGGAGCACGGCGGCCTTGGCGCGGTGGCGCACGGCGGTGCCGACGTTGCTGACCCCCATGGAATAGATGAGAATGGTGAGTGCAGCAAACACCACGATGAAGGCGACGCGGGGGCGGTTCATGGCGCGAAGCGACAACAGAGCCAGTACGGTGAGTCCCATGTACAGAAGTGCATCGAAGACTCCTACGAGATCTACGGGAGCGCTGACCTGCCAGGGCAGGGGCAAAAACATGAATGCAAACATGCGAGGCACCAGCAACAGAGCGGCGCTCGCGGGGCCGCGGATGGTCAGCCAATCGGGGTAGGCGGTGCGTCCTTGCAGGCGTTGGTCCTGGGCGTCTTCTATGTTGGAGAAGTCTTGGACACCGGCGAGGTCGGGAAGTTGGAACGGGGCAGAATCAAAAAAGCCGTAGGTGAATGCGAATCGGTACGCAAGCCAGCCGATGGCGATGGCCACCACGGTCCAAGAGCCTCTTCGGCCTTGGCCAAGAGGGGTTCGGCTTATGATGATCGCCATGAGAAGGGCGGGTACGATGAACCGGTATCCCACTTGGATTTCGGGAAGCAGCACGGCTGCAAAGCCCCATGCGGCGAGGGCTGCGACGGAGAATCGGTATCCGGTGCCCCAGAAGCGCAATGCACCCCAGGCGATGCTGACGATCAATGCCAGAATCATCATTTCTCGCAGCAGGACGCTGGAGTAGAGAATGAAGGTGGGAAACAGTGCGGCGGCCCATGCTGCGAGGGTGGCGGAGCGACCGGCCCAGAGCGTGTCGGCGATGGCGGCGATGCCACGAACCACGACTGTGCCCAGAAGCACATTGGATGCGATGCCCGCGAACAAGGAAGCGCCGGTCCAACGGTAGAGCGCGGACAGGAGCCATGGGTAGGGATTGGTGCCGGCGCTGGGGCCTTGTAGCCATGTGTGCAGGGGCGTCGTGCTCATCGCGGCGGCAGCGTCGTGGAAGAACAATGCGTCAATGGAGGAGTCGGGCAGCGCGACGATTGTGATACCGGCGATGGCTACGGCGCTTCGCAAGGCCCATCCAGTCCAAACAGCCACGCGAACGGTTGCGGGGGCGCTGGCGGCTATGTGTGCTGCGAGAACCAGGAGGCCCAAAGCGCCGATTGTGGCGCCAAGCAAGGGGGTTGCCGCGAACAGGAGCAAGCCGGCAACGAGGAAAACGTAGCGAACTGGAATGCCGAGCATTGCGCGGGGCCGTTTGATTGCGGCGTGTTGCGGCTCTGGTTGTTGGCTCTCAGCCGCCCCCTCCACGAGGCGACGAACGGTTCGGGATGAAAGAGGGCTCGGGATGATCGCGGCCTCGCTGTGGGCTTTGACAGGGTGGCAATCCGCATGGGCGCCCGGGCCATTTGTTACGCGGCGTTGTTTTTTGCTCGGCGTCCGACGGCGACCCAGTAGGGTTCATGCTCGCCAAATTCGATGGATTCCAAGCCGGCTTCGCGCATCATCTGTTCCATCTCGGGGCGCGTGAAGCGTTGTTCGAGGCGGGTGCCGAAGCGGTCGAGCGCGTCGGTGCGCATGGTGTAGAAGGAGCGGCCGCGGTAGTATTGCAGCGGCCAGTGCTTTGGAAGATGGCCTAGTTTCTCTGCCAATCGGGCGCCGCGCGCGAGGGGCCAATACAGCAAGGCGGCAATCGGCGTGGTCACGGCCAGTTTTGCGGTGTGTGGTAGCCGAGAGATTGCGCGACGTGTTAGGTCGCTTGATCGCCACAGTGCCTTGAACCACTTTGGGCGGTCGTCGAAGGCGTAGTACAGGTACAGCAGAAACGGCGCGCCCGGTCGAAGCTTGGACACGCATGCGTTGAGAGCGGCCTGGGTGTCGGGGATGTGATGCAGGACTCCGAGGGAATACCCGAAATCCATGCTGCCGGGAGCAAACGGCATGTCGTCCACGGTGGACTGGATGAACTCTACGTTTGCGTGCCCCGTGAGGTTGTGCCGCGCCACCGATAGTGCTTCGCTGCTTGCATCCACGAGGTGCAACTTGCCAACGCGGGGAGCGACTTTCACTGCCCAGCGACCGCTGCCGCATCCGGCATCAAAGCCGGTGGCGCCCTTTGGCAATTCGTGCCATGGAAAGATGCGAAAGTACGCCTCGAACATCGCTTCGTGCTCCTCTTCGGAGAGGGCGTCTTGTCGAAACGTGGCCCACTCTTGGCCAAAACCGTCGACAGTGGCAGCGTCTACGTTGGAGGAGTCTGCGCTGTCCACGCTGCTTGGACATTGCGGGCGCTTATGTCTGCGTTGGTAGGGATTTGATTGGGCAAGCATGGAGGGCAAGCTGCCACGCAACACCACGCGTGCAACGCTCAGCCGCTTCCATCTTCACCCTTCCATTGATCCCACCATGTCTGGAACATCAGCAAGTTCCACAATTCGGCGTGGTGGTCGCGCCGTCCGGCTTGGTGCGCGTCCCACATGCGGCGCACCGGTTCGGGGCGCAGGAGTCCTTGCCGGGTCAGTCGTTGGGCGTCCAGCAATTCGTCGGCCCAGGATTGCAGCGAGCCTCGAAGCCATGAGGCGACCGGCATGCCGAATCCCTGTTTGGGGCGGTCCCACAAGCGCTCGGGGACCCGGGTCTTCAGGAGGCTGCGCAGGGGCAATTTACCCACGCCGCGCTGCATCTTGGCGGCGTCAGGCAGGCGCCACGCGGCTTCGAACACCTTGGGGTCGAGGAGTGGGCAGCGCACTTCGAGGCTGGTGCTCATGGCGGCGCGGTCGACTTTGACGAGAATGTCATCTCGAAGGTAGTGGCGCGTGTCGGCAAGCATCATGCGTGCCAACAGAGAGTCGGGTGCGGCGGGGAGTGCCACGGGAGAAGGTTCGCCGGGATCCACGAGGGTGCTTGCGGCGTTGGGCCAGCTCGTGACGAGTCGGTCGTAGAGGTCGCTGTTGCCTTTGGTGCGCAGGATTTCGGCGAGCCGGGCTGCGCGGTGGCTGTTGGCTGGGCCGGGCAGGCGGTTCCAGAGTGCGGGCGGAATTGCGTCGAGGGCTCCGGCGGCGATGCGACCAAGTGGCCCGGGGAGGCTTCGTCGCAGGCGTGCGAGTTTGGCTGCGTGTTGGTAGCGTGCGTAGCCGCCAAACAGTTCGTCGCCTCCGTCGCCGCTAAGTGCCACGGTGACGTGTTGGCGTGCTTCGCGGCACAAGAGTAGGGTGGGTAGTTGGCTGCTGTCGGCAAAGGGCTCGTCGTAGACGCGAGCAAGTTCATGCACTGCTGCGAGGGCGTCTTCGGGCCCGAGGATGCGTTCTGTGTGGTCGGTGCCGAGGTGTTCGGCTACGGCGCGGGCGTGTGGCGCTTCGTCGTGGGCTGCTTCCTCGAAGCCGATGGTGAAGGTGCGCACGTCGCTTGCCACTTCGGTCATGAGGGCGACGACGAGGCTGCTGTCGATGCCACCGGAAAGGAAGGCGCCGAGGGGCACGTCGCTCAATTGGCGGTCGGCGACGGCGCTGCGAAGAGCATTTTCGAGTTGGTCCAGATTCGGGGCGTGTCCGGCCAAGGATTTCGAAGCGCCTTGGGCTCGTGCTTGCAATGCATCGGCGTGCAGATCGTGCAGCACGGTCGCAACCGGCTCGGCGTCGGGGGCATCGAATCGAAGGAGTGCGCCGGGGGGGACTTTGTGGGTGCCTTGGAGGATGCTGCGGTCGTCGGGGACGGCCATTCGTTCGAGCATGGCGCGCAGGCCTGTGGCGTCGAGATCCGTGCCGATGCCGGGGACGGTGCGTAGGGCGGATAGTTCGCTGGCAAAGGCGATGCCATCGGGGAGTCGGCTCCACAGCAGGGGTTTTTTGCCGAACCGGTCGCGGGCAAGCCACAGGACTCGTTCATCGCGGTCCCAAATGGCGATGGCCATCATTCCGGACAGGAGGCGGATGGCTTCCTCGGCGCCGTGTGCGTCGCAAAGGGCCGCGCTGGTTTCGGTGTCCGCGTGGCCGCGCCATTGCACTGGCAGGGCGGCTCGGTGGCGCAGGTGGTCGTAGATTTCCCCATTGAACGTCAGCACATAGCGACCGGAGGGGCTCATCATCGGTTGCGCGCCGGCATCCGAGAGGTCCAGGATGCTCAGTCGCGTATGGCCAAGCCAGGGAGCGCCGGACTCTGTCCAGGTGCCATGGGCGTCGGGGCCTCGGTGGTGCAGTCGCTCCAGCATGCCGGGCGTCGCTTGCTCCCGGCCCGTTCGCCACACGCCCGCAATGCCACACATTCCGGTTGGGTCGAGTTGGCGGGCGGGGATAGGTTTGTCGTGATGTGCCAGGGGAACCGGTCAAGAAGCGGGGCGGGGTCCAAAGCGCATGACGCGGGCGGTGGTCACAGGTGGCGCGGGTTTCATTGGCAGCCACCTGACACGGCATCTACTGGGCAAGGGCTGGGATGTGGTCGTGGTGGACGATTTGAGCACCGGCGATGCGAACCGCGTGCCGGAAGGAGCCACGCTCGTGGAAGGAAGTGTGCTGGACGACGCGGTGCTCGATGCGGCGATGGCCGGAGCCGACGTGGTGTTTCACGAGGCGGCGCTTCCGAGCGTCGGGCGCAGCGTGGCGGACCCCGTGCGAAGCTTTCGCGTCAATGCCCATGGAACCTTGTCGGTTCTCGAAGCGATGCGGCGCCTCGACGTGCCTCGAATCGTGTATGCCGCCAGCAGCAGTGCCTACGGCGACACGGAGGTGCTTCCTAAGGTCGAGTCGATGCCGAATCTGCCTCGAAGTCCCTACGCGGCAAGCAAATTGGCCGGCGAGCACCTGATCCACGGTCACGCGCACAGCTTTGGCATCACGGGCGTTTGCTTGCGATACTTCAACGTCTACGGGCCCGGACAACCCGCAAGCGGCGGCTACCCCGCGGTGATTCCCGCGTTCCTAGCTGCTGCCACTCAGGGTCGATCCATTCGCATCGACGGAGACGGCCTACAAAGTCGCGATTTTACGTTCGTCGAGGATGTTGCACGTGCCAATCTAGCCGCCGCGAGTGCTTCCCCTGCCGACGTTCAGGGGGCAGTGACGTGCAACATTGGGGCCGGGGGTCGCACCACGATTCTCGATGTGGCCAAGGGTGTACTTGCTGAAACCGGAGCAACGGTCGCCATCGAACACGGGCCCACGCGGGCAGGAGACGTCAAGCACAGCCAGGCAGACATTCGTCGTGCCCGTGACGTGCTTGGCTGGACGCCTCAAGTTACGTTCGACGAGGGGCTTCGGCGTACGGTTGCGGCGTTCCTAGGGACTTGATTGCAGCCTGGGCGGCTCGTGGTGTGGCTAGAGTGGGGCCGGCCGGTGCCATTGGATCAGGGGATGGCACCTGCTGGACGGGGACTGTCCTCGGGGCAAAGTCGGGGCAACGCCGCCGCTTTCCTCGCAAACGCTGCCGGGCTTTGCCGCTCCCTTGGATTGCGGCGGTTTCATGAATGACCCGGCGCCATGTCCAAGCGCGATGGATGAAGCGCCCGGCCCTGAGGAGGGCACTTTTGTCGCCCAGGCCCCCCGGGCGATGATGGGTGTGGGTGCCGCACGCGCCAGTGCAGCAATCTTGGGGATGCTCACGCTTCTTCTGTTGGCGCGCCGGATGGGTCCGGCTGAATTTGGAACCTATGCAACCATCGTTGCCGTAGTGGTTCTTGCCCGAGGCATTGGGTACTCGTGGCTGCGCATGGCGGGACTGCGCGAATCAACATCCTTGATCAAGCCAGGAACCCCCGTGGTCCGACTTGCCCTTGGACTTTCCTTGCTTGCCTCCGGCCTCATACTTGGCGCCGCAGCAGTCAGTTGGGTTGCCGGGTTCCCGCTCGCCGCCTTGGCATTGGTGCTGCTAGGGGCTACCGTCACTTCCGAAGTGACCCTCGAAATCGTGCGCGGCGGCGCCTGGAATCGACACTACATCACGGGTGTCATGGTGCGGGCGGCGGGAATTCTTGCCATGGCTGCATCGTCCCCCGCACACCCGGCGACCATCCTTGGAGCGGTTGCCGGCGTGGAAGCATTCGTAGCGCTTCTTCTATTGCCTGGGCTCTTGCGCGTGGTTCGTCCGGGACTGCAAGGCGGCTGGAGCGCCGCAGTTCGATATGGAGTGCCCCTTGGCTTGTCCCTCTTTGCGTTCTCCTCGCTGGAATTGACGGACCGCATCCTCCTGCACTGGCTGGACTCCGCCACCGCCGCCGGCTCCTATGCTGCTGTCTACGATCTAGTGCAGCAACCCGTGACTGCAATCGCCATGATTGTCAGCGTCGGCTTGTTTCCCATCATCCTACGAAGCATCGACCAAGACGATTCGGGCTCAGGTGCGTCCTTGTTCCGGCTCAACGGCATGGTATTGCTGGCAGTCCTCGCCCCGGTTTCCGCCGTGCTCATCTTCAGAGGCACCGACCTGACGCTCGTGTTCTTGGGTGCACCCTACCAAGCAGCCACCGCCATCGCACCATGGGTCGTCCTCGCCGCCGCTCTGGGTGCCGTGCGGGCATTCCACGTGGATGCTGCCCACCAGGCACACCGCGCAACATACTTCATTCTCAAGGAAGCCAGTGCCGCCTTGCTGCTGAATCTGGTGCTCAACCTCCTCTTGATTCCACGATACGGCATGATGGGCGCCGCCATTGCCACCCTCGTCGCCGTCAGCGCATCCCTAGTGATTGGGATCCTGTATGCGGCACGCGCCAATTACGCCCGCACCCTCGCTATCCCCTGGGGTCTCCCCCTTGGACTCACCGCCATCGCAGGCACCATCGCATGGGCATGGGGCCCCATCTCCAACATTGCTGGCGCCTTTTTGCTGGTGGGCGTGCAAATCATCGTTCTGCTTTCTGGGGTCGCGCTCTACGCTCGCCGCCAACGAACCTGATGGCCGACTCGAATTCCAGAGTTCGGCACCCTTTTCAAGAAGCAAGAGTGGGCCAATTCGTGCAGGACGTCTGCGTCATCATACCGACCATCCGCGAGTACCAGATTCTCTCGGCCTACCTCGAGAATGGACGCAAGCACGGCTTCGACGTGGGCCGACTGCATGTGTTGTTTGTTACCGAAGACTTCTGCGACATCGCCGGCATGGAAGCACTCCTTGCCAAGGAAGGAGTCCCTGGCGCCGTCTTCCACGGCACTGCCCGTAAGGCTTGGTTCCAAGAACGCGGCCTCGAGGCATTTGCCGACTTGATTCCTGCACGCTCCCACGCAGAGACCTCTTTTGGCCTCCTGTACATGCTGGACAATCCAGACTTCGACTACGGAGTCTTCATCGACGACGACACCCTACCGGAAGAAGGCCACGACTACTGGGGCTTGCACATGCAAAATCTGCACGCCGAAGGCGACGTGGAGACACGCAGTTCTTCCTCCAAATGGGTCAACGTGCTCTCGGACTCGGGCAAGCGCATCTACCCCCGCGGCTACCCTTACGGCTGCATGGACGAAACCCAGGAGAGCCGCATGGCCCCCGCCGGCCATGTGGTGTGCTCCCAGGGCCTCTGGACCAACGTGCCCGACTTCGATGCCGTGCGCATCCTCGCCGAAGGAGACATCCTCGGACAATCCCGCACGCGCCTGCAAGAAAGCGACTTTGGACCCCAATTCGCCGTCGCCAAAGGCGACTACCTCACCGTTTGCTCCATGAACCTCGCGTTCCGCCGCGAAGTCATCCCCGGGTTCTACCAATTGCCCATGGATGACAACGAATGGCGCGTCGGCCGATTCGACGACATTTGGAGCGGCGTCATCCTGAAGCGCATCGCGGACCACCTCAGCCACAACATCCTCAACGGCGCCCCTTTGTGCATCCACAACAAGGCGCCCCGCAGCTCCTTCAAGGATCTTCTCGCGGAAGCCGCCGGCCTGGAATTGAACGAGCACTTCTGGGAAATGCTCGACGCAATCCCACTCACCGCCACCGACTACGCCGGAGCCATGGACGAACTGGCCCAAGGCCTCCTCGCCGCAGACGTCTCTGCCTACGTAAACCACCCCTTCATTCCGTTCATGGCCGAAAAAATGGCCCGCTGGGTGGAATGCTGCCGCCGCCTTGAGAGCACCGCATGAGCTTGCGGGTCCTGTACATTTTACCCGATTTTGCCCCTCGAGAAGGCGGTTACGCAAATGCCTGCCTCGGCATGGCCCAATCCCTGCTCGAAACCAAGGAATGCAGCCTCGGCATCATCGCCCCGGTCCCCCACGCCGGCCCCGAACCGCTCGGAGCCGACGTTCCCGTGTTCCGGCCGCCGCGCCTACGCAAGGGTATTCTGGGCTCGGTTCTGCGCAACCTCTGGAAAAGCAGCGAAGTGCGCCGCCAACTCAAAGGCGACTGGGACGTGGTCTTGTTCGAGACCGTCGAATACCCGCGCCTGATTCGCAAAGCTCTACGCTGGTCCAAGGTCCCCGTGGCGGCCCGCATCCACGCCTGCTCCGAGACCGAATGGGTCCTCTTTCGGCCCTCTTGGCGCTACGTCCTCAAGCGCCGCGCCACGCGCAAAGTCATCCAAGAACTGCCCGCACTCTACTCCACCACGCGCACCTACCGAACCTTCGTAGAGGAGCGATTCCTCCACCACGATCGATTGGCAAGCGCCGCAAAGTACACCGCCATCGTCCCCAACATCATTCCCGCGCACAAAGTCGTCAAGGCCCACGAGCGCCCCGCCGACGACACCCTGCGCTTGTTCACCCTTGGCCGCATGGACCGCAGCGGATTGGTGCAAAAAAACCTCCACAGATTGCTCCTGGGCATAGCTCGGCTCCAAAATCGACCCAATGCACCCAACGTCCACCTCACCGTCGTAGGGGGAGGAGACACGCGCGATGCGCTCATCGAGCTTGCCAACCACCTCGGCCTCCAAGACCAAGTAACGTGGCAAGTTCGCGTCAGCGACGAAGAACTGCACCACATCATGGACACAACCAGCGCAGTGGTGCTGCCCTCGGCCTTTGAAGGATTCTCCATGTTCGCTCTGGAAGCAGTGCACAACGGCATTCCCTTGCTTGCCGGCAACGTGGGGGGCCTCAAGGAAATGGTCGATGACGGCGTCAATGGCTTGCTGTTTGACCCCGAAGAACCCGGAGAAATCGCCGACGCGCTCCTGGAATTTTCCGGACTCCAAGCAAAAGGTACCTTTGATCGACCCAAACTTCAGCGCCGCTTTGCAAAGGGACCACTGCGTCCCGAAGCCGTTGCCCAATCCATGCTCAGTGCGCTTCAGGACACGGTGCACCTGCACCGGGTAGGACTCCTGGACTGGCGGCACCCCATCAACCGCGACAAATAGGCCGCCGTGATTTCTCCCCCGCCCCCCGGAGTGCTCCCCAACACACCCACTCGGCGCGAACCCCTTTTCTTCGCATCGGGGCTGGCCGACTCCGTGTCCGCGCCTGACGCCGTGACCAAGCCTCGCCTCGTGACCGGTAAGCGCGTGTACGCCTTCGAGGAGGGCGATGCGGGCATGAAGAGTGTTCTTGGGGGCAAGGGTGCGAATCTTGCCGAAATGGCCCGCATCGGCTTGCCGGTGCCGCATGGCTTCACCATCACGGCGCAGGAATGCATTCGCTACGAGCGTGTCGGCAGCATCGACGACGACTTGCGACAGGACGTAGAAGCAGCGATGCAAGCGCTGGAAGCCAAGGCGGGCGCAAAATTCGGCGACCCCTCGAATCCCTTGTTGGTGAGTGTTCGCAGCGGTGCATCCGTGAGCATGCCGGGAATGATGGACACCGTGCTCAACCTTGGCCTCAACGACAAGACGGTGGAGGCGCTTGCCAAAGCCACGGACAACCGCCGCTTTGCGTTTGACTCCTACCGACGATTCCTCACCATGTTTGGCGACGTGGTGCTCGGCATCCGCCACGCGCTCTTCGAGCAAGCACTGCTGGACTGCAAAGCCGCCCTGGGCGTCACGAGCGACACCGACATCGGCGCGGACGACCTGCACGCACTTTGCGAACGCTACAAGGCAATCATCGAAAGCGAGACCGGCGCACCGTTTGCCCAAGACCCGATGCAGCAACTCCTGGCTTCCGTGGAGGCCGTTTTCAAGTCCTGGGAAAACCCCCGTGCCCGCACCTATCGCCGCCTCAACAAAATCGCCGACGATATCGGCACCGCCGTCAACATCCAAATGATGGTGTACGGCAACATGGGCGACGATTGTGCCACGGGCGTTGCTTTCACCCGCGACCCCAGCACGGGCGAGCATGTGTTTTACGGCGAATTCTTGCAGAATGCCCAAGGTGAGGACGTGGTGGCGGGCATCCGAACGCCGCACCCGATCCAGGACATGCACGACATCCTGCCCGACGCATACAACCAACTCGTCGAGATTGCCGGCACCCTCGAACGTCATTTCCACGACATGCAGGACCTTGAATTCACGGTGATGGGTGGCAAGTTGTTCATGCTCCAGACCCGCCGTGGCAAGCGCACCGGCCTCGCAGCCGTTCGCATCGCCCTCGAAATGCTCGACGAGGGACTTGTCAGCGAAAACGAGGCAATTCTCCGCGTCCAGCCGGCCCAACTGGAACAACTACTCCGCCCCATTTTCAATCCCAAAGAAAAGGTCGCGGCCATGGACGCCGGTCGCGTACTTGCCAAAGGCCTCAATGCCGGACCCGGCGCCGCCGCCGGCCGCGTGGTGTTCAGTGCCGACGACGCCGTCGAATGGCGCAACCGAGGCGAAGACGTCATCCTTGTGCGAGACGAAACCAGCCCCGAAGACATCCACGGCATGGACGCCAGTGAAGGATTCCTCACTGCACGCGGCGGCATGACCAGCCACGCTGCACTCGTTGCGCGCCAAATGGGCAAAGTCTGTGTCGCAGGATGCTCCGAATTGCGCATCGACGCCAAAGCCAAGGCGTTCGCCGCCGGCGACCGCGTCGTGCGCGAAGGCGACTGGCTCAGCCTCGATGGCTTCACAGGCGAAGTGATCCAAGGAAAGCTCGAAGCACTCGACAGCGAAGTGGTGCAAGTGCTCGTCGAAGGCAGTCTTGCGGCCGCAGACGCGCCCACGTTCCAACTCTACGATCGTCTCCTCAAACTTGCCGACAAGGTGCGCACCCTCAAGGTCCGTGCCAACGCCGACCAACCCGACCAAGCACTCGCCAGCATCGCCCTTGGCGCCGAGGGCATCGGACTTTGTCGCACCGAACACATGTTCTTTGGCCCCGGCAAAATCGAACATGTTCGAGAGATGATCCTGTCCAAGAACGAAGAATACCGCCGCAAGGCCCTCAAGAAGCTCCTGCCGATTCAACGCGCCGACTTCGAGGGCTTGTTCCGCGCCATGGCAGGTCGCCCCGTCACTGTGCGTCTCCTGGACCCGCCGCTTCATGAGTTCCTGCCCCACGAAGAAAAGGAGCAACGCCAACTCGGCCTCCTTATGAACTTGGACCTGGAACGCGTGCGCGCCCGCATCGACGCCCTGCGCGAATCCAACCCCATGCTCGGCCACCGTGGCTGCCGCCTCGGCATCACCTACCCCGAGATCACCGAAATGCAGGCCCGAGCCATCCTGGAAGCCGCCGTGAATGTCCAAGCTGACGGCGTCGAGGTGCACCCGGAAATCATGATTCCCATCGTGGGCCACGCCACGGAATTCGTGCACCAAGAAGCGATCGTGCGCGACGTGGCAAAGAAGGTGTTTGCCGAAAAGAAGCGCGAAGTCGCCTACCTCGTCGGCACCATGATCGAACTGCCACGCGCAGCACTCACCGCCGACGAGATTGCCGTCAATGCCGAATTCTTCAGCTTCGGCACCAACGACTTGACCCAAACGACGCTGGGCGTTTCCCGCGACGACGCAGGCGGATTCTTGGGCTTCTACCAAGAGCACCGCATCATCCCCCACGATCCGTTCCAAACCATCGACTTTGATGGCGTTGGGCAGCTCGTAAAGATCGGCACCGAAAAGGGACGCAGCACACGACCCGAACTCAAGGTCGGCATTTGCGGCGAACACGGCGGCGACCCAGACAGTGTCAAATTCTGCCACCGCACCGGCCTCGACTACGTCAGTTGCAGTCCGTACCGCCTGCCCATCGCCCGGCTCGCTCTAGCCCACGCGGCGCTCGAAGAACAGGCCAACGCAGCGTCTTAACGCGCGCGTCCAAGCCACTGGAAGACATGCCGGTGCCTGTTGCGTGCCACCCAGCGGTACGCGACGCGCTGGACCCAACCGACGCCTGGAATCAAGTAGAGGCCACCAAGCACACGCCAACCCACGGCCCGCCCCGCCCGTAGACTGCGCAGCGCTCCATTGACCGCCGCCGCCCCGCGCAGCACACTGGTACCGCCGTTCTTTCGAGGCACGAGCAGCAAAGCCTCCTCCATGCAGCAATCAGGAGCCTCTCCGAGTTCCTCCAAGATCGCGCCCACTTCTTGGCACGGCTGGAAATCGAGCCGCCCCCGACCCAAGCGGGCTTGCAAAAACGCTACGGCATTGCGACACATGCCGCATGCACCGTCAAACACGAGTGTCGGCGCCGTGACCGCAGCCACCATACTTTCGCCAGTGCCCGGCCGATTTTGGGCCTTCGCTATCAGCTAGGTGGAATTATGGGGCTTCTTGCCCAATCGTGCCAGCTTTGAGGTGGGTAACTTCCTTCTTGAGTTCCCCCGCCGTGCATCCTTGGCCCACCATTCGAACCAGATGGGATCCAACGATGGCTCCATCGGCGCCCGCAGCCAGCACGCGGCGAACATCCGCACCACTTGCTATCCCAAACCTAGGGGGCGCTGCCCCCTCGGAGTACCCCCGAAAGCCGCCGACCTTTGGTCGACGACTTAGTTCAGGTCCGTTGCTTTGTGCAGATCCGTTCCGTGCTTAAGGTGCGAAACTTCCTTCTTGAGTTCCCCCGCCGTGCATCCTTGGCCCACCATTCGAACCAGATGGGATCCAACGATGGCTCCATCGGCGCCCGCAGCCAGCACACGGCAAACATCGTCCGCAGACGCAATCCCGAAACCGACCACGAGGGGCGCGTTTCCCGCGGCGCGGGCGCGTTGCACGGTCGCCTCCACCATGGGGCCAGGGTCCGATTGACCAGTGATGCCGACGGAACCAACCACGTACAGGAAGCCCGTGGCGGTGGCAGCGATGGCCTTCATGCGGTCGGCGGGTGTCATTGGAGTCACGAGGGGCACCCACGCTATGCCGGCGGCAGCCAGAGCGGCACGAACGGGCTCGGATTCTTCCAAGGGCACATCGGGCAGAATGCAGCCGTCGATGCCGGCCTCGGCGAGTGCTTGGGCCCAGCCGTCCCAGCCCATGCGGTGGGCTATGTTGGCGTAGGTCATGGCCACGAGCGGCGTATCGGGGTACTTCGCTCGGAGCCTCGCGGCCACGGCTAGGCAATCTGCGACCGTGGCGCCTGCCCGGAGGGTATCGGCCGTTGCTTTTTGGATGACGGGGCCGTCGGCGGCGGGGTCGCTGAAGGGAATGCCGAACTCGAGCCAGTCGGCTCCGCCTTCGATGGCGGCGGCCATCATGGATTCGGAGGTTTCCATGTCTGGATGCCCGGCGCAAAGATACGCACTAAAGGCGCCGCGTTCTTCGCTTTTGCAGCGGGCAAGTGTTGCTTCGAGACGGTTCACGCTTCGCCCTCCAACGCGGCTTGCAGGGTGTGTACATCCTTGTCGCCGCGGCCCGAGAGGGTTACGACGATGTTTTTGCCGGGCATGTCGGGCGCGACGCGCAGCGCGTGGGCGACGGCGTGGGCTGATTCGAGAGCCGGTAGGATGCCTTCTAGGCGACAAAGGAGGCCGCTTGCTTCCAGGGCTTCCTTGTCCGTGACGCTCGTGTACTGGACGCGATTGGATGCGTGCCATGCGGAGTGTTCGGGGCCGACACCGGGATAGTCGAGGCCGGCGCTGATGCTGTGGGGCTCGGTGACTTGGCCGTCTTTGTCCTGGATGAGATAGCTGAGCGCCCCGTGCAGGATTCCGGGCTCGCCTGCGGTGAGGGTGGCCGCGTGCTTGCCGGTTTCAATCCCGTCGCCGCCCGCTTCTACGCCCACCAGTGCAACGTCTGTGTCGGCGGCAAACGGTGCGAACGTTCCTGCCGCGTTGCTGCCGCCGCCCACGCAGGCCACAAGCAAGTCGGGGAGCGCACCCATTCGATCAGGTGCTTGGGCGCGGATTTCGTTGCCGATGACGCTGTTGAAATGGCGCACCATCCAAGGATACGGATGCGGCCCCACGACGGAGCCGACGCAGTAGTAGGTGTCCTCCGGGTGGCCGGCCCAGTCGCGAAGAGCCTCATTGACGGCGTCTTTGAGCGTGCCGTTGCCACTGGGCACCGCGTGGACTTGGGCGCCAAACAACTTCATGCGAAACACGTTCAGGGCCTGGCGCTCCACGTCCTTGGCGCCCATGTACACTTCGACGGGAAGGCCGAGCACCGCGCCGGCCATGGCGGTGGCAACTCCGTGTTGGCCGGCCCCGGTTTCGGCAATGACCCGGGTGCGGCCCATGCGACGCGCCAAGAGAAGTTGTCCCATGACGTTGTTGAATTTGTGCGCCCCCCCGTGCACGAGATCTTCGCGTTTGAGCCAGATTGTTGCGCCGCCCTCAGGGCCCGCCGCGTGCGAGGAGAGCCGGTCGCAGCGGTACAAGGGCGTTTGGCGGCCGCCGTAGTGCTTGTGGTAGGCCGCAAGTTCCGCGACGAACGCGGAGTCGTCCTTGGCCGTTCGAAACGCCGATTCCAGTTCTTGGACTACGGGCATCAAGGTCTCGGCGACCCAGCGGCCGCCGAAGGCGCCAAAGTATCCCTGTGCGTCTGGTCTGGTCATGCGTCGTGCACCACTTGAACGAATGCTTTCACGGCTTCCGGGTCCTTGCATCCGGGACTGGATTCGAGTCGGCTGCTGGCGTCGGCGCCCCAGGCGCCCGTGGCTTGGATTGCCTCGGCTGCGTTGTCGCCTGCAAGTCCGCCTGCGACGAGGGAAAAGCGGCCTTGACTGACGTGTCGGGCGGAGGCGCCCCAGTCGTGGGCTAAGCCGGATCCGCCGCTGCCGTGCTTGCTTGGCGTGTCGAGAACGAGGCCGATGCCGGAGAGCGGCGTGGGCTCATCGGGGCCGACCGCGTGCAGGACGCGGGTGGGGATTGAAGCGATGCTGTGGATCCACTCGGCGTCGGGTTGGAGTCGCGTCAATTGTACGAAGTCGGGGCGCACGACGCGGCACCATTCGCGCACTTCCCAGGCGTCTTCATGCGGAGTGACGAGCACCGTGCGGAGTCCGAGGGAGTGGGCGTGGTCGCTGAGTTGTTGGGCGCGTAGGGCTGCGATGGCGCGGGGGGATTCGGCACCCACCACGAAGCCCACAAGGTCTGCTCCGGCGGCCGCGGCAAGATCCACGTCGGCTTGGCGCGTGATGCCGCAGACTTTGGCTAAGGGGTGGCGCAGGGCTTTGAGCCAGAGGCCGGGATCAGGTGATTTTGCCAGGTGGGTTCCCACCAGGACGCCCTTTGCGCCGGCCTTGTTAGCTCGGAGTCGGCTTGCGCGGTCTGTGATGCCACTGAGGGCGATGACGGGGCGGCCGGCGTCGTGGATGGTCTGCACGAGTTCTAGGCTCGCAGGGGCATCCAATTCGAGCGTGTCGAGGTCGCGAGCGTTGACGCCAAACAAGTCTGCTGCGCTGGACTGTGCTGTGTCCCAATCGGATTTGCGGCATACTTCCAGCAGCACTTCGAGGCCAAGGGCGTGGGCGGCGGTAACGAGCGTTTCGCGGCGCCGGGGTTCGAGGCATCGTTCGATGAGCAGCACCGCGGAGGCTCCGTTGTGGGCGGCGAGTCGAAGCTGGGCTTCGTCCACGATGAAATCCTTCATCATGACGGGTAAGTCGGTGGTGTGGGCGAGGCGCAAGAGGCCGGGCGAGCCATCGAACCAGTCGGCGTCGGTGAGTACAGAGAGCGCCGCTGCACCTCCTTCTTTGTACGCGGCTAGGAGGTCGCCGGGGCTGCCTTGCAGGAGCCGGCCCTGGCTAGGGCTGCGAGGTTTGAGTTCTGCCATGACGGCCGCAGGATCATCTTGGATGGCGGCGACTAAGCTGCCGTTGGGGCGCAGCGCTGGGCCTTCGAGGTCGTAGATGCCCATGTGGACGCGTTGGCGTGCGTCGTCAAGGAAGTGGGCGAGATGGCCCATCGCCGCCTCCTTGTTCTTCGGAGCCGGGTTCGTCGCGCACGCGAGTGGATTCGATGATGTTCTTGCCCACGACGAGGCCCAGGGAGCCGAATGCGATGCTTAGGATGAAGGATACGACTGCCATGGCGCCGAGGTACTTGGCGGTGGGCGTTAGGATGACGCTGCAGGTGCCTTCTTCGGCGGCTTCCACATCGGTTTGGGAGCCTGGTGTGTCTGCTCCTCCGGCGCATTCTTCGAGGCCTACGGTGTAGCCCATCAGGAGCCAGATGCCGAGCAAAAAGAGGCAACTGAAGAACAGCTTGTTCATCCAGATGGCACCTGTGCGCATGCCCTTGTAGAGGAAGCCTTCTTCGAGGGTGAATTCGGAGTCCTGGAGGATGCGGGGCTTCTCGGTCGGCGCTGTGCCGTCTTGACCGTCGCTCATGGCTGGGTCGCGGCGAGGAACGCGGTCAATTTGGTGTTGCCGTCGCCGCTTGTGAGGATTGCGCGGGCGGTTTCGAGTCCCGATTGTAGGTTGGGGCACTCGTTTGTGGCGACGAGTCCGAAGGCGACGTTGAGGGCGACGGCGTCGGCGCGGGGGCCGGTTTCAGTTCCGCTGAGGATGGCGCGAAGCACTGTCGGGGCGTCGGCGGCGGGTACGGCGGCGATGGCATCGAGGGTGCAGCGGGGAATTCCAAGGTTGGCGGGGTCGAGGATTTGTTCGGGGCCTGCTTCGCCGTTGCGGATTTCGGCGTACAAGACGAGGTTGCAGGGGGTTGCTTCGTCAAATCCGGCATCGCCGCCGGGGCCTAGACCGTGCACGACGAAGCCGCCTTGGCATCCGAGCCGCGCGAGCGCTTGGGCCATGAGGGGCACGAGGATGGGGTCGTAGACTCCGAGGACTTGGTGCGTGGCGCCGGCGGGATTGGTGAGTGGACCTAGGAGGTTGAACACGGTCTTGATGCCGAGTGCTTTGCGGACGGGCCCGGCGTGGCGCATTGCTGGATGGAACGTGGGGGCAAACAGGAATGCGATGCCGGTGGAGGCGAGGACTTGTTCGACGGCGGCTGGATCGAGGTTGAGGTTGGCGCCGGCGCGTTCGAGCACGTCGGCTGATCCGCTGGGGCGGGTGACGCTTCGGTTGCCGTGCTTGGCGACGGTGACGCGGGTGGCCAGGGCAAAGGCGGCGGCGGTGCTGATGTTGAAGGTCTTGCAGGGAGCGCCTCCGGTGCCGCAGTTGTCGAGGACGACGCCCGAGGGGGCCTCGATGTGGTGGGCGTGCTGTCGCATGCTGCGGGCAAATCCGACGAGTTCGTTGACGGTGGGGCCTTTGGCGCGCATGGCGGTGACGAGAGCGGCGAGTCGTTCTGGGCCGAGTTCTCCGGTGAGAATTTGGTCCATGAGTTGTTGGGCTGCGGCTTCGTCGAGGTGTTTGCGGTCGATGAGTGTGTCGAGGAGGCGGGGGAATTCGTCATTCATGTGCAGGCTTCCGCGAAGTTTTGGATGATGCGCGGTCCGTCGGGGGTGAGGATGGATTCGGGGTGAAATTGCAGGCCGAGCCAGGGCTGGGTGCGGTGGGCGATTGCCATGAGGGTGCCGTCGGTGGTGGTTCCAAGGGCGCTCCATTCGGTGGGGAGGGCGTTGGCGTCGACGGCGAGGCTGTGGTAGCGTGCGACGGTGAGCGGCGATGGGAGGCCTGCTAGCCATGGGTGCGGCGCCATGTGGACGGTGTCTGATTCGCCGTGTACGAGGCTGGGCGCTGCGATGATGGTGCCGCCGGTGTGCAGGGCCATTCCTTGCATGCCCAGGCAGACGCCGAGCATTGGGACGGTCATCGGGGCTTGGATGAGGTCGGTGCAGACGCCAAAGTCGCGGGGGTTGGCGGGGTTGCCGGGGCCGGGGCTCAAGACGAGGCCGTCGGGTTGGAGTGCCTCAACACCCTTGCGGTCCATGGCGTCGTTTCGGATGGTGGTGGTGCGGGCGCCGGCTTCTTCGAGGGCGTGGACGAGGTTGTAGGTGAAGGAGTCGTAGTTGTCCACGACTACGATGTGTGGGCGATGTGCGTCCGTCATGGCGCCACCGGCATTGCGTTTTCGTCGGGGAGGGTCGCTCCGAATGTGGCGAGGCCTTCCAGGATGGTTCCGGCTTTGTGGCGGGTTTCCATGAATTCGGCGGTGGGGTTGCTGCGGTGGACGATACCGGCGCCTGCTTGGGCGGTGAGTTGGTCGCCGTCGCGGCTGAGGGTTCGGATGGCGATGGCGCTGTCGAAGTCGCCGTTGAAGCTGAGGTACGCGACACAGCCGGCGTAGGGGCCACGGGGGACGTTTTCTAGGCGGTCAATGTGTTCCATGGCGCGTACTTTGGGGGCTCCGCTGACGGTGCCGGCGGGAAATACGGCGGCAAGCGCGTCGAGGGCGTCGTGTTCGGGCCGGAGTTGGCCGCGTACATGGCTGACGAGGTGTTGGACGGTGCGGAATCGGTGCAGTTCCTGATACGAAGCAACTCGGACGGTGCCGGGGGCGCACACGCGAGCAAGGTCGTTGCGGGCAAGGTCGACAAGCATGGCGTGCTCGGCTGTTTCTTTGCGGTCTTGTTTCAGGTCCTCGCCTGCTGCCTGGTCCTTGGATTCGTTGCCTGTAATGGGGCGGGTACCTGCGATGGGGAATGTTTCCACTTCGCCTTGGCGCACGCGAACGAGCATTTCGGGACTGGCGCCCACGAGTTCGAGGTCGCCGAAGCGCAGGTGGTACAGGTAGGGCACGGCGGCGGCGTCGCGTAGCCAATCGTACAAGCGCGTGAGCGGCCCGGTGTGCGTTGCGGTGTATGCGCGAGACAGGACGATTTGGAACGCTTCCCCGGCGCGGATTTGTTCTTGGGCATCGCGCACGGCCGCTTCGTAGTGGGCTTGGTCGGTGCCGGCGTCAACGGGGCCAACGCGCAATTCGGCGCTTGGGGCGGCGTGTTCGAGTGCTTCGAGGAGTTCCTGGCTGCGGTCTTCGCCGCGGCTGACGTAGGTGCATGTGTCTGCGGTGTGATCATACACGAGGCCGTCCAGGTACAGGCCAAAAATGTACCGGGGCCAAGATTCCGGCGCGCCTGTTTCGAGGCTCGGTTCCAGCAAGCGCACGATGTCGTAGCCGACGCTTCCCACGAGGCCACCCACGAACGGTGCTTCCTGGTCCGCCGTGTGGTAGAATGCCTGAATGCGACGCAAGTATTCGATGGGATCTTGGTCAAGGCTGGGGGCTGGAAGGGCGCCTTGGACGCGGAGGCCGGATGAGTCGTAGGTGGCGATTCCTGCAGGGGAAAAGCCGACGAAACTGTAGCGCGCCAATCGCTCCGGTCCCTCCCGGGATTCCAGGATGAATGTGGTTCGAAACCGGGATGCGAGCCTTGCGTGCGCGATGTGCGCGGCGGGGACGGATTCGAGGACCCGGTGAAGCAACAAAGATGTGGAGTGTTGCGCAGAGATAAGCATTGCCGGACACATTCAGGCATTGGGGCTGGTGCGGACTCATCGACGGTGTGGGCTCCGGGAGGCACGATGGTATGGTGGCAAAGGGCGATGGTTCTGTCTGGTGGGGTATCCAAAATCATTGCTGAGAATCGGCTGAGGGTTCCAAAGTGGTGCCCCGATGCAATCAAGGCAATGTGCCAGAGGTTATGTGCCAGCGGCGATGGGTTCAGTCTCGGCAGGAGACAAGTTGGGCAAACCCCTGGGGGGTGTCCTGCTGTGAGGTCCGGCTGCATTTCGTCTTCAACCAAGGGCCGTAATCTCCTGAGGCGTGCGCAATTTGCGAGCCTTCGCTTCAGGCCCTTCGAAACTGCTTGATGCGCAAGCCGTTGGCCGAGTCCTCCATGAGCGTGGAGAGCCTGCGCTGCCGGGTCTCCTCGCGTTTTGCCCCCATGATCCAATTGGCTGCTTGGCGCCGGTAACCATCTGGCTGCGCATGGAAGAACGCCCACGCGCCGGGAGTGGCCTTGAACTGCGCGACCATCTCGTCTGTGAGGTCGCTGGCTGGGCTGGTGGCTCGATAGCCGCTGTCTGGGTGGACTGCTTTGTGGGCAAACGCAGCCAATCCCTCGTGCTTCATCCGGCCCTCTGCCGTCAATTGATCCACGAGGTCGATGTTCCTTTGGCTCCAGACACTGTTGGGTTTTCGTGGGGTGAATCGGATTACATAGCTCTCGGCGCCCAGCGATTTTCGAATGCCGTCGATCCAGCCATAGCAAAGCGCCTCCGCGACGGTGTCCTCCCAAGTGACCGATGGCTTGCCTGTGGCTTTCTTGTAATACCCCACCCAGAGATGGTCCGTCGAGGCGTGGTGTGCATCAAGCCAAGCGCGAAAATCGGCCGCTTCGAGAAAGAACATCGGGTCCTCTTGCGAAATCCCTCGCGCCATCCAACCGGTCCAGCATGCACGGGCGTTTGTAGTTTGGTTGCGAACCTTCGAACGCGGCAGTGGGTTGAGGGGGGATCTGGTCGCCGGTACAATACGCCATGAGTATTGGCCAATTTGTATATACATGATAATGTATGTTGTATTGTGGGCAGCGACATTTTCACCGTTCTCGCCGACCCGACGCGCCGCCAACTGGTGGAAGTCTTGCATAGGGGCGAGTCCTCGGTGGGGCAACTTGCGGACCAAGTAACCATCGCCCAACCAGGCGTCTCACGCCACTTGCGCATCCTCGACGACGCAGGCATTGTTCATTGCCGCAAAGAAGGCCAGCGGCGCATGTATTCGATTCGACCCGGCTCCCTGCGCGAGCTAGACCAATGGGTGCGCCGCTACGTCCACGATCAATCCGAACGACTCGACCGACTCGCAGCCGTCCTTCCCCCGGAGACTCCATGACTGATACCAAAACCGCTGAATGGCGCAATGTTGCAGGCAGCCAAACCACGTATGCCCTCACGGGCAAGAAGGAGGTCACTTTCGAACGGACCTATGATGCGACGCCAAGCCAAGTGTTTGCAGCATTCACCGACCCTGTCCGGGTTGCTTCCTGGTGGGCCTCCTCCGGCGCGACATTGGAAGCGAAGGCGATGGAAGCCCGAACCGGAGGAACATGGCACTTCATTGAAACCGACACCAAGGGTAAGAAAAGCCACTTCCACGGCGAATACCAAGAAGTGAACGCGCCGACGCGATTGACCATGACGATGTGCTACGGAAAGGGCGCGGCAAGCAAACTGTTTGCCATCGAAGAAACCTACGAATTCATCGCAGTCGGACACCAAACCATGCTTCGGCTGACCTCGAAATACCCCATGGGCATGGCGATGAAGGGCATGCTCAGCGTCGGCATGGACGAGCCCGGCAAATTCACAGACGGATCGCGCCACCAATGGCGCCTGGACCGCCTCGCCAAGGTCGTGAGCCCATGAAATTCGAAAAACTCCTCCGAAAAGGCCACCGCATCGGCGCGGGGCTCTTCCTCATCTCCATGATACCCGCCGGCATCGCCTCGGCGCAAGGAAACATCGAATCCCCGTGGATCTACACGCCCCTGCCGTTTCTGTTCGCGCTCACCTTGTCCGGCACCTACATGCTCGTGGCCCCATGGATACGAAAATGGCGAGGCGCGAAATCTCATGCCTAGCAACGATTCGAATCAAAACCTTGGAGCACATTCATGGCAATGATTACTGAAATTCAAGACTACTTCGACCTCGGGTGCGGCCGCTGCGAACGCTTTGCAACCGCCGAATGCTCCACAAAACGATGGCACGAAGGCCTAGCCAGTGCCCGACGAATCTGCCTTGACATGGGCTTGTCCGAGGAAGTCAAATGGGGCCACCCCTGCTACGTTCACGACGGCCGCAACATCGCCATTCTCGGGGCTTTCCGCGAAGACTATCGACTGACCTTCTTCAATGCCGCATTGATGAAGGACCCAGAAGGAATATTGGAACTGGCGGGTCCCAATACGAAGAACGCGGGCGTGCTTCGGTTCACGGACAACACCCAAATCCACGCCATGGAAGCGACCGTGCGCGCCTACCTCAAAGAAGCAATCGGCTACGCAGAAGCAGGCGTTCAGCCGCCGCGCGAAAAACACGAATTGGATTTGCCGGAAGAAATGGTGGAGGCCCTAGATGCGGACCCGGAAATGGCCGAAGCGTTCCATGCCTTGACGCCAGGACGGCAGCGCAGCTACGAGATTTTGCTCAAAGGCGCCAAGAAATCCGAAACGCGAATCGCCCGCATCGCCAAATCGCGCAGCAAAATCATCGAGGGAAAAGGCGCCAACGAACGCTAAGCGGCCCTTTTGCAAGCGTCACTTCCGAGCCGCGTCCTGCGGATTGCCCAATTCCAGGTTCAACCGAATCGCCTCCCGGCAAAGCGCCTCCAAGGTCGCTGGGTCCGGCCCGGGCGGCGCGGTGATGACAAATTTTGCCATCTCATACTTCCCGCCAGGCTTCAATCCCGGCTCAATTTCGCGCAACCGCGAGCCTCGCCAGAAGCCAAACTGGACCGATTCGTCGTCGGCGCGGATCAGCAAGGCGGGTCCGTTGCAGGCGTACACCAAGTGTCCCCACTTGATGGTCTCATCCAATCTTGGCAAGGACGTAGCGACAGCGCGCAGCTGCCGGACGACTACGGCCTGCCAGCCCGTGAGGCCAGCCACGTACGCGTCAGGGGTGGAGGCCGCAGCGTCCATCATAGGCCGGTCATGGGAGACTCGGAAAAAACTGCTCAGTCAGAAGCCCTTGCACTTACGCTCGCTTCGACCGCATCGCCTTCACATGCTGCAAGCAGTCGTCGGAGGCCAGCGCGGAATACTCGGCGGAATCCATTGCAACCAAGGCAATGCGACCCTCCGCGTCGCTGTGCACGCCCCAGCCGTAGCGCTTGGTCAAAGGCGAGGCTCGGAAGCAGGGTTGTCCCTTGCTGAAAAACTCGGCGCGAGCCACTGGCCGGTTGGCCTCCGCAATGCCATTGCGATCAGCAAAGACCCCGAACAAAACTTCGTCAGAGGTGAACGTGTATGGCGCTTCAGCGACCATTTGGAACTGCAACGTGGCCACCGTTTCTTTGCCCCCTCGCTGAGCGGGAATTTCGGCCCCGGTGGCGGGGCAATCCTCTGCAACCTCGATGAACGTGCTCGCGTAGTTGGTGGTGTGCACGCTACTTCGAGGGTCCCAGGTTGATCATCCAGTGAACGTCGAATTTGTCCTTGAAGGAGCCAAAGTAGTCGCCCCACTCGGCGTCGTGCATCGCCATTTCCACGGTGCCCCCCGCAGAGAGCGCCCTGAACAAGTGGTCCGCGTGGCCCCTGGAATCGGGCGCGATGGAGATATAATTGTTGTTGCCAACCACGAGCGGATTGGAGCTTCCTGGCATGACGTCCGAGGCCATAATGGGCCCGGAGCCCACCAAGAACGACGCGTGGATGATGAGATTCTCGTGCTCCTTGGGGACGACCATTCCCTCCATGGGCATCTCCTTGAAACGCATCATCATCGTCATCTCCGCATCAAAAGCGGCAGCGTAGAAAGTCATGGCTTCCTCGCAGTTGCCGTTGAAATTCAGGTAGGGGGCCAGACTTGCCATGAACGTCGATGCAGCGATCCCCCGTTGAACCTTGCTCAGCGCCGATTGCCACCCTTCCGCCGCAAGCGAAACCGTCGTCCAAGGTGGTCCGTGTGCGGGCGCTGCTCGATGGGCCTCCGTGTTCCTAGCAAACACCCGGCCCCACGGAACCGCCGGACGCTGGTCCCTACAAGCACTGCCGACCCCGGCACTGGGCCAAGCTGCGCCAAGTCAGACTTGGCGTTCAAATTGGCCACGCGCTGAGCTTCGGCATCATCCGAATCCAACAACGTAGCCAATTCTGCCAAGTAGCGGACATAGCCCGCGCGGCCCCCAAAGCCCACAAGTAGGCCACGCCATCCCGCGCCGTGGTCCTAGAACTTCTCAGTTCACCGGAGGCATGGCTCGCCCTCCTCACGCTCACCGCCCTGGAAATTGTCCTCGGCATCGACAACATCGTCTTCATCAGCATTCTTGCCCAAAAACTTCCCCCCGAGCAACGCGACAAAGCCCGCAGAATCGGCCTCCTTCTTGCCATGGTGTTCCGCATCCTGTTGCTCCTGTCGCTCGCGTGGGTCATCGGATTGACCGCCCCGCTCTTCTCCGTCCTTGAATTCGAAATCAGCGGACGTGACCTCGTCCTGCTCCTGGGCGGCTTGTTCCTAATCGCAAAAGCAACGCACGAAATCCACGAAAACCTCGAGGCGCCACAGGGCCACGCTTCCACCCGAGTCCACGCCAAACTCATGGCCGTGCTCGTGCAAATCGTCCTGCTCGACATGGTGTTCAGCCTCGACTCCGTCATCACCGCCGTAGGCATGACCGACATCCTTGCCGTGATGATCGCAGCCGTCATCATCGCCATCGGCGTCATGCTCGTAGCCGCCAAACCCATCGCGAGTTTCGTCCACGACCACCCCACCGTCAAGATGTTAGCACTCAGCTTCCTCGTCCTGATCGGCGTATTGCTCGTCGCAGAAGGATTCGACCAACACATCCCCAAGGGCTACGTCTACTTCGCCATGGCATTTGCACTAGGAGTCGAAATGCTGAACCTACGACTGCGCAGGCGCGATCCCGTGGAGCTGCATTCGCGTTTTGACGCGGTGGACGGGCCAGAATAGGGGTGGCTCAGGTGCTTTAATGGATGTGCTGGATTCCTGGGCGGGGTAGCTAACGGTCGAACTGACCCGCTCCGGAGCGAAGCGGAGGAGTCGGGTTGAGTGACTTGTTAGATTTCCTCGTTAATCGTCCCGGAGCCAATCATATCCATCTGAACGCTGCATGATTCGCGTGACTCGGATAATATTGCCCTTGATTCCAAAAATTACGCGTTGTTGGCCGACTCGGAGGCGGGATAACCCCGTTGCGTGGTCGCCTTCTAGTTTTTTCACGTCCAGGCCATGCCGTTTTCCTGACGGATCATCGCGCAACTGCTCAAGAGCCAAGCGAAGGGCCTTGCGCGGCCCCGGGGTGAGCCCCCGAAAAAACGCGACCGCGCCTTCG
>JBFIHX010000005.1:0-200547 GCA_041601615.1 Thermoplasmatota archaeon | reverse complement strand
GCAGCGCCGAGCGGACCCTGAGCGAGTCGCGTAGCGACGAGCTTAGGGGGCTGACCAAGCGCCAAGCGGACTCCGAGGTTCGAGCTGTAGCTCGGACCTTGGAGGGATTGCCGAAAGGCTAGACATCGACATCGTGCTGTAAGCACGGTGGCGATGACGCCTTTCGGGCAGCATATATGCCCCCTTCGGCCGCTTTCTTCCCTCTTAATCTTACGCCGATAAGGCCTGATAGGATGAAGCTGAGGCACGGGCGTGAACTCGGGTTCTCTCCGTACCGCGTCGACCGCCTTA
The DNA here is from genome assembly GCA_041601615.1 of Thermoplasmatota archaeon. Taxonomy (GTDB): domain Archaea; phylum Thermoplasmatota; class E2; order JACPAO01; family JAHFTW01; genus JANQNI01. Next base: position 200,256 of record JBFIHX010000005.1, on the reverse strand, counting down.
AACAAGCGCCGCTCAACCGGGCATGCGCTTAATCGCGCCTCATCCATGGCACCAGCGATGCGATGCGCCTCGGTCCTAGTGGCCGCCATCCTGATGCTTGCCGGCCCTGCGCAGGCAGCCGATGACCTTGTCATCAAAGCCAGCATTGTCTCCAATTTTGCCGAGCTTATGGGCGGAGAGACTGTTCATTTTCAAGGAACCGTAGTTTTGGATGGCGGTGTAAGCGAGGACGCGGCAGACATCCTCATGTCGTACGACACGGCCGCCGGCAAAGCGACTTGGCCCACAACGGTGACACTGCGCCGTGAGGGCACACAACAAGTGCGGGGACCCGTCCAAATGGGCGAGGGCGCGGCTTTCCCGGACGTGTTCGAGGGAACGTATCGATTTGATTTGACGGTCCAGGTGCCCGAAGTGATTGGTCGCTTCGAGTCGACTTTGATGTTCAAGGCGACCAGCATCGATGGGCGCGCAGACACCCGAATTGCTTCTCTTGAGCTGATTTTTTCGGTGACCGAAGGCCCGGACACGGACGGGGACGGCTTGTCCGACGCCCACGAAAAGGCCCTCGGGACGGATCCCAAAACGTGGGACACCGACAAGGACTCCTTGTCCGATTGCCAAGAAGTCAAGCACAAAAACAGGGAAGAATGCCGCGACCCGTACCGTACGAATTTCGATGGTGGCTTCGGGACCGACCCTACGAAGGCGGACACTGACGCCGATGGCATCCGCGACGAGATCGAAGTTTGGAGCACCACCAACCCACTGGTTGCTGATACCGACGGGGACGGTTTGCTCGATGGTCAAGAACAACCCAACGCCCTGAAAACCGATCCATTGGACTCCGATACGGATGACGATGGCTTGCTGGATGGTGACGAAGTCACTCGGAACACCAACCCGCTGAAGCCCGATACCGACGGCGACGGCCTCACCGACGGCGAGGAAGTAACGGGGGCGCGCAACAATGCTTGGGGCAACAATCCGACGGATCCTCTATCCAAGGACAGCGACGGCGACTCATTGACGGATGACAAGGAAATCTTGGAACTGGGCACAGATCCCAACTCTAAGGACAGCGACGGCGACGGCTTGAGCGACGACTGGGAGCTCCGCGATGGTGCATCCGATCCGACCACCAAGGACAGCGACGACGACGGCCTAGAGGACCCGTACGAGATCTTTGAGTGGAAAACGAACCCATGGGATCCTGACTCCGACAAGGACGGCTTGTTGGACGGCGAGGAGGTCCACCGATACAAGACGGACCCCATGAAGGTGGATTCGGACGGCGACCGCCTCTCCGACTATGACGAAGTGACGATTTGGCATACGGATCCGACGCTCCTGGACAGCGACGACGATCGCTTGAACGACGGCGACGAAGTCGAGGTCCATCACACCGACCCAGCGTACTTCGACACGGATCGAGACGGCCTTAGCGACGGCGAGGAAGGCACGTTGTACGGAACAGATCCCACCATCGCAGATTTCGACGAAGATTTGCTCAATGACGGCGACGAAGTGCAGGCGGGCACCGACCCCATTCGCGCCGACACGGACGAAGACGGGTACCCGGACGGCCATGAGTTCTTCCACGGAGGCGACCCGCTCGATCCTATGATTACACCCCCGGACCTGGACAATGACTTCCTAACGGACGCTCTTGATCCGGATGCGGACGGCGATGGCGTCCTCGATGAATCCCTTCTCTCGGGTGGGCTGCCCGGATTGGGCGCGAGCATTCGCTACCGCACCAGCATCACGGCATTCGAGGCCGGAGACAAGGAAGTGGTGTTCACGTTTGCAGAAGCCGCCGGTGCAAGCGGCTACCAGCTCTGGCGACTCGACGAATCGTGGATTCCGGTCGCCAATGCCACAACGACCACACTCGTAGACCCCGAAGGCCGGGACGGCGCCCAATACCGAATTTCGGCGTTCACCACGATCGGCGCCAAGGACGCGGGCCGGGCAACCGATTCTGCCGACATTCCGTGGTTCGACGAGCTTCCCGGGTGGCGCCTCATTGTCACGGATGTCACTTTCGATGGCCAGGACTTGGTAATCCGAAACGGTGGCGACGCGGCCGATTTCGTGTTCAAGGTCAACGGCAAGCAAAAAACCTGGCCGGTCGCCGCCTACGGTGAGACCCGGGTGCCCGTCGCTTCCTTGGCCAGTGGTGCCTTCAGCATCGATTGGGTGGATGGCGATACCCTGCGAAACATCGCATCCGGCGAAAATCCGGGAGACAAGGACACCCCAATGCCGGTGGCGTGGTTTGCCCTGGCCCTCGTGGTGGCACTCATCATCCGTCGTCGGGCCTAACGCCGGGTCTGCTCCGACGCTCCTATCCCCCTTTCCCCCCTACCCCTGGCGTGGACGACCCCCACGCGCCGCTGCGCCGCGATGTTCGCATGCTTGGAGACTTGCTTGGCCGCGTCCTGCGCGCACAGGAAGGTGAAGCATTTTTTGACCGCGTGGAAGCGGTGCGTAAGGCTGCGAAAACGGCCCGCGCGGAGGGTTTTGCGACCGTGGGCCTGGATTCGCTTCTTGCGGACGTGGACACGGAGACAGCTGGAAAGTTGGCGCGGGCGTTTGGCCTTTTTTTGAGCCTTGCCAACATCGCCGAGCAGCACCACCGGACCCGGCGGCGACGGGATCACTTGCGAGCCGGCTCCGCACCGCAGCGTGCGTCGTTGCCGGAGACATTTGGCCGCCTGATTGCTTCCGGAATTACGGCCGAGGCGGTGCACCGGGCCATCCACGAGCAGCGCATCGACCTTGTGTTGACGGCGCACCCGACGGAGGCGACCCGGCGCACGGTGCTGATGAAGCACCAGGAAATTGCGGCGCTGTTGGAACGGTTGGATCGGCCGGATTTGCTGGATTTGGAGCGCGATTCTGCCCGGCGAGCGCTGCATGGCCACGTGCTTGCCATTTGGTTGACGGAGGATGTTCGCCACGAGCGGCCCGACCCAGAAATGGAGGCACGCGGCGGCTTGGCGGTCATTGAGCGCGTTCTTTGGGACGCGGTGCCGCGTTTTCTTCGCGAATTGGACACAAGGCTGCGCGAACACACGGGCCGGGGCTTAGACGCCACGGCAGCACCCATTCGCTTCGGGTCCTGGATGGGCGGCGACCGCGATGGCAATCCCCGCGTAACACCTGAAACCACGCGCCGAGTCCTGCTGCTGTCTCGCTGGATGGGGTTGCACTTGTACCTTGGCGAAATCAATGAGTTGCGGCGGGAGCTGAGCCTGCGCACCGCGAGCCCGGCGCTTCGTGCCCAAACGGATGCTCGTGAGCCGTACCGAGCCGTGCTTCGTGACCTTCGAGGCCGATTGCAGGCGGCACTGGACGGCACGGAAGCGGAACTGGACGGAGGACCGGCAGCGCCAGCGGTGACAGCGGGCGACATCCACGACACGCTGCAACTGTGCTACGACAGCCTGCACGCAACCGGCGCGGGCGTTCTTGCGGACGGCACCCTGCTCGACACGCTTCGGCGGCTTGCCACCTTCGGCCTCTACTTGTTGCCGTTAGACGTTCGCCAAGAAGCAAGCAGACATACAGATGCCATTGCCGGCCTGGTGCCAGAGTACGCGAACCTGAATGAAGCGAGCCGAACGCAGTTTCTGCTCGATGCGCTCGAAGCGGAACCCTTGCCTTTGCCACGCGGCGACGATGTGCTGGACACCTTCCATGTGCTTGCGGCGGCCGACCCGGCGGCACTCGGTTCCTACGTCATTTCCATGGCGGCGCGCCCAAGCGACTTGCTAGCCGTGGCGTACCTTCAACACCGCGCCGGTTGCCGGCTTCCGGTCGTACCGTTGTTCGAGACCCCCGACGACTTGGACCGCGCCCCCGAGACCATCACAGCCATTCTTGACAATCCACGCGCAAGGCAGGCCCTCGCTCCCGTCGGAGCCGGCCTCCAAGTGATGATTGGCTACTCCGATTCAGCCAAGGAAGCCGGAATGCTCGCGGCGGCCTGGGGATTGCATCGCTGCCAGGAGCAACTCGTGGCCATCTGCAAGAAGCGCGGCGTAGAATTGACGCTGTTTCATGGACGAGGCGGCACCGTGGGTCGCGGCGGCGGACCGGCACACCAAGCCATCACGGCACTTCCTCCGGGCGCCGTCGCGGGACGGTTGCGCGTCACGGAGCAAGGCGAGGTAATCCAAGCCCGCTTTGGATTGCCCGGCATCGCGGCCCGATCACTGGAACTCTACACCACGGCCGTCCTAGAAGCGACCCTGCAACCCCCCGCCCCGCCGGAGCCCGCATGGCGCGCTGAAATGGACCGCATGTCGAAGGCCAGCCGAAGCACGTACCGAGAAGTCCTCGAATCCAACAGCTTCGTGCCGTTTTTCCGCGATGTGACCCCCGTGGACGAACTTTCCGGGCTCAACATAGGCAGCCGTCCCGCCAAGCGAGGCGGAGGGCACGGCCCCGGGTCGCTGCGGGCCATTCCGTGGGTGTTTGCGTGGACTCAGAACCGATTGAGCCTTCCCGCGTGGCTGGGCGTCGACGCAGCACTCGCGCCATCCGAATCCCCTCCGCCGGAAGCGATGCGCTCGTGGCCGTTCTGGCAAACAGCGCTTTCCTTGGTGGAAATGGTGCTGGCCAAATGCGACCCGGCTGTGTTCCATGCATACCTTGGTCTCACGCATCTCGAACACGGCGATCCCCTGCTGCGACGACTCATGGACGCTCGCGCCGGTATCCTTGCCGCCACGGGACACGAAGCACTTCTGGCCGAAAACCCGGTACTTGCGCGCTCCATCCGAGTACGCAACCCCTACCTCGATCCATTGCATCTGCTCCAAGTCCAATTGCTGCGGCGGGTGCGGGCCGGCGACGAGGAAGCGAGGCCAGCACTCATGTCCACCATTGCAGCCATCGCCGCGGGCCTACGCAACACCGGCTGAGCCCGCACCTGCCACCCGGACCCGAAGGTCCTGCCTTTTTGCGGGGCCGCAGGTCCCCTGGTGTGCTCATCGACTGCCACGTCCACCTCAACAACTACCACGAGGGCGCCGACAACCCCTTGGAAGGCCAAGTACAGGACCTATTTGCCAAGATGGCCGAGCGCAAGGTCGACCACGCCGTGGTGATCACGAGCTACAAAGTAGATTGCGACCGGCCCAGCGTCGATAAGGTCCTGGACATTCTGCACGGCGACCCTCGCACCACCATCGTCGAAGGATTGCGCTGGCGGGGCCCAGACCGCACGGACCTGTTTGCCATGGAAGAACGCATCCGCGACGGCCGCGTCAAGGGCATCAAGATCTACCCCGGCTACGAGCCCTACCCCATCAACGATCCGAGCCTGGAGTCGGTATTCCGGCTCGCGGCCAAGTGCGACGTGCCCGTGATGGTGCACTGCGGCGACACCTACTCCAAGACCGCAAAGGTGCGACACGCCCACCCGCTTCTCGTGGACGACATCGCCGTAGACCACCCGGACGTGAACTTCGTCATATGCCACGCGGGCAACCCCTGGTTCATGGACGCCGCCCAAGTAGTGTACAAGAACGACAACGTCTACGCCGACATCAGCGGCCTGACCCTCGGCGCGTTCACCGCCGACTTCGAGCGGTTCATGGTCGGACGGCTTCGCGAGATGATCACCTACCTAGGCACGGCCGAACGCAAACTGATGTACGGCAGCGACTGGCCCCTGGTGCGCATGGGCCCCTACGTGGATTTCCTGCGCACGCTGGACCTTCCCGAGGAGCAAAAGGAGTGCATGGCGTGGAAGACGGCCGCGGACTTGTTCAAGATCGACGTGGACGCCCTGCGCGCCTGAACCGAACGAGGCAGCCTTAGATTCCCTGCAATCGACCGCCGTCCACAGGCATGACGATGCCGCGAACGAAGGAGGCGGCGGGACTGGCCAAGAACGCGATGGCTTCGGCCAATTCCGAGGGTTGACCAAGGCGCCCTTCCGGCGTCGCCGCAATCCACCCCGCCTCCACGGCATCCTCCGTCCGTCCCCCCGAGGCGGCAACTTGCTCCTTGAGGCTGCGAAGGCGCGGCGTGTCCGTGAAACCCGGAAGAATCGAATTGATGGTGACACCCGGCGGCAATTCACGGCTCAGGGTCTTGGCCCAACCCGCCATCGCAGCACGAACGGTGTTGCTGATGCCGAGGTTCGGAATCGGCTCGCGGACACTCGTGCTGATGACGTTGATGATGCGGCCGTAGCCCGCCTCTGCCATACCGGGCAGAAGGAGCCGAACCAGCAGATGCGCGGCCAAAACGTGGCGACCAAAGGGAACGAGGAAGGCCGATTCGTCGGTGACCTCCAGGAGCTTGCCCGACGGGGGGCCGCCGGTGTTGTTGACGAGGATGTGGATGGGTCCGTGGGCCGCGAGGTGCGCCGTGACTTTGGCTTCCAAATCCGCGCGGTCGTCGAGGTCCGCCACCAGAATGTGAACCGTGGCCCCGGCGGCACCCGCTTCTGCAGCAAGTGCTTCCAGGGCGTCCTTCGAGCGGGCAAGCACCGTCAGGGTCGCGCCGCGCTTGGCCAGAGCCAGGGCAGTCGCACGTCCGATTCCTCCGCTGGCACCGCAGACAAAGGCGTGGCGATCTTGCAGGTCCATACGCGGGGGAAGGAGGAGTGTCTTAATGGGTGCGCGAAGGGGCAATGACACGAACCAAAATAGCCGACGGTCCCTTACCCCATAAACTACTTTATGGGGTTCGCATCTAGTGCATTGTGCAGTTGATTGTGGATCGCCCCCGAGTGGACGTCCAGGTTGCAACCCTGGAGCGCGTGGAAGCCATCCTGCGGGAAGCACCTGCCCCCGTAAGTCGGTACTACATCCACAAGAAGCTCTCTGAAGCCGGCTCAGGCACCACCCCGGCCAGATTGAACCGAGCCCTCGGCTATTTGGAGCAGCACGCGATGATTGTTGAAGGCTCGAAGGGAGTCCAATGGACACAATCCAACAGCCCCGACCTTGCCAACGCCCGCGCCACCGGCCGCCGCCTGTAATTCATGCCGCCGCCGTTTCGGCCCACCGCCGTCTTCGTCCATCCGCGCAGGCAACCAAGCTATGACGCATTGGAAACGGCAGCAAGCGCAGGAACCAAGCCGCAGCAAGGAATCTGGAAGCGCCTCCAAGTGGCAATTGGGCGCATAAAACTGGATGGTCAGTGGGGCGAGGTGATTCCACGACCCGACATTCCAGCCTACTTCGTAGCCGAATACGGGCTCACGAACCTGTACTGCATCGACCTCAAGGGCGACGTGCGCGCCTTCTACACCATCGAGGGCCGCGACATCGTCATGCTCGACCTCGTGGACCACGATGAATATGACAAGTGGTTTCCGCCGAAGGGGCAAAAAGCGCGTCGATAACCAGGCTACTCAGGTGCAACGAGCACCGCTCGCACCGGACTCGCATCCGCATCCACCAGCGGCAAGGGCAGCGCGATGAGCGTGTACGTTCCGGGCGCCACGTCGTCCAACACAAGCCCTTCCAGGTTCACCATGTTCGTCGCCGCCAAGCGCTTGTGTGCTGCCAGATCCTTGGACTCGAACAGGTCCGTGCTCGGCGTATCGAATCCCACGAGCACCACCCCGCGAGAAGCCAGCGCATCGATCAGTTCCGGCTCCGGTGCTGCAAAGTCCGTGTTCCAGGCTTCGTGCCCGTCGAAGGTGCCAGTCTTCAGGAGCACCCGCGTGGAGGTAATTTTGCTTGCAAGATCCATGAGGCCGTAGCGCTCACCTCGCTTGGCCCGCACCTCGATGACCTGGCAAGGCCCATAGTACGGCTCCAACGGCATCGAGGCCGCGTCTGCCGCCCCCTTCTCGTAGTGCCGGTGCGCGTCTGTGTGTGCCCCGACGTGGTACGTGGTGTGCATGGAGCCCAAGTCCAAGTGTTCCCCGTCGTTGATGTCGAGGGATTTCGCGGATTGGAACGGAACGTCGCCGGGCCAGACGCGGATGCCGGGGTGGATGGGCGGAGATATGTCGATGAGCATCATGCAGCCCTCGGCGCTGCGGCCATAACCTTGAACTCCACCGCAATCGGAGTCGGCAACCGATTGATTTCCAACGTCGTGCGCGTCGCCTGCACGGGCCCGAAGTGCTTGGCGTAGACCTCGTTGAAGCCGGCAAAGTCGCGCTCCATGTCGATGAGGTAGCAAGTGACATCGACCACGTCGTCGATGCTGGCACCCGATTCGGCGAGCACCAGTTTCATATTGGAAATCACGGCCTCGGTCTGGGCGCGGATGTCATAGTCTTGGCGCTCGCCCGCCTCGTTCCAGACGGGACCGCCGGGGACACTGTTGTCGCGGGGGTCGCGGGGGCCGAGGCCGGAGAGGTAGAGCGTGTCGCCGACGCGGCGGGCGTGGGGGTAGGCACCGACGGGTTTGGGGGCAGAGCCTGCCACGACAACACCCGATGCGGGGGGAGACGGGGCTTTGACCGGGGCGGCGGCCGTCGCGGGAGCTACCGGCACGGGGCCGTCTGGGTCCTCAAACACATTCGCGCCTCCCAAGACGTTGCGGTCGCCGCCGTAGACTTCTGCGTCGTCCTCATCGAACTCCACTTCCCCGGTGTCGGCGGGGGCGGGCACGAGGCTCAGCACAGCGGCTCCGGTCCCGTAGATGGGCTCATAGGCGTGGACGGTCCCGGTGAGTTGGTTGGTTTGGCCCATGAGGGTATTGAGCCACCAAATCGCCTTCATGCGCTGGTCGCCGGCTGCTTGGGCTGTAAACGTGCGGGCCAGTTGCGCGGCGTCTTCGAGCCGCCCGCCGCCAAGAATTTCGAGGTACTTGCGGTTCCACTCGTCATCCTTTTGGCTGTGGATGCGGTCCGATTCGAACGGCACGACGCTGGTGAGGACGCGGTTGGAGAGGGCAGTGACGGCGATGGCCACGACGCGCTTGCCCGAAGTCCGAATTGCGTCGAGGGCGGCCTTGCCAAGCACCAGGGTCTCGGCGCGGTCGGCGTACATGTTGCAGCTCACGATCGAGGCGGGGAACTTGTTGTCTGGATTCAGGAGCTTCAGGGCGACGACGCTGCCGGTGTCGATGGGGAAGCCGTGGTACGCGACGGTGCGCATTTCCAAGCCCCGGGCATGTCCCGCTTCGACGTAGGTGGCGCCGAAGTCCGCGTCCATGCGGAACTTGTACGGAATCGAGCCCAGCTCGTGCCATTCTTGGTCCACATGGGTCCAGACCGGCTCCGGGTCCGCTTGCACTTGGTGGCCGATGACCGAGAGCCACTGGGTGCTGTACAGGAGAATCAGGTCCGGTGAAAGTGCCTCGATTTCGCGGCGGACCGTGTCGTAGGCGGCGGCGATGCGGCCGTAGCCCGGGTTTTGGTCGCGGGCAAGGAGGGGGTGGGGGTAGCCGGGGACAACGAACCCGGCGATGACGCCCGTGCTCATGTGGTCGTCCTCCTGGTGACCTGACGAGTGTCGGGATTGGGATCCCACTCCACAACCGCATTCCCGGTCCCGATTACGGTGCCGTACCCGTGCAACTCGGCGGGGTAGTCGGGGAACCCGAGCGCAGACAGGAGCCAGCTTAGGCATCCGGCGTCGGCTTCGCTCGTAGCTTGGTCGATGAGATCTGGCAATTCGTCAAACAACTGCTTGGCCTTGCCGTCGCGCATGAGGCGAATGGCGTGCATGTCCCATTGGTACTGGCCGTGGTGGTAGATGTGCTCGTGGCTCATGTCCTCGGGCACGGCGGGTTCACGGGTGAAGTGGCGGTGGCTGATGCTGTTGCTGGCAAGCAGAAGCGCCCGTTTTCCCGAGTCTTCGATGGCTTCGCGGGTCGCCTCTCCAAGCGCCCGTTGTTGGGCTTGGCCCACTTCGTTGCTGTAGTCGTTGTAGACGTTGGCGCTGCTGATGCCGACGATGGGCACGTCCCATTCGGGGCGCACCATTTGGCAGGCGGCGATGGTTCCGTAGTCGACGCGGAAGTCGGGATTGCGCATCATCTTCGTCACGAGGCCCTTGTCGGCGCCGCGCATGGCGATTTCCTCGGCGAGTTCCACGTCCACTTTGAAGTCTGCTTGGAACCGGAACAGGTTCGGGAAGATCGGGTCGACGCTGAGGTTCTTGAATTCGGGGATGCCCAGGAAATGGTGTCCGACGCGGGTGCGCCAGTGGGGGCTGTGGACGAGGATGACGTCGATGTCGCGGCCGGCGCGGGCGAGGCTGTGGCGCATGCGCTCGTAGCCCCAGCGGATGGTTTCCCAGCCGCCCTCGCTGCGGGGTTCGTTCTGGGGCGGGTTCTCGGCGTACACGAGGTGCGGCGGGTGTGGGGCAAGACAACCAGCCACAATCTGACCCTTGGACACGGTGCGGCGAGGGCGGGCACGGGGTTTGAGGGTTGGGACTGAAAACGGACCCAACTTCGGCTGCGGGCTCTTCGAGAGGCCCGCCGATTTTTGCGTGCGGCGCGAGGGTTTTGGCCGAGGGATTATATTTTTCTATGACACCTGTCATATGGAACTTACACCCCATCACACGGGTTCCCCCGATGCCCCATGAAGAACCTCGACGCCCTGCTGACCACGCTCTCCGCCCTGGACAATCTCCACCGGATGCGCATCCTTGCGGCCTTGCACCGCGAACGGTTGCACGTGAGCGAATTGGCACGCCGCGTCGGCATCAGCCGCCCCCTGCTGTACATGCACTTGGATAAGCTGGAAGCGGCCGGACTCATCAAGGGAAAGATGGAACTCCAAGGAGGAAACGCCATGAAATACTTCGAAATCAAACCCTTCCAACTGAACCTGGACCCCGAACGCATCGCCAAAGCCGTGGAGGCCGACGCATGAGCGGCGAGCTCGATATCCTCGTGCCCCTGGCCGGAATGGCCCTCATTTTCGGCGCCTTGTGGCTCATCACCAACCACCTCACAGCACGAGCCCAAGCACAGTCCAGCCCCAACTCCGAATTCCAGAAGCTCGCCGAGGAAGCAATTGCTGGCCAGAAGGAGCTGCTTGAGGAAACCCGCAGGCTCGCAGCCAACCTTGCCGATGTGCAGAGGTTGTTGCAGGAGGTGTAGCGTGCACCTAGACATCCTGCTCGCGCTCGGTTTGTTTGCCACCTCCGTTGGTTGCGGTTGGCTGGTGTACCGTGGTCGCATCGCCCGGGATGCCGCACAGGCATCTGCCAACTCTGGCGCTGACCCAATGGAGGTCCTTCACGAGCTTCGAAGCCAAACACTGGTCGCCAGCCGCGAAGCTGGTGCAACCGCAACCCGCATCGTGGAAACTGTTCGAGCCGGGGTGCGCTGATGGGCTATTTTGGCAGCCGAGCCTTCCTCATCAGCAGCCTCATCGGGTTGGTGCTTGCGTCCACCACCGCGCTTGGCCCTGTGCTGTTTCCCGAATTCATTGGATCATTTTCCAACGAGTCCTGCGACGCTCCCGACGCATTCGATGTTGCACCTGGTGTTTCGCGCACAAGTGCCACGGAGCGTACCCTGGATTTCCGGACCCAACCCGGCGAAGGGTTGCACATCTGCATCGTGGCTGGTTCGGTCGTAATCCGTCCGCACGAAAAAGAGACCATCGACATCCAGGTCTCCATTCGGTCCCCCGGAAGCGGCTTGCATGACCTCGAAGACCGCACGAATGTTGTGCTGCGGCGCGATGGAACGCAGTTGATGCTCGCGGAAACGGCACACGGCCGCAGCAGCCACTGGATCAACTCCGACGAGGCACAGGTCTACGTGGTGGTGCTCGTGCCCGCGGGTGTTGCGCAATCCTATGACGTGTCGCTTGGACAGGGCACACTCATGGCAACGGGACTCGCGGGCGCGGGCAGCCAATCCTGGAGCCTCGGTGTCGGCGACGCGGAGGTTCGATTCGGCACGCTCCAATCCAGCCAAATCGAGGCCCATGTCCAGGTGGGAAACTTGCTGGTGGCGCTTCCGAAAGGACCCGCATACACCATCGAAGCGAAGGTGCAGGTGGGTGGAATCGAGGTCGCAATCCCGGGATTTGACCTGGACGACCGCAATACGGACATGCCGGGCGAATACGTCCGGGGCCACACGGACGGCGGCGTGCCAGTGGACCTCATCGCTCGGGTTCAGGTGGGCGACATCCAGCTTTGGTCCATGTAGGCTCAGCCGATTCCTGGGGCTAGGCGGGCGACTGGTAGATGTTCATCGCCTCGCTGAAGAACTCCAACGACCATTTTCCACCCTCGCGCCCAACACCGCTCTGCTTGACGCCGCCAAACGGCACGCGGAGGTCGCGCACGAGCCAGTCGTTGATCCAGACCATGCCCACATCAAGCGCTTGTGCAACGCGCTGCGCCTTGTCCGCGTCCGGAGTCCAAACGCTGGCAGAAAGTCCGTAGGGAATGTCGTTGGCCAAGCGAACTGCTTCCGCCTCGTTCGAGAACGGTTGGACGGTGACCACGGGGCCAAAGATTTCCTCTTGCACGCATCGACTGTCCTGCCCTACGTCGGTGATGACGGCGGGCGTGAGGTACGCACCTGGGCCGTGCAGGTGTTCGCCGCCGGTGACGGTGCCTTCGGCGCGTGCGATCTGGATGTAGGATTCTACTTTCTCCCGGTGCGCCTCGCTGATGAGGGCGCCAAGCTGGGTTTCGGGGTCCGTGGGGTCGCCCACGTTCATATCTGCCACACGGTCGCGCAAGGCGACCACAAAGGCATCATACAGCGGCGCTTCAACGAGGATGCGGCTGCCGCAAAGGCATACTTGGCCGGTGTTGGTGAAGCCCGCTTTCGTGGCTCCCGCCACGGCGGTTTCGATGTCACAGTCGGCAAAAATCATGGTGGGGTTTTTGCCTCCCAGTTCCAAGCTCAGTTTCTTGAACAAGGGTGCTGCGGTGGCAGCGACGTGCCGGCCGGTAGCCGTGCCGCCCGTGAAGCTGATGGCGCCAATTTCTGGGTGCTCAAGAATCGCTTGCCCCGCTTCGGGGCCAAGGCCGTGGACGATGTTCAGCAGACCATCAGGCAGGCCGGCATCCTTGGCGATGCGAGCAAGCGCGGAAGCCGTCGCGGGCGTCATTTCGCTGGGTTTGGCGACAATGGCGTTGCCCATGGCGAGCGCGGGCGCCACTTTCCAGCTCAACAAGTACAGGGGCAGATTCCAGGGCGTGATGAGCCCCACGATGCCAACAGGCCGGCGGTGGGTGACGTTGTGACCGCCGTCCGGCATGGCGTGCTCCTCGTCGCGAAAATCGCGGGCAAAGTCGGCAAAGAAGCGGAAGTTGCGCACGGCGCGAGGAATGTCCACGGTGCGGCTGGTGGTGATCGGTTTGCCGGAGTCGCGGGTTTCCAAGACCGCGAGGGCTTCGAGTTCCGCTTCGAGCCCGTCGGCGATGCGGTGCAAAACGGCACACCGGTCTTCGATGCTGCGGGCAGCCCAGGCAGGTTGGGCGGCCTTGGCTGCGGCAACAGCGGCGGCCACGTCGTCGGCGTTGCTGCGGGGAATCTCTGCAATGACCTGGCCGGTGGCGGGGTCTACGTCAGGGAGGGTCTTGCCGCTGGCCGCTGGCACAGGTCGACCGGCGATGAAGTTCAGAATCAAGTCCGTCACGGTTGTTCCTCCGTGTATTGTTTCCAATCGTAGTACCAGCGATCCATGTCTGGGTCCCATTCGTCCCAGGTGGGCACGGCTTCCAAGGCTCCGAGTTGGTCCGGAGGCACGACGCCGGGCACCACGAACGCCTTCTGGCGGTGCAGTTTGTACGGGTTGCGAAGCTCGAAGCCAAGGACGCCGAGGATGCTGCGGGCGATGTACCAGGTGGCTTGCGGGTTCCAGCCGTGGGCGATTTTGATGACGACGCCGAGGCCTTTGGGGTAGTCCGGGTGGACGATGGAGAGCCCCAGGAGTCCGTCGGCGCCTTCCTTGGCGATGACCTTTCCGTCGCAGGATTTGATGATGGTTGTGTCGAGGCGATTGAAGCCCCCGACGAGGTCCGGTTCGCGCACCATTGCTTCCCAGATCCAGTCTTCGTCGCGGTCGCGGGCGAGGCCAGCGTACAGCACGGCGAGTTCACCGACGGTGTTGCTGAGCGTCGGGAGTCCGCAGCCATCCCGGGCCACGCGAGCCGGCTGCCAGGAGCCATCGGTGCTCAGGCGTTCGCGGACGAGATCCATGTATTCCTGGAACCAAGCGTGTTGGGGCAACAGGTAGCCGATACGGGGCCAGCCGCGCTCCTTGCAGCCGCGCACAATGGCGGAGTGTTCGCCGGAGCATGTGTGGTACCAGCGGCGCGGCCGGCGCACTTGTCGGCCAAATTGCACGAGCGGCACGTCCAGCGGCGTCTGCATCAAGCCCCATTCCGTCTCGTCCAGCAGGCTTTGGGCGGCGGCCACGTGTGTTACGTCGCCGTTGTGGCTTGCGACACTGATCGCCTTCTGCTCCCAGGTGCAATCCTTCAGGACGTTGGTGAAGACCTTCATCATCAAGGGCTTCATCATCGAGCGGCCGTAGCAAAGCACATTGCCGCCAAAGCTATGGAACACGCCATCGCCCGTCGCCCAGGCCACCGCGCCATGAATGGTGGTCTCAGAGACGCCAAAACGACGGTAGTCCACCAGTGGCTCCCATTCTACGTCGCGGCCCGTGGGAATGCCCGGTTCAGATTCGCCAAGCGGACTGCGAGGGTATTGGTCGGAGCCGGGGCCTGGGACCGTGTGCGCGGAGGCGTCCACGGGCGGGCATGGGAGGTTGGCTTGAAGGGGTTGGGTCAGATTCGAACCCGTCAAAGGTCATCCATGCTGAGTCCCGCGTCGGTCAAAATCGCCTTCAAGGTGCCGGGAGGTAGCGTCGTTCCGGAGTGCCGAGGGACGGTTGTGACTCGGCCATCCGGGTGTCGCCATCGCGCATGGCTGCCTGATTGCCGAATCAACTCGAAGCCGTGGCTTCGAAGAGTCTTTTCCACTTTCCGGTAGCCGATGCGTGGGAGTTTTGGAACCAATCAAGCGCCGACGCTTACCGTTTCGATGCCGATTCGGTGCAACTGAAGCGGCTCTTCATCGGCGAGCGCCAATCCGATTGCGTCGCGGACGTGTTCCAAGGCTTCCGCCTTGGTGTTTCCCCAGGAGTGGCAGCCGGCAATTGCGGGGACGCGGGCGATGAACGCCCCGGACTCGTCTTGGTAGACGAAAACATCGAAGTCCACGAAAGTACAGTGGTCGTTTGAATTCTAAAATGCTCCTACAAGGGCGCTTCGAGGGTGGCCATTTGCCGCCGCGCCGCCTTTTCCAACGCTTTCATCGCCTTTCGAATCAACGGTTTGAATTGCAGGCGCCAGCCCATCCACGCTTTGAATCCCGCCAGCGGCGGCGCCAAATCAAACGTCGGTCGAAGGGTGATGAGAGTCCGTCCCCCATCGGCTTTGATGATCCATTCGTTCTTCATCCGAAGCACTCCTTTGGGCGGCTGGAGGACGCGGTATTCGATGCGGCGACCCTCCTCCCAACCGATGATTTCCTCTTCGATGTGGGTCATGCCGGCAACAGGCCGAGGCAGTTGGCAGACTCGGTGGCCGCCGACGGCGGGCGTTTCTTCCACGAGGTACGAGGCGGAAACGAACATGGGCGCCCATGCAGCAAGATCTCCAAAGTTGGTGCCGATGAGGTTCCAGACGGCGGCGACGGGAGCGTTGATGCTGTGGGTGGTTTGGAAGGTGGTCATTCGAACAGTGTCCGAGCGTTCAGTTTGGGCACCACCAACTCTGCAAACGCCTCCATATTCCGCACCACGCGGTCCGAGTCGTGGTTGAAAAAATCGAACCAGAGCATCAGTCGATCGTCGGGGTGGAATCGCTCGCGAATCTGCGCGGCCACATCCTCGGCGTTGCCAACCACCGCGTTTTCGGCGGCGTTCTCGATTTTAGCGGGGTCCAGTGTGCCTGTGAGGGCGTTCCAGTACGCGGCGAGCGCTTCTTTTGCTTCGCCCTGGGCCGCGAGTCTCCGCTCTTCGGGGGTGAGGCCCGGCTCTTCGTTGAGAAACACCATAACGGTCCTGGGCATCATGGGCCGCTGCCAGGGTCCGCCGTCCTTGTGGTAGATGTTTGCCATGTGTTTGTGGGTGCGCTCGATGACCTCGGGGGGCGTGATGCTGAGGTTGGCAACTTGGCAGGGAATCCATTGGTTGGCAAGGGTTGCGATGCTGGGGTCGTGGCTGCCGGCAACGAGTTGCACGAGGTCGCGGCGCCAGTGTTGCGGGACGACTTTGAGGGCTTCAAATTCGAAGCGTTTGGGCAGGACGACGTGTTCGACGCCGCCGCGAAGTTCCAGGGCTCCGTTGGCTTCGGCGGTGGCGTGCATCGTGTTCCAGTCGTTTTCGGTGCGGCATTCGGCTTTGGTGATGGTGCGGTGGGGCACATCGTTGCTGCTGAGCGTTTCACCGGCAAGGAGTCGGCAGAAGATTTCTGTGGCTTCGTGGAAGATTTTGCCTTTGAGAAATGGGTATGGAATGGCGTGTTCGACGGCGTTGCGGGGGACGTATCCGTGGGCGCGGTTCATGTAGTCAAAACGGCCGGCGCTGAAGCCTACGTGGATGCGGCGAGGAGATCCATCGGGTTTGTACTGCATGCCGCCGGGTCGGTCGTCGAGGGCGGCGAGGGTGGCAAAGAAGGCGATTCGTTCGGCTGCTGCGATGGGGCCGCCACCTTGGAGGATGTTCATCACAGCGGACCCCGCCTCGATGCGGCCGTGGCGCAGTGGGCCGGCGCGTCCGGGGGCGAGCCTGGCGTTTTGTTCCTGTTGGGCGAGGGTGGCGGTACGCTGGAAGATGAGCTGGGCGGATTGCAGAAAGTCGCAGTTGAGGCCGACTTCGCCTTCCCAGTGTGGGATGACGGGGTGTTTGTTGTCTTTTTGGACTTCGCTGCTCAAGTGGCTCTCGGCAAGCCACGCAACACCGTACCCGAGTCGGTCGGCGGCCTCTACTTGTGCCAGCCAATTGCGAAACATGGTGGCCTCGTCGGGGGTGTGGCCACGCACGGGGGTTTGGCTGATGGAGAAGAAGACGTCGAAGTCCAAGCAGGTTGGGCACTGGGGGCGGTGTGAAAAAGGCCACTTGTGCGGCTTGCGGGGGTGCCCGTGTGGGCCTTGACGGCCGGAGGGGTGCTTTAGGGGTAGTTGATCAGGGGAGCTACGAGTTCGTTGATCCAGTCGATGAGGCAGAACCAGCCGTAGCTTGCGTAGCAGACGACGACGTGGGTTTCGGCTCCGTCCCCACGGTCTTCGATGCCTGCGTCGGCGATGAAGACGGGGCAGTCGTAGCAGTTGCGGATGCCGAAAGCGACAAGCGCGGAGGCTTCGTAGCAGTCGTCGCAGCCGTTTGGACTGTACTCCACGTCGGGGTCGATGACGACGAAGACTATGTCGTCAGGGTCGGGCATGGCGTTGAGTGGGTCGGCGGAGGCGGCGGGTGCGAGTGCCACGAGGGCGATGAGGCTGAGGATGATGCGAAGGTGCATACTGGGGCACCGGGGCTTGAAGGATGATGGTTGCTGGACGGTCCATTGTTATCTAGGGAGGATTGGCCAGGCTGCCACATCGTTCCAGCAGGGGGCGGAGGGCGGGCTATACATAGTTCAGTGGACAGAATGGCGAGTACCCGGTGATGCAGACGTAGGCGGTATGGGAATTTGGTTTGCCTGGAAGTTCTCCTTCTGCGCCCACGAGGATGAGCAAACCGGGGCAGTCCATGCAGCCGAAGGGAATTCCTTGGTAGACGTAGATGGAGACGTCGTAGCAGTCGTCGCAGCCGGGCGGGCTCAGGACTACGTCGGGATCAATGGTGGTGTTGGTGTCGGGGATGGGACGAGCGCCCGCGAGGGGCAGCAGCAGAAGCACGGCCAACATGGCGATGCATCGAAGAGATTGCATGGGTCGCAATGAGGAGAAGGTGGGATAGGGATTGTCACCGTGGCGCGTCCCGGCTTTGACTTAGGCCGGTTTGCGTGGCCAGCTTAGCGGGTGATGGTGATGTCTTCGTCGACGAAGCAGATGTAGATGAAGGAGCTGCGGCACAGCTTGGCTTCGAGTTCGACAAAGGAGGCGCCGTCGGTCTCGGCACCTACGCGCAGGCCCCAGGCGTCGCAGTCGGCGCAGTTGGGCGCGGGGTACGTTCCGGCGTCCACGGAGGCGCCGTAGGTGGGGCCGGTTTGGAGATCGTAGTCGTAGTAGGCGACTTGGGGTCCGGCGACGGCGGCGGCCGTGGCGGCGGGAATCATGGCGAGCATGCAGAGCACTAGAAGGGCGCGCATGTGTTCGCATCTAGGGGTGATGGATGACGGTTGGGCAATGGCACCGTCTTAGCTAGAGCCGGGCGCAAGGCCGCTTGCCAGCATTTATGAAGGCATGGAACCGAACTGAATGGCATGCGGACCTACCTCAAGGTGATGTTCAACTCCGATGGAGCCAAGCCAAGCGAGGTCCGGGACGGCTTGGAGGGAATGGGGTTCCAGCCGATGCACGGCGCCCACGATTTCGTCTACGATTGGCCTGGAGCGGCAAGCCTAGACGAGGTGCTTTCCTTCGGCGACAGCATTCATGCCCAATTGCAGGGGCTTGGTTGTCTGTTTGAGATGGAGACCGTATAGCCGCGTTGCGCCCGGGCCAGGCTGGCTTGATGGGCGCGAGGCGGTGCAATTTGATTGAAATGAATCGATTCATTTCACGGACAATGATGTGCCGTTCCCCGATAGTTTGGGCCCATTGCGCCGTGTTTGTCTCCTCGGGGCGATAGAAATTCCGGGGAGGCCTTGGTTTTGGGCCGAATCAAGGCTGCAACCGCCGCCAATCTTGGAATAACTATATGGGCGCCGCTTCAAATGGCCAAAGGTGCCGAGGGCAGGAGTCGTACGAACCCGTTCTAGAAGCAAGGAGCGATTTTTGTGAAAGGAATCGATGGCATCGGCAAACAAGTGCTGGATGCGCTGCTTGACGATCCTCGTGCGGACGCAGCGACGCTCGGCGCTCGCTTGGGCCTCGGCGCGGACGTAGTGCAGGCGCGGCTGGACCGCATGCAGCAAAGTGGCTTCGTGTCCGGTTTCACCGTCCGCTTGGACTCCGATCGATTGGGGATGCCGCATGAAGTCTTGGTGACCGCCACACCGACGGACCAGACCACGCGTGACCGCTTGGATGGCCTCTGCCATTCTGCTGGTGTCACGCGTGTTTGGACCCTTGCCAATCGGGCGAGTGTTGCGTTCACACTGCGGGGCTCCGATCCGGATCGAGTACGCGAGCACGCTCTGGTGCTTGCCGTGGGCGCGGGACTTGCCGAACCCACAGTCACCCTCATCGTGGATACCCTTCACGATGAACCGAGTCGCGGTGTCCACACCGCCTGGAGTGCGGCGCGCTGACTCCTACCCGGCGTCTCACAGCCCAGTCCATCCCGGCCGCCCGCGTGCGGCACTGAGCCACCTGCCCCTTCCCCTACAGCCCTCTTTCCCACCACCACCACCACCACCACCACCACCACCATCCCAACCGAACCGACCTCCAGGAGGGAACAACCATCAAGAAAAAAACAAGCCTCAACCTCGACCGATTGAACCTGCGTATCCTCGGCAACCTATGCGACCACGGACGCATCCCATACACCGAACTTGCCAAGGATCTACGCTTGTCGATCAACACCGTACGCGACCGCATTATTGCCATGGAAAACCGTGGCGTCATCCGTGGCTATCGCGCCATCGTGGACGAACAACGCATGGGCATGCCGTTTCGCGCCTTGGCGCTCCTGGAGGCGACCGGCCCCACGCGACCCACGGACCTGCACGCACTGATGGAGGACCCCATGATTCGCAGCGCCTATCGATCAAATGGACGATACGACCTCGTCCTGGAAATGGTTGGCGCCGACTTCAACCAACTTCAGCGCACACTGGAGCGCGCCGTGTACCCGCGTGGGTACGGTCGCGCCCGCCTCGTTCCGCTGGGCAAGCCCCCACGCGACATGAGTGCCGAAGAGATGGCCCACGTGGAACTGCGCCAGCGCAGCCCCCCTGAGCGTGTCATCCTGGAGGCCACTCTTTGATGACGGGCGAGCCCATCCCGTCGGCAGAACGTCTCGCCGAGGCGGACCAGAAAATCGTAGAAGTCCTGCGCGAGGACGGACGCATCAGCATCCGGGCCTTGGCAAAAATCATCGACCTTCCTGAAACCACCACCCGCGACCGATTGCATCGGTTGGAGCGGGAGGGAATGATCCAGGGCTACCAAGCCATCGTGGACCCCAAAGCGATGGGATTCCCCGTGATGGCTTGGCTCGTCGTGGACGCTCCCGAGGACCGCCTCTCGGACGTGGGGAATCGCTTAGAGCGCGACCCAAACAGCCTCGCTTGCTATACCCTCCTGGACCGTCCGGGTGGTTTTGCAGTGCGCGTGGCGGCGGCGAGTACCGAGCGATTGACGCACACGGTGCAAACGTGGCGCAAGGAACTGGGAATTACGGTCAAAGATCTGTTTTTGCTCAACGACCTAGATCCTGAATCGGTGCC
Organism: Thermoplasmatota archaeon; assembly: GCA_041601615.1. GTDB lineage: Archaea > Thermoplasmatota > E2 > JACPAO01 > JAHFTW01 > JANQNI01. The sequence continues at coordinate 179,764 of JBFIHX010000005.1, read as the reverse complement.
GCTGGACCAACTGGAGTACGAACGCAACGTACTCGGGGTACTGAAGCGCTCCTTCTAGCATAGCCACCGACCCGCCTCATCCTTCCTTCTCCCCGTCCTTCTCCCCATCCTTCGCTCCGGCCTGCCCCTACCCGGCCGCACCATTCCATCCTTTGCGTGCGCCATGTTGAAGATCGACCGTGTGCGCCCGTCGCTTCGACGTTCATCCCCATGATTTGTCCAAAAAACCCCAAAATCAGGAAACCCATACCAGCCCAGGATCTCAAGGGAAAAAGTGGGAAGAGAACACAGGTTCGGGTTACAACGCAAGCGCCAGCACTTGCGCTTGCACCGTAGTCGCGCTGCGGGCCACCGCGCCAAACTGCGCAAACACCTGCATGCCCGAGTCCACGGCGCCCGTTCCGACTCCGAGCAGCAATTCGGCATCCGCCAGCAACGCATCCGCAGCAGCTTGGCGTTCCGGAGCGGGCACAGTGGCATAGTCGCCAGCGACCTTCTCTACATAGCCCACCGCCAAATCCAGGTGCGCCGTCCCATCCGCTTGTAGCTGCTCGACGAGCGCTTGACCACTGGCGGCAAGATCCGTGGTTCGATCCAGGTAAGCCAGCGCCTGCGTGCGCACGTTGTCCACCTCCGCTTGAGCCGCCGCTTGCAGTGCATCTACGGTCGCCACGGCGTTGGCTTCATGCACCGCCACCGTCGCCGCGGCGCCCGCCAAGGCAAGCGCCTGACCAAACGCCAGCGCACGGTCCACCTCCGCCGATGCAGCGGCAAGTTGGGCATCCAAATCCACAAAATTGGGAACCTGCACATCTGCCACGAGGCCCGTCGCCTGCGCTTCCACATTGGCTGCCGCAGTCAGCAATGTCGCCTCTTGTTCGGTCGCAATCGCTAGAGCTTGTTGCCGTAGCTCGGTTGCCTGCGCCTGCACATCCGCCACTTGCAGCGCTACGTCCGCGCCGTTTGCCTCCATGCGAGCCAGGAGTTCTAGGTAGGCTTGCGTTTGCGCATCCAGCGCCGCGACCCGGGCCACTGCCTCCGCTTGGGTGGCCTCAGCAGCCTGCATCAGAATCTGCACTTGTTGGTCGGCGGCGGCCTGCAATTCGGCCTGCGATGCATCCAGAGCCGCCAACACCGCCGCCTGGGCCGATGCGTGTGCTTCCAGAAGAATCAACTGGAACGCATCGCGGGCCGCCAGCAGGGCATCGATGCGGGCCTGGGCGTCCGTGCCCGCCGCTGCGATGCGATCCTCCAATTGCGCGAGGATGCTCGCGGTTCCCTCGGCCTCCATGCTTCGCACCTCGGTGGCAAGCTCGTTCACTTGCGCCACGAGGGCGGCCTGATCCACGAGTACAGCCGATGCCTGACTGCTTAGACCGGCAAATGCGCCCGTAACTCCATCCGTGAGTCCATAACCGAACGTTAGAGCGTTGGCAGCGCCCTCGTCGTCGGGGTCCACTGCCCCCGCGTCGGCACCGGGCATCGCCGGAAGGAGGCCGTCCGTGGGAAGCCCGCCCGGAATCGGCACACCAACGGGCACCGGCAGGGAATGTCCAAGTCCCGCAAGCACATGGTTCAGGTCTTGGCCAAGAAGCGTGCCGTACGCGGCATCGATGAGACCTGCTTGCTGCATGAGCGAATCCACTTCCGGGACGCCCGTGCGTGGAGCGGCACCGCCCGTGACAAACGAGCCGCCGACGGTGGATTCAGCAAGGCTGGTGGCGCCGCCCACGGTGCCAGGCACATCGAGTACGCTGACTGCATAGGGCACACTGCCAGCAGCGCCCAAGTAGCCGCTTACGTCCGTGCCCACCACGTAGCTTGCCGGAACACTGGGCAGACCCAAACCGGTCGCACTGGACACCACGGATTGCAGCCCGCTTGCCTGCGCCATCGCCTCGTTGATGACTTGGCTTTGGGCGGCTCGAGCGGCTGTTTCCAGTGCTGTTTCGGCTTGGATGGTGGCCGCGAGCGCTGTGTTTTCGGCAGCAACCAAAGTGGGCAGGACGCGGGACGCTTCTGCCACCACTGCATCGGGAGTCGAGAGCACCTGTTCGCTCTGGACGCCTTCTCGGCCCGTGGCATCGTCCACGCTGGGCAGGACGAGCAGGAATCCGGCGCCGACGAGCAATGCGACGATTGCGAGGGCGCCAAGCACTTGGGCAGGTTTGCGGTTGCGCGGGGTGCGGGGCGGGCTTTCAGGTTGGGGTTCGGGTCGGGGCGTGGGCTCGGGGGTCAAGCATGTCACCACGAGAAGTTGGGCCTCCGAAGGAGATGGGGTCCGGCTCGAACGGCTGGAATCAAAGGAGAAAGGAGGGAAACTGGAGGAGACAGGAGGAGATGATCGGAGAGTGGAGAAGAAGGGAGGAGCTTGGGGGAGCACGGATGAGGACGGGATGAGGACGGGAGGAAGCAGGAGAAAACGGGGGAGAGCCTAGGAAATAAGGGAAATGCGGGAGAAAGCGGGCAAAGGACCGGGGGAAAGAGGACGAGAGAGGAGGCACGGCGCCGGAACTTCCGACCTCCGCACCAAGCAGGCAGAGACTAGGCCCACTTTTCTTGCAGAGCCGTCAGGTCTCTTTGGACGCCAACAAAGGTCTGCGACTTCTCCTCAATCTCCGGCAGCAACACAAGGTCGACGTATTGCGTGACCCCCGCGCCGTCGGTCTCCACGGCACTGGCAAGATCATACCAGTAATCCGCTTCGCCGGCATACTCGGGCAGCGCCTCGCGCCGCTCGTAGTCACTGGCGACCGTGCGCATGTAGGACACGTCCTTGGCCACTTCCACGTTCATGTCTTGGCGCACCAATTCCGCCAGGTCCCGGCTCGAATCCAAGTTGCCTTGGCTGGCAAAGTGGACGCTGAACGCCGCTCGAATCAGGGCTTGCACCTCGGCGTGGTAGCGCTGGTCGATTTGGGCGCTAAGTCGCTGGGCCGTGGCAAAGTACGCTTGGGCACGAGCCTCGGCTTCTGCATGCACGCGAGCAACAGCATACGCCTCGGCGCGCAGAATCAGCTTCACACTGACCTCCAATTGCGCATCCAGCCGGGCATCGGCCGAGGCTGCGGCGTCCCACATGGCACTGGCTCGGGCGTCGGCGTTGACGCGAGCATTGGCAGCCTGTCGAACCATCAAGTCATGCATGTACTGGGCACTGAACCGGGCGCGAGACGCTTGTTCGGCAGCCACGGACATGATTGCCTCGACTTCGCCGCTGACATTCACGCCCGCATCACTTCCCGCCTTCAGCAGCGCGGCGACCTGGGCGTCGGCTGCGGCCCAAATGGCTTCCTCCGCTTCAGCGCCGGCGGCAAGTGCATCTTGGGCACGAGCCGTGAATTGCTCCTCGGCCGTTGCAGCGGCGCCGTACATCGCTTCCACTTGCCCTTGGGTCTCGGCTTGCACCTGCGCTTTGGCACCCTTGTGGACCTTGTGCGCTTCGTCGATCTTGTGTTCTGCTTCCGCGTGCAACTCAGCTTCCTTGTCGAATGCCGCGGCAAACTGTGCGTCCGCCTTGGCCTCCGCTTCCGCGGACACGTCGGCCTTTGCTTGTGCTGCGGCATCGGCGGCGGCTTCGATTTGCGCCTCCGTCTCGGCCACCAGCGTCAACTCAATGGACCAAGAAGCGTTCACTGCTGCGCGCGCGTTGCCGGCGGCTCGAAACGCCGCTTCGATCGTCGCGTTGGCATGCGCAAGGGCCGCCTCTGCGCCTTCTTTGTCGGGCGCTTCGTAGTACGAGTACCCCTCGGCGCCAGAGACGTAATGGTAGTCCTCGCCCAGAAGCACGCTGACATTGTTTTCCGCGACGATGCCTTCCATGAGTTGCGTCTTGTACGTCAGATAGGCGTCCACCGCAGCGGCCAACGTCGTGTCCACCTGGGCAACACCACTGGCCGGCAGATTCAGCCCACCGCGTGCCTCGAAACTGCTGCTGCTGTTCTGGTAGTCGCCGCCTTCGCCAGGAGCATGGAACGTGTACTCATACTGGTACGAACCGTTCTGGAACTCCGACTCAGACACGTCATCCACGACAACCTGCACGGAGCCACCCTCCACGTACCCTTCGGGGGCCTCAGTCAGATTGCCTCCGGCGTTCCCGGCAGCAGCCACGGCAGACTCCGCCTCGGCGGCAGCAGATGCGGCGGACTGACTGGCCGCATCGAGACTGGCATTGAACTCGGCGTCCGCAGCGGCGCCCGCCTGAGCCACGGCGCTCGCAGTCGCATCCGCAATAGCCTGCATCTCGGCGATGGCAGCCGCCACCGTTTGGTTGGCATCGAACACGGCGTGTCCACCGCCATCATGCACAGGCTCCACGTTCGGCGGAACGAAGCCATTGCGCGGTAGGATATAGAGGGCAGAGAGCCCCGTGACCAGCAACAAAGCGGTCACGGAGGCGGCGAAGGCGGCCTTGCGGCGCCTCGCTCTTCGGTCGGGGGTCTTGGGGCTCAAATGGCGCACCAAACGCTGCTTGGCCCGCCGACCGCTATGGCCCGCGTCACGAATGGCCGGAACCGCCACACGCCACCCCCCGCCGCCGACCTCGTCACCAACCCCGTCACCAACCCCGCCGTCGACTCCACCAGCCCGACCCAATCGGTTCCGGCCATTCGAGCAAGCTGCCACCACCCGGCGCGCACGAGCATCCCCCATGACCCGCCCCGTGCCAAGCCGCACGCCCCTTCGCTCCCGCATCCTCGCCCTAGTGCAAGCCATCCCCGGCATCCACGTCCGACGGCTCAGTGTTCTTACCGGCAGCAGCTGGAACGCTTGCCTACACCACCTGCGCGTCCTAGAAGCAGAAGGCATCGTCGTCCACCGCAAAGTAGGCGCCCTGATGTGCTGGTACGACCGCAGCCGAGGCGCCGTCGCCAACAAAGCCGCCGCAGCACTGCTTCGCGACAACCGCAACATGCGCGTCGCACGGCTCGTAGCCGCCGAACCGGGACAAAACCAAACCGCACTCGCAGAACGCCTCGGCTGCGCCCCCAGCAGCGTCCACCGCCGTGTGCGCCGCATGGAAAAAGCCGGCATCCTACGCCGCGACCAAAGCCTCGGCGCCAACCGCATCTACCCCTCCAAAGACCTCGAAGCCATGGCCACACGAGCCGGCATGGACCTCGGAGGGCCTCCAACATGGTAACCCCAAGCCCAAGCCCGCCCCCGGCCGCTCGCCGCGACCATCAGGACACGGCAGCGCCGCCAAACGAAGAGACGCCACCCATGGAGGGTGGATGGGGCCCAGAAGATGTGGTTCCGGTGATCGATGCGCGAAGGACCCCACCCGATGAAAGCGACAACCCCACCGAACCAGAGCCCACAAGCCTCATGGTCTGGATAACCGCCCGCCCCACAAAACGGCGGCAACAACAACCTCCACATCAATCGAGTCGGCCCGACGCCCCCCGAGATGCAGGCAGCATCCTCGGCGCCCTCGACAAACGCCACGGCACCCACGCCCGCAGGAAGATGCAACGATGAAGCCACAACCCGCCCTGCTGCTCCTAGCCCTCGCCGGTGCGTTCCTATTCGTCGGCGGCAGCATCGACCCCCACCCCATCGATCTCACAGACGAACTCGAACAAGGCGTGCGCTCCGCCGAAGCGGGCACCCAAACCGCCGCCAGCCGCGACGGATGGAGCCTCTGGTGGGCCTTGCCGGCCCTGCTCGCATTCACAGCCGCCGGCAAAATCCTGCTTCTGGGACTCGCCTACGCGGGCCCCGGCCTCGGCCGCCTCCTTCGATTCGCCGTGCTCCTGCCCCTGCTCGGCTTCTGGTCCAGAATCGCCCCCGAACACCTGCTCGAAAACCCCATCCGCCGCCGCGTGCGCGAATACATCCACGACCACCCCGGCGCCACCATCATGGAGGTACGCAACGCCCTCGACATCGCCTGGGGCACCGCCGTCTACCACCTCGACCGCCTCGCACGCAGCGGCGAACTTGTCGACGACCGACGCATCAACCACCACCGCTACTTCCTGGCCAACACCCCCGAAGCCCGCGTCCGAGGCGGCTGGGCCACACTCCAACAACCAAGCGCCTACAACCTCGCCCGCGCCATCGCAAACAACCCCGGCATCCACCAAAAAGGACTCTGCGAAGACCTCGGCATCCAAAACCCGGCCGCCAGCAAACACCTTGCCCGCCTACGCGAAGCCGGTCTCGTGGAAGCCCGACGCATCAGCCGCTACGTCGTCTACGACCCAACCCAACGGTTGCAGACCACCCTCGAACTCATGGACGCCCAGGAAGCAACCGCAGCGCTTGCATGACCCAAAAACGGACCCACGCAACCCCGCCCAAAGCTCCATGACCACGTCATCACCCACCGCCACTTTGCACTGGAACTCGCCGCGCTCGGTGCGGTCTCCTTTAGTAAGTCCACGCATTGCCCATCGCCAAGAGAGGAACGCCCCCATGCACGAGACAAAGCCGAAGATCGGCATCACGGGCCTTCCAAACGTGGGCAAGACCGCCACGTTGGCCGCCATCTGCCGCAAGCTCGAACGCGACGATTTCGTCGTCGGCGGAATGATCACCCGCGCCTACCGGCCGCCCCCCGGCGACGAACGCGTGGGCTTCTACGTCGAAAACTGGGAAACCGGCGAAAAAGAAGTGTTCTCCAGCAAGGAGTTCGACTCCAAGTTCAAAACCGAAACCGACGACGGCGTCTACCACGTCGACATCGACCCCTTGGACCGCATCGGAGTCAAAGCCATCCTGGACAGCATCGAAGACGAAGAAGTGGACATCATCATCATCGACGAAGTCGGCAAAATGGAGATGCACTCGGAAGCCTTCAACGCCGCCGTCAAGAAGGCACTCGACTGCCCCAAGCCCATCATCATGACGCTGCACAAGAAGAGCCGCAACCCCCTATTGCAGGACCTTCGCCGCCGCGACGACGTACGCATCTTGGAAGTCACCGCAGTCAACAAGAACCTGCTTCCCTACAAGATCGAGAAGCTGCTGAAGGACCACCTTCAGACCACCTACTACTGATGGACGCGGTCGAGGGCCGCACCCTCCTCCCGGTTTCTGCCTCCGAGAACACCGGCCCCGGCGCCATCAGCAAAGAGGCACCGTTCTACAACCCCGCGATGCGACGCAACCGCGACCTGACCCTCCTGCTCGTGCGCCACATGGCCCGCGAACGGGGTCGGGAACTGGACATCGCCGACGCCCTCTGCGGAGCCGGTGCTCGCTCGCTGCGTTTTGCCAACGAAGTGGATGCCCCCCTCGTGGTGCACGCGAACGACGGCGACCCCGCCGCCATCGAAGCCATGCTAGCTTCCCGCGCCCGCAACGGCATCGCGCCCGAACGATTGAAGGCAAAACTGGGCAACGCATTCACATTCCTCTCCGACCAACGATTCGATCTCGTAGACATTGATCCGTTTGGCAGCCCCGCACCCTTCCTGGACGCCGCCGTCCGCGCCACTCGGCACAACGGCTACGTCTGCCTCACCGCCACCGACACCGCCGCCTTGTGTGGCACCTATCCGCGTGTGTGTCGACGCCGCTACGCCGCCTGGCACGGCATGCACCAAACCCCCTGGGGCGCCGAAGCAGGCCTTCGCATCCTCGCAGGAGCCGCCGTCATGGCAGCCGGACGACTCGACCGCGCAGCGACTCCGGTGTGGTCCGTCTTTGGCGGCCACTGGATGCGTGTCGTCCTGCGCGTCACCGACGGACGAGGCGATGCGGATCGAGCCCTCCGGACCCTCGGCTACGCCGACGCCACCGACCCACTCGACTTGCCCTCCTTCGTTCGCACACCTCCCGCCGAAGGCGCCTGGGCCGGGCCGCTCTGGACCGGAGCCATGCACGACGCCACCGTCCTAACCGGAATGCAAGCCGCCCTGGATGACTGCATCGACGACCGATCCGTGTCCTTGCTCGACGCCCTCCTTGCCGAAGCAGAAGCTCCCGCGTGGTGGATCGAACCCAAGCTCCTGCGGCGACTTGCCGGCGGCGACGCGCCTCGCCGCGACAAATTCATGGCAACCCTTGAGGACGCAGGCTTCATGGCCACCCGCACCCACATGGATCCGGTCGGAATTCGGACCAACGCCGACATGAAGACCCTCCGCCAAACCGTCCAAGCCCTGGCCGGTTCCGCTGCGAACCCTTGAACCACCCTTGCCACTCGGCACCGCCATGGCCCAGGACGCCCGATCAGCCCGGGCCGCCCTCATCCGACGCCTTCGCAAAGCTGTCGCCGGAGAACGCGCTGCCGTACGCGCCTACGGAGGCCATTGGCGATCGCTGCGCAACGACGAGCAACGCGCCGCCGTGCGCCAAATCCGACTCGAAGAGCTGGCACACATCCAACGCATCGAGCAAATCCTTGCCAAACTCGGCTCCAAACCCTCCCGCATCCGCAACGCCAACGCCGCAGTCATCGGCTTGCTGATCGCAGCCTTCTGTTTCGTAGGCGGCTGGTACGCACCCATGTATGGTGCTGGGCGCATCGAACGGCGCAACATCCGCGAATACGAAGACGCCGCAAGACTCGCGCTTGCAGCCAACCTCGCCTGGTACGTGGACGAATTTTTGCGCATGGCCGAAGTCGAATGGAACCACGAACAGTACTTCCACGACCTCGTGCGCGGCCACTGGCTGCACCGCATCAGCCGAAGCTGGCCCAACCCCCCGCCCCTCGCCGAAATCCGCGCCTCATTCGAACGGGACGCAAAGAGGCGCTAGGCCCGGGCACGCCATCGCCAGAGGCATCCACAACCCCAATAAACGCACACGCTCCATTGGCACCGTGCGCCGGGCGCTGCTGCTGGGATTGCTGTTGCTGATTTCGACGCCAAGCCCCGCCGCCAGTGCACAAACAGCCGAAGCATTGCCCATTTGGCTGCTCACCACAGACCACGGCACGCTCGAAGCAGCACTATCATGGGCCGAAGACGCAGGACTTCCAGTGCACCGCTACCCCTTGCTTGGGATGGCCGCCATCCAAGCGCCCGCCTCCAGCATCCCGGCGCTAGAAACACTCGGCGCCACGGCATGGCCCAACACCCCCGAACGCCTGCACCTGGACCAAAGTGTTCCCTACGTGGGAGCCGATCGCGTCCGCCAAGCCACCGGCAACCAACGACTCGGCCCCACCGTGCTCGTGGTGGACACAGGAATCGACGCGCTGCACCCCGATTTTCAAGCCGGCAACATCATCGCAAGCCTCGCCGCCAAACGATCCGGCGGCCTCATCGACGGCGTGCAAACAGAACTAGGCGACCGCAGCGGACACGGTAGCCACGTCGCAGGCATCGTCGCCGGCTCCGGCAACGCCCTAGGCACCACCGACCCCCGACACGGCCGCTACGAAGGCGTCTACAGCAACGGCCGCATGGTCAGCTTCCAAGCAAGCAACGACGCCCTGGACCCCAACGAAATCGCCGTGGACGCCGCCAGCGCCTTGGAAGGCTTCGAATGGGCCCTCGAAAACCGCAAGGCCTTCGACCTACGCGTCGTCAGCAACTCCTGGGGAAGTTCCGGCGATCTCTCTCCCAGCCACCCCGTCACAAGAGCCACGTTCAAACTCTACGAAGCCGGCATGGTCGTGGTGTTCTCCGCCGGCAACGACGGAATCGAAGGCAGCCTGAACCGCCACTGCAAACCCACCTGGGTCCTCTGTGTTGCCGCCGGCGACCTGCAAGGAGCCCGCGCAAGCTTCAGCAGCATGGGCCTCAAACCCGGCCCCGGCGTTCCGGCCTACGAGCACCCCGATCTTACCGCCCCCGGCATCGACATCCGCAGCACCGACCGACTGATTGGAGCCAGCATCCCCACAACCCTCACCGGCGGCGGCGAACCACTGTACCTGGACCGCAGTGGCTCGAGCATGGCGACCCCCCACGTTGCAGGTGCTGCCGCACTCGTGCAAGCCGCGAACCCCGACTTGAGCCCCGACCAAGTGATGGACATCCTGGTTGCCACAGCCAAACCCATGGCTGACGCCGAATACCGCGTCGGCGCCGGCTACCTCGACGTGCGACAAGCCTACAACCTCGCCGTGCAAACCATAGGCGACCGCGACGCCTTCCTCCAAGGACGCGCCCTCAAATACGCCGGACCCGCCATTGGCGACCTGGACTACGCCAACGACCCGCTCAGCATCGGCTATGACTCCGTGGGCGCCGAGCGGCCCCTCCTTTTGCTCTCCGCCGGCGACCAATCCGCGTGGACCACCAACAGCCCCATTGCCTGGATATTGCTTGCGCTCGGGGCCTTCACGGCTTTGGCGGGCGTACGCTTTCGCCGCCGGCCAGGCCTAGAAGAGTGAGGCAAAGGTATCGCAAGCGACGAGCAACAATTAGGAGTCCATGGCCGACGAGCGCCCGTCGTCCACCATGTACTTCGATTCCAGCGCCCGGCCATACGACACGGCAGAACAAACCACAGCCAGTACAAGCGCAACGATGGCAACGACGCGGTCCAACGGGTGCGCCCGCAGCGACAACAAAAACCGCCACGAAATCCCATCCAAGGCAACGTCCCAGACGTGACCATTCCAGCGAAGGGCGGCACCCAACGCCACAGCCGCAAAGGCCCACGCCGCCAAAGTCCACAGAGGAAACTCCTCCACGACCCCGACGCCGTCAGGCCCAGGAGTCCACAAGTACATCGCCAAGAGCACAAGACCCGCCAGCAGCAACACGACCCCAGTGCCATGCGTCACAGGATGCGCGCTCCAACTCGCGGAATCAAAGAAACGAAGCCCAACACGAAACGCGCCGCCTCCCAGAGCATCCACGGACGGCCGCGACACGAAGGTCATCCAAGCACCCAAGACCAACGACGGCACCCACAACAGCTTGGCAGGCCAGAACACCCAACGGGGGCCGCGGCGGGAAGGCATCATCATGCCATCGACCCCAGGGAAAGTGAATGTTGCGTTGCGCCCGGGCGGGAATTCATCACCCAGACTTACTCTTCTTCGCCGTCGTCGTCTTCGCCCGCCATGTCCGTGCCGCGGTAGCCCAGGCCCACCAGGTAGACTTCGCTGCTCTGCTTGCGACTGGCGGCAGGGTGCACTTGGCGCACCTTGCGGAAGCGCTTCAAAACCATCTCGCGAATCTCCATGAAATCGGCACCCTCGAAGACCTTGCAAACGAAGTGCCCACCGAGCTTCAAGTGCAGGTCGGCAAACTGCACCGCGAGCATCGAAAGGTGGACGCTACGAAACTGGTCCAAGTCGTAGTTGCCGCTCATGTCCGGCGCCATGTCGCTGACCACCACGTCGAGGTCCGACCGACCGGCCGCCGCGAGGATCGCCGTCATGCGGGAGCGGGTCTCATCGAGCGTAAAATCGCCCTGGATGAACCGAGCACCCTCCATTGGCCGAGTCTTTTGCAAATCCACGCCCAACACAAGGCCTTCCTCGCCGACCATCTCGACAAGCACCTGGGCCCAACCGCCGGGCGCGCAACCAAGATCGATGACCGCGTCGCCAGGTTTGACGACCTTGAACTGGTTGTTGATTTGCTGGAGCTTGAACGCACTGCGAGCGCGATAGCCCGCCTTCTTGGCCGCCTTGAAGTAGGAGTCGTTCAGGCGCTCCCGGTACCAGCGCGTCTGGGCCATGGAAACTTCCAGGCAGGACTTGTACTTGAGTGGGCGCCCTCAACTGAAGACAAGGTCCGTGCGCGGAGTCCAAGTGGCTTGGAACACGAACGAGGTGCTGGCATGACCGTTCACCGCATCGAAGCGCCACGTTCCAGCTCGCGGGTCGTCCTCGCGCCAATTGGAAACCCCATCGCTGTCGGGACAAGGCTGATCTTCACCAAACACCACATCACTGGTTTCAATGAAGGGTGTCGGAATGAAGGGTGCCTGGGATCCGTCTTCCTGGGGTGCTTGGACCGCATACAGGACTGCGCCTTGCTGCCCCCGGCAGTCAACGATGGCCAAGAGATTCATTTCGCCGGTTTCATCGGGAATCGTAAACGCCTCCATGTGGTAGCCGCCTCGCTCGACAGTCCGATTGATGAGGACCTCCGTGGCACCAAACTGATACAGGGTTCCGGTGAAATCGTGGCCGTTGTCCGTAAGGCTTGCCGCGTAGCTGACCGTGCCGTTGGGCTCATAGAAGGCAATGCTGGAAAAATGACCCACGAGTGGATCATAGACGTAGTCCGCAAACTTGTCACCATTCTCGTTGCCTCCGGCGTGTACCAGAACGTAGAAGGTACCGTCCTCGAGGGCATCCACCGTGACATGGCGGCTCTCGCCATCCCAAGGCGTCATCCAGGATTTGCCATCAACGAGCGGAAAGTCGTAGAATTTGACGGGCTCCGTTCCCTGTTGGCCAGCCAAGTCGGACTTGCGCGTGGGGCCCACGAAGCTGATGTCAAACAGGGCATCGAAGCGGGCAATTTGCTTGTCGTTGGCGCGCACGTCCCAACTCGTTCCCGAGTCGCCGGCCACAACCAAGTTGAACTGATTGCCGAGGTTGTCCGAGTAACCCCAGTAGTCGCCAACACGCCATTCGGGCAGAGGCGCGGCGGGCACATTCGATCGGTCGACACCATTCGTACCTTGCTCGCCACCGGGCCCTGAGCCACCGTCGCCTCCTGTGCATCCGGAGAGGGCAGTCAGCAACAAAAGCAACACAGGCCATGCGCGCATAGCAAGCAGGTTACCCCTGCCGGTTTATGGGTTGTGGTCATGCAAACGGAGCAAACACTCACCTTCCCGGCATCGGAACGGTGTCGTCGGCCGAAAATTCCTGTGCGCCGCCAAAGTCGTTGCCAACCATACGCCACGCTACGTTTTCGAACCGGTCCGCTGCCACGCCCACATCGAAGCCGAGGGCGATGTTGCGAGCGATGGTGATGTCGCCGTCCGTCATGCGGTTGAGGCCAATCGCCCGGTAAGACTGATCCGAATCTAGGATTCCGAGCCAGCCTCCAGTGGGATCCGAAGAGGCCTGCTGTTTGGCGTCCACCGTGATGCGGTTGTCGCGAATGACGAGGTCCATGTCGCGGGCCGTCTGCACGAGGATGCCGACGGTGGACTCGTAGCTGCCGTAGATGCCCAGCGGCCCCGCGTCGCGGCGAACGAGGTGCACCGTATTGTCTGCCACCAAGAGCGCCACGTCGTTGGAGCCCGTGTGTTGCTTGTCTTCGGCACCAAGCACGTCGATCCAAATGCCCGCACCTTCGACGGTGTTGCCCACGAGTTCGATGCGCTCATGATGCACATGCTCCAGATCAAGGGTCTCTTCTTGCTCGGAGGTCGCAACGCGGTCGTCGCCGGCATGATTGCGGTCCTCGTAGCGCAATCCGTAGCCGTCTGGGTCAATGACGGTGTTGCCCACGAAGGAGACACTGGTCCAGCGCTGGGTGTGGTCATGGGGCATTTTCTTGGTCTCGTTGTCGCCGTGGTAGTGGCTGTGCGGGGCAAAGAAGCCAGTACCATGGTGGTGACCATGCAAATCCAAGTCAACGCTGCCGTAGAAGGTGTTGCCCTCGATGATGCCTTGGTTGAAGCCGTCGATGTTGGCCACACGCGGGTCCTTGATCCAAATGTAGGGTACCGTTTCAAGGACAGCATCAAACAAGCTGTCGGGGCCAGCGGGGCCGACGATGTTGGAGCGGAATACGCCGTCGTAGTGGCGCAGTTGGCCAACGATTTCGATGTCGTTTTGCTCGATGTAGCCGCCGGTGGCGTAACCCGTGCGGCGGATGTTTTCATTGACCCGTAGGTCGCGAATGAAGTTGTGATGGGCGTGCACACATGGCCCGTTCCAGTTCAAGGAAAGTTGCCCGCCGATGTAATTCTCACGGACCACCACGCAGGCGTCCGTGTCTTGGATCGTGAAGTCGCCCGTGACATACCATCCCTCAATGACAAAGGGATCTGCGAGGGTTCCATTGCCCGAGGCGACACCGTTGGCGGGCCGGAACTGCTCGTCGCCGATGATGCGAATCCGCGACAACTGCGGCAAGGACTTTGCATCATCCGCCGACGGAACGCGGCCCTCTCCTTCCTGGAATCCCGGTCGCTCCATACCCGTCTGGGCGTTGTGATCGTTCATCCCGGCGCCGCCCGCATGTCCTTCGCCGTGGGTACGCATGCCCATGCCATCGTGGGAATCCTCAGGGTCACTTTGGTGCATGGCCTGCTCCGAGGCGGAACCTACGGGCTCGGCGCCAGGAACAAGGCCATCCACACAGCCAGATAGAGCCAGAGCAGACATCACAAGCAGGACACGGAGAGTCGACATCAACAGGAAAGGCGGCGGCACAGATACTTAGGGAGATTGGTGGCGTCGTTCGAATCTTAGCCCCTTTCGGACCCTGCACAGCAGGATCGTGGAGTTTCCTTGACCCAGCCTTAGAGTCACTGCAAACGGTTAAGCTGCCCCAAGATTGGTACCTGATGTGTTTCTCGCCTCGGCCTCCTCGGCTCCAAAAATCGCGGCCTTCTGCCTGGTCTTGCTCTTGGCCACTGGCTCTACAGGTGCCCTGGTTGCAAAGGAAACAGATGCCACGAACGACGCATTGGAAGGAGCCGCCACCGATGGATGGTCCACCTTGTTGCTGGATGCGAGCAGTCGCGCATGCCCTGCACCGTGTGATCTAGAGGCCCAGTGGCCTGGCCAAGTGCAGGTTGTCCGCGATCACCGCCCCATCATCGACTGGGTCGAGGCCCGCGTATCGCCCGTGATGGAGCATCAATTGGTGGCGCAAGGACTCGCCCAACACCCACCACAGGACATCACGTTCCAGTCTGGATCCGCGGCCTCTTTGATTGGCGCACCCGCGGTCTGGAACGGCACCGCCGGCACAGCGGCCACGGGCAAAGGCATCGAAATCGCCGTCATCGACAGCGGCATCGACTACTTGCATAGTGATCTAGGCGGATGCTTTGGGCCCGGTTGCAAGGTAGCCGGCGGGTACGATCACGGCAGCGACGACACCGACCCGATGGACGAACATGGCCACGGCACCCATGTGGCCGCCATCGCCGCCGGCAACGGCACCCTGAAGGGCATCGCCCCCAGCGCATCGCTGTTCAGCTACAAGGTGAGCAATCAGGGATGGATTTTCATGCATTCCATCGTCAGCGCCCTCGTACATGCCATGGACCCCAATGGCGATGGCGACACAAGCGACCACCACGATGTAATCCTGATGGCCCTCAGCTGCCCGATCAGTTCCTGTGGCACATACGGGCCCCTACGGGACGCTGTGGACCAAGCGGTCGCATCTGGCGCAATCGTCGTGGCATCTGCCGGCAACGGTCCATTCATGGGATATTTGTCCGTCCCTGGCGCTTGGCCTGGAGTCCTTTCTGTCGGCGCTTCTACGCTCCAGGATGAACTGGGCCCGGGAACCGGCGCGTGGTTCAGTGGCTACGGCCCGGCAACCCAGAAGGGATTGACCCACTTCAAACCAGACCTAGTAGCCCCCGGCGTGGCCATCTGCGCCGCACGCGCATCAGTCGTCGGCTCCGGCACATCATACGAATGCCACGACGCAGATCACATCGCCCTCAGCGGCACCAGCATGAGTGCCGCCGTTGGCGCAGGAGCCGTTGCCTTGCTGCTGGAACAGAACCCAAATCAGGGCGCAGATGAGATTCGCTCCCGGCTGCGCGTCTCCGCCGTGGACACGGACCTAACCATTCCAAACTACCAGGGCGCCGGACGCTTGGATGTGGCAGGAGCGGCCACCATGGATGCCCTCACCAGCGTGCCCCACCCCACCGTGCATTCCTCCACCGACCCCCGCTTCAAAGTCGATGTCCATGGAACCGGCACCGTGTCGTGGACACTGGAACGCGCCCCATGTGATTGCAATGCATACTGGAGTCGCAGCGTGGAGGAGTGGCAGGTCATCGCGACCGGCAATCTCACCACCCCCGGCACTTTTGATGAACCTTTGACCCAATCTCCTTCTGGATGGGACCAACTGTTCCGAGTTCGCTTCCTAGACGATCGAGGCATCGAAGCAGTCGAGCACATGATGCAGACCCAACGGTCCACCCCCGAGACGACCGGATACCACCCACTCCAAGATGCTGTTGTATCCACCAGTAGCTGGAACAATGCCGCCAATGCCGCAACCTTTGATGGAACCCCCGCCTGGACCGCCAATATTGACCCGACGCAACCCGTCGAATGGGTCGAGGTGTCCGTCAGCATGGACGGCGGCGCCACTTGGACCGGGGGAGTACGAGAGCCCCTGAACCATTACTTCGAGCACGACTGGCTCCATTATGGATGGCCAATCGAAACCCCAGGCAAAACGCTAGCCGATGTGCAAGCCAATGATGTGATGGCCCGTGTCGTGGCAAGCACTGGACAGGTACAGGAGATTCGCAATGTGCAGCTTCCCGGCGACCCCGACCTCCCATTGAAAAAATTGGACATCCAAGTATCCATCCGATTGGAAAATTATGCACCCGGCTGGCGTGAACCTGTCGTCGTGGACGTGGAGGAGACCATTGACTTCGACCAGGCGCGCCAGGACGTGGAGGGCGTGGGCGCAGCCCTGCACCAGCAAGTCTGCAATATACCGCTAGCCTGCGTGATAGAGAACCCGTTCCAGACCATCAACAATCCGCAAGAAGCGGAGCACAAGGTCTGCCGCGACCAAGGAATCTGCGTCAACCAGTGGATCGAGAGCACCATGCAAACTGTGGACCAGAGCGTGCAGCTACTCTGCGACAGCCTCGATGGTGGCTGCGGACCCGCCGCACCCCCGAGTTTCCCGTCTGACCCCTGCTCCTTGCTTGACGGTGGTTGTCCTGACCCCTGCTCCTTGCTTGACGGTGGTTGTCCTGACCCCTGCTCCTTGCTTGACGGTGGTTGTCCTGATCCCTGCCCATATCCCGGTGGTTGTCCTAATCCCGAATTGAGCGAACTCGACCCTGAAAATCCTCCAGGTGCCATCACCGTGGGTGCATACCAGGAAGAAGACCAACCCTGGTGGCGCCTCGAATTGACCGGAGCATCCGCTCGGGCCCACATCCCCGATCAACCCACAAACAACGTAGCTTACAACTTCGAGACCCATCAAATCATCAACCGGACGACCTGCATCGCGGAATGCCGCGAAGTCGCTGTGGATGCCTCCGGCGCCGCGCCGATCTTTGCCGTCAAAGGGTACCAATTGAGCGACCCCTACTACGGAACCAACTTCCAGGGCAACCATGAGACCGTCAGCATCGTGCGCTGCCTGGATGCAGACTGCAACCAGACCACGAGTCGCGTCCTAGACGGCAACGCACCCTGCCCCACGAACTGCCACCACAAATGGAACACTGGCCACGGAGTACAGATCCAACGCACATCCGATGACAAAGTGCTGCTCACCTACGCAGGCAACCAATTCTTCGACGGCACCTTCAGCCTGTTCGTCACGGCATGCCAAGATGCAAACTGCTCAGGTGACGTGGAGTACCGCATCGTTGCAGGCGCTCGAAATGGCTGCCCCGCCGCCTGCGCCCACGAAGACCAACAGGCCTTCAAGTCCCGTATCGGCATCTCACCCACAGGAGACACCGTCCTAGCCTACCAGTATCAAGCCTATGCAGGATGGGAGCACTTCGGCCTCGGGTTCATCCGCTGCCATACCCCAGACTGCATGGGCGACCTAACACGCACCAACCTCTTGGGAGCCAATTGTGCTCCCCAGGGATGCGAGAATGTCCAGCACAAGACATTCGACCGTTCGGACATCTACTGGCGCGACGGCCTGCCCGTGATCGTTGTCTACCCCTCGCTGGAGGTTATCGGCCCCGGTATGGCCAGGCCAAGCGGCGAGCCAGTCATCATCGAATGCCACGACAGGGACTGCTCCGAAGCAACCTACCGGGTTCTTCGCGATAAAGACGTGAAAGCAGGTCGGTTTGGCTTCAATCCCGATGGCCCCTCCACTTTCGCCTTCAGCGACCAGGGAGCCGTCTTCAGCGCTGCCGAGTTGGGCCGCTGCCTCAGCCAGTGGTGTACGGAAAAACACTGGAACCCCTTCTCCACGGGAGGCGTCGCCTTCGACGGCGGGCTCTCCTGTCCCCTTGGATGTGACCCCTGGTCAAAATCGGTTCTGGGGCCCGCAGTTTCCCACGTGGCGTACAACGACACCGGCATCCCTTGGGTCCTGTTCTCCACGTACAACAACCGGGACCTGCGCTTTGTCCAATGCGGCGACACGACCTGTGGCCCCGGCAACAGCTACCAACACCTGGACGGCCACAGCGGATGCATATCCATTGGCTGTGACCCACTACGCAGTTTGTACAACTTCGACGTTGACACGGACCCCAATGGCCGAACGCACGTTGTCTACGCCGATGGCGAAGGTGCCTACCTCACTCGCAGGAGCTGACGCGCGCCCATTTTCCCCTTTTTTCACCTTGCCCCCATCCACGCCTCGCAACAGGATGATTCCTTAGCCCGCCGCATTCCTCCACCCGAACTCCCCACCCACCCTTTTTCAACACCTCCCCAGTCGCCCGCCCAAGGCCACGGCCTTAGGGATTCCTCATGGCGCAGAAGATCGTACACATCGTCGGCACCGGAACCATCGGAGAGCCGCTCATCCACCTGTTTGCTGACAAGGCAAAGGAGCTCGGCATCGACGAGGTCACGTTCAACAAGCGCACGCCGCAATTCACGGACCGCAGCAAGATCCAGGACTTGATTCGCCGCGGCGCCAAGCTCGCCTGCGCCGACTCCGTCAAGGCCGATTTCGAAAACCTCGGCATGGCCGTCGCCTACGAAACCGAAGAGGCCATCGAGCGCGCCACGGTCGTCATCGACTGCACCCCCAGCGGCGTCGGTGTTGCCAACAAGCAGAAGTTCTACGAGAAGTACGACAAACCCGGACGCGGATTCCTCGCCCAAGGCAGCGAATTCGGCTTCGGCAAACCCTACTGCCGCTGGATCAACGAAGACGCCATCGACCCCGCCGTCGACCGCTTCACGCAAATCGTCAGCTGCAACACGCACAACATGGCAGCGATTCTCAATGCCATCGCCCTGCGACACGGCGAGGACAACCTCGTGGAAGGCAACTTCAACTGCATCCGACGCGGCTCGGACGTCTACGAAGACAAGAACATCGGAGCGCCCGAAGTAGGCACTCACAAGGATGGCGAATTCGGCACCCACCACGCCCGCGACGTTTGGCACCTCTACCAAACCCAAGGCAAGGACCTCAAGCTGTTCTCGACCGCCATGAAAGTGCCGACGCAATTCATGCACACGCTCTACTTTGACATGCGCGTCAAGACCGCCACCACCGAGCAGGAAATCATGGACCACTTCCATGACCACCCCGGCCTCAGCACCACCTACAAAAAGAGCGCCAACAGCGTTTTCGCCTTCGGCCGCGACCACGGCTACATGGGCCGCATCCTCAACCAGACGGTGCTTGCCCACAACACCCTCAAGGTGCTCGAAGGCGGCAAGCGCATCGTAGGATACTGCTTCACGCCCCAAGACGGCAACTCGCTGCTCTCGAGCGTGGCCATGACCATGCGCTACCTATTCCCCAACGACTGGGAAAGCCGCATGGACGTGTTTGATCAGTACCTCTTTGACGAGGTTTGAAGCCCAAACACATCGGCGAATCCCGTCGGTGAAACCTTTTCCTTATTTTCTTGAAACCATTTGGCCCGATCGTGTCAAGTGGAGCCGCCAAGGCAACCGGGCAGGCAATTCGAGCATTGCTCCTAGTTGGCATGGTCGCTACCTTGCCCATGACCGCGGGTTGGATCACGGTG
The DNA here is from genome assembly GCA_041601615.1 of Thermoplasmatota archaeon. Classification (GTDB taxonomy): domain Archaea; phylum Thermoplasmatota; class E2; order JACPAO01; family JAHFTW01; genus JANQNI01. The sequence goes on along the minus strand of JBFIHX010000005.1, from coordinate 160,012 downwards.
TACGTGCTTGGTGGCATCGCGCTCTTAGCCGGCCTCGGCTGCTGCCTTCTCAATATTTGTTGCTGCGGGGGTGGACTTTGCGATTGTGATTGCCAATGCGGCGATTGCGAGCCAACCTGTTGCCCAGCCGGCGGAGGCTGTTGTTGCTGTGACGCAGACGGCAGCAGTGGGGACGGCGGGGGCGATGGCTGTGGCGGTTGTTGCGGCGACGGAGGCAGCAGTTCCAGCAGCGGCGGCGGAGGCGGGGGCAGCGGAGGCGGCGGAGGTTCGGGCGGCGGCGATTGTTCCTGCCTTGGCTCCGCACCGCATGAAATGGCTGTCGCATTTGCCGCAGCACCTCTACTGATCCCCCTCACCCGGCATCTACCGGCCCACTGGCTCAGCCACCACCCACACACGCCCGAGTACGCGGAAGACGTGTACCACGCCGCCGGCTTGCGCCTCTGCATCGGCTGCTTCACCACCTACCCGTTGTTCATCGCGGCGAGTGCCTACCTCGCCCTTTCCGCGCCCGGCGGCGCCTGGTGGGTGTGGCTGGCGGGAGGCTTAACAGCCGCGTCGTTGCAGGCGATTTCGTCGGCGGGCCTCGCTCGGTTGCGCATCCAGAAGGCAGCCGTGAAGGCGGCGCTCGGGTTGGGCCTCGCGGCGGCAGTACACGGTGTGCTCGTTTCGCCATGGCCGGTGCTTGGTCAGCAAATGGCTCTGGGCGGGATGTTGCTCCTGGCGCTGGCATCGGCGATTCCCCGAAGCCTACGCATGCGGAAGGGACGCGGCGGAGCGGGGCCGTAGTCTCGTAATTACTACGATACAAACCAACCAAGGGAAGGCTTCGCTCCAAGGCTTCAAAGGGAGAAAGGAAAGGAAAAAGGAGCCCGGAGGCGCTCAGCTACCGCAAGCCACGCAGTCTTCCGGATTGTCGATGCTGCACGCCAACTGCTCTTCGGGCGTCATCTCGGCGGCGGGCTTCGCGGCGCTGCTTTCGCGGAACGCCTTGGCTTCCTTGGCGTCCACCGTGAACTGCAAGGCACTGGCGGCGGCCTTGGTGCGCAGGTAGTACATGCCGGTCTTGAGGCCCTTGCGCCAGGCGTGGAAGTGCATGCTCGTCATCTTGGCGAGGTTCGGCTCAGTGACGTGCAGGTTCAAGCTCTGGCTCTGGTCGATGAAGGCGCCACGGTCGGCGGCCATGTCGATGACGGTGCGCTGCTTGATTTCCCAGACCGTCTTGTAGACGTCGCGGATGTGCTGCGGGATCGCCTCGATGCGCTGGATGCTGCCTTGGCCCAGCACGATTTGGTTCTTGATTTCCTCATTCCACAAGCCGACGGCCAGGAGGTCCTTGACGAGGTGCTTGTTGATGACCACGAACTCGCCACTGAGGGTGCGGCGGGTGTAGAGGTTGCTCGTGAACGGCTCGAAGCACTCGTTGTTGCCCAGAATCTGGCTGGTGCTGGCAGTGGGCATGGGCGCCACGAGGAGGCTGTTGCGCAAGCCGTGTTGCTTGATTTGGGCCTTGAGTGTCGTCCAGTCCCAGCGACCGGAGGTGGGTTGTACACCCCACATGTCGAATTGGAGAACGCCCTCACTGGCGGGGCTGCCGGCGAACGTCTCGTACGGGCCCAGCTCCGCCGCGATGTCCTTGCTGCTTTGCAGGGCTGCGAAGTAAATGGTCTCGAAGATGTCCTTGTTGAGCTGGGCCGCTTCTTCGCTGTCGAAGGGCAAGCCGAGCATGGCAAAGCTGTCTGCGAGGCCCTGAACACCAAGCCCGACGGGGCGGTGCTTCATGTTGCTGCTCTTGGCCTCTTCTACGGGGTAGTAGTTGAGGTCGATGACCTTGTTGAGGTTGCGAACGGCGTGGTAGACGACGTTGAAGAGGCCCTCGTGGTCATACTCCTTCTTTTCAGTGTTGACGAACTTGGGGAGGGCGAGACTGGCGAGGTTGCACACGGCCACTTCGTCGGGGTTGGTGTGCTCGACGATCTCGGTGCAGAGGTTGCTGCTGCGGATGATGCCGATGTTCTTCTGTTGGCTCTTCTTGTTGACGTTGTCCTTGTAGAGCATGTACGGCGTGCCGGTTTCGATTTGGGCGCCGAGGATCTCTTCCCAGAGTTCGCGGGCACGAACTTGGCGGTGGAACTTGCCTTGGGCTTCGTACTTCGTGTAGAGCGCTTCGAATTCGTCGCCGTACACTTCGTCCATGCCGGGGCATTCGTCGGGGCACATGAGGCTCCAGGTGCCGTCGTCCTCGACGCGCTTCATGAAGAGGTCAGGAATCCACATGGCGTAGAACAAGTCGCGGGCGCGTTGTTCTTCGACGCCGTGGTTTTTGCGAAGTTGCAGGAATTCGAATACGTCGGCGTGCCAGGGTTCGAGGTAGACCGCGAGGGCACCTTTGCGCTTGCCGCCACCTTGGTCCACGTAGCGGACGGTGTTGTTGAAGACGCGGAGCATCGGCACGAGGCCGTTGCTGGCGCCGTTGGTGCCCCGAATGTAGCTGCCTTGAGCGCGTACTTTGTGGATGGCGAGGCCGAGTCCGCCGGCGGACTTGCTGATCATCGCGCATTGCTTGAGGGTGTCGTAGATGCCTTCCAAGCTGTCGTCCTTCATGTCGAGAAGGAAGCAGCTGCTCATCTGGCTGCGGGGGGTGCCGGCGTTGAAGAGCGTGGGGGTGGCGTGGGTGAAGTAGCCCTGCGAGAGCAGTTCGTAGGTCTCTAGGGCGCTGGGGATGTCGTTTTTGTGGATGCCTACGGAGACGCGCATCAGCATGTGCTGGGGGCGTTCGGCGATTTCGTTGTCCACTTTCAGGAGGTAGCTTCGTTCGAGGGTTTTGAAGCCAAAGAAGTCGTATTCGTAGTCGCGCTCGAAGCGGACGGCGGCGTCGAGGGTGTCGGCGTTGTTGCGCACGATTTCCAGGACATCGTCGGCGATGAGCGGCGCGTGTTTGCCGGTCTTGGGGTCGATGTAGGCGTAGAGCGTTTCAATGGTCTCGGCGAATGATTCCTTCGTCTGCTTGTGCAGGTCGTTGACCGCGATGCGGGCGGCGAGTTTGCCGTAGTCCGGGTGGGTCGTCATCATGGACGCGGCGGTCTCTGAGGCCAGCTTGTCCAGCTGGCGCGTGGTGATTCCGTCGGCCATTCCCTCGATGACCTTTTTTGTCACCTCGGCAACATCCACGCTCGAATGCAGCCCGTAGGTCAGGCTGCTGATCCGGTCCTGGATCTTGTCGAACCGGACCTCTTCGCTCTCTCCTTTTCGATTGATGACCTTCATTGTCATATTGTGCACCCCTGCATGGCCTACGCTCGTTGCGACCCCCGACGAAGACGCCGGGGAGCATCACGCATCCCGTAGAATCAAGACACGAACAGGGCCTTGATAGGTCCTCTGGCACGAGCCGAAGCCTCCACTCGTCTCTGTTGTTCCAAGAGTCGCACTGGCACCGAGGGTTCGTCTGACTCGGAGAAAAACGGGGCGACAGGGGAGGATTGGGAGGAAGGACTCGAAGCGGCCCTATTTTGGAAGTTGGGCCCGCCCCGTTCGTTGCACAACTTGGCAAAATTACGGCCAGATATGGGCTATGTTGCCGGTTTTCGCGGCATCTATTGCAGTCTCGTGCATGATTCGCCTCCGCAAGAGCCCCATGGAGTTTGATGAACGAGTCACGACCGGGCCAAATTCAGGCTAATCCCAGATTGTTCGCCAGAGCGCATGGTTGGCGCTCAGTTCGCACCATCGAGCAATTCGATTGCGGTAGTGGTTAGGGTGTAGTGCGTCCATCGGCCGCGCCGCTCGGCATCCACCAATCCAGCTTCGCGCAGGACGCGCATGTGGTGGCTGACGGTTGGATGGGTTAGATCGAGTGCTGCTTGGAATTCGCAGGCACACAGACCAGGCCGTTCGCGAAGCAGCAGGGCAATGAAGAGGCGATTCTCGTCGGCCAGTGCCTCAAAGCGCCGCTGGAGCCCTGCCCGTGCTGGTTCTGCTTGCACCCGAGCAACGAGGCCAGGAAGGTCTTGGCAGCAGTCACCGCCTTGACGCAGGACTTGCAGGCGTTTTTGCAGCACGGCGTCTGTCACGATTCCAGTTATGCCGTCCTTCGATATGAAGCCCCATGTCGATGTATGTCGACACCAAAGAGTTTGTCTACCATGTTGATGTACATCGACATGGAGGTGAATTCATGGACCCCAACTGCAACTGCCCACCCGGATGCTGCTAACGCCCCGCGACCCTCCCCCTTCCTCCCAGCTCCAAATCCAAGCCACCCAAACTCCGCCTCGGCCGACCATCCCGTGCGCCCCGCACCCCGACGGAGGCTGCCTCCCTGCGTGCGCACCCCCTCCCTTCGAATCACAGGTCCCGAGACCAAAGCGCGAGGTGCCAACTGGCAAAAATTCCTAGACGGCATCCTCCGCGGGCACCTGCAAAGTCAACACCACACCCGAAGTGCGCCCAGCAGACCAGAAGGACAAGGCAAGAAACCACAAGACCACTGGACCAAGACCCAACAGCCCCACCCCACCAACACTTCCCAGCAACGCCGTTGCAACAGACAAACCGCCAAGTCCGAGGGACACGCTAGCCAACCAGCGCGGCGCGTCTCGAGCGGCCACCCCAAAACCGAGCGCGAAGACGCCGCCAAGCATGGCCCCCACAGGATTCACAACGAGCAGATACCCCAGCCCCCCGAGCGTCTTTGCTCCCGCTGCATGATCATGATAGCCCGCCAACTCCGTGGCTGCATAGAGCGACATTCCACCAATGATCCATGACCCGGCCCAAATCGCACCAAGCGGCACCGTCCAAGCACCCCGCCGATGACGCCTAGACACGCCGTGTAGAAACAGAAACAACGACACACCCGCAGCCGCAAGAAGAACCCCCGCGCCACCAAGGAGCCCCGATTTTTTCCTGCAATGCCGCTTGATAGCCCCCCGCGTCGCCTTGGTCCGGAGCACCCACGAAGCCTATCAAAACAATCAATCCGGCAAGAAGCGCAACCGCGATGAGACCTAGGCCCCGACTCCAGTCCGCCATGCCAGGAACGGCCACATGTACTGAATAATCATTTGGAGACCCACACCCCAGTCCCGCCACCGCTCGGCGGACTCGAACCGTTCCCACGCCGCTTCTTCATGTCCCTAGGCCTGGTTGCTGCGCCTCGCCACCCACACGAGCACCAGGAAAAGAACCGGCAGCATGGGCCCAGGGGCCTCCTTCGCCTCTGGATGATCCGCTTCGTCCAATGGCAACGAAGCGCAAGCCAGCCACGACTCATAGATATCCTGAACATGAACGTGCCACGGCCAGAAAATGGGGTCCCTCAGCGTCAAGCCGGCATCCGCCATGTCGCCGCCGATGGCCAAATGGACATCCGCATGGTACCAACTGCCCTCGATGGTTTTGCCCAATCGATTGGCGTCAGGAATTTGGCAAAGCGCCGTGTAACCCCAGAATGGAGACGTTTCGTTGCCCCCCGACACAGTCAGAAATGAGGGAAGCGGTACGCCCGGGTTCTCGGACTCTCGGGCGCGACAAGGCACATCCACAGGGTACGCAAATGCCTCTGGAATGGGCGTCATCGGATCCCACGCAACGAGTTCCTCGAATCCGTGTGCAACGCGCCAATCTTGGAACGTGGCCACCAAATCACGGTGATACTCAAGGAACTCAATGCCGTATAAATCGGAATCCGACCACGTAAAAATCGGCTCCAACAACCGTCCATGCTCGCCGTGCCACCGCGCATGCTGGAACATCAAATCGTTCGTGGCATCCACGCTTGCAGCAGGCGGAAGCTTAGCCAATTCCTCATTTCCACCCGTCCGGAGGCAGCGATCAAGGACCAAAGTCGTCCAATACTCGTCGGCGCCCCGCCACGTATCGAATTGCTCCAGATATAAATCAACGATTTCCATCTCGCTGCGAGCCGCCGAAGCGGCAACCGAAGCGGGCGCCAAGGTACCCAAAATCATCAATGCAGCCAAGGCCGGCGTGATGCGAACCGCTTGCACCATGACCGGCACAAAGAACCCATCGAGGTTTCAAGGTTCGCGTCCCCCAAGAGACACCGCAAAACAACGGCCCCACAGCCCCTTTAGTATGCGGCCCCCGCTCCCCTCGTCGTGGCCGAACTGGAAACCAGCGTCGTAACGGATGTCGTACTGCCTGCTGTGCTCGCCGTGCTGATGTTCGGCATGGGACTGGCAACCCCCGCGCGCCAATTCCGCGTCGCGGCTGCTCGCCCACGAGGCCTCATCTTGGGACTCATTGGGCAATTGCTCGCGCTCCCAGTGATGGCAGTGCTGGTCGTCGTCCTGTTCCACCCCACCGGCATGGAACGCGACATCGCACTCGGATTCCTGCTGTTAGGCGCACTTCCCGGTGGGGCCACAAGCAACGTCCTAACCCACCTGTGCCGAGGCGACACTGCGCTCTCCATCGTACTGACCGCCCTCACCAGCCTAACCGCCCTCATCATGACCCCGCTCGTCATGTGGGGCGCCTCCGCGCTATTGTACGGCGACGGCATCCAAACTACGGTCCCCTTCCTCAACGTGGCAGGCCTCGTGCTCGTGGTCATCACCATCCCCGTCGTCTCCGGCATCCTCGTTGCGCGCTGGAGACCCCAATTTGCGGCAGCCGCTGACCTACCCTTCCGCGTCGCCGGCATCGCCGTGCTCGCCATCGTCGTCGCCGGTGCCATCTACGAAAACCGCGTCGGATTCTGGGACAAAGCCGCCATCACCGTACCCGCCGCCCTCGCCCTCAACGTACTCGCCATGAGCGCCGGGTGGCTGCTTGGACGACTCACCGACGGCCCCCAACGACGCACCATCGTCATCGAAGTCGGATTCCAAAACGGCACCTTCGGCATCCTCCTTGCCACCACGCAACTGGACTCCGCAAGCGCCGCCTTGTCCCCCGCCTTCTACTCGCTCGTGATGTTTGCCACGGGAGGCTTGTTGGCGATGATTTGGGCGCGACGAGGGACACCCGGAACGGCCGTGGCGAGTGCGGCGTAACCGCTGAGGTGAACCACCAAGCGAAGCTAGGTCGCATGAAGCGATATGTTGGACCGCATCCGCCAAAACGACCAAACCACAAGCGCCAGCGGACCCACAATGAGGCCCGCCCAGAGCGCCAACCCGGCCACTGCCCAGGCAAGACCTGCCCAAGCGCTTCCTGCGCGCACAGCCCGATACGCTCCAAATCCGAAGGCAAAAGCAAGGCCAGCAAACACCAAAGGCACAATCAAAGCCGCCGAAACGCCACCCTGCACCGCAGCCAGAACCGCCAAGCCCAGAGTCGTAAAGGCAGTCCCCGCAATCACAGCAGCGGCAACAAACCCAATCACTTGCTGCAAGGGCAATTTCTTGCGCACCCCAACCACAAGCGCCGCCGTTGCAGCGAGCACTTCACCCCACAACGCCACCGGCCAAGGAATGCCCGCCCAAGCCATAATCGCTGGCCGCTGCACAGGAATCGCAAGCCACTCCAAAGCAGTGAACGACTCCCCGGCACCAATCGCCACGCTGTACGTCGTATCCGCATCCGCAATGATGGCGACAAAGTAGGTTCCGTTGGCCCCAGCAACACCGTTCCAGTTCGCCACGCCGCGCATAGCGAGCGGCGTAAACGGCTCAATGCCCAAGTCATCCATACGAGGCACCAACTGCCCACCCAAACCAGGTGGCGTTTGTGGCGGCCCCTCCCCCTCCATTCCCGGACCAACAATCCATAACGCCGGGCGCTCCGGCTCTCGTGCAGGAAGGTGCACGCTCACATCAATGGCATCCCCATCTTGTCGCTCGAATTGAAACCAATGCGCCGCGCCGGCGGCCAGTTGACCATAGAATACACGCGATTGATCCGGATCAGCCACATGAAACGCAGTGGCAGGCGAACCGCCCCCATCAGCAAAAGACGGCACATGCGCGCTGGCCCCGCCAACAAGCAAAATCGCCAGTAAGAGAGCCCGCCACACAGAATTGGTTCGGTGCGGAGATACATAATCAGGTGTGGAGGGAGATGATGGTCGGGGGGGTGGTCAAACGACTCGAACTGACCCGTCGCTCTCGAAGTGAGCGGCCGGGTTGAGTGCCTTGTTCGGCGGCCACTAAATTTCTCCTTGTTCCGGAATCCTCTAAACTTCCCCCTCTGCCGCGACGAACTCGGTTCGGAGCCGAGAACCGCTCCCGACCGTCACCCCAATGTTCTGGGGCGCGCTTGCAGACTTACACCGGCTGAAAGGGGCCTCCCTGGAAGCTGAACTCTGTTAGATTGCCCGTGGTGGAATGAAGTTGAAATGCATAGAGGACAAAGGTGGCTGACTCTCCGGGACCAATTACTCTGGGATTTTCTTGGCCATCAAATTGATCCAGTCGCTTAAAACCCCCAACGAATGCTGTAAGGTTGACGTCGGTTTTGAACAACCAGTCGTGCATCTGCAGTTCGTAGCGCGTGTCTCCGACATTGGTGATTTGGATGGTGATATTGAATGCGACTTGGGGCGTCCCCGCATCGCTGGATTTTTGTTCAATCCCGAGGACCTTGGACTCAATCTCCACTGACTCTGGTGCATACAAGCATCCGGCAAATGCCAGCACGACAACCAATGATGATGAGCAAAACGCGCGGCTGACACCCATGCGTGTTCAGTGCTCCAGAAAGGCTAAAGCTTTCGATGCCAAGAGGGATTCCATAAACATTGCCCTATACGATGCGGCAAGGCGGCAGCTAGTGGCGCAAAAATGCAGAATTCCAAAAAACATTCTTCAACAGACGGCGAAGGCTAGTGCAGGGCTAAAGTAGCCCGCCTCCCGCTTGATTCACGTATGAACCATGCCCCCTCGGCCCCCCACGTATTAGACAGGCAACCTCGAACCAATTGGGCTCTGGTTTCCCCAGCGCACCTAATACATTTGCACGAATGGAAAACTCACAGCGAAAGACAGGATCCTGATTGGCGGCCGAACGACTGAACTAAGCCGCTTCCCGAACAAAGTGAGGGAAGTCGGCTTGAGTGATTTGTTAGACTGCTCTTGCAGAGCCATGTGTTCCGTGCCAAACGTTACCACGGGTACCTCCTCTCACCTGCCCGAATCTTTTCAATATCTTTGCCTTTGGCAGCTCCGATGGGCACATGAGCGAAGGCAATCCTCGCGGCCAACTATCCGATGCATGGGGACGCCTCGCAGCCCGCGCCCGTAACATTGAGAATGATCAGACGGGGCTCCACGCTCGAGTGACGCCACCGAACCAACTCGAAGACCAGGTTTTCCAAAGAGCGGGGGAGTTTGTGTTTGAATCATTGGGATTTCGTCAATCAACCGGCAAACGAGTGGTGCGAACATTGGTTCAAAACGCTCAAAGGCAAGCCAAATCAGAGCAAGACAACCGCGCTCGAATGATGAGGGATGGCCTCTTGCAAGAAGCGCAAGAGCTTGCCAATCGGAGTCAGCCCCACTTGGGTTCCCGCGCCTACCCGAGCCTTCGACGACGATTGGCAGAAGCCGCCAGCGCCGCACGCCCATCCACGACGTTCCATAGATTAGCAGCTACGGCCGATTGGGTCGAAGCCAAACTGAACGCCGAGCCAGAGCGGGCGGATTCTGAGATTATCGGTGATCTGGAACGGATGATGCGAGAATTCGTTGCTAAAATGCTGGTATCGGCAGACCCCGGTTGGTGGAAGCATAGAGTCCCCGCGGACGTGCGCGAAAGAGCCGAAGCCAAGTGGCAAAGCAACGGGAGCCGAGGCAATTACCTGGAATATACAGAATTCACAGACTTAGACAAGATCATTGTGCGAAAAGACAATAAGAAGATTTTTCAAGCACATTTTGGCGATGTTGACTCGCTTGCTATGAAATGGCGAGAACTCGCAATCATTCGCAATCACACTGCCCACTCTCGCACCCTGGCCTCCCACGAACGCCAGAAGCTCAACCTCTATGCTGTCGAAATTTCGCGGCTAGTCAGTCGCGCCAAAGGCTAGCCAGCAGTCTAACTCGTTATTCACGAGTTTTCCGCATAACACCCGGATCGCAGCCAAAAGCTAGCCCTCACCTAGCCGCAACCAACCAACGCCCAAGCCACAATCCCAATCAAGGCCGAACCAGCTCAATCCCGCCCCTTCCCACCGAACCCTTAGAAGTCCTCATCGAGCGAGAACCGCGTCTGTTTGACGTTGTCTTCGCCTTTGATCCCGCTCATGACGCCGGCTTTCTGGTAATCGCCGACGCGCTTTTCGAAGAAGTTGGTCTTCCCTTGCAAGCTGATCATTTCCATCCAGGGGAAGGGGTTCTTGGTGTCGTAGAGTTTGGGAACACCGAGCATGACTAGGAGGCGGTCGGCTACGTATTCGATGTAGTCGGCCATGAGTTTGTTGTTCATGCCGATGAGGCCCACGGGGAGCGCATCGGTGATGAATTCCTTCTCGATTTCGACGGCGTCGGCAATCATGGAGGTGATTGCTTGTTGGTCTGCAGGGTTGTGCAGCATGCCGTGTAGTTCGGCGGCGAATTCACAGTGGAGGCCTTCGTCGCGGCTGATGAGTTCGTTGCTGAACGTGAGGCCGGGCATGAGGCCGCGCTTTTTGAGCCAGAAGATGGCGCAGAAGCTGCCGCTGAAGAAGATGCCTTCGACGGCGGCGAAGGCGACGAGACGCTCGGGGAAGGTGGCGCCGCGTTTCTTGGTGAGCCAGCGCATGGCCCAGTCCGCCTTTTTCTTGACGGCTGGGATGTTGTCGATGGCGTGGAACAGGAAGTCTCGGTCTTTGGGGTCCGAGATGTAGGTGTCAATGAGGAGGCTGTAGGTTTCGGCGTGGATGTTTTCCATCATCGCCTGGAAGCCATAGAAGCAGCGTGCTTCGGGGATTTGCACTTCACGAATGAAGTTCACGGCGAGATTTTCGAGCACGATGCCGTCCGAGGCCGCAAAGAATGCGAGGACGTGTTTGATGAAGTGGCGTTCGCCGTCGGCGAGCGCGTCCCAGTCCTTTTTGTCCTGGTCAAGGTCGATTTCTTCGGCGGTCCAGAAGGATGCTTCCTGTTGCTTGTACATCTCCCAGATGCGGTTGTGCTTAATGGGAAACAGAACGAAGCGGTCCTTGTTGGGTGCCAGAAGCGGCTCTTGGCCGGGCTCGAAGACCTTGTGGTGCTCGCGGCGGGCGGGGCCGTCGTCGCTGTGGAGGATTCCCCCCGTTGCGTCCTCAATCGAGGTTTTTGCCGGTTCTTTGCCGGCTTGCTTCCCGCTCCCCAAAGCGACCGATTCGCCCATGACCATCCCGTATTTCCAAGTCAAGCCGCGGCTTTGGATAAAGGGTTCGTAGCGCGCGCGTTGCGACCCCGCTGTTGCTGTTTCTGGGAGCCGCTGCCCGTGTTTGGGAGGGCGGTTGGCTCTCTTATACAGCGCAATTTTGGGCCCTATTTGCGCACAGTGGCAGGCAGGCCTGTGGGGCCTACTCTTCTTCGTGTCGAGCCTGTGCAGCGCGGGCCGGCTTGCCGTCTGCGTCGAGGTGGTACTCGGGCGGCAGGAGGTTGGGGATGCCGGCCTCGATGGGGTAGACGAAGCCGCACTGGGTGCAGGTGAGTGTGCCTTCCAGTACGTCCTCGTGTTCGTCCCGTTTCGTGGCGACCAGGGTGAGCTTGGCGCGGTCCTCGGGGCAGCAGACGATGGCTGCGAGGTCCTTACGCATCGAGCACCTGCTGCCAGCGGCGGGCGTATTCTTGCAGGCTCTGGACCGGGAAGCGTCCGTGCAGCGCCTTCTTTGCGACGATCGCTTCCATGGCGGCCTCGGCGGCCTCGATGGTGGCCAAAAACGGCACTTGTCCTTCGACTGCGGCGCGGCGCATCTGGTAGCCGTCGCGCATCTGGGCGCTCTCCATGAGTTCGTTGGGGGTGTTGATGATGAGTTGGATGCCGCCGGTCTTGATGAGGTCGATGGCGTCGGGGCTCTTTCGTTCGTGGAGCTTGTGGACCGTGGTGACGCGCAGGCCGGCTTCGCGAAGGTCCGCGGCTGTGCCTTCGGTGGCCACGAGGTCGAAGCCGACGGCGACGAGGCGGCGGGCGATGCCGAGGACGCGGGGGCGATCTTCCTTGGTCACGGAGACGAACACGGTGCCTTCGGTGGGCAGTGGGTTGCCGGCGGCTTCCATCGCCTTGGCGTAGGCGGTTGGGTAGTCGATGGCGATGCCCATCACTTCGCCGGTGCTCTTCATTTCGGGGCCGAGCACTGCGTCTACGCCGGGCAGCTTCAGGAAGGGGAACACGGGTGCTTTGACGGCGACGTGTCGGAGTTTCTGCGTCGGGGTCCGGGTGGGGACTCCTTGGTCGGCGAGGCTCATGCCAAGGGTGATTTTGGCAGCAATTTTGGCGAGCGGGATTCCGGTGGCTTTGGCGACGTAGGGCACGGTGCGGCTGCTTCGGGGGTTGGCTTCGATGATGTAGATGTCGCCGTCCTTGACTGCGAATTGGATGTTGATGAGGCCTCGGGTGCCGAGTGCCAGCGCGATGTCGCGTGTGTGTTGCTCGATGCGCTGGATGATGTCGATGGGCAGGTTTTGGGGCGGAATCACCGTCGTGGAGTCGCCTGAGTGGACTCCGGCTTCTTCGACGTGTTCCATGACGGCGCCCACCAGCACATCGGTGCCGTCGCAGACTGCGTCCACGTCGATTTCGATGGCACGCGACAAGAAACGGTCCACGAGGAGTGGGTGTTTTTTGCTGACGCGCACGGCGTCGCGCACGTAGTCTCGGAGTTCTGCTTCGTTGTGGACGACTTGCATGGCGCGACCGCCGAGCACGTAGCTGGGGCGAACGAGGGCGGGGTAGCCGATGCGGTTGGCGATGACGACGGCTTCTTCGTCGCTGCGGGCGATGCCGGCTTCGGGTTGTTTGACGCCGAGCTTGTTCATGAGTTGGTTGAACTTGTCGCGGTCTTCGGCCAAGTCGATGGCCGAGGGAGGCGTTCCCCAGATCTTCGTGGGGAGGTCCGGGCGGGCGGCGAGCGCCGCTTCTAGTGGCAGTGCGAGGTTGATGGCGGTTTGGCCGCCAAATTGCACGAGCACTCCGTCGGGGCGTTCGCGTTCGATGACGTTCATGACGTCTTCGAGGGTCAAGGGGTCGAAGTACAGCCGGTCGCTGGTGTCGAAGTCCGTGGAGACGGTTTCGGGGTTGTTGTTGAGGATGATGGCGGCGGTGCCTTCTTCGCGCAGGGCCCAGGCGGCGTGTACGCAGCAGTAGTCGAATTCGATGCCTTGGCCGATGCGAATGGGCCCGGAGCCAAGCACGAGGCAGCGTTTGCGGCGGTCGGCGGGGTCGCGGTCGGCAGGCAGGTGCGCGCCGGCGTCGATGGGATCGTAGCTGCTGTAGTAGTAGGGCGTGACGGCTTCGAATTCGGCCGCACAGGTGTCGACCATTTTGAAGTCGGGCACGATGCCGGCGGCGAGGCGCTGGTTGTGGATCGATTCTTCCGTGCGGCCCGTGGCGCGGCCAAGGAGCGTGTCGGGGATGCCGAAGCGCTTGGCGGCGCGTAGATTGTCGTCCGAGGGGTCCGCTTTGTAGGCGGCCTCGGCGTCGAGCACGTTCTTGATTTTGTGGAGGAAGAACGGTCCGTACCCGGAGAGGGCGTAGACTTTCTCCACGCTCCAGCCACGGCGAAGGGCCTCCGCAACGGCCCACAGGCGCAGGTGGGTGGCTACTTCGAGCAGCTCGGTTAGTTTGCTGTCGGACCAAGCGGTGGGTGCGTCGAGGCTGTCGGCGTCCACTTCGAGGCTGCGAACTGCCTTCATGAGGCTCTCTTCGATGTTGCGGCCGATGCTCATCACCTCGCCGGTGCTCTTCATCTGAGTTCCGAGTCGAGGATCAACGGTGCGGAATTTGTCGAAGGGCCAGCGCGGGATTTTGGTGATGACGTAGTCGAGGCTGGGCTCGAAAGCGGCCACGGTTTGGCCGGTGATGGCGTTGGGGATTTCGTCGAGGGTCATCCCGAGCGCAATCTTGGTGGCAACACGGGCAATCGGGTAGCCCGTGGCTTTGGTTGCAAGCGCGGAGCTGCGCGACACACGCGGATTGACTTCGATGACGCGGTATTGGCCGGTGTTGTGGTCGAAGGCGAATTGGACGTTGCAGCCGCCCTCGATTTTCAGGGCACGGATGCACTTGAGGCTCGCGGCGCGCAGCATTTGGTGGTCGCGATCCGAGAGGGTTTGGCTGGGGGCGACGACGATGGATTCGCCGGTGTGCACACCCATTGGGTCGAGGTTTTCCATGTTGCACACGACGATGCAGTTGTCCACTCCGTCGCGCATCACTTCGTATTCGTATTCGCGCCATCCGAGCAGGCTCTCTTCGATGAGCACTTGGTGGATGCGGCTGTAGGCAAGGCCCTTCGCGGCCACTTCTCGCAGCTCTTCGCGGTCGTGGGCGACGCCTCCGCCGAGTCCGCCGAGGGTGTAGGCGGGTCGGATGAGCACTGGGTAGCGGCCGATTTCTTCTTCCGCCACGCGAACGCATTCGTCCACGGTCTTGGCCACGGTTGCCTTGGGCACCGGCTCGCCGATGCGCTCCATGACTTTCTTGAAAAGATCACGGTCCTCTGCGTCTTCGATGGCGCCAAGGGGCGTTCCGAGCAAGCGTACGCCGTACTTCTCCATCACGCCAAGTTCGGCCAGTTCCGAGACGAGGTTGAGGGCCGTTTGTCCGCCCATGCCGGCAAGCACGCCGTCGGGGCGCTCTTTGGCGATGATTTGCGTGAGGCTCGCGGCGGTGAGCGGTTCGACGTAGACCGATTCCGCCATTTCCACGTCCGTTTGAATGGTCGCGGGGTTGGAATTGACAAGGACCACTTCGTAGCCTTCCTCGCGCGCCGATTGGCATGCTTGGCTGCCGCTGAAATCAAACTCTGCGGCTTGGCCAATCTGGATGGGTCCACTGCCGATGATGAGGATTTTTTTGACATCCGTTCGCTTAGGCATGAATGACACCTCGCAAGCCGCCACGAACGTGCCTGGGTCCCCGAGCGACGCGAGCGGGGCCCGAATCTGGGGCCGCCAGGGGCAAAGCCCCGGCATCAATTTCGGCGGCTTGGCCAATTTGGATCGGCCCACTGCCGATGATCAGGATTTTCTTGACATCCGTTCTCTTAGGCACGCTAGACACCTCGGTGTTTTTCGATTCCCCGCGCCGCAGGAACAATGGACGCCGAGCGAAGAACTGCTCCGCCGGGCCGTGCTAGGATTCTGTGATCGTCGGTGCGCTTGGGCATCAAGGGGCTCCCAGGCGGCCAGGTTCGCGGCCCCGACCTGACGGCGCACCCCGAGGCCGCAAAAAAGGCAACGGTCGCGGGTGCCTCCTTGTTCGGCTCGCTGAAGTTATCCACAAGCGGCGCTTTCGGGCCCATCTTGGCGGTCGAAGTGCCCCCTCGTCGCCCGCAACGTGCGGATCCGGTTCGGACATTGTTGGCGGTGGCACTCCTGTTGGAGTTGCTGCTTGCTGGCGTTTTGGTGGTCAAAGTGTGGCCAAGCGATGAGCCTGCCATGGTTGCGCCGGGCGAACCCTTGTTGGTGTTGAGCCAGGGCGGCGAGGTGGTGCGCGTGGATCGCGTCTCGGGTGCCGTCGATGTGCGCTTGCTGGATGCGCCGTCGGACGCAAGCATTGTGTTGTTGTCGGCGGGTGGGAGCACTTCCCTGCTTTCTGCTCCGGGGGCGGCATCTACGGCTTCTTGGGACACGACTACGGCGGTAAACGGCCCGTACACGCTGGAGGCCCGGCGCGGCAACGAGACGCTTGCTGTGCTGGACGTGTCGGTGCAAAATGCGCGCGCGGAGCTTGGTACGGCTGCGGCTGTGGTGGGCACGACGACGGCGCTTGCGGCCGGTGGCAGCGCGGTGGGTTCGACGCTTGGCAGCCGGGCGGCTATGGCGGCAGCGCAAATAGGTAAGGAGAGTTTGATGGCGGTGGGTGAGGATTATCTTGCCCTTCGCACGAAGGTGCGGGCGCGTCGCATGGGCACTTGGATGGCGCTGGCATTGACGCTCTTGCTTGTGACGATTTTCTTTGCCTTTGAGGGCCTGCATCCGTATGCGTTGGGCCCCTATCTTCGTGCCCTGCCCATCGCGGGCGGCGTGTCGATGCTGTTCGTGGCTGCGGCCCTCGGCGTGGAGTACCTTCTGGGTTTTGCTAGCCGAGCGGCGACGGCGGTTCGGTTCCTAGGTTCCGGCGCTGTGAGCCTTGTCCTTTCTTCGGTTCTGTTTCGCACGCCGTTCGGGTACCCTGGGTACGTGGAGGAAGTGCGCGATGAGGACGCGGACGGCACAGACGACGAGCCGCCGCACGTGGAGGGCATTCGTGCCTTGGCAAGCATGACGGTGTTTCTGGCGTTGCTTTTGCCGTTCTTGTGGGTGGGCTATCGTTGGAATTATGCCGTGGTGGACCAGGCGATGGAAGTCGCTCTCGTTGGACTTGCCACGAGCGCCTTGCCGATCCGGCCGCTGCCAGGGTACGACATCTGGGTCTGGCGCCGATCCGTGGCGTTCCTGTACGCGGTGGGCGCGTACATGCTCTACTTCGGGTTCGTGCTTGCGTTTCTTCCCATGGCGAGCTTGGTGCCTCTGGGCGCCGCCGGCGCAGTGCTGTATGTTGCCACGTTCCTTTGGCTTCGCGCTCGCACGGCAGACAATCCACCGGCTTGGTATCTGTGGGCCCTGGAGCAAGCGGACGCGCTACACTCGGGCGCGGAGGCGTTCACGCCCAAACCGGTGCGCGCCGTGGCCCGCACTTTGTCAGGGGCAAGCCACGCCGCAGCCCGCGGCGTGGACCGCGCGGTGCACGGCTTGATTGCCGCGACGAAACTGCTCGTGGTTCCGGTGACGGCGCTTGGTGCTAGAATTCAGGACCGTCGCTTTGAACGCGCCCGGCAAGCGGCAGCGGAGGTGTATGCTCGCGATTTGGCGGCGATCATGAACCAATTGCAGGGACTGGATGACGACGATGTGTTTGCCATCATTGGCGCCGACGGGGAAGCCGAAAGCCACCGCGTTGGCGACCTTCGCGACGATGTGTACCGCACCGGCTTGATGCGGACGTTCGGCGCGTCAGCCCCGGCAATTGTCACGGTGGTGGATGGCAACGATGTGCACACAGTGTTTTTTGAGCGCGACACCGAAGCGGTCGATTCCGATCAGCCTGGAAACTAGGCGGTGGCTGCGTCCACGGGGCAGGGCGCGACGCCCTTTTGGTGGATGCCGGGGAACGTGCCCGCCACGAAAGTGCCTGCCTTGACTTCCTTTACGAGAGCGAGGAATGCGTCGAAGAGGTGCCCCGAATCCCACGGCCCAGGGCACGCCTCGGGGTGGTACTGGGTGGTGAAAATCGGCAGCGATTCGTGCATGAGCGCCTCGACGGTGCCGTCGTTGGGGCAGCGTTCCCAGATGCGAAGTTGGGTGCCTTCGACGCTTGCGCCATCCACGGCAAAGCCATGGTTTTGACTCGTGATGCGCACGGTGCCGGTTGCTTCGTCGCGCACGGGAATGTTGGCGCCTCGGTGGCCGAACTTCATCTTATGCGTCGTCGCGCCCCAGGCAAGACTGACGAGTTGGTTGCCGTAGCAAATGCCGAACGTGGGAAATTGCTCGGACAAGGCGCGAATCGCCGGGACCGTGTTGGCGATGATGTCAGGATGGCCAGGGTCGCCGGGGCCGTTGGCCAAAAACAAGGCGTCCGGGTTGAACGCGAGGACCGTTTCGGCGCTGGTGTCCCAGGGGCAGTGCAGGACGTTGAAGCGGCGGGCGAGGTTGCGCAGGATGTTGCGCTTGATGCCGGTATCGAGCACCGCCACAGAGTACGCGGCGGGGTCGGGTGTGCTTCCGTCCACGAGTTCCCCTGCGTCGTTGCGGCCGTAGCGGCGCACTTCAGGAACACTCGCTTCGCCCGCAAGGTTGTCGGCTTCCACGCTTGCCATACCTGCGACCTTGGCCACGAGGCCCGGAACCGCCGCCTCGTCGTCCGTGACGAAGCACTTCAAGCAGCCTTTCTCGCGGGTGCGAAGCGTAAGCGCACGGGTGTCCACGCCACTGATGCCGGGCGTGCCCTGTTCCTTCAGAAGCTCGTCCAGGGTCTTGGCGCTGGCGCGGTGGCTGGGCTCGCGGCACCATTCACGCACCACGACGGCCCGGGGCCAGACCTTGTCGCTTTCCCAGTCGGCCGCATTGATGCCGTAGTTGCCCACCATCGGGTAGGTGAACATCAGCACCTGGCCGTGGTACGATGGGTCCGTGAGGCTCTCCTGGTAGCCGGTCATTCCAGTGTTGAAGACCAGTTCGCCAAACGCGGTGCCGGGGGCGCCAAAATGTTCGCCCTCCACCACGGAACCATCCTCCAGTACAAGCCATGCTTTCTTGGGGAAGGTTCCAGGCATCAAGGCGACCTGGCCGGCCAAGCCGCCGGGTCAAAAAAGGTTCGGGCTGGCGACCCGGCGTACATCCCCCCGAATGCTTATGGGTTCGAGGATCGTTTCGGCGTTGTTGCGGTGGAGTGCTGGAATTCTCATTCTCCTGTTGTTCGGGACGGTGACGGCCATGGAGCACCAGAGCAAGGCGAGCCCGTCTTGGTTGAACCAAGATTGACTTTGCCCTTGGAGCCGGACGTGGATCCATCGAGTCGCGGCGGTGAGCAGGTGGTCGCCAACGGCGATTGGGCTGCGGTCGCTGGCGTTGGCGGGTGCAGCGAGACCGGAGCGTTTCTCGTGGAACCACTACGAACCTGCCGCAAAGCAGCCCCGAATCGAATTCGATTGTTACAATTTGAGCAAGACCCTGGGCAGTGGCGCCTCGTCGACCCCGACCACGGCCATGATCGAAGCGGCAGCGAGGCGCGGCCCTTGCTTTCGTCGTGGCTCGAACGCGTTGCTTCGTTGCCCCTTGGCGCATGGCTATTTCTGGGCGCGCTGCTTGTTGCCGGGGCAATGGGAATTCGTCGACTTGCACGAAGGGACGATACTCCTTAAGTAGGGGAAAGTCGGGGTCAGCTTGTGGTGAATCCGGGGCGACGCAAGCACCTGTTTCTTGCAATGGTCCTGCTTGGGTCCACACTCCATGCATTGCCCGCCGCCGCCGACGGCCACACGAAACTCTCCATCTATGAATCAATTGGAAGTCCCGTGCAGGACTTGCGCTTCGGCGACACCGTAGCATGGCATGGCGATGACCTCATTGTAGGATCTCCCGGCTCGGCCAAGGTGGTCGTGATGGGGATTCGCGACGGCCTCTGGAAGGTCCTGCAAACACTGGAGGGCCCCAAGAATAGTCAGTTTGGCGCCGGAATCGCTGTGGACGGAGACGTACTCGTCATCGGAGCGCCCAACCAACACAAATCCGGCGGCGGCTACGGGGCCGCATACGTCTACAAGCACGGCGGCGCATCGTGGCGACTCGCCGATCGAATGGACTCGGCCCCCGACGACGTGGACTATGGAGAGGAAGTTGCCATTTCCGGCTCCTGGATTGCCGTCGCCGCGCCAGATCTCTACATCTCCGACGAAGCGCTACGCCAAACCAGCCGCGTGCACATGTACAAACTGCAAGGCGACGACGCAGTGTTCAAACAGACCCTGTCAGACCCTGGCCTCCTATCTCGGACCATGTTCGGCTACGACTTGGACTTGCAAGGCTCTCGACTCATTGTGGGCGCCCCCGGCTGGTACTACCAGGACACCGTAGAACCCGGCTCGGCATTCATCTACGGCCTCAGCGGCAGCCAATGGACCCAAGAAGCCGAACTGGGCCCCTCGGCCCTGAACGACGGCTCCGGCTTCGGCATCGCCATCGCCCAGACCAAAAACGAAGTGTTGGTGTGCGACGACGCCAGCATCTTCATCGCAGACAACGACCGCAGCTTGCACGTCTACCGCAAAAGCGGCTCCACTTGGACTGTTTCCCAGTCCTTCGAGGACGTGCGATGCAACCAAATCGAAGCAAGCGAATCCCGCATGATTACGCGCGGCACGTTCTCGCCCTACCTTCGAGTCTACGGCCGCGAGGGCAGCAGTTGGGGGCCAGATTCCTTCACTTCCCGAAGCCAACCCTCCGACATTTCCTTGCACCGAGGCATCGCCGCCCTGGGCTTTTCCCACTCCCGTGGCGGCACGGTGCAATTGCTCGGAAACAACGACGGCCCCGAAGCACGCATCACGCTGCCGGAAGAACCCGCCGACCTTGACGGCAACGGCCACGAACCCGTCACCTTCCTCGCCTCCAAAAGCAACGGCACCGACCTTGCATACCACTGGTACGTGGATGGCGCCCTCGTCGGAACCGGCAAGGAACTCAGCCAATCCTTGTCCGTAGGGCCGCACGAAATCATGCTCGCCGTCTCCGACCCAATGCTCGGAACCGACCAAGCAAAGCGCGTCTTCACCGTACACGGCCCGCCCACCCCCGAGCCCGACTTCTCATGGCTACCCGGCACCATCCTGGGCAACCAAGAAGTGCGGTTCGTGGACGAAAGCACCAGCAGCTACGGCCACATCATCGCATGGAGCTGGGACATGGACGCAGACGGCAGCCCCGACGCCACCGGCCCCACCCCCACCTGGAGCTTCGAGACCTCCGGCACCAAGCAAGTGACCCTCACTGTCCACACCGACATCGACACCAAAGCGTCCTTGACCAAGAAAATCACCGTACGCAACGTCGCACCCGTAGCCGACGCCGGCATGGACCAAATCATCCGCGACCACCCCGCCGGCACCACCATCGAAGTCTCCCTCGACGGCACCCGCAGCCACGACCCGGACGGCGAAGTGGAAAGCTACTCATGGGCGCGCAACGGCAAACGGTTCAGCACCAGCAGCCAACCGACCCTGCGCCTCGGCGCCGGCGTCCACGACATCGACCTCACCGTCAAAGACGACAAAGGTGTCCGTGACACCGACCGCGTTACCATCTTGATCCTCGAAAAAGACGGCCAAGCCGGAGGCGGCGGCGAAAACGGCACCGGATCCCCCACGTCGCCCGCCAACCGTCGACCCCCCAACGCCGCCTTCGATTGGCAACGCGCCGACGGACCCCCCGAGCGAGCCATCGCATTCACAGACAAAAGCACGGACGCCGACAACCGCATCGTCATGTGGTGGTACGACGTGGACGCAGACGGCAGCATCGACGCAAGCGAACCAAACCCCGTCCTAGGCCTCGCCAAATTCGGTGCCCACGACGTCCAACTCACCGTCACCGACGAAACCGGGCTCCAGACCACCGTGACGCGCAACGTATTCATCAAAAACGGCGCCCCAACCGCTATCATTGAAGCCCGCACCACCGACGCATACGTTGGCCAAAAAGTCCTCCTCGTGGACAACAGCACCGATCCCGAAGGCAGCAACCTGAGCCGAACCTGGGACTTTGGCGACGGCGAAACCGGCACCCAGCAAGCCCCCGCACACACCTACGACAAGGCCGGCAGCTACACCGTCACCCTCACCGTCCAAGACCCAGAAGGTGCCAGCTCGAAAGCCACCGTGACCATCAAAGTGCAAGCCGTGCCCCCCGGCACCACCGTGCCCCCCGTGGCAGGCGGACCCATGGCCGAGCAAGCCCCAGAAAGTCCCTTTGCCGAAGAAAACAACCCGGACAAAGTCGACTCGGGCAGCGGCACAAACGCCGACGGCGACAGCACAAAGGACCAAGCAGACAACGCCGACGCTGGCCCTTATGGCCTCGCCAGCCAGGAGCCCCGCCCCAATGCCGCAGCCGTGGTCCTTGACCCCCGCGAGCCGTGGCTGTGGATTGGCGTCGCCTTCGCCACCCTCGTGCTTGTCACCATCGTACTCTCCGCCCGGCGGCGATAAAGGAACCACAAAACTCCCAACAGTGATAAATACCTGCAAGAAGGGGTACAGCCGTGCGCCCAGCCGTCGGTATCGTCCTCCTGCTTCTCGTGGCGGGGCTCGCCCTCCCGGTGCACTCCCAGGACGAAGCGCAAACCGAATCCGTGCGCTGGCCCTACTTTGAAACCGAGAGCCTCATTTCGCCTCCCAACGACAGTGTACGGCGATTCGGACACGACATAGCAACCGACGGAGAACGCATCCTCGTCGCCGCAAGCAACGCCGCCTACCTGTACACCCGGGAACAAAACCACTGGACCCTGGAAGCAACCCTGAACCCCGGCTTCGGAAGCATCACCTCCGTCAGCCTCGCCGACAGCCACGCAATCGTCGCCCACCACGGCGAAGTCGCCATTTGGAACCACGACGGCACGGGCTGGAAACGCCAAACCAGCCTCACATCCACCGGCGCATTCGGCGACGACGTGCTGGCCAAAGACAGCTACCTCTTCGTCTCCCAACCCCTTGACGACTTTCTCATCAACGCCGGCTCCCGAGGCGCCGTACACATCTACAAACTCAGCGGCAACACCTACGCCCACCACCACACCATCGAGGAACCCACCACCACAAACCAACGCATCTTCGGCGCCGACCTTGCCATGCGAGACGGCATCCTCGTCGTCGGCGCACCCGCCCAACCATTCGTCGAACAAGCCGCCCCCGGCGCCGCCTACATCTACACCCGCCAAGGCAGCACCTGGAACCTCGCCGACAGCGTCGAAGCAAGCCGCGGCACCGACGCCGAAAGCAGCTTCGGCTTCAAAGTCGCCACCACAGGCACCGCCGTCGTGGTCAGCGCATCCACGAGCTACTTAGCAGCCAGCGGGGACAAAGAAGGCTCAGGCTGGGTGTCCATCTACGAAAAAAGCACCAACGGTCGCTGGCAACAAATCCAGGATGAAAGCACCGACGCCACCGCCGTCGCCGCCCGCGAAGACACCATCCTCATTGTGAACTACTGGTGGAGCAACGTCGGCGTCTACATTCATGAAAACGAAAAACTGCGCTGCTGGTGGGGCCCCTGGTGCGAAGTGGGATTCCTAGGCGGCTGGGCAGCATTCGGACACGACCACCCCCACCCCGAAGCACTCGCACTCGAAGGCCGCGTCGCCGCCCTCGGCGCCCCCAGCGAATACACCGGCAACGCGCGAACCGGCCTGGTGCTTGCCTACTACGACAACGCCAACCCAATAGCCATCGGACTCCCCGACGAACCCGTCGACGACATCGATCAAGACGGCCACGAAGCCTTCACCCTCGACGCATCCCACTCCTTCGACCGCGACGGCACCATCGTCGACTACGAATGGCGCCGCGACGGCAAAACCATCAGCAACGAACCCTTCGTGGACGTGGACCTACCTCTTGGCAACTACGACTATGAACTCACCGTCACGGACGACCTCGGCGGCACCGGCACCCAGCGGCTCAACATCGTAGTCCGCCCACCACAACTCGGCCTGACCATCCAATACTGCTGCGAATACTACCGAGGCATCGACCCCGACCGCTTCGTCTACTTCTGGTCCGACGTAGACGACCACCGCGCCGGCGCCAAACACTGGGACTGGGACTGGGACGGCGACGGAACCACCGACAGCACCGAAGCAAACCCCACCCACCGCTTCCCCCACGGCGGCACCTGGCCCGTCCACCTCACCGTCACCAACGAAGCCGGCGACACCCTCCACGCCTACCAAGACATCACCATCAACAACGCACCACCCGTCGCCAACGCCGGCCCCCCACGCGTAGTCCAAGTCGACGCAGCAGGCCTCGGCACCGCAAAACTCGACGGCAGCGCAAGCACAGACCCAGACAGCGCAATTCAATCCTACAATTGGCTGCGCCAAGACCCCGTCGCAGGCACCTACAGCACCGCCGCCAGCGGCGAACAAGCAGAGGCCCAAATCACCCGAGGCGTCAACCAATTCCGGCTCCGCGTCAGCGACGACCACGGCGCCACCCACGAAGCCCGCCTCACCATCATCGGCTCCACCTCCGCCGCCTCCGCCCAAAACAGCACCGTAGGCACCATTCCCGCAGACTTCACAGCAAAAGTCCTCCCCAAACGAAGCGTCACATTCACCGACACCTCCACGCCAGGTGGCTCCGACATCGTCGCATGGAGCTGGGGCACCACCCTCGACAACATGACCCAAGGCCCACGGAGCCACACCATCACGTTTGACGACGCCGGCCCCCAACCGTTCTACCTCACCGTGTACGACGAACGCGGCAACACCGGCACCGCCATGCGCACCGTCACCATCCCCGACGACCCGCCGCGACTCTCAGCGTGGCCCCTCGCAGGCACCGTACCCCAAGGCAGCCATGGCGTATTTTTGGCCCGCGCCGCAGACGAAGCCCCCGACCGCCTGCAATGGGAATGGCGCATCAATGGAAAGCACTACAGCGACCATCAAAACGCCGGCCACACCTTTGACAAACTGGGCAACCACACCATCGACATCCGGGTCACCGACGACATGGGCCACACCGACGCCCTTTCCGGCTGGATCAACGTCCTCCCCGAAGATGAGTTCCAGGACCTTTTCGGGCCCCCCGACGACCAAAACGACACCTCCGGCCCCGGCATCTTCCAAGGCGACCTTGCACCCCCCGACGAATCCATCCAAGAAGATCTCGACCGCCAACGAGCACTCGACAAAGGCGACAAACCCGACGCACCAAGCACGGACAAAAACCCGGAGGCCGCCCCGCTGCTATCCGCCACCGCCCCCAAAACCCCCAGCGCCGGCGGCATCGCCGTCATGCCCCTCGTCTGGACCGGCATCCTCCTCCTGTTTCTAGCCCTCGGCGCCATCGAGACCCGACGACGACTCGCCCACCGCAAACGCCGCCGCCAACGCTACGAATCGGCCATGAAAGCCCGCCTCATGCGCCACGAGCCCGCCGTAGAGTTCCGAACCGGGCGCCGTTGACCCATCAACGAAGTTAGCCAAGCCTAAAGTATGCGCCTCGGCTCGCCGCACCCATGACCCTGAGCCTCAGCCTGCGCAACCTTGCCCGCTACGTGCGCGACATCGGCGCCAACGTCCCCCTCTACGAGGCCCTTGGATTCAACGTCGAGCGCGAAGCCGGCGACATGACCGTTTTGCGCCACGCCGACGGCCTGCAACTCGTCCTGCACCGCTGGGACGAACGCCCCACCACCATGCTCGACACCGCCATCGGCTTCACCATCAGCGGCGACGGCAAGGACCTCTGCGCCCACCTCGAAGCCGCCGGCTGGAGCCTCCTGCGCGCCCCCCACGAATCCGACGTGGGCTACTTCTTCATCTTCGGAGACAAAGACGGCAATCCGATCAACCTCGTGGGTAAGCCCATGAGCCAAGCGCCGGCGCCCGGTACGGTCAAGCTCGTTCTGCGGGACGGGATGGCCGTAGCCGAGCCCATGGAAGCGGCCTGATCGCCTGCACGGGTGGCCGAGCGAAGCGAGCGCCGCCCAAAATAATCGAACTTTTTCAAGGTCGGATGGAAACAGCCGCAACGGGTCACTTCCCAAACACCCGGACCCCATCCAAACGATCAATCCACCCCGGACAAGCCACCGCCGCCGGATCACCACCCCGCATCCGCGTCCACAAATCGGCGTAGCTTCGCATCTCGCACCCAGGTGTTCCAAGCAGCGCCGCCAGCAGGAACGCCGGCGCCAACAGCAGCGAAAACAAGACTCCCCAGGTCCAAAATGCGATTCCGAGCGGCGGGCCCCAGACATTTCCTTGCGCGGCACCAATGGCGGCAGCGACGGCACAGAGCGCAAGCATCACGAGTGTCGGCCGGCTGCCCCAGTCGCGGCCCACGAGTTCGCTCACGACCCAGCCCGTGAACCCGACCAGCGCGAGAGCCATGGGAATGAACTGCGGGTCGGGCCCGATGCCATCCCAAAATCCGCGCGTGTTTCGTAGCGTCTCGAACCCGAGCCACCCCACCGCGCCGGCCATGACGAATCGAATCAGTCGGCCAAGGACACCGGGGCGCACCAATTCTGCCATGATGGTTGATGGGCTTTCGACACCAAGAAAGGGTCGCACACTTGTCGCCACAAAGTCCAATGGAGCCCGGCGCGCCCGCACCACAGGTTCCATGCGCCCGCCTCGCTTGGCCAACCCATTCAGCCTCCAGTCCTCGTGGGTGCCCGCGTCCGATTGCGCCCGCCAGAAAGTGCCGATGCGGCCGCCGTCTACGAATTCGCCCGCGACTCAGAGTTTCTTCGCTACGTCTCCACCGTGCCCGAAGCCACCCGCGCCGAGTACACAATCCAGGACACCGAAGCACATCTTCAGGAACTTGCGGAATACAATCGAGCCGGAGCACCGGGCTGGATCATCGAACTGGCCGGCGCAGTGGTAGGCATCATGCGCACCCGCCCCGCAACCACGGCAGACGGTGGACAGGCGTTCGAGATTGGCTACAGCATCGCCGCAACCCACCAAAACCAAGGGCTCGCCACCGAGGCGCTGGGAGTCGTGCAACTCCATTGGGCCGAGGCGTTCCAAGGCATCCCCCTGGAGGCTTTCTGCCATCCCGACAACCTCGCATCCCGCCGCGTCCTCCTGCGCTGCGGCTTTCGTGGCCCCCAGAATTGCTCGGACGGGCGGATGCGATACAATTGGGCCGCTTCCAGCCCCCTTCCCACCCTTTTATGACCACCTCTCTATGGGCGATGCAATGAGCGACCAACCCGTCATCGTCGGCGCCTGCCGCACCCCGATTGGCAAGTACCTTGGCGGACTATCGCCACTGAAGGCGACCGACCTTGGCTCCATCGCCATCCGCGAAGCAATCGCCCGCTCCGGCGTGCCCGCCACGGACATCGAGGAGGTCATCATGGGCAACGTGCTGCAAGCAGGACTGGGCCAGAACCCCGCCCGCGCCGCCGCCCTCGGAGCAGACGTTCCCGACTCCGTGCCCGCATTCACCGTCAACAAAGTCTGCGGCTCCGCCCTCAAAGCCATCATGCTCGCAGCCCAAGCCATCAAGGCCGGCGACCGCAGCGTCGTCGTAGCCGGCGGCATGGAATCCATGAGCAACGCGCCGCACATCTTGATGGGCAGCCGCAAAGGCCTCCGCCTCGGCGACGGCAAACTCATCGACCACATGGTCCACGACGGCCTCTGGGACCACTACAACGGCTTCCACATGGGCGAAACCGGCGAAATCGTCGCCGAACGCTACGAAGTCACCCGCGCCGACAGCGACAACCTCACCGAGGCCAGCCACAAGAAGGCAGCCGCCGCATGGGAATCCGGCGAATTCGATGCCGAAGTCATCCCCGTGACCATCAAGGGCCGCAAAGACGACACCGTCGTTGCTCGCGACGAAGGCATCCGCGCCGACACCACCGCCGAGGGTATTGCCCGCATGAAGCCGGTCTTCCGCACCGACGGCCAAGTGACCGCCGCCAACGCCAGCCAACTCTCGGACGGCGCCAGTGCCGTCATCGTCGTCTCCAAGGCCTACGCCGAAGCCCACAACCTCCCGATTCTCGCCGAAATCGAAGCCTACGACGCCAGCGGCACCAAACCCGAATGGGTCATGGAAGCGCCCATCGTATCGGTGCGCAACTTGTTTGCCAAAACCGGCCTCACCGTCGACGACATCGACCTCTTCGAGCACAACGAAGCGTTCGCAAGCGCCTCCTGCGCCGTCACCAAAGAACTCGGCATCCCCCTCGACAAATTCAACGTCCACGGCGGCGCGGTCGCCCTTGGCCACCCGATTGGAGCCAGTGGAGCCCGAGTCCTCACGACCCTCATCTACGCACTCCAGCAACGCGGCGGCGGACGCGGCCTCGCGACGTTGTGCCTCGGCGGCGGCAACGCCGTCAGCATGACTGTCACGGTCCCGCAGGCGTAGACGAACTACGGCCCTTTGGCACTAGCCGCAACTTCCGACCCGACCTCCTCTGCGCGCCTCGGCGCACGTTGTTCCAATCGCTGCGGACGCTCGGGCCGCGCAGACGATTCCTTGCGGGCCGTCGCCTGAAGGGCAAGCACCCAGCTCTGTCGAGTATCGTCGCGCTCCTCCTGCCGCAACGACAATCCCGCCCGCGCCGCCAAGTGCCGCGCGGCAAGCAACCAAAGGTCCGGCAAGGCGGCTCCAGATGCAACATCCGCCACCATGTGCAGGTGTACAGCGCCGGGGCGCTCATCGGCCAACAATTCGAGGCGGCCCCCCGCAGGGCACGTCGCAAGAAGATGCGATGCGAGCAGAGACAACACTTCCGCCGCCGCCACCGCGTCCGTTCGAACACCTCGATCCGGCAACTCCACTACCAGTTTCACATCCCGGCGCATCGCACTCGCCTTGGCGCTGTCCAAGGCCCCCGCAAGATTCCGCAACGGCACGGAGCCCATGGTGGTCTCCGCAGAGAGCGCGCGTACCGCACCCTCCACCCGAGTCAGCGTTTCTTCCGCACGCGCCAGGGGCCTTCGCAACGACGACCGCTGATCCTCTGGCGTCCGCGCAACACGCAACGCCAACGTCGCAAGCGGAGTGCGCATTTCATGCGACACCTCATTCAGAAACGAACGCATGAACGCTGAGCGATCAGCTTCGACCGCGAGCGCCTGTGCCGACTCCCACTGCGCACGACGCGCCTCCTCCGCAAGATACCGCCCCGTGATGTTCTCGTGACTCACAACCACCCACGCCGCGTTCGGAGCCTCCAACCGACGGACCCGCATCTCGAACCACCGGCGCTCATCCGGCCCATGACAGGGATACTCCAACTCGAAGTGGTCGCGCCGCCCCGCCAAAACGTCCTCAATCCCCGCGGCAGCAGCATCGCCGCCGTCGGGCCCCCTGCACACGCCCAGATAGTCCATGCCGACCCAGGAAACACCCGGAAGTCCATTGCCGGACGCAAACGTTGCCCACGAATCATTGGCCGCCTGAATGCGACCATTACTGTCCAACAACACGACTTCAGACGGCAACGCATCCAAGACGGCTTGCGCGGGCGGAGGCTGCATCAGACCAACTGCCCTCCCCGTCCTATTTGACCACAGCGAGGCAGGCGGCACGGCTCTTGGGGCACATGGACCCAAGCGCACGACCCAACAACGCCGTCGTTTCCCGTCGAGCCCTTTTCAAGCCCACCCCCGTCCGGGGCCCCATGGCAATCTCCCGCATCGGCGTCGTAGGCGCTGGTCAAATGGGCAACGGAATCGCACAAGTAGCCGCCGTCGCAGGCTTCGACGTCGTGATGGTGGACCTCAAACAGGAGTTCGTCGAATCCGGCCGCGCCAGCATCGAATCCAGCCTCGGCAAGTTCGTGCGCAAGGAGAAAATGACCCAAGCAGACGCCGATGCAGCCCTCGCCCGCGTCTCCATCAGCACCAAGAACGCAGCACTCGCCGACTGCGACCTCGTCATCGAAGCCATCATCGAAAACGAGACCATCAAAAAGGCGCTATGGACCGAACTCGACGGCCTCATCAAGCCCACAGCCATCTTCGCCAGCAACACCAGCAGCATCCCGATCACCGTCCTTGGAAGTGCCACCAAGAGACCTGCCCAGTTCATCGGCATGCACTTCATGAATCCCGTTCCGCTCATGAAGCTCATCGAAGTCATCAAGGGCCACGAAACCAGCGACGAGACCGTGGCCGCCGTCTACGAAGTGGGCGCCAAGATGGGCAAGGACTGCCACGCCTGCAACGACTACCCCGGCTTCGTCAGCAACCGCATCCTCTGCCCGATGATCAACGAGGCGATCTTCACGCTGCAAGAAGGCGTCGGAACCGCCGAAGACATCGACGCCATCATGAAAAAGGGCATGAACCACCCCATGGGCCCCCTCACGCTCGCAGATTTCGTAGGCCTGGACACGCTCCTGGCCATCATGGACATCCTGTACGCCGGCTTCGGCGACCCCAAATACCGCGCCGCCCCGCTGCTTCGCAAGATGGTCCAGGCAGGCCACTACGGACGCAAATCGGGGAAGGGGTTCTACGACTACGCAAAAATGGCGTAAGCTTGCAAAGGGCAAATTTGGACTTCAAGGCTCCACCCAACCCCTCTGACCGCCGTGGCAAGTCATGATTGTATTTGGACGGCAAAACTGCACCAAGAACGGACGAACCTAGTCCCAATTCCGACTAGGCTGCAACGGAGGCAATTCCATTATGCCGATTCTTGAGCCCAGAAACGCCAAAGACCCGCAACTATGATTGTCCCAAATGCGTCGCATTTATATTACTTATTTGGAAAATATCGCCTTATTTTCAGATTATCTCTACACTACATTTATAAATTCATGGTGGCATCTCGCGCTGGCTCCGGTAGCGAATTGATTGTCCGCTCTCAAAGTTTTGGTTTGCATGCTTACTGAATCTTGTTTCGACAGGCACATTGGGGTCAGACCTCGCCTTAACGCCAGCCATAAATGAACTCGCATTTTTTGCGATAAAAAAGATATGAGGTAGTATATATGACCATGAAAGCCAAACTCCCAACCACCAAGCACATTGCGACGCTAACAATGGCCCTCCTGCTGGCCGTGCCGGCCCTCGCAGCACCACTCCCGCTTGAGGCACTAGAATCCAATCCGACAACCCCAGATCACAACGATGAGCCCCTCATCACCGACTTCCGTCTCGTTGGCGACCCCGAAGGCGACTGGAGCATAGAACTCACCGGCAAGAGCGCCTGGAGCGCAAACAAAACCAGCATCGAAGTTTGGTCCCCTGATGGTCGTGCCCAGCTTGCTGATGGCGAAGAGGCCCTGCGGGGCCGCAACCTCACTACGGGCAACCTATGGGAGGCGATTCGATTCATACCGCTTAAGGAGCCAGTCGCACAGATTCGACTGAGCATTGAAGTAGACGGAGGGGACGCGTACGGCCTCAACAACGACTACCACTTACAGTTCTATCGAATCTTCAATGAGACAGACCGCCCAGAATTGGTCCAAAGCGCCGGTATTGCCACCCTGATTGGCCAAGCCTTGGAGGCCGCAGAAGAACACGCATCCAACATACCCCGCGACGCAGACGGATTCTACGCCTGGGGCAACTACGGTGTCGCCGTCAACAACATGCTAGGACGCTGCTGCAACTTCAGCGCCATGCTAGACCCTCCAATAGGCAACGGTTTCCCTGCCATCTTCCAATCATCCAATGGGTTGATCGCGCCACCGCTCCCGCCAGCCGTGCACGAAACAATCGAACTTGGCGACGCCCTCACCGCATTCTTGCCCGAAGACATCCGACCATCCCGAATTCCTTCGGAGGCCAATGGCACCTCCCCTGAACCCGGGACCGAACGACAAACGGCAAACACTCAGTCGAATATCAATTTCAAAGACCCCCAAACCGGCTATGAGGACCAGAGTAGCAACAATGGGCGGCCCGTATACATCAGTGGAACTATCAAACTTCGTGAACCAGATTCTCTTGAAGAGCGACCGTGCACCCACTGCTCCATCGACATTTACGACAGCGATGGCAGATATAATCATGACTACTTTGGTAGTACATCATCAGATTCCGATGGCTATTTTGGAATGTACATTTATGTTGAAGACCAAGAATCCGCCATTGACCCCTACGTTCAAGTGGGCCTCCACGCAACAGGCCGCGTCACAAGCGCAGACGAAATGGGCAATGTGTACTACTACAATCCTGGGCAGGCTCAACGGGTCAACTGTCCGCACAGCTTCTGCGGAATTGGCACAATCATCGTGGACGGAAAATCCCCAACTGGGAATTATGGATACGAACAACTCGATCAAGAAGACTGGGATGGCGGCGCCATGGCCTATTACTGGGCAATGATTGCCAACGCGAGAATCCATGGAAACGGGTACTTCATTCAAAACTCAGTGACGCTCCGATCTCCCGCTGAAGCCAGTGTTTCTACTCTTGGCTACGACGGCACCAACCACGATGAATCAACGGCACATTACGAATCCTCACGAATGGAGATTCATTTGGGATCAAATAAGGCAAAAAATCCAAACACCGTTGCACATGAATTCGGCCACCACCTAATGCGAGATATCTATGGCGCCTATACGGACGGTATTTGCCCCAGCGGCCACACATTCCATGGTTCGAGCAATGAACGATGCGCATGGAAGGAAGGATGGGGCAATTTCTGGGCCGTGCATGGATTGTACGGCACCCCCAGATACCAACCAGGCAGCTCAACCTCAGCCGCTTCAACGAGATACTACTGGGCAGGCGGTAGTTGGTGGGATATTGAATCGCGGCAAGTCTACTACGTCGGATCAGGTTATGCCACCTGGCACACGGGGGATGCCACAGTGATTGGACTCGTGACTGCCACTCTTTGGGATCTTGTTGATGGTCATAATGATGGAGAAGCCATCGATTACGAAACGAGCACACATATCATCCGCGCGATGCTCCCAACCTATCCTGCAACCATCCGGACAACTCAACTTACCCTTCATGATTTCCATGATGATTGGAAAACTAAATGGGGTTCAAGTATGGCAGCCGATTTACGAACTGTGGCCCAGCATAACACCATATCCACAACAGGTTGGTAGTCATGCACCGTTCACTGCTTGCATTCGCAGTTACATCCCTCTTCGTGGCCGGTTGTAGCACGCCGGACCCCAGCATCGGAGAACCCCAGAGCAGTGAACTTACGCTCCATGCCCCCGAAGCCGTCGTCGGACCACTCCCAGCAGGCAACGGGGAAACCCCTCCGCTTGGATGGTTCACTGGCCCCATAAATTCGAGCGCCAATCTACCCTTGGAAGGGGCTGTGCTGAATTTTTCGATAGAAGTTATCGGCAGGTGGGATGATAAAAACCCAGGGCCCGCCTACCAAGGCGAGAACTGGATTTTCAGACTAAGCCTTCGAAACGGCACAGTCCAAGTCGCCCCAGATGCAGATTGGCTTCGTTCATACACTCTTCATGGAGAGAAAAACGCAAGAGTCGTGCACGAGACCAGCTTCAAAATCGGTGACCTCCTGGGCGGAGACCCAAATCTGACGAGCCACCCCTACCACGGTGGAACCTCTATTGTGTTTGTGCTTACGTACCATAAGATCTACGAATCAGGGCCACTTCCATGGGAGGCACACCAATGCGAGCTATGGTTCTATGATGAAGGAGACCATTTCGTTGGAGGGGGGTACCCCAGCTGCCGCTACATTTGCCGACCGGTGGAACGCCCTGAACAGTCGTGGTGCCCATGGTACGATGAACACGGAAAGGGATCTCCGCCTCCGAACATATGGTAAATTGGCTATGTTCTTCGTCCCCCTTTCTCTCTAGTTTTACAAAACAACTCGCGGCGCCGAGGCAGGACTCGTAGACTTGAATGGGCCATCACCGAGCCCTGAATATTCCCTAACGCACCACCCACTCCAGTCAAGAACCGCCGGCGTCATCGGCGCTTCGTGGAAGGGTCGGGTCCACCCGAATCGAGACAGCGAGCGCCATTGCTGCGTACCCGCCGGGAGGAGGGCGACGATTTCCACCGCAGTCCCCTTCGTGGCTGGGTGCTTGTCACCCTCGGCGTGCTTTTGCTCACCACGGTGCTGCCGATCCTCTGGCCCTCCACGTGGCCGCTCGTGGCACGCATCGGGCCCCTGTTGAGCCTGTTTTTCTTGGTCGCTGCGGGCGCTTTGTGGCTTGGCCCGCCGCGTCGGGCATTCGTTGTCAGTTTTGCCATCGTGGTGTTCCTGTATGCCGCCACCGCTTGGACGCCGCTGGCCTTCGACATGGATGATTTTGCCGTCATCACGCTTCTCAGCAGCTTCGGCGTCATAGCCATCGCCGGCTTCAACCTCGTTTTCGTGCTGGAAGAGATGGTTTTCGACACGCATCGGCTCCTGGAGTTTCGGCATCGGGCCTGGCAATTTGTCCCCCTCATCCTCGTCTTCGCCCTCGCCATTGGCCAACCCTTGGTGTGGCCCGTAGACGCCCTGCCCGCTCCCTCGGTGTGGTACGCCAGCCTCATCGGAAGCACCGTGCTTGGTGGCTGGTGGCTGGTTCGCGCCTTCAATTCGATCCGCGAAGGCCCCGTTCTTCGAGAATTGCACTTGTTTACGGTCGGCATTTTGGCCCTTGGCGGCACGAACGACCTCGTGGGCGCACTTCGTGACCAAACCGGCCTCCTGCCAAGTTTGTTTGCGTACTTCCTGCTCGTTGGAACCTGGATCTACGTCAGCTACACGACGTTGCAACGCACCCATTTTCTTCTCCGCAGCAACAACCCCGGCCCGTGGCTCTGCATCCTGCTGTCCGCTAGTTTTGCACTCTTGAACCATGCCTTCATCCACTTTCGAATCGAAGGGCAAGCGGGCGTGGCGGTGCTTGCCGACCAACGCATCGGCTACCTAGTTGCCGGCATGTGGGTCGGTATCGGATTCTACGGCCTGAGAAGTTCGTGGCGCGTCTTGCAGCACATTCGTGACGACCGCCGCCTCAGCCCCAGCGGGCGGCTCGCGGCTGGGCGCTTGGCCCGCATCGTGGAGAGCCTGCTCGAAACGGAGCACCGCTTGGAGGACGCCGCGGGCAAAGTCTACCGAGGCGTGGAACGTGCCTTGCCCGGCCATGAAGCCACCAGTTGGGAGTTTGATGCCAACGAAGGCGGCATCCGAACCGTAGGCAGCGCACCCCCGGACTCC
Source organism: Thermoplasmatota archaeon (assembly GCA_041601615.1). Taxonomy (GTDB): domain Archaea; phylum Thermoplasmatota; class E2; order JACPAO01; family JAHFTW01; genus JANQNI01. The sequence continues at coordinate 125,481 of JBFIHX010000005.1, read as the reverse complement.
GAAGAATAGCCAATAAGAAGGAAAGGAAGAGGGAGGGCGAGGAAGCAAGAAGAGGGCCGAACGGGTGCTTCTCTAGGCTGCAACACCCCGCAGGGACTGGTTCGGGAAGTACGACACCGTGCGACCTTGACGAATTGCCTCGATGAGGTTGGCTTCCACGAGTCGCTTAACGTGCCAGTGGACGACACTGGCTTGGATTCCGAGTGCTTCGCAGAGGTCTTTTTGGATGGCACCTGGGTTGGTTTCGATGAAACCGTGCACTTCCTTGGAGCGGTCGTTGTGCAGAACCGCGTAGGCGTCCTTTTGGTCGCGACCGTAGCGGCCGCCGTTCTCGAAGAAGTGGCGGCTGCGGCCCACGCGCTTGGAGACTACGAGGTGCTGTTGCTCCATGAGGCGCAGGTGGTGGCTGACGGCGGTGCGGCTGAGGCCGGTTCCCTCGCAGAGATCCTGGAGGGTGACGCCGGGCTTCATAACAATCATGCCGTAGATGCCTTCGCGCTTGGGATGGTCGAGGACCGTGTCCTTCTCGAAGCGCGTGAAGAGGGGGCTGGCAAAGGGCAGGAATTTGCGGTTGGCCGCTTCGGCGGCTGCCGTGCTGCCGGCGCCGGCCGCGGCGCCTCCGAGGGTTCCGCTGCTGCCTGCAAGCCAGAAGAACAGGCCAGCGGCGGCGACGGTGGAAGCGGCCAAAACCATCAGCGGTTCGGCGGGCATGTCCCAACCGGCGGAGGACGCAGATTGGGGTGCGGGGGAATCAGATGCAGGTTCGCTTGACTCGGGCTCTAGGAGGACGGGAACTTCGGGGCCTTCGGGCAAGTCGGGGACCGGGGGTGCATTTTGGGAGGCATCTTCGATGGTGGCATGGACCGAGGTCAGGATGCTGCCCACTTCGCGGCGTAGGTCACGAATGGAGCGGTAGCCTTGCTGTTTTTCATCCGAGGTATCCGAGTCAACACCTTGATTGTTGAGTTCGGTGTCCAAGTCGGAACGGAAGGAGTCCAAGTCCGCACGCATTTGGTCGTAGGTGTCAGGAATGGACTGGGAGGAAGGCTCGGGAAGCGGACCGTCTTGGCCGTAGGCTACGATGCCCGGGGCCAAGAGCAGCAGACCCAAAAGGGCCGTGGTCAGAAGAACACGGAACGACAACACAAGGGAAGAGCTGAAGCCGAGAATAAGAAGGGTGTGGTTAATTCACTGAAATGTTCTCATTCCAGGAGTCCCGTGACGTCGTCCAAGAGGTCCCCGGCATCTACGGGAGTATCGAGGTCCAGTTCTGGAGTGGCACCGAGTCCATCGGCGGCTGGCTCCTTGCCAAACAAGCGGCCCACGGCGTCGCCGACGGCTTGAACGGCGTCTGATACGGCGTCTCCGGTCGCTTGGGCGGCGGTTTCCACGGCGCTGGCGGTCCCCGCGCCGGCTTCTTGCAGGCCGTCGCCGAGTGCGGTGGCGATAGTTTCGGCCCCTGCCAGGACGGATTGGCCGGCGTTGCCGACTCCGTGGGCAATGAACAGAATCCCGTCGCCAAGGCCAGTGAATGCACTGGTGGCGCCATCGCCGATTCCCTGGGCCGCTAGTTCGATGCCGTCCACGCTCAGTGTTAGGCCGTCGCCAAGGGCGCTCGCGAGGAATCCGGCGCCATCGCCGATGCCTTTGACTCCAATGCCGACGCCGTCCCCGATTGCTCCGATGCAAGTGGTGAGGCCATCGGTGAGGGTTTTGGCGAAGGTGCCCGCGCCGCCTAGGAGGCCCTCGACGAAGCCCACGACCGCATCCAAGAATCCTTGCGCGTGGTCAGTGGCGTTGGCGGGGTCTTCCAGGGTCTGGTTCAGGAACATCGTGGCGTTTCCAGCCAGATCCTCGGCGCCGGCGGCGGTCTCATTGGCAAACTGTTCGGCGGCTTCGGCCGCGGCCTCGGTCTCGTTGTGCGCTTCGTGGGGCTGCTCAGGCGGCGCTGCGCCCCGAGGAGTGTAGTATTCAGAGCAGGCTTCGGGTTCGAGTCCTGCGTCGTCCAGTGCCCAGCACGCAACATAGACCGTGTGCGCAACTTCTTCTTCGGCTGCTTCCGGAGTTGCGGCTTCGGAGGCGGCGCCTGCGGGGTCCTGCGCTGCGGCTTCTGCGCGCTCTTCAGCGTACGCGGCGGTGTATTCGAGGGCGCTGTCGTAGCCGGGTTCGGGACCCGATTGCGCGGCAGCAGCGCCTGATACCACGAGCAGGAACACAACGAGGGCAGTGGGCTTCATCAATGCGAAACCCGGGGTTGGTGAAGTTAAGGACATCGGTGGCCGGGCTTGATGAAGCGCAAATTGGAGGTCTCTCGTCGGAATTGCTTATTTGTCAAGGCCCCTCGGCAAAGCTATGCGGGTCGTCGTGACCGGAGCTGGCAACCCTGTCGGCCGTGCCATTGTCCACAAACTGCTTGCCCACGGGCACATGGTACGAATCTTCGGCGACGACGCCGGAGTGGTGTCCCAATTCGAGGGCGAAGGAACCGTTCAGTGGCATGCGGGAGACCTGCGCGTCCTGGGCAGCATCGAGCCGGTTCTGGCCGAGCGCGAAGCCCTAGTGCACGCCGCTGCCTGCGACAAGCCGCTTGCCAACAAGACCGCCTGGGCCGAGACCGTGGAACGCGGGGCCCTGGGCTGCAAATACGGCGCCGAGCGCGAGTTGCTGGAGCAATTGATTCATGTTGTGCCCTCCAACACGGGCCGCTTTGGCGAGGCGCACGCTCTCGCCGTCGGGCACATTGAAGCCTGCCGAAAGGTGGAAGCGAGCGTCATCACCGCGCACGACCCCGAAACCACCGCCACGGAAGTGGTGCACCTATTGGAAACGGGCCCGAACCGTGGCCGCTACCCCGGCCGCGAGACGGACGCCGTCGCTGCCTAGTCGAAATTTGATCCTCGATCGGGCCAATTAAGGCCGGAACCAGGAGATGTGCACATACTGCACGGGCTCGGCCGCCACCGCAACGAGGTGCATTTTGCGCACCCCATGGGCCAAGCGTACGGCGCGGGCCACATCACTCCAGCCCAGCGCGTCTGTCGAGTCGGCACAGTGCAGCAGCCACTCGGCGTGCACGGATTCAGTCTCGGCGCTGTAGCCGCGCAGGTGGGCGCCGAACCGGAAGCCACTGCGCACCAGTACACCACGCGAAGCCAGATCACGGGCCACGGGAAGGCGAACTGGTAGGTCCGGCTGCGCCGTGGACGCCCCCTCTTGGTCGCCGGGGCTCGTTTGCAGAACGTCACCAAGCAAGGCGCCATCGAGGAGGCTGAGCATGCGAGCGTCGCCGTAGGGAGTGCCAAGGCCCGCTTTTGCGAGGCGAGCGGCGGCGGTTGGGTTTGTTACGAGCCAGCGATCTCCCAGGAGACGAGCGGGGACGGCGTCGGCCGGGATCTGCACGGTACCCTTGGGCTCGGTGTTCTCCATGCGATAATGCGTCACGATGCCGTCGTCGTCCACAACGCCCACCACGGCGCCTTCCTTCGACCACGCGGCGATGTCAGCAATGCCTACGACGCTGCGTTCGCTGCGCGGGTAAAATCGGAACCACGGAGCGTCCTTGGGCGTCTCACCGCGCTTCCAGACAAGATAGTGGTCCTCCTCCGGTCGCACCACGAGGCCTCGGTCTCGAAGATCCGTGTATGCAAGCGCTTGGACCTCCAATTCGCGGTCGCCCAGCAAATCCATCCAGTCGGCGCCGTCCACTTGGAGTCGCCCTTGTCGAATTGCATACGCCGCCTCCACAAGGTGCAGCCGGAGCGCATTGCCGGCAAGCGGTGTCCCAAGCCAACCCTTGTTGTGCAGGCGGTTTGCCTCTGCCACGTCGTCCACGCGCACCGCCCCGTTGTCCAGGACTCCGGCGGCAGTGGCAGACTTCATCGCTGTTCCAATTCCCGCACGGCGGCTTCGGCAACCTTCTTGACCTTGGGAATGCGGCCACGAGTCAAGACGTAGCTCCAGAATCGGGCGCCCTTGAGTGCAAGTGTCGCGCCGCTGGCGTTGGGGTGTCCGCCGCCGTCGAAGTCACGCGCCACGAGGTGGCAAACGTCTGCGTCCTTGCGGCTGCGCAGGCTCATGAAGCCATTGGGGCGCACATTGACCGCAAGTTGCACGTTGTCGGTCTCTAGGACGCGGTGCAATCCGACGTTCTTGGGCAACCACCCGTACACGACGCCTACTTTCTCGCCCGCCTTGGTCTCCCAGTAGCGCGTCTGTTTCAGAAGGGTCTTGGCGTCCGATTCCACGTTGGCGCGTTGTCGGTCGGCGGCGGCCTGGATGTCCTCGTCCACGACCGGGTGCTTGCCCTTCTGCGCCAAGTGATGCGCGACAAATTTCTCGGTACCCAGTTCGTTCATGGCAAACTCCATGGTCTCCGAGTCAGACGTCTTGTTCCACCACAAATCGCGGTCGCGGATTGTCTCCGCGAGGCGCCTGGCGTACGCATCGCGGGGGCACACGGCTTGCTGCACGAGGCTTGCGCCGGACTCCGTGTGGTCCTGGTTGACCTCCAATACATCGAGGCTTTCTTCGAGGCGTGCAAGGTCAATGCCTTCCCACTGCTTCTCATGGTGGTCGCGCCACTCGATGCGCCATCCACCCTCCTTCAAGCGGCTGCAGGCGGCCACGATGGCGTCGAAGTGGCGCGCATTGAGGCTAAGATCCGTAATGTGCAGGGTTCGGCCGTTGGCCGGATGCTTGGCCACCAGGGCCAGGACGCGCTGCACATCGCCCGGTTGCGTGTAGGCAACGCCAACGTTGTCCGCGCCGTGCTTGCGCAAGATCATAATGGCGCTGCCAGCGCCGTCCATGCAACCGCCGTGGCTAACCACGAGCACTTTCTTGGCGGCGGCGAGCGCGGATTCGACTTTGTTTTCGAACCGGCGTCGCTTGGCACTCTCGGATCGAAACTGCGACCGCTTGGGCCAGTAGAGGTTCGCCACGAGGCCCCTGGTCAGCCCTGCCCGTATTTGTGCGATGCGGCGAGTGTTTTCCTCAAAATTCATGGGCGGACCCTTCAAGTTCGACCCACCAGTGCCTCGCCCGTGTCCCTCACCGTCTATAACGTCCGCAGCCGCGAGAAGGAGCCGTTCGAGCCCATCAAGCCCGACCACGTTGGCGTCTACGTCTGCGGATTGACGGTGTACGACCACATGCACATCGGCCACGCCCGCACCGCCGTGGCGTTCGAGATCGTGCGCCGCTGGCTGGAGCACCGATACGCCTCCGTGCGCTTCGTGCAAAATGTTACAGATGTGGACGACAAAATCATCAAGCGCGCCTCTGAACTTCGCGTCTCCCCCCGAGAACACGCGGCACTATGGGACAAGAACTGCCAGGAAGCAAGTGCTCGGCTCGGCGTGCGTGCCCCCGACGAAATGCCGCATGTCACGGACAGCATCGAAGACATCATCGGCTTCATCCAAGGCATCATCGAGAACGGATTCGCCTACGCCACAGACATGGGCAACGTCTACTTCGACGTCCCGAAGTACCACGCACACGCCGAAGCGACCTGGCCCGGCGAAGCGTACGGACGGTTGTCGCGCCGCGACTACCGACAAATGGCCGCCGGCACCCGCAAAAACGTGGAGTCCGACAAACAGCACCCCGCCGACTTTGCGCTGTGGAAGACCGTGGAAACCGACGCGCACCTCGACGCCGCATGGGAGAGCCCATGGAGCTGGGGCCGCCCCGGTTGGCACATCGAATGCAGCCTCATGAGTACTCGGAGCCTCGGCGACACCATCGACATCCACGGCGGCGGCCAAGATCTGATCTTCCCGCACCACGAGAACGAAATTGCCCAGAGCCAGGCCAAAACCGGCACCGCGCCGTTCGTCAACTACTGGATGCACGCCGGGTTCCTCAACGTCGAAGGCACCAAGATGAGCAAGAGCCTCGGCAACTTCCTCACCCTGGTAGACATGCTCGACGAACTGGAAGCCGCCGGCCGAGACCCGGAAGTCCTGCGGTTCTACTTCGCCCAGACCCACTACCGTTCCAAGATCGACTTCAGCCGCAAAGGACTCGACGAAGCCGCGACCGCCGTCGAACGGTTGCAGCGAACGCGCCACATCCTGCACGAAGCCGCCGGAAGCGACACCGAGGGCGACCCGGAGAGCAACACCGAACTCGCCGCCGCCACCGCCGCGCTCCTGGACAAGTTCGCCGCCGCCATGGACGACGACTTCCACAGCCCGGGTGGCATCGCAGCCCTCTTCGACTTCGTGCGCGCCACCAACAAAATCCTCGACACGGGTGCCCCCGGAAGCACCGCCACCAAAGCCGCGCTGACTGCATTCGAATCCTGCGCAGGCGTCTTGACGCTGTTTCAAGAACCTGTCCAAGCCCTCGCCCAAGTGCCCGACTTTGGCGACTTGCTGCAACAACGCGAAGCGGCCCGCGCCGCTCGTGACTGGGCCGCCGCCGACCGCATCCGCGATGAAATCCTCGCCGCTGGATTCGTCATCCAAGACACTCCGCAAGGCCCCCGCGTGGAAAAGGCGTAAAGCCGCCAGGGAGAATCGTCCCCCGTGGGTGTCCATAAGGCCAAGCAGGGGACCTTCGACGCTCCGTTCGAACGACTCGCACGCTGGGCGCTGGCCCATGGCGTCCACCCGAACCACCTCACCTTCGCGCAAGTTCCCGTCTTCTTGGCTGAAGTCTACGCCGCCACACAAGGCTGGAACTGGGTATTCGTCGGCCTCATTCTCTTCATCATGGTCCTCGACGGCGGCGACGGCATACTCGCACGCACCGGCAACCTCCAGAGCCGCAAGGGCGCCGTCCTCGACAGCACCTTCGACACCCTCGGCATCGCCGTCGTCGTCTGGGGCGCCACGCAATTTTACCCCGAAGCCGAGACCTGGCTGTTTCTGCTGTTTCTGCTCAACACCCTCCTGTTTTTGCAAAACGCCCTCCTCGAAGAGAAAATGGTCAGCTACGTTCGCGGCCCCCTCATCCTCAGCGTGGCGTGGCCCGGATTCCTCTTCGGCGCCCTGCTCCTGGCCTCGTTCCTGGTGCTCTGGCTGCTCATCGCACGGCTTCCAAAGACCTTCGGCGCGCTTGGCGACTTGACCGACCCAATGCACTAGGCCGCCGGCAGCGACCACCACTGCCACGCACGATGATCCATATTCATCGCCCCTCCAATGGCACCCTCGCGCCGAAGACGGCTCAAAAACCGAACCGGCACCTCGGGCAAATGATACCCTTCCGCCTGCACCCGCGCCTCCACCTCCCGCGTCGACCACTTGCGACCGTCGGCAAACAAGCCCAACACCAAAGCACGCGCCTCCGGCTCCGCCAAGCACGCAGCGCCCTCCTCCGATGGGGCACCGCCCCGCTCAAACTGGTCCAACGCCCGCTGCAACGCCTCAATGGCAAGCCGTGCAAGATAGCGGTGACGCTGCGGCAAGTCCGGCAACCGCTCCAAAACACACGTCGGCGACCGAAGGCGCGCCCCCGATAGATCCTGCCCAAGCACGCAATCGCAGAGGACACTCGCCGTCGCCAACTGGTAGACACTGCCCACCGACTCGAAGCCGGCCTGCGCCACCGCGCCGTCCCGGATGCGCAAATACAACGTAATGACGTCACCGCAAGCCGGATTCCCAACGGCTCCAACGGCGTCTGCATCCGGCAAGGCGCCCTGATGCACCGGGTCACGCATGCGATCCTCCAACAGGCTCACAACACGGGATGGGGGATGGGATGGTTTGGGGTTGCCGGCGGGGGCGAGCTACCTAGAAGCCAACATTCCAATGAGGGCGGCAGCGCCAATGACGACCAACGCCAAGCCAATCAACTCGCCCACCGAAAGGTCGCCGACCTCCCCGCGTTCCCGAGCAAGCAGGCGACGCATCTCCGCTTCCTGTCCAGAGGTAAGCGTGCCCGTGCGCCCAGCGTAGGCCAGTTGTGCCAGCCGCTGACGCTCGGACGAGTTCAACATCATTCGGGTACCTCCATCATCCGCTTAACCTTCTCCTCGCCGGCAGATTTGAGCACTTCGATGAGGGGCCCCACGAACACCATTTGGTGTTCAACGGCACGAAGTCTTTTTTCAATCTCGCCATGAGATTTCTCAAGCCGTTCAATATCTTTTTTTACGACGTTCCAAGCAAAAAAGATGATAGCGGAGGTGAGTGTGATTGCTGCCAGTGCAATTGCGATTGATTCGCCTATGGCCACATATTTTCTAAGTTCGACCCGCTTTTAAGCATCGTAGCACAGCCGTTGGTGTTTTCTAATAGTAAAATATTATGCACATAAATGAAATATAATAGATATATGCTCGTCCTAATTCATTTGTCCTTGCACGCGACATATTATTTTTGCATACTGGCTAACGTGCAGACCCCCGGCAATCAAATTCCAACCATTTTCCAGAGCCACCATGCCGCCGCAAATCCTAGGTCCCCGACATGCACGGCACCCCCTGGCAACCGCTCGTACTCCTGGCCGTCGCCTTGTTTGGCGCCCTCGTGTTGCGGCTCGTGGCGCCGTTTCTTGGAGTGGCACTGGCAAGTTTCGGGTTGACCAGCTTGATTTTGCATTACTGGGACGTGGCCGAGAATAGGCGGTCGACGCGGGCACGGCAATCGAGGCACCAAAGCGACGCGCCGTAGCTAGCGGGAGGAACTGGGACGCCAACATCGGGGCCGATGGCACCAAGGTGCCGCGCCTGCATCTGTCGTATGTACGACTTCGAATGGAATGAGAAGGAGTGCATCCGATAGGATAGCGGGAGTCGCTTGCGACTCCTGCGCTCCTGTCGTGTGCATTCGAAAGAGCGCAGCGATTGAGAATGCATGCGATAGGATCAGGCGCGGAGCCCGCGACGCGCCTGCATCTGTCGTATGTACGACTTCGAATGGAATGAGAAGGAGTGCATGCGACAGGATTCGAACCTGTGAAGCACTAAGCAGGAGATCTTGAGTCTCGCCCCGTTGGCCACTTGGGTACGCATGCGGTGGGTTTGCGATTGCTGTTGCATGCGGGAGGATTTGAACCTCAATCCCTTTTTGGTCGGCTGAAAGCCGGCCCCGGGGTTTCCAAGGGGCAGCGCCCCTTGGCTTGGGTAAGCCGCATGCGGTGGGTTTGCGATTGCTGTTGCATGCGGGAGGATTTGAACCTCAATCCCTTTTTGGTCGGCTGAAAGCCGGCCCCGGGGTTTCCAAGGGGCAGCGCCCCTTGGCTTGGGTAAGCCGCATGCGTTGGGTTTGCGAATGCAGAGGGACCGAAGGCGCGGAGGCCGACGGTATGATTCTGACGCTGTAAGGGAGCGCAACCCTCGCCACATGCATCCCCCATTTGACCTTGACGAGGCAATCGCCCCCGTGGGCGCCCTTTTGACGGGTCGGCGTCTCGGCGCGTCCGTGGCCTGGGACGGCGTACTGGTGCGCTTTGGCGAACTTGGCATCAAGAGCGAGCCGGTGCGGCGGCAAATGGTGCGGCGCCTTCGAGAGAACTTGTTCGAATCTCTGATCCGGGAGGGTTTGGAGGGCGACGTGGTGTCGCGTGGCTCCCGTGTGTGGATGGTGGGCTCCGATGTGGATGCGCTGTGCGATGCGGCGTGTCGGACGTTTGGCGTGGTTTCTGCCAGTCCTTGCCGCACGTCGGCTTCGGATATGGAGTCCATGTGCTCCGTTGCGGCCGAGGTGGCGCTTCAGTACCCGTGGACTTCCTTTGGGATTAAGGCGCGGCGCGACGGCAATCACCCGTACAAGAGCGCGGACATGGGGCGCACCATTGGCTCGGCGGTGTATGAGGCGGCTGCCGCTGCGGGTCGCACTCCAAAGGTGGACTTGACGGCGCCCGATTTGTGGTTGCATGTGGAGGCACGCAGTCAAACGGCGTACGTGTACACCGAAAAGCGGCCGGGCCCGGGTGGATTGCCCATGGGCGCGCAGGGCAAGGCGGTGGTGCTGGTTTCGGATCGTGCCAGCCTCGTGGCTGCGTGGCTTGTGATGCGACGCGGCGCTTCGGTGATACTTTTGCACGTGGGCGACCAGGGAAGCGCGCCTGTGGATTTGCTGGAACCGATGCATGCGTGGGGCATGACGCATGACGTGGAGGTGCTCCCCGCTTGTTCTGGCTCTGTTTCGAAGTCGGTTCTGATGGATGCGGCGGCGGAAGTTGCTCGCGAGACCGGTTCGGACGTTGTGGTGACGGGAGACACGCTGCTTTCGGACATTAGCCACCGACCAGACCTGCCGGTGCTTCGGCCCGTGTGCGGGCTCGATCCTGCGGAAGTGGAGCGCATCGCAACACTGATTGGGCTTCCCGACGAAGACGCGGATTCGATTCTGGATGCCGATGCATCGGAAACGCTGGAGAGCATCCTTTCCATGCGCCGCACGGTGACGTACTGATGCGTGTGCTGGTGGCCGGTGCCGGCGCCATCGGCTCGATGCTGGGCGCGAGGCTTCAGCTTGCTGGCCACGATGTGACGCTGCTTGGTCGGCCACGGCTGGCAGAAGCGGTCGCCGCCCGAGGTTTGCAATTGACGGGCCACACGGAGTTTTCGGGGCCGATTCGCGTGGTGACCGAGGTTCCTTCTGAGCGCTTCGACGCTGTGTGGTTGACGTGCAAAGCCCACCAGACGGCGAGCCTAGGTGCTGCCGTGGCGCCGCTTGTTGCCGAGGGTGGGGTGCTTGCGAGCTTGCAAAATGGCTTGGGCAATGGCGAAAAATTGGCCGCACTGCTGCCTGCCGATCGGGTCGCGGTGTGTTTGACGAGCCATGGCGTGCATGTTCCCGCTCCTGGCGAGGTGGTTCATGCGGGCCTTGGTGCGACCAAAGTTGGGCCGGTGCCGTTGCAGCCGGAGGCAGACGGGGGCGCACGGGTTGCTGCGTCGTTGCTTGCGGACGCGGATTTGGCGCCGGTGTGGTGCTCGGAAACCCGCGGCCATGTGTGGCAAAAGGCGATCGTCAATGCGGGCCTCAACCCGGTGGGTGCTCTGTACGGTGTCCGGAACGGCGAGGTCGTTGTGCGCGATGACCTTCGCAACCTCTCGGCGGGCCTCGTTCGAGAAGCCATGGAATTGGCCCGTTTGGCTCGCGTAGATTTGCCACCTGGGGACCTCGTGGAGATCACTCAACAAGTGTGCCGCGACACCGCCGAGAACCGATGCAGTATGTTGCAGGACGTGACGGCGCGGCGCGTGACCGAGATTGAGCAAATCACCGGGCGCATGGTGCGCTTGTGCGAGCAGTTGCTTGGCCACATGCCCCGCAACGAGTCGGTGTATGGCCGCATCAAGGACCTGGAAGCGGAGTACCTAGGCGGCGACGCGGAGCTTTCTGCATTCGACGAGTTGCAGTTTTCGGCGCTGACCGTCTAGGGCCCGGCGGCTCTAGTTGGGGAGGACCGGCGCGCCATCGTTGGTGAAGCGCCAGCCCTCGGCAGGGCTGAAGTTGTAGAAGTTGTGCACGAACACTTCCGCTTCTTGTTCCAGGGTCACGCCGCAGCCGAAGCCCCAGCCGACAGGCGTGCCGGGGGGACGTGCGACGGGGATTTGGCACAATTCGTGCGGGCCGCCAAAGAAGCGGAAGTCGAGGCCCTTTTCGACGATCCAAGCGGCGTGCTCGGCGGTGACGGTTTCGTTGAGGTAGGCGAGCGCCGGGCTGCCTTGGGTTTCGCGGTAGCCGATGTGTGGTTGCGGGGAGGACGGTTCTTCGCTGCGCACGATTTCCCAGATGAAGGCGCCGGCAAGTGGCTGGGTTGCTTCCCAGACCAGTTCGCCTTGGACCCACTGGGGCGGCTGCGCGTAGTCGACGCTGAAGATGCTTTGGTCGTTGATGGCGTCTGCGACGAAGCCGAAGGTAGTGCAGCCGACACTGGTGGCAAACACGGCGACTCCACAGGTGAGGTAGCCGGCCATGGAGATGCCCTCGATGTAGGGGGCGGTGCCGGGCAGGATGGTCATGAGGAGCTTGAGCACGGGCGGCTCGTCGACGCCTGCGACCACTTCTACGCTGTTTTGGACAGTGGAGAAGCCTGGTTTTTGTGCCTCGATGAAGTAGGTGCCCGGTGCTAGGTCTTGGAAACCGAAGGCGCCGTTGGCGTTGCTGGTCGTATTGATGCCGAGGCTCTGGATGCTTACGACGGCGTTGGCGACGGGCACGATGGCGGAATCTACGACGATGCCTCGGATGACGCCCGTGGTGTCGGAGGCCTTCACGTCGATGCCTTCGAGGTTCTCGTCGGACCCGGTTTCCTTGGGGGAGCCCTCCGCGCAGCCGGCCAGGGCCACTGCAAACAAGAGGAACGTGAGGGTCAGGGCGCGGCCGTGCATGCGTCCGAGGCGGGGTCGGCTTTGAAAAGCGTTGCTGGCGGGTTGTGCATCCATCGGAGGGCGCGCCGGGAGGTTGGAGGGTTTTACCCCTTGACGACGCCAAGTAGCCGCAACCGCGCCGCTTTCCTGGCCAATCCCGCCATCTCCACCGAATCGACCACTTGGCTGAAGTTTTTTGCACGCGCCAGGGGCTCCGCCCCTTGGCCATACCCCGGAGGCCATCGACGCTTCGCGCCGACGACCTTGTTCAACCTTTTACGACGCCGAGCGGCCGCAACCGCGCAGCTTTGCGAGCGAGTCCCGCCATTTCGACGCTGTCCACGACTTGACTCACATCCTTGTACGCCCCGGGTGCTTCTTCGGCGGCGACGTTGTTGCTGGTGGCGCGGACGATGATGCCGTCGCGGTCCCAGAGCATTTGGATCAGTTCCTGGCCGTTGTACTCCTTCTTGGCGGCGGCGCGTGAGAGGCGGCGGCCGGCGCCGTGGCAGCTGCTGCCGAAGGTTTCGTCCATGGCGCCTTGGCTGGCTGCTAGGAGGTAGCTCATGCGGCCCATGTCGCCGGGTACGATGATGGGTTGGCCGACACCTTGGTACGCGGTGGGGAGGTCGGCGTGGCCGGGGCCGTAGGCGCGGGTGGCTCCTTTGCGGTGAACACAGAGGCGTCGCTTGGGGCCGTTGGGTTCGCCGGGGGCGGTGTGTTCTTCGTACTTGGCGATGTTGTGGCACACGTCGTAGACGGTGTGGACGTTGGCGCCGAAGAGGCGGTCGAGGGCGTCGCGGGTTTTGGCGGCGAGGATGCTGCGGTTGACGAAGGCAAAGTTTGCGGCCGCGGCCATGGCGCCGAGGTATTCGTCGGCTTCTCGGGTATCGAGGGGCGCGCAGGCGAGTTGTCGGTCGGGCAGTTCGATGCCGTGGCGGCGGGGCACGTCTTGGAGGGCTTGGACGTGATCTTGGCAGACTTGGTGGCCGAGGCCGCGGCTGCCGGTGTGGATCATCACGAGCACTTGGCCGGGGCGCACGCCGTAGGCTTTGCAGGCGTCTTCGTCGTGGGTTTGGTCGACGTATTGCAGTTCCAGAAAGTGGTTGCCGCTGCCGAGGCTGCCGAGGCTGCGTTGCCCTCGGGTGCGGGCGCGTTCACTGACGAGTTCGGGCCGGGCGCCGGGGATGTGGCCCTGTTCTTCCATGGCTTCGCGGTCGTGGGCTGTGGCGATGCCTTGCTCGACGGCCCATCCGGCACCTTCGTTCATGATGTGATCGAGGTCGCGGCCGGCAAATCCGCTCTTACCGCGGCTGCCGAGGCCTGCGGGAACGGCATCGAAGAGCACGTCGATGACTTCGCGCAAGCGCGGGCGCACTTGTTCCACGTCGAGGTCGGTGCGCAAGAGCCGGACGCCGCAATTGATGTCGAAGCCGACGCCGCCGGGACTGACGACGCCGCCGTTGTCGGGGTCGAAGGCGGCGACTCCTCCGATGGGGAACCCGTAGCCCCAGTGGATGTCGGGCATGGCGAGGCTAGCGCCGACGATGCCTGGTAGGCTTGCTACGTTGGCGACTTGCTCGGGGGCGCGGTCGTCGGCGATGTGCGATAGGAGGTCGGGGCTGGCGATGATGCGGCCGGGGACGCGCATCTTGAGGTCGCCGTTTTGGCCCGTGTAGGTGGCGGGGATCTCGTGGATCGCATTGCCTACTTGCTGAAGCGGGCCTTCCCAGGACACGGGCCGGGCCACACGGGGCGGCTGTTCAGGCTTTGCCCTCGGTCCTAGGCGTAGTAGACTGTGAGGACGTAGTCGATGGCGGCTGCCGCGTAGGGCGTAACGGTGAATTGCCATACGCCGCCGATGTCGGTGTCTGCGTCGAGGTAGCCGAATTCGCATCCGGCGAATGTGCCGCTGCTGAAGGTGTAGGTGTCGAGGGCGGCGCCAAAGTCGAGGTCGTGCAGCCGATCGGTGCGGGAACATGGGCTGTCGGGGCTGCCGATGGGTTCTGTGTTGGACCATGCGAGGCGTCCGGCGATTGCGGTGGCACCGGCGGGCACGGGAATGTTGTGGAGGACGGGGGCGTCGCCTACGGTGGGGCCTTCGATGTTTTCGGCGACGACGAACGAGCCGGCAGCTTGCATCATCTGGGGCAGGGTGCTCCAGAGTAGGACTTCTACGGTGTAGAGGGTGTCTTCAAGGACGCTGAATCCGAGGATTTCCACGGTCCAGGTGCCGGCCTCGAGGGGTTCTGTGTAGTGGGCGTATTCGAAGTCGGTGGATTCGCGGGAGACGACTGCGGTGCCGCTGGGGTCGCGCAGGAACACATCCAGGTCGGCAGCCAGGGGCGTCTGGAGGCCGATGGGCGTGGATTCCCAGGCGGTCCAGAGGGTGATGGCTTGGGTGCCTTCAGGGACGACGATTTCGAAGGTTTGGAGTTCACGGGCGGTGGTTGGATTGAGGTTTGCCGCCATGGTGCCTTCGAGTTTCAGCACCTGGAGGTTGTCGGCCAGGGGCTCGGGAACGGCGGGGGGTTCGGGTCCAAGTGCCGAGACCATGCGTTCGGCCGTGGCGGTCTTGCCGTCGGGGGTGGTGACGGTGAGGCGCAGGGTGTGGTTGCCGATGTCGAAGGTGTGGTTGGCGGCGGCGGGGGTGCTGTTGCCGCTGGCGATCTGGGTGATGTTGCCATCCAGCAGGCTCGTGAGGTTCCAGGAGGAGCCGGGGTAGCCTGGTACGCTGATGCTCATGTTGACGGCGAGTGGCGCCGGGCCGAGGGCAACGTCGAGGCCGAGGATCGCTTTCACGGCCGTTGCGTTTCCGAGGTTTGTTCCGGGGGTGGTCGGGTCCTTGGTGTCGGCGGGGTCCAGGGTTTCCTTCTCGGCTCCGATGCAGCCTGCCAGGGAGGTGGCAATGAGAAGCACAGCAATCCAGCGCATATGGGAAGGGAAGCGTGCTGGTATTTGTCCTTTACAGCTACTTGGACTAATTCTTACAGCTATAGGTCAAGGATGGCGCGTGCTTTCCAGCCATGGCCGTTCGGCTCGAAACAAACTTCGTGGTAGGTGATGGCCTTGACTTCGACGCCGTCGCCGTGGCGGGTGGGGTCGAAGGGGACCATGTTTCCGGTGGCGTGGGCGCGCAGTCCGTCGTCGGTGTGGGTGATGCGGGTGCCGCCGCCGGCCCAGAGCAGTCGGTCGGCTTCGAAGAGCCAGACGAATTCGGAAAGAAATGCCACGAGGAGGCTTTCGTGGTCGGGCGCTTCGACGAAGAAGGTTCGCTCGGTGCAGTGCTGGCCTTGGCCTGCTTGGACGGGGCGTGCGGCGATGACGTGGGCAAGTGCGTGCGCGGCGTCGACGAGGGTGGTTTCGGCGTCGGTGGCGGTGGCTTCGATGCCTACGTCGGCGGTGTGTTCGAACAGGATGTAGCTCACGCCGTCATCCCCTTCGTGCGGCGGGTTCGGTCGTGTGCATGGGGGCCGGGACGTTGCGTTCGTCCTTCAGGCTTGGCCTCATCCTGCAGCGAGGGCGACTGAGAGCAGGGCTAGATCGTAGACGACGTGGGCGGCGATGACGAGCCACAGGCTGTGGCCTTTGTGGACGAGCCAGCCAAACAGGAGTCCGATGAGGGCGGTGACGAGGATTTGCACCGGTTCGCCGCCGACGGCGTGGCTGAGGCCGAAGATGATGGCTTGTGGCCACCATCCGAGCCATTTTTGGAGCACGCCTCGAAACAGGATTTCTTCCCCGATGCCGGCGCTCAGCGCGATGACGAGGGCGAGTGGCCAGGTTAGGTTGTCGAGGATGGCTTGCACGACGGGGTTGTCGGTTTCGTTGGTGGCGGAGCTGATGGCGTCGATGCCTTCGGTGGCCACGGTGTAGAGGAGGGTTGCGAGGGTGACGACGAGCATGAGGCCGATGCCGAGGGCGACGCCACGGGCCAAGGAGATGGGGGCGTCGTGGAATCCTAGGTAGCGGTTGCCGCCGGGCCAGGGCTGGATGCGGGTGCCGTAGACCCAGGCCAGGGGGACGAGTCCAAACAAGGCTAGGTTGGTCAGAGAGCTGACGTAGAGGTCGCGGGCGCTGTTGATGCCGAGCATGGATGCGAAGTCTTGGGTGACTTCTGCGTCGGGGAGGAAGATTTGCAGGAAGCCTATGAAGAGTCCACCTAGAAAATTGAGGATCAGGAGGGCGCCTACGATTCCAAACAGGATGTGGAAGGTGAGGGCGCGACCGTTGCGGGCGAGTGCTTCGGGCGCCTCTTCGGGCGATGGGGTTTGGTCCAGTTCTTGCCCCTCGTGGTCGGCTCCGTGTCCGGGAACGGGCGGTCCGTTTCCTTGCGGCGGCACGTTAGTTCCACCGATGGTAGGCGGGGTGGCCTTCGGTGACGGCGACGAAGGTGCCGGTGCAGGTCGCGGTGATTTTCTGTTCGCCTTTGACTTCGGCCCAGACTTCGGCTTCGACTTTGCAGACGCGGTCGTCAATGCTGATGGGGCGCGCTTTGACGGTGAGGCGGCCGGGGTAGGGTGTCGGGCGCTTGAGCTTGACGTGGAAGTCGGCAGTGACGGTGCAGTCGGGGCGGTCCCATTTGTGGTGGTGCATGATGGCGGTGGCGGCGCACCAGTTGCTGTGGCAGTCGAGTAGGGCGCCTAGGATGCCGCCGTTGAGGACGCCGGGGAACGCTTGGTGAGCGGCGATGGGGTCGAAGGTCATGACGAATGCGCCGTTGTCGGGGGTGCCTTCCCAGTGGCTCTTGATTTGGAGGCCATCCGGGTTTGCGGGTCCGCAGCCGTAGCAGATGCTGTGGGGGGCGAAGCGGTCCTGGTCGGCCTCGGGGGCTGCCGGTTGCACGGGTCCGGCAGCGGGCGGGGCTTCTTGGCGGTGTCGCAAGGAGCCTGCCAAGTTGCGGTGCGCAGGCCATCAAAGCCATGCCGCAAAGACGCGGTGGTTCCAGGGAGCAAAGGAGGGAGGCGGGCGGGGAAAAGAGGTAAGAAGGGAAGAACCTGGGCCGAGGCGCCTACTTCGAGCTGGACGAAGCCGATCCCTTCGTCGGGAAGGACGAGGGGTCGTCGGGGTCGGTGCCGTGGGCCTCTTCGCGGCCGTTGCTGTAGCCGTCGCCGTCGCGGTCGCTGTCACAGACGTCGCCCTTGCGGTCGCCATCTTGGTTGGCTTGGTCCGCATTGGCCGTGTCAGCGCAGTTGTCCAGGTCGTTCTCGACGCCGTCGCCGTCACGGTCCGTGTCGCAGCCGTCGGGGATGCCGTCGCCATCGAGGTCGACCGCGTCGTCGAAGCCTGGGCAGACGTCGCTGTTGTCGCCCACGCCATCGCCGTCCGTGTCCGCCCACTCGTTGGGGTCGTCAGGGAAGGCGTCCACGTTGTTGGCGACACCGTCGCCGTCGCGGTCGGGGTCGCATCCGTCCGGGGCGCCGTCGCCGTCGCTGTCGACGTTGTCGTCGTGGCCTTCGCACACGTCGTCCTTGTTGGCGACACCGTCAAAGTCGGAGTCTCCGAGAGGACCGTCGTTGTTGTCGGGGTCGCAGCCGTCTGCGATGCCGTCGCCGTCCACGTCCGCAAAGTCGTTGTGTCCGGGGCAGGCGTCCGAGTTGTCACCGACACCGTCGCTGTCCGAGTCGGCCCATTCGGTTGGGTCGTAGGGGAAGGCGTCGTCGGCGTTGGCGACTCCGTCACCGTCTAGGTCGTCGTCGCAGGCGTCACCGGCGCCGTCGTGGTCCAGGTCTTCTTGACCCGGGTTGACGGTGGCGATGCAGTTGTCAGAGTGGTCGCGGATGCCGTCGCCGTCCGTGTCGCAGCCCAGGCCTTGTTGCAGGTCGTAGGGGCACGCGGTGGCCATGGTGTCGGCGGTGTAGGCGACAGGGGCCAGGTTGGCGACTTGTTCGGAGCTGCTGACGGTGGCGCCTTCGATGGTGCCCATGCCGCGAAGCAGGTTCCATTCGGTGTGCCAGGTGACGTTGCCGTCGCCGTCCCATTCGCTGCTTAGAAGTTCGGCTCCTGTGCCGACGTTCGGGTTGGTGTTGGCCTTCTCGACACCGTCTAGGAAGAGCACGACGTAGGGGTCGACGAGTGCCCCGCCCGCCAGGGGCCGGGCCGTGAGCACCACGTTGTACGAGATGTCGGGGCCGGTCCAGGAGGCGGGTTCGAGGATGTCCACGGTGTGCGTCGAGGTAATCGCTTGCACGTCCGCGAGGACAGCGCTGGCCACTTCGAGGTTGAGGTCGAAGGTGCACGATCCGTCAGCGTGGGTCTCGGCTACGGAGAGGCTTTGGAGGTCGAGCGCCGGATTGATGGCGTTGACGTCCCAGCCAGTGCCGTTTGCGTCGAGGGCCCAGGTGTTCCAGCCAAAGCTCGTGGTGCAGGGCGGGGTGGGCACGGTGGCTTGCACCATGTCCGTGTCCGCCTCGATGCCGTAGAGGAAGGAGCGGGCGTGGATGTCGTAGTCGCCGGGGCCGTACAGGCTCGTGTCCCAGTCCCAGGACCAGGAGGCCGCACCGGAGGCGCGGTCCCAGTTGCTGGCGTTGAGGGCGCTGCCTGCGGGGACGACTTGGATTTCCACGTAACTTTCGTTGCCGGTGGTTGCGGCGCTGGCTGCGGCGACACCGGGAGCGAAGTCGCGGTGGCTGCCGCCGGGGGTTCCGTCGGCGTTGCCGTCCCAGTCACCCCAGAGGAAGTCGCGCACTTCTTCGACTTGTGCGTCCCATTCGTCTGCTTCGGGGTCGGTGCTCGGGGCAACACCGTTGATCAGGGCGTTTATGGCGCACTGTGCGGTGGCGTCGTCGGCGATTCCGTAGCCGGCGTAGACTTCATCGTAGGGGCCCTTGGGGCCGGTTCCGTACACGAGCACGGGGCCACTGGCGAGGTCCGAGGCGCAGTTGTACGCGACGTACCAGAGTTCGGGGCGTTGCAGGATGCCGTCCGCAAGCCAGGGCGATGCAGACAGGGGCGTGCCGGAGGCGATGACCTGCCGGGTGCCGCCCACATCGGCGGGGACGTACTGGCCCACGTTGGTGTCGCCGATGGCTTCGCGCACGGCTGCTAGGACGTTTGCCATGTGGCCAGTGGCGATGGGGGTCGCACTGCTGGTGCCGCTGTGGCTGCATTCTGCGTTGTAGTTGTTTTCACAAGCGGCCGGAATGGTTCCGGCGCCCCAGGCGCTCCAGTCGACCGGTTTGCCACTGGTGATGATGGAGGCGCCCGTGCCGCTGCTGCTGCGTTGGGCTGCACCGACGAGGATGTTCCAGTCAGGGCCGCGGGTTGCAGTGATGAGCGATTGGTTGGGCGATTCGAATGCGTTGGCGTTGCCGTTGCCGGCGCTGTTGGCGTAGGTCTGGCCACGCTCGGCGGCGGCCTTGCTGGTCGCTTCGATGGTGGTCAGAATTCCGAGGCCGTCGGTAGGTGCGTTGGCGCGGGGGCCCGCACTGCGGCTGACGAAGTCGATCCAGTCGGCGTTCAGAAGGGCCGCGAGGGCTGCATCGGAGGTGGATCCGGCGCTGACCAGGAGACAGTCCTTGCAGGAACCGTACAGGGTACCGGTAGCGACCGAGGCCGAGGCGGTGCCGTGTCCGTCCGCGTCGAAATGGGCAGCGTCCATGGTGCCAGCGGCTGGGTTGACGAGGCCGACGATCTTGGTGCCGGGGACCCAGTAGACGCGGTTGGCAGTCGAGGCTTGGCTCCACTTGGCGGCGTCGATGCCCTTGTTGTAGCCGCCGAGGGTAATCTGGAACGATTGGGCGTCCACAGGGTAGCCTTCGAGGTAGCACGCGGGGTGGCGCGTGAAGGGCATTTGGTCGCCGTTGCCGTCGAGCATGACGACGCCGGCTTCAAGAACGCCTGCTGGGCAGCCTTCGCTGCTTCCTGTGTACGTCGAGAGGGTGCGCAGGGCAATATTCGGGACGTTGCTTCCGAGGAAGTCGATGTGGTAGGGGTTGACACCGCTGTCGGTGACGCCGTACACCACCGCGGGGGCGATGGTGGGGACGACGACGCCGGGGAGGTCTGCGGTGCCGCTTACTTCCACGGTGCCTTCGAAGGGTCCGTTGGTGGCGGCTACCTGAGCGCCGTCGATGTGGGTGATGGCGACGTCGCCTGTTGGGGGCACTTCGCAGCCGTCGGGGATGCCGTCGCCGTCGCTGTCGACCTTGTCGTCGAAGCCGGGACAGATGTCCTTGTTGTCACCGACGCCATCGCCGTCCGAGTCGGCCCATTCAGTGGGGTCGTCCGGGAAGGCGTCGAGGGTGTTGTTGTAGCCATCGCCGTCGCGGTCGTCGTCGCAGACGTCTCCGATGGTGTCGCTGTCCTGGTCCTTCTGGTCGGCATTGGGGGTGTTGGGACAGTTGTCGATTGTGTCCGGGACACCGTCGCCATCTGCGTCGGGTTCGTTGGCGTCACAGACGTCGCCGATGCCGTCGCCGTCCGTGTCTTCTTGGCCCGGGTTGGGCGTGTACGGACAGTTGTCGAGGTGGTCGGGGATGCCGTCGCCGTCCGTGTCGTTGGCGGGAGCGCCTTCGTCCACAACGATGTGGCTGGGGTAGGCAACGCTGTCAAAGAGCAGGAAGTAGTCCTGTTGGTTGGCGCCGTTGATCGGGTCGATTTGGACACCGAGTACACCGGTGCCGCCGGCCACGTTGTTGAGGGTGACGCTGAATTCTTCGGGTACGGCTGCGGTGCGGGCAGCGAACCGAACGGCTGCGGCTTTGGCGATTTGTTCGCCGTTGCGGTACAGGGTGACGTCGAAATCCTCGAAGAAGCCGGGGCCGCTTGCGGGGGCAGTCATCCACCAGTTGACGGTGACATTGGCCGTTGTGTGGCTGACGTCGTCGGTGCTGGTCCAGTGGGCGGGGTCGTAGAAGCCGTTGGGCGACGTGGTTCCGTCCACGAAGGGCATGTACATGACGGCGGGGTCACTGAAGGAGGGCTCGTCGAGTTTCAGCGGCAGGGTGGTGCTGCTGAGGATGACTTCGGTGTTGCCGACGGTGCTTGTTTCGCCGTCGCCGCGGTCGAAGTAGTAGGTGGTTTTGCCGTCGTTGGGAGGTTGGCCGCCGGTGCCGTCGTGGGTGGCGGTGACCGAGACTGGTCCGTTTCCTTGGAAGGCGTAGACGCCGACGTAGACCCAGGCATCGGAGACGCTCATCGTGCAGCTTTCGCGGTTGCTGGTGCTGTAGGGCCGGCAGTCGTAGGTGGTGAGGTCCGGCTTGCTGTTGGCGCGGACATACATGTCGTAGTCTTGGTCGAGACAGAGGAATCCGTCCGCTTCACAGGCGGGCCCGGTCATTTTGACCGTGAGGGTCGTGGCGTCGGCGGGAACGTTGATTTTCTTGTACTCGAAAGTCTCAGCGGCGGGTTGGAAGACGCTGGGGACACCGCTTTGCATGTTGGGCGTTGCGGGGTCGGGGTCGTCGGGTCCGCTGTCGCAGCCGTCTGGGATGCCGTTGTTGTTGAGATCGATGTTGTCATCATGGCCGGGGCAGGTGTCGCTGTTGTCGCCGACGCCGTCGCCGTCCGAGTCGGCCCATTCCGTGGGGTCGTCGGGGAAGGCGTCGCTGCCGTTGTCGTAGTTGTCGCCGTCGCGGTCGCTGTCGCACACGTTGCCGATGCCATCGTTGTCCAGGTCTTCCTGGCCGGCGTTGGGCGTGTTGGGACAGTTGTCGATGGCGTCAGGGATGCCGTCGCCGTCTGCGTCGGGTTCGTTGGTGTCACAGGCGTCGCCGAGGCCGTCGCCGTCCGAGTCCGTTTGGTCCGGGTTGTGGACGAGGGGACAGTTGTCGAGGGTGTCCGGGATACCATCGCCGTCGGTGTCGACGGGGGTGTTGTCGTCGTAGGCGGCAAAGACGCCGCGGCCGGTGGATTGGCGCAGGACGACGCCGTCGTCTTGGCGGCTCTGGCCCTGCGTGGTGCAAGGGTCGCGGCATCCGTCGGCGTAGCCGATGTGCATGCGGCCCATGGAGTCGATGTCCATGTCGTTGAAGTCGAGGAGGTTGCGGCAGGAGTCGTCGCCGGTGCCGAAGCCGCCGTCGTAGATGGGGCCAAGTTGGACAATGTCGTTGCTGGCCTTGGTGACTTCCCACGTGGCGCCGCCGTCGAAGGTGAAGCCGGCGTAGTAGTTCCAGACGATGTTGTTCTGGGCCGTGTTGATGCCGCAGCCGTTGTGGGCGACACTTTCGGTGTCGGTGCTTGCTAGGAAGCTGATGGCGGCGCGGTCGTGGTCGCCGGCTTGGATGTCGACCCACTCGGTGCGGGTGATTTTTTCGCCGTTGGGGCCGGTGTAGAAGGCGCCTACGTCGATGGCGCTGCCGCCGTTCTTCCAGGTGAGCCCGTAGTCGTCGCTGGCGGCGACAAGCACGGCGCCGGGGTTGGCGACGGCGAAGTAGGTCCAGTAGTCACCGTCTGCGTCGGCGTTGCGGCTGAAGCTGATGCTGGGGTCGAAGTGGCCGATGGCGCCAGTGCCGGGCACGTCGCGGGGTGCCCAGGTGAGGCCGTTGTTTTTGCTGAGTGCGAATCCGGCTTGGCTGCCACATTGGCGGTGGGGGATGGCGGCGTAGCCGTCTTCGCTGACGCGCACGTGTCCGTGGATGCCGGCGCAGGCGAGGAGTGGGAATTCGTCGGTCACTTGGCGCGAAGTGATTTGGGGCCAGGTGAGGCCGCCGTCGTAGCTGACGGTGCAGGAGTTGACGATGGGGTATTGGGCGCAGTAGTAGACGGCGCGGCCGTAGGTGGCGACGGCGGAGACGTCAATATCTTTGCTCCAGGCGCCGCTGCCGACGGTTTCGTGGTCACCTGCGCTTACTTGGCACACGGCGGGCATGGTGGTCCAGCCCGCGAGGTCGGTGTCGAGGTTGCTGGAGTCGTGGTCGCGGAAGGCCATGTCGGCGCAGGGGGTTGGGAGGCGGAAGTGGCCGGCCCAGGTGCGTCCGGTGACTTCGTCGGTGTGGAGGATGGGGTCGGCAAAGACACCGCTGGCGGTTTCGATGAACCGACTCCAGTCTTCCCATTGGACGGTGGGGGGCGAGACGGTGTCGTCCCATTCGGCTTTTCCAACGCCGAAGAGCGTCTTGAAGTAGAGCGGGTCGGGGCCGTTGTCGTCCCAGTAGATGCCTACTGTGGGTTCGGCGCTGTTGTCCCAGCTCCAAACGTTGCTGGGGACTGCGTAGCGGTCGAAGGCGGGCGTGCCTGCGACTCCGAATGTGGGGCTCGTGGCCCCGGTTGCTCCTGCAGTACCTGCTTGCAAATCCAGGACGTCGGGGACGTCGGGGACGTCTGGGACGACGGCCTGTACTCCTGGGAGTGCGAAGAGGAGAGCTATGCCGAGAACGGCTAGCTTGCTGACATTGCGAGTCTGTTGACCCACCACCATGCGGCAACGACCCGACAGTTCGTTCTTAGTGGTTTGCGTGGTTTTGGTCCCCGTACTAGGGATAAGTGCTCAATTTGAACAACCTGTGCCAAAACTTTCACCAATGGGACTTTTATCCCATCCCAGGCCCCTGTATGATGCGTTTTGAGCAGAACAATATTTCCAAATGAAATGTCCGCTGGAATCGGCGTCCCGCATCGCTTCATTACTAAACGGATTGGTTGGCCAAGCGGCTCCTAGGCGCTGAACGGCGAGCGTTTGGGCGTCGATGGAGCGCGGCAAGGCGCCAGTTTGGGTGCGGTAATCGTCGATCCAGCCGATGATTTGGGCGTGGCGGGAGCGAGCTGTTGCGTCTCCATCGTTGGCTTCGGAGCGTGTCAAGGTTGCAGTGGCGGGGGCTCGAATGGAGAATGGCAGGGTGCCGCCGGCGACGACCGTGTAGGGGGATTCCGGGTCAAACGGGCTGTCGATGGAGGCAGACACCACGCGCCCGCCGTCCAGTGCTGCGTGAACCGTGACGGTCTCGGTGCGGCCGTTGGCGGTGACGCGCGTGGAGGTGAGCAGTTCGTAGCCCGTCCATTCGGCGGTGCTTGCCGACTCGACGAGTCCGCGCAGGTCCCAGGTTTGGATGCGGTGGGCTCGGGAGCTTGCGTCCAGATCCACTTGGTTTGCGTAGCGGGTCCATCCTCTGCCTTCATCGGTGGTGTACCAAGTGCCGTCGACGCGGACGTTTCGCCTAGCCATGTCATCTTCGTTTTGCACGAACAGTGCCCGGTTGGAGGGGCGTGTCGCGTCGTAGCCGAAGACGTTGGTTCCTTGGAGTTCGAACGGCTCCAATGGCGTCGTCGTGACCGTGTAAGTTGGAGCCCAAGTAAGTTCCGGCAGGTCCGGCCCTGCATCGCCGGCCCCGATGCAACCGGCAAACAAGACGACTGCAGACGTGACAATGCAAACAGTGGACCACCCACGCATGGCGCCCACTTGCGGCAAGGGTACTTGGTCGCTGCGGGCGCGGGCGGGGGACGGATTTAGCTGGCTTCGCCCAGCACATCCTCCAGCTCGCCACTCTCCAGCGTGCTGCACCTGGCGGCACAGCAGCAAAGAAAGCGGCTTCCTCGCTCAATCCTGGGCTTCGCCCAACACATCCTCCAGTTCGCCACTCTCCAGCGTGCTGCACCTGGCGGCACAGCAGCAAAGAAAGCGGCTCCCTCGCTCAATCCTGGGCTTCGCCCAGCATCTCACTCAGTTCGCCGCTTTCCAACATCTCCAACGCAATGTCGCTGCCGCCGATGAGTTCACCCTTGACGTAGACCTGCGGAAGGGTCGGGAATTGGGACCACTCGGCAATGGCTTGGATGGCTTGTCGCGGGTCCGGCTGCGCGAACATGTTCACGTGCGCAAAGGGGCGCTCCAGGTGCTGCAGCACGCCGGCGGCGCGGGCACTGAAGCCACACTGGGGCGCGTCCGGGGTGCCCTTCATGAACAACACGAGGTCGTTGCTGGCGATGAGGTCGTCCCACTCCTGCTTTTGCTCGGGCGTGAGGGCGAAGTTGGCAGTCGGGGCGGCGGCGGGAGCACCGGCCATTGGGATGTCCATGAGGGGTCAGTCGGGGCGGCGGGACTTGAGCGTTTGCGCCGGAGCATAAGCGCCTGGCCATACGCAAATGCTATGATATGCTTATTTTATACATATCTTCGTGCAGGTGAAGGCAGACACCTCCGACGGCTTCCGCCCACGCATTCCTTCAGACGTGGCGGTGGTCAGCCCAGGCCGGCAATGCCTGCGCCTGGATGGCAAGCTCGACGACGGCGTATTGAGCCAGAACCTGCACCGGGCCGTTCTCACCATGGCGCGTCTTCGCAATGTGGTCAGCAGTTTGCGCCAGGAGGGCGTGCTCATCGATTTTGGCAGGGCCAGGCAGATCTTCGACGGCTCGACCCCCACGACCCAGTCAGAACTGGAGACCCTTCGGTTTGCCCGTGAGTACCAGCACATCCACGAGACCCAGCGCAGTGAGCTTGCGCCCCTGACGACGGATTCGATCTGTGCCCTGCACGGGAGCATCTACGCGGGTCAGAACGACGAGTTCGGCCCGGGCCGCCTCAAAGTCGCCCAGAACGGCGTCGGGCCCATGCCGGGTGTATGGACCTTCGTGGCGACTCCACCGGAACGCACCCGTCAGGAATTGGACGCGCTGTGTGCGTGGCTCGCAGCATATCAGTACAAGGGCGAGCCCGTGTCGGTGGCGGCGATGTTTTTTGCCGAGTTTCAGGGCATCCATCCGTTTCACGACGGCAACGGGCGCATCGGGCGTCTGCTGAACGCGCACGTCCTGAAGTGGCTGGGGTTCCAGAACATCGGCCTGGTACCGCTCGACGCCCGCTTTTTTCGCAGCGGCGAGCGTTATTACGACGCGATCCGCAGCACGAATGACGGCAGGACCTGGCACGTCTGGACCCGGTACTTCGCACGGCAACTGAAGCGGGCATACACGGACGCGGTCCATCTGGGCGACCTCAAGCCCTACCTAGACGGTCTGCACAGCCAGTCGGCGCGCAACATGGCGTTGTGGGCCATCGGTGGCGACGGCGATTGGTTTGCACGCAGGGATTTTCCCAATGACGGCGGCCACAGCGGCAGCGGCATGAGCAAGGCGCTTGCGACCCTGACCAGTGACGGATTCTTGGAGCGACGCGGTGACAAAAAAGGCGCCGAGTACCGCATCAGCACGCGGTTTTTGCAGGATGTGTTCCGGCAAGCCCTCGCTGATTAGTGCAACACCTCGGCACTTATACGCGATAAGTCTCAGCCCCGGCACATATCACACGAAAACGTGGTGTGCAACCAGAGCCAGCCCCACAGCCCAAAGCGTGTTCCAAAACAGGCCTATTTCTTCGAAGTTGACGTGGTCCATGCCCCGCGTTCGGGTTCCGGCGCACCTAGCCGTCGGCTCGAACGAGTGGAATCGGCGCGTTACCAGTCGTTCGGGTGCATCCCTTCGCCTTGTTGGTGCGGCACGAACGGAATGGGCAGCTTTCCCTCAAATTTGTCCGCCAGCTCCGTGGGCGTGATGCATTTGAGGTCGAGGGCATGGACGGCGCCGGTTTGGAAGTAGGGCGTCATGGCGGCCAGGATGGGTTTTTGGCGCTGGAAGCTGCGTTGGCCCTCGAAGGATGCGGCGACGAGGACGACGTGCCAGTGGTCGCCGCCTCCGGTGAGGTCCGTGGGGTGCACGTCGGCGTCGGGGACGACCGCTAGCAGCGCCTGTTTCATCCATGCGGCTTGGACCATGGGGCCCCCGTTGTGGCGTTGGCTCTTGGCTGCTTCGGTGGTGGCCGATGCGTCAGATGGCGGTTTGGGGTCGAGCGGCGGGGTCGGGGGTGGCGGTGGCTGCTGCGGTGAGGCCCCGCCCGAGGTCTTCCAGGAGATCTTCGGGGTCTTCGATGCCGACGCTGATGCGCACGAGGCCGTCGGTCACACCCATGGCGGCGCGGGCTTCGGCGCTGGCGTAGGCGTGGCTGGTTTCGACGGGGAGGCTGACGAGGCTCTCGACGCCGCCGAGGCTTGCGGCGGGCACAATGACGTGGAGGGCGCGTCGGAACGCTTGGGCCGCTTCAAGGGATCCCAAATCGAGGGTGAGCATGCCACAAGGCGCGGGGTGGTGCACGGCGTGGACGGTGCCGGGGGCGTCCGCCCGGGCGGCTTGGGCGAGGCGGGCAGCGTTGCGGGTGTGTCGTTCCATGCGCAGGGCGAGGGTTTTGATGCCTCGAAGGACGCGGTCGGCGGCGTGGGGGTCGAGGGTGGCGCCTTGGTCACGGCGGGCGGTCCAGACGGCGTCGCGCAGTTCGGGTCGCAGGGTGATGACGCCGGCGGTGACATCGGAGTGGCCGCCGAGGTACTTGGTGGCGCTGTGCAGTACCATGTCGGCGCCAAGTTCCAGGGGCCGTTGCAGGATCGGGGACGCGAAGGTGGCGTCTACGCAAAGGAGGGCGCCGTGTTTGTGCGCGAGGGCGGCCCAGGCGGATACGTCGGTCTTGTGCAGGAGCGGATTCGTGATGGATTCGATCCACACGAGCCGGGTGCCGGCGGGCAGTGCGTCGGGCGCGTCTCGGCCGGCTGCGTGCACCTGAACGCCGCGTGCTGCAAATTGGTTGGCAAGAAGCGCGGTGGTGCCGCCGTAGATGCCTTGCTGGTGTACGATGGTGTCGCCGGGGTGCAGAAACGCGCCGAAAATCGCTTGCTCGGCGCCGAGGCCGGAGGCGAATGCAAGACTGCTGCCGGGTTCGGCTCCTTCGAGCGCGGCGACTTTGTCTTCGAGCACTTGCACGGTCGGGTTGTCGTAGCGGCTGTAGATGTACCGGGACGGGGAGCCATCGGGCATCTCGGGAAATCGGAACGTGGTGGAAGCGACCACGGGCGTGTTGAGCGAGCCGCTTTCGTGGGGTCGTTCTCCCGCGTGGACGGCCTTGGTCGAGGGGCCCGGCATTGGGCTTTGCAGGGGGCGCGGGCATTTGAGACATGGCCCGAGTGCTTTCGCTGACCCCTGGAGCAGAACGAATGACCTCAAGTGCCTCCGCCGGCCTCCATGCCAATGATGAGCCTCGTCGAGGAGGAGTTGGGCGGCCCCACGGTCTTCAGCGATCGCGTCAAGCTCGATTTCGACTACGTCCCCGAGGAACTGCCCAACCGCGAGGACGCCATGCGCTTTCTTGCCCGCACCTACCGAGGCCTCACGCAAGGAGGCACGCGGGAGCACGCGCTCGTCTGGGGCCCCGTGGGCACCGGCAAGACCGCGGTGGCCAAGCGGTTTGCCCAGGACTTCGGAGGGGCGCTTGCCAAGAAAGGGCGGCGCATGGAATCGGTCCACGTCAATTGCCGCCGACGCAAATCTGCGTCCTTGGCCATGCTGGGCATC
Organism: Thermoplasmatota archaeon; assembly: GCA_041601615.1. GTDB lineage: Archaea > Thermoplasmatota > E2 > JACPAO01 > JAHFTW01 > JANQNI01. The sequence goes on along the minus strand of JBFIHX010000005.1, from coordinate 96,929 downwards.
CTGAACCACTTCGAGCCAAACTACCCCGAGCGCGGCTTCAGCGTCGGCGAGATGATGCGCGACTTGCGCCGCCACTTGGAGCGCCGCGACTGCCACCTTCTCGTCATCCTCGACGAAGTGGACGCACTCTTGCGCGCCGACGGCAGCAACCTCGTGTACGATTTGACCCGGTTCAACGACGAAACCGGGCAAGCTTGGGTCGGCATCAGCCTCATTCTGGTAAGCCAGCAAAACGTCCTGGAACTCTTGGACGAAGCCGCACTTTCCACGTTCAAGCGCAGCAATTCCTACCAGGTTCAGCCGTACACCCAGGACCAAATGGAGCCCATCATCCAGCAACGCGTGGACCTAGCATTCCATCCCGGCTCCGTGGAACCGGACTGCGTCAGCCTGATTGCCGACATCGCAGGAGAAGCGGCCGGCGAAGCCCGCAGTGGCCCCGGTGACGCACGTCTTGCCATTGAGCTTCTGTCCAAGTCGGGGCAGAACGCAGACGATGAACTGCGCGACCGCGTTACGCCCGACGATGTGCGTACCGCCAAGGCATACACCTACAGCGTCGTCACCACGAGCAAGCTCCAGAATCTCCAGAAGCATCCGCTCTTGGTGTTGATGGCGCTGGCGCACCGACTCGAACGCGACCAAGGCGCCTATGCCACCACCGGTAGCGTCGAGGAGGCATACAACATTCTCTGCGAGGAACACGGCGAGCAGCCCCGTGCCCACACGCAGTTCTGGAAGTACCTCAAGCAACTCCAGGACGCCGGGTTCCTGTACTCCAAGATGAGCGGTCGCGGCCACGCCGGAACGACGCAACTGCTGTCGTTGCCAGACGTGCCGACCCGAGTCCTGCAAGAGAAGGTGCGGGAACTCCTGCGCGCTGCCTGAATCTTGGCAAATTGGGACAAAACCGAGGCCCCTGACGGCCCGGCCCCAACACCCTAAAACAAACGGGTGCGCATTGGTACCTATGCAGGACTCCCTGCCCGCCGAACGACTTGAGGAGCGTGAAACCTTGCTCCAGCGGTTGGAGGTGGACGGCTACCTGACCGATCCGCGCCTGGAAGAAGCGATGCTGGCCGTTCCCCGGCACATGTTCTTGCCCGCCGAACTGCGTGAGCACGCATACGAGGATCGGCCGTTGCCTGTGGGCTTTGGCCAGACGATCAGTGCGCCACACATGGTGGCGATGATGACTGCGGCACTCCAGTTGGAGACAGGGCAGAAGGTGTTGGAGGTCGGCACCGGAGTCGGCTACCACGCTGCCGTGGTCAAGCAAATCGTTGGCGAAACCGGTCGGGTGTTTTCGATCGAATATTTGCCCGAGCTTGCCGAGTGGGCGGCGCGCAACCTTGAATCAACCGGCATCGACGTGCGTGTCATCCAAGGTGACGGAGCGCTGGGCATTGAGGCAGAGGCGCCGTTCGATGCCATCTACATCACCTGTGCGATTCCTACGATTCCGCATATGCTGTTGTCGCAGTTGCGCGATGGCGGCCACTTCGTCGCTCCTGTGGGTGTTACGCGTTGCCAACTCATGGCAGGCCGCCGGCTGGGCGACGAGTTGAACCTAGAGGACCTTGGCCCGTGCTTGTTTGTCAATGCCCAAGGCGAACTTGGAGACCCAGACCCAGACGATGATTTTGGCGAAGATGACGACGACGAGGGCGGCGGACTCATGGCGCCGGCGCCGTAAGCACCTGGCCCCTCCGGCCCGTACCTTCTTGGCCGACCCCCCACTGCGGCACCCGTGCAGCCGCTGCTGAACGCCTCCAACACCCACCTGTTTTGGCAGGGACGGGACCCGCAACCCCTGGCGGGACTGCACGCGCCGGCCTTCCTGGCATGGCCCCGGGGCGACGAATCGGTCGCGGATGCTCGCACTCGGTTGCTTGCGGCAGTGGATGAGGCTCGCGGCGGCGACCCGAACTCAGAGGACCTGTCGAAAGTCTTGGAAGTGGGCGAACCGCTCTCATACCAGTCGTTTTGGGACCACAACCGCAGCCGCAAGGTGATTCCCGTCACCTGCAAGCGGCCGTACTGGGTGCCGGAAGTGTCCGACCGCTTGTTCTGGGACCACGGCTTCTACACAGCCGAGCACGACATTCCCTACATCGAGCGCGCCCTTGGAGACCTTGGCGCCGAGCATGACTGGTGGCTCTGGGACACGAAAGGCAAGCCGGCACAGCTCTCCGTTTTGACGTACGACATCGAGACCACGGAGTACGGCTCGGGCAAGAAGGAGATCCCCATCGACGTCATTGGGTACGCGGATTTCGACGTCAAGTACGAAGCAAGCAAGGACTTGGAAACGGAGGCATTCGACTTCCGGCTCACGGACATGGACCAAGACTACCTCGGCAAGGAAGTCGTCCAATTGGTGGCGCACAACGAGGATGATGAACTGGACAACTTGATGCAGTTCACCCAAAAATCGGTGACGCACGACATCATTGCGGGCCACAACGTTCTGGGCTTCGACAACCTGCAAATCCGCAACCGCATCGGGTCGTTCTTGGCCCGCGACCAAAAGCAGGAGTTCCTGAGCAAGGGCATGCGGTCCTGGTTCAACGAATTCACGGACACCTGGAGCCGCAAAGACCGTTCCTTCCACTTCGGAAGCAGCAGCGACATCAGCGTGTTTCACCCCACGACGCTGGACACATTCCACGCGGCGCGCAAATTCTACTTCTTCCATGACGATTTCACGCTCAAGGGCTTGGCTCCCTGGCTCGGCGTCGAGGTGCCGGGCCGCGTCTACATGGAGGCCGCCAACATGGGCCTCGACGCCAAGACACTCCAGTACAACAAGCACGACGTGCAAGAGCAACTCGGCATTACGCAAATTCTCCTTACCCAGGCGCTCCCGCTCGGCTTCACCGTCAACATGCCCCTGGACAGCCTCTTGACCGGTGGCAATACGAAAATGTGGGACCACATGGCCTTCCTGCGTGCCCGCCGCCAGCGCCGCATCATGCCCGCCACGTGCCGCGCCCAGAGCATTGCTCGCAGCGTCCAACGCGCCATTCCCTACGACGACTTTCCCACCCGCGAAGACGTGTCCCAGGCCGTGCTCACCGCAGGCCCCGAGGCTGCCGAGAAAGAGTTCTTGCGTGTGGCCAAGCAGGGCCCCGAAATGCCGTTCTGGGTCGAGCACCCGGGCGTCATCAGCCGCTCCAACGGCGGAAAGGACAACCCGCACGGCTATGCCATCGTCGGCGGCCTGACGCTGAAGCCCGACAGCGACCTCCAGAGCCACTTCGTCCCCTGGTTCCACGTCGTCGAAGCAGACGTGGGCGCCATGTATCCGACGATCCTCAAGGCCCAGAACCTCACCGCCGACACCGTGCAGCCGGCGCGCAAGGGCGAGAAAGTGGACGATTGGATTTGGCTCATGGACTTGGAGCCTGGCTTTGCGGAATCGGGTCGCTACGAAGTGCGCCGACCCCTGCCCGCAGAGACGTTCACGCGGGGCCGTGGCTGGATGATCGGCGTCAAGCACCGCGCCGAAGACGGCCTCGTCAACTCCGCCATGACGGGGATTTTGGACACCATTCAGAAGGTCAAGAACGCCCGCGCCGAGGCCAAACGCACGGGCGCCGACAAGGACCAGATCCGTATCCTCGACATGACCTACGCGAGCCTCAAGGCCGCCCGCAACGCTGGCACCCACGGCATTCTCGTGGCAGTCAACGTCTCGTGCCGTCAATTCAACGTCTGGGGCGGCGCCAACATCACCACCATTGGCCAAAAAGTGCTGCACGAGACCCGCGAGGACTTCGAGAAGGAAGGCATCCGAGTGGTGTATGGCGACACGGATGGCATCTACCTTGGATGCAGCAAATCCGTCGGCAATTTACCGCACTTGGCCGCCGCCGTGGGCGCCGACGAGCTACCAGACGCTGATTCCTGGATTACACTCCCAGATAAGGCGCTCAAGGCCGTCGAGACCGCGAATCTACGCTGGCGCAAGGAGCTCGACTACGAGGACTTCGAGTTGGAGGCGGAACAGTACGACGCTATGGTGTTCATCGTCCACAAGAACTACCTCAAGTTCAAAACCAAGGGCGACGAGTTGGTGATGGAGACCAAGGGCAACAACTTCAAGGGCAGCGACAAGGCGCCGCTCGCCCAGAAACTCCTGCACCCCATCATGAAAAAGGCGCTCCTGGAAGTGTCCAGTTGGACCGAGGAAGAAGACGCCCGCGAGCGCATGAAGACCGCCATCAAGCGCGCCACCAAGGACGTCATGAGCGGCGTGCACATCCACGAGACGCCATGGGAGGATCTGGTGCTTCGCCAGAGTGTCCAACCGGTGCGTAGCTACAAGCCGAACCCCGACGGCACCCTCTCCACGTTCGCCGTGCGCACCATCGCCGTCGAGCACCTACTGGGAGAGCCGATCCGACAGGGCCGCAAATTCAAATTCGTCATCTGCAAGGACCCGCTGCCCCTGTACCACGATCCAAAAGTACAGACGGACACCAAGCAAAAACTTGCCACGAGCGGCTACAATCTTCAAATCAAGAAGCCCCGCAAGTCCGGCATCAAGCCCATTGAGTACATGTGGCCCGTGGACTACATCATCGAGCACAAACAGGAGCACACCGTGGACTGGGCATGGTACAAGGAAATGGTTGAAAATTACGTGAAGGGAGCCTTTGGCTTCGATTCGCTGGAACTCGCAGTCCAACGAGACCTAAGCAGCTGGTTCTAACGCCACAGGTCGGTCGCGCAGAGCGCGAACCGGCCCAAACGATCGACCCCTTTGGGGGTCGTTCTGAATCGCTGGAACTCGCAGTCCAACGAGACCTAAGCAGCTGGTTCTAACGCCACAGGTCGGTCGCGCATGGCGCGAACCGGCCCAAACGATCGACCCCTTTGGGGGTCGTTCTGAATCGCTGGAAATCGCAGTCCAACGAGACCTAAGCAGCTGGTTCTAACGCCACAGGTCGTCCGGGCTAGGCGCGACCCGGCCCGAACGATTGACCCTTTTTGATTCAGCCTAGACCGCCATCACTTCTGATACGGCGTCCCGGAATGAAAAATCCACGACGGCGAGGTGGTTGGCCGCGTCCATGCCGGTGCGCGTGGAGCGGTAGCGCGGGTGGTATGCGCCGTCGTTCTCTGCCAGTCCTTCCGCCACGAGTTCGTACAAGTGGCGGCGCACCTGTTTGCGGGTCATTCCGAGCACACGGCCAAGATCGGTGGCCCCTCTGGCAAATGGCTCAGCAATGAGGATGCTGAGGATGCGGCGGGCATCGGGACAGGTGAGAACCGGCGCGCGGGCGATGCCTCGAGTGAAGGAAACAGGAGCCGCGTGGAGGGTGCGCCCGACGCGCACCAGGTTGATGAGGCCGTCCCGTTCTAGCATGCGAAGGTGGTGTCCGACCGTTCCCCAGGAAAGCCCGGATCGCTTCATCAGCTCCGTTTTGTTGATTCCTGGCCTGCTGTGAACTGCCTGTAGGACCTGTTTCCGAGTCCTTGCCTGCACATACGTGCTTCCGGTCAGACTCGGGGGTTGCAGTTCATCAAAAGTCCCTGGCACCATATCTTATGCAATCGACCTTGGTTGTATAAGCCAAGTGGATACCAAGGGTGCACAACAGTAGGTTTACCTTTCGTATGTGCTCCATTTGCTATAGGTTCGGGCCAACCGACAAATTCTACCCACTCCAAAACGGCGCCCGACCCTTGAAGTCGATGTTGGAACGGCTGCCAAATGGGCACACAACAGAACGGGCGCGGCACCATGGGCGTCTCGCACCCAGTGGCCGAAACCGCGGAGCGACAGGAGCACAGAGACAAAAGGGAGGGAGATGGATGGAGGGGGCGGGAGCGGGCGAAAGGGAGATGGAGAGAGGAAGCGGGAGAGGGCTGGAGGGCCAAAGCAAGCGAGCGCGGGGGCCACACCGAGCGGATTGTGCCCCTAGCTTGCCGCCAGCACGCCAAACATGCCAAGGTCGCGGTGACCCGGGACATTGCACCATGTCTCGAAGGACATGTCGCGGCCAGGAGTGATGACGAACGAAGTGGTCTCTCCGGCGCCCACGTTTAGGGAGTTCCACTCGACCACGTTGTTCTTTCCAGATCCGGCCTCGTCGTAGTTGCCAACGAACAGGTTGTGGGGCGCTGCGCCGATGTTTTGCACGCGCACGAGGTAGGTCTTGCCGCCCTCGAGCTTCCAGTCCGACGGGATGATTGAAAAGTCGTCCAGTTGCACGTCAACGACCACCGCATCCACCACAGTGAACGCCAAATTGCCGCCGGAGGCGGTCGTGAAGGCGTACTCGCCGGCCTTGTCGGTGTTGTACACGAGCGGTTCGGTTGCACCAGGCGCCACGGTAACGTTGACCGAACCGACGTGGACCGTTTCCGCAGCCGTGCCGCCGTTGTGCACCTTGGCAATGATGCGTGCTCCGTTGACGATGGTAAGATCCTCGGGTCCGGCGATGGCGCCACCGACGACTTCCAGGTCAAGGCGCTCGATGATGTCGGCACCCACTTCCAGTTGCTTGTCGGCAAGCCAGTCGTTGTACTCAGCCACCGGGACAGCGATGATGCGGGCGCGCATGTAGCCGTGGCCGGGGTTCAAGCACATTTCCTTGCACTGGACGCGGTACTCGCCTTCCTCGAAGTTCACGACCATGAGGTTGTACTGGTGCGGGCCACTGGGGTTTGCGTCGACCATGCCGATCTGCGTACCCAGTTTGCCCGTCTCCACGTCGAATTCCTGGATGGCAAACGAGTGAATCACATCGAGGCCTGTAACATTGAACAGGACCTCCACGCCGGCAGGAAGCACGAACACCTTGTCGTCTGCGACCTCTCCCGTTCCCGGCGCCGGATCCGAGAAGACACTGACGCCACCCGGGTAGAGCGCTTCCCAGTTCCACTGGCTGCCCTCGATGCCGATCTCCACGAACACATCCTCGGGCGCCGTGCCTTCGTCTAGGGTGACGAGACCACCGTACGAGATGGCGCCGACCCAAAGGACAACGCCGAGGGGAATGACAATCCAAGTCATCTCCATCTTGAGGTTCTCGCGCTCTTTTTCAAAGGTCGCGCGGCCCACACCACTGCTGGCGCGGTAGCGAATGATCGCCCACAGAAGAAGCGCCATGACCACCAGGAAGGTGATCATGCCGGCCACATAGATATCGAAGTAGATGCTCTCGATGATCTTGCCTCGCCCAGTCTGGGGTTCCGGCATGCCACCACGAGCGGCCGCGTTGCCAGCAAGAGCCAGGAACGCCAAGAGCACGGAACCGACGGTCGCCTTCCTCATGTGGGTGCGCGCGAGGAGGGGGCCCTACAAAAGAACAACTCCGCGGCCCGAGCTAACCCCGCCCCCGGGTGCTCCCGTCACCATCATAAAGGACCCCCCCGTCGGCCGCGACCAAGCATGACTGCCGCCGCAGAGTTCGTCATGAAAGAAGGCCACGGGAAACCGACCGGCCTGCGACGCTGGTTGACGACCACGGACCACAAAGAAATCGGCCTGATGTACCTCTGGGCCGGCTTCCTGTTCTTCATCCTCGGCGGCATCAGCGCCCTCGTAATCCGGATGGAACTGTTCCTGCCCGGAGCCACCATTGTGGACGGCGCCGCCTTCAACGAGTTCTTCTCGCTGCACGGCACCACCATGGTGTTCCTTTGGATCATGCCCGCCCTCGCTGGCTTTGGTAACTACTTCGTGCCCGTCATGATCAAAGCCAAAGACATGGCATTCCCCCGAGTCAACGCCTTGTCGTTCTGGCTCATCCCCCCCGCCGGTCTCCTGTTGTGGCTGCCGATGCTCCTCAAGGGCGTCACGGCCGTCAACGTCACCTGGGTCGGCTACGCGCCACTCTCGACGACCATCGACAACGTCGGCCTCGACATGTGGATCACCGCGCTCATCCTGCTCGGTCTCGCCTCCACCCTCGGCAGCATCAACTTCCTCGTCACGATCTTCAAGATGCGCGGCCCCGGCGTCCACCTGCACAACATGCCCCTGTTTTGCTGGAGTCAATTGGCCACATCCATCCTTCTGGTGTTCAGCCTGCCCGTCGTCACCGTTGCCTTCCTAATGCTGCTGTTCGACCGCAACTTCGGCACCAGCTTCTTCACCGGCCCCGCCGGCGACCCCATCCTGTACCAGCACTTGTTCTGGTTCTTTGGACACCCCGAAGTGTACGTCCTCGTGCTGCCCGTGATGGGCATCCTGAGTGAGGTCATTCCCAAATTCAGCCGCCGCACCGTCTTCGGATACAAATCCATGGCCTACGCCTTGCTCGGCATCGCCATCGTCGGCTTCCTAGTCTGGGCCCACCACATGTTCACCACCGGCATCGACCCCCGCATCCGCGCCGTGTTCATGTTCAACACCATGCTCGTCGGTGTCCCCACCGGCATCAAGGTGTTCAACTGGCTCGCAACCATGTGGGGCGGCAAGATCCACTTCGACGCACCCATGAAGCACGCACTCGGCTTCATCTGGCTCTTCGTCATCGGCGGCATCACCGGCGTCATGCTCGGCAGCATCCCCGTCGACTACGCCCTGCACGACTCCTACTTCGTCGTCGCCCACTTCCACTACACCATGGTCGGCGGCGCTGTGTTCGGCATCTTTGCAGCCTTCTTCTACTGGTATCCGTTCATCTTCGGACGCCGCATGTACAACGAAAAGCTCGCAGACACGCAGTTCTGGCTCATGTTCGTCGGGTTCAACTTGACGTTCTTCCCGCAGTTCCTCATGGGCCTGCGCGGCATGGCCCGGCGCGTCTACGACTACCCCGAAGAGTTCACACTCCTCAACCAAATCAGCACCGTTGGCGCCTTCATGATCGCCGTCGCCGTCGCCGTCTTCATGCTCAACGTGGCCGTCAGCCACTACAGCAACAAGCGCGTCTACAGCGACCCATGGGGTGGTGCTCGCACCATCGAATGGCAACTCTGGGAAGAGGGCCGCGTCGTGCTCGGCGAAGGCCTCATCGTCGACACCGAACCAACCCCGCTGGCGGATCAATACCGCGCCGAAAAGGAGGCCCTCCAATGAGCTCCAAAGACGCCCACGCACACGGCGCCAGCGGCGCACACCCCGAACCCCACCTGCCCCACGGCAGCGTCTGGCCATTCTGGCTCGCCCTCGCCATCAGCGCCGTCGCCATCGGCCTGTTCATGGGCCCCGTCGTCTTCGCCCTCGGCGCCATCGCGCTCGTCGTCGTGCTGCTCGGCTGGTGGCGCCAAGACTACATCTGGTGGAAGACCAACACGGGCACCGGCCCCGGCATGGCCCGCGCAGGAACCCTCCTGTTCATCAGCAGTGAAGTGTTCATCTTCGGCGCCCTGTTCTCGACGTACTTCACCTTCCAGCGCCTCGCCAGCCACTGGCCCGACGCCGAAGTGCACTTCCCCATCCCCACGGTGGCCTTCTTCACGCTGGTCTTGTTCAGCAGCAGCTACACCATCCACCAAGCCGAGAAGCACCTGAAAATGGGCAACAAGAAGGGCTTCAACACCTGGTGGGGCATCACCGTTCTGCTCGGTGCCGTGTTCCTGGCGGGACAAGTCAGCGAATACATGACCCTCATCAGCGAAGGGCACGTCCTTGGCAGCAGCCAATTCATGACCACCTTCTACATGCTCACCGGCACCCACGGTCTGCACGTATTCGGTGGCCTCGTGTACCTCATCGTGGTCTGGATTCGCAGCCTCAAGGGCCAGTACGACGAACACCGCCACGCCGGCCCCGAAACCGCCGCCATGTACTGGCACTTCGTGGACCTGGTTTGGGTCGTTGTGTTCAGTGTCCTGTACCTGATTCCGGCCTACGTACTCCACTAGGCGCATCCACATGAGCGAGCGACAAAATGTCACGAACCTCCTGCGCGTCGTAGGCAGCTTCGTGGCCTTCCCCTCCTTGACCATCTCCCTAGCGTTCGCGCTGGACCTCGACGAGCATTTACTCCACGCCCTCGGGTTGTTTCCTGTGGGTGTCGCCGGGGTTGTGCTGGTTGCGATGGCGCCAAGGCTTGCGGCGAAGTGGGTTGCGGAAGAGGACTAGCCCCCCACCCCAACCCTGAAACGCGCAGCGGCCACCCCGCACCCGTGGCCCAGCCTCGCCTGGCGCGCGCGTTTGAGGGCGCCGTGGAGCACGCGGTGCATTGGAGCGTGCAGCACCGCCGGGCCGTTTTGATTGTCACCCTCCTGTTGGTGGTCGTGATGGTGCCGGGCGTGTTCCGGCTGCAAGTGCACAACCGCATGACGGAGTGGGTGGACCCGGCGGCACCCGACGCGGCGGCATTCTTGACGGGCGTTGAGGAATTGGACGGGCTCGTCAATTTTGAACGCACGCTCCTTGGGTATGCGGGCTCGGACCCGGACGGATTGCTGTCCGTGGGCGCGCTGCGGGACCAGGAAGCGCTCGTGGATTTCGTTGCCGCCGCGATTCCGGAGCTTTCGAGCGTCGTGGGACCGGTGCGGTTCGTGCAGTTGGCCCAGTACGAAATCGAACGAGGACTCGGCGAGGACCCACAAGAGGCGCGGCTTCCGGAATCCGACGACGAACTGCGCATCGCGATCAAGGCAGCCAGGGACACCCAGCCCGAGTTGTTTCAGTATGTGCTGACGCCGGACCTGCGCACGGGCTACCTCGGGTTCCAGTTCGAGTCGCCGCCGTTTACACTCGAAGCCACCGCCGTCGGCGGCCGCATCGCCGACGCCATCCAGGACGCATACCGGACGGAGCGATTTTCGGCACTGTCGCCGGAACACACAGAAGCTGTGGGGGTTGCGTCCGTGTCCAACCACGTCAATGGCATCATGTACCGCGACATGGCCGTCCTCGGTGCCCTCGGCGTCGGCCTCGTCTTCGTGCTGTTTCTCGTCTCCGCCGGGCGCCCCGCCGCAGTGCTCGGTGGGTTCACCTCCCTCGGCGTCGGCCTCATCTTTACGATGGGAACACTTGGCTGGCTTGGCATTCCCTTCAACGTCCTGAACTTCGCGGTGCTCCCGCTCGTCATGGGCAACGGCATCGACTACAGCATCCATGTCCTAGCGGAGGCGCGGGCGGACCGGCGAGGGTTCGGGCGGGGCTTGGGCCGGCACCTGGGCAAGGCACTCGGGGTTCCCATCGTGCTCGTGACGTTAACCACCTGTATCGGCCTCCTGACGCTGGGCACCAGCCGCAGCCCATACCTTCGCCAAATGGGTGTACTTGCCGCAAGCAGCATCGCCCTCATCGCGGTGCTTAGCCTCACCTACCTACCGGCGTTTTTGGCAGCCTTCGCGCGCGGCGGCGACCGCGAGAAACACCGGCCCGCACCCACGCTCGGCTCCGGCGTGTTTCTGGCATCCGGCCGGGCCGCCCGCAAGAACCCGCTGCTTGTGGCGGCGGTGGCGCTTCTGCTGTCGGGCGGAGGGCTCGTGGCGTTTGCAACCATGGACTACGAAGTGGATCTGTTGTCGGGAAGCCTCCCCAAGGACGACGCGCTGATTGCGGCGCAGCGGGAATTCGAGGCCGCCTTCGACACGGAAGACTCGTGGTTTTTGTTGATGCAGGGCCAAGTCGTTAGCAACGAGAGCTTCGCGTTCCAGGAGCGATTCTTGGCCGAAGTCACGGCGCGTGGCTTTTTGCAGGGTGCCAATGAGTCGTTCAATCTGCCCGCCATCGTCGAGGGCCACCGCCAGCAACGAGCGCTCCCCGGCGGCGGCGTCCTGCTGCCCGTCCTGCCCACGGACCCGACCCAACTGCCGGAACCAGAGTCCGCCGAGGAGGGCGTTGCGGCGTTGGAGGCGGAAAAACCGTACCGAGAAATCACCACGGCGCTCCTGTCACGCGACCACAGCGTCGGTGCGCTCTACATGCTGCCGCTTCCGGAAGGCGAAGGCGTTGAAGCCACGGACCAAGCCCGCGCCGCATACCAAGCAGCCGTGGTCGCCGCCAGCCCGCCGGAAGATCTGGACGTGCGCGTCTACAGCTACAAGCTCCTGGCACGGGACTTCATGGCCGAATCCCAACAGAGCCTCACGGTGCTCTATGTGGTGAGCCTGATTTCGACGCTCGTGCTGTTTTTCGGCGTCACCAACGACTGGCGCGCCACCGCCGTAGTCGCCTTGCCGGTCCTTCTGTCCAGTCTCTGGTGGTTTGGCCTCCTGAAACTGACCCTCGGTAGCATCGGCGTCTACCAACTCATTTCGCTCGTGTTCATCACCAGCATCGGCAGCGACTACGCCGCATACCTCGTCTACAAGTACCGCGACACCGGCGACTGGGCCGGCACGTTGCGCATTACCGGACGAGCCGTTCTGTTTTCGGCGCTCACCGACGCGGGCGCGTTCTTGGTCTTCAGCATGACGCGGGTGCGAAGCGGCGGGCAGATGCTTCTTGGCGCCGCCCTCGCCGTCACCGCAATCTTCGCCGCCACCTGGCTCGTGGTGCCAGGCCTCCTGCGTTGGTTGCGCGTCCGTCAGGCCAACCATCAAGTCGCCGCGCCCGATCCTGCCTCGTGAAGCGCTGGCAGTGGTACCTTGCGGGAGGGTCTGCAGTGCTGGTTCTGGTGCTGTTTGCGGTCTACGCGACCCTGTTTACCGGCTGGTTCCGAGACGACGTGCCCGCCTACGCCGCCGCCGAGAACGTCACCCTGGAACTTGTGCCCGTCGCCGAGGGATTTTCGAGCCCGACGCTTGTGACGCACCACAACGGCAGCCTCCTCGTGGTCGAACAAGCCGGCAAGGTTTGGCGACTCGATAGCGGCGACGAGCGGACGATCTGGCTCGACATCACCGACCGCGTGCGAGGAGGCGGCGAGCGCGGACTCCTGGGACTCGCGGTGGCAGACGACGGCACCGCATACGTTCACTACTCGGCCCTAGACGGCGATACCGTGCTCAGTCGGATGGCCCCCGGCACCAACGGCCTCCCGGACCCAAGCCGCGAAGAAATCCTCCTCACCCAGAACCAACCCTACCCGAACCACAACGGCGGCGCGGTGCTGTTTGGCCCCGACGACTTCCTCTACCTCGGCCTCGGCGACGGCGGCCTCGCAGCCGACCCCCATGGCAACGGCCAGGACACCCACACCATCCTTGGAAGCATCCTGCGGCTCGACGTATCCGGCACCGGCCCCGCCACGGGTGCTCCCGGCAATCCATTCCTCAACGGCGGTGGAGACCCCCGGATACTGCACTACGGCCTGCGCAACCCCTGGCGCTTCAGCTTCGACGCCGACGGCGGCCTCTGGATTGGAGATGTAGGCCAGGACCACGCCGAAGAGATCGACTACGCACCCCCCGGCGCCAGCGGCTTCAACTTCGGCTGGGTCACCTACGAGGGCAGCCAAAAATACCGCGACGGCGACGCCCCCGGACACGTTCCCCCGGTCGCAGAGTACGACCACGACGGCGGGCACTGCTCCGTGACCGGCGGACACGTCTGGAATCATACCGATGCGGGTGTTTTGCGAGGGACGTACGTGTTTGGCGACTACTGTTCAGGGACCATTTGGAGTCATGACCGTTTGAGCGGGGAAACGCGGGTCATTGGGCGGGTGGAGGCGAGGATTTCGAGTTTTGGGGTGGATGGGGAGGGGCGGTTGTATGTGGTGGGGCATGGGGGGAGCATCTATCAGTTGAGCGCGGGGCAGCAGGAATTAAGGGCTTCTGATTGAAGGGCGATGCAGTATTCTATATATCTATAAATGATGGGAGTGGTGTGAATCTTGGGGAACTTCTTACTTCTCAACCATTTAATGTTGTCTTAGGTGCCTTCCTGGCCTTGGGTGGTGGCTGGCTCACTTTCCATTTAGAAGGTCGGCGGACCCAAAAACAGCGACTTCGCGACATCATTGCGGATGCAAGGACTGCAGCCGTTGAAGTTACCCATTTCCTGTCACTACGTGGATATCATGAAAATAATGAATTTTACCAGGACATGAGCCTCATTGAGACAGCTTATTCTCGGCTGCGCAACGCTCAGGGGAACCTTCAGGCAGAAACCATTGACACGAAGGCTTTCGAGAAGGCCGTCAACAATCTGCGAGATGGTACTCTAAAAAAGGCACGAGAAAACACGCTCAAGGGCACTGAGCTTGGAGGCGAAGCGCACGCAGACCGGAAACGGCTCTGCGATGCCCTCGATGCAATTATGCCTAGGTAACGACGAACCGAGCAGTTCGGGACCTGGTTCAAGGGCAAGGTCATGCAGCAATCGCAGGGCGAATCTGATTAAGATTCGGCATCCAGATTAGAAACTCTGAACAGGTAACCCTTCCACGCCCACCCGACCTCGCTGGCGGAAGTGAAACCTCGTACCCTACGGCGTAACCCGATCCAAATCCCTCGGAAACAGGATCGCCTCGCGTATATTCGGCAACCCGAGTCGCCAGCCGTCGGCTTCGCCGCCGACTCGCTCCCGGCCCTCAGCAACCGCTCAGCCTTCCTTCCCCGCAAACCGCGCAACGCCTACGGCGTCACGCGGTCTAAGTCGCGGGGGAAGAGAATGGCTTCGCGTATGTTGCTGAGGCCCAGCATCTGCATCAGAATCCGCTCGATGCCGATCCCACATCCACCGTGCGGCGGCATGCCGTACTTGAACGACTCCAGGTAATCCCCGAAGTCTTTGGGATCCAGGCCCCAGCGCACAATCCCTTGTTCCAACAACTCGGGGTCGTGGATGCGTTGAGCGCCGCTGATGAGCTCCACGCCTCGGTAGTCCAGGTCGAAGCTGCGCGAGAGTCGGCTGTTTTGGGTGCCGTCCTCGGGCATGACGTAGAACGGTTTGGGGGCAAGGGGCCACTTGGTGATGAAGTAGAAGTCGTGGCCGTCTTCGCGCATCGCTTCGCCGAGGATTTTTTCGGCTTCGGTGCCGATGTCGTCGCCGAATGCAAGCGGCGCGTGGAGGCGGTCGCCGGCGCGGACGTTGATGATGGCGAGGGCGTCTTCGTAGGCGACGCGCATGAAGGGCAGGGCGGGAACGGGGACATCGGCGCCGAGGGCTTCAAGGTGCTGGGGGCAGTTTTCGACGACGGCCTTCCAGATGTGGTGCAGGAGGCCTTCGATGATCTTCATCACGTCTTCTTCCGACTCAATCCAGGCGAGTTCCAGGTCGAAGGCGGTGCTTTCGTTGAGGTGGCGCACGGTGTTGTGCTTTTCAGCGCGGAAGTAGCGGGCGATCTCGTAGACGCGGTCGAGGCCGCTGGCCATCATCATTTGCTTGTAGAGTTGCGGCGACTGCGAAAGGAAGCATTCCTTGCCAAACCAGTCCACTTTGTAGGTGTCCGTGCCGCCTTCGCTGCTTGCGGCGATGATGTTGCTGGTGGTGATCTCGGTGAAGCCTTGACTCTGGAAGTATTCACGGCCGGCGCGCAGCACTTCGCTGCGGATGCGGAAGATGGCGGCGCTGCGGGGGCCGCGCAGGTCCAGGAACCGGTTGTCGAGGCGGGTGTCGAGGCCGGTGTGGATTTCTTCGTCCCAAAGTGCCATGGGAAGCGGGGTCTGGGCTTTGTTGAGGACGGTGCCGGCGGTGGGCAGAACTTCGAAGCCGGCTTTGGCTTTGTCTGATTCTTTGACGAGGCCGGTAATGCTCACGGCACTCTCGGCGCTGGCGTCGGTGAGGGTTTCAAAGAGGCCGGGGGCGCTCTCGGCGAGCATTTTCTTCAGGAGCACGAACTGGACGGTGCCGGTTTGGTCGCGCAGTTCCAAAAAGGCGATGTTGCCCTTGGCGCGTAGGGTGTGGACCCAGCCAGCGAAGGTCTGTTCGGTGCCGTAGTGCGCGGGTTGGACTTCTCCGCAGCCGAGCGTTCGCAGCGTCATCACGGGCGCGACTGGGGCGGGCTTGAAAAGGGCGCGGGGGCCGGAGACGGAGGGGGTTAGGCAAGAGGCGCGGTGGCAAAGGGGACGCCGAAGCGGTCGCACCAGACACTGATGCCGTTGTATTGTTGCGGGTCTACGTCGTCGGGGAGTTGGACGTTGAAGGTGCCGCGTTCGTTGATGCGGGCGCTGCGGTCTTCTTCGGTGACGACGGGAACGCGGACGCCGGCCTCGATTTCGTTGCGGCTGCTGCCTTCGGATTCGATGAGGTAGAGGTAGATGTCGGGCCCGGCGGTCATGTCGAGGTCTTCGAAGCGTAGGTACCAGGCGCCATCCACATCCAAGAGTTGAACCGTCCCGCTTGCTCGGTGGCCGTCCTCGCCGCGCAGGGTTCCGCCTCGTGCATGCTCCGTGGCTGCCCCGTAGGTCATGCCCGGTGGCAAGCCTTGGTCCAGTTGTGTGGTTTTTTCGGGCAGAAACAAGGGCACGGCAAAAAAAGCGACTCCTGCAGCAACCGCGACGGCCGCAGCGATGCTGATGCCGAGGACACGTTTTCGATGCATGTGCGTGGAAGGGCGGCTTTGCCTAGTTCCGTGTTTTCCCAGATGCGGGCTGTCTTGCGGGGGCGGAATGCGTGGTTAGGCACTGAGGTCCGGTTCGCCTCGGATGGCGATGATCAAGCCGGGGACGGCTGCGAGGACGACGAAGAAGGCGGTGGCGTAGTTGCCGCCGTCGACGGGGTTGCCGTAGTCGCCGCCGAGGCCAAATGTGAGGCCGAGGGCTACGAGGTTGACGACGAGCCAGATGTAGGGCATCCAGACGGGTTCGAGGCGGGTCCAGGCGATGCCCATGAGGGCGGTACTGGCAAACACGGAGGCGGCGATGGCCATGGCTTGTCCGGTTTCTACGTCGGTGTCGGCGCCGTTGCCTTTGAAATTGACGTCCCCGATGCTCATGGAGAGCGCGACGAGGCAGGCAATGAGCAGGAGGCCGCCAGCGACGTATCCGGCGCGGTGGCGCAGCATGAGCAGAAAGACGGCTGCGGCGATGCCGACGAGGGGAACGATGGCGATGATGGTGCCGGAGACGACGATCGCGGTCATTGCGGCGAGGATGGCGGCCACGAAGACGAGGATTGGGAGGGTCTTGCTCATGCCCTAGGATTCATTGCACGAGAAGAAAAAAGGTCCCTTCTGGTTTTGCTGACGCTGTGACCTATTCTCGGTTGCCTTTCATCATCTCGGACCACATGAGGAGCACGAAGGCCCATAGGACGACGATGCCACTGGCGCCGAACAAGAATTGCAGCACGCGGCTGTCGGGGTCGGGGCCGGTGTAGACGATGCCGAGGCCAATGATGAGCGCGGCGACGACGATGGTGAAGCTCATTTTGAGCGCGGAGCGACCCTGGCTTTGTTTGATGCCTTCGAGGCCTGCCACGTCGATGGTTGTGCGTATTTCGTTGCGATCGATGCGGCGCACGAGTTGGTTGAGGGTGTGGGGCAGTTGGCGCCCAAATTTCAGGAGCTCCCCGATGGTCTCCTCCATGATTTCTTTTTGTTTGCGCGCACTTGTGAGGTTCTTCCAAACGAGTTCGCCAACGAGTGGTTCGAGGACCGTGACGAGTTCGTAGTCGGGGTCGAGTTCGCGGCAGAAGCCATCGAATTGGAACAAGGCCCGGGTGATGAGCATGAAGTCGGGCGGCAGGAGCATTTTGTGCTTCTTGGCAAGGCCCATGATCATCTCCATGAGCCGGGGGTCTGCCACACTTACTTCTTCGCGCTCAAAGAAGTCCAGAAGCTTCTCGGTGTCCACTTGGAACCGTTTGGGATCGTGCTCGCCGTACTGGTCGCATAGGTCGATGACGGCCTCGCCGCTGGCTTCCGTGTCGCCTTTGCTGATGGCGGTGATGAGCCGCAGGATGTTCTTGGCGCGGCGTTCCGTGACGACGCCCACGGCGCCGAAGTCCAAGAATGCGACTTGGTTGGAGGCGAGTACCATCATGTTGCCGGGGCTGGGGTCGGCGTGGAATACGCGGTGGACGAAGATTTGCTTGGCCATGGCGTGCGTGATGACGCGGGCCACGGCCTTGCGGTCGATGCCGTTGCCGTCTAGGTCTTCGACGTTGGCAAATTTGTGGCCGTCCATGAACTCCATGACCAAGACGCGCTTGGAGGAGTGGTCCGGGAACATGCGGGGGATGCGGACGGTGTTGTCATTTTCGAAATTCTGTGCGACGCGGAGCGTGTTCTTCATTTCGTAGCGGTAGTCCAGCTCCCGCTCCAGCATCTGTTGCAGCTCCTCAAGGTGCTGCGTCGGTTGCCAAATGCGGCTGGCGGCAAAGGTCTTCTCGATGAAGGTCACGAGGCCGCGCAGGATTTGGAAGTCCAGAATCATCCTCGTCTCGATGCCGGGGTGCTGCACTTTCACCGCGACGGGCGTGCCGTCCAGGAGCACCGCCTTGTGGACTTGTCCGACGCTGGCGCTGGCGAGGGCTTCCGGATCAAAGCTCGAAAACACTTGTTCCAGATCCTTGCCCAGTTCGTCCCGAACCACTTCGCGGATCTTGGCAAACGGACTCGGTTTGGTTCCGTCGTACAGTTGCTTGAATTCCTCCGCGTAGCTCTGTGGCACCAGGTCCGGCCGGGTCGCCAGAAGCTGCCCGAGCTTGACGAAGGTCGGCCCCAGGCGCTCGAAGATGATGCGCAGCTTGCGAGGCGCCGGGTCATCGCCGGGGCGAGCCGTGTCCTGGCCCTTCAAGAGCGACTGGAGCAAGCCCCAGAAGTCGTTTTCGACGAGAATGTTGACAATCTCATTGAAGCGCGCAAGACGGGAGCGGCGGGGCAACTGCTCCATGGCCGGCATCATTGGTTCGAGGGCAGGCTGGGTTGAAGGGGTTATGGTCGGATGACGCTCAGACAATTTCGATGGCGTGGACGGCGGCTTGGATTGATTTTTGGTTGCCGCGGCGAGTGGTCTTCACGAGCCCGAGGCGTTCCAGCAGAGAAACGTCGCGACTCACGTCGGCCTTGTTGCGGCCGAGGGCGAGGGCGTCGAAGTACTGAGAAAGGCCGCCATATGCGCAGCGTGTGGTCGGCTTGAGCGATTTGTAGGATGGGGGTAGTTTCGTCGCACCCCGCGGCAGGCTTATCCTAGATGACTAACATATGAGTCAGTATGTCCATGGCGGTAGCAACCCTCCTCAAAGGCGCTCGTGCCAGCGACACAGGCGACTCAAATCCCACGCGCGTGATGAGCTTCATTCGCGCAACACCCGGTGAAGCTTGGCGCTCCGTTGAAATCGCGGATGCACTCGGAATTGAAATCCACACTCTCGGAGCGGTTCTTCGCCGACTGCTGCAACGCGGGCTCTTGGACAAGCAGGGGGTCTACTGGTTCCAACCTGCCGAGCTGGAAGGTGCAAAACTAGCCATGATTCATGCAACGACACTGGACCTAAACAAGCGCCTTGGCCCTGAAAACCCGGACGATTGGTTCTAGATGTCTGCGCCGTATTCCGTGGGGGACGTCGTTTGGGGCCCTGACGCGTACCATGACGACGATCCTGAACTCGTGACTGGCGGCCAACGACCGTGGCTCATCTTGAGCAATGACGCATACCCGGGGCACGGTGAACAGTATCTTTGCTGTGCCATGACAAGTGGGTCCGGAACGGGTGCGGCATTCGTCGAGGTCAAGCCCACGCATTGGGATCAAGGGTCAATGAGGAAGAAGTCGCACATCGACACCGAAACCGTCGTGACCATGAAGCACCACTGGATTACGAAGAAGCAAGGCAAGGTGCACCGAGACATCCGACAACGGGCTCGCAAGCTCGTAATTTCATACATTTCGTAACGGCGGGGAGCGCAACTCCACCACTGCCTAACGGTTGAGGTAAGCCGCCACGATCGAAGGGAGAGGTCGGGTTGAGTGACCTCTTAGGCCGCTAGCCAAAACGCACCATTCCGCCGACGGTGCTGGGTCCAGTGTGGATCGTAAGCAGCTGCGCCTTCTTCGACTCATGCTGGGAATCGTTGCAAATCCATCGCGACTCCCATTCGCGGACGCCTGCACAAATGTCCTGGCAAAACGTCCGAACATCGAGTTGGAGTACCCCCTCGACTTGGTTGCAGTGCGATCCAGTCGTTGTGAAGTGGAACGAGTCAAGCGCTTCACGACAGCGTTCATCGCTGATATCTACGTCCCCTCGATGCAATGCAGTACACCGAAGCGCGTAGCAGTCGTTGCCAGAGAGAAACGTGTGTTCTTCCATAAACGCCGAAGCCTGCCTCTTGTAGCGTTTGCCGACGTATTCGTTGAACCAGTCGGCATACATGGTTCGGTTGCTCTTGCCGGTTTCGGAGCATAGCGAAGCGCAAACATCTGGGGCGGAAAGGGACATGAAGAGCGCGGCATGCCAATTTTTTGATGCCAGGGCTTCGTCAATCGCTTGTAAGATGGCGTCCATTCCGTTGCACTCAAGGTTTGTATTGGCCCTGGAGGTTTTCACTTTTGCTGGCCATTTTCTGGGATCTGCATGCAGCGGGAGTTTGCAGCCACACCATTCGCTGCCGAAGAAATCCTACGGGCGGACTAACAAGTTATTATCCCACCCAACCCCAACACCCCCGGCAAAGCCAATCCACCTACCCAATATAATGCAAATCGCCCGGCTCTCTCGCCGCGACCTCTGCGTCGTGCAACTGCTGCGTAATCCGGTCAATTTCGGACGCCTTTTCTTCAAGGTCGGTCATATCAATTTCCCGGCCCAGGATCTTTCCGAGCACGCGCAGCACGGCGCGGGCGGCGGCGGGGTCGACCATGTAGCCGCTGGTTTCGCCCATGAGGCAGGCGCCTCGCATGCCGCGTTCCATGCCGAGGCCTAGAAATAGGCCGCTGGCGCCGATGATGCCGCCGGTGGGTTCGTCGTCTTGGAAGGTGACGCCGTGGCTGGTGAGTTCATCGACCATGGCTTCGTCCGTGGCAGCACCTAGGACGCCGGGGTCGTCAATGGAGGTGCCGAGGCCGAAGCCGCCGAGGGTGTACATGCTCTTGCAGCCAAGTGGCTCGATGAGGTCCAGTACGCCTTCGACGAGGGCGAATTGTCCGGCGCTGCTCAGCGGCTGGTAGTCGCCGGTCAGGAGAACGAGGTCGCCTTTTTTGCTGGGGGCGACCCAGACTTGGTTGCGTACCAAGCGGACGGTGCCATTGGGTTCGATGGTGACCTGGGGTGGGAAGTCGTGGCTGAAGATGTCGAACCAGAGGGTGGCGCCGAGGGCGTCCACGAGGTGTTGGGCGGCGAGTTTTCCGACGTTGCCGACACCCGGGAGGCCTTCGACGAAGACCGGGTTCTTGACCGTGGGCGCCTTGTGTTCCCGGAACCGCATCAAGTCGCTCATGGTCACCCCTAGTCCTTGTTTTCGTCGCGCGTGAGGATCTTCAGCTTGCGACGGTACGCACCGTGGTGGTCTTCGGGGCTGAACTTGGCGGGCCGGTTGGGGTCGGCGCGGGCGCCACAGTGGGGGCAGGTTTCCTGGAGCGTGTAGTCTCGGCACGAAGAGCAGCGCTTCAGGAGGACATGCGCCACTACTTGTCCTCCTCGAGTTCCCGGCGGTAGCTGCCGGTGCCGCCTGCCTTCGTCATGATGGCAATCGCGCGGTCGGCTGCCTTCTTGAGTTGCTCTTCTCCGATTTTGAAGTCGGGAGCCTGTACGTCGATGCGGTACAGGGGAGCGCCCTTGTAGGTGACTTTGATGATGACGTCGTCGAATTCGGATTTCTCCGCGTCGGTGAGCGCCTTTTGAACGGCCTTGACGCCGTCGGGGGCGGTGCTGTGGACGTCCACGAAGCCGTGTACTTCGACGAATTGGGCCTGGATGTTTTCGGCGGCAAATGCGACGAATTCCTCGGACCAGTCGGCTTCGATTTTCTCATCGATGAACACTTGGTGGCCGTATTCGGCGGCCTCGGTGAAGGCATCGTACAGGTTTTCCCAGACGTCGAGGAGGGGGCGGGCGACGAGGTCGCTGATTTCTTCGACGGGTTTGCCGATGCGCTCGGCGAACATCTCGAGCAATTTGTCTGCCTTCTGTTCGTTCTTCCAGCGCTGGATGGTTTCGCGGCGCTGGTGGTCGTTGACGGACTTCAGGGAAAGGTCGACGTGGCCTTTCTTGGAGTTGACGCCGTGGACCTTGCAGACCACGCGCTGCTGCTCGCGAACGAAGTCACGGATGCGCTTGACCCAGCCGCTGGCGACTTCGCGAATGTGAACGAAGCCTTCCTTGCCCGGGTATTCTTCCAGTGCAATGAACGCCCCGAAGTTCTGGACCTTCGTCACGGTCCCGACGACCAGTTCGCCCTCTTCCGGGAATTCTGTCAGCTTCGCCACGATTCGGCGAGTGACAGGTTGGTCATAAACGAAGGGGGAAGGAGCGGGGGAGGAGAGGGAGGAAAAAGGGTGGGTCGAGGCGGTCCAATTCCGCCGCCCAGGGCCGCGAATTCGCCTACCCAGCGTAATACTCAGGCGCATACGGCCCACAAGTGGGCCGCAGCGACGCTCGGCCCGAGGGCCTCGCTCCTGAGTATTACACCCGTTCGGGCTGCGCCCTCACTCAGCGTAATACTCAGGCGGGTACGGGTCGGGCTTGAGGCCCTTGCGTTCGCGGATTTGGCGCGTGACCTTGTCCTGAAGGGCCATGTCGAGCACTTCGAAGCCTAGGTTTTCCGTGGACCAGATGGCGCGGCCGCCCGTTGCGGAGCGGATGGCGCCGGCGAATCCGAACATCTCGGCGACCGGGGTCTTGGCCGTGATGGTGGTGGAATCACCCTCCTGTTGCATGTCCTGGATGAGGCCGCGGCGGCTCTGGAACTCGCGCGTGGCGTTGCCCATGACGTCGTCGGGGGTCGTGACGACCGCCTTCTGCATGGGTTCGATCAGGATGGACTTGGCCGTGGTCATGGCGCCGTAGGTGGCGTTGCGCACGGCGGGAATCACTTGCGCGGGGCCGCGGTGGACAGCGTCCTCGTGGAGCTTGGCGTCGGTCAGCTTGAACAGGACGCCTTGGACCGGTTCGCCGGCGCGGGGGCCGGCCTTGATGACTTCCTTCCAGCCTTCCGTGATCAGTTCGAAGGTCTCGTGCAGGTACTGGATACCCTTGGTGGCGTCCACGAGCATGCAGGTGCCGTCGATGGCCTTGACCTTCTTGGCCATGTCCTTCTCCCAGCCGTACTCGTTGTACATGATCGACTCGATTTCCTTGGCGTGCTTCTTGGCTTCGCTCGGGATGGTGTTGTCGTGCAGGCCCTTGACAATCGCCTCGTCTAGGGGTTCGGCGGTGATGTAGAACCGGTTGTGGCGGTTGGGGGACTTGCCTTCGAAGGGGTATGGGCTGGTAGCGGAGACACTCTCTCGGTACACGACGATGGGCGTGGAGCAGATGATCTCCAGTTTGTAGTCGCGCTCGATGCGGTGCTGAATGATTTCCAAGTGGAGTTCACCCATGCCACTCATCAGGTTCTCGCCAGTTTCCTGGTTGATCGAAAGGACCAGGCTGGGATCACCCTTGGCTACACTGCGCAGGGTGTCGACGAGCTTGGGCAAGTCGCGCATGTTCTTGGCTTCCACAGCGACGGTGACGACGGGGTCACTGACGTGGATGATGCGCTCGAAGGGCTCCATCTCGGTGTCGCTGGTGAGGGTCATACCGGCCATGGCATCGCGCAGGCCGGTGACGGCGGCGATGTTGCCGGCGGTGATCTTGTCGACGGCCACACGGTCGGCGCCGATCATCATGCCGACTTGCTGGACGCGGTTCTTGGTCTTGGTACCGGCGATGAACAGTTCGTCTCCGCGGGTCAGGGCGCCGGAGAAGAGGCGGCCGACGGCGATTTCACCAGCGTGGGGGTCCATCATGATCTTGGTGACCATGAAGGTCGTGACACCCTTGCTCTTGGCTTCGCGCATGTCGATGCCTGCGGTGCTGTCTTGGTCGCCGTGCCAGATGTGGCGGATGCGGTATTCTTGGGCGACCTTGGGGCTCGGCAGGGAGCGAACCACGGTGTCCAGTACAACATCGGCGATGGGGCATTCCTTGGCGAGTTGCTTCTCGTCGTTGGCGTGGCAAAGTTCGAAGATGCGGGCGAAGCCGATCTTGTGCTTTTGCATGTAGGGAACGGACATGCCCCAGTTGTGGTAGGCACTGCCGAACATGACGGTGCCGTCCTCGATGCGAACGCCCCACTTGCCCTTGAATTCCTTCGGGAGGTTGGCGTTGATGAGCTGGTTGACTTTGTTGATGTGCTTGACGAAGCGCTCTTGCATCTGGGCAGGCGTGACCTTCAGCTCGTTGATGAGGCGGTCAACCTTGTTGATGAAGAGGGTCGGCTGGACCTTCTCACGAAGGGCCTGGCGCACCACGGTCTCGGTTTGCGGCATGGGGCCTTCCACGGCGCACACCAGGATGATGCAGCCGTCGACGGCGCGCATGGCGCGGGTTACGTCGCCACCAAAGTCAACGTGACCGGGGGTGTCGATGAGGTTGATGAGGTAGTCATTGCCTTCGTAGGTGTGCACCATCGAGGCGGACGCGGAGTTGATGGTGATGCCGCGGGCTTGCTCTTCTTCGTCGAAGTCGAGGGCTCGCTGTTCACCAGCAAGGTCCGCCGACATCATGCCGGCGCCAGCCAGCAGGTTGTCGGAGAACGTCGTCTTGCCGTGGTCGATGTGCGCCGCGATGGCGATGTTGCGGATGCCGTCGAGATTGTGCATGATCTCGGTGGCCTTCTTGATGTTGTCTTCCTTGCGTCCCATCGGGTCACCTACGAGAGTCGATTACGGCACGGTGCCAGGAGGGGCCTGGCCCGGGCTCGGTCTTGGTTCGCGGAGTCGAAGAGGGGCAAAAGGGTATGGGTACGGCCGCATACCCAAAATGAGCCAATCGCGTCCAATTTTGGCCGGTTTTGCTCTCGGGCCGGCCCATGTTGCGCGTGGCGGAATTGCGGGGCGAGCGGCCTTCCGCACGATGGAGTCGGCGAGGGCGTTTTCTTGGAGGAAACTGGCCCCGTGGGGGCGCTTGGGGTAGAACATTGGTTGTTTGTGGGCTGCATGAATTAGATCGAGGTTCCATTGCGATGTACCCGATTTCACCAACTTGTTTCCAGTGTTCTCGGCCGGTTTTTGATAAACTTTATGACCTGTTCCCTAATTATCTAACGAAGGGATAAGTAGCATCCCCGGATGTTGCGGTAGCCTTCTGGTCTCGACCATCGCGCATGCGCGGCGTCGGGCCCCCGGTGGGCGTTTCTTGGCCGGTGTCCCCATGAAGTACAACGCCCCCCGAACGAGTGCCGCAACCAATCTTGCGATCATGCTGGTTTTGACCATGGTGTTACCCATGTTCGCCACGGTGACCATCGCGCAAGCGCCCGGGGCAGAGCCCGGATCCCGCGCCGACGCTCCATACCTGGCCCCTTCCGCGTCAGACGTGGCAAGCGATCCGCATGTGGCTCGATTTACGGTGGATCGAAGCTGGGGGCTAGAAGGGACCGTTTTTTCGGCTCGCGCCAACCCATCCCCCGCCGACTCCGTCAGTTCCCTGGCTTGGACGGTGGACGGCGAAGCTATTCCCGGCGGGCAAGTTGCTGCATGGACCGCGACGCCACCGGGCCTTCACTACCTCGCTCTGGAAGTGCATTGGAACGACGGCTCCTCGGACCGCGCCATGACCCCCCTGTGGGTCGAAGCTCCCTCGCTTGCGCAGGTTCAACAGGAAGTGGATGAGCGTACCTGGAACCCCACTGGTTTCGAATGGATCCCCACCGCCTCGACCCGGGATCAAGGCGCGCCCGTCGACGCAGCCGTAGACACCCTAGAGCACCTTGCCGGCGCCGTGCAGGATCGACCCATTGTGCTGTTGTTCGGTGATTTCCTGGACGAAGACGACCTTGCCGGCATCACGCTAGCCAACCCAGAATCCCTTCCCTACCTACCCCATTACAAGAGCGGATTCGGCACGTTCCTCGCATCCCGCGGCGACAAAACCGCCCTCGGCGAACCGCTGACATTCGTAGGACACGCCTTGGCCAAGAGCCTCTCCGAGGCCGGATTCCAAGTCCTATTCGTGGGCGCCATCGACCAACAAACCGGAGCCCTGGAGCGGGACGCCATCCGCAATGGCCTCGACTACGCCGAATTGAGCGCAAAAAGCGCCTTCCAAAACGGCGTCCAAGTTGCAATCTGGGGACTCCCCAGCAGCATCCACCTGCCGGCCAATGTCCAAAACAGTCTGCGACCCGCGTTCCATTTTGCCGACACCCCGATGCTGGACGCCCGAGGCGACCCGCGTAGCTCCAACACCTGGCAGAACCAAGACGAACTTGCGCAACTCGGAGTCACTAGTGTTCTGGAGGAAGTCTGGCGCACCGGATTCCAATTCGGCGGCACCAATGAAAAGGATCTTGCTGATGTTCTGAAGGCCAAGAAAGACTCACTTTCCCCTGGATTGCGAGCCCTAGTCGAATCGTATCTGGCCGACCTCGCATTCGATGAAGACCTGCAAAAGGCGGTGCGCAACCTCGGAGACGCCGGAGTCGCTTTCATCGCCCCAGCCGACGAATGCGCCACCATCCCCGGCCAATTCATGACCATGGTGGGCATCAACGACATTCCTGGTGTGGTCACTGTGGCCGCAGGAGACCGCGCCGGAACCAACATCGATAGCTGCCTGGGCCCCTCACGCCGCGCCGCCATCCACGGCACCGGCATCGACTTCGTGGCCTCCCCGTCCCCCTTCGACAGCGACTACACCGACGCCGCCGGCGCTATTTCCGTCACGGGCGCCCCCTCCATGGACCGCTCCGCCACGATGATGGACAACAGCATGGGCGCCTCCCTGCGCGTGGCCCAGGCGTTTGCGACCCTGCGCCAATCCGTACACACCGCCTCCCGCCCCTGGCACGCCCAGGAATTGATGGGTGTCTTAGCGCTGCGAGCCGAACCCATGGAGAGCGCTCCCTGGACCCGCGGCGTTGGCTACCTAGACTCCGACGACCTAGCGCCGGCTCCCCTTCCAAGCGTCTTTTCCCGAGGCGATCAGATCCAGTTCTCGCCATACGACGCCTGGCTCGGCGAAGCCACCGGCTTCTTGCAATACGTCGTGGTCGGCCGACCCCAAGTAGTCGCCGCTCTCAATGCCCAACCCGAGCAATGGAGCCTGAACACCGAACAACAATGGCGCCTGTTCATGCACGAACAAGGGCAAGCCCTGGAACTCGTCGACGACCACACGGGCCCCCACTTCCGTGTCCAAGTGCGAGAAACCGACGTCACGAAAGCCCGCGACACGAACGGCAACGAACTCGACGACATCGCCATCGTCACCCTCGGGCTCGCAGCAGTCCCCACCCAAAAAGTAGCGCCCGGCGCCGACGACCCCACGGCCACGCTCGGACAAGCCACTGGCGAGTCGAATCCGCCCAGCCCCTGGCTGCTGCCCGGAATGTACGCAGGCGACATCACCATCTCCACGCCCAACGCGGCGAGCCTGCGCCTACCGCTCAGCATCTCCGTCGGCAC
Source organism: Thermoplasmatota archaeon (assembly GCA_041601615.1). Classification (GTDB taxonomy): domain Archaea; phylum Thermoplasmatota; class E2; order JACPAO01; family JAHFTW01; genus JANQNI01. Next base: position 69,563 of record JBFIHX010000005.1, on the reverse strand, counting down.
CGCCCTAGACGTACACCGATTCGTCGCCCCCGACACACCAGTACCCGGCACCGCCGTATGCCTGGCAACCCCTCTGAATCTGAAGGACCTCCACGAGGTTCGCAGCACCATGATGGAGATCAACGACCACAACGTCTGCGCCCACTGGGCCGACACGGACGCCGCCGGCATCGCCCGCTTCCACGCCTCTTTGCCGCTCTCCTACGACATCGTGCCGTTTTTCAGTCCCTACTTCGAGGAAAAAACAAAGGATGTATCGACGCCGGACGCAAGCGTCAGCGGCGGCGCAACAAACACCATGGGCCCACGCGCCTACCCGCAACGCCCAGACTCAATCGCACTCACAGCGCCCCGAGGCGACCTGTGGCAACTCGCCATCGAAACGCCATCCGTGGACTGGCAAGAATTGCTGACCACCGGCGTCAACGTGGACCCTTCCGAGTACCAGGAAATCCCGTTGCCCATGTTCCAGATCGACCCCAACAATCTGCGCCTACCGGAGGTCTCCTACCCCCTACCCCTCGTAGATCCACGACTGCCATCCCAGGACACGAGCGAGACCCCAGAATTGCTTCCCACATACCCACTCGTCTACTACGGCATCGAACGCAGCTACCCCCTAGCCACCGCCGTGCACTGGCGCTACCTAGACAACATGGAAGGCGACCACTTCGCATCCATTCCAGCCAGCATCACACCCTCCACCGTCGCGAGCCTACACCAACTACCCAACCCCCTCTACGGCCTGTACGGCACCCCCATCCCCGGCCTCGACGGCGGCCTCCAAACCGCCTCCCCCGACCGCCTACCCCTCGCACTCGGAACCGCCCAAGACACCCTCAAAGGCAGCACCGGCAATGATCCCCCCACCGCTCTGTTTGCCCGACCCGGACAAACCGCCCTGCCCATGCGCACCGGCCCCGCAGCAGACTCCTGCGACTTGGGCGCCGGCCATGGCGCCAGCGCAAGCACGGTCCGCAACCTGCTCTACAGCGGCAACAGCGCCGCACACATCGACGCATTGCTCGCCGCCGGCACCACGGACGGCATCCCCGACCAACTCGTACTGCGCATGGAACCCAGCAACGCCGCCGTACTGGGCCTGCAACCGACCCTCCCGGCATGCAGCAAGATGTACACATTCAACGTCCCGCAACCCAACGAAGAAACCGTCATGACCCACGAATTCGACGCCCACCTAGAAGCCGCCATCCTCGTGGTCTGCATCGAAGTCACCGAAGCCGAATGCCGCATCATCGTTCCCACCTCCGACGGCGACGGCGTCTACATCCTGGAAAAGAAACCCACCGACCTGCCCCGCGACGTCAGCGACCGAATGTTCGAGGACCGCAACAGCACACCCGTGGCCACCAGCGGCACCACCATTCCCGGACTCTCCGACCCCGCACTGGGCGACACCGTCTCCTTGTCTCGAAGCGGCCACGTCCTGATGCAATCACGCCAACGCAGCCACGACCGCGACCACGGCTTCATTACCTACACCATCATCCCGTTCGGCCTCACCAGCAGCGGCTTCCTGGACCCCTTGCTTGCCCACCTAGCATCCATCGATGCACTCTCCGACATCCGATTCGACGGCTCCAGCAGCATAGGCCAAGCCTCCGCGCTTGATTTGGTGCGCGAAGCCGCCGAAGACCAAATGCTGCCACTGGCCTATGCCCAACTAGACCGACCCGCGCTCGCACTGGACGCCTGGGGCTACCGCGACAGCTTCGTCCACGAACCTCTCGCCGACTCCCAAGACTTGCCCCGAGTCGACGCCAGCGACGCCAACCTTGCAGGCGAACGCTGGGCAGCCGCCGACGCCTACCTTGCCCCCATCCACCCCAACGTAGACCGCGCCCGCTTCGCCCGTGGCATCGCCTACTGGGACACCGAAACCCAAACCCCCGACGTTGACGCCATGTCCAGCGCCGGCTACGCCTGGATCCAACCCGAATTCTTCGAAGCCAACGTCCAAGTCTGGGACGACGACAAAATCCTCGACACCGCCCCCGGACGACTCGAAGTGCGCAGCGCCGACGGCGCCATGCTCGTTGCCTCCGAAGCCTGCGCCCGCGACCTACCCAGCAACGCCCTCCGCTGCCTCGATGTGCTCGAAGAAGGCACCGGCTGGACCTCCAAAGCAGACGGCAGCGGAGCCTACGACCCCAACCTTGGTAGCACCATCATCCGCCCCCGCGACACCGGCTTCGTCGACGGCACCGCATCCGGCTGGCAAGCCGACTGGGCCAAACACCTTGCAACACCCCTGTTTGCCACCGCCACCAACTACGCAACCGCCGTCGCAGCCAACCCCGCCGTGGACGCAAACGCCCTCGAATGGTTTGCCCCCGCCACCGTCCGCGTCGACCGCAGCTACCTCTCCGACATGCACCAGGACACCAGTTTCCTGCTCGGCACCCACCACCGCACCTGCGAAGAACGCCACAGCGACAGCCAAGTGCCCTGGAACCTCGAATCCACGCCACGCTGGATGACCACTTGCCCCTGGACATCCACCGGCAGCAACCGCTGGGACCAGGAAATCGGCACCGCCGACACCGCCAACGACAACCTGCTCTGGGGCAGCAACAACGGCGGCTGGACCACCCTCGAAACCGGCACCAACGTCACATGGACCCGCGACGGCGTCCGATGCCAAACCGCGCCCTGGGAGACCTTCACCGCATCCACCACCGCAAGCCAACGCATCGCCGCCATCGAAGCATACTACGCCGCACGCGGCGCCACCGTCCACAACGTCAGCGCCTTCCAAGACCCCCTCCCCACGGGAACCAACTGCGGCGACACCAACGGCTGGCACTACCAACTCGAAGCCACCATGGACTTCCACGGCCCCCGCCAAGCACTCTGGAACGACATGGGCCGCACCGTCCACCCCCTCTGGCACCCCGGCACCTTCGCCGTGGACCTCGACAACTGGATCGCCTGCAAAGGAGGCCGACCAGTCAACGGCGCCGCCTGCAACACCAACCACCCCATCGAACAAGCCTGGAGCGCACTCGCCGGCACCAACCACGCCACCACCTACCAAGACGAAACCGGCACCCACGCCCTCGTCGTCGACGGCAAAGCCCTCGCCATGACCGTATTCGGCCTCGGCAAAGGCACCCCCATGACCTACAAACTCGACGGCACCACCCACACCCTCACCACCCGCGACGACCGCCTCCAACACGTCGCCACCGTGCCCGTCGACTACGACCCCGACTCCTGGTTCAGCTCCTCCGGCACCCACAGCGAATTCGAGGCATTCTACCGCACCCAATGGATGAGCGGCGCCGACGATGCCGAGCTACTGGAAGCCCTGCGCGACGTGGTCGCCCTGTTTGCCAAAAACGTCCGCGACCACCTCGAAGCAAACCCCTACTGGACCAACGTCGCCGGCCAAAAAGTGCCCCACCCCGCCGCCGCAGCCGACTCCTTCCGCTTCGACGCGGGTGATCTGAGCGCCCTTGGCCACATGGGCCACGAAGGCCGCAGCGTCGGCGCCAAAGACGCCGCCATCACATCCTCCCAAATCTACGGCCGCTGGAACCCCGACCACCTCGTGCGCGACGAGACCGGCACCGTCCAAACCACCAAAACCACCACCGCCGACGGCGAAACCTGCTGGATCGACCCCTCCACGGACCACGACACGGCACCCCACCTCGAACGCGAAATCAGCCACACCCTCCCCTGGAACGGCGGCCCCGCAGGCACCCTCCACAACGAAACCCGCAACGGAGCCACGGGCGCCACGCCCCCGACGCGCGTCGGCCTCTGGTGCACCAACGAATACGGCCAAACCGTCCCCGCCCGCACCGAGCGCGAAACCCTCCCCATGCGTCTCGCAGACACACCCCGATCCAACACCCCCATCACCCCATTCCTTGCCAGCCGCAGCATCACCCCCGCCGCCCCCGGCCTCGGCCTCCAAGGCTTCGACGTGCGCCCCCTCATCGAACAAACCCTGCTAGAAATCGCAGGCGCCGCCGACAGCATCCCCCGCACCGACCTCAACCCCGTGCCCGTGACCGCCATCAAGATCACCCCGCTCAACAGCAGCAGCCAAGAAACTCCCCTCGGCGCCTCGCCCATCCTGCCCCTCGCCCACATCGAAATCGATGCAGACCTAGCCCTAGCCGGCCTCGTCCTCGCCCACGAATACGACCTGCCCACCGGCACCCACGCCCAATTCATGGCACAACAAGGCACCGGACCCTGGCAACCCCTCGCCGCCCGCGCCGCACCAGGATTTGCCGGCGACTCCGAAGGCTCCCGACTCGCATTCCTCGACGTGACCCACCTCGCGCCGCAGTTCCAACTCGCCACCCAATTGGTCGGCGACGACTGGGCCAACGCCACCTGGAACATCCACCGCATCATGCCCACCCCCGTCACCAGCAACGGCGACCCCATCCGCGTCGCCGCCTACCAAGGGGACCTAAGCACCGCGCCGTTCCTCTCCGACCTGACGCTCACCCAACTCGAATTCCACACCGGCCCCATCCTCCTCGACCAAGACCTCGTAATCCCCGCCGGCGACGAACGAACCTTCACCGGTGTAGACTTCGTTGCCTCCGACTGCGGCGGACGCACCTGCACCCTCCAAGTCCAAGGAATCCTCCACCTCATCAACGCCACACTAGCCCCCGCAGCCGGCCTGAACGGCTTCCCCGTCCACGTCACCGGCACCCTGCAAGGCACCGGCGTGCGCGCCCAAGGCCTCGCCGCCGGCATCGAAGTACGCGGCGGCACACTCGACCTGGCCGATTGCTGGATCGTACGCCCCGGCCACCTCGGCATCCTCGCCGCCCACGCCACCGTGCGCGTGCGCCACTGCGCCTTTGCCGACCAAACCCTCGGCATCCTCGCCACCGGCAGCGACGTACGCATCCACAACACCCTGTTTGACCGCATGCTGCGCTCCGCCGCCATCCTCCACGACAGCCACGGCCTCGTACGCGACAACACCGTCACCGAAGCACGCCAATCCGGATTCTCCGTCACCGGCCTCTCCGGCGCCTCCGACATGCTGCTCTGGAACAACCGCATCACCGACACCGCCGTCGGCATCGCCCTAGAAGCCGTCGAAGACCGCATCCAAACCCCCAACCCCTTCACACCCACCACCCCCGCCGCCGCCCGCGACCGCGTACAAGAAAACACCATCAATGCCGCCACCACCATCCGCACCGGCACCTTCGCCAACCCCACCCAAGGCAACAACACCCTCCTTGCCGCCCTCACCGCTCCTGGAACCAGCGGCGGCCAGACCCAAGCGCTCAGCCACAACGGCACCCCCTGGCAACCCACCGACATCGCAGCACTCGCCGCCACCATCGCCGCCGACGGCATGATCCCCGCCAGCGACGTAGACCTCGCCGCCCCGGCCGACGCCAATGTGCGCCTCGACATCCACACAGCCGCCACCGTGCAACAAGTGCGACTCCAAGGCACATTCTACAACACCAGCGTAGACCTGCCCGAAGCCACCACCCTCGACGCCCTCATCACCGCCCTCCAAGCACTCAACACCACCGACCGAACCGGCCTCCTGGGCACCCCCGGGCGCATCGCCACCGTGGAAGTCCAAAACCCCAACGGCGAAGCCACACACAACTTCCAATTCACCACCGGCACCGAGTCCCGCGTACTCTGGACCGTCACCCACGTTGACACCGGAAGCGGCTGGCAAGAGGCACCCGCCGAGCAAACCAAAGCCGCCAGCATCCACAACACCCTCCAATGGCCCCTCGTCACCCAATACGCCTACCTCGTGCGCGACCTCACCTTCGATACCTTGGATGACCTCCTCGTCACCGCCCAAAACCGCAGCGCAGCCACCCTGCACCCCGGAAACCTCGCAGGCCTTCCCCACACACTGCTACCCGACGGTACCCTCGCCGTCCACGGCAACACCAGCCTCATCGCCCTCGGCACCGACCTCGAACCAGGCATACGATACGAATTTGCCACCCGCACAAGCACCGGACAAATAGACAACCAAGGACTCAGCAGCGAACGCCTCGTCAAACTCCCCGACGTACCCGAAGGCGTCACCATCCACATCCAAGGCCGCGCCGTCGACCCCACCGGAACCACCGGCCCCTGGACCGGCAGCCGCATCCTCGTCGACCGCACCCGCCCCGTCCTAGAACTCAACGCCGGTTGCCTATCCGGCTCCGACGCCGGCATCTACTACCGCAGCTACGACCCACGCGGCAACTGGGGCACCGACCCCGCGTACCGCGCCAGCGGAATCGCAGAACTCCAAGTCCTCGCAACCGGCGCCATCAGCAACCAAACCTACCCGCTGCTCAATCCCACCTTCAACGACCAACAAAACCTCTGGACCCTACCCCCAGAAGCCTACGTGGACGGCGAATCCTACTCCATCCAAGGCCACATCATCGACCACGCCGGACACGCCGCCATCGCCAGCATACAAAACGTCGTCGTAGACACCTCCGGCCCCCGCCTCCTAGGCCTCGGCAGCACCGAAGGGCTCCTACCCGACCCCAACAGCACCACCCCATCCTACCTCGGCACCAAAGACCTCGCCCCCGACGGCAGCCTCCAAGTGCAATTCCTGGTCGACGACCGCCCCATCGACGCCGAACGCACCCACAACTGCGGCATCGAAGAAGCAACCCTCGAATACCGCGTCAGTGGCGCCGGCATCTGGCGACCCCTCGACCACCAAAGCCCCACCATCGGCACCGCGACCACCGTACTCACCGGCACCATCAACTCCACCGTCGTCCAAAGCGTGCTCGGCCGCCACCTCGAATTCCGCGTCTGGGCCAAAGACCGCGCCGGCCACCAAACCGAAAACACCACCGGCCGCATCATCGTAGACACAGAAGCCCCCCTACCCCTCAACATCCACGCCGGCGACTTCCTCTGCCTCGGACCCAACAACAACCAACCCATCGAATGGGGCGCCAAAGACTGGAAACCCAGCGGCTCCGCCAGTGCCTACGAACCCAGCGGCATCAAGCAAGCCCGGCTCATCATGGTCCACCTCAACCGCACCATGGAAGTCCTCGCAACCATCCACCACACCGCCAACGAACTCAACCTCGAAAGCCACCAATTCGACGCCCTGACCCGAGATCAAATCGCCAAGACGTTCCTCGTCGTCGACGCCCAAGACCGCGCCGGCAACGGCATGCAATACACGCCCGCCTACCTACAGGGTCTCGGCGCCACCCATTTCGAAGCGCTGCGGCAAGCCAGCTACAAGATTCACTTCGACAACGACGCCCCCCAAATCCGAGTCAACTCGAATTTCAACTACGGCGTGGGCCTCTGGGAAAACTACCCCAACACCCACATTCCCCTTCCCACCAACGGCCAGCTCCCCAACAAGGACCTCGCATTCCTGTACGACCTCGTAGAGCCCGCCGAAACCTGCTTCGTGGACCAATTCCGAATCCACATCAGCGACGAAGGCAACTACAACCAACTAGCCAACCACACCCAGAACATCAACGACTGGAGCCACGCCATGCAAGTGAAAGTGCCGCTCCTGCCCTCGCTCGTGGGCAACATCACCGCCCACATCCAAGTCTGGGACCAAGCCAACAACACCGCAACCAAAACCGTCAACCTCGGCGACCCCGACCCCAACCCGCCCCTACTCTCCCCCACCCTCGGACCCCAAGGCGTCTGCTACCGCAGCGGCTACGGCCAATTCGGCTACGCCATGAGCGACAACCAAAGCCCCCACTACCTCAATCTGCGAGAACGAGAACAAGGCCTCGGAGGAATCTGGAGCCTCGCCCAAAACAACACCATCGTAGACTGGAGTGGCGACTTCCCCCGCATCGCCGCATTCCACACCCCCAGCGGCGCCAGCCGAGACGTATTCTACGCCCTCCGGGGAGCAGACACGGCCGGCAACATCGCCACCACCAACAACAGCTGGGGCCGCGCCAGCATCGACGCCGACGCCCCCGAACTAGAATGGCTGCAACCCACCACGACCGGATTCTTCGACCCCACCAACGGACTCCAAGCCCAATGGCAAGCCACCGACGCCGCCCTCCTGCACTGCAACGGCGTCGTATCTGGCAGCATCCACCTAACAAGCCCCCTCGGCACCACCACCGCATGGAACGGAAGCCTCTCCGATACCGGCCTCGGCGCCCAAGCACCCCCCGGTGAACCGTTCACCTTGAGCCACGCGGAGCTTGCAACCTACGAAGGCATGCCCATCACATTCAACGGCACCGTCGTGGACCACGCTGGCTGGAGCACCGAGCAAACCATCGGACCGTTCATCCCCGACGACACCGCCCCCGTCATCGACCCACTGCCCACCCTGCCCCTCTACACCGGCCCCAACGGCTTCCTGCTCGCCTGGACCCCCATCGACCCCATCCCCGGCCCCGGCCGAGCTGCCAGCGGCATCGCATCCAGCCACGCCATCGCCAGCAACGGCGACCCAATCTTTGGCGGGCAGACCCAAGCCGAATCGGGCCAACCCCTCATGCCGCCCACGACCCGATCCGGCGCCACCGTCAACGTGTCCGTCCAAGCCATCGACAACGTCACACACGAGACCACCTACAACCTCGGATCCGTCCAAACCGACTTCGACGTTCCCGGCTACGAACTGATTCCCAAGACCACCATTTGCAGCGGCCCCCAAACCGGCCCCATCAACGTCACCTACAGCGGCTGGGACACCGGCAGCGGCCTCGACGACTTACGCCTGCTGCGCGTCCTGAGCAATCTAGCCGTCGAACCCGTCCACTCCACCACCGAACCCCACTACGCCCCCGAATGGAGCGAAAACGCCACCATCGACCCCTGGCAATGGGGCGAAGACATCTACCTCCTCCTCGTCGACGGCTACGACATGGTCCAAAACGGCGAACACTGGACCCAAGTCCAACTCCAAAACATGCCCGAAGAAGAACGCAACATCCTCCTCTCCGGCGCCACCCTCGTCGTCGTAGACCGCCGCCACCCCCTCGGCAACCCCCTCCCCGGCCTCGACGGCTTCTTCCGCGAAGTCGGAAACAACATCCAAGCCATGGGCGAAGCCATCGGCTACCGCCCCATCATCGCCGCCGGCCAACTCGTCAGCGGCGGCTGCGAAGCCATCACCTTCGAGTTGTTCCTACAAACCACCGACGGCAGCGACACAGAACCCATCCAGACCCAATCCGGCAACCAAACCCTGACCATCCACGAAACCATCCACCTAAACGACACCAAGTACACCCGCTTCCACGGCCAAGAAGTCCAACTCGTTCTGCACGGCCAAGACGGCGCCGGCCACACCTGGACCAACCATTCCTCCGCCTTCGTCATCGACCTCGTGGCCCCCGCAATCCAGGACCCACCAAGCCTCCCCGCCCTCATCGGAGCCGCCGGCATCAACCAAACCTGGACCGCCCTTGACGACCAAGGCGCCGTCGACACCGGCATCACCTGGAACGCCATCGAACTACGACCCGACGCCAACAGCACACCGCTCATCACCGCCGGCCCCGGAACGCTGCTCGACATCCCCGCCGAACTCGAAAACCAAGCCCTCCAAGCCTACGTCCGCGTCCTCGATGGCGCCGCCAACGAACTCGAAATATACCTAGGCCAAGTCGAAGGAGACCGCACCGCCCCCCTCCTCGACGCAAACAGCATCAACTACGAATCCGGCACCGTCGGCATCGACTACACCCTCGCCGAGCGCAACCCTAGCCACATCCTCGTGCAACGCACAAGCACCAGCGGCACCAGCAACGAAACCTGGACCCACGCCAGCCGCTACGAAGACACAACGCCCCCCACGAACGAACTGGCAACCTACACCCTCTGCCCCGTCGACCAAGCAGGCAACCCCGGCACCTGCCAAGTCCTCGAAATCTTCGTGAACGCCGAACTACCGAGCATCGGACTCCTGAGTCCAAGCTTTGCCGGCACCACCCGCCTCGGCTCCGGCGACCTCGGATTGCCCGTAAGCGGCCACGTCGCCTCCGTCTCAACGCCCGGCACCACCATCTGGTCCAGCGAAACCGACCCCGGCGTGTTCACGCTCGCCCTCGAAATCACCCCACCCCACCCGGACGCCACCATGGACATCCAAGCCACCAGCCGGCTCGGACCCATCAGCTTCACCTCCGTCGGCAGCAACCGCTACGAAGCAACCATTGACCTTGACGAAGACCAACAAGAGGAAGTGACCCTGCTCGTGACCGCCAACAACGGCCGCAGCACAGCATGGCGCCACTCCTTCCATTTCGCCAAAGACGGCATCCAACCCCAAGTTGCACAAATGCAACCCCAAGGCAACGCCCACAACTACTACAACGGCTACGGACCCGACGGAACATCCCAGAAACTTGGCTACACCTACGGCGGATCCCTACACACACCCCTCGCCGCGCACTCCGCATTGCTGACCGTGACCCAATGGAGCAACCCCGGAACCAACCCCGGAAGCACCGAATTCCTAGCCCTCGAAGGCGACGAAGGAGACATCGCCCACCTCCGCTACGCCAGCAACACCCTAACGCTGACCGTAGGAAACCAAAGCATCGCCATCGGCAACATCACCCTCAAATCCCAGTGGTACCGCTTCGACCTCATAGCCGCCGACGGACGCATGGAAGCGTTCCTGGACGAAACATACCTCGGCTCCCTACCGCTCTCCGGCCCCATCCGGCTGGAATCCACACGCGTGCAATCAGCATCCGCCATGTGGACCGCACCCAAAGTGAGCCTCCTCGATTCGGACCTGCGCAACCTACTGGAAGACCAACCCATCCTCGGCGGCGACGGCTGGCAACCCATCGGTCAAGGAACCCTCCAAGACACCAACACACTCGGCACCGCCGGAGGACCCACCTACCTCTCCATCCAACCAGACTCCGGCCACACCCTCGCCGCCAAGAGCCCTCCCGTAGATCTGCCGTCCTCCTCGCACCTGACATTCCGCATCAAAGCCAAACCAGCCATCGAAGACCCCGTCTTCACCGTGCGCAACGACGACGGAGACATGATGGTACGCGCCCGCGTCCGCTACAGCACCCTCGAAGTGGAAGAAGGCAACGGAAACTGGACCATCCTCAGCTCCGTCGACAGCCGCTGGCACCGCTTTGACATCTTCATCCGCCACGGCCACGCCCTCATCCAACGAGACCAACTCTCCTCCGTCTGGGTGCCCCTCCACGCCGACGGCCCCGCAGCAACCGTGGAAGCGGGCGGCGGCGCCAACACCGTCGACATCGATCGCCTACGCATCGACATGGACACCAGCCGACACGACCACACCTTCGTGCAACCCCTCACCGCATTCGGTTGGTCCGAAACCGGCAGCGGCCTCAAGACCTACGCTGGATCCGGATTCCTAGGCAACGGCTACCTGCAAGTCACCGGAGCCACATCCCCCGGCGGCCGCACCTACGCCTCCTTCCCAACCACCGGACTCGGCTCCAAATACACCGTCGAGGCCGCCTTCGCTATCGGGGACAGCCTGAACAAACCAGAACATCAGGCCATCCTATCCGGGCTCAAGAGCGACGACGCACCCCGCTGGGCCGTCACTCTTGGACCCTCCCAAGAAATCGACTGCGACGCCGGCGACTGGCGCGTCCACCTCTACAACGGCAACACCCGCATCAGCGAAGGCGGCGTCTGCCTCAAGAACGAGAAGGAATGGCACTTCGTCCGCGTCGAAGTGACCTCCACTTCCGTCGCCGTCACCTTGGACGATGACACCAACTCCACCTTCACCAGCTCCATCACAACCGGCTCCGACAAGCGCATAGGCGTCGGAGATGTTTTCCCAAGTCCAGACGCCGGCAGAAGCGGCCGCGGCGTTGGATGGTACGACGACGTGGTCGCTTTCAAGAGGCAATGAACATGAATCAGAAACAAAAGATGACACTCGCCCTCCTGGTCGCGGCCACACTCGCGGTCCCACTCGTAACCGGCGTGGCCCTCAAGCTGAACCCATCCAGCACACAAAAACTGGAACGCTCCGTGCTTGAGACATCCCAAACGACCATCGATTGGACCATCAGCCGCATAGGTCAGGATCTGACCATGGGAACCCCCGACGACCCCATGGCCCAGGATGTCGAAGATCTTCGCGACAGCGGCATCGCCCACGCACCCACCGATGCCCTGCTGCCGCAACTGCAAGAAAAACAACGAGGCTTTGTCAACGGCACGGTCCACATTACTGCGGATATGTTCAAACCCATCGCATTCTGGATCGAACCTGGAGACGGATGGTTCCCAAGTTTGGATCGAGAAGCAGGCGAGGCTCCCCAACCCACAGGCACCAACCAGTGGACCGCGCGACAAACCTCGCGCGGCATGGAATTTGTCACCCTACAAGCAGACTGCATCGATGGGCAAGTCCACGACATGCTTGCACCCACACTGGCGCTCAACTCCCTAGAGCGCTACACCAAGGGCGGCAACCACGACAACGAAACCGCCGGAAATCTCATGGATTTCCGTGACGACCGCATCGGCTTCGGCATCGTAGGGCAACCCGGAATCTGCAACATCGTCATCAAATTCATGCTGGAGTTCGTCCACGAAGCACACGGATTCCAAGTGCAAGCCGCCGCCGACACGGGCTACGTCCAATCCATTGCCAGCGCACAAGTGTGCCTAGAATACGATGCTGAATTCTTTGGATGCGTGCCCGGCAAGAGCCGCACAGACACCATCAACGTCGAAGTGCTCTACGCTCCCGTCCTGCCGCTCGCCTGGGCCATGCATGTGCCCTGCCAATTGGATCCAAACCGCTGCTGCGACACCGACTTGACCGCGTGCGCCAAGCGGGCAGTGCTCGAAGCATCGGTCCCAAGCAGCGCCAACTTTGCCGTGATCAACAACGGCATCGAGTTCCTGATCTTCGTGTTCGACGTCAACAACATGGGTGTTGCCGAGGGCCACATGTACCACTTGTACACCCTTGAACACCAAGCCGCAACCGGCAACGGCTACCAAATGGCGCTTATCTAAGCCAGGCCCGAATCCTTCTCCACTTCCCCCTCTCCTTCACCCCATGTTCCGGACTGAATTGCCAGCCCATCTGTGCTCCTTGCGGCCACCCGCGGTGGCCTCGGGAACGATACGCAACGAGCGTTGCGGCGAGCGACCCGTCCTTCGTGCTCCGACGAAGAACCGCGCAACCCCCACCCAACCGCCTTGCAGCCCCGCAACAATTCCCCATCCGCTCCTGCCCCACCCCAAGCCACGGTCACGCCGCAAGCGACGCCGCCGAACGCACCAGCACGAAGCAACAAGCCCGCCTCGTTTGAAACGAGGCCGCCGGCAAGGCACTCGCTGCGAACACAGCAACCGTACCCCATCCTTCGGGCCCGCTCGGACCAATCAGCCGTCTGCGGCCCCATCCAGGCAACGAATCTTGTGCCCCTGACCCATGCTGCGAAGCTCATCCGGATGCAGCCCCGCAAAACCGGCACCGCCTCCAAATTGACAGCGCATCACTTCCTCGCCCTGCCACTTCGCAGTCAACACCTGCTGCTGGTCAAACGCCTCCATCACAAACGAAAACGTCGCATTGCGCTGCAACGGCCCCGACGCCGGCTCCCACAGCACGGCAAACGGCTCGCCATCCAGAAACATCTCCACGCCCTCGATGTTTGCCGCCAAATCCGGCGCCACCCGGTCCACGACAAAGATCTCCTGGAACTTGGAATTGCCCTCCGCAAGAGCGCTGTTCATGTGAAACACAGCAAAGCCCTCCTCCGGCTCCACGACCGGAATGCCCGGCAAGGCCGTCACAAGCAACGCCACCGCCGCCAAGCCAAGAAGCAGTCCCGGAACGGGAAAAATGGAGGACAAGGAACCGGAACCGCTCACGTCTCCACCGGGAGCGCGTCTTCCGGGTGCGCCGGCAGCAATGCGTCGGCCATGTCAAACGCCAGTTCCAGGAGGTAGAACGAGTCCGTGTCGTGCGTCAACTCGCGCAACCCGTCCGTGAACCGAGCCCGATCCGGCGCAGGCACCCAAGCAACGAGCGGCGAAGCAGCCGTGCCCAATTCATTGGCCTTGAGACCATCATCGTCGTTGTCCGAGGTACAGTCGTAATCGATGGTGCTGGCACCGTCCTGGTAGATCCGATCCGTTGCCACAAGACTGCCGTCCAAGCGGTGCAGCGTGTTGCCACAGAAGACTACGTTGAATTTGTCGATTGCATTGCGCACGAGCACAAAGTTCTGCACGCCGCGGTCACCGGAACCCATGTCGTCCACGTCGTCCGCAATCGAGGCGGCCGAAGCGTACCGGGCATTCCAGAGCCAATCGCGCAGCGCTTCGAAGCTGTAGCCCGAGATCGAGGTCGGCGCGCCCACAGCGCGGTTGTTGTTCAACTGAAGCTTCGTCATGAACTCCGCATCCGACACCAAGACACCAACACTCTGCGTCTGGAGCACCGTGTTGTTTTGGATATCCAGCCAGGCGTCGTTGCGCATCGGGTGGCTGTAGGCGATGCGAGCACCCGGGTGATCCAACGCCTCGATGCTGCGTTCGATGCCGGCCGTGTTCTCCACCTCGCTCCAGTCGTCGCTCCACAGGAACGTGCCCTTGGCGTTGAGAACATCAATGAAGATTTTGCCCACGACCGTGTTGTTTTCCACTTGGACCCACTTCTGGTGGAAGTGCGGCTTCTTGAGCTCGCGCATGTTCTCCGAGTTCGCTTGCTCGTCGTCGGCGCGGTGGTTTTCGTCTTCGAAACGCAGACCAAGCCCGTTTGGATCAATGATCACATTGTCGTTGAAAAACACGGATGTCCAGCGCTTGCCGTGGTCATGATGCGGCAGGCAAGGTTCGTTGTCCGGGCCATCAATGATGGTTTCGCCCAGCACCTCGAAGTCGTTGTCGCTCTCGTGCATCTGGTGGTGCCCGGGCATCGGCATCAGATCGTCGTGGGTGAATTTGCAGGAACCGTCGGTGTTGACCATGTAGGCTTCACGGTACACCGAGCCATGGAAGTGGCTCTCGGGGGCAAAGAAGCCCGCCGAGTGGTGGTGTCCGTGGAAGTCAAGGTCCACTTGTCCGTAGATGACGTTGTCAAAGTACCAGCCTTGGTTGGCGCCATCGTTGTTGACCGACTGGTCGTTTGTCGGCGCGGTGATGTTCGGATCAATCAGACTGTACAAGTGGGCTCGGTTGCCTACTTCGTTGTCGCGGAAGATGCCGTCGTAGTGGCGGATCTGGCCAATCGTAAAGATGCGATTGTTCTCCAGGATGCCCCCGGTGGCAAAGCCGGTGCGATCGTTGTTCTGGTTGACGCGCAAGTCGTTGATCACGTTGTTGTAGACGTGCAGGCACTGGCCGTTCCAGTCAAGCACCAATTGGCCGTTGTTGTTGGCCACTTCGTGCGGGTCGTGTGGGTCGATGAGGCCGAAGATGAGCGTCAAGAGGTGCTCTAGGACTTGATCGATGGTTTCGAACAAGAGGTCGCCCAGTTTCCAGGCGAATCCTTGCACGGTGTCGATGAGCGCTTCTGCGTCCGCGATGTCGGCCTCGGCGTCGGCAATCAGGGCGTTGTATTCGTCCAGGGATGCGGCGTTCGAGGCGAGGAAACTGCTGTAGTCGTCCATGAAGGCATTGAAGTCGTTCTGGAAGGCCGTGTGGCTGGCCGTGAAGCTGTTGTATTCTCCCATGAAGGCAGCGTACTCCTCCTGGAATCCATTGTACTCCTCCATGAACGCGGCAAAACCATCGTAATCCGGCTCGTCCGCCTTCAAGGTGCCCCAGTAGCTGGTCACTTCGTCCAAGATCCATTGACGGTAGTCGTCGTATTGCGCCAAATCGGAGCTCCAGTCGGAGCCGGAGTAGCCGGCCGGCGGGGTCGCACCGGGCGGGTTTTCGTCGATCATGTCGCGCACGTCAAAGTTGGTCTCAGAGGGATTCTGACCGGTCTCGCTGACGGCGCCAATGAGTTTGCTGGCATCGTCCTGGTAGGATTCGAAGCTGTCCTGGAGCGCGCCTATGTCGACTACTTGGCCGTTGTTGATGAATTGCTGGTGCGACTTGGTCGGCTGCGTCACGGTTGTGGGGTCGAAGCCGAGGATTTGCTCCATGTAGTATTCAAAGTCGGAGGCGAGTTGCTCAGTGATGCCAATCGAATTGAGGTAATTGCCCTCGTAATTGGCGATATCCTGTTGCCATTGCGCTAGTTGGGCGTCGTAGGAGGCAGACCGGGCGTTCATGTTGGCCAATTGCGCTTGCTTGGCGGCCGCTTCGGCATCCCACACAAGCTTCTCGTTTTCCCAGATTGTGGCGTTCTCGTCCCAGAGGGCGCGGGCCGCTTCCAGTTCTTCCGTGATGCCCAAGTATTCGGCAATGTCTGCCAGGAGCCCGTCGATCAATTCGATGAGCTCACGAATCAACTTGGTGACATTAATGAGGTCGTCGGGGTCCGGCACGATGGGCGCTTCGACCACGCGATCAACAACAATGTTGTTCTTGACCACGAAACACTTGTCCGTGTCACTGATGATGAGTGCACGACCCACGATAAGGTTCTGAATGACGTAAGGGTCGTCCTCGTCGCCGGTGCCACTGATGACTCCGGCGGCGGCGAGGGCAGCGGCGTCAGCGTTGCTGCTGATGACCAGCGAATCGATCTCCTGGAACGTTCCGGGAGCGATGGGGAATTGGTACGCTTCGCCTCCGATGTACACCTCGGAGTTGGTCGCGTCGTTGTCGTTCCAGATGATTTCTTCCGGATCCAACTCCTTGGTCGGCGGATCTATTTCCGTGATGGGCGCGACACTTTCGTAGTCCGGGTAGGTCATTCGGCTCTGGTTGCAAGGGTCGTGGTTGTGCAGATCCTTGTGCTCCGGGCCGGCTATGTCCGGGTCGTGTTCGTGTCGATGGCCGTCGTCTGGGCCATGCCCATGGGGCGTCATCCACATCACGTCGCACGCCTGGTGCTGCATCTCGTGGTTGGATTTGTGGGCAACGGCCAACGGAGTGGCCAGAAGCAGCAGAGCGAGGAAAACGACCATGATTTTTCGCATGACGATCGCGTCCCACAATGTTCAGTACGTTTTAGGCTGATGGCTGTGGTTCTTATCTATCTATCCCGATCTATCTAATCCGGAGATACTTAGCCGCGACTTCGACGCTCCGGGCCACGGGACAAGAAGCACGGCGCCCCAAGGCCCCATTCCACCCCCATCCTTGACGCGGGAAACCCCTGACCGCAACAACCAGCGCCACCAGCCCACCTCATCAACCACACATGAGCAATGGAGCCCAGGCATGGGTCGGAGGACCCGTGAAGATTCGCCGTCCAAGCTCGGCCCAGCCCGTCATGTGATCGGGTTTCTGGATGCAGTAAGGAGAATGCCCCACGAATCGTGCATCCGAAGTAACCAAGACTCCACTTCCGCCGCGCGCAAGATGGCCTTCCAAAAGGGCGTCTCCATGGATCGATCCCGGCATGTTGCGGTCCGTCATGAGAAACACCGCGCGAGCAGGCAATTTTGCCAGAATCGACTGAGCGGTGGCTCCGTCGGGCGCTTCCAGCACCCAAGTGTTCGTTGGCCCAGCTTGCTCTACGCTGTCTCTCATCAGCAGCCGATGCAATGGATCATCGTCCACGACGAGGACCCACCGCACGGTGGTTGTTTCGTGCATCTTCATCCCATCCTGCCGGCGTGCGCCGACGGCGAAGAACATTGGGCCGCACATTTCAAGCGACCCCAAAATAGGAGCGAAGGAAAGAGGATTGGAAGAGGAGGGTGAAGGTGTTTTTCTCGAAGACGCCGAGGCTCTAGCGTGCAGACTTGGCGACGCGTTCCAATTCGCCGGAGTCGGCGGTGCCGACTCTGGCGGGCGTCGAAGACGCCATGCTTGAGTGCGTCGACTAGGCTGCGAGCTTAGCGAGCAGACTTGGCGACGCGCTCAAGCTCGTCCTTCTTACCGACCGAGAAGGATCCGGGGTCGCCCTTGGCGGCCTTCATGATCTCATCGGCGAGGCAGTGGGCGGCGGGCTTGGTGCTCTTGTGGGAGCCAGCCAGTCCACCCTTTGCGAGGTTGCGCAGAGCGATGTCGAGACGGCGCATGGGCGAAACATCGACGGCCTTGGGGACGTTGATGCCACCGTAGCGCAGGCGGGTGACCTCTTCGCGAGGAGCGGAGTGCTCCACAGCGCGGATTAGGGCCTGGATCGGGTTGTCCTTGGTCTTCTCGGCGATGCGCTCGAAAGCGTCCTCGACGACCTTGTACGCCTTGCCCTTCTTGCCGTTGTACGCAGCCGAGCGCATGACGTTGTTGATCAAGCGTTCGACAATGTTGACGCGTTGCTTGGCAAAGCGTCGGTTGGCGTGGCGAGCACTGCTGTGGGGCAAGCCGACCAGTTCGAGGCGAATGTAGCGGGCCAGGCCCACGTCGCGGATCTCGATGCCGTCGGCGCCGTACTTACCAAAGAGGGGGGTCTCGGGCAGGACGACCACGGGCTCCTCGGGTGCGGTCTCCTCTGCGGCGACCTCCGCGAGCTGTTCTTCCGTCTGAATGATAGATTCGTCAGTCATCGTGATCACCGCATCGGCTTTTCGATCTTGCCCTTGACAAGCATGTCGAGGGAGGTGTTGTTGACCTTGATGACCTTGTAGCGGACACCAGGAATGTCACCGTACGAACGGCCCATGCGGCCGCCGATACCCTCAACGAGCACTTCGTCGTGTTCGTCGATGTAGTTGATTGCGCCGTCGCCGACCGCGAATGCGGTGATCTGGCGGCCATTGCGGATCAACTGCACCTTCACGCACTTGCGGATGGCAGAGTTGGGCTGCTTGGCCTCGATGCCGACCTTTTCGACGACGATGCCGCGGGCCTGAGGGATGCCACCGAGCGGGTCGGCTTTCTCCTTGAGGCGCAGTTCGCGGCGCTTGTAGTAGCGGTCCGACCAGCGGAACTTTTGCCGGTCGTTCTTCAGCTTCCTGGCGGCGTTGATTCCCGTTGCCATGGATGTTTCTCCTGTGTAGGTAGGGTTTCGCTTCTTTCCCAGGGTTCCGGGCCAGCCGCCAAGCGTTCCGGTCCCCGCCGGCTGTGAAGCCGGGCCTTGTTAGGCTGGACGATGCAATCCGCGCGACAAGGGTCGCGTATATGAGAGTTGGGGCACCAAACAGCTGAGTCGAGGGGGGCGAGCGCAGGCCCACCTCTGCCCCCATAGGAGGTTGCCATGATGCCGCTGGGCCCGTGTTCCTGATGTCTCTGGGTGGCTGTGGACGGTTTGGCGAGCTTCGTGGCGGGTTTTGCCAACGAGGCGGCCGCTTGCGACGACGGCTTTGCTTCGTGTTCCTGGGTGCGCAAAGCCATTTCTGTCTCGGGTTGTGCCCGTGTTGTGGTGGGTGGTCTTGAGGTTTGTCGAGCGTGGTTGGAGGCGAGGGACGCCGAGGCTACGCTGGGCAAGCATCGGTTGGATGCGCATGTGGATTGGGAGGGGACTCGCACGGCGTTGGCGATGGCGGCGGCGGTTTCTCAGGTCGCTGCGTTGTTGGAGGGTGTCCCACATGTCTTTGTGAAAGGGCCGGCGCTGTCGCAGCTCTTGTACGCGGACCCGACGCGGCGGGCATGCCATGACGTGGATGTGCTTGTGCGACCGGAACAAGTGGAGGCGGCGATTTTGGCGCTCGCGGCGGGCGGGTTCGAAGCCGTGCATGATCTGCGGTTGGATGATCCTCGGGTTCGGTTGGGATCGAATGCGTTTGCGGTCCGGCGGGGCCCGGTGCTGGTAGAGGTTCATTGGTCGCTGTTTACGAGGAATTTTTTGCTGGAGGAGCCGAATGTGTTCTCCTCGGCTGCCTCCGTGCAGTTGCTGGGGCACTCGATTCAAGTGGCCCAGGGCTCGGCGGCGTTGTCTCATCTCGTGTTGCATGGGGCTGGATCGGCGTTTCGTAGGCTATTGTGGCTGAGTGACATTTTGCAATGGACCAAGATGTGGCCAGAGGACGCGGAGCACGTGGTGGTACCGCGTCGTATTTTGGCGTTGACTGCCGCGTGTTTGGAGGTGCTGGAGCCGGGCTCGTCGCCGGTGGCCTGGCGTGCGGATTCCCGTTCGGTTCGGCGATGGGCTCGTCGAATTCGTGCGGGCTGGCTGGAAGAGTCTGCGTTTCCGTGGCGCAACACCACGGATTTTGCGTACCAGGCTTGGATTCGGCCGGGCAAGCAGTTTCGGTATGCGTGGAACCGAGTCATGGTGCCTAGTTTGGACGATGCCATTGCTGATTCCAGCAGCTCGGCGCATGGCTCCTCTGTGCTGCGCCTTGTGCGCAAGTTGATGCGGACGGGCAGGAATCAGGGTCCGAGGGACTAAACAACGAGACTCGGTGCCAGCGCGTGGTGGACCGTCGCTCGCTTTTGGCCGAGTTGTGGAGGCTCGTTCCTGGACGGACCTTGGCTTCTTTCGTGTTGCTTGTCGCCATGGGCTTGGTGGAGGGCGCGTCGCTTCTGTCGCTCATTCCGTTGCTCAGCACCGTCGGCATCGATACGGGATCGGGACTGGCCCCTGTGTCTGCCGCGTTTGTGCGGGTGTTGGATTGGGTGGGCTTGAAGCCCGGTTTGCTTGCGGCGCTGGGACTGTTTGTGTTTCTCCAAGTGACGCTGGCGGGCCTTGCTTGGGTGCATGCTCGGGTAGCGTTGACGTTGCAACATCATCTTGTGGATCAAATCCGGGCTGAGCTTCGCAACGATTTGGACCGCATGGAGTGGCGCCAGTTGCAAGCGCTGTCTCGTGGCTCCATCACGAATGCCTTGACGACGGAGGCGGACCGCACAGGTGCCGCGACGTTTTTGCTGCTGACGTTGGCGTCGGGGCTTGTTGTCTTGGTGGCTCAAATTGCATTGGCGTTCCGCGTTGCGCCGGCTTTGACTGCGATTGTGCTTGCGATTGCCGTGCTGGCCATTGGGGTCTTGCGGCCGTGGACACGTCGTTCGGCGGCCATTGGTGTTGAGATGGCCGAGCGAATGGTGGGGATGCATGAGGCGACGGAGCAGTGGTTGGCGGGAAGCCGGCAAGCGCGGTTTTACGGGACGCATCCGTTTGGTCACGACCCGCAGATTTTGACGACGCAGGTCCAGTCGATTCGCGTTCGCTCCACGTCCAGGTTTCTCTTTGACACGATTGCGGTGCTTGCGCTGGCGACGACTACCTACCTAGCGTTGGTACCGTTTGCCATGGAATTGGGTGCGTTTCTGTTGTTGCTGTACTTGTTTGCCCGCATTTTGCCGCGCATCAAGCAAAGCCACCAGCATTACCAGGCCCATATCGCCGTGACTCCTGCTTGGCACAGCTTGCAAGACACATGGATGCTGGCCAAGAATGCCGCCGAAGTCGTGGCCGACGGGGAGGCACCGCGGTTCGAGCAACAGATTCGCTTGCTAGATGTCCATGTGCACTATGGCGAGGTCCGGGCCTTGCAGGGCGTCCATTTGGTCCTTGAACGGGGTGAAAAAATCGCCATCACGGGCCCAAATGGGGCGGGCAAAACTACGCTCATTGAGGTGCTGCTGGGCCTAGTGCAGCCCGACGCGGGCCATGTGGAGATCGATGGCCACACCTTGACGGACCGTGCCGCGTGGCGCCAGTCTATTGCGCTCGTGCCGCAGCAACCGGTGTTTCTTGCCGGCACCGTGCGCACCAACATGGCCTGGGGGGCCCCGCAGGCAACGGACCAGGATTTTCAAGAGGCACTGGACCGAGCGGGCTGCGATTTTCTTGCGACGCGCCAGGGCCTTGACACTGAGTTGGGCCAGCACGCCCAAGCACTTTCCGGTGGCCAGGCCCAACGAATTGCATTGGCCATGGCGCTGGCGCGGCGGCCTCGCTTGCTCGTGTTGGATGAACCGACCAGCAACTGGGATCAAGAGGGCGAGGAAGCGTTCCAGGAGATTTTGCATTCCTTGTCGGGCGTGACGGTGGTCGTTGTGTCGCATCGGGATTCGACGGTTCGCAGCGTGGATCGCGTCGTTGCATTGCGCGATGGCCAAATCTACGACCCAGAACCAAATTCCGAGGCGTAGCGCGCTTGCTCTGGCGGGCACGCAGAACCACTGTGCGTTCGTTGGGGCAGGTACGGGGCGGTGCGTGTGGGCGTGCGGGCCTGCTTGAATTTCCTTGCAAGGTCCCAGTCCTCATGCTGAGTTGCAATGCGCCGCCTATCGATTTGCTTAAGGGCCTGCATTGGGACATCGCGTTGGCATGAGTTCGTTTCTGGCCTGGGTGCCGTCATCCACAGAGATTGATCCAGTCCCGGCGTTCCAGTCCATGGCGCACCATGCCGGCGGGCGACCTTGGTCCACGAGTACAAACCATGCGGGCGTGTTTCTGGGGTTCCATGCCACGGTGCCTCCATACGGCATGAGGAAGCCGCAGATTGCATCCCTTGGCCCGTTGTCGGTGACCGGAGACATCCGGATCGACAACCGCAGCGAAGTGGCGGCGCAACTAGGCCTGCAAGAGCAACCAAACGACCACGAATTGGTGCTACACGCCTACCAGCGATGGGGCCGAGACGCTGCAAAGCGCCTCATCGGAGAGTTTGCCATTGCCCTGTGGGATTCCACGCGCAAAGTGCTGTGGATGGCGCGGGACGCCATCGGGGTGCGGCCCGTCTATTTTGCCCTGGTACCCGGGGGCGTGATGGCTGCGACCGAAATGAATGCGTTTTGCTTTCTGGAAGGAGTGCCAAAACGCATTTCGGAGGCTTGGATGGCGAGTCGATTGCGCACGGAAGGCTCCTTCGTCGACATTCACCCCCTTGACGGCGTACAGGCATTGCGGCAGGCGCAGGACGTAGAAATCGGCCCAGGCGGCGGGGAAGAGCCACGGACGTATTGGCGACCCAATCCTAAGGCGGCAAGCGCCTATCGAACCAGGTCCGCGTGCGAAGCGAGGCTTCGGGAACTGATGGTCGAGGCGGTGTTGTGCCGATCCGGTCCAGGTGTTGCGACGCAATTGAGCGGCGGCATCGATTCGAGCGCCATCGCCTTACTTGCGGCTCGCGAACGGGAGGCGGATAATCCGCTGCGGGCCTATGGGTTGGTGCTGCCAGATGACCACGATCCCAATGGGGTCGACGAGCGCCGGCACATGGAGACCGTGGTCAAGGCGGGCAACATCCAGTTTTCTCCCGTTTCGTCGCCCGCAAGTATGATTTTTGAGGACCATGGCAGATCCCCGCTGGCAGCGGAGCAGGAAATAGGATTCATGGCAGAGGGACCGGCAAAATTGGCGGCACAGGATGGCTGTACGGTGCTGCTGTCGGGATACGGGGGCGATGAATTTGCATCATCCCATGCACGCGGCTTGGTTCATTCATGGGTGCGCAAGGGTCGATGGATTCGAGTCGTCCGGTTTGCCCGACAACGGTCTCTTGCCACCGGCGTTCCCTTGTGGCGGACCCTGGTGCGTATTGTTCGTGCCGCGAGGCCTCGTGCCGAGATCATTCCTGATGGCTGGCCTTCGATTCAGGCGCTCGTGGACAAGGAGTTCCGGGCTCGTTCTCGCGTAGATGCCGCCCCTCGGGTGTATGGAAAAAGTGCTGGGGGGGACTTGCGGCGAAAACAGCTTGACGATGGTCATTGCGGCGCGCGAGCGGTTACGGATTCTGGTTCGGCAGCGTACCATGGCGTGGAGTTTCGGTATCCGATGATGGATCGACGGCTGGTCGAATTTGCACTTGCGGTGCCCTTGGAATACCAGTTGATCCGGGGCATTGGGAGGGGTCTTTTTCGAACGGCTATGCAGGACATTTTGCCGGAGTCCATTCAATGGCGCACGGACAAACAAATGCCCAACCCTTGGGTGGCTGGCTATTTTCTGCAGGCGATTGCAAGAATTCAATCCATCGTTGACGAGCTGCCGCGCCATGGCCTAGTGGGGAGTTATGTGGATGTGGACGCGTTGGTGCAGGCATGGCAGTCGATCCGGGAGCAATGGAACGAAGATGGCAGCATCCCAGAAGGCAACGGTCCTAGGGTTGCGGGCAGTTTGTTGAACCTCACGCGGGTTGCTCGCATGCTGGATTGGCTGGACCGCGATACCCCTCGCGGCGAAAACAACAGCTAAAAGAGCATCCATATTAGCCATAGTATGGATCCAATCCAAAACCGACCCTGGAAAGCCCCGCAACTTCGAATGGAGGGTAAGCTTGCGCCGCTTGGTGGCGCTGACCCAGATGTGGAAGGCACCTACAAGTACACCCCCTCCTAATTTGTGGAGGATTGTCTCAGACCCACCATGAAACCACCAACAATGTGACGTTTCAGACTCCTTGAAAGTGCTTAAAGCACTTTATTCTCTACCCACACCTTCTTTTCGCCTTGGCGGAGTGGATTTCGCTCTGGGATCACGATGCAATGTAAGCGTCGTCAACTCAGAGTCGCCCAGATGGCGCACGCCTTGCACCACAAAGCCGAGGTGCAACAAAATGTGGAAGGCTCCCGGGGCCTTGCTTTCGATGCAGCGACAATGAATGCCCCGACTGCCTTGTTGCCAGGCCTTATCCTTCCAAGCATGAAAAAGGGCGATGCTGGTTCTGCCCCCGCGCACCGACGGATCTACTGCCGCCTCGCAGATGTGCGCGCACGTTCGATGTCGAATCCGACGCAAGCGCGTCTGGAGTCGCCGTTTCCAGTATTTTGCGAAGGCCAAGGGGCGTGCCGAGAGCGCTGGAGGCAAGCTTAGCGGAGGCGGTTGAGCCTCGCCATAGGCCGCAACTTGGCTTGCGCGTGAACCATAGCCGGCCATGAAACCCGTGATGGTCCCGTCCGTTTCCGCGACGAGGACAATGCTTCCCGGGGTTTTCAGGATGCGGCAGTGGGCGCTTTCCGAGGATTCGACCCCCTTCTGATTGCTCGACAAGTACGGAAGCGTTGCCCGAGAGAGGGCTGCGATGTCGGGAATGTCCTCGGCCACGGCCGGTCGAATGGTGAATTTCATTGCTTGACGCCCCCGTTTTGGCGGCTCGGGCCGTCCGTCGCGGCGCCAGCTCGTTGCCATCGATAGGCAGCAATGGGCGCAAATTCAGCTTGAATGGGCCAACCCGTCACTTGCAGCGTTCCCTGTATGAGCCAAGCATGGATCTCCAGTTTTGAGCCCCTTTTGGCGCCCACGATGGTGACGCATTCGACACCCGAAAGCAGATTCTGGGCGGCAATTGCTTCCATCAGACAAGTCACGGTCCAAGGCAGAGCGTCTCGAACACGTCGCACGGCCCACCGAACCTCGTGTGCCTGCGCATGGGTTTGACCGGATGGGTCCGTGGGAGGCCCCGCTGTGCCTAGGTGCCTCATGCACTTTGGGTACCCCTCTAAGCGCACTTGAAGCGATGCGACCAAGACGGCTCTGAGCGCTCGACGCAGTAGCCGCTTCCGCTCCACGGAGAGCCGCCGGTACCGGCGCCAGGGCCCCATCAAGACTCGACCACGATGAAATCGGCCGCGTGCAGGGATTCTAGAAACGCTTCCACGTCGTTTCGGCACGTCTTCGCGTCCACGTCAAATTCCCGTTGCAGGTCCTTGCAGAGTTGCTCCAAATTGCATGGCTCCGTCCCCAGTCGGTCCCAGATTGCGCGACCAATTTCATCCATCGAGAAGTATTGGCCCGTTGGGCTGTGCAACAAGATGACTTCGTCGCCGACGGGTGCAGACAGCACATCGGGGGCGCGACGAGCAGTGCCAGCCATTATGCTCACAAATCACCCAGTGGGGCTTCCTTGCTTAACGCCTGCGCAGGGAGCGGGGAACGGTTGCGCCAAGCAAGACAATCAGCACGCACGCCTTGCGCCATCCTTACTCGCGAAGATCCTGGCGCACGGCAGCCACGACCTCGTCGATGCTGAAGCCGTCTTCGGGTCGGGAGAGTCGCTTGATGGGATGGTTTTGCGCCATCGTTGCAAGAACTCCAAAGGATGCTCCGTGGCTGCCGATGGCATCCATGAATGCCGGCCGGTAGACATTGCGTTGCAGGGCCATGAATTTCTCGGCGCCTTGCAGGTCCTCGATGAGAATTCCCGGTTCTGGCCGGCTTTGGAGGACATACATGCAATCTACGGGGGCAGGACCGCTGGCTCCCAGGGGCCGCCCGACGAAGAATTTGTCCAAAACCGACGGAACGGGCTCCTTTGCCTCTTCGGCTTTGCCCAGTCCCGAGAGGGCATGGTTCCAGAGTTTGAGGCGCTCTAAGCCGGGCACGACGGTTGCGTGGCCGTCAATGAGGTGGATGCCGGCCACGTCGTCGGAGAGGATGGGGCAGCCTGCGAGGCCAAAGGCGTAGGCCGTGGTCGATTTTCCGGCCCCTGAATCTCCAGTAAACAGGACCGCTTTGCCGTTGATTTCGACGGCGCTTGCATGCAGGGGCAGAATGCCTCGCAAGTGTAGAAGGGCACCCATGGCGGAGCCAAACAGAAACAGTTCCACGACACCTTCCTCGACGCCGGGGGCAGGGGCGTAGGTGATTCCCGCGTCTCTCTCGACGAGAAAATCTGCCACCTCGGGGATTCGAAACAAGTAGGCACTGGAAGTTGCTTCAAAGTCGCGGCCCACCGTGGCTCCCGGGCCCAGGGACGCGGGAACTGCTCCGGCATGGATGGTCAACTCGGGCGTGCCTTTGCCAAGCCGCATCCCGGGCAATGATTCGGATGAGGAAAAGCTCAGCCCCCAGGCCTCGTAGATTGGCACCAAATGGCAGGATAAAGCACCGGACTTGAGGCCATCGACCGAGGTTCGAGATTCTAACATTGCCCCCACTTGGACCAAGACCCCCTAATTGAGCTGGCCATGATTGCGTGCAAGGGGGCCACGCGGAGGACGAAAGGGAGCAAAAATGGGAACGAGAAATGGGGAAATGGAAACCTAAACCAAGGCGGGAGGGAAAGGAAAGGGAAGGGAAAAGGGTCCGATTGCGACCTAGCTGATGGTGGCCACGCCAACGTTCACCTTGGTGCCGGCCACATGGATGTGGAAGGCGCTGTAGGTGTTGATGTTGGCTTCGGCGTCGTGTTCCGTTACGCCATTGGAGACGGGGAAGTTCTCGGAGTGGGTGCCGTCCTCGGAAACGAGCCAGCCTTCGTAGGAGTAGGTGCTGTTGAGGCCGCTGACGGTGAGCGTCAGAGCCTTGCCCTTCCAGGTGGCGTCGAAGTCGATGCCGGTGATGGTGGCTTCGTTGACCATGAAGTCTTGGCTGCCTTCGTTGGAGCTGGCGTAGCCAACGACGACGGCGTTGGCGGAGTCGAGGCGGATTTCGATGCGGTCGAGGGAGTGGCCGGTGGAGTAGTCCATGGCTTCGGTGAAGTTGAGGCCGTAGGAGCCGCCGGCGCCGGCGGCGAGGGTGCCGAGCAACTTGTCGGCTTCGGTGCCGGTGCTGTCGACGAGGAAGGCGCTGAAGCTCTTACCTTGGGGGTCGGGCAGTTGCGCGAGGACGATTTGGATCGTGGTCTCGGGCTGGGTGCACTTTTGGTCGTCGCCCACGCCGGCCGGGAGCATGTCTTGTTGGCAGTCGGTGCTCTGGCCGCCGGCGCTGAGGGGGTTGTTGAAAGCGGTGTAGGCGTTGGTTGCGGTGCCTGCGACGGCGATGGCGTGGCCCTGGTAGCTGAATTCGCCAGTGGGCAATTCGTCGGAGCAGCCGGCGAGCGCAACGGTAAGAAGCGCAGCGGCGAGGAGGAGTACCTTCTGCATGGTGTTCGGGCCGACGATTTTGGCGGGGGCTCTTAGGGTTTCTGCCGGCAGCGTTTTTGTGTGGCAGGGTGGCAGTGGTGCAGCGGTCTGCTTGCTTCCTGCTTGCTTCTGCTCGCTCGCCAAAGGTTATGACAGTCGGCGACTCGAAGGGACGTGATGAATCAAGTCACTATGTACACCACCTCATGGTGTCCGTATTGCGTCCGCGCCAAGTCATTGCTTGCCCGCAAGGGAGCTTCGGTCACGGAGATCAACATCGAAGAGGTCGATGGTGCTCGCGATGAGATGGTGGCGCGTAGTGGCGGCCGGATGACGGTGCCGCAGATCTTTGTGGGCGACACACATGTGGGCGGCAACGACGACTTGCACGCATTGGATGCGGCCGGCGGCCTCGATTCGCTCTTGGCGTAGTCCCCTGAACCTTTGTCCGTGCGGCGCTAGGTTGCGGCGGGCGGCGAGGCAAGCACACCCATTTTTCGCTTGAAGCTGCGCACGGTGTTGAGCAGCAGCACCGCGATGGTCATAGGGCCCACGCCGCCCGGGACGGGTGTGACCCATGCGGCCTTGTTCCAGACGTCCGGCGTGTGGTCGCCGTGGAGTCCGCCGTCTTCGTCGCGGCACATGCTGACGTCCACGACAATGGCGCCGGGTTTGATGTCGTCTGCGGTGAGGCGTCGGTGGCCTCCGGTGCCGGTGACGACTACGTCGGCGGTGCTTGTGTGGGCGCGCACGTCGCGTGTGTGGGAGTGGCAGACGGTGACGGTAGCGTCGCGGTTGATGCACATGGCCGCAAGTGGTTTGCCGACGATGTTGCTGTGGTTAACGATGCAGACTTCGGCGCCGGAAAGCTCGATGCCCGCTTCGTCGAGCAAGAGGAGGATGCCTTGCGGCGTGCAGGGAGCGAGGGTTTCGTCGCCAATGAGCGCGTGTCCGACGTTTTCAGGATGGAACGCATCCACGTCCTTGTAGGGGACGATTTTGCGAAGGACGCGGCCCTTGTCGATGCCGGCAGGGAGGGGAAGCTGCACGAGGATGCCATTGACATCTGCGTCGCGGTCCAGTTTTTCGAGCAAGCCCACCAGCTCGTCCTCGCTGGTCGTTGCTGGCAAGCGAATGGTGCGTCCCTCGATGCCGGCGGCCTTGCAGGCTTTCTCTTTGTTGCCCACATACACGGCGCTCCCGGGGTCGTCGCCCACGAGAATGACCACTAGGCAGGGTGATTTGCCAAAGCGCGCGCGAAGTTCCGTGACCTCGTCTTTGAGTTCCGTGCGGATGCGCTTGGCGAGCGCCTTGCCATCGAGGGCGCGGGCGCGAACGGGAGTGCTTTGGGGCACGGATGCGCCGACGCAGGAGTCGTACAAAAACGGGTATCGCTATGGACCGTCCATATCCAACACTTCCATCTTGCATCTACCCTTGCGGCGATGTGGGCCGTGGCCGGTGGCCTTCTGCCCTGGGTAGTTCCAACACGCTTTCTCCCCCTTCCCCTTCCCGCGCCTGTGCGCGACGTGGCCTGCTTTGACTTGGACGGTACCCTTCTGGATCCCGGCGGCAGCATCCGTGCCAGCATCGATTGCGCCGTGGACGCGGGCGGCTTCGAGCGATTCAAGCCCGAGGAAGTGCTGATTGGCATGCCCTTGCGCGATATTTTGCGCACCCGCACCCAGGACGCGCTCCTGATTGAACGCATGGTGGATGCCTTCCGCGAACACTACGTCGAAGAGGCCTGGCGGCTTGTCAAGTGGTACCCAGGCGTGCAAGCTGCGGTCGAAACGCTGCGTGCTGAAGGAATGCAAACTGCGATTGTCACCACCAAGGGCGAGGAGGAAGCACACCGACTCATGGAGAACATCGGCGCCACGGACCTATGGGACACCATCGTAGGCGACGACGACGTGCGACCGCTCAAACCGGACCCCGCGCCCGTGGTTGCCGCCTGCGGCCGCTTAGGACGGCGCCCAGACTCGGCAGTCATGGTGGGCGACACGAGCTACGACGTGGATGCGGGACGAGCCGCTGGGGCATGGACCATTGGCGTCCGATGGGGCAGCGGATGGACCTGGGGAGCACCGCCGACGGGAGCGGATGTGCTAGTCGCGGACGCCCAGGAACTCCTGGAAGCAGTGCGAAACTGGCGCCACAAGCCGTAAGACCCCCGCCTCCTGATGCTCCTGCATGAAGTGGGCCGCCGGGGCACTTGTGCTCCTGATGACATTGAACGCCATGCCGGTACAGGCGCAGGGCGCAGACGACGTGGTGTGCGCCACGAACATGGTGACCGGTGCCACCATCTCGGAGCCGCGCTACTTTTGCGAGCCCCTGGAATCGACCTTCTTCGTCCAGTTTGACCAATTCGTGGACGGCCTGAAGTACCTCGAAGCAACCTTCCCGGACAAAATCGAACTCTCCGTCATCGGCGAATCGGTCCTAGGACGCCCCATCTACTTCGTGGAGGTCACCAACGAGAAGAGCCCGGTGCCCCGCGACCAGAAACTCCAGGTCGGCTACTCGGCCAGCATCCACGCCAACGAACCCGCTGGCCGCGAAGGCATGGTGCGCGTCCTGGAAGACCTAGCCGCCGGCATCGGACCCTACGGCGCAGAACTAACCCCGCTCCTAGACCACGTTATCCTCAACGTCTGGTTTCCCAACCCCGACTCCTGGGCCACGGGGGACTTCTTCTCCAGCGATTCCATCGAGGCCGTGCACGAGTGCGAGCGCGGCGTCGTGCCCCTCGTCGGCGGCCCTGCCGTCGGCTACTGCTCCGGCTTCGACCGCGAAAATGCCCTCGGCGTCGACCTCAACCGCCAATTTCCCACCCCCGGCTGGATCCTTCCATCCCACAACCCGATGAACGAGCCCGAAAGCCGCGCCGTCGTCAACGAATTGCGCTTCAGCGGCAACCACAGCAACCTCGTCAGCGGCACCGACCTGCACGGCATGATCAACAGCCCCAACATGATGCGCTCGATCATCCCCAACCAGGACTACGACTTCCGCCGCATGGTGCTCGTGGTGGACCAACTCAACAAGATCCAAGCCAACGTTGAGGCAAACCCCGCGTTCGCCGAATGGCAAGCCGGCGCGACCATGACCGACCTCGTCGCCAGCGCCGGAATCATCCCCGAGCAATGCGTCGATGGCCCACTCGGGCAACAATGCACCACCCCCGAAGCCGCCCACAGACGCGCCTTCGAGTGGGGCGCCCGTTGGGACATGATTGGCTACACCGACACCGGATTCACCAGCGACTACCTCATGATGAGCCCCCGCAGCCCCACCGGCGGCATGGGCGCCGTCGGCACCATCACCGAATTCGCCTACAGCCACGCCGTCCCCGACAACCACTGGATTGGCAAACTCGAAGACATGCACGTCGCCGGCGTGCGCGAAATCGTCCGCGCCCAAATGCAGATGGCCGGCCGCCTCGACACGCCCATGCTCGCAGGCACCGGCCCCGTGGCCTACCTCGACGACGGCGTCCGCGTCACCAGCGACAACAACCCCAACCCCTACCAAAGCGCCGTAGGACGCAGCTTCGACCCCGTGGAGGCCCGCTTCGAATTCGACCAAGTCGCCTACGACGTGAGCAACGTAGACTTCTGGCGCGACCTAGCCCCCTTCAGCAAGGACCCCATCGAAGCACTGGACGCAGCCACCTTCGCCGCGATCGACCTGGCCGGATACGAACACCTCGTCATCACCAACCAAATCCTCGACAGCCTGTTTCCCGACCAAATCGAAGCCATCAAGACCTGGGTCGAAGGCGGCGGACACCTCCTCTTAACCGACAGCGCCATTCGATTCCTCGACTGGAGTGGCATCACCTCGGACGCCGTCATGCAACAATGCGTGTACGTCGGCCACAGCGAAATCGAAGACCCCGACCACGCCCTCCTCGACGGCGTAACCTGGGCCGCCCGGGTCACCGGAGAAGCAACCGCCGTCGGCTACTCCATTCCCCGCAACTACCCCGAATGGGGCGTCTCCCGGCCGCTCTTTGAGACCGC
The DNA here is from genome assembly GCA_041601615.1 of Thermoplasmatota archaeon. Lineage (GTDB taxonomy): Archaea > Thermoplasmatota > E2 > JACPAO01 > JAHFTW01 > JANQNI01. The sequence goes on along the minus strand of JBFIHX010000005.1, from coordinate 37,854 downwards.
CGGCGGCCACGTTATCGGCACCACCAACAGCGCCGGAACCGCCTCGGACTACCACCCCGACGTCGCACCACCCTGCAAGACCACCAGGGAAGGCGAAATGGCCAGCCTCGGCACCACCCCGCTCGGCTCCGGCAGCATCGACCTCATCGGCGGCGCCCTCCCCGTGCCCTTCCAAGGCAACGACCACCGCTACGGCCTCAGCGGCTACTCTGTGAGTGCCCTGACCTACTGGTTCGTCATGAACAGCCTCGGCGGAAACGTCGAATGGACCAGCATCGACACGCCGTTCATCCCCACCTACAGCTACGACCCCCTGTACGGAGAACAAGGCCTGTTCGTGGCGGAGAAAACCACCGCCCCGACCCCTGAGACCGCCGCCAAAGACAGCCCCGGCGCCGGCGCACTCCTCGTAGGACTAGCACTTCTCGCAGCCGCACTCATCGCACGCCGCCGCTAGAAATACCGCAAAAAGGCCGAACCCGGCCGTTCCTACTCCTCTTCTCCCCTTCGAACAACTCGGACCGAGCGCTCCACAGTGAACTCCGCCTCGCCAACATCGCCACGCGGCCGGAACACAATCAGCGCAAGAAACGCCCCGACGACAACCGCCGTCACAACACTCGGAACCCAATCCAAGGGCTCCTCCACGAACCGATCAGCGACCAGCTTCGCAAGGAGCGCCAGAAACAGGGCAGAACCCGCAGCAACGAGGACGAAGCGCCCCTTGGACGGCGTGCCCATACGCGAAGATGCAGACCCGCATCTCTTAACCGTTCGCAGAGAGGGCAACGGGGCCCAACGGCAACCCAAAGGAAAAAACGGAGGAATCCGGCAGACGGCCTAGTATTCCCAGAAGGCGCGCATCAACAGCACGGCAACGCCCACGACGACCGCAAGAATCAGCACAGCAGCCGGCGCGATCTTGATGTTGTTCTTCTCTTCCGCGTCAAAGTAACGGATGAGACCAGCCGCGGACTGGATGCCGGGGCCCTGCGACTTCTTCGCCATTGACCCTCGGACCCGCAGGGGGGTTTTAGCGGCTTCGGGGGGATGAAGGGGAAAGTATGGAGGAAATCCGGGGGTGGCAGAGACCAGGGCGCCGAGATTCAGGGGCGGGCAACGGGCGAGGTCAGCGGTTCCGAACGAAGTGCCGAGTCGGGTTGAGTGACTTAATATGCCAAGCGAAGGAAATCAGATTCCATACGCATCATCGTGATGAGCCAGCCTCAACAACCGGACGACATGACTCCCTTCAACGGGCTCAAAAACAATGACAAACGAGCCCATCACGTGGACTCTTCGTAGCCCCTGCAATGGCTTTCGCAGCGGCTTATAGTGCAATGAATTCTCACGAATCTGGGTCACTTTCTTGTTGACCGCTTCGCGAAACCCTGCATCCTTGGTGCAGCGTTTGCGGTAGTCTCGTTTGAATTCTGGGCTGACTTCAAGTGCCCAAGTCAAAGAAGTTCACCGAGATCGTTGACGGCCTCGAACTGGCCTTCGCGGATCCGCTGCAAATCAGCCTGGAAATCCGGCTTGAACGCAGGATCAAGAATGAATTCCTCGTAGTCCTCGACGATTCGTTCCAGTGCCTCCGACTTGCTCTTCATGCCATCGCGTGCTTTGACGACGTTCACAATGCGGTTGGCGTGTTCGCTCAAGTCGATGACAGCTTTCGGCATGTTACTCCAAGTTACATGTAGTAACGCCTGATATTTACCGCTTTACACCCCGGCCAGAGAACCCCGGCGCTTCATGGAAGTGAGGCATAGCGGCCTCGAACGAACCCGTCGCGCGCCGGAGCGCGCGGAGGCGCGTGACCGGGTTGAGTGAGTTGTTAGGCCGCGTTCGCGCGGAGACCCGCTTCGTGGTCAGACCGGGTCGAGCGTGTGTGGCTCAAGTCCCCAAGTACCTTCGATGCGAGACATTAGCGGGCGCATCGCTCGCAGGACGACGAGCACGACCTGGATTATGCTTTGGTCCCAAGCGCGCATGGACATCGTAGGTAAGTAGGAGGCGCTTTGCTGGTGATGTTCTTTTTCGCCACGTGGATGTCCACTATGAATACCACCCTGCACATGCGACGCGAAGCGAATCACGTCCTTAACGGAAAACGTCTGGTCGGGGGTGTGGAAGCAGGTCATTGCTAAAAACGTCGGCAAGTCAACATGGTCAACATAGGGTTCCCCTAGATCGTCAAAATTAGGGGCGATTACGTGGTCGCACATGGGGATAGTTCCGTCATCGGCAACAATGCCACCGTGCGCTCCAAAATCGACGACGGAATATTTCAAGACCTCCCCATGACGCATGTTGGCTTGCGAAAGTAGGGTGGAGCCATCGAGCAATAGATGTCGGAGCAGCCCTCCCATGCGGATCATGTCGTATGGGTGACGACGTTCTAAGCGCTCCCTAATATCGCGTACGGTGAAAACGAATAGCGGCTCGGGATGCACGTTTCGGGCATGAGCGGTGAAAATTAGGACTTGGCGGGCGGCGGAAAATACGCAGGGCCTTGCTCGTGGTCGTGACGAACGCGGCCTAACTCCCTGTGTAGCCGCCGCAACCCCAACCTACGCCACCCAACCAAGAAAAAATCATCCAACTTCGCCTTCTTTACCTTGCCATTCCAATGGGGGCTGCACCTTGGAAACCCCGAGCTGCGCCGTCCGACTCAGAAGAAATCGTCCAACTTCGCCTTCTTCACCTTGCCATTCCAAGGGGCGCCGCCCCTTGGAAACCCCGAGCTGCGCCGTCCGACTCAGAAGAAATCGTCCAACTTGGCCTTCTTCACCTTATCATTGTTGAACAACGATTCCACGGCCTGCTCCAGCAGCAGAATCCGCTGGTGGGTGTACGGGTCGATGTTGTACCGGACGGCGATTTCCTTCGAGATGTTGAGGTACTTTCGCACGGACCCTTCGTGGACCGTCAGGGTCAATTTGGGGTTGCCACAGGACAGGCAGCAGCCCTTGAGCGGCATGCGGCGATACTTGGTGTTGCACTGCGGACAGCGCACTTTCTGTTTGCTGAACGCCTTGAGATTGCCCATAAGATCGGGCAGGAAGTGGGTTCCGATCACTTTGGCGCCCACGTCGGCTTCGTCCACGGCTCGGATTTTTCGCCCCAGTTCCATCTGCGCCGTCATTTTGTCCATCATGGTCTCCAAGACCTTGTAGGCGGACAAGTCGGGGCCCTCGGCGATGTCGCGGGTGTCGTGGGTGAAGCCGAAGCCCTCGTACTGGGCGGGCGTGCCGACGCGGCCCTCGACGAGGTCCATGATTCCGGTGACCTCCTTCGGGTTGGCGTGGCGCGTGGTCGCCTCGAAGAACGCCAAGGGGTAGCGATTATGGCAGTCCACGTTGTGCGCTTCCTTGTCGATTTCGTTGGGATCGAGGCGCGTGGTGAGAACGAGGGGCAGGTCCATGAGGCCGCCGCGGCGGTCGGGGATGTAGCCGCGGCTGAAGTTTAGGAGTCCATCCATAAGCAACATTGCAGCATCTTCATCACCATCACAGTTACGGCGTTTTGCTGCATGAAAATATGGGTGGCCATAGTGGCATTGCGCCTTAGTCCAACCAATAATGCGACAGAGGACACCCCCACTCGTGTGCGGTGCCAATCCAATCGCCAATGCCCCGATCAGGTCGTCTCGTTCGGTCGCTTCGTAGTAAGGCTTGATGCCATAGAATTTGACCATCAGTTCGTCGACGTACTGGGCGACGCGCAGGAAATAATCCATGCAGCCCTTGCTGACCACGATGTCTTGGACGCGCAGTTCTAGGATCTGATCGTCACGTTCGAGGGGGGCGCCTTTGCAGTCGTGGGTGTAGCCCATGCCCTTGAGCTGGTCGACGGTGGCGTGGATTTCGCGGGGGTTGAAGTGGGTAATCGGCACGTCCGTCATGTCGTAGCGGATGGTGCCGTCTTTGAAGGTCCAGAGTTGGTGCTTGGCGCGCAGGATGCCCTTTTCGAGTGGTTCTGGGGTGCGCTCTTTGTTGATCACCTTCACCATGCACTTGGTGTCGGGAATTTTGCCGATGCCGAGGCCTTTGGTGGCGCGTTCGACTTCGGCGCGTAGGTCGATGACGCGGTCGACGCGGTCGAAGGAGCTTTGGCCGGGCTTGGCAGGGGATGGCTCCGTGCGTCCGCCGCAACGATCGCATTCGATGCGCCATTGTTCGCGTGATCCGCAGCCGGCGCAAGTGCGTTCACCTACGTCCACTTCGATGCGGCCTTTCTTGAGCGCGTCGGCGATTTGGCGTTGGTTCCCGGCGGCTTGTCCGATGGGGAAGAGCGCGTGCGTCGGTGGTTGCATTTTGCGTACGTCGGCTTTTTCGGGGCGGCCCATGCGGCCTCCGACGCGGCAGGGGGCGCGGGGGCGGACGGGGAATCCTGCAAGTCGGCTTGCCAGTTCCACGGTCGGGTACTGGGTGACGGGGTCCGGTTGGCAAGGGTCGTAGAGGAGGCGTCGTCGTGGGGTTTCGATGACTTTGTCGCCGTCGCGGTCGAGGCCGAGGCAGCGCAGAAGGGGCAGGCTGAGGGTGGGTTCGATGCGCACTTGGGTGCCTTCGACTTCGTAGCGACAAAGGAGCGTCTGGAGGTGTGCGATGGCGGCTTCGGCAGGCGTTCCGGCGCCGGTGCCGGCGGTGTCGTGCAGCAGAAGCCGGTCGTTGTCCCAGACGCCGTGGTCGCGCACCCATTGGCTTAGCTCCCGAATATGCTCGCCTTTGATGTCGTGCCAGAGGACGGTGCCGTCGGGGTGCAAGGGTGTTCTTGTGGTTTCGGCCAGTTCCACCATGGCTTCCCCGGTGAGGCTTCCCGTGGGGTGTAGGTCCTCGGTCGCGCCGGTGGCCGCCTGGAATTCTTGGATCCACCATTCCCAGCAGTAGGACGCATGCGGCAGGTTGGCGTTGTTTTCCGTGAACTCGCCAAAGGGAATGAGAATCTCGCCAAGATCCAGGATTTCGACGATGGCAGGCCGGATTGCCTTGACCTCGGCAATGCTGTGTAAGCGGCGCAGGCTGCCGTTTTTCAGAAGCACCGTCGGGCCCTCGATGGTGTCACACGGAGTCGCAAGCGTTCCCTTTCCGGGTCGTTCTACCTTCAGTTGGGTGCCGACGGCCAGAAAGTCATCCACGAGACTCATGGTAGCGGGGTGGAACGCATTGCTGGCAAGGCCTCCGGTGCGGGCGCGCCCGTATCGCAGCCGAAATCCTCCTTCGCGGCTGGGGTGGCTGAATACGGGTCGTCCGGCGATGATGTCGCGCACGAATTTGGGGTTGGGTGCGATGACCGGCAGCGCGTTGGGGTCTTCTTCGGCGCCGTCGTCGTCCTTTTTGCCCTTTTTCATGAACTCGCCAAGAAAATCCCAGCTCTCTAGGCCGAGTTTTTCCACGTGCTTCATGAGCTTTGGAGCTTTGAGGACGAGGCCTTCTGCCATGACGAGACAGGCGCCGCCACGCAAACGGTTGCCTTCGACGCGGGGCAAATCGCGGTTGCCCGTGACCTCTTCTTGCTCCGTGCCTTCGCCATTGATGCAGACGGGGCAGTTCTTGGCAATGAGTTCGATTTCGGGCGCCGTGGGCGTGTACTGGAGGTTGGCCGCTTGCTTGTAGGCGGGAATTTCCTCTTTGTAGCGCTCCACTTCGGCGTCGGTGGGCACAAATCGTCCGATCCCAAGCTCGCGGCGTACCACATCGGCAATCAGGACGCTCATGGCCTGGCCGGTTCCGCCAGCGGCGCGAATGGGGCCTGCAAAGAACAGGTCCACGTAGTCGGTGCCGTCCATGTTGAGGCCGATTTTCACCTCAGCAATACCTTCGAGCGGAGCAACCAGTACGCCTTCGGTCAGAATGGATAGGCCGGTGCGCACGGCGTTGTCCAGGCATTTTTCCTTCTTCTCGCCCTTGGCCAACAAGTCGCTAGCCACTTCGGAAGCGACGCGCAGGCTCACGAGTTCGCGGTTGCCGATTTCCTTGGTGGCTTGACGAATGCGCTCGGCAACACCTGGAGGCCCGACTTGGGCTTCGACGCGGGCGGCTAGGTCTTCGGCGGGTGGAATTTCCACTTCTAGGCTCGGATCTCGTCCCTTGCGTCGGGCTTGTTTGGCCAATGCATAGGCACGCATTGCTTCTGCGTACAAGCCCTCGAAATACGCCTTCTGGGAGGGACTCATGGCGGGGCCGCGTCGTTCAGTCTCGGTTGCCTGCGCTCCGGCAGGCTCCGGCGGCGCGGCAGTGGACCCCTCCATGCGTGTTCGCAGACGAGTCGCGGCTTTGAGGGTTGGGCCGAGCCCATGTGTGGGACGCGGGAGCGCTCCTTTGACCCCTGCAACCGTGTCGCAAGTCAGGTTGGTAACATATTCTTTTCGCGGTGGACCGTCTATATCCAAATCATATATTAACAGATAAAACCAAGTATTGGCCAAAATTGTACATACAAAACCATTTGTTTTCCCATACTTGTTAATAAACCAAGTTAGGTGCCAAATCGACCGCCCAAGACGGTCACCAAAGAGGACTCTCCATGAGAATCAAAACAACCCTAATTGCCAGTGCACTGATGCTGGCCACAATCGCCATCGCGCCCACATCGGCCGTTACCGAACTTCGCGTAGACGCCGCCAATATGGTGCTCGACTCCCTCCTAGACGACAACCCCGCCATGTACATCGTGGGCCTCACCGAAGACCCCACCTACGGCGTCGGCGACCAGTTCTACGGAGCCACCATCACCTCCGTCAACAACGCCATCGACTTCATCAGCGTCACCACGGACAACGCCGCTACCTTCCTGCTCGGCGCCCAGACGGACCCCACCGTTCGCTACATCACCGAGGACAGCCCGGTCGCCATGCGCACCCAGTTCACCCCGAACGACCCCCAAATCGGCAGCCAATGGGGCTGGAACCCGAGCCCCGGCATCAACGCCTACCTCGCCTGGGACGTAACCACCGGCACCACCGGCGTCACCGTCGCAGTGCTGGACACCGGCCTGGACAAGAACCACCCCGACATCGGCAACTACCTGCAAGGCTACGACTTTGCCAACGGCGACAGCAACCCCGTCGACAGCAACAACTGCGGCCACGGCACGCACGTTGCCGGCACCGTCGGCGCCCTCACCAACAACGGCATCGGTGTCGCCGGCACCGCCCAGACCACCATCCTGCCCGTGCAGGTCCTAGAATACATCAACCCACTCTACGGCTGCTCCGGTAGCTTCGCCGCCATCGCCAACGGCATCACCTACGCCGCAGACCAAGGCGCGGACATCATCACCATGAGCCTCGGCTGCGCCGCCGGTTGCTACGACCAAGCCACCGTCGACGCCATCAACTACGCCTACAACACCAAGGGCGCACTCGTCACCGTCGCAAGCGGAAACGACGCCGGCGCCGTCGGCTTCCCAGCCAGTGTCGCCAACGCCATGGCCGTCGGAGCCGTCGACTCGGCCGGCGCCATGTACACCTACAGCAACACCGGCTCGCAAATCGAAATCGTCGGCCCCGGCGTCAGTGTGCTCAGCACCTACCGAGGCAGCTACGCCAGCCTCACGGGCACCAGCATGGCCACGCCGCACGTCGCCGGCGTCGCCGCCCTCGTCCTCGACACGGGCAGCTACACCAACACGCAGCTGCGCAACCAACTCAAGAACACCGCCGACGACCTCGGACACACCTCGAACCAACAAGGCAGCGGTGGCGTCAACGCCTGCACCGCCGTCGGAGGAGGAGCTGCCTGCATCCCGCCCCCGCCCACCGACGAACTCCACACCCACGACATCGACCACTGGCGCCAAGGCTCCCCGAGCAAAGGCAACGTGTTCATCCAAGTCTGGAGCTTTGACGACACCGAAGCCGCCCAAGACGGCGTCGCCGTGACCATCACCGTCAGCAAGGCAGGCGGCGGAAGTGCCGGCGGCACCGCCAGCACCGGCGGCGACGGCAGCGTCACGTTCCAATGGAGCAAGGCCGGCAGCGGCACCTACACGAGCTGCGTCACCAACATGGCAAAGGCCGGCTTCGGCTGGGACAGTGCTGCCGGCCACGCCGCCAGCGGCAACTGCGAGACCGAATCGGTCTAGGCCCGCACATCGCAGGCTGCACCTTCGCACCCTTTTTCCCTCCTTATTCCCCTCCTTTTTCCTCCACCCCCCTTTCTTGGTGACGCCATGCGCCGACCTGTCCACCTACTAACACTGCTCGTCCTGCTTCTACTCACCCTCAACATGCCCACGGCCTCGGCTCACGAGAACAACTGGCCCGACGCCGTTCAATACCTAGGCGCCGGCGCCACCTCCACAACCATCGGCGCCTTCACCCTCCAAGACACCACGCTACGCGGCCACTTCGTCGAAGCCACGGCCGCCCCGGCCGGACTCCAAGCCGTGCACGTCAACGGTGTGCTCACGCTGCCGTCGCTCGCCTGGAACACCGGCACCTGGCACCACGACGGACCCCTGGCCATCCTCGAAGACAACGCCGAAACCGGCGCCCTCAGCCTCCACGACAACGAATACGGATGGATTACCCTCCGCGCCCAAAGCGGCACCGCCACCCTCTCGGGCACCGAAGCCTGGATCGTCGACGAAGACCGCCAAGGCGCCACCAGCGGCACCGCCCGCATCCACCTCGACGAGCCCGGCACCCTCCAAGCCGACGGCACAACCCTCACCGCCCTCTTCGAAGCAACCATGGGCCTCGCCGTAACACGCGCAACCGGACCCAACATCCACGACCACGCCCCCCGAGCCGGCGCATGGGCCAACATCCACCTCGGCGCCAGCGGCGACGCCACCGCCGACTGGATGCGCGTGCGCAGCGCCCCCTTTTCCATCACAGACTGGGACGGGACCACCCTCGGCATCAACACCGTCGGCACCATCGGCGAAGGCGCAGAAGACCTCCTCGTCCGCCTCGACATCAACGGCCTCGAACCCGGCACCCTCCGACCCATCCTACGCGCCGCCGACCGCATCGCCACCCCCGCAACCCTCGAAGCCATCCTCAACGACGCCCGCGGCCCCTTCAGCTTCCACGCCACCGACAGCACCCTCTGGCTCCGCCTACCCGCCGGCCTCAGCGGACGCGTCACCCTCCAAGACGACCGCACAGACCCCACGTTCACCGTCCTGGTCCTCGCCACCGAACCATGGGCACCCCACGAACGCACCCCCGTGCTCATCGCCAACGCCAACGAACCCGGCACCGCCACCCTCCGCATCGGCGACAACTACGAGAAACGCACCGTGCGCGCCGCCTTTGATCACACCTTCCGCCTCATCGGCCTCCAACCCGACACCGACCACAACTACACCGTGACCTACACGGATCTTGCCGGCAACCAAGCCACCCAAACCGGCACCTTCCACGCAGGCAAACCCATGGCCGGCGACCGCCACATCAACGCCACCGCCCACCGGCTCGGCCCCAACGCCTTCCGCATCGTCGCCAACATCACCGACGAAACCGGCGCCGCAGTAACCGACGGCGTCACCGCATTCCTCGACAAACAAGTCCTCATCCCCTTCCCAAGCAACGGGCGATGGGAATTCACCCTCGAAGACCTCGCCCCAGGAACCCACGAATTTGCCATCGAAGCCTCCACCGCAAACGGCAACACGCGCCAAGTGCTGATGCTCGAAGCGACCGCGGCGGCGCCCGCGGCGGGTGCCGATGCGCCTGGGCCTGCCCTCGTGGCCCTCCTTGCACTTCTAGGCGCCATCGCAACAGGAGCGCGAAAACTCGTACCACCACAACCCTGAAGTCCCGCCGCCCCGCCTTCCGTTCATGCGCACACTCCTGGTGCTGACCCTCCTTGCCACGGCGACCCTCGCGGGCTGCCTCAGCGACGGCCCCGACGAACCCACCAAAGGTACCGACTCCGAATCGGCTTCCCGCGCCTACGAAGACGCCGTGGTCGTGGCCGTGGTGGACACCGGCATCAATCCCTACCACTACGATTTCCTGGCAAGCAAAATGCCCCAACACCAGAACCTCGACCCCATGGACGACTTGCCTCTCGACAAGGACCCCGCCACATGGCTTCCAGGACACCCCGGCGCCGACGCCTTCGCCAGCTACGACGCTCTGCGCATCTCCATGCCCTCCGACGCGGACGCAGCGTCCGCAGCACTGCACGACGCAGACCGCGACGAATGGAACAAGGTCCAAACAAGCAGCGGCAACAGCGATGCCACCATGCACATGCGCTGGATTCCCAACACCAAAGTCGTCGGCTACGTCAACTTCAACGGCAACGACGGCTTTGCCGCCACCAGCCACGGTGTTGGCACCTCCTCCGTCAGTGTCGGCAACCTCCACGGCACCTGCCCCCACTGCCTCTTCGTCTTCGTCAACGGCCCCCGCGAAGAAGCCAACGAATGGGTCGCCAAACAATCCTGGATCGACGTCCAAACCAACTCCTTCGGCTTCTCCACGCTCGGCCGCGACCGCATCTATGCCGGCAGCGACACCGACCTCCAACGCGAAGCCGTCGAGCGGGGCCAATCCATCTTCTTTAGCGCCGGCAACGGCCTCGCCAACACCTTCACCGCCCCCAACCCCACGTTGTTTAGCAGCCAAGAAGGCCCCGACTGGATCGTCACCGTCGGCGCAGTAGCCCCCAGCGATGGCAGCAGCTACAGCGGCCACGGCAAACCCGCCGACATCGCCAGCATCGGCAGCGAATACCCCTCCGGTGGCTACGGCGACAACACGGTCACGGCCGAAGGCGAATTTGGCGGCACCAGCAACGCCACCCCCGTCACCGCCGGCCTGTACGCCGAGGCACTCTACCGCCTGCGCCACGCCATGGAAGGAGCCAGCCGCACCCAGGAAGCCGGCGTCATCAGCGTCGGCGAGCTACCCTGCGGCGCTGAGAACCCCAACTGCGCCACCGCCGACGGCACACTCACCGTGCACGAACTCCGGGACGCCCTCTTTCGCGCCCCCACCACCACCGAAGCCGGCTGGAATCTAGCTGGCTTCGTCACCGTCCCCGCCGAGACCGCCGAAATGCACCTCATGGCAGAAGGCCACGGCACCTACTGGGGCCGACTCCTTGGCAACGAACAATACGAAGCCGAAGTGGACCAAATCGTAGGCTTTGCCGACGGTCGCTGGTACCAAGAAATGGACGCAGACATGGAAGCATGGTTCGTAGCCGACAGCCACTGCCGCCAAAGCGGATGGGGCGCATGGAGCCACGGCTACGACAACGGCAACCGCACCATCCCGGCATCCGACCCCGCATGGCCCACCCGCACCTGGCTCACCGAAACCTGCCCCACCGTGCTTCCCGCCGCCGTGCAAGTGGAACGAATGAAGGACCGTCCCTGAAGCCCGCCCTGAAACCCACGGACCTGACGCTGCCCCCAGCCGGCCCTTTTTCTGCCCCGCCACCTCCCCACCACTGTGCCTGAACTACCCGAGGTCGAAACCATCCGCCTCGGACTGCACACCCGGCTTGCTGGAACCCGCATCCAATCCGCCGAACGATCAAGCACCGTTGCACTGCGCAAACCTTCGCCGCTGCCGCTGTCGTCCCTCTCTGGCGCCACGGTGCAGGCCATCCGCCGCCACGCGAAAGTGATGTTCTGGGACCTCGCCGACGGCCGAACATTCGTGGCCCACCTAGGAATGACCGGCAAATTCCTGTTTTCGGCCCCCGACGCGCAACGCCTGCCGCACACACACCTCGTCCTGGGCCTCGAAGACGGCGACGAATTGCACTTTGTCGACCCACGCCGATTCGGCTGGCTTTCTCTGCACGCTCCCGACGACCCACCCCGAGACGCCGACCACTACGGCCTCGACGCCCTCGACCCCGAACTCAACGCCGACAAGTTCGCAGCCTTGCTCGCCGGCAGCCGCGCACCCCTCAAATCATTCCTCCTCGACCAGACTAAGGTCGCCGGCCTCGGCAACATCTACGCCTGCGAAGCACTCTGGCGCGCCGAACTCTCACCGCGACGATTGGCCTGCAACACCCCCCGCGCCCGGATTCCGCTCCTTTTGACCTCTGCCCAACAAGTGCTTCGCGACAGCCTTGCCCAAGGAGGCACCTCGTTCAACGACTACGTCTCCGCCATCGGCCGCCCCGGAGATTTCCTCTTGCAATTGGCAGTGTTCCAACGCGAGGGACTGCCGTGCCCCCGCTGCAAAGGTGAAATTCGACGCATCACCCAAAGCGGTCGCAGCACCTTCTACTGCGGCGCCTGCCAACATTGAGGCGTACCCGGCCGACCGCCGCAGCAAATCGGCCCTGCTCCATCCAAGGCAACCATTCCAAGCCAGATCCATCACCCTCCGCGGACCAAGGGACCCGCAATCCACCCCGCCCTCCCCCCGTCGCCCCCGCAATCGGCCCAAACTCATCAAACCAATGACGTAACTGTGCAAAGATTGGCCCCAAAGCATCTAATCAACTCTGAGAGGCGAAGGAAAAGGGCCAACCCTGTAACACACTCATCTAGTCGAATAGACGTTGATATATCGATTAGCAGTCATCCAAAGAACTATCTCTTCTTGGTGCTCTTGGCGAGTATGGTAGGTGACATCCCAATCGTACCGCTGGACGGGCCCATGGACCTGTCCCTCCCCGACGGTTCCGCCGTGCGAGTTCGCCCCGGCCCCTACGGCAAAGGCATCGCCGTGGTCCAGGTGCGAGCCTTCGCCTCCAGCGACAACCTCGCCGGGGACGGCAGACCCGGCCGCAAACCGCGCTCCAGCACGATCCGCCTTCGAGAAAAACTCCGAACCGACCGAGAAGACGATTCCCTGCAAGAAAGTCCCCACTACGTCCGCTGGCTGCTGGGATTCGACCCCGAAGTCAGCCTCGCCGTGGCGCGCCAAACCGTCTACCGCGAACGAAAACGCATCCTCTGAATCCATACAGACGGGGCACTCCATTACCTTCCATTTCCTCCATTTCCCCATGGTTTCTCCCGTGCAGTGAAGCCTCCACAATTGAATCGCTCCGGGGAGCACAAGCTTAACATGGCCCGCGCTAGCTCCATGGCTGGGTGGCAGGCGCGTTCTGTCCTGGTTGGTTGTCGTTGGGGCTTGGTGCTCCACGCTGGTTTGTGTCTGCCGCCCATTTTCTCATGCCCACCAATTCCCCCAATCCTACGCAGAACTTCTGGCGATTCTACCTACACGAACACAAGGACCACCGCAACCGCGCCGTGCACCTAGCCGGCACAACCCTCGCCGCCCTCTGCATCGCCGCCGCCGTGCTCTTCTCGCCCTGGTTTCTCGTCGGCGCCCTCGTCGGCGGCTACGGATTTGCCTGGTTTGGCCACTTTTTCTTCGAGCACAACCGACCCGCCACCTTCCGCTACCCCCTACAAAGTCTCGCCAGCGACTGGCGCATGTGGGGACTTTGGCTCGTGGGCCGACTGGGACAAGAACTGGATCGCAACGGTGTTCCACGACCGCAACGCACCCCGCGCACACGACCGCACGCTTCTTGAGCGAACCCGGGAGTCGTCGCGCGTTGGCCCGGTTCCGCTTCGACGGCCGCCCCGTGACATTCCAAGACGGAGACACCCTAGGCAGCGCCCTCCACCGAGAAGGAATCCTCGAACTGTCGCGCAGTCTCAAGTACCACCGACCACGCGGCCTCTACTGCAACGCCGGCTCCTGTGGCTCCTGCCTCGTCGACGTGGACGGAGTGCCCAACGTGCCCGCCTGCATGGCCAAAGCCGAAGACGGCGCCGAAGTCCAGAGCCAAAACCGCATCGGCAGCGCCAAACGCGACCTACTGGCAGCCACGGACAAAGTATACCGACGCGGCTTCGACCCCCACGGCGCGTTCACCCGCCCCCGCATCCTCAACATGATGTTTCTCAAAGTGGTGCGGTTCATGAGCGGCCTCGGCAAAGCACCCACCGAGCCACCCACAGGCCCCGCCCCCCGCGCCTACCGTGAAACCGTAGACGAACTGATCGTGGGCGCCGGCCAATTCGGACTCCTGCGCGCCCAAGCCGCAGCCAAAGAAGGCAAGCGTGTGGTGCTGGTGGACGAAGCGGCACACCCCGGCGGCTCCGCCCTCTGGAGCGGCGACGAAACCGCAACCCTGGAACTTGCCAAAGCCGCCACGACCTGGCCCGGCGTCGAAATCTGGACCCACAGCGTCGCCTTCGGCATCTACGACGACGGCATCGGCATCCGACGCGGCAACGACCTCATCCACGTCAACGCCGACCGCACCACCATCGCCGCCGGCCGCCACGACGGATGGCCCCTCTTCGTCAACAACGACCTACCCGGTGTTCTCAGCCTACGCGGCGCCCAACGACTCCTCTCCCAAGGCACCAGACCCGGCGCCCGCGTCGTACTGCACGCCACCACGCCCCCCGCCCACTTCCAACAAAACCTCGAAGCCGCAGGAGGCCGAATCCTGGCACACGGCGAAGTCACAGCCGTCAAAGGAGGCACCCGCGTCGAAAAGGCACTCGTCGACGGCCAATGGATCCACTGCGACGCCGTCGTCTGCGACGTGCCCCTCACCCCCCGCGTCGAACTGCTTCAACAAGCCGGCTGCAAGCTCTCCTTCCAAGAAGGCACCCTCGCCGCAGAGCGCGAAGCCGACGGCAAAACCAGCGTGGACGGCATCTACGTGGAGGGCTTCCCGTGACCACCCCCAAGACATTCCTGTGCCGCTGCGAGGACATCACCACCGACGACTGCCTGCACGCCATGGAAGAAGGATACCGCTGCTTCGAGGACCTCAAACGATACCTCGGCGTCGGCACCGGCCCCTGCCAAGGCAAATCCTGTGTCCAGGCGGCACTCCACCTCCTCAGCCAACAAACCGGCGTCGCACTGGACGACCTGGACGTCATAACGTTCCGGCCCCCCGTGCGCCCCATCAGCTTCGCCACTCTCGCCGCCCAGGAGGAACAAGAGTGAATACGCGTTGTTCACAAGCCCCGGGAGGCCAAACGTGAGCCCCGTCCCGACACCCGGCCCACGCAAATCCCACTACCAAGTCGTCATTGTCGGCGGCGGCGCCATCGGCCTCTCCATCGCACACAACCTTGCCAAAATCGGCATCACCGACGTGCTGGTTCTGGACCGCGACAGCCTCGTCAAAGGCGCCACGGGTCGCAACGGCGGCGGTGTCCGCGCACAGTGGACCACCGAAGAGAACATCATTCTCGCCCAACGCAGCATCCAGGCATTCAAGGCGTTCGGCGGCGAAACCGGGCACAACGTCTTCCTGCGCCAAGGCGGCTACTTGTTCTTGACCCGCAACGAGGCCCAACTATCCCAGATGCGAGACGCAACCCGCTTCCAAAACAGCCACGGCGTCAAGACCCGCATCATCGACCTCGACGAAGCCCAGCGCATCATCCCAGGCCTCAACACCGACGGCTGCGTCGGAGCCACCTTCAACCCCGACGACGCCATCGTGTTTCCCTGGCCACTGGTCTGGGGTTGGAAAGCGGCGGCCGAAAAGCGCGGCGTGGAAGTGGTGACGCACGCGCAAGTCACGGGTCTCCACACGGACGCCGGCAAAATCACCGCCGTAGAAACCACACGAGGAACCGTCCGTTGTGACCATGTGGTAAACGCGGCCGGCGCCTGGTCCAAGCAAGTCAGTGCACTAGCAGACGTGGAATTGCCCAACAAACCGGAGCGCCACGAAATCCTCGTCAGCGAACCACTCAAACCCTTCTTGGACCCCATGCTCGTGGACCTTTCCACGGGCTACTACGTCAACCAAGACATGCGTGGAGAGCTCGTGGGCGGCCTCGGCGGCCACCACGAAGAAAGCCTAGATTGGGGCAGCAGCCTCGATTTCTTGCGGCAATTTGCCAAGCAGACCGTACGGCTCCTGCCCAGGCTTGGCGCCGTGCGTGTGCTTCGTCAATGGGCCGGCAGCTATGATGTGACACCCGATCGCAAGCCGGTTTTGGGAGTCGCGGCGGCGGGCCCAGACAATCTGCATCAAGCAAGCGGATTCAGCGGCCACGGCATGATGATCAGCCCCATGGTTGGCCTCTTGACAGCACAGGCCATCGCCGGTCGCAAGCCCGATTTCGACCTTCGCCCGTTCCGGTTGGAGCGATTTGCCGAGGGCGATTTCCGCATGGAAGGCATGGTCATCGGCTGACCCCGCTGGGCCAGGTGATGGCCCCTGGCGCCGAATTGGACGAGGGAACCAGCCGGCCGGCGGCACCATTTGTACCCATATCCGCAGGTAATCCATTTTTTCCTTCAACCATATTACCAATGAATTAATATTTTTATTACAGAGCTTTTGAACTTTTTCTTTACAATTATTAGCCGCTTACGTTGCCTATATTGCACCAACCGGCATTGTATCCTTCTCTAAGTCGTACAAATATGTGGGGTAACTGTCGGCATTCGGCCGATTCGGGGAGGGACTCGGGCACACACGCCAAGATGCGCACAGAGTTCTTGCAAAACGCGGGCTCGCCCGCAGGAACTACCCATGAAAACAACCATGATCGCGACGACCCTTTCGTTGCTTCTGACCACAACCATACCCGCCGAAGCCCCAGACCATACACAACCACAGTACATCTGGGGCACCACATCCCTCAGCATCGACGACTTCCTCATCCTCGACTACAACATCTGCAACCGAAACGCACTCAAAGCCACCTGCGGAGACACACTTGCCGAACGAGGCCGGACCTACTTTGACACCACCTCGTGGAACAACGACGTGGGCACGAAGCAAGGTCGCGAAGTGACCATCTGGGTCAACCTCATCCACGGCATCATCCCGCCAGACGTAGGCGGATTCGCAGTGCTGGTGTGCAGCGACCTGAACGACAATCAGATCTGCAACGAGTCGGGCGGCGACTCCGACTTGCTCGCATGGGGCTACTCCAACGACGGCATCCAGGAATCGGACCTCTGCAACAAGGACAAAAAGGACTGCGGCGACCCCTACGCCGCCCAGGTCCAAACCTGCATCCCGCTCGACGACGACGGAGAATTCGACGATCTTGGAGTCTTCCTAGTCTTATGGGCAAGCGACGGACTGTTTTTCGACGCCGGAGCCGGACTGAGCGAAGGCATCTACGGCGCCTACCTCACGCCAGGAGACTTCGTGGCCTCGTGCTGAGCCCGCCAAACCCCCCCCCCTGCCCCCTCAACCTTCTTTCCCCCCGACGAAACAGCAACTCAGCATGCAATCACCCTCGCCCAAATGCATCCGTTTCGAAGCTTCCCCATCCCCCAACTTCAAAGTAACAGGTGCAATCGGCCCAAAACCATCATATTTTCGTATTCTGACTAACTAAAAAGGGTAAAAATTACCCAACCGGGGAGGCAATTGGTGACACCCCCCATAAAGCCCCGCCAGGCTCATCGAAACGTGGGAAACACCCACAGGACAATACCATGAAAACCACGCTACTCGCGCTCTTCTGCACGCTCTTTCTAATCGCCCCAGCACTCGCAGACCCAGCCGGAGAGAAACAGACAGTCCAAAACAGTGTAGGATACTCGGCCAAGGGGATCGGCGCAGTCGGCGCCAGCCTGTGTTCGACCGACCTCTTCGCTTGCGCGAACCCCGACCACGCAGTCTTTGACGTAAGCAGCTGGAGCGGCGACGGCCGCGACATCACCGTCTGGGCCAACTGGCGCGAAGGCGTCTTTGGACCCGGCGACGCCGGCGGCTTTGAAATGACCGTATGCTCCGACCGCAACGACAACACCATCTGCTCTCCTGCGGACGACGACGACTACGCATCCACCTACTCGAACCAAGCCCTCGACAGCTCCTGCTCCAAGGATGACAAGGACTGCGGCGACAACACCGACGCCGAGCTTTCCATGTGCATCCGCGAGGACATCGGCGGCGGCTTCGACGAAGTGTACGTCTTCTTCGGTTCCTGGTCGGACGTCGGACTCGGCGGCAACACCGGAACCGGCGTCAGCGCTGGCACCTACGACGTCTACCTAGACGCCGGCAGCTACACCTCTGGCTGCTAAGAAAGCCACAACTCCCCTCTACCATTCATCCATCGGGTGTTCCCCCTGGCCGACTGCCACGCCCCACGCCCCGGCGGGCCCTGGCAGAATGAAGCCGGAACCTTGACACCCACCCACAAGCTTCGAGCCCCAATGCCCGTCAACGTCGAACTGTTTGACTCCGTCGACCTCCAAGACGCCCTCATCGTCGTCGCGTTTCCAAGCACCGGCGCCGCGGCCCCCATTGCCGGCACCTACCTCCACAAACACCTCAACCTCCCCCTCGTCGGCCACATCACCAGCCCCGACATGACCGGCGTCGTCCACATTGCAAATGGCATCGCCTGCAGTCCCATCCGCATCCACGGCGGCGAAACTCAATGCGACATCGACGGCCCCTGCCCCCGCATCTTCACCATCACCAGTGAAATCCCCATTCCCGCCGAAATTCTCGGTGAAGTCGCCGAAGCCATCATCACCTGGGCCGCCCCCAGCCGCATGGTGCTCAGCCTCGACGCAGTCGGCCGCGAAGAAAACGACGACCAGACCCCCGACGTATTCGCCGGCAGCGCCACCCCCGCCGCCCTCAAAGCCCTCGAATCCTCCAAAGCCGAAACCCTCGTCAAAGCCATCATCGGCGGCCTCACCGCCCACATCCTTAGCCACGGCCGCACCACCCCCTTCCACGTCGCCACCCTCATCGTCGAAGCCGCCCAAAGCCACCCCGACGGACGAGCAGCAGCGGCACTCATCGAGACATTGGATCGACTGATTCCAGAATTGAAAGTGGACTCCAAGCCACTGTTGAAGGACGCCATGGAACTCGAAGCCCAAATCAAGAAAGCCATGGAAGACGCCGAGGCACAGCAGCCCAGGCGGAATCAAGGGACGTTTATCTGAACCTAGGCGAGGGGCTCGCCGGCTAGAGTGCCGAGAAGCAAGAGACCATGCGCAAACGCCTGATGGACTACTGACTGTGGGCGAGTTTTTTGAAGAGACTGCGGGGAGTGGCGCTCGGGAAGCCGCTGACGTGACGGAACATTAGGGGAAAACTCGTGAAGGAGGAGTTCTACCGCTTCTGGCATCGCCTAGCCTTGCGCCATCCAGAGGCGCCACCCGCAGCAGGAGCCAATTCTTTTCCATTCGTGAACAATCAGAAATCTAGATGGCCAGTGCTGGTGAAACAAACGGTCAAACTACGACCCAAAACGAGGCGGAATCGGAAAACCAATCCACGGATTACCAACAGGCTGAACCCGCAGGCTCCGCCGCTGCACCGGATGGCCTCGTGCGGCTTTTAGAAATGGTCGCCGAAAAAGCAGACCCTCTCGTGAAGTTGATGACCAGCTACGCCGAGAGCAAACTAAAGAGGACAGAGTCGGAGGCACGGCTTCACACCCGGATGGCCTGGATTGCTGTGGCGGTGGTGGGATTGGTCGTCATTACTGCGGCCGGCCTAACCTACGTAGACAAGGTCGATGGGTCGACGTTTACGTTTCTGCTTGGCCTTATCGTCGGATACGTGTTGACGTTCATCAAGGACTCGATTCAACCGGCAGAATAGGGATTTTTAGAGCACGCACAAGCGGTAGAACAACTCACTCAACCCGACTCGGCCTGTGGCCTCACGGGTTAGTTCGTAGCCGTTCGGCGCCTGGCGCAGGGTGTCGGGCATCAGATGAGGAGCGCTCCACAGTTTCAGTTAGGAATTGTTCTTCAAGGTCAAAGCAGGTTTCGTGTCATGAACGGACGCCCGGTCAGCGGCATCGGCCATTACCTGCGCGATATCATCTATGGTTCTCTGGATGGCGTCATCACGACCATCGCAGTGGTGGCGGGCAGCGCTGGGGCTGGGCTCGGGATTCGCGTGGCCCTGATTCTTGGGCTCGCCAACTTGGTTGCCGATGGATTGTCGATGGGGGCGAGCAACTATCTAGGGCTCAAGAGTGAGTTGCAGCAGACCGGTAGCTCGGTTCGAAGCGAGCAGCCGTGGCGGCATGGTTTGGCAACGGCCCTGGCATTCGCGGTTGCTGGAAGTATTCCCTTGTCTGGCTTGGCGGTGCCTACCTTCCCGGGAGGGAGGTTGGCCGCTGCCAGCTTCCTTGGCGCATTGGTGTTGTTGGCTGTAGGGGCGGGGCGGGCGAAGTTCCTGCCACTGTCCCGTGTCCGGGCAAGTGCCGAGATGCTGTTCGTCGGCGTGCTGGCAGGTGGGGCAGCGTACCTAGTCGGCGCGGCAGCACATGCGCTCATCTGATTGGCCTAGTGGCCGGTCCATCCTCCGTCCACCGCAAGTGACACGCCCGTGATGAAGGATGCTTTGGGGCTGCATAGCCAAAGGATGGCTTCGGCCACCTCTTCGGGGCGGCCGGTTCGCCCGATGGGGTGCAGGGGTACGATTGCTTCGCGCATGCCGGGGTTCTTGGCGAACGCCCGATCAACCATGGGGGTCTCAATGACCCCGGGCAGGACTGCATTGATCCGGATTCCCTGCGGCGCCGCTTCCAGGTTGGCGGTTCGGGTCAATCCGATGACGCCATGCTTGGATGCGACATAGCCGGCGGAGCCAGCAAAGCCGATGATCCCGGCCACCGAAGATACGTTGACTATGGCTGCACCTTCCTCCATCGCGGCCAGTTCTTCCTTGAGGCAATTCCAGACCCCCGTGAGATTGACTTGGATGACCTTGTCGAAGTCTTTGCGTGACTGGTCTTGGATGGGGGCTGTCACACCTTCCCACCCTGCGTTGTTGACTGCAAAATGCAATCCCCCATACGTATCTCGGGCGAGCTCCACAGCGGCTCGTATGGCCTCCGGGTCGGTGACGTCCATCCTTGTGAAGATGCCTGAACCCCCAGATGCTTGCAACAAACGAAGCGTTTCAGGACCTCCTTCGTCGTCCCGGTCGGTCACCACGACGTTGGCCCCGGCTTGGGCAAAGGCCATTGCGGTCGCGCGACCGATTCCCGAACCCGCTCCTGTGACGAGGACACAACTGCCGTCGATTTCCATAGGACATTTCCTTCGCATACCCAAGTCAAGAAGGTTGTCGCAAGGGGCTGGACTGCCAAGGTCCTACGCGAACAAATGACGTACGCCCTCAGCAAGTCATCGAATTGCGCCAACCGCAGGCCCCGAACCAATCACTCAACCCGACCGCTCGCTGCGCTCGCCTTGCTCGCTCCGCGAGCGGCGGGTCAGTTCGACCGTTGCCCGGCCACATTCGGGACCCGCGACCGTCAACATCCCCTCACCCAACTCCGACGCATAGATTAATAAGATGCCCTAAGGTCCTTACACCTGCTCCAATACGGAGGCCATAGGCGCATAAGACGCCCAAAGGTAGCTCCATTCGGCGCAGGGGAGAATTCACTTGGACCCATTAACGAACCCATTTTCTCCGGGTGCTGGCGCGCCGCCACCCGCCTTGGTCGGACGCGAAGAAATTCTTGCTGCGGCCGAAATTGCACTGCATCGCGTCAAGGCAGGCCGCCCTGAAAAAGGGCAAATGCTGCTTGGTTTGCGTGGCGTTGGCAAAACGGTCCTCCTGAATCGAATCGAGAGCATGGCAGAGGATATTGGATACTCCGTGATCTCCATGGAGGCCCCGGAGAGTAGGCGATTGGCCGAATACCTGGCGCCTGCGCTGAAGGGAGTGCTTCTCAAGTTCAGCCGGATTGAGCAGGCGAAGGAGTATGCAGGACGCGCCTTGGGTGCGCTTCGAGGCTTTGCAAGCGCATTCAAGGTATCAATCGGAGAGGTCGGCATCGAGGTCACCGCACCCCCCGCAGCCGACAGCGGAAACCTAGAGGTGGATTTGCCGGAATTGTTGGTCGCCGTGGGCCGTGCTGCGCAAGCGGCTCAAAGTAGCGTTGCGGTGCTCATTGATGAGGTTCAATACCTGAATGAAGAAGACTTGCGGGCCCTCATTGTAGCATTTCATCGAATCTCCCAAAGGGGTTTGCCTGTGTTGCTTTTCGGAGCCGGACTGCCCCAAGTTGCGGGTTTGGCTGGCGATGCCAAGTCGTATGCCGAGCGATTATTCGACTATCCCGCAGTAGGCGCTTTGAATGACAACGCGGCCCGGGATGCTATCTCGACTCCGATCGAGGATGCCGGGGCCACGATTAGCACATCCGCTCTTGACGGTATTGTGGAAATGACCCAGAGTTATCCCTATTTTTTGCAAGAATGGGGCAAGCATGCATGGAACGCAGCCGCCCCTCCCCACGTGGACGAAAACGATGTGCGACGAGCGAGTGTAACCGCTACCTCTGCACTCGATACGAATTTCTTCAGAGTGCGCTTCGATAGGCTCACCCCCTTGGAGCAGAAATACCTCCGAGCAATGTCGTGGCTCGGCCCTGGTCCACATCGCTCGGGCGAAATCGCCAAACTGTTGCAACGAAAGGTTGAGAGCCTTGGACCGACGCGGAGTGCCCTCATCAAGAAAGGAATGGTCTGGAGCCCATCCCATGGAGACACAGCGTTTACGGTGCCGCTCTTCAATGAATTTATGACGCGCGAGATGCCGGATTGGAAACCTCCCCTCAATCCTTGAAGTGTGTCGCGTCGGGCAGGAAATTGCTGATGCACAAATCGCCCCAGCTGACCCCTCTCTTCCTTCAAGAGGTCTTCTTGCCTCCCCCCAATTCCGACCCTTACCCACCCATAGGCTTGCTTCCCGCAATGACGTAGATGGCCCCCTTGGGGAAACCCGGGGCTTGGTGCCCCCTCTCGCCGGAATGGTCCACCCTCCCGATTTCGGCCAGCATCGCCCCATCCACCCCCGAATCCATCACCCGGACCTCCACGAACCCCGCCGCCTCAAACAGCCGAACCCATTCTGCGGGACTCAGCATCCCCTTCGCCCGCGCCTCCTCGTCCACTGCATCAGTTTCGACGATGGCCAACCGTCCGCCAGGCTTCAAAACCGCAAACGAGGCGGCGATCCATGCGGAATCTGCGTGGTGGCCCCCCATGCGGCAGGTGACGGCATCCCAGGGGCCACTCGGCGGGGTGCGCATGTCGCCTTGGACGAAGGTCGGTCCGGGAAACCGAGTGCTTGCGATGTTGATCATGGCGGGACTGGCATCGAGGCCCCACGCCGCGGCTCCGGCTTTGTGCGCGGCGGCCGTTGCGTGGCCGGGGCCGCACGCGAGGTCGAGCAACTGGATGCCGGGCCGGATTCCTGCGGCCTGGAGCATCAGCTTCGTCGCCTTGCCCAGTTCTGGTTCGAGTCGGTCGGCCATCTCGGCGTACTCGGCGGCTCGGACTTCCCAGTCGCCCTGGTCCCCGTGGTCGCCGTTGCCTCCATGTCCACCGTGCGAATGTGTGTGGGCTGCCATGATACAATGAGGAAGAATGGCCCCAGAGAAATCCGTACCCATCTCGGCACCATGGGCACAAAACTGCCGCCGACACGACAAGGCATATGAGCTTGGAGGAGTCGGAAGGGAACATGCGTGCGCTCCTGCTCACCGCCCTCCTGGCACTTCCCGCCCTCGCGGGCTGCCTCTCCGATGGCGATTCCGCCAACCAGCCCATCAACACCGACACGACCGGCGATCTCTTCGACTTCCTCAACGCCACCATGCCCACGGGCCAAGGCGCCCGGGACCTCATCGCTTCCTACGTCATGACCCACCCCTTCCGTCTCGAACACCCCGCGACGCAGTCCTACATGGACACCGCCCGCGACGACCTTGAATCGGAACTCCTCGGCTACGGCCACCACGTCGTGCGCCAAGCCTACGACGGCGGCGTCAACATCCTCGCCATCCAGAATGGCACCGTCCACCCCGAGCAATGGGTCGTCCTATCGGCCCACTACGACACCGTGGGCGCGGGCGTCGGCCCCACCGTCTACGGAGCCTGGGACGACGGCGCCGGCACGGCCCTCCTAATGGAGATGGCCAAGGCCATGATCGACTGGGAATTCCCATTCACGGTGGTCTTCGCGTTCTTCGACGGCGAAGAGAAAGGCCTCGTGGGCAGCCGCAACTTCGTGGCCGCATACGACCCGAGCGAGCAGACCGAAGTGGACATCATCGCCAACCTCAACACCGACCCGCCCGGCCTCAACTGGCCCTGCGGACAAATGCCCCTGGGCCACTTCCCCGTGAAGATCATCCACGAAGAAGTCAAGGTCAACGACGGCGCCCACCCGCGCTACGCTCTTTTGCACGCCGCCGTCGAGCATGGCCTGAACGCCAGCGGCGCCCCGATGGAAGTTCGCGACTACACCCCCGGCATCCCGATCGCCACGGTCAATGGCGTAGGTCTCTCCGGCGGCAGCGACCACATGAGCTTCGGCGCACGGGGCATCGCCAACGTGTTCTTGGGCGGCACCCCGACCACCTACGTCGGCGGCAGCCCCAGCGACACCACCGGAGTCGCAGCCCTCACCTACCCGCTCCACACGCCCCTCGACACCCTTGAGGCGATGGAAGCGCGCTGCATCACCGGCAGCCTCGCAGGTGGCCTCCAAACCATCGCCGACACCATGACGCACACACTCATGTACCTCGCCAAGAGCGAGATTCCTGAGCGCGGCGCCATCGAATAGCGTCGTCCTGATCCCTTCTCCACTCTCCCTTTTCACTAGCTTTTGGCAACCAAATTGGTTGCAAATACCTACCAAAGCTCGCTCCTGCATGGATGCAGGTGTCTAGCGGCAGCTATGGGCCTGCGGGAGCGTACGCTAGGCTGCAAGATTTCTCCTTAATCGCCTACGCCCTCGCGCCGCACGCCTTGCGACGCTGTGCTTGGCTCTGCTTGGCGCTGCCCTTGGCCCTGGCGTGGGCTTAGGCTTCGACAAGCAACTTGTTGGCCTCAGCAATTTTGTCGCCGATGACCTGACAGGTCTGCTCCATCTTTGCCTTCTCGACCTTCGTAAGCGGGTACTCGACGATGCGCACGAGGCCACCCTTGCCGAGAACCGCCGGAACACCCGTTGCCACGTCACCTTGGCCGTATTCACCGTCAAGAATGCAGCACGTCGGAACCTCCTCGTGCGTGTCCTCGACGAGCGCCTTGACCATGCGGCCGGTGCAGGCGCCCGGGGCGTAGGCGGTAGCACCCACGCGCTCAATGATGCTCATGGCGCGGCCGCGGGTCTTTTGCTCTAGGTCGGCCCAGTCATCGTCTTCGAGTTCCGGGCTGCTCATGCTGGGCACGGGGAACATGGTCTCGCCGTGCTCTCCGAGAATTGTTGCGCGCAGGCTGCGGTCGCCGTGGATGTCGCGCACGATGTCGGTCAGGCGAGCGCTGTCGTGCAGGCTGCTCATGCCGAGCACGCGTTCGCGGGGGAAGCCCAGTTCCTTCCAGGCAACGTACAGCAGCACGTCAACGGGGTTGGTGACCAAGAGGAAGATGCAATTGGGCGCCTGCTTCTTGACTTGCGCGCAGATGCCCTTGATGATGCCGACATTCTTTTGCAAAAGATCCAGGCGCGTCATGCCGGGTTTGCGAGGCAGTCCCGCGCTGACGACGACGATGTCGGCGTTCTTGATGAGCGCGTAGTCACCGCCACCATGGACGCGGGTGCGGCGACCGAAGGCGACGCTGGCAGTGTTCAAGTCGAGGGCGCGGCCGACGGCAACCTCTTCCATGATGTCTACGACGGCAATCTCTTCGATGCGGTCGGTGAGCGCGAGGGTCGCGAACATGGAGTTGGCCCCGATGGTACCGGCGCCGACGAATCCTACCTTCATGGCTTCGCGGACCCGGCGGCCCCTCAAAAGCCCGGCGGCCCCCGGCAGCGGCACCCACGGCGGCTCCGGGGGCAACCGTCTTCATCTGTTCCGGGTCTGGACAACAACCTTGCTTACCTTGGACATGGCCATCGTGCTGGCCCTTGTGGTGGTACTCCTCGTACTGTTCTTTCGAGAAATTCTCCCGATTCCAGTGACTGCTCTGCTGGCCACCATCGTCCTGATGGGCACCGGCATCCTCGATCTCAAGGATGGATTCTCGGGCTTTAGCAGCCCTGCGACCATTGCGGTCATGTCCATGTTCGTGTTGTCGGCCGGGATTCAGCAAACGGGCGCGGTCAACATTCTGACCGAGAAGCTGTCTTCATGGAGCGGCAAAAGTCGGTTTCGGCAGGTGGGCGGAATTGCCGTTGCGTCGGGACCGCTTTCCGGTTTCATCAACAACACCCCCGTGGTGGCCGTGATGATTCCTGCCGTGGTACAAATGGCTCGCAAGGCGGGAATCAGCCCCAGCAAACTCCTGATGCCACTCAGCCACATTGCCATGCTTGGCGGACTCTTGACCATCATCGGCACCAGCACCAACCTGCTTGGCAATTCCGTGCTCAGCCGCCTGGGCATTGCACCCTTCGGCTTCTTCGAATTTACCATCGTCGGTCTCATCGCTTTGGGCACCGGCATTCTCTACCACCTCACCATCGGCGGCCTGCTGTTGCCCGACCGAGGCTCCGGTGACCTCATCGAACGCTTCGACATGAAAGGATTCCTGGCCGAGTACGTCGTACCCGAGGAATCAGATCTTGCCGGCAAAAACCTACGCGAAGCAGGCCTGACGTTCCAACAAGGGGTCCACGTGGCCCGCATCACCCGCGACGGAAACACCGTGGATGCCCCCCATGCATTCACCCGCATCATGCTCGGCGACGAACTGGTGCTGGAGGGCAGCCGAAAACGACTTGCCGAGCTTCAAGAAAAGGGCCTCAAGGCGCTGCCGGAATTGCGCCACCCGTTGGCCGATGCCGACGTGGAAACCGGCGGTCTAGCCACCGCTGAAGTGGTCATCACCACCGGCAGCCGCTATGTTGGCCAAACCGTCAAGGGCATCGACTTTCGACGACGCTACGATGCCCAAGTGCTCGCCGTGCGACACAACGGCCACGTCGAGGTTGGGCCCATCTCTGAAAGCCGCCTCAAACCCGGTGATGTCCTGCTGGTCCAAGCGACTCCTCGGGCGCTCGATCGCATGCGCGAAAAACCGGACCTGTACGTCACGAGGGAGCGCGAAAAGGCAACCTACCGGCCCGAGAAAATGCCGCACGCCATCCTCATCGTCCTTGGCGTCGTGCTCGTCGCAGCCCTGGGCTGGATGGATATCGCCGTAGCCGCCCTCACCGGCGCCGCACTCATGGTCATCCTCGGCGTCCTACGCATCGAAGAATTCCTCAACAACATCCAATGGGACATCGTGCTGATGCTCGCCGGCATCATCCCCCTCGGCGTCGCACTGGAGCAAACCGGCGCAGCGGCCCTCCTGGCAGACGCCGTGGTCGGGCTTGGCGGCTTCATGCCCGGCTGGTGGTTCCTCGTGTTCCTGTTTTTGGCCACGAGTCTGATCACAGAAATGGTCAGCAACAACGCCAGCGTCGTCCTACTCCTGCCCGTGGCCACCACCGCCGCCGTCGCACTCGGCCTTGACCCGCGCCCCGTAGGCCTCACGGTGATGCTTGCTGCCAGCACCTCGATGTTGACGCCCATTGGATACCAAACGAACACGATGATCTTCGCTCCTGGAAACTACCAATTCCGGGACTACATCCGTGTTGGCGGTCCGCTCAACCTGATCTTGGCGTTCGTAATTCCTGCGGCCATCGCCTGGCAGTTCCCGTTGTAAAGCTCCGGAACGTGCAACGAGTCAAGTCCACCGCGCAGCCTCCGGCCTCAATCAATACGAGTACACCTGCGTGGCTCCCGCCTCGTCTAGGTGCTCAATGCGCCGCCGCATGCCAACCGCCACGGTGACCACCATGATGACCGCTGCGAGCAAGCCAATGAGTTCCTGCGTACTCACGAGGAAATTGTACACCGCGTGCAAAACCACCGCGAGCACATAGTACGGAAACACGGAGCCAATGGAGCGACCACGAAGCAGCGCCATGGCGTACCCAAACCCGACAAGAGCACTGGCGCTGCTGTGCAACAACATGGAACTGAAAATGCGCACCACGATGGTCACGAGCGCATCGCCAAAGCCGCCGTCCAAGAGCGCCGTGATGCCATACACGAAGTTCTCCGTAGCCGCAAACCCAAGACCAAGCCCCGCACCGTAGATGATGCCGTCCTCCAACTCCTGAATCCGCCCCTTCAAACCGCCAAGCCCGAGGCCCTTGGCAAACTCCTCCACCAAGGGCGCAAATACCACCGCCGCCACGAACGCATCCGACAACGGAATCGGACCGCCCGCTTGCTGGTAGCCAAAATCGAACAAGAAATGCAGCAACACAGCGATGCCCACACCGACGCTGCCACCATACAGAAACGCCCCCAGGACCGGCCCCATCGGCTCCCGGTCAAATCGCTCACGACTGCGCAACCACAGCAAATACAGAAGCGGCGGCACCAGAGAAAGCGCCACAAGCGCCACGAAAAACAATCCCGACTGCACAGCCCCCACTGCGCCCGCTCCCTTTTGGCCATGCCGACAACCCCAAGCGGCCCCCCCGCTTCCTCGGCCCGTGCCCTGGCTCGTGCTGGACACCGCATTGCTCCTGGCAGGCCTCGATCCCCCCCGCACCCACCGGCTTGCCACCACGCCCGAAGCAGCGGCGGAAATTTCCCCCGGTGGCCGCGACGCACGCCGCTTTGAAGACTGGCAAAGCCTCGGCTTACAAATCAGAGGCGCAACCGCCGAGCGACTGCAACTCGTAGAAGCCACCGCAAGCGCCGCCGGCAATCTTGCTCGCCTGAGTGATGCCGACCGCAGCCTGCTTGCCCTCGCCCTTGACCTCGACGCAACGCTCGTGACCGATGACTACACCATGCTGGACATCGCCAAGCGACTCAAGATCGCCACCCAGACTGTCCAACAGAAAGGCGTGACCGGCACACTGGACTGGCGCCCACGCTGTGCTGGATGCGGACGCTGGTACGAAGCAGCGCCCAAGGGGGACGTTTGCGAAATCTGCGGCAGCCCCGTGCGGCCACGGCCCGCCCCATCATCCCGCCCGAACAGCTCATCTCGCTAAGTCCGCTAAGTCCGCTAAGACCGCTCCTGCGGTGCGCTTCGGACCCACCGAACATAGAGCCAACTCGTCACCAGCAGCAGCGCCCCGACGCCGGCAAACGCCGCCACGCGCCAAATCGCATCCACGCCAGCAAGATCAAACAGCACAATGCGCCCGAGCGTCAGAGCAAACGCCGCAAGTCCCGCCGCACGAAGATCAACTCGACGCACAGCAAAGCCGATGCCCACGAGCGCCACCGCAAGCAAACCCCACGCAAGGCTGACGCCAGGACCCGACCCAAGCACAGCAATCAGCACCAGTGCAAGGCCTGTGGCCACGGCGAGATGGAACTGAGCCAGCACCGCACCCTGGTCCTTCTGGTTTCGATCCATCACCCACACGCTCATGATGGCGGCGATG
Source organism: Thermoplasmatota archaeon (assembly GCA_041601615.1). Lineage (GTDB taxonomy): Archaea > Thermoplasmatota > E2 > JACPAO01 > JAHFTW01 > JANQNI01. Next base: position 8,539 of record JBFIHX010000005.1, on the reverse strand, counting down.
CCGCCCACGAGCAGCACCAAGTCCAGTGCCCAACCATCCAGGCGTTCGTAGATTTGCAGCGCCTCCCGCGACATGAGCCGCGTCGACAGCAATCCCAGCAAGACGCCCGCCGCCGTAGTCGTAGCCGTGCCGCGCCATCGAATCCGCATGGTCGCAACGACGCCCAATTCCACGATCCACACAAACGCAAGTGCTTCAGGCCAGCGCAAAAAGGGAGCAAAACCGATCAGTCCCGCAATGGCAAGGCCGCCCCAGGTCCAACGCACGGTCCGATCCGAACCCGGCACAAAGGCAAACGCGCCCGCCGCGAGCCCCAGTCCAAGCGTCCACCAAGCAGCGCCATCCAGACCCCATTGATCAAACGCCCAAATTCCGATGCCCCAGGTGGCAACCCAAACGAATGCCTGCCCAAACACCACGGACAAGGCATGCGCGTCATCAGCCCCACGAACACGAATTCCTACCGCCGTAAAACCGAGCAGAAGCAATGCGGAAGCGGTCCAAACATCGCCCGCAGGCACATCTGCCACAAGGTGCACAAAAACGGTCATGAACGGACCCACGGCGGCAAACACCGTCGCAGTCGGCCAGCGCCGCCAGGTGGAGGCACCAAGCAAGATGAACGCCATCAGAACCGCCAAGGCGAGACTAAAGCGCGTCAAATCCAGTGCCAGTAATGGAATCACGGAACCAAGAGTCGCCGCCACCAACGCTTGCACTTCAGCACGGCGCAGCACCGCATCCAACAGGGCACCAGCCGCCACCAACACAAGCAGAATCGAATCGCCTACGAGACTGATTCCCAGCGCCTCGTGGTACTTGGGAAAATGATGCGCCGCAAACACCGCAAACGCCGTGATTGCGACCCCGCCGCCTGCCAATACATGCGCAAATTCCCCAAGACGCTTCGCGCGGTCCAAGTACAGACCGAAGCCCCAAATTGCTAGACCCAGCACGAACCCGATGCCCACCTGAGCGGCAGGTCCAATCCAGCCGTTCTTGATGGCCAAGCGCAAAAACAACCCGGACGCAACCACGACGAGCACAATGCCCGCAACCGCAAGCCAACGAGTCCCGATGCGTGCCTCCAAGGCCTGATGGGACGAACGAGGACGCGAGACTCCTTGCTTGGTGGGAATCGGCGCAGGAGGTGGCGGCAGAGCGACCTCCACGGGTTTTGAACGAGCTTGAGGCGGAGCCGAAATCGCATCATCCGTGCCTGGCCAAGGCTGCACAGGGCCATCCACCACGCTTCGAAGCCGCTCTACCTCCAACTCCAACCGCTCCAAGCGCTTGCGGGTCTCAGCGTCCACGCTCATTCATCTGAACTTGCATGTAAAGGAATCCCATGCACTTCTCGACCCCTGCCGGCGGCCACATGCACCCCCCACGTAACGAGCCGAGACCCTGAACCCGCCACCCAACGCACCGCGTCGGCGCTCGCCTTAAGCCATACACGATGATTGCACTCCATGGCCGCCCCCATCATGCACTTCGAGATTCACGCCACAGACCCCGACCGCGCCCGGGCGTTCTACCGCGACGCATTCGGTTGGACCGACATGGCAGCTCCCGGCATGGACGAAGCATACTGGCTCCTAACCCCCACCGCCGAAGATCCTACCAAAGTCGCAGGGACCGGCCCCAGCATGGGCATAGGCGGCGGCATGCTGATTCGACACGGCGCCCCGCCCCAACCCGGAGCCGCCATCAACGCCTACGTCTGCATCCTCACCGTAGAAGACCTAGACGCAAGCATGGCAGCCGTCACGGAACACGGAGGCCAAATTGCAGAGCCACCCGCCGACATACCCGGCGTTGGCCGCATCTTCTACGGCCGCGACACAGAAGGCAACATCTTCGGAGTCCTTCAACCATCAACCGCATAGACCGGCTCCACAACACCCGGCCCATCAAAACTCCAGAAGGACAACAAAGTCTCCGTCGCCCCAACACCCGGAATGCTGCGAATGCGCTCAATGATGATACGACCCACCGCGTCCATGTCCGGCGCCATCACCTCCACCAAAAAATCATGCGGCCCCGTAATGATATGCACCCGCTCCACGCCCGGAATCGTTGCAATGCTACGCGCCACCGCCCGCTGATCTTGGTGCTCGGCGCGCCACCCCACCATCAAGAATCCACGCAATGGATGCCCAAGCGCCGCAGGATCTAAGCGAATCGTGGCACCCAAAATCACGCCCCGGTCCTGCAACCGCTTCAACCGATCATGCGCCGTCGCCCTACTCGTCCCGACACGACGCGCCAATTCCGCCACCGGCAACCGCGCATCCTCTCGCAGCGCCACCAAAATCGCCCTGTCAAGCGCATCCATACGAATCCATACACACTGTCAAGCAAAAAGCCACTTCGACCCATCCATCAGCTACAAAGTGCCGCTCCACAACAAGCAACCGTCATCACCCCAGCCCCGATTCCAAACCATGGATGCATCCCGGACCCCACACATCGTCGAACACGCCTTCGGCGCCGTCAACCCCCCCGTGGTCCGCAGCAGCACCTTCACCTTCCCCAACGCCGCCGAAGGACAAGCACGGTTCCAAGGCGGCCCCGGCCTCCTCTACAGCCGCCTCCAAAACCCCACCGTCGACGCCCTCGAACAGCACCTCGCCATGCTCGAAGGAGCAGAAGGAGCCGTCTGCACCGCCAGCGGCATGGGCGCCATCCACATCACCCTCATGAGCCTCCTTCGCCCCGGCGCCCGGCTCGTCACCGACTCCTGCGTCTACGGCTGCACCGACAGCCTCCTTCGCCGCCTCGAACACTGGGGCGTCGAACTGGTGCGCATCGATTCCAGCGACCCCGAAGCACTACGCGCCGCCATCGGCAACACCACCGCAGTCGTATTCCTCGAAACCCCGATGAACCCCACGACCCGCCTCGTGGACATCGAACAAGCCGCCGCCTGGACCCACGCCGCCGGCGGCATCCTCGTCGTCGACAACACCTTCGCCACCCCCCTCGCCCAGCGCCCCATCGCACTCGGCGCCGACCTCGTCGTTCACAGCCTCACCAAAGCCATCAACGGCCACAGCGACCTCATCGCCGGCGCCGTCGTCGGCCCCGCCTCCCTGCTCGAAGGTGTGCGCGGCTGGCTCAAGGACGCCGGCCCCGTCCTCGACGCCGAAGCCGCCTGGCTCTGCCTGCGCGGCGCCCGGACCCTCGGCGTGCGCCTCAAGGCCATGAACGACAACGCCCTGCGCCTTGCCCGAGAAATGCAGGCACGCGGCATCACCGTTCGCCACCCCCTCCTGCCCGATCACCCCGACCACGCCATCGCCCTCAAACAAATGCCCGCCGGCGGACACGTCCTCACCATCGACGTCGGCACCACCGAAGCCGCCCACCGCTTCGTCGACAGCCTCCAAGTATTCCAACGCGCCGTCAGCCTCGGCGGATTCGAGAGCCTCGCCAGCCACCCCGCAACCACCACCCACGCCTGCATCCCCGAAGCCGACCGCGCCCGCGCCGGTATCACCCCAGGCCTCGTGCGATTCAGCATCGGCCTCGACGACTACGAGCACCTTCGGGCAGATCTGGAACGAGGGCTGGAAGCGGCAACAGCGCACGTCGTCCGCGCCTAACCGACGCTAGTCCCTGCCAAAGATTTCCAATCATCACTAGAAACAATTACATCCACCCAGCCACCTTCTTCGACGATGATCTACCGATCCATCCTCGCAGTATCTCTCGCCATCGCCTTGCTGGCAATCCCAGGTGCATCCGCTGCCGACAGCGACGCAGACTCCTCCTCGTGCGCGGCGGGCGGCGATTTGCCCCTGTACTTCTGGTACCTCCGCATCTATTCCGGCCAATGTGTCGGCGTTGAACTTGAACAAAGGGATCCCGCACCCTTCCGCTGCCCCGAACCAGACATGCTTCCCTGCGGTTACAAGAACGTCGTGAGCTGGAACTAGAACCAAAAAACCGCACCCGCCACCCCTTGCGGCACCCCAGCTGGAGGGCGGCACCAAGGGTGCCATCAGCGATCGGTTAGAGCTTGAGAGCCAGATATGCAACGTCCCTGCACGGCGCTTCGTAGTCCGCCTCAAACGGAGCAAATCCCATGCCTCGATACAGTGCCCGTGCCGCTTTCATGGACTGGCTTGTGTCGAGCACCATGACCCCGTGGCCCGCGTCCCGAGCCGCCGCAACGATGGATTCCGCAAGCACGCAACCCACGCCCTTGCCTCGATGCTCGGGAGCCACGAACATGCGCTTCATGCGTGCCCGGCCTTCGCCCCACGGCTCGAACGCAACGCAGCCCAACACGGCGCCGCCCGCATCTTCAGCCACCAGCAAGGCGCCGGAGCGGTAGGCCTCCCGGGCGCGCATTCCCTCCACTGCTAGGTCTTGGTCGCCCACCTCGTACGCGAATGCTTGGCCGTACTCCACAAACAAGTCGGCGAGCACCTGGTCGTCGCGGGGCTCGGCGGGGCGGACGTGCACGCAGCGACGAGCACCCGGTGCATCATGAGCGCATGGGATGGAGCCACGCTCCTAGCTGGTGCTGTAGCCAAACAAACGATCGTACTCCGCGTGGTCTCCGACCCACTCAACACGCACCACGATGCCGTCCTCGGGGTCGCTCACTACGGTGTAGACAGCACGAAAACCATCAGGAAGCCCTTTGATGACACGCAAGGGCCAGACCCCGCGAAGAAATTCGGGCAGCTGTGGCGGGCTGAAGATGGGACCAAATCCGGTATCCGCTTTGAGCTGCCGACCCTTTGCTACCAAACTGTTCCACACTTGCCCGGCCCGGCCCCGGTTCTTTTGATGACGCCGCAGAAAATCGTCCTTGCAACCTTCGCGCACCGCGACCAAATCAGCAGGAACACTGCGCGGCGGCGTCATTCGAGCGGAACGTGCGGAACCCGGTCTGCTCCCGACACAACCCACATGATGCCGTCGCTACCCACGGTTACGTGCCGCTGGCGCGCCAGCTCAAGCACGCTCACCTGCAAGACCTCGAACCGAACGCGGGCGGCGGGCATCCGACGCTCCAATTCGGCATAGGAAATTGGGCCTTCGCGGTGCTCGTAGGCATCTCGAAGGATGCGCTCCACGCGATGAAGCGTTGCAAGGGTCGGGTTTGCTCGCTGCTTTGCAGGAGGCGACTCAATCTGCACTACACCTAGATGTGTAGTACAATGCTATCAAGATTCCGGCAAGAGCGCAGAAAGCACCCCCTGGCCGACCGGCGCCTTGAAGCCAAATCGCTTGGTGCCACTGTCGTGGCCTTCGATTCCGAGGACAACGTATTCCTGCTGCCTGGACCCGTGAAAATGCACCACCGCGTGCGCATGGCAATGGCCGCCCCCGCCATGGCCCACCGCAGCCCCGAATTCTCGGCCATCAACCGGCGCCTCTTCGACGGCCTGAAGCGCCTCATGGACGCTCCTCGTGTGGCAGTCCTTGCAGGCAGCGGCACCGCAGGCATGGAGGCCGCCATCTCCAACCTCGTGCACTGGCACGACAAGGCCATAGGACTGGAGAACGGCAAATTTGGCCAGCGCATGGGCCAACTGGTGCAGCGCTACGCCGGAGACTCCGGGGTTGTGCTCGCCACACCCTGGGGCCAAGGCTTCGACTTGGACGCCATCGAAGCCCAACTTTCGGAAGGCGCGTCGGCCGTGGCCTTCACGCTCAACGAAACCAGCACCGCCGTCATGAACCAAGGCGAAGCCGTGGCAAAATTGTGCCGCAAGCACGACGCCATCAGCATCGCAGACACCATCACCGCCACCGGCAGCGTCCCGGTCCCCATGACGGAGTGGGGCCTCGACGTAAGCATCGTCGGCAGCCAGAAATGCATCGGCGGCCCCAGCGGCCTCTCCTTCGTCGCCCTGTCCGATCGCGCCTACGAACGCCTCGACTCCCCGAGCTTGTACATGGACCTCAAGCGCCACGTCGACCGCGCCGACAAGGACGACCAGACCCCCTTCACGGCCGCCGTTCCCTTGCATCTTGCCTCCGTCGAGGCGCTCGACCGCGTCTTCGAAGAAGGGCTCGACGCACGCTTTGCCCGCACCCGTACCCTCGCCGCCGCCTGCCGCGCCGCCGCCGAAGCCGCCGGGCTCGAACTTGCCGCCGACGCGAGCGTCCGCAGCGACACCGTCACCGCCATCCGCTACCCCGACGGCATCGTGGACAAAGACGTGCGACCCGTACTCAAGGACAAATTTGGCGTCGTGGTCGCCGGCGCCCAAGATCACTGGAAAGGCTCCGTATTCCGCGTCGGCCACATGGGCGATACGACATGGGCCGAACTTGCCGCCGGCTGGGCCGCCATCGAAGCCACCCTCCGCTTGGCCGGCGCGAACGTACCACGAGGTGCGGCCGTGGCAGCGATGATGGACTACGTCGTCTGACGGCACGCGCCGATAACCAGCCGGCACCCTCAACTTCTGAGGCACACACTCAGCCCCATGCGCCGAAGCGACGCCCGCGCCGCCCTCGAAGCCGCCCGTGGATGGAACCAACGAGGCATGTTCAAACAGGGAGCCTTCGAGCAAGTGCAACGAGAGCTTGGCCCCGCCGCCGCCGAAGGCAGCCCGAGCCTCGCCATGCAGGCATTCTACGCCGTCGGAGGCCTCATGCTCGGTGCCGCCACCGCCGCTCTCTTCGGCTTGCTGCAAATCAACGACGTGCTTGGACGCGGCGAAAACGAAGCCTGGGCCTTCTTTGCCATCAGCGCCCTCCTGTTGCTCGGAACCGGCGTCGTGCTGCTCGTGGCCCGCCAAAAAGACCTCGGCGACGCCATCCTGCTTGCCGGACTCATACCCACCGCCATCACCCTCGGACCCCAAGCGCCCGCCGAATGGCTCTGGGCACTTCCCATCCTCATTGGGCTCGGCGTCGTCATTGCAAAGCGCAACCAGCACATCCTGCCCATCGTCGGCCTCGCACTCACCCTCGTTGCGCTCCCCGTCGTGCTCTACCGCACCCTCCACGAGGACACCGCAAGCACCCTCTGGCTCCTGTCCGCCGCCGCACTCTGGGCCGGCACCGTCACCTGGAACCGCCTCCAAGCACCGCCGTGGGACGACGAAGCCGGCTTCAGCACCACGCTCTCCGTTGCTGGCGCCTGGCTCGGATTCACATTCACCGTCATCGAACCAAGCTTCGACGCGGCGCCGGAAGTATTCCTGGGCATCATGCTCCTGGCCCTCCTGGGTCTCGCAATCCTTCTTCGACAACGCGGAGCGATATTCGCCGCCAGCGCCGCGCTCACGGTCGACGCCATCGTGTTTGCCTTCGACATCGGCGGAGCCACCACCGGCCTTGTTGTGCTTCTAGCGCTGTCTGCGTGCTTGATCGGTGTCGCAACCTGGCTCCGGCGCCGTGGGCAAGCAGAAAGCCGATGAACCTCGCATCCCATCCACTCCCGTGAAGCGACTTGGCTGCCTCGTCATTGGTGACGAAATCCTCGCCGGCCACGTCCACGAGTCCAACAGCCACTGGCTCGCCAAACGATGCAAACAGATGGGCGTCCAGTTCGCCCGCGTCGAGGTCTGCACCGACGACTTGCCCGACATCGAAGCAAGCGTCAAGCGATTCCTGAACGACTTGGACCTAGACTACGTCATCACCAGCGGTGGCCTCGGCCCGACCCCCGACGACCGCACCATGGAAGGCATCGCGCGCGCACTAGGAACCGACCTCGTCGCCGAACCCGAATGGGAGCAGTGGATGCACGAGCGCGTTGCCGAAGGGCACAGACGAGGCTACTTCGACAGCCCCACGCCCAACGCAGGCATTCGCAAAATGATCTACCTACCCCGTGGCGCCGAAGCGATGCCCAACCACATCGGCACAGCGCTAGGCGCCATCGTCACCGCCCCCAACCCGCGCCGCACCCAACTGTTTACGTTGCCCGGCGTCCCGCACGAATTCGAGCGCATGTTCGACGAATCCATCGCGCCCAGACTGGAGGGATCAACGCCCATGTGGACCGAGGAATTGGTGCTCTACACCGAGGAATCAAGGTTCTACGAGACCCTCGTCGCGTTGGAGAAGGAGTTTCCGGGCGTGGTGCTCGGGTCGTACCCTCAGCGAGGGCACATTCGGATTCGGGCGACGGGGCTGGAGGCGGACGCGAAGGCGCTCATTGCTAGGATGCAAGAAGCAGGCAAGGCGTACTTGGAAAAAAGAGCATAGAAATTCTGTGCTCGTTACCCTTCCTTCCCTTCTTCCTGACCCTGCCCAAGGAACGTGTCATACCTAGGGGGCTCCGCCCCCTCGGATTACCCCCGAACGCCGCCGTCCTCCGGACGACGACCTGGGGCGCACCCCCGCAAAAGAGGCCTAGCCTTCCTTCCCTTCTTCCTGACCCTGCCCAAGGAACGTGTCATACCTAGGGGGCTCCGCCCCCTCGGATTACCAACCGGATATACGGGGGGTAATCCCATAATGGCCAGTTCTGTCCATTGACCATTGGGCCAAAGGAGCGGCTTGGTGGACGGTCCAACAGTGCGCTGTCGGGGCGTCAAAGGACCAAACGGAGGGGGGT